>CAWGDT010000009.1:0-201340 GCA_963821365.1 uncultured Actinomycetes bacterium
TGCGTGGTACGCGCAGAACTTGCCGTCGGTCGCGACCGAGCGGCAGGGGCTGCCGTCTCGGAGCTTCGCGCTGCAGAGCGCGGCTGAGACGCTCATGCTCGAATTGTGCATGGCCTCACGGGTAGGTGCGCGTGCGCCGAGACTGCCCGCGTCCCCGAGTAAGCGGCGGCTCAGCTGTCGAGTTCGAATGCGGTTTGCCCGCCGCTCGCGACAAGCTCCTGCAGCGCCGCGCGACCATCTCCGATGAGGGGATCGCCATGCGCAAGGAGGAGGTGCTCGAAGTCGAGCTGGTCGAGGAGGCGCGCGTAGGCAGCGAGCAGGGCGCGCTTGGTACCGGGAGGGTCGTCCATCAGACTGTCGGGAACGAAGCCAGGCGGGCTTCCCTGTCGACCGCGGACTACGCCGTCGGCGAGGGCGACGGCACGCTGTTCGGGGAGGTAGAGCGCTGTCTCATCGGGGCAGATGCCACCTACCTCACAAGCCAGTACGCCACCGGGCAGCGTGTCCCCTGGTTCGAACCCTTCGACGGCCTCGCCGTGGCTGAACTCGTGGAGGCCGGCGCGGTTGCAGTGCACGGAGCAGCCGAACGCCTCGACGAAGCAGGCGCTGTCGCGGTAGTGGTGGCGGTTCGAGAGAAGCACTGCCTTCGGGCTGCTCGTGCGCTCGGCAAACCACTCGAGCCCACGCTCCGACGGCACCAGCGGGTCGATCGCCACGCCGGCACGATCGAGCCAGTAGGACGACACGTCGATGTGGATGCGCGGATGTAGCGTCGTCCAGTGAAAGACGCCTGGAAGGACCTCGCGCATCGACGCACGATAGCCCCGCTGCGCTTGGCACCAGGCTCCGGCACGATCACCATTGGCATCGGGGTGGGACCGACGTTGGTTCCCGGCTTGTCGGGGTGGAACCTGGGCTCTCAGCGAAGAGCCTCCTCGAACCGCGGGTCGTCGCGTACGGCGGCAAAATCGTCGTCTTTGCGCGCGTCTTCCCGGAACCGCGGTAACAGCTCCACGGACCGCTGGAGGTGGTCGAACGTCTCGTCGCCCGTGTCGCCCGCGCGCGTCGCGAAGCACGCGTAGTTGTAATGGAGGCCTGGGTGGTCCGGTGTGTGCTGGAGGCCGGCGCGGACCGCTTCGAGCGCGTCGGCGTAGCGCTGCTCGCTGTAGGCCTTCATGGACTCGTTGTGGAACGACCACGCTTCACCCCAGTCGACGGCCTGGTACGCCTCGCCGGGAGCGGCTCCGATCGCAAGGACGGTTCCGTCCCCGGTCGCTTTCCGCCGCGACTCCGGCGCGACGAAGACGTACGTCCCCGCGGGCGCGTCCACCGTCTCCCCGTCGATCTCGAAGGTCGCGTTCCCGTCGAGCACTAGGTACAGCTCCTCATGGCCCGTGCCGGACTCGTCGTGCTCGTTGACCAGCGTGCCATCCTCGCCGGGCGTGAAGGCGTTGATTCCGAATGCGTGGATTCCGAGGTGCTCGCGCACCGGGATGTCCCTGCCGCGCCGCTCGATGTCGTCGAGACGCGCGACCTGCCACTTCGGCTTGCCGCTCATCGAATCTCCTCGTTGTAGGGCGTGTGATGCGAGTCGTCGATCCTAACCGGGAAGAACTGCGGGAACCCCGCGACCAGCCCCACGCCGACCAACGTCGCGACGGGGGAGGGTGTGAGGGGAGGCCAGCCCGCCGTGCACCGACATTCCCAGTCGGGGGTCGGCGAGGTTGACTACGAGGGCGACTCGGTTGACTACGCGTTCGCCCAGGCAGGTCGCTGGTAAGACCCAGGAGTCAGTTGGGTTCGAGGTCTACCGTGGGACGCAACCAGGAGGTCGCCTGAAGAATTCGGGTGACAGACCGAGCTCGACTGTGCCGCGCGTGTGCACGTCGCGGCCGCCACGTCGCCTGTGGTCGTCAACCGACAGCACGCTGGCGCATTTCGAGGGGTCGCGGTCGCAAACCCGTAGGCGCGGCGGACGTGGCGGGCCAGCTCGCTTAAGGTGTTCATGGCGTTGAGTCAGGAGCAATGACGTGGACGTCGCAGCGCGAAGTCTCATGACAGCCGAAGTCCAACTGCGGTAGAAGCGGAGCGCCAGTGCTAGCGGTACGCCTGCACCGAGACGGCTTGAACGTTGAGGAGATCGAGGCGCCATCGCCTCGTCCGGGCGAGGTTCTGGTGCGCGTACATGCGGCGGCGATTACGCGTGGCGAGCTGGAGTGGGCGGTCGATCGACTGCCGGCGATTCCGTCGTCACGAGCTTTCGGGCGTCGTCGTCGACAGCGGTGATGAGGTTTATGCGCTGACGCCGTTCGATCGCGATGGCGTGGCCGCCGAGTACGCCCTTGTTCCGGCGCGGGCGCTTGCGCCGAAGCCGGCGCGACTGAGCCACGTTGAGGCTGCGGCGCTGCCGATGGGCGGGCTGACCGCCTGGCAAGCGTTGTTCGTGCACGGTCGGCTCGCCCGCGGCGAGCGGGTGCTAGTCACGGGCGCGTCGGGCGGAGTGGGCATGTCGCCGTCCAGCTAGCGCGACACGCCGGCGCAGAGGTCGTAGAGAGCGGGCCGGTCGACCTGGTCTTCGACACTCGTGGCGGCGAGATACCCGCCGGCGGGCGCGTGGTCACGATCGTAGACGAGGTGCAGGGCGCGACCTACTTCGTTGTCGAACCCGACCACGAGCAACTGCTGGAGTTGGCCGCGTTGGTGGACGCGGGCGAGCTTCGCCCGGAAGTCGACTCGGTCTTCCCGCTCACGGAGGCCCAGGCGGCGTTCGAGCGGGTTGCGGCCCCAGGCAAGCGGGGCAAGGTCGTACTCGAAGTCGGCAGTGGCTAGCGGAGGAACTGCCGCCCCTACATCGCGTCGGTCGTGCGCAGGTCAACCTCGCCGTCTGCTTGGCGCGTACTGCCAGTGACCAGGCTGGGCAGGCCTCCTAGCGGGCAGGTTCAGGTTGAGGCGTCGACCGCGCCGGAGGGACATCTTGCTCGAGCCCCGGCGGGTCAGGCATGAGTTCCCGTACTTCCTGCGCGCAACGGCAGGCGACGGCGATCTCGGCAGGCCCACTCGAGCGCCTCCTCGCGTGAGGGCACATCGACGATTGCGAAGCCGCCGATGACCTCCTTGGGTCTCCGGGAACGGACCGTCGGTGACCGCGACTGGATCGACTACGTAGTCGTCGCAGCCGCGCTGCGGTCTGCGACGCTCGTATCGGTTGTAGCGATTCTCCTCGCGAGAAGACGCTTCGGCAAGCGAACGGGACGCCGAGCACGCCCGGCGCGGCGCGCTCGTGCGGAACGACGCGACCTTCTGAGGATGCTTTACGGGCTCGTCGAGACCGTGAACACTGGGCGCTATGCCCGCCAGGGCCGTGGCGGGGTATGGGTCGGGCACCGGGCGTCGGTCCACACGACGCTGGCGGCCTACGGGCTGAGAGATGAGACGACCGCTGCGTTGAGCATCGAGTACTGCGGGCGATCTCCGGCCTGACATTGTGGATCGGTTCGTGCCGCGCGGCAGGAGATCCCCGATCGAAATTCGACGCCGAGGCAAATCGAGCGTCTGCAGAGGCGATGGGTGGCTAAAGCGAAGATGCTCTCTGACAACCGTGTATCCGTTGCTCGTGATGGGCCATGGAGATCCGCTCGGGTGTATCGACGGCCCACTGGACGGCTCGACCTTCGCCGCGGCGCAGTACCCGTACCCCGGTCGCGCTGCCCGTGGGCGTCGTCGCGGCGGACGACGCGGCCGGCGCCGCCTTCTCGACGGGCGACGAGGAACGCCTCCGCGACGTCAGCGGACGGTCGAAGTGGTCCGCGTCGCCGGGCACCGGATCACGTCACGCGAGCCCACCGCGAGACGTTCGCCGGCCACCTGCGCCGGTTCCTGGACACGACACGCGAATAGCAAGAGCCGTCGGCCAGCGCTCGAGTGTCCGACTTCAGTCGGACACCTCCGGCCGAGGTGCTTTCCTTCGCGGGTCGGATGGCGTGATCTCGTAGCTGGCGCGGCTCCTGTGTGGCGTGCGCGATGATCGACGGATGACTTCGACGGATCCAGGCCCGCGCGACCATCTGATCACGCGTGCGCTCGAGCGTGAGCTGGCTGCAGTCGGCGCAGAAGTGCTCGACGAGTCTCCGTTGGATGCCGCTGAGGCGCCTGATCGTCTCGCGAGGTACGCGATGGACGAGTTGCGGCGCGAGTTGCGCGTCGAGGGGGCTGCCGCCGACGTGCAGGCTCGGACGGTCAACGAGATCATCCGGAGGTTTGCGCCCGGCGCCGGTGGCGATGCAGAGGTCGCGTTACCAGCTCGAGTGCTTCAGGGGATCAGGGGTCGATCCCCGCTTGGTGACGTGGTTCCGCTGCCGCCGTTGCCGGCGACGCCGTTCAGCCAGAGTGATCTGCTCGTCAACGCTGTCGGGCAGCCGAACATCGGCTCCGAGCTCCGGGCCGAACTCGCGAGCGCCGACTCGGTCGATCTGCTGTGCGCGTTCGTGATCTGGTCGGGCGTGCGCCATCTTCGCGAGGCGCTTGGGAATGTTCTTGGGCGCGGCGGCCGAGTCAGAGTGATCACGACGACGTACATGGGTGTGACGGAGAAGCGGGCTGTCGACGAGCTCGTGTCGCTTGGCGCCGACGTGCGGGTTGCGTTCGACGCGCGGACGACCAAGCTGCACGCCAAGGCATGGCTGCTGGAGCGTGCGTCCGGGCTGACCACAGCGTTCGTGGGCTCGTCGAACCTCTCGCACAGCGCACTGTTTGACGGGCTCGAGTGGAACGTGCGCCTGTCCTCTATCGACGCTGGGCACGTGATCGACCGGATCCGGATGACGTTCGAGAGCCACTGGGAGTCAGAGCACTTCGAGCCCTACCAACCAAACGTCAACGGTGAAGAGCTGGAGCAGGCGCTGCGGGAATTCGACCGCCGCTCGCTCGGGGAGGCCTCGACGATCTCCTTCGCGGGTCTTGACGTGCGGCCGTACCCACACCAACAGCGAATGCTGGACGCGTTGACAATCGAGCGCGAGCGGCACGACCGTCACCGGAATCTCGTGGTTGCCGCGACCGGGACAGGCAAGACCGTCGTCGCTGCGCTCGATTACAGGCAGCTTGTCCACCAGCATGGCGACCTGTCCCTGCTGTTCGTTGCCCATCGCGAGGAGATCCTCAGGCAGTCGCTGGCGACCTACCGGGCCGTCCTGCGCGACGGCGCCTTCGGAGAGGTTCATGGTGGGGGCCGGATCGCGGAAGGACGGCACGTCTTCGCGATGATCCAGTCGCTGCAGGAGGCGCGACTGGAGCAGATCGCCCCGGACACATTCGATGTTCTCGTTGTCGACGAGTTCCATCACGCGGCGGCGGCGACATACGACCGGTTGCTCAATCATCTCTCGCCTCGAGAGCTACTGGGGCTGACCGCGACGCCGGAGCGTCTCGACGGACGGGACGTTACGAGTTGGTTCGACCAACGGGTCGCCGTCGAGCTGCGCCTCTGGGAGGCGATCGACCAGGGCTTCCTCGTTCCGTTCCAGTACTTCGGCGTCGCGGACGGAACCGACCTGAGCCAAATCACATGGCGGCGCGGCGGCTACGTCCTCGACGAACTCAGCAACCTGTTGTCCAACGACGATCTTCGCGTCGCGAAGCTTCTGGAGGCGGTCGAGCGGATCGTGCTCGATCCCGGCACGATGCGCGCGCTCGGCTTCTGCGTCTCCAAGGAGCACGCACGCTACATGGCACTGAAGTTCACCGCAGGCCGGACTGGAGAGCGTTGCGCTCACCGGGGACGATCCGCCAGCATGAGCGTGACCGGCAACTCTCGGCTCTGCGGGCAGGTCGGCTCCGCTGTGTGTTCTCCGTCGAGGTTCTCGGCGAGGGCGTCGACGTGCCCGACGTTGACTGCGTCCTCCTGCTTCGGCCGACAGCGTCAGCGACGGTATTCACCCAGCAGCTTGGACGCGGCCTGCGCCGCGCTACCGGCAAGAGTCACCTCACGGTCATCGACCTGATCGGCCAGCACCGTCGCGAATTTCGCTTCGAAGATCGGCTGCAGGCGATCGTTGACACCCGTCGCGGCCCAATCATCGACCAAGTCGCAGCCGACTTCCCGTTTCTGCCGGCCGGGTGCACCGTCGACCTTGACCGCCAGAGTCGTGAGATCGTGCTCGACAACCTCCGGGCGGCCGTTCGCCGTTCGCGCTGGGCAACGCTCGTCGCCGATCTCCGCGCGGAGCCGGACAGTACTCAACTCGGCGAGTTCCTTGATCGCCACGATCATCGACTCGAGGACGTTTACCGCGGCGGAAGCTGGACGCGACTGCGCCGCGACGCCGGCCGGACGACTGCGCCCCCCGCCGACCCGACGCTCGAAGCGCGCACGCTGAAAGCGCTCGCTCGACTGACGCACATGGACGATCCCGAGCGAGTCGCGTTCTACCGCGAACAGATCCTCGAGAGTAGACCGCCGCGCGAGCGTGACCTCGATGAACGTCGCAAGCGCCTGATCACGATGCTCGCTTGGGGGCTCGGCTCCGGCACCGCCGGTCACGAGAACCTCGCGGACTTCCTCGAAGCCCTCTGGCGCGAGGACGCAATCCGCGACCGAACTCCTCCAGATGCTCGACGTCATCGACCAGCGGTCGAACACGCCGGCATCGCCGTCACTCCTGCCGAGCGAGATCGCCCTAACGCTCCACGCGCGCTACTCCCGCCAGGAAGTCGTCGCAGCGCTCGGCGTTCGGCGAAGGCGTGAAACCGAAAGTGACTCAGGGCGGCATCCTTTGGGTGCCGCAGGCAAAGAGCGACGTGTTCTTCGTCGACCTCCACAAGGCCGAGCGCGACTACTCGCCGACGACTATGTACCGCGACTACGCGATCAATCGCGAGCTGTTCCACTGGGAGTCCCAATCTCGCCAGACACCACGACAGCCAACCGTCCAGCGGTACATCAACCATCGATCTCGAGGACACGCGGATCCTCCTGTTCGTACGCGAACGCAAGACCTTCGAGCTCGGGACTCAACCGTTCACGTTCCTAGGTCCCGCCGAGTACGTCGAGACACCGACGGGCGAGCGTCCTGTGGCGTTCACCTGGCGGCTACCGGTGCCTATGCCAGAGGCGTTGTTCGAAACCGCCCGAAGCGTCGCAGCTGCATAGCGAGGCCGGTCGAGCTGAACCGTGCCGACGGAGTACTCATGGGCCTCGTTGCGTGCTCTTCGATCTTCTTTGAGCTGGCCTGCGGATCGGTTGGCCGACGAGCAAGCGGCCGAGTTGTTCTTGGTGCCGACCCAGGAGGTCGGGTAGAGCGTCGATCCTGGGGATGCAAATACCCCAGCCAGCAAGGCGCAGTGCAGCGCGGCGTCTAGGCGATTTCTGAGCCGTCGGGTGGAGATCGCAGGTAAGCGGTGGCGGAGGCGTAGCTCTTGCACAGGTGGCGCCTTCGCGCTTGTCGCAGACGCAGACGACAGCTGCCTCGTCGCCGCTAGATGATTGATGCCACGGGTTTCGTGGCGCAGGGACCAGGGTGAGCAGGTCGAAGTCGGCGTTGCCAAGGCAACGTCGACCTGGAGGCCACGATGCGCGCCGACCTCGACCTGCTCTGTATCAGCGTCTATTGCACGGCGGACGACCTGCTGCCCGAGCGGCCGGGCAACGCGCGGCGCAAGCTGACCGACGCGGAGATCGTCACGTTGTGTGTCGCGCAGGTGCTGATGGGGATCCCGAGCGACCGCCGCTTCCTGCGGGCCGCGCGCCGGCAGCTCGGGCATCTGTTTCCCGCAGCTGCCCAGCCAGGACGCGCTGCACAAGCGGCGCGCGCGGCTGGCCGAGACGATCGAGTGGCTGATCGGCGTCTTCGCCGCGCAGAGCCCCGGCGCCAGCGACGATCTCGTGCTGCTCGACTCGACCCCGGTCGAGTGCGGCCGCTCGCTCGAGACCGCCCGCCGCTCGCAGCTGGCCGAGGTCTGCGGCTACGGCTACTCGCAAGAGCCACTCCCGCTGGTTCTGGGGGATGCGACTGCACCTGGTCTGCGCCCCCGACGGCACGCCGCGCGCGGCCGCGCTCGTCGCCGCCGACCGTCCCGAACGCGAGGTCGCGCTGCCACTGCTCGCCGCGGGCGCTCCGCGGCGGCGAGACGATCGTCTGCGACAAGGGCTACGCCGGCCGCGAGTTCGCAGCCGCCGTCGCCGCGCTCGGCGCGCATCATCGTCCGCCCCGCCCGCAACGACGAGCCGCAGACCACGGCTCCATCTCGCGCCGATCCGGCAGCGGATCGAATCGGTCTTCTGCACCTGCAAAGACCTGCTCACCCTCGAACGCCACGGCGCCCGCACCCCACGCAACCTCTGCGCCCGCATCGCAACCCGCCTGCTCGCGCTCGCCGCCTGCATCAGCCTCAACCACCAACTCGGCCGCCCCAGCCGCGCCATCGCCGACTACACCGCCTAACCCGTGGCATCAATCATCTAGCGCCCTGCATCCAGACGAGTGTCCGACAGCAGACGGACGTTGAGGAGCCCCGTGCACCTCGTGCGGCCGCCGCGGGTGGGGCTCGTCAGGGGTTCCGCGTGTTGGTGCAGGCCGGAAAGTTGGAGCAGCCTAGGAACGGCCCGAACTTGCCTTGCCGTTTGACCATTACCCCCTTGTTGCACACTGCGCAGACCTCGACCTGTTCCAGCTGCGCACCGTCGACGAGCACGTTCGGGTCTTGGAGTAGCTCGATGAGGAAAGGCGATGTCCGCTGAGGCGGAGTGATGAGTGCCACGCTGCGGCGGGCGCGCGTGAGGGCGACGTAGAAGAGCCGCCGCTCCTCGGCATGCTCGAACTCCTCCGGTTCGGGCATCGCTATGTCTAGGACGGGATCGTCGGCGATAGTGGACGGAAACCCGTAGATCCCTGTGGTCAGGCCCGGGACCACGACGAAGTCTGCTTCGAGGCCCTTCGAGCCGTGAACGGTCCTGAACATGACCTTGAGATTCGGCGGCGGGTTCCGAGGGAGCACGTCTCGCTCGAACCGGTAGCGGCCGAGCACGTCCACGGTGATCTGGCCTCCGCCGCCGGGATCGATGGCACCCGAGGCGACGCCTGCGGATAGCTCGCGCAGGTAGTCGGCCAGGGCGCGACTGTTGTCGTCCGACCGGATGATGGCGCGGCCGCGATTGTTGCGCCGTACAGGTCGAGCACAAGCAGCCGAGCGGCGCGCTTCGCCGCTCGGTAGAGCGAGACCAGCCGATCGACGTTCTGGGCGGAATACGCCGCAAGGACAATTCCCTTCGTTCGGCGGAACAACTCGAAGGCGACGTCCTCCACCTGCTTCTCGCTCGAAAGCCCTGTCGGCCCGCTCCCCGTGGCGGTGTTCCGCCGGCGATTCCGCCGCTCGGGGAGACAACGGAAGCCCCGATGGGCACAGGCCTCAACCGGTGTTCTTGCAGAAAGACCTCATGGTCAGCCACCAGGCGCGGAGCAACGCGCCTCCAACGCTCCGCCCGATCGAGCTCGAGCACAGCCGCATCGAATGCGTAGCCCAGCGCGCGCTCGGGGCGACGGCGCGCCCTAGGAGTTCGACCGCCCGACTGGCGTGGGCCATCGCGGAGCGCGACGAGCCCCTGCGCGGCAAGGTGGCTCGTCGCGGCCTTCCCGCCGAGCGCGACGCCCCGGCCGGCGCCATCGACTCGATCACACGATCGCGCAGCTCGCCCTCGCCCGCGGCGTGGAGCATGCGGACGAGCCGGAGGGCGCTGATCACCTCGGACCAGCGGCGGCGCACCGTCTCTGTTCTGCGATCCGAACCGTTGCGCCGGCGGCGACGGCCGGGCAGGCCTAGCCGATCTTCCTCAGGGCCCGCCCGAGTGCCTGGCCGCCCGCGAGCACGGGCGCGAACAGGTCGCCGTGCTGCTCGACGCGCTCGAGCGCCTCGCGCATCCCGAAGTGCCGTGGAGTCACTTCCTCGGTCAGCTCCTCCCATTGGAGCGGGGTCGAGACGGGTGCGCCCGGCTTCGGCCGCACGGAGTAGACGGAGGCGATCGTCTTTCCTCGCGCGTTCTGGCGGTGGTCGACGAGCACGCCCTCGCGCTTGCGCTTCAGCCACTCGGTCGTGACGAGCCCTGGGTGCCGCTCTTCGAGCCCGCGCGCGACGCGCTCCGCGAACGCGTAGGTCTGCTCGAAGCTCGCTCGGCGCCCGATCGGGACGAGGACGTGGATCCCGTCGGCGCCGCTCGTCTTGACATGCGACTCGAGGTCGAGCCGCTCGAGCTCCTCGCGGATCAGGTGGGCGACGCGGATCGCGAGCGTGAAGCCGCTGTCGGGTGGATCGAGCTCGGGCGGGTCGAGGTCGAAGAGCACGAAGTCCGGGCGGTGCGGCTTGTCGACGCGCGAGTACCAGGCGTTCATGTCGATGCAGTTCATCTGCACCATCCACAGCAGCGCCTCCGGTGAGTTGACGAGCGGGAAGTCGACCATCCGCGACTCGCCGCCGCGGCGGACGGTGCGGAAGGTGCGCGTCGGGATCCAGTCCGGCATCCCCTTCGGCGCCTGCTTCTGGAAGTACGCCTCGCCGGCCAGTCCGTAGGGCCGGCGCTTCATCGTGAACGGCCGGTTGCGCAGGTGCGGGACGAGCACGGGCGCGATTGCCCGGTAGTACTCGAAGAGGTCCCGCTTCGTGATCCCCTCGTCGGGAAAGAGGACACGATCCGGGCTCGTCAGGCGGACCGATCGCGTGGCCACGACGTGGGTTGTACCCGTCCGGCGGGCGGTGGCCGAAGCGTGCTCACAACGGGTTGACGCAGCCGAGCGACGCCATGAACACCTCCGCGCCGCCGCGCACAGCCGCCGCCCGCCCGCCTTCACCAGCCGCCTCCAGCGCCTCCGCCAGATCGAGCTCCAGCGCCGCCGCGTCGAACGCGTAGCCGAGCGCGCGCTCGGCGGCGACGGCGCGCTCGAGGAGCTCGACGCGCCCGCTCTGCATCGCCCTCGCGGAGCGCGACGAGGCCCTGCGCGGCGGCGAGGCTCGTGGCCGCCTTCCCGCCGAGCGTGATCCCCGCGGACGGCGTCATCGACTCGATCACGCGGTCGAGCAGCTCGGCCTCGCCGGCCGCGTGGAGCGTGCGGACGAGCGGGAGGGCGCTGATCACACCCGACCAGCGGCCGCGCACCGCCTCGACCGAGTCGGCGACGACCCGGCGCAGCTCGTCGCGCCGCCCGGCGAGGTGCGCCCAGGGCGCGAAGGCGCACACCATCGGGACGATCCGCTGCGGCTCGGAGCTCGCGAGCGCCATCAACGGGAGCTCGCCGAGGTGCTCCTCCGCCGCGTCGAGGTCGCCGCGCCGCGTCGCGAGCTGCGCCGTGAGGCCCAGCCAGACGAGGCGCGCGGTGGGCAGCCTCCGCGCGCTCTCCATCGTCGCGAGGATCTCGTCGACCTCGTCCCAGCGGCCGGCGGGCACGAGCTGCATGATCGCGAGCGACAGCTCGACGTAGAGCCCGATCGCGGCGGGTCGCGGGAGATCCCGTAGCTTCTCTGCCGCCTCCGCGTGGACGCGCACGACGTCGTCGACCGGGATGTAGCCGACCGAGTTCCAGAGGAAGTTGGCGAGCGCGCGGTACGCCTCCTCGGCCGCCCCGATCGCGATCGCGTCGTCGACGATTCCGAGCACCTCCTCCGGGTCGGGCGCGGTGCGCCCCGTCATCGCGAGCGCGGACTGGAGGTTGATCCGGCTGTTGACAGCGCCGAACGCGTCGCCGACCCGCTCGGCGACGGCGAGCGCCTCCTCGGCGAGTTGGACGGCGTCGGGGTCGCTGCGCAGCATCGCGAGCTGCGAGCGCCGCGCGAGCGCCCGCGCGCGCTGCGGCGAGTCGGGCTCGCCCTCGAGCGTCCGGACGGCCTCCGTCGCGACGGCGAGGGCCTCGTCCCAACGCCCCGAGAGCCAGAGCGCGCGCGATCGCCAGCTGAGGGCGTCCGCCCGGAGCGTCACGTCGTCCGGCTGCGCGAGCGAGAGCGCCAGATCGAGATGGTGGAGGGCCTCGTCGGGCCCGCCGACCGTCGCCTCGAGCCGTCCGAGCAGGAGCTCCGCGACGGCCCGCGTGTCGTCGTCGGTGGCGAGCTCGGCCGCGCGGTCGAGCTGCCGGCGCGCGTCGCCGTAGGAGCCGCGCTGGAGCGCGGCGAGCCCGGCCGTCGCCAGAAGCTCGGACGCGCGTCGCGAGACGACGGGGCTCGTCTCCCCGTACGTCAGCGCCTCCGCGTAGTGGTACGCCGCAAGCTCGGCCGTCTCGACACCGCGGTCGGGCGCGACCTCGAGCAGCCACTCGCCGACGCGCCGGTGCAGCTCGCGCCGCTCGGGCCGCGGCAGCGACGCGTACGCGACGTCGCGGGTGAGCGCGTGCTTGAACGAGAACTCGCGGAGGCCCGCCATCGACGACGTCTGGTGCTCGGCGACGAGCCCGCGCGGCGCGAGCCCGGCGACCACCTGCTCGCGCACGTCCGCCGCCTCGGGCCAGAACACACGGCCGACGACGGCGCACCGCCGGATGGCGTCGCGCGCGTCGTCGTCGAGGAGATCGAGGCGCGCGGCGATCACCCCGTGGACGGAGTCGGGAAGGGGGACGTCGCCCAAGACGCCGGTCGGCCGCCAGGCGTCGCCCTGCCGCTCGATCGCCCCGCGCTCGATCAGCATGTGGAGCGTCTCCTCGACGAAGAAGGGGTTGCCCTCGGTGCTCGCGAGCACGCGTCGGCGCACCGGCTCGGGCGTGCTGTCGCGCCCGAGCAGCTCCGAGACGAGTCGCTCTGCCTCTGCGCCGTCGAGCGGGCCGATCGTCAACGCCGTCGCGTTCTGCTTCGCGGCGCCCCAGCTCGGCCGCGACTCGAGCAGCTCCGGCCGCGCGGCGCAGACGATCAGCACGGACGTGCCCGCGAGCGTGTCCGCGAGGTGCTCGAGCAGGTCGAGCAGCTGGTCGGAGGCCCAGTGGATGTCCTCGACGAGGAGGATCGTCGGCCGGTCGCGCCCGAGCGCGTCGAGGTAGCGGCGCCAGGCCTCGTGCAGCCGCGGCGTCACGTCCTCGCCGACCGCGCCCGCGTCGGGCATCGAGAGGCCGATCGTCCAGGCGAACGCCTCGAGGACGCGTGCCGCGTGCTCGGGGACGTCCCGCCCGACGGTCTCGCGGAGCTTCGCGAGCGCGGCGTCCGACGGATCGGTCTCGAGGATCCCCGCGCGCGCCTTGGCCGCCTCGGCGAGCGGCCGGTACGTGATGCCCTCGCCGTAGGGAAGGCAGCGTCCGCGGAGGACGAGCGTGTGCGGGAGGCGCTCGACGAGCTCGCGCAGGAGGCGGGACTTCCCGACGCCGGCCTGGCCGAAGACCGTCACGAGCTGCGGCACATGGTCGCGCTCGACCCGCCGCGCGACGGCGCCGAGCACGTCGAGCTCCTCGTCGCGGCCGATCAGCGGCGCGAAGAGACCCGCAACGCCCCGCGCGCCAGGCTCCTCGATCGCGGCCCGCGCGACCCACGCCGCCACCGGCTCGGCCTTGCCCTTGGCGGCCACGTCGGGCGCCCGCTCGTAGGCGATCGACCTGCTCGTGGCGTACTGCGTCCGCGCGCCGACCAGCACCGACCCGGGCTCCGCATGCTGCTGCAGGCGGGCAGCGACGTTGACCGCGTCGCCGCTGACCATCAGGTCGCCGCGCGCGGCCGCCTCCCGCCCGGCGACGACGTCGCCGGTGTTGATGCCGATCCGGAGGCCGACGTCGGCTCCGTGGCGATCGCGCACGCGGGCGGCGAACGCGCCGAACCGCGCCTGGACGTCGAGCGCGGTGCGGACGGCGCGCTCCGGGTCGTCGTCGTGCGCCTGCGGGATCCCGAACACGGCGAGGATCGCGTCGCCGACGAACTTCTCGGTCGTGCCTCCGTACCGCTCGACCTCGCCGTTGACGAGCCCGAAGAGCTCGCCCTGGAGCTCGCGGAGGTCCTCGGGATCGAGCCGCTCGGCGAGCGCCGTGGAGCCCGAGAGGTCGGCGAAGAGGACGGTGACGACGCGGCGCTCCTGGCGGTCGCCTGCCGGGGGTGGCGGGGTGGTCGTCGCGTCCCGGAGCGCGGTCCCGCAGCTCGAGCAGAACGCTGCCGTGGCCGGCTGCTCGGTCCCGCAGGCGGGGCACGTGCGTGAGAGCGCCGCGCCGCATGCGCTGCAGAACCGCGCCTCCGCGGACTGCTCGGCTCCACAGTCGGCGCACACGACGGGCACGCATCGAGTCTACGGCCAGCGGCCGAAGAGGCTCGACGGCGCGGGCTGCGAGCGGGGGACGGCGCGTTCGGTTGTCCGCCCGCAGCTCTCGTGCGGCCCGCACCCGCGCGGGCCGCGGCGCCGGTCAGTGTGCGACGCATGGCCTCCCGGCCCCATTCGACAACCCTCGCCCCGGCGCCGGCACTGCCCCGCGACCGGCTCGCGTCGCCGTCGCTCGTGCTGTTCCTCGCGCTGTTCGCGAGCCAGTCGGGCGTGCTCGTGCTGTCGCCGATCCTGAGGGACATCGCCGACGACTTCGGAGTCTCGATCGCGACCGCCGGTCAGCTCCGGATCGTCGCGGCGCCGCTCGCAGCCGTCGTCGCGCTCGTCGCCGCGCGCTCGCTCGTTCGGTTCTCGCCGCGCGCGCTGCTCGGAGCGGGGAGCGCGCTCGTCGCGTTCGGGTCGGTCGCGAGCGCAGCCTCGCCGTCCTTCGTCCTGCTCGGGCTCGCGCAGGTGCCGATGTGGGCCGGGATCTCGATGCTCCTGACGGCGGCGGTCGCCGCGTCGGCGGCGTGGAGCGAGCCGGAGCGCCGGACGCGGGTCGTCGCGCACATGTTTGCCGGGCCGCCCGCGGCCTGGATCGTGGGGATGCCCGTGATCGGCGTCGTCGCCGAGGTCGACTGGCGGCTCGCGTTCCTCACGGTGCCGTTCCCCGCGGCCCTGCTCGCGGGGCTCGCTGCGGCCGGGCGGCCGCGCGATGTGCCGATTCCGCGCGCCGAGGCGTCGCTGCGCGGCCTGCTCCGGCGCTCGGCGCCCCGCCGCTGGGCGCTCGGCGAGCTGCTCGCGACCTCGGCCTGGGCCGGCACGCTCGTCTACTGCGGCGCGCTCCTCACGGACGAGTACGGCATGTCGACCACGGCGACGGGCGTCGCACTCGCGGCGGTCGCGGTCGCCTACCTGCTCGGGAACCAGCGGGCGGGACGCGGAGCGCCCGATCGGGCGCGGTCGACGATGCTCGCGACGAGCGTCCTCGGGGCGGTCGCCGTCGGGCTGATGTGGGCGTTCACGCCCGCCGTCGCGTTCACGCTCGTCGTCTTCGCGGTGAGCGGCGCGATGGTCGCGACGAGGACGGTGTCGGGCACCGTCTACGGGTTCTCGGTCGCCGGGAACCTCGGGCGCGAGGTCGCCGCGGCGCGCGCGGTCACCACGCAGCTCGGGTACCTCGTCGGCTCGCTCGCGGGCGGCGCCGCGCTCGCGCTCGGCGGTTTCCCGCTGCTCGCGGTCGCGTTCGGCGGGCTGCTCCTCGCCTCGACGCTGCCGTACGTCGCGCTGCGGGTGCGTGGGCGGTCGATCGTGCCCACGCTGATGGAGGAGACGCCGCCGGCGACAGGCTCCTCCGACCGTGCCGAGGGCCTGGTGACGATGCCGACGCGGTTCCTGCCGCTCGGGCGCGGGCCCGGGCTCGTCGTCCGGCCGCTGCGAAACGGGGACGTCGACACCGTCGTCGCCGTGTTCGAGCGGCTCGGGGAGCAGTCGCGGCGGACGCGCTTCAACGGGCCGAAGCCGTCCCTCAGCCCCGCGGAGCTCGAGGCGCTCGCGCGCGTCGACGACACGCGCCATGTCCTCGTCGGGTACCTCGAGGGGCACGCCCGGCCGATCGCGATCGCGCGGCTCGTGCGCGACGGGGCGAGCGCCGAGATCGCGTTCGAGGTGGCCGACGAGCACCAGCGGCGCGGGATCGGGTCGGCGCTCACGGCGGAGCTGCTCGCCGACGCGCGCGCCGCAGGGATCACGGAGGTCACGGCGCTCGTCGCGACCGAGAACACCGCCGCGGTCTCGCTCCTCCGGCGGGTGCTCGGGTGCCTCGACGTCCGGTTCGAGGGGCCGGAGCTGTCGGTGCGGGCGGCGCTCGCCGTCGCCGAGTAGGCGCTCGACTCGCTGCGGGTCGCCGCGCGTCGTTCCTCGACGCGACCGTCCTCGTCCGCGCGGATCGCCCGCGGCACGAACATGTGTCCGTCCGATGGGGTCGGTAGTCTGGTTGGCAAGGATGACAACGATCGAGACATTGGACGCGAGGCGTGCCGCGCGGTGGCAGGAGCAGATGCGGCGCGAGGACGAGCTGGCGGGGCTGTCGGCGCACATGAGCGCTGCGACCGCGCGCTGGCTCGAGCTCGTGTGGGAGTACTTCGAGGACGTCGACAGCGACGATCCCGTCGGCTTCCTCGCCTACCGTTGCGGGGTCACGCGTCGCGAGGCCTCCGAGTACCTGCGGGTCGCGGAGGCTCTGCGGGAGCTGCCTGTGATGCGGGCGGCGTTCTCGCGCGGCGAGCTCACCTTCACCAAGGTGCGCGTCGCTGACGCGGGTGGCGACGGCCTCCTCCGAGGACCGGCTGATCGAGCTCGCGGGAGCGCTCACGGCCTCGCAGCTCGAGCGTGCGCTCCGCGTCTTCCGGCGGATCACGGCCGACGATGCGCGTGAGGCGCACACGGCTCGAGTTCGTCGACTACCACTTCGAGGAAGACGGCTCGCTCTACCTGCGCGCCCGCCTCGCCTGCCGAGGACGGCACGCTCCTCGTCAAGGCGCTGGACGCGGCGCGCGAGCGCAGTCGTCGAGCGGCGGCGCGAGGAGCGGGCTGCCGCGGCAGTCGACGGCGACGCAAGCGCAGGATCGGCCACGCCCGCGTTCGATCCTCCGCGCCCGGTGGGCGTCGAGGCGCTGCTCGAGCTCGCCGGGGCGTCGCTCGCCATCGTCCGACGAGCATCGGGACGAGCGCGCGCGACTGGTCGTCCACGTCGACGCTGCGGCGCTGACGTCCGACGGTCGCGGCCGCTCCGAGCTCGAGGACGGCCCGGTGATCCCTGCCGAAACGGCGCGGCGGTTGGGCTGCGACGCGGAGGTCGTGGCGCAGGTGGAGCAGGACGGCCTGCCCGTGAGCGTCGGACGCAGCCGGCGCACGGTGCCGCCCGCGCTTCGCCGCGTGCTCGAGGCGCGCGACGGAGACGTCTGCTGCTTCCCGGGCTGCGAGCGCCGGCGACACCTCCAGGCGCACCATCGCCACCACTGGGCGCACGGTGGGGAGACGAGCCTCGAGAACCTCGTGCTGCTCTGCTTCCACCACCACCGGCTGGTGCACGAGGGCGGGTACACGATCGAGGACGACTCGCCCGGCGGCCTGCGCTTCCGAAACCGCTTCGGCGTGCTCACCCCGAACATGCCGCCCCGGCCGCCGCCCGGGAGCCTGGAGGAGCTCCTTGCCGAGAACCACCGCGCGGGGCTCGCGATCGGGCCGCGAACGAACCGGCACGGCGGCGACAGCCCGTTCGATCTCGGTGCGGCGGTCTCCGTCGTCTCGAGCGCGCTTGGGGTCAACTACGCCGCGTATACACATGCTAATGTATGCACATGCTTGAGAAGAGGCTCCAGGTCCTGCTCGACGAGCAACGCTGGAAGCGCCTCTCCTCGTACGCGGCCGAGCGGAACGTCTCCGTCGGAGCGGTCGTGCGCGAGGCGCTCGATCGGGCGATCCCGGCGTCCACGGACGAGCGTCGGGCTGCGGCTCGCCGGATCCTCTCGGCCGAGCCGATGGACGTTCCGCGGCCGGCTGCTCTGCGCCGCGAGCTCGAGGCGCTTCGCGGCCGTCACGCGTGATCGTCCTCGACACGACGGTGCTCGTGTACGCGGTCGGCGACGACCACGCGCTGCGCGAGCATGCGCGCGCGATCGTCGCGGCGGTGGAGGACGGGTCGATCCAGGCGACGACGACCGTTGAAGCCATCCAGGAGCTGGTTCACGTCCGTGCGCGGCGCAGGGGCCGGGCTGATGCCGCGGCCGTCGGTCGCGCGTACGTCACCCTCCTGAGCCCGCTCCTGCAGCCGTCGGAGGAGAGCCTTCTCGCCGGGTTGCGCCTCTTCGAGCGCAACGAGGCGCTGGGGGCATTCGATGCAGTGCTTGCGGCCGCGGCGATCGGGCGGAAGGCCGAGGCGCTCGTCTCGGCAGACCGGGCGTTCGCGGACGTCCGCGGGCTGCGCTGGGTCGACCTGGGCGGCGACGAGCTCGCCTCGTTCATGGCCCCTGACGGGAGGGGCCAGTTGCGCTCGGTGGGCGGTTGGTGTCCGACTTGCAGTCGGACACCGTGTTCGGGCCACCAGGCCGGTCAGCCGCCGGCGAGCTTCACGCGGTAGCCCTGCGCCTCGAGCCGCGGGACGATCTTCGCCCGGTGGTCGCCCTGGATCTCGACGACGCCGTCCTTGGCCGAGCCGCCCGAGCCGCAGAGGCGCTTGAGGTCGCTCGCGACGGCGGTGAGGTCGCGGTGCGGGATGCCGCGGACGACCGTCACCGTCTTGCCGCGGCGGCCGCTCGTCTCGCGCGAGACCCTCACGACGCCGTCGTTCGGCGTCGTGCGGCGTGGCGCGACGACGCTCGTCCGAGGCCGGCGGCTTGCGCAGGTCACCGTCGGCGGTGGAGTAGACGCGGTGGCTCTCGCTCACGCCGTCGATCGTAGACCGACGCCGACGCGCGACCCGCTACCGTGATTGGCTCGTCTGCGGAGGAGGAGCACACATGCGGTCCTCACGTGCGTTCGCCGGAGCCGTCGTCGCCGCGGTCGCGGCGACTCTCGCCCAGGGTGCGGGCGGTGCGGCCGGCCCGCGCGTCCAGGAGTACCCCGTCCCGCCGGGCACGCACCCGCACGACGTGGCGCCGGCGCCGGACGGGACGGTCTGGTACACCGCGCAGGCCACGGGGAAGCTCGGACGGCTCGACCCGGCGACGGGGCAGATGACGGAGGTCCCGCTCGGGGAGGGGTCGGCGCCGCACGGCGTCATCGTCGGGCCCGACGGCGCCGCGTGGGTGACCGACGGCGGGCTCAACGCGATCGTCCGCGTCGAGCCCGGTAGTTCCGCCTTTCGCGGCTACCGGCTGCCCCCCTCGACGGGCAACGCGAACCTCAACACCGCGACGTTCGACAAGCGCGGGATTCTCTGGTTCACCGGCCAGAGCGGCATCTACGGCCGCCTGAATCCGAAGACCGGCGCGATGCGCGTCTTCCGCGCACCGCTCGGCGCCGGGCCGTACGGGATCACGACGACGCCGAAGGGCCGTGTCTTCTACGCCTCGCTCGCGGGCAGCCACATCGCGGAGATCGACGTCCGCACCGGCAAGGCGACGGTCATCCGGCCGCCGACACCGGGGCAGGGCGCACGGCGGGTCTGGTCGGACTCGAAGGGGCGGATCTGGGTCAGCGAGTGGAACGCCGGCAAGGTCGCCCGCTACGACCCGGCGACGAAGAAGTGGCGCGAGTGGGACGTGCCGGGGCCGGCGCAGGCCTACGCCGTCTACGTCGACGACAAGGACGTCGTCTGGCTGACCGACTTCGGGCGGAGCGGGATCTGGCGCTTCGCGCCGGCGACAGGGCGCTTCACGCGCGTCCCGCTGCGCGCGGGCGCCGACGTGCGGCAGCTGCTCGGGCGGCCCGGCGAGGTGTGGGGCGCGGAGTCGGGCGCCGACCGGCTCGTCGTCGTGCGGCGCTGAGGCTGACGCTCACGGCGCGGTGGACGAAGAGTTCGAGATTCGGCACACTTCTACAACACAGTCGTGGCAGATCGAGTTGCACCCTGGAAGCGCATGATCGAGGAAGCCCGGAGCAGGGCTCGTCCAACTCGCGTCAGTAGCAACGGCACGATCGTGCTGGCCGCGACGGCCCGGAGGGCCGCGGGGATCGAGCCGGGAGACAGCGTGGTGTCGATTCCCATCGGCCCCGGCGCAGTGCTCGTCGAGCGGGTGGCGGGAGCACCGGCGGGCGCTCGTGGCGCGACTTCCTCGACTCGGACGACAACCCCCTGCGCGGCGCGTACGGCGGCGACCCGCAGGCGTACGTCGACGAGCTCCGGGGACCGTGGCCCGCGCCTCGCTTCTGAGCGCCGTCCGCGCCGCGGGTGCCTTCGTCTGCGACACCGCACCGCTCGTGTACCGCCTCGAGCGATCCTCGTCGCCTTCGATTCTCGCCACCGTCGACAGCCTGTTCGACGCGGTCGAGGAGGGCCACCTGGCCTGCATCGTCCCCGCCGTCTGCGCCGCGGAGCTCCTCGTGCGTCCCTACGTGCTCGGGCCGCCCGCCGTCTCGGTGACGGACGGGCTCCTCCGCTCGCCCGGGATCGCCGTCGCCCCGCCCGAGCTCGGGACGGCGCACGCCGCCGCGCGACACGTCGCACGCCGGGCGATCCCGCGCCTGGCGGACGCGCTCGTCGCGGCGACCGCGGCCGAGCTCCGGCTGCCGCTCGTCACCGGCGACCGCCGGCTCGCGCACGCGGTGGGGGCGCTTCTCGTCCACGACTTCGCGTGATCTCCGCGGGGGCGCCCGCGGCACCGCTTCCCTCGATCGAGGGATATACGCGCCGCGGCGCGTTCGGCACAACGTGCACATCGGCTCATGGGGGGAAGGGGGAACCGATGGCTGCGGCACAGCTCGAGGACGCTGTCGTCCCCGAGATCGACGTCATCCGGCGCTGGCGGTTCGACGAGCTCCTGCGCGCCGGCTACGACATCGCGGACGCGGCGGACGTCGCGCTCCGCACCGACATCGACCTGCACTGGGCGGTTGGCCTGGTGCAGCGGGGCTGTCCGAGCGCGATCGCTGCGCGGATCGCGCTGTAGGCGCCTCGCACGACGCGTCCGCGCCGTTCGGGGGAGCGGCGCGGACGCATCCGTTCTCGTCGGCCGATGAGTTCGCGGCCGGCGGCCGGTCGGATAGGGGAGACTGACTCGAGCCGACGAGAGGAGCAGCCATGCCGAAGATCACTCCGTGCCTGTGGTTCGACACCCAGGGCGAGGACGCCGCGCGGTTCTACACGTCGATCTTCCCGAACTCGCGGATCGTCGACGTGGCGCGCTACGGCGAGGCGGGGCCGCGCGAGGCGGGCACCGTCATGGCCGTGCGCTTCGAGCTCGACGGCCAGGAGTTCGTCGCATTGAACGGCGGCCCGGAGTTCACGTTCGACGAGGCGATCTCGTTCCAGATCGACTGCGCCGACCAGGAGGAGGTCGACCGCTACTCGGACGCGCTCACCGCCGATGGGGAGCAAGGGCCGTGCGGCTGGGTGAAGGACCGCTTCGGCCTCTCGTGGCAGGTCGTCCCGGTGCGGCTCTTCGAGCTGCTCGGCGATCCGGACGAGGCACGCGCCCAGCGCGCGATGGCGGCGATGCTCGAGATGAGGAAGATCGACATCGCAGCGGTGGAGGTGGCGGCTGACGCGACGTAGGTGTCACAAATAGACGAAGGTGACACAAAACTGTTCTTGTGGCACAATGGTGGGGTGGAGTCACTCATTTACAGCGTGCGTGTGGGGCCGAAGGGCCGCATCGTCGTGCCGGCGCCGCTCCGGCGCGAGGTCGGACTCGAGGAAGGCGCGGACGTCGTCATTCGAGCCGACCACGGGAGGATCGTCGTCGAGTCGCGCGCAGATGCGCTGCGGCGACTCCGCGCGGTCGTGCGCGAGGCAGTCCCGCCGACGCTGAGCCTGGTCGACGAGCTCCTCGCGGCTCGGCGGATCGACGGGGAGCGCGAGCGGCCGTCTTGAGCCGTGTCGTGCTGGACGCGTCGGCCGTGCTCGCGCTTCTGCAGGACGAGCCCGGGGCGAGTGAGGTCGAGCGACATCTCGGTCAGGCGGTGATGTCAACGGTCAACTGGGCCGAGGTCGCGGGAGTGCTCGATGCTCGAGGACTTCCGCCCGCGCCGGTTCGGTTGGCCGTGGAAGCTCTCGGCATCGAGGTCGAGGCCTTCGACGTCGAAGCTGCCGACGCGACCGGAGCCCTGTGGGAGGCGACGCGGGATACCGGGCTCTCCCTGGCCGACCGGGCCTGCCTTGCGGTCGCGCGGTGCCTCGATCTCCCCGCGATCACCGCCGACCGCGCCTGGCTCGAGCTCGACGTCGGCGTCGACGTTCGCTGCATCCGCTGACGTAAGACCTCGCCGGTCGGAGGTCGATACTCGTCGTGTGCGCCTGCGCTCCGACGGCACGCTCTGGCTCTCGCCCTCCGATCTATCGGCGCACCTCGCCTGCCCGCACCTGACGACGCTCGCGCTCGAGGTCGCGCGGGGGGAGCGGCGGCAGCCGCACGGCCGCGAGGAGCTCGCGGAGCTCATCGCGGAGAAGGGGGACGCGCACGAAGCCGCGTACCTCGAGGAGCTGCGGGCGGCGGGTCACGCCGTCGTCGAGATCGAGCTGCCGCAGGAAACGGGCGCATTCGAGAAGGCGCACGCAGCCACGGTCGACGCGATGCGTCGAGGCGCCGAGGTGATCTACCAGGCGACGTTCGCGCGGGACGGCTGGCGCGGCCGCGCCGACTTCGTCGTGCGGATCGACGAGCCGTCCGACCTCGGCCCGTGGAGCTACGAGCCCTACGACACCAAGCTTGCGCGGAGCTCGAAGCCGGCCGCCGTGCTCCAGCTCGCCTGGTACGCGAACGAGATCGCGGCCGTCCAGGGCCGGATGCCGGAGCGGCTCCACGTGGTGCTCGGCACGGGGGAGACCGAGAGCTTCCGGCCGGAAGACGTCGCGGCGTATCTCCGCAGCGCGCAGACGCGACTCCGGGCGCACGTCGAGGAGCCACCCGCGACCTACCCGTGGCCGTGCGACCACTGCAGCCGGTGCGACTTCCGTACGGCGTGCGAGGCGCGGTGGGAGGCCGACGACCACCTCACGCGGGTCGCCTCGATACGGCGCGACTGGATCGAGAAGCTCGGCGCGGCGGAGGTGACGACGCTCACGCGCTCGCGGAGTCGCCACCGGCGCTCGTGGTGCCGCGGCTCGCGCCGCCGATGGTCGAGCGGGTCCGCGACCAGGCCGCGCTCCAGCTCCGTCGCACGCGGACGGGTGAGATTCGCGTGCATCTCCTCGAGCCGAGGACGCGCTCGGGCTCGGCCTGCTGCCAGCGCCCTCGCCGGGCGACGTCTTCTTCGACATGGAGGGCGACCCGTTGTACGAGCCGGCGGCAGGGCTCGAGTTCCTCTTCGGGGTGCTGCTGGCACGAGCCGGACGGGACGACGACCTACCGCGCGTTCTGGGCGCACGACCGACCCTCGGAGCTTGCCGCGTTCGAGCGCTTCGTCGATCTTGTCGTCGAGCGGCGCCGCGCGTTCCCCGACCTGCACGTGTACCACTACGCGGCCTACGAGCCATCGACGCTCGCACGCCTCATGAGCACCCACGCGACGCGCGAGGCGGAGATCGACGACCTGCTGCGCGGCGAGGTTCTCGTCGATCTCCTCCAGGTGGTCCGGCAGGCGCTGCGAGCCGACGTTCGAGTCGTACTCGCTGAAGGAGATCGAGCAGCTCGTTCTTCGAGCGGGTCGCGGACATCGGCTCCGGGAATGCGGCGGTGATCGAGTTCGAGCGTTGGCTCGACGACCGTATGCCCGCGCGGCTCGACCGCGATCGAGGCGTACAACGAGGAGGACTGCCGCGCCACGCTCGAGCCTGCGCGACTGGCTGCTCGAGCGAAAGGGAGAGGCGGAGGCGCTCTACGACGTCGAGATCCCGTTTCGCCCGCCGCCGACGACGCGCGAGCCCAAGGACGACGTCGGCGCGCTGACCGAGGCGGAGGCACTGCGCGAGCGGCTGCTCGCGGCCGCGGGGGAGGGGGACGGCAAGGAGCTCGCCACGTGGCTGCTCGAGTACCACCGGCGCGAGGCGCGGCCGGGCTGGTGGTGGTACTTCCGTCGCCTCGGGATGACCGACGACGAGCTCGCCGAGGACGGCGAGTCGCTCGGTGGGCTCCGCTGGGACGGGGCCGAGCCCGTTCCCGTGGCACGGTCGCTCGAGTGGACGTTCGGCTTCGACCAGCAGCAGCACCAGTTCGACGAGGGCGACGGGGCATCGACCCGCACCCCGACGGCACGAGCTGGACGGTCGGGGAGGTCGACAACCTCGAGGCGCGCATCACGTTGCGGCGGAGCAACAAGGGTCGAGGAGCGGCTCCCGACGGCCTCGTGCCGAGCGAGACGTTCGGACGGACGTTCAGCAAGCCGCGCTCCGACGCCTGGTGCCGGTCGCTGCTCGCAGGCGACGGCCGCTACCCGCACCTCGAGCGCGTGCTCCGCCGCGAGGCTCCACTCGGCGGCAGGCGCGTGCAGCGCGGCGAGCTCGCGGAGCAGCGCGCGATCCTCGACGAGCTGGAGCGGTCGTACCTCGTCGTCCAGGGGCCGCCCGGGTCGGGCAAGACGTATCGCGGGGCGCGGCTCGTCACGCACCTTCTCGGGCAAGGGCGGAAGGTGTGGGATCGTCGCGCAGAGCCACAAGGTGATCCACAACCTGCTCGACGCGATCGAGGAGGCTGCGGCGTCCGAGGGGTTCGCCTTCAAGGGGATCAAGCGCGGGGCGACTCCGAGAGCGAGCACGTGAAGCAGGGCGACGTCAGCGATGCGCTCGACCCGGAGGTAACGCTCGTCGCCGGTACCGCGTGGCTCCTCGCCCGCGAGGAGCTCGACGGTGTCCTCGACACCCTCGTCGTCGACGAGGCGGGGCAGTACTCGCTCGCGGACACGCTCGCGTGCGGGACGTCCGCGCGGCGCCTCGTGCTGCTCGGCGACCAGCTCCAGCTCGCGCAGGTGACGCAGGGCGTTCACCCGGGAGCCTCGGGAGCGTCGGTGCTCGAGCACCTGCTCGGCGACCATCGAGACGATGCCGAGGAATGGGGATCTTCCTCGAGCAGACCCGGCGGATGCACCCGGAGGTCTGCGGTTCATCTCGGACGCGTTCTACGAGGGGCGGCTCGACTCACTGCGCCGGGTTGCGCGGACGGACGACCTCCGACGGCGTCGGGGTCCGCTGGCTCGCGGTCGCGCACGAGGGGAACCGCGTGGAGTCCGACGAGGAGGTCGCCGCGATCCGCGCGAGATCGAGCGGCTGCTCGGGCACGCGTTCCTGGACGGGCTCGCGGGAGCGACCAGCTCGTGACGTCGCGACATGATGGTCGTCGCGCCGTACAACGCGCAGGTGCGGATGCTACGCGACCGGCTGCCCGAGGGCGTCGCAGGTCGGCACCGTCGACAAGTTCCAGGGGCGCGAGGCGCCGGTCGTCTTCTACTCGATGGCGAGCTCCTCGAGCGGGGAGGACGTTCCGCGCGGCCTCGACTTCCTGCGTTCGACGCGAACCGCTCAACGTCGCGATGTCGCGCGCCCAGTGCCTGGCCGTACGTCGCGTGCGCGCCGGCGCTCCTCGACGTCGACTGCACGACCGTCGCGCAGATGCGGCTCGTGAACGCGGTCTGCCGGTTCGTCGAGCTGGCCACGCGCGCCAGCAGCCCGCTCCGTCGACGTAAGACGAGCCGTCGGGGCAGACGTGATCTCCCTGCATGTGGGGCATTTCGAGAAAGCTCGCCGTCCGACGCGGCCGACATGCTCGGTGCATGTTGCGCACGCATCGACCGCTCAGGCTCCTCCCCGGGCTCGCGGGGCTACCGGGCACCGTGCGGCTGCGGAGCGAGGTACCGCCGCCCGCGGCCTACGCCGTGGTCGACCTCGAGACGACCGGGACGAGCGTGGAGGCGGACGAGATCGTCTCCCTCGCCGTGGTGCGGCTCGACGCCGACGGCGTCGAGCTCGACCGCTTCGCGAGCCTCGTGCGGCCGGCGGGGCCGATCCCGCCGGAGGCGACCGCCGTCCACGGGATCGACGACGCGTCCGCCGCCGCCGCACCGACCTTCGCAGAGCTGGCGCCGGAGCTGCTCGCGCTCCTCGACGGCGCCGTCTTCGTCGCGCACAATGCCGACTTCGACCTGCCGCTCCTCGAGCACGCGTTCGCGCGTGCCGGGATCCGCTACCGCCCGCCGGGCGTCGCCTGCACGCTCGACGCCTTCCGGCTGCTCGAGCCGACCGCGCCGAGCCATCGGCTCGAGTCGCTCAGCGAACGGCATGGCATCGCGCTCGACGACGCGCACGACGCACGCGGCGACGTGCTCGCGACCGTGGAGCTCTTCCGCATCCTGCTCGGCGAGGGCATTGCCCCGGAGACCGTCGCGCTCGACCATGGCGCCTACATGCGCCTCCGCTCCCGCGGCGACAGGCGACTCGCGTCCGAGCCGCAGGTCAGGCGCGTGTTCGCACTCGCGCGCGCGGCGGGGCTCGTCTGCGCGGACGGGGCGGTCGACGCGGACGCTGTCTCGGCGCTCGTTGCGCGGGTCGCGGGCGACGTGGCGGTCGACGAGCTGACGCGCGAGCAGGTGCAGGAGGTCTACGACGAGCTCGAGCGGTTGCTCGACGAGCTCCCGGCGGAAGCGCCCGCGGCCGAGCGCGTCGCCTGATCCGTGCGCATCGAGCTCGTCGAGGGAGACATCACCGAGCAGGAGGTCGACGCGATCGTCAACGCCGCGAACTCGTCGCTCCTCGGCGGCGGCGGAGTCGACGGCGCGATCCACCGGAAGGGCGGGCCGGAGATCCTGGCCGAGTGCCGCGCGCTCCGGGCCGCGCGCTACGCGGACGGCCTGCCGACCGGGGAGGCCGTGGCGACCACGGCGGGAGCGCTGCCCGCCCGCTGGGTGATTCACACCGTCGGGCCGGTCTGGGACCCGCGCGCCGACCGGAGCGCGACGCTCCGCGCCTGCTACACGCGGTCGATCGCCGTCGCGGACGAGCTGGGGGCGGCGACGGTCGCGTTCCCGCTGATCTCCTCGGGCGTCTTCGGCTGGCCGCTCGACGACGCGGTCCGCCAGGCGCTCGCCGCGCTGCGTGACGTCGAGACGGAGGTCGACGACGCGCGGCTCGTCCTGCTCGGGGCGGCGGCGTACGCGGTCGCGGACCGGGTCTTCGCTCGTTAGGAGGGCTTGCCGCCCATCGCCCAGACGGCGACGATCCAGCCCGCCAGCGCAATCGCCGCGATCACGCCGGAGGCCTTGCCGAGCCGGTTCTTCGACTTCCAGGCGGCGATCCCGGCTGCGATCAGCGCGATGAGGAGCAGGAGGCCGCCGAGGTCGGCGGTGATGTAGCCGATGCCGATCCAGGTCGGGTCGTCGTCCGTGTCGCCGAACTCCTTCGAGTACATCCACTCGGCCCCGATCCGCATCACGATGTAGGCCGGAAGAGCGGCGAGGAGGAGGGTGCGGAACGAGAAGCGGCGCATCTGGTCGCCGTTCGCCGCACCGACCCCGGGCGCGAGCTGTGCGACGACCGCGGCCGTAACGGCGCCGACGAGCACCATCGCGCCGAAGACGTGGAGGAAGAGCGGGAACTCCGGTCTGCTGAACGCGAGCACGCCGGTCATGCGCCCGGCTTCCAGATCATGTCGATCAGGATGAGGAGGATCAGCACGCTGCTCGCGGCGTGAAACTGGAGGGCGCGCGACGCACCGAACGTCTTCGCCACGTCCGCGCTCGTCTCCGTCCCGGCCTGCGAGAGCCGCTGTGCCTCCATGCCCGCGGCGCCGTATCCGGTGCCGGCGCGCCGGCCGAGCTCGACGGCGAGCGCCCAGAGGATGATCGCGGCGATCACCCAGCCGTCCCAGATGTCCACCCCGTCGACCGAGATCGCGAGCCACACCCCGAAGACGATCGTGCCGAGGGACCCCACGGCCACGAGCACCGTCCCGACCTGGGAGACGCGCATCAGCGACGCGACCCGGCTCGTGCTGTCCGTGCCCCAGAGCGCGACGATCATGGTCCAGAAGATCACCATGGCGCCGACGAGCGCGAACGCCGCGAGCAGGTGGAACGAGAGGATCCAGTCGTTCAGGTCCACTGGGTTGGAGAGGCTACAAGGTCGGCCGAAATCTGACAACAACGGTCACGCCGCGTGCGGAGCTGACATGGCGCGCGTCGACATGCGCGCCCCGGACATCTTGCGTGGGCCGGTACGCCCGGGCACCATCATGGTGTGGAGGACAACGAAGCGACTCAGCTCGTGCTCGAGGCACTCTTCGACATCAAGGCGGCGGTCTACGACATCCGCGATGTCTTGGTCGACCCACCGGAGGATCAGGATGAAGCGTCGGAAGAAGATGACACCTGAGGAGTGGCGTGCCGAGCTCGAACGGCGGGCGGATCTCGACCGTCGGCTGCTCGAGATGATCGAGCGCTACCGCGAGCTCAACGCGAAGAAGCGCGCGGCCGGCTCGTAGCTTCGGCGGGCGCGCTCACGCGAGCTCGAAGCGCACCTGGCGCTGCACGACGTCGGCGAGCTCGAGCCGGACGGTCACCGTCTCGCCGAGCGGGAGGTCGGAGCCCTTGCAGCGCGCGGTCACGGCCGGGTCGCGGAGCTGAACGGTGCCTGCGTCCTCGTCGGGGTCGACCTCGATCACGACCGCCTCGAACGTCTTCCCGACGCTTCGCTCGAGGATCGCCGCCTCGAGTGCCGACACGATCCCCGCCTCGTACTGGCTCGCCTTCCGATCGGCGAGCTCCATCACGTCGGGCAGGCGCGGCAGCTCGGCCTCGACCCACTCCGGCACCCTCCTTCCCTCGGAGAGCGCGATGCACGTCTCGCCGACGTAGCGGTCGACGAGCCGCCTGAGCGGTGCCGTCGTGTGCGCGTACGTGGAGGCGAGCGCGGCGTGCTCTGCGTGCTTCGGGGCCTTCCGGTCGAAGGCCGTGTAGCCGGACCCGCGGAGCAGGCCCGCCGCCTGCGCGAGGAGCGCCGCCTGCCGGGGGACGTTCGCGTCGAGCGCGCGGACGAAGTCCGCGTAGGACATCTCCTTCGGCCACGGGACGCCGAGCGCGTGCGCCGTCCGGCGGAACCGCTCGAGCCGTGCCGGGTCGGCCGCCGGGACGGTGCGGAGGATCCCCACCTCGCCCGTGAGCATCAGCTCGGCCGCGGCCATGCCGGTCATGAGCGAGATCTGGGCGTTCCAGCCCTCCACCGGGAGCGGCGCGCGGTACGACAGCGCGTACCCGTCCGAGCCCTTCGCGACCTCCTGCTCGGGAAGCTGCAGGCTGACGCCGCCGCGGCGCACCTCGCGCTGCTGGCGGAGGATGCCGACCTCTCGCAGGAGGCGCAGGACCTCGTCCGCCGAGCCGTCGTCGAGCGCGCGCTGCACGCCGCCGTAGTCGAGCTTCGCGCGGCTGCGGATGCGCGCCTTGCGCACGTGGACGGCGGTGCCCTCGCCGGTCTCGTCCACCTCCATCGTCCAGACGAGGGCGGGGCGCAGCTCGCCGGGCAGCAGGCTGGCCGCGCCCTCGAGAGAGCTCGGACGGATACAGGAGCGCGTTTCCGTCGGGCGCGTACAGCGTCTCCCCGCGCCGGTGCGCCTCCTCGTCGAGCGGACCGCCCGGCGCGACGAAAGAGCCGACGTCGGCGATCGCGTACCGCACGCTGTAGCCCGAGCCGCGGCGCTCGACGTGGAGCGCCTGGTCGAGGTCCATCGAATCGGGCGGGTCGATCGTGACGAACGGGATCGCCGTCTCGTCCGCCTCGGGCAGCTCGACGGACCGCGCCGCCCGCTTCGCCTCGGCGACGACGTCGTCCGGAAAGTCGACCGCAACCCTCAACTGCCGGCGGAGCTCGGCGAGCGCCGCCTCGATCTCGGTGGCGTCCGGGGTGGTCAGTCGCAGGCGGCGCCTCGGCACGCCTCGGAGCCTACGGAAGCGTCCACCCGTCAGACTGCGGACGTCGACCAGGAAGGAGGCCGGATGCCGGAGCGTGCGTTCGACGTGATCGTGATCGGCGCCGGGGCGCCCGGAGAGGTGATCGCCGGCCGGCTCGGGGAGGCCGGGCTCGAGGTCGTCGTCGTCGAGGAACGGCTCGTCGGCGGGGAGTGCTCCTTCTTCGCCTGCATGCCCTCGAAGGCGCTGCTGCGGCCGCTGGAGGTCGCGGCGGAAGCGCGGCGCGTGCCCGGCGTCGCGACCGGCGCGCTCGACGCCGAGGCCGTGCTCGCGCGCCGCGACGAGGTCGTCCACGATCTCGACGACACGCCGAACCTGCCCTGGCTCGAGGAGCGCGGCGTTACGCTCGTCCGCGGCCACGGCCGGCTCGACGGCGAGCGGCGGGTGCGCGTCGGCGACGACGTCCTGCAGGCCAGGCGTGCGGTGGTGCTCGCGAGCGGGAGCTCCGCGACGATCCCGCCGGTGCCGGGGCTCGCGGAGGCACGTCCGTGGACGAACATCGAGGCGACGACGTCGAAGCACGTCCCCGGCCGGCTGTTCATCCTGGGCGGCGGCGTGGTCGGGGTCGAGATGGCGCAGGCGTGGTCGTCCCTGGGCTCGCAGGTGACGCTGGTCCACCGGGGCGACCGGCTGATCGAGCGGGAGGAGCGCTTCGCGAGCGTGCAGATCGAGACCGCTCTCCGCGAAGGTGGCGTCGACGTCAGGCTCGGTGCCGAGGTCGCGGCCGTGTCGCGGAACGGCGTCGTTCGCGTCGAGCTCGCGGGCGGGGAGGGCATCGAGGCGGACGAGCTCCTCGTCGCCATCGGTCGGACTCCCCGCACGTCGGACGCCGGCCTCGAGACGGTCGGGCTCGAGCCCGGGAAGCACGTCGCGGTGGACGAGTCGCTCCGCGTCCCCGGTCGCGACTGGCTCTACGCCGTCGGAGACGTGAACGGCCGCGCTCTGCTGACGCACATGGGGAAGTACCAGGCGCGGCTCGCCGCCGACGCGATCCTCGGCAAGGACGTCCGGCTCCGCTCCGACGGCGGCGCGTCGCCGCGGGTGATCTTCACCGACCCGCAGGTGGGCGCCGTCGGGCTGACGCTCGCCGCCGCGGAGGAGGCCGGGCTGACGGTGCGCGCGGTCGACGTCGAGACGAGCGGCAACGCGGGCGGGTCGTTCGTCGGTCGCGGCGCACCGGGCACGGCCCGGCTCGTGGTCGACGAGGACCGGCGCGTCGTCGTGGGGGCGACGATCACGGGCTCGGAGGTCGCGGAGGCGCTCCACGCGGCGACGATCGCGGTGATCGGCGAGGTGCCGCTCGACGACCTGTGGCACGCGGTGCCGTCGTTCCCGACGCGCTCGGAGCTCTGGCTGCGGCTGCTCGAGGCCTACGGGCTCTGACGGTTAGGCTCGCGCCCGTGCGAAGGGTCGCGGCGACGCGGTACGTGACGCCTCTGCGGGAGGGCGGGTCGCTTCCCGCGCTCGTCGAGGCCGACGACGACGGTCTCTACGTGCTCAAGTTCCGCGGCGCCGGGCAGGGGCCGAAGGCGCTCGTCGCGGAGGTGGTCGTCGGCGAGCTCGCGCGGCACCTCGGCTTTCCCGTGCCCGAGCTCGTGCTGCTCGAGCTCGACGCGACCATCGGGCGCGCGGAGCCCGACCCCGAGATCCAGGATCTCCTCCTCTCGAGCGACGGGCTCAACCTCGGCGTCGACTTCCTTCCCGGCTCCCTGCCGTTCAGCCCCGCGGCCGGTCCGGCGCCCGATCCCGACTTCGCCGCGGACGTCGTGTGGCTCGACGCGCTGGTGACGAACGTCGACCGCACCGCCCAGAACCCCAACCTGCTCTGGTGGCACGAGCGGCTCTGGCTGATCGACCACGGCGCCGCGCTCTACTTCCACCACGGGGGCGACGTCTCGCCCGCGCACGCGAGCGGCCGCTTCGAGGCGGTTCGCGACCACGTGCTGCTGCCGTACGCCTCGTCCCTCGTCGCGGCGGACGAGCGGCTCGCCGCTCGGGTGACCGCCGACGCGCTCGAGCGGGCGGTGGCGGAGGTTCCCCCGGAGTGGCTGACGGCCGAGAGCAACGTTTACACCGACTACGTGCGACGGAGGCTCGAGCCGCCTCGTGGGTTCGTCGAGGAGGCGGAGAAGGCCCGTGGCTGAGCCGTTCTCGTACGCCGTGATCCGGCTCGTGCCCGACATCGAGCGTGGGGAGCGCGTCAACGTGGGCGTGGTCGTCTTCTGCCGGCCACTCGACTTCGTCGGGGCGAGGACGTCGCTGGACGAGGAGCGGGCGACGGCGCTCGGCGGCGACGTCGACCTCGAGGCCGCGCGCCGGCATCTCGCGGCGATCGAGCGCGTCGCCGCCGGCGACCCCGGCTCCGGCCCCATCGCGGCGCTCGACACGACGGCGCGGTTCCACTGGCTCGTCGCGCCGTCCAGCACGATCGTCCAGCCGTCCGAGGTGCACACGGGCCTCTGCGACGACCCTGCCGCCTGCCTCGACGAGCTCTTCGAGCGGCTCGTGCGCTGATGCTGGATCCTTCGCTGCCGCTGCCGACGACCGGCAGGACGTACTCGGCACGGCGCCGCGTGCGGCTCGCGGACATGGACGAGCGCGGACGTCTGCGTCTCGACGCGGTCGCGCGCTTCCTGCAGGACGTCGCGATCGAGGACGTGCAGGAGACCGGGTGGGGGACGCCCGAGCATCTCTGGTTCGTGCGGCGGATCCGCGTCGAGGTGCGCACGCCGTTCCTCGAGGACCGCGAGGTGGGGCTGGTCACGTGGTGCAGCGGGCTTGCGGCGATCGCGGCCGGCAGGCGCTGGTCGCTCGAGGGCGACCGGGGCGGCCGGATCGAGGTCGACAGCGTGTGGATCCATCTCGGGCCCGACCAGCGGCCCGCGCGGATCGAGGCGTTCGGTGTCTACGCGGAGGCGACGGGCGGTCGACCCGTGTCGACCCGGTTGGAGCTCCCGGCGCCCGACGGGGACGCGTCGCGCGTGCCGTGGGCGCTGCGCTCGACGGACGTCGATCTCCACGGCCACGTGAACAACGCCGTCCACTGGCAGGCGGTCGAGGATGCCGCACGCCGCGCGGGCGTCGACCTGACGGCACCGCTCGAGGCCGAGCTCGACTATCGCGACCCGATCGACCTCGCCGATCGCGTCGAGCTGGCGACGTCGGTCGTCGACGGGGCGGTCTCGGTCGGCTTCTGCGTGGGCGAGACGCTCCGGGCGGTTGCGCGCGCTGGTCCATTGCGCTGACCGCCAGGGGATGTCCCGGCCGATCTGCCCACAGGCTCGCGTGTCGACGACCCGCGGGATAAGAGACAATCGCGCCAGAGGCTGATGCCGTCCGCCGACATCGAGCTCACGAGCCGCCTCGCGGTCGCGGCCGACATCCCGGCGCTCCGCGCGTTGATGGACGCCGCGATCGGCGAGCTGCAGCGCGGATTCCTCGATGACGCCCAGATCGAGGCGAGTCGCACGATCATGGGGATCGACACGCAGCTGATCGACGACGGCACGTACTTCGTGGTCGAGGCCGGGAAGGACGTCGCCGGCTGCGGGGGGTGGAGCCGCCGCGCGACGCTCTACGGGAACGACCAGTCGCAGGGACGGGACGCCCAGCTGCTCGATCCGGCCGTCGACGCCGCTCGTGTTCGCGCGATGTACACGAGCCCGTCCTACGCGCGGCGAGGCGTCGGCCGCCTCGTCCTCTCGCTCTGCGAGCGCGCGGCCGCAGCCGAGGGGTTCAGCCGCCTGGAGCTGATGTCCACGCTGTCGGGCGAGCCGCTCTACACGGCGTACGGCTTCCAGCCGCTCGAGCGGGTGCCGGACGCGACCGGCGGGGCTTCCGCCGTTCCCGTGCCGTGCGTGCGGATGGAGAAGCCCGTCGACCCGGCGCTGGTGCGCGGCTGAGCCTCAGCGCCTCGGGCGGAGCGCCGCAAACGGGTCGGTGATCGCGAGCCTGCGGTCGCGAAAGCGGAACACCTCGGCGGGCCGGCCCCCGGCGCGGCCCGACGGTCGGCGCTCGCCGGTCGGCTCGATCACGGCGCGCCGCTCGAGCACGCGCCGGAGGTTCGTCGCGGAGACGTCGTGGCCGAGCGCGGCGACGTAGACCTCGCGCAGCTCCGCAAGGGTGAACGTCGGCGGCGCGAGCGCGAACCCGGCGTTCGAGTACGAGAGCTTGCCGCGGAGGCGCTCGCGGCCGGCGAGCACGATCCCGCCGTGGTCGAACGCGGTCGACGGCAGGTCGTCGACCGCATGCCAGCGCGTGTCGTCGGGAACGTCGGGGTCGAGGCCGAGCTCGACCAGGCCGAGGTATGCCGTCGCGAGCTCCCAGGCGGACGGGTCGCGCGCCGGATCGCTGTAGGTCGCGAGCTGCTCGATGTGGGAGACCTCACGCACGTCGACCTTTGCCGCGAGATGCCGCCGGATCGAGGCCTCGAGCGTCTCGCCCGGCTCGAGCAGGCCACCGGGGAGAGCCCAGGCGCGGCGGTACGGATCGCGTGCGCGTTGCCACAGCAGTACCTGGAGCGCGCCGTCGCGCACCTGGAGCACGACCGCGAGGCTCGCATGACGTGGTCTGGTAGACTCCTCCGACAGTTTACGACTCATAGTCAAAAACTAGCGGAAACCAGGAGCGACATCGATGACACGACCGTCCAACCGCCTTCTCGCCGTTGCGGCCCTCGCCGTGGCCGCAGTCGCGCTCGCCGCCGGCTGTGGCGGAAGCGACGAGACGAGCGGCACGACGACCGACACCGCGACGACCACGGCGCCGGCCTCGAGCCTCAAGGTCGCGCTCGTCGCCGACGCGGGGCAGCTGAACGACAACGGCTTCAACGAGCTCGCCTACAAGGGCCTCAAGCGCGCGGAGCGCGAGCTCGGGATCGACGGCAGGGTCGTCGAGGCGAAGAGCGCGGCGGACTACATCCCGAACATGTCGACGCTGGCGCGACAGGGCTACGACCTCGTGATCGGCGTCGGGTTCGCCCAGGGAGACGCCATCGCGGCGACCGCCAAGCGGTTCCCGAACACGCACTTCGCGATCGTCGACGTCGACCAGGCCTCGCTCAAGGGCAAGCCGAAGAACGTCGAGGGCCTCCTGTTCCGCGAGGAGCAGGTGGGCTACCTCGTCGGCTACCTCGGCGCCCTCGAGGCGAAGCGGGCGGGCGCCGAGTCGATCAGTGCCGTCGGCGGGTTCAAGGAGCCTCCGGTCGACCGCTTCATCGCGGGCTACCGGGCCGGCGCCGAGGCCGCCGTCCCCGGGACGAAGGTCGTCTGGAGCTACTCACAGGACTGGGACGACCAGGCGAAGTGCAAGGAGCTCGCGCTGAACCAGATCGCGGCCGGCTCGAAGGTCGTGTTCCAGGTCGCGGGCGGCTGCGGGCTCGGGGCGCTCTCCGCCGCGAAGGACGAGCGCGTCTGGGGCATCGGGGTCGACGGCGACCAGTCGTTCCTCGGCCCGCACGTCCTCACGAGCGCGCTCAAGGGTGTCGACAGCGCCGTCTTCCTCACGATCAAGGCGCTCGAGGACGGCACGTTCCAGGGCGGCCGGAACACCGTCTTCGGCATCGAGCAGGAGGGCGTCGGCCTCGGGACGCTGAGCCCGAAGGCGAACTCCGACGACGTTGCCGCGACGGAGAAGGTCGAGCAGAAGCTCGCCGACGGCGAGATCACGGACATCCCGACGACCGTGAGCTGACGGGCCGCCGCCCGCGAGCGACGGATCACGTGGCGGTGAAGGGGCTTGCAACAGTCTGTTGCAAGCCCCCTTCGACTGGCCGTGTCCGGCCGGATGCCGGTCAGGCCGTGCGCACGGAGTAGACCGGAGGCAGGTGGTCGGCCACCTGCCGCCAGCTCGCTCCGGCATCGGCCGAGCCGAACACCTCACCCGACGTCGCGCCGAAGTAGAGCTCCATCCGCTCGCCCTCGCCCGCGTTGTCGAACGCCTCCCGGAGAACGGTCAGGTACGAGCGGTCGGGGAGCCCGTCGCCGCGCGCCGTCCACGTCGAGCCCGCGTCGCGCGTCTCCCAGACGCGGATCGCTCCGTCGGGAGGCGTCCGGTCCTCGGCGCCGATCAGCGGGATGACGTAGGCGCTGTCGGCGTCGGCGGGGTCGACCACGATCGGGAAGCCGAAGTCGGAGGGGAGACCCTCGCCGATGTCGATCCAGTTGGCGCCGCCGTCGTCGGAGCGGTAGACGCCGCCGTGGAACTGCATGAAGAGCCGCTCGGGCCTGCTCGGCGCAGCGCCGCACGTCGTGGACGCAGTGCTGGATCGGGTTGTCGCGCGCCTCCTCGGGGAGGTAGCCGGGCTCGATCCCGGTGTTCGAGTGCCGCCACGTCTCCCCGCCGTCGTCCGAGAGCCAGACGCCGACCGAGGAGATCGCCACGAGCAGGCGCGACGGGTCGCCGTGCCACGGCGCGATCGTGTGGAGGCAGAGGCCGCCGTTCCCGGGGCTCCAGTCGCCGCGCGTGGGGTGGTCCCAGAGCCCGCGGTTGAGCGACCACGTCAGGCCTCCGTCGCGGCTCTCGAACAGCGGGCCGGGGTCGCCGCCGGCGTAGAGCAGCCCGTCGGCCTCGCCCGGCACGATCACCCAGAGGCGCTCGAGCGCCTTCTCGTCGCCGTCGGGCAGCGTCGTCCCCTCGGCCTGCTCCCACTCCCCGGTCGGGTCGTCGGTGACCCAGATCCGGGGCCCGTAGAACCACGAGGTGACCGAGGCGAGGTACCGGCCGGTGCGCGGGTCGCGCATCGCGTACTCGACGCTCTGGCCGGCGAATGCCCGCGCCGTGATCTCGAATCCGCCGCCGTTGCCCTCGAGGCGGAACAGGCCCTTCTTCGTGCCCACCAGCAGTTCGGTCACTTCATCCTCCCGTGATCGCGGGGAGCACGTGGACGCGGTCGGCGTCGCCGACCGGTGTCCGCCCCTCCCCGTGTGTGCCGTTGACGAAGACGTTCACGTGCTCGCGGATCCGTCCCTGCTCGTCGAGTACCCAACCGGCGATCGGCGGGTGCGCCCTCTCGAGCGCGACGAGCACCTCGCCGACGGTGGCGCCCGGGATCGCGTGGGTGCGGCCGCCGCAGAGCTCTGACAGCGGGGCACGGAGCATCACCTGCGCCATGCGACGATCCTAAGACCCGTCATATCCGTGAGACGTACGGTTCACACGAATATCGACAGTTCCCGCCGCCGGAAATCATCGGCGGGAGGAGACGGGCACTTCGGCCTGCGCTACGGCTCGAGCTCGAGGACGCCGTGGGGCGAGCCGTACGCGGCGAGCATGTCGAGGTACGGGCGCGCCGGAAACGCCTCGGGCCCGAGGACGCCCGTCCCCGTCCAGGTACCCGAGGCGAGGAGCTCGAGGGCGACGGCGGGGTTCAGCGCCGTCTGCCAGACGACCGCCTGGTGCCCGTACTCGCGCATCGACCACTCGTTGTCGACGACGTGGTAGAGGTAGGTCTTCCGCGGCGCGCCGTCCTTTCCGAGGCCGGTGACGAGCGTGCCCGCGCACGTCTTGCCGCTCATCCGCTCGCCGAGCGTCGCTGGATCGGGCAAGGCCGCGGCGACGACGTCGCGCGGCGCGACCTCGACGCCCTTGACGCGGATCGGCTCCTTCCCGTCGAGCCCCAGCCTGTGCAGCATCCGCAGGACCTCGATGAACTCGTTGCCGAGGCCGTACTTGAAGGTCACGCGGCGGCAGTCGACCCACCGCGGGACGAGCAGCACCTCCTCGTGCTCGACGTTGACGCACTCGACGGGCCCGATGCCCTCCGGAAAGTCGAATGTCTCGGGCTCCGAGAAGGGCTCGGTCGTGAACCAGCCGCGCTCGCGCTCCCAGACGACCGGCGGGTTGAGGCACTCCTCGATCGTCGTCCAGATGGAGAACGTCGGCGCGAAGTCGTACCCCTCCACCACGAGGTTCGCCCCGTCGCGGACGCCGACCTCGTCGATCTCCGCGAACAGCTCGTCGGCGGCGTGGCGTGCGAAGACGTCCGCGGCCCCGGGCTCGATCCCGATCCCGACGAGCGCCAGCAGCCCCTTCTCCTCCCACGCCGCGGCACGCTCGAACTGGTAGTCGCCAAGCTTGACCCCGGTGAGCTCGAACGGCCTCTCGGCGTGCCGCTCGGAGAGCGTCATCGCCATGTCCAGGTACGTCACACCCGCTTCGAAGCAGGCGTCGAAGATCGGGACGTTGAACACGGGGTCGACGGCGTTGAGCACGGCGTCGGGCCGCACCTGGCGGATCAGGCCGAGTACCGCATCCCGGCTCGACGCGTCGATCGCGTGCGCGGAGAAGCGCACGTCGTCGAGGGAGGCGACGAGGGACGCCGGTCGCGCCGGGTCGTAGTCGGCGAGCGCGCAATGCTCGAAGAACGTGCGCCGTGCAGCGATCGCGGCGAATGCCGAGCCGACTCCGCCCGTGCCGACGACGAGGATGCGCATGCGGCGGCGGTTCTAGCAGAGGTGACGTTAGGCTGGCGAGAGGACATGGGTGTCCGACTTGAAGTCGGACACCGGCGCGAAGGAGGAGCGAATGAGCGTGTCGGTGGCGCAGCAGAAGATGTTCGTCGACGGCGAGTTCGTGGACGCCCTCTCGGGCGAGACGATGGAGGTGCTGAACCCGGCGACCGGCGAGGTGATCGCCGAGGTGCCGCGGGCCGGGGAGGAGGACGTCGACCGCGCGGTCGCCGCGGCCGAGAACGGCGTGGGAGACCTGGCGCGAGAAGACGCCGAAGGACCGGATGGAGCTGCTGCTCGAGCTCGCGGACGTGATCGACGACAACGCCGAGGAGCTCGCGCGCCTGGAGTCGCGGAACGTCGGCAAGCCGTGGTGGGTGGCGGTCGACGAGCCGGGGATCATGTCCGACAACCTTCGCTTCTTCGCAGGCGCGGCGCGGAACCTCGAGGGGAAGGCCGCCGCCGAGTACGTCGAGGGCTATACGTCGATGATCCGACGCGAGCCGCTCGGCGTCGTGGCGGGCATCGCGCCGTGGAACTACCCGCTCTTCATGGTGGTCTGGAAGATGGGGCCGGCGCTCGCCGCGGGCAACGTGCAGATCATCAAGCCGGCGGAGCAGACGCCGCTCACGACGCTCCGCTTCGTCGAGCTGGCGCAGGAGATCCTCCCGAAGGGCGTGCTCCAGGTCGTGACCGGCGACGGCGTCCCGGCGGGCGACCGGCTCGTGCGCCATCCCGCCGTCCGACTGGTCTCGGTTACCGGCGACACGGCGACGGGGAAGCTGATCGCCAAGAACGCGGCCGACACGGTCAAGCGCGTCCATCTCGAGCTCGGCGGCAAGGCCCCGATGGTCGTGCTCGACGACGCCGACCCCGCCACGGTCGCCGAGGCGGTCAAGCTCGGTGGCTACTTCAACTCCGGCCAGGACTGCACCGCCTCGTCGCGGATCCTCGTCTCCGAGCGGATCTACGACGACGTCCTCTCGGCGAGTGTCGGTGCGGTGGAGGGCATGTCGGTCGGCGACCCGGCGACGGACGACGAGATCGGCATGGGGCCCGTGATCTCCGAGGAGCAGCAGCAGCGGGTGCTCGGCTTTCTCGAGCGGGCGCAGGAGGCGAAGGCGACCGTCGTCACCGGCGGCGGCGCCGTCGGCGATCGCGGCTTCTTCGTCGCGCCGACGATCGTCACCGACGTCGCGCAGGATGCCGAGATCGTCCAGAACGAGGTATTCGGCCCCGTCGTCACGATGCAGCCCTTCGCCTCCGACGACGAGGCGGTCGCGATGGCGAACGGCGTCCGCTACGGCCTCGCCGCGTCGGTGTTCTCGGAGAACGTGGGGCGGGCGATGAGGGTGGCGGGCCGTCTCGACTTCGGCACGGTGTGGGTGAACGAGCATCTCTTCCCGCTGACCCCCGAGATGCCCCACGGCGGCTTCAAGGAGTCGGGCTACGGGAAGGACATGTCGCTCTACTCGATGGAGGAGTACACGCGGATCAAGCACGTCTGCGTCAAGCTCGCCTGAGCCGCCGCGCTGCTGCACACGACCGCGCTGCCGGTTGCGCTTTGCGAGCCGGTTTGGTAGGAAGCCCTCGCATTGCGCAGCCAATCGGAGGTCAGGGCGTCGAGTGAGGCAAGCCCGCCGGGGGTCGCTCGCAGGGGCCACGCGCGTCGCGGCCCCGTCTCCCGCGCGCGGGAGCTCGACGACGTCGACCGGGGGATCATCCACGCGCTGCAACGCAACGGCCGTGAGTCGTTCCGGCGGATCGCGGCCGACCTCGGCGTCTCGGAGGCGACGGTGCGGGCGCGCTACGGCCGCCTCTGCGACCAGAGCATCCTCCAGGTCACCGGGGTCACGAACCCGCTGGGCCTCGGCTTCGACTCCTGGGCGATGGTCGGGATCCGGACGTCCGGCCCGCCCGAGGTCGTGGCGGACGTGCTCTCCCAGTGGGAGGAGGCCGACTACGTCGTCGTCACCACCGGCCGCTTCGACCTGCTCGTCGAGGTCGTGTGCGCCGACCGCCGCGGGTTGCTCGACGTGACGAACCGGATCAGGTCGGTGCCCGAGGTCGTCTCCACCGAGACGTTCCTGTATCTCGAGCTCTGGAAGCAGCTCTACGACTGGGGCGTCGGCGACCACGAAGCGGCAGCGGCGCGACGGGAAGTGGCTCCGGGGTGACCGAGAGCACCATGACTTCGGACGTCCGGCTCGAGGAGGTCGTCAAGGAGTTCGGCGAGACGCGCGCGGTCGACGGCATCTCGCTCGAGATCCCGCGTGGGTCGTTCTTCGCCCTGCTCGGCCCGTCCGGATGCGGAAAGACGACGACGCTGCGGATGATCGGCGGCTTCGAGGAGGCGACCTCGGGACGGATCTTCCTCGGCGACCGCGACGTCGTCGGGCTGCCGCCGTACAGGCGGGACGTCAACACCGTCTTCCAGAGCTACGCGCTCTTCCCGCACATGACGGTCGCGGACAACGTCGCGTTCGGGCTCGAGCGCAAGAAGCTGCCGAAAGGGGAGGTCAAGACGCGGGTCGCCGAGATCCTCGAGCTCGTCGACCTCGCGGGCCGGGAGAGCAGCAAGCCACGGCAGCTCTCGGGCGGCCAGCAGCAGCGGGTCGCGCTCGCGCGGGCGATCGTGAACAACCCGCGCGTGCTCCTGCTCGACGAGCCCCTCGGCGCGCTCGACCTGAAGCTCCGCAAGCAGATGCAGCTCGAGCTGAAGCGCATCCAGAACGAGGTCGGCATCACCTTCGTGCACGTCACGCACGACCAGGAAGAGGCGATGACCATGGCCGACACGATCGCCGTGATGAACAGCGGCCGGATCGAGCAGCTCGGGACGCCGGCGGAGCTGTACGAGCGGCCGCGGACGGCGTTCGTCGCAGGGTTCCTCGGCAAGTCCAACCTGCTCGACGGGACGATCACGAGCGACGGCCTGATCCGGCTCGTCGACGGGTCGGAGCTTCGCGCCTCGACGAACGGCACGCGCGGTCCCGTCTCGATCGGCGTGCGGCCGGAGAAGATCAGCCTGCGCGACGGGGGCGTCAACCGGCTCACGGGCAAGGTGAAGGAGTCCGCGTACATCGGCGTCGCCACCGAGGTCGTCGTCGCGACCACCGTCGGCGAGCTCACCGTGTTCCACCAGAACGTCGAGGCCGGAGGGGTCGTGCCGCCACCGGGGAGCGAGGTGACGCTCTCGTGGGCGCCGGCCGCGACGTTCGTCGTCGATCGAGGAGAGGAGCAGACCGTATGACCACGCGGATCACTCGTCGAGAGCTCGTTCAGCGCGGTGCGGCCGGGGTCACGTTGCTGAGCCTGCCCGGGCTTCTCGCCGCCTGCGGCGGCTCGTCGAGCGGCGGCGGCGGCGGCGAGGTCGCTGACACGCTCCGGTTCTCGAACTGGCCCCTCTACATCGACTACGACGAGAAGGCCAAGACGCACCCGACGCTCGACCAGTTCACGGCCAAGACGGGGATCAAGGTCGACTACTTCGAGGACATCAACTCGAACGCCGAGTACTTCGGCAAGATCCAGCGTCCGCTGTCGCAGGGCCAGTCGATCGACCGCGACATCATCGTCCTCACGGACAACGAGCGCTTCCTGGGCCTCATGATCGACAAGGGCTGGGTGGAGGAGCTCGACAAGGACCTCATCCCCAACTTCTCCAACCTGATCGACGCGCAGAAGAGCCCGCCGTTCGACCCCGACCGCAAGTACTCCCTCCCGTGGCAGTCCGGCATGACCGGAATCGCATGGAACGAGAAGATCACCGGTCCCGTCACCTCGATCACCCAGCTGTTCGAGGACCCCAAGCTGAAAGGGAAGGTGACGGCCCTGAGCGGCATGGGCGACACACCGGGGCTCGTCATGCTCGACAACGGGGACGACCCCTCGAACGTCACGGACGAGGCCTGGAACGCGGCCCTGAAGCGGATCCAGAGCGCCGTCGACTCCGGCCAGATCCGGCGGTTCACCGGCAACGACTACGCGCAGCCGCTGTCGCAGGGCGACCTCGCGGCGGCGATCGCGTGGTCGGGCGACATCTACCAGCTGCTCTCCTCGAATCCGAGCCTGAAGTGGGCGCTGCCGACGAAGGGCGGGATCATCTGGACCGACAACATGATCATCCCGACCGGTGGGAGCGTGCCGACGGCGTCGACGTACATGAACTTCGTCTACGACCCGAAGATCGCCGCGCAGATCACCGCCTACGTGGCGTACGTGCCGCCGGTCAACGGCACGCAGGCAGTCCTCCAGAAGTCGGATCCCGCGCTGGCGAAGAGCCAGCTCGTCTTCCCGTCCGACGACGTGCTCGCGAACACGCACCAGTACGACTCGGCCGCGCTCAACAACCAGGACTACATCGAGCAGTGGCAGCGGGTCCTCGGAGCCTGAGCCTCCGCGCGGTCGTGCGATGAGCCTCTTCCACCGTCACAAGGGCCTCACGCCGTATCTCCTGCTCCTGCCGGGAATCGTCTGGCTCGCGCTGTTCTTCCTCGCCCCGCTCGGCTTCCTCGGCTACCAGTCGCTCCAGTCCGGCACGTTCGACACCGGCTACACGTTCGACTGGGCCTTCTCGAACTACTGGAACGCCATCAGCGACTACCACGAGCAGTTCGTGCGCTCGTTCGTCTACGCGGGCATCGCGACGATCCTGGCGCTGCTGGTCTCCTACCCGCTCGTGTACTGGATCGCCTTCCGGGCAGGGCGTTGGAAGAACGTCTTCCTGATCCTGATCGTGGCCCCGCTCTTCGTCACCTATCTCGTGCGGACGCTCGCGTGGCTCAACATCCTCGCCGACGAGGGGCCGGTCGTCGGCTTCCTGCGCGACATCCACGTCCTCGGGCCGGACGGGCGCCTGCTCGCCACCTCCGTCGCCGTGGTCGCCGGCATCACCTACAACTTCCTGCCCTTCATGGCGCTGCCGCTCTACGTGTCTCTGGAGCAGATCGACGCTCGGCTGCTCGAGGCCGCCGAGGATCTGTACGCGAGCAAGCGGCAGGCGTTCCTCCGCGTGACGCTGCCACTCTCGGCGCCCGGGATCGTGGCGGGGACGCTGCTGACGTTCATCCCGGCCGCCGGCGACTTCATCAACGCGCAGCTGCTCGGGACGCCGCGCCAGTACATGGTCGGCAACGTGATCCAGTCGAAGTTCCTCGACGTGCTCGACTACCCGTCCGCCGCGGCGCTGTCCTTCATCCTGATGGCGTTGATCCTGGTCGGGCTGCTCGTCTACGCACGCGCAGTCGGGACCGAGAGGCTGACCGGGTGATGCGCTGGGTCAAGCGCCACCTGCTCCCGGCGTACGCGTTCCTCGCGTTCTGCTACCTCCTGCTGCCGATCGCGGTCGTGATCCTCTTCTCGTTCAACGCTCCCTCGGGCCGTTACAACTACGTGTGGGAGGGCTTCACCCTCGACAACTGGATCAACTGGAGCGCCCCGTCGGGGATCCAGTCCGCCGTCGTCAAGTCACTCGAGATCGGCGTCGTCTCGACGATCTGCGCGACGGTGCTCGGCACGCTGCTCGCGCTCGCGATCGTGCGTCACCGGTTCCGGGGTCGCGGCGCGACGAACATGCTGATCTTCCTGCCGATGTCGACGCCGGAGATCGTGCTCGGCGCGTCGCTGCTGACGCTGTTCCTCAACCGGCAGATCGTGACGGGGTTCGGGACGATCTTCATCGCGCACGTGATGTTCATCGTGAGCTACGTCGTCGTCACGGTGAAGGCGCGGCTGATCGACTTCGACCGCCACCTCGAGGAAGCGGCGATGGACCTCGGCGCCAACGAGTGGGTGACGTTCCGCAAGGTGACGCTCCCGCTGCTCGCGCCGGCGATCCTCAGCGCCGCCCTGCTCGGGTTCGCGCTGTCGATCGACGACTTCGTGATCACGTACTTCGTCTCCGGGCCTACCCAGACGTTCCCGCTCTTCGTCTGGGGCGCCGCGCGCGTCGCGGTGCCGCCGCAGGTGAACGTCGTCGCCAGCGCGATCTTCATGATCGCGGTGCTGGTGATGGTCGGGAACGTGCTGTGGGGGCTCCGCGCGCGCCGCGCCCGCGAGTCGATGCCTGCGGCAGTCCCGCTCCCCGAAGCGCTCCCCCGACCGGAGGCCGCATGACAGAGACGACGATCGCGCCCGACCTGCAGCAGCTCGCCAAGGACCACCTGTGGATGCACTTCACGCGGATGAGCGGCTACCGCGACGGCGAGATCCCGGTGATCGTGCGTGGCGACGGGTGCTACCTCGAGGACGCGGGCGGGAAGCGCTACCTCGACGCGCTCGCCGGACTCTTCTCGGTGAACATCGGCTACGGCTTCGGCGAGGAGATCGGCCAGGCGGCGCTCGAGCAGATGCGCGAGCTGCCCTTCTACACGAACTGGACGTACGCGCACCCGCGGGCGATCGAGCTCGCGACCGAGGTCGCCTCGCTCGCGCCCGGGGACCTGAACCGCGCGTTCTTCGTCTCGGGCGGCTCCGAGGCGGTCGAGTCGGCCTGGAAGCTCGCGCGCCAGTACTACCTCGCGCGCGGCGAGAAGCGGCTGCGCACGTATGCCGGCGCGACGCCGGAGCGGGACCACGACGCGATCGCCGCGAACCTGCAGACACCGCCCCGCCGCTACAAGGCGATCACCCGCCAGACCGCCTATCACGGGACGACGTTCGGCGCGCTGTCGCTGACCGGGATCCCTGCGATCCGGATGCCGTTCGAGCCGCTCCTGCCCGAGGTGCGGAACGTCCGCAACACGAACCGCTTCCGGCGGCCCGAGCGCGAGACCGAGGAGGAGTTCACCGCCGACCTGCTCGCCGAGCTCGAGCGGACGATCGAGATGATGGGGCCGGAGACGGTCTGCCTCGTCCACATGGAGCCGGTGCAGAACTCGGGCGGCGCCTTCACCGCGCCCGTCGCGTACTGGCAGGGCGTCCGGGAGCTCTGCGACCGGTACGACATCCTGCTCTCGGCCGACGAGGTGATCACGGGCTTCGGGCGGATCGGGGCGTGGTTCGCGTCGGAGCGCTACGACATCCGGCCCGACATCATCACGTCCGCGAAGGGCCTCTCGTCCTCGTACGCCGCGATCGGCGCCGTGATCGCGACCGACCGCGTCGCCGAGCCGTTCCTCGAGGGCCCGTCGATGTACACGCACGGGATCACGTTCGGCGGCCACCCGGTGCAGTGCGCGGTCGCCCTCAAGAACATCGAGATCATGAAGCGGGAGCGGATCGTCGAGCACGTGCGCGAGACCGAGGACGTGTTCCGGGCGAAGCTCGAGACGCTGCTCGACCTCGACATCGTCGGCGACGTCCGCGGCGCGGGCTTCTTCTACGCCCTGGAGCTCGTCAAGGACTCGGAGACGAAGGAGACGTTCGACGACTCCGAGTGCGAGGCGCTCCTGCGCGGGTACCTCTCGCCGGCGTTCTTCGAGGCGGGGCTGATCTGCCGTGCAGACGACCGCGGCGACCCCGTCGTGCAGATCTCGCCGCCGCTCGTCGCGGGCGAGGCCGAGATGGACGAGATCGTCGGGATCCTCGGCGAGGTGCTCTCCGAGGCCCAGCGGCGGCTCTGACGGGCCGGCGCAACCGTCCCCTAACCGTTTCGGGAGCATCCCCCAACCCGGGGTAGGGTTTTCCGCACCACGGGCCCCTTGCGGCCCGGGCACCCTGGGTGCAGAAACCGAGCAGCGAGGAGAGAGCGCATGGAGAGCGAGAACGGGACCGTCGTCGTCGCGCGCGACGTGACGCGGCGCTACGGCGAGGGCGAGACGGCCGTCGACGCCCTGCGGGGCGTGTCGGTCGACGTCCCGCGCGGGAAGCTCACCGCGGTCATGGGGCCGTCCGGGTCGGGCAAGTCCACGCTGATGCACATCCTCGCCGGGCTCGACAAGCCGACGTCCGGCTCGGTGGCGATCGCGGGCAAGGAGATCACGACGCTCAAGGACTCCGACCTGACGAAGCTCCGGCGCGAGCACATCGGTTTCGTCTTCCAGTTCTTCAACCTGCTGCCGATGCTGAATGCCGAGGAGAACATCCGGCTCCCGCTCGCGATCGCGGGCGAGAAGCCCGAGCCGGCGTTCTTCGAGGGGCTCATCAAGTCGGTCGGGCTCGGCGACCGGCTCTCGCACCGTCCGGCGGAGCTCTCGGGCGGTCAGCAGCAGCGCGTCGCGATCGCGCGCGCGCTCGTCTCGCAGCCCGACGTCGTGTTCGCGGACGAGCCGACCGGGAACCTCGACTCGAAGACCGGCGCCGAGATCCTCGAGCTCCTCCGCCACTCGGTCGCGGACCTCGGGCAGACGATCGTGATGGTGACCCACGAGGCGCGCGCGGCGGTGATCGCCGACCGCGTCCTCTACCTGGCGGACGGCCGCATCGTCCGCGAGCTCTCGGGCGCGTCGCAGCACGAGATCGGCGAGACGATGGAGGAGATCGCGACTCTATGACCTCCTTCACGCTCAAGGGGCTTCTCACCCGGAAGCTCCGCACGGCGCTGACCGCGGTCGCGATCGTCCTCGGCGTCGCGACGGTGAGCGGCACGTTCGTCCTCACCGACTCGATCGACAAGGCGTTCGACTCGATCTTCTCGGACGTGTACCGGAACACGGACGCCACGATCACCCCGAAGTCGGCGTTCGACGTCGGCGACAACGGGTCGACCGAGGCGCCGTTCGACGAGTCGCTCCTGGCGAAGGTGCGGGCGCTGCCGGATGTCCAGGACGCGATCGGGGGCGTCTCGAGCGAGAGCACGCAGCTCGTGAAGGACGGCAAGACGATCGCCTTCGGCGGGGCGCCGAACCTCGGCTTCTCGGTCGACCCGACGAGGCCGCAGTTCAACAGCCTGACGCTCGTGCAGGGGGCCTGGCCCGGCCCGGACGAGGTCGTCGTCGACCAGTCGACGGCGGACAAGAAGGACCTCGCCCCGGGCCAGACGATCGGCGTGCAGGTCGAGGGCCCGCTCGAGCGGCTTCAGATCTCGGGCATCGTCAAGTTCGGATCGGTCAGCTCGATCGGCGGCGCGACGCTCGCGGGCTTCGACCTCGCGACGGCCCAGCGGCTCTTCGACAAGGAAGGGAAGCTCGACCAGATCCGCGTCGCCGCCAAGCCGGGCGTCTCGCCTGCGAAGCTCATCGAGCAGATCCGCGAGATCCTGCCGCCGAACACCGAGGTGCGGACCGGCGACGCCCAGGCGAAGGAGGACGCGGAGTCAACGGACGAGTTCATCTCGTTCCTCCGCTATTTCCTGCTCGCCTTCGGCCTGATCGCGCTGTTCGTCGGAGCCTTCGTGATCGTCAACTCGCTGTCGATCACGATCGCGCAACGGACCCGCGAGCTCGCGACGCTGCGAACGCTGGGCGCGTCGCGACGCCAGGTTCGGGTCTCGGTCGTGCTCGAGGCGCTCGTGATGGGCGTCCTGGCGTCGATCGTCGGGCTCTTCCTCGGGCTCGCCCTCGCAAAGGGCCTGTTCGCGCTGTTCGACGCGGTCGGGTTCACGCTCCCGAACAACGGCATCCTGCTCGAGACGCGCACGATCGTCGTCTCGCTCGCCCTCGGGATCGTCGTCACGCTGATCGCGAGCTTCTTCCCCGCGCTGCGCGCGACGCGGGTGCCCCCGATCGCCGCAGTGCGCGAGGGCGCCGAGCTGCCGCCCGGTCGGTTCCATCGGTTCCGGACGCCGTTCGCCGCGGTTCTCACCGCGATCGGCTTCGCGCTCCTCGTGCTCGGCCTGTTCTCGCACGGCACGTCGACCGTGCTGATCCTGCTCATCCTCGGGACGCTGCTCGTCTTCGTCGGCGTCGCGATGCTCTCCGCCCCGTTCATCCCGGCACTCGCCGGCTTCCTCGGCTGGCCGGCGACGAGGATCGGCGGCGCGGCCGGGACGCTGGCCCGCGACAACGCCCGGCGGAACCCGCAGCGCACCGCCTCGACCGCGGCCGCGCTGATGATCGGCCTCGCGCTCGTCACGCTCGTCGCGACGCTCGCGGCGGGCATCACCCAGACGTTCCGCGGCGCGGTGAACGACATCTTCCTCGCCGACTACGCCATCACGGCGCAGAACAACTACTCGCCGATCCCCACCTCGGTCGGCGAGACGGCCGCGGCCGCACCGGGGGTGACGGCGGTCGGCAGCGTCCGTACCGGCGACTCGCTCGTCTTCGGCAAGCAGGAGTTCACGACCGCGGTCACGCCCGGGGCGCCGGACGTCATCTCGCTCGTGTGGAAGGAGGGCTCGCAGGAGACGATGGCGACCCTCGGCGCCGACGGCGCGTTCGTCGACGACGGCTTTGCCGACGATCATCACCTGTCGGTCGGCTCGCCCGTCCCGGTGACGTTCATCACGGGCACGACCCGCACGTTCCAGGTGAAGGGCATCTTCGACCCGCCCACGGGGGGCTCGCCCTTCGGGCCGGTCACCATCTCCGCCGCGGCATGGGATGCCGAGAACCCGCAGCCCCAGGACCTCTACACCTTCGTCAAGATCGCCGGCGGCGAGTCGGACGCGAACGCGGCGGCGCTCGAGAAGTCGCTGTCCGGCTACCCGAACGCCAAGGTCCAGACCAGGCAGCAGTTCATCGACAACCAGATCTCGGGCCTGAACTCGATCCTCAACATCCTCTACGTGCTGCTCGCCCTCTCGGTGATCGTGAGCCTGTTCGGGATCGTGAACACGCTCGTCCTCACCGTGTTCGAGCGGACGCGGGAGATCGGGATGCTGCGGGCGATCGGGCTGACGCGGCGGCAGACGCGGCGGATGATCCGCCACGAGAGCGTGATCACGGCGCTGATCGGCGCATTCGTCGGGATCGTGCTCGGGCTGGTCCTCGCCGGCATCCTCATCGCGAAGGTCGACTTCCTCGAGTTCGCCTTCCCGACGTCCCAGGTCATCGTCTTCACCATCGCCGCGATCATCGTGGGGATTCTCGCGGCGATCTTCCCGGCGCGGAGAGCGGCCAAGCTGAACCCGCTCGAGGCGCTGCACTACGAGTAGGGCCGACGTGGGGGAACCACACGGTTCCCCCACGAGCCCCTCCTTGGGTGTAGGGCACGGCGATGCGTCGCTGGCTCCGGCCGGTGGAGCCGCTCAGGCCGCGGGCTTGCGCGCGACCCCGTCCCGCTCGGCCGCCTCGGCGACCGCTGCTGCGACCGCGGTCGCGACGTCCCGGTTGAAGACGCCGGGGATGACGTACTCGGGCCCGAGCTCGTCGTCCGGGATCACCGTCGCGAGCGCGTGGCTCGCCGCGACCTTCATGCCCTCGGTGATCGCTCGCGCGCGCACGTCGAGCGCGCCGCGGAAGACGCCGGGGAAGGCGAGCACGTTGTTGATCTGGTTCGGGTAGTCCGAGCGCCCGGTCCCGACGACCGCGACGTGCTCGGCGATCTCCTCGGGGCTCACCTCAGGGGTCGGATTCGCCATCGCGAACACGATCGCGTTCTCGCCCATCGTCTCGACCGCGGCGGCCGAGACGGCGCCCGGGGCCGAGAGCCCGATGTAAACGTCCGCGCCGGCGAGCAGCTCGTCCGCCGTGCCCCTCTCGCCCGTCGGGTTCGACCGCTCGGCGAATGCCGCTTTCGAGCCGGTCAAATCCGACCGTCCGCGGTAGACGGCGCCGGCCCGATCGGCGCCGATCACGTTCTTCGCGCCCGCATGGAGCAGGATGTCGGCGACGGCAATGCCGGCTGCGCCGACGCCTGTCAGCACGATCTTGACGTCCTCGAGCCGCTTCCCGACGACCTTCAGGGCGTTGACGAGCGCGGCGAGCGTGACGATCGCCGTCCCGTGCTGGTCGTCGTGAAAGACGGGGATGTCGAGCTCGGTGCGCAGCCGCTCCTCGATCTCGAAGCAGCGCGGCGCGGAGATGTCCTCGAGGTTGATGCCGCCGAAGGTGGGCGAGACCGCCTTGCAGATCGCGACGATCTCGTCCACATCCGTCGTCGCGAGGCAGAGCGGGAAGGCATCGACACCTGCGAATTCCTTGAAGAGCGCGGCCTTGCCCTCCATCACCGGCATTGCCGCCTCGGGGCCGATGTCGCCCAGGCCGAGCACGGCCGTCCCGTCGGAGACGACCGCGACGGTGTTCCGCTTGATCGTCAGGTTCCAGGCGGCGTCGCGGTCCGCGGCGATCGCCTGGCACACGCGTGCGACGCCGGGCGTATAGGCCATCGAGAGGTCGTCGCGGGTCTTGAGCGGGATCCGCGGGACGACCTCGAGCTTCCCACCGAGGTGCAGGAGGAACGTCCGGTCGGAGACGTGCTCGACCTCGACGCCGTGGACGGATCGCACCGAGTCGACGATCGTCCGCAGATGGTCGTCGCTCGCTGCGTGAACGGTCACGTCACGGACCTTCTCGTGCCCGGCGACGCGGACGAGGTCGATCGCGTCGAGCGACCCGCCGGCGTCGCCGATCGCCTGCGCGACGCGCGCGAACGACCCGGGAGAGTCCGGGAGGCGCACGCGAAGGGTTGCGCTGTACGAGGCGGAGACGTGGGTCATGCCGTGATCACTCCTTCCGCGGCCAGCGCCGCGATCTCGCTGTCGGTGTAGCCGGCCTCGCGCAGCACCTCGGCCGAGTGCGCGCCGACATCCGGCGGCGCCGACGGATAGCGCGGCCGCGTGCCGTCGAACGACAGCGGCACGCCTGTCAGCGTGAGATCGGGGATACGGGGGTGGGGAAGCTGCTGGAGGATCCCGAGCGCCTGAGTCTGCTCGGCGAGCGCGACGTCTCGCACGTCTGCCACCGCCGCGGCGGGCACGCCCGCCTCGGTGAGGCGCCGGTGCCACGTCGCTGTCGTCTCGGTGGCGAGCCGCGCCACGATCAGCCGAGCGAGCTCGTCGCGATTGCGTACGCGATCGGGGTTCGTCCGGAATCGCGGGTCCTCCACGAGCTCGGGCAGGCCGACGACGTCGCAGATCGCGCGGAAGAGACGGTCGTTGCCGCCCGCGACCATCAGCTCGCCGTCCGCCGTCGGAAAGACCTCGTACGGCGCGACCATCGGGAAGCGGGTTCCCTCCCCCCTCGGCACGGTGCCGTCCGCGAGGTAGCCGGCGACGTGGTAGGCGAGGTAGCCGATCGCCGTCTCGTACAGCGACACGTCGACGACGGCTCCCTCGCCCGTGCGCTCGCGCTCGAGCAATGCCGCGAGGACGCCGAGCGCCGCCCAGGTCCCCGTTCCCTGGTCGATGAGGGACGAGCCCACGCGAACCCCGGGCCGACCGGGCTCGCCCGTGATCGAGATCAGGCCGCCGGCCGCCTGCATCAATGCGTCGTAGCCGGGCTCCCGGGCGAGCGGGCCGACCCGGCCGTATGCGCCGATCGAGCAGTAGACGAGGCGTGGGTTGCGCGCGCGGAGCGCCTCCGGGCCGAGCCCGAGCTCCTCGGCGAGACCGGGGCGGAGGCTCTGGAGAAGGACGTCGGCGTCGTCGGCAAGCCGGCGCAGCGCGTCGGCGCCCCGTCCGTCGCGGAGCGAGAGCGCGAGCGAGCGCTTGCCGGCATTGGCCGAGAGGAACATCGTTCCCTCGCCGTGCCAGAAGGGCGGTCCCCACGCGCGGCCGTCGTCCCCGGTGTCTGGCCGCTCGACCTTGACGACGTCGGCGCCGAGCGCGGCGAGGATCTGGGCGCAGTACGGCCCGGCGATCGACGTCGTCACGTCGAGGACGCGGACGCCGGCCAGAGGTGCGTGCGCCATGCGCGCATGATCGCGGTTCGGTCGTCTGCGAGCATGGGGTGGTGTTCGCGCAGGCCGTCGACTGGATCTCGGGCTCCAACTGGAGCTATGTCATCGTCTTCGGCTTCGCCGTGCTGGACGCGTTCTTCCCGGTCGTCCCGAGCGAGTCGCTCGTGGTCGTGGCGGGCACGCTCGCCGGTGCCGGCGATCTCAACGTGTTCCTCGTGATCCTCGCCGCCGCGTCGGGGGCGATGGTCGGGGACAACATCTCGTACGGGATCGGGAAGTGGGTCGGCGGGCGCACGGTCAGGCGGCTCTTCCGTCACGAGAAGGCGCATCGCGCGTTCGACTGGGCGGAGACACAGCTCGAGGAACGCGGCAGCTACATCATCCTCGTCGCGCGGTTCATACCCTTCGGGCGCACCGCGGTCACGTTCACGGCGGGATACACGCGCGGGCTGCCGTGGCACCGGTTCATCCGCTACGACATCGTCGCGTGCCTCGTCTGGGCCACCTACGCGACGATGCTCGGGTACATAGGCGGGAAGCAGTTCGAGGAACAGCCGTGGAAGGGCGTGCTCCTCGGGCTGGCGATCGCGTTCGCCGTGGCGTTCTCGGTCGAATGGATCAGGAACCGGCGCGCGAGAGAGAGCCCGGAAGCCTGATCCGGAGACTTTCGTGATCCGCCACGGCCCTCCGACGTCGTACGGTGCTCGGGTGAATCGTCTCGCCGACTCCGCCAGCCCGTACCTGCTGCAGCACGCGGGCAACCCCGTCGACTGGCAGCCGTGGGACCAGGAGGCGTTCTCGCGCGCGCTCGAGCGGGACGTTCCGCTGCTGGTCTCGGTCGGCTACAGCTCGTGCCACTGGTGCCACGTGATGGAGCACGAATCGTTCTCTGATCAGACAACGGCGAACGTCATGAACGACCTGTTCGTGAACGTCAAGGTCGACCGAGAGGAGCGTCCCGACGTCGACGCGCTGACGATGGAGGCGTGCGTGACGATGACCGGGCAGGGCGGCTGGCCGACGACGGTGTTCCTGACGCCCGCGGGTCGCCCGTTCTACGCGGGCACGTACTTCCCGCCGGAACCGCGTCACGGGCTGCCGAGCTTCCGGCAGGTGCTGCACGCGATCTCGGGCGCGTGGCGCGAGCGCCGTGACGACCTCGAGGCCCAGGCGGAGCGGCTGGTGTCCGCGCTCGGCGGCGCAGCTCGGCTCGAGCCCGGTGAGGGCTCGCTCTCGCCTGCGCTCCTCGACGCGGCCGAGCGCGGCCTGGCGCGGGACTACGAGCCGGCGTTCGGCGGCTTCGGAACGGCACCGAAGTTTCCGCCCTCCTCGGCGATCGAGCTGCTGCTGCGCCGCGGCGGCTCCGAGGCGCTCGGGATGGTGCGGCGCACGCTCGACGGGATGGCGGCAGGGGGGCTCTACGACGTCGTCGGCGGCGGCTTCCACCGCTACTCGGTCGACGCCCGCTGGGTCGTCCCGCACTTCGAGAAGATGCTGTACGACAACGCACTCCTGACCTCGGCGTACCTGCACGCGTGGGTCGTGACGGGCGACGATCGCTACCGGGCCGTCGTCGAGGAGACGGTCGGCTACCTGCTACGGGAGCTCCTGCTCGAGAGCGGCGGCTTGGCCTCGGCTCAGGACGCCGACACGGACGGCGTGGAGGGGCTGACCTACACCTGGACGCCGGCCGAATGGGAGGACCTCGGCCTCGATCCAGGCCTTCTCGAGCCGTTCGAGCACGGCCGGTCGATCGTGCGCGGCGCGCTCGACGCCGAGACGAGGGTGCGCCTGCTCGACCTCCGGTCGCAACGGCCGCAGCCGTTTCGCGACGACAAGGCGATCGCCTCGTGGAACGGGCTCGCGCTCGCCGCCCTCGCCGAGTCGGCGAGACGGCTCGAGCGTGAGGACTGGCTCGGGGCCGCCGAGCGGCTCGGCGCGTTCCTGCTCGGCCCGCTCCGGGGCGGGGACGGCCGCGTGCTGCGAAGCGTCCGAAACGGCCGGGTCAGCGGCAGCGGCTTCGTCGACGACCATGCGAACGTCGCCCACGGGCTGATCGAGCTCCACGTCGCGACCGGCGACGTGCGCTGGCTGCTCGAGGCGCGACGGATCGCCGAGCGCGCGGTCGAGCTGTTCGCAGACGACGAGCGCGGCGGGTTCTTCCTCGCTCCGCACGACGGGGAGGTGCTCGCCGCGCGCTCCAAGGACCTCGACGACGACCCGACCCCGTCCGGAAACTCGATGATGGCGTCGGTGCTCGTCCGTCTCGGCCGCATCTGGGGAGACGAGAACCTGATCGAGCGTGGGGAAGGCGTCCTGCGCCTGCTCGCGCCGGCAATGGAGCGCGTCCCGCGTGCGTTCTCCTGGGCGCTTTGCGCCCTCGACCTCCATCTGGCCGCGCCGCGGGAGCTCGCGATCGTCGGCGACGTTCGCTCGGACGTCGCACGGGCGGCGCTGGCGCCGTTCGCCCCGGGGAGCGTGGTCGCGGTAGGCCCATCCGACGATGTCCCGCTGCTCGCGGGCAAGGGGCTGGTCGACGGGGGCTCCGCCGTGTACGTGTGCGAGCGCTTCGCCTGTCGCGCCCCGGCGACGAGCCCCGACGACCTGTCGGCCGTCCCCGACAGCTAGATTGCCGCCGATGGCCACGACCGAGGTCACCGGGGCGGAAGAGGTCGCGTGGGACCTGTCGGATCTCTTCGAGGGAATCGACGACCCTCGCGTCGACGAGGTCGTCGGTCAGGCCGAGCGCGACGCCGCGGCGTTTCGCGAGCGCTATCACGGCAGGGTCGCGACGCTCGACGCGGCGAGCCTCGCCGAGGCGGTCGCCGAGCACGAGCGGATCGAGGCGGCGGTCGTCCGGCCGCTGACGTACGCGCACCTCGTCTTCGCGACCAACATGGCCGACCCGGCGCGCGGCGCGCTCGTCGCGCGCCTCGGAGAGAAGGCGGCGGCGCTCGAGACCCAGCTGCTCTTCTTCGGGCTCGAGTGGGCGGCCGCACCGGACGACGTCGCCGAGCGCCTGCTGGCCGACCCGGCGCTCGACCGCTGGCGCCACCATCTCCGCTCGCTGCGAAAGTTCCGGCCGTACCTCCTCTCCGAGCCCGAGGAACGGGTCGTCACGGAGAAGACCGTCTCCGGCGTGTCGGCCTGGTCGCGGCTCTACGAGGAGCAGCTCGGCGCGCTCCGCGTCGGTCTCGACGGCGACGAGGTGTCGCTCGAGACGGCGCTCGCGCGTCTCTTCGACCCCGACCGCGACACCCGGCTGCACTGCGGCCGAGGCCATCACCGATGCGCTCGGCCCCGGGCTCAGGACGCGAGCGTTCGTGTTCAACACGATCCTGCTCGACAAGTCGATCGACGACCGGCTGCGCGGCTACCCGACGTGGATCTCCTCCCGCAACCTCGCGAACGAGACGACGGACGAGGCGGTCGACGCACTCGTGGAGGCGACGACGTCGCGGTACGACGTCCCGCAGCGCTACTACCGGCTCAAGGCCCGGTTGCTCGGTGTCGACCGGCTCGAGCACTACGACCGCTCGGCGCCGGTCTCGACCGACACGCAGCGGATTCCCGTGGGACGACGCACGCCGGGTCGTCATCGACGCGTACAGCGAGTTCTCGGACGAAGCGGGCGGGATCGTCGCTCGCTTCTTCGACGACAACTGGATCGACGGGCCCGTGCGCCCGGACAAGCGGACCGGCGCCTTCTGCGCGACGACCGTTCCGGGCGTCCATCCCTACGTCCTCATGAACTACACGGGCGATCGCCGCTCGATCCTGACGCTCGCCCACGAGCTCGGCCACGGCCTGCACGGCGTCCTCGCGCAGCCGCTCGGGCTGTACAACTCCTCGACCCCGCTCACGACGGCGGAGACCGCCTCGGTGTTCGGCGAGGCGCTCACCTTCGAGCTGCTGCTCGCGAACGAGGACGATCCGCGGCGGCGTCTCGACCTGCTCACGGGCCGGATCGAGGATGCGATCGCGACGACGTTCAGGCAGATCGCGATGAATCGCTTCGAGCATGCCGTCCACACGGAGCGTCGGGAGCAGGGCGAGCTCAGCCCCGAGCGGGTCGGCGAGCTCTGGCTCGACGCCCAGAACACGCTCTTCGGGGACTCCGTCTCGACCGAGGGCTACGCGCCGTGGTGGAGCTACATCCCGCACTTCACGGGAACGCCCGGCTATGTCTATGCCTACGCCTACGGCTACCTGTTCTCGCTTGCGATCTACCGCCGGTACGTCAGCGAAGGCGAGTCGATGGTCGAGCCGTACCTCGAGCTGCTTCGCGCCGGAGGCTCGCGGTCGCCCGAGGAGCTCGCGGAGCTGGTCGGCCTCGACCTCACCGACCCGGCCATCTGGGCGAGCGGGATCGACGCCCTCTCCGAGGAGCTCGACGAGGCAGAGCGTCTCGCAGGCGAGATCGGGCTCGGCTAGGGACGGCTAACCGCGCTCGCGCGGCGGCCGTCTCAATGGTTGGCAAACGGTGTGCGGCGGGTTACGCTCGCCGCCAACGCATCTCTCCAAAGGAGCTCCAATGAGGAAGGTCGTGCTCTTGGCCGCGGCGCTCGTCGTTGCGCTCGGCATCACGGCGTCGAGTGCCACGTCGGCCGCGACGGAGACGGGGGTCACCGCCCGGACGGTCACCATCGGGGGGACCTTCCCGCTGACGGGGCCGGCGTCGCTCTACGCGACGATTCCGCCCGCGATGAAGGCGTACTTCTCGTACATCAACTCGCGGAAGGGGCCGGACGGCCGGCGCGGCGTCTACGGCCGACAGATCGTGTTCAAGTACTACGACGACGGCTACAACCCCGCCAACTCGGTGCAGCTGACGCGGAAGCTCGTCGAGGAGGACAAGGTGTTCGCCTTGGTCGGCCCGCTCGGGACTGCGGTGAACGAGGGGATCAGGCCGTACCTCAACGCCCAGAAGGTCCCCCAGATCCTGGTCTCGACCGGCGCGTCGGTGTTCGGCGACGCGAAGGCGTTCCCGTGGACGGGCGGCTGGCAGCCCGCGTACGACTACGAGTCGCGGATCTACGGCCAGGCGATCGCCCACAACAGCCCGAACGCGAAGATCGCGGTCCTCTACCAGAACGACGACTTCGGCAAGGAGAACCTCGACGGCCTCAAGAAGGGGCTGGGGGCGAAGGCGTCGAACATCGTCGCCGCCGAGTCGCACGAGGTGACGGCCCCGGACGTGCGCGCGCAGGTCGCCAAGCTTCGCGCGTCGGGCGCGTCGATCTTCGTGATCTTCACCACACCGAAGTTCGCGATCCAGTCCTACGCGATCGCGAACGCGCTCCGCTGGTCGCCGGCCGTCATCTACACGACCTCCGTCTCCGCGACGGACACCTTCCTGACGCTCGCGAAGAGCTCGGGCGGCGGTGACCTGCCGGACCGCACCTACACGGTGCAGTACCTGAAGGACCCGGCCAACCCCACGTGGGACAACGACGCCGCGATGAAGCTCTACAAGCAGGTGATGGCCAAGTACTACCCGAGCGGCAGGGTGACCGACGGCCTCAACATCTACGGGGTCGCCACCGCGGAGGCCTTCGTGCAGCTGCTCTACAGCGCGGGGAAGAACCCCACCAGGGCGTCGCTGATGAAGGCGTACCGGAGCTGGAACCAGCCGAACCAGTTCCTGCTCCCGGGCAACCGGCAGAAGACGAGCGGGTCGGACCAGCTCCCGCTTCAGTGCGAGAAGATCGTCAAGTTCACCAACGGGACGTTCCAGCCCGTGTCGAAGCTCAAGTGCGACACGGCCAAGTCGACGTAGCCCTGGTACTGCTGCCGTCGAGGGCGGCCGATGACAGGGAGAGGGCGCACGTCGCCCTCTCCCTCGTCTTCTAGCGGTTCGATCCCGGGCCGGGCTCCACATCCGGCGCGCGGCTCGGGACGTACTCCGACCAGTACTGCTCCATCTGGGTCAGGCGCGTCGAGGCGTGCGCCGGATCGGTGGGCGCGACGTTGACCGCGCGGACGATCCACTCGGCGCGGGCGTCGCGACCGACGTCGAGCACGTTGAGGCAGCCCGGTGCCTGCTCGAAGCGCCCGAGAAACGTCCGCTCGCCGAGGAGGGCGTGCGAGAGGATCGCGCGATTCACCGCGCCGTGCGCGACGACGAGCGCGGTGTCCCAGTCCGTATCACCGAGCAGCCGGTCGACGGCGGGTACCACCCGGTCGAACAGCTCGCCGATCGTCTCGCCGCCGAGAAAACGCTTGTCGTTGGGGACGATGCCGTGGAGGGCGCCGACGAATGCCTCCTCGAGCTCGGCCGGCGGGATCGCGGAGAACCGGTCGCCCGCGATCTCGCGCAGGTCGGGCCATGCCTCTATCTCGTGCTCGGGCGCGACGAGGGCGGCCGTCTCGACCGCGCGGAGCAGGCCGCTCGAGATCACGCGGTCGAGGGTCGTCGCTTCGAGAAGCGCTGCGGCGGCGTCCGCCTGCCTGCGGCCCTCGGCCGTCAGTGGGACGTCGTCGGGGGCGACGGGACGACCGTCCGCGTCGAAGTACGCCACGGCACCGTGGCGCATCAGGTAGATCCGCCGGCGCTCCATGTTGCTAGGAGACGAGCTCGGCGAGCAGCCGAAGCGCCTCGGGCTGTCGCGCCTGGAGCACGAGCGTCGTCACGCCGCACTCGCGGAACGCGGCGACGCGGTCGGCGATGCGGTCGCGGCCGCCGACGAGCGCGACCTCGTCGACGAGCGCGTCGGGGACGGCGGCGATCGCGTCGTTCTTCTTCCCCGCGAGATAGAGGTCCTGGACGGTCGCCGCCGAGTCTGCGAACCCGTACCGCTCGGCAAGCCGGGTGTAGAAGTTCTGCCCCTTGGCGCCCATGCCGCCGATGTACAGGGCGAGCAGCGGCTTGAGGAAGTCGCGCGCGACCTGGACGTCCGCATCGTCCGTGACGACGACCGGTACGTGCGCGGCGAGATCCCAGCCGTCGGGGCGGCCGCCGCGGCGCGCGAAGCCCTCCTCGAGCATCGGCAGGTGCGTCTCTGCGAATCGCTCCGGGGAGAAGAAGATCGGCAGCCAGCCGTTCGCGATCTCGGCCGCGAGCGCGACGTTCTTCGGGCCGATCGCGGCCAGGTAGATCGGGACGTCGGCCCGGGGCGGATGGACGATCAGCTTGAGCGGCTTCCCGAGCCCGGTCGCCCCCTCGCCGCCGTAGGGGATGTCGTAGTGCTCGCCGTGGTGCTCGAGCGGCTCCTCGCGACGCAGGATCGTGCGCACGATCTCGACGTACTCACGCGTACGGGTGAGCGGCTTGCCCCAGGGTTGGCCGTGCCAGCCCTCGGCGACCTGGGGGCCGCTCGTCCCGAGGCCCAGGAGGACGCGGCCGCCCGAGAGCAGGTCGAGCGTCGCCACGGTGGCCGCGGTCGTTGCGGGGGATCGCGCCGGCATCTGCATGATCGCGGTGCCGAGCTTGATCCTCTCGGTGCGGCCGCCGATCCACGCGAGAGGCGAGACGGCGTCGGATCCGTACGCCTCCGAGGTCCAGACGGAGTGGAAGCCGCAGCGCTCGGCCTCCTCCGCGAGGCCGACCCAGAAGACCGGATCGTCGTAGCCGAGTTGCAGACCGAGGCGCACGCGACGATCCTAGTCACCTGATGTCGCTCTTCCCCGACTCGTACCTCGACGCGCGTGCCCGCTACCGGGCATTCATGGAGGAGCACGTCTACCCGAACGAGCCGGCGATCGGGCGTGAGGATGATGCCGCGCAGGCGCTGCTCGAGGAGCTTCGCGGCCACGCGCGCGAGGCGGGCCTGTGGGCGCCGCATGTGCCGCCCGAGGCCGGCGGCACCGGGTTGGGGTTCCTCTACTACGCGTGCCTCAACGAGGAGATCGGCCGTTCGACGTATGCACAGCTCGTGTTCGGCTGCCAGGCGCCGGACGCCGGCAACGCCGAGATTCTCCATCTGTTCGGGACGGACGACCAGAAGGAGCGCTTCCTGCGGCCGCTCGTGGCCGGGGACGTACGCTCGTTCTTCTCGATGACCGAGCCCGAGGTGGCCGGGTCGGATCCGACGCTTCTACGGACACGGGCGGTGCGTGACGGGGACGAGTGGGTGATCGACGGGCACAAGTGGTTCTCGAGCGGCGCGGACGGTGCGGCGTTCGCCGTCGTCTTCGCCATCTCGGACCCCGACGCCGAGCCGCACCGTCGTGGGACGATGATCCTCGTCCCGGCCGACGTGCCCGGCGTGGAGGTCGTCCGCCCGGTGCCGGTGATGGGACATGCGGGCCGCGGATGGAGCACCCACTGCGAGGTGCGGTACACCGGCGTGCGGGTGCCCGTCGCGAACACGCTCGGCGGCGAGGGGGACGCGTTCCGTCTCGCGCAGAAGCGCCTCGGGCCGGGTCGGATCCACCACGTGATGCGCTGGCTCGGGCAGATGCAGCGGGCGTTCGAGCTGATGTGCCGGTATGCGAACGAGCGCGAGGCGTTCGGAGGGCCGCTCGCCGACAAGCAGACGGTGCAGAACTGGGTGGCGGACTCGGCGGCCGAGATCCAGGCCTGTCGCCTGCTGACAATGGACGCCGCGCGGAAGATCGACGAGGGATCGGAGGCGCGGGTCGAGGTCTCGCTGCTCAAGTTCTACGCGGCGCGGGCGCTCTGCGACGTCATCGACCGGGCGATCCAGGTGCACGGTGCGCGCGGGCTGACCGACGAGACGCCACTCGCGGTCATGTCGATGATGGCGCGCGGCGCGCGTATCTACGACGGCCCGGACGAGGTCCACCGCATGGTCGTCGCCCGGCGCATCCTCAGGTCCTTTCGCGACGGCGAGGGCTGGGCGTTCTCCTAGGGACGGTGTCCGTGGCCTGACGTCGAGGCGCACGGCCGGGACCGTGCTCACGCGGAGAGCGGAGGCGGCAGGCCGACCCGCTCGTCGGCCGTCGTGCGCGGCCCGGGGACGGTCGCAAAACGGAAGTCGATCGGCGGGCGCCCCGGCTGGACGACCCACGCGTGCCCCGTCTCGCCGGACTGGAGCGCGACCCAGGCAGCCTCGGCGACATCCGTCGCGTCGAGCAGCGGGAAGCCGGCGTCGACGAGCCGGTCGCGCGCCGTGCCGGCCACCATCGGGGTGTCCGCGAACCCCGGGCAGACCGCGTTGATCGAGAGGCCGCGCGTCGCGAGCGCGGGGGCGGCGCTCCGCACGAAGCCGACCACGGCGTGCTTCGTGGCGGCGTAGACCGGGTCGTCGGGAGCCGCGGTCAACCCCGCGAGCGACGCGGTGCAGACGATGCGGCCGCCGGCCGGCATGACCGTCGCGAGGCGGCGGACGCCGAGCACGACGCCGTCCACGTTGACGGCGAACGCGCGACGGAGGCCGTCGACGGTGAGCTCCGCCGGGTCGGGCGGGCCTCCGAGGACGCCGGCGTTGAGGCATGCGACGTCCACCGGGCCGACCGCTTCCCAGTGGTCGGGGTCGGAGACGTCGAACCCGTTCACGACGTCGAGCGACTCGACCTCGAGCCCTTCTGCCCGCAGGCGCGAGACGAGCGCCGCGCCGATGCCCGAGGCGCCGCCGGTGACGATCGCGCGGGTCAGGGGACGAGCACGACCTTCCCGGTCGAGCGCCGCTCGGCGACGAGACGAAGGGCATCGTCGGCCTCGGCGAGCGGGAACGTGGCGCCCACGACCGGGGCGAGCGCCCCGTCCGCCCATCGCTCGAGCAGCTCGAGCGCCGCCGCGCGCACCGCGTCCGGGCGAAGCTTCATGAAGCGGCCGAGGTAGAAGCCTGCGGCAGTGATGTTCCGGCCGACGAGCAGCGCGGGGTCGACGGGCTGCCACGCGCCACCCGCGAAGCCGATCCCGACGATTGTCCCGAGCGGCTGCAGCAGCTTGAGCCCGGCCGTGAAGAGCTCGCCGCCGACCTGGTCGAGGATCACGTCGAAGGGCTCGAGCCCCGCAACCCCGTCGTACGTCACGGCCTCCGCCCCCAGCTCCCGCACCCGCTCGAGCTTCGCCTCCGAGCCGACCGCGCCGACCACGTCGGCCCCGAGCGCCCGCGCCACCTGGACGCCTGCGCTGCCGACCCCGCCGGCAGCGGCGGTCACGAGCACGCGCGTGCCCGGTCCGACGCGCGCCTGCCGGGTGAGCGGGATCCATGCGGTGAGGAACGCGAGCAGGAAGGCCGCGCCCTGCTCGAAGCGCGCCCCTTCCGGCAGGTCGAACAGCCACTCGTCCTCGACGACGGCACGCTCCGCATAGCCGCCGCCGTCGGAGCGGACGAAGCCGATCACGCGGCGCCCGTCGTGCGTCTCGCCGGCGATCTCCGAGCCGGGGACGTACGGCAGGGGCGGCGCCTGCGGGTACCGGCCCTCGCGGATCAGGACGTCGGCGTAGTTGACCCCCGCCGCGCGCACCTCGACCAGCGTCTGCCCCTCGGCGGGCTGCGGGTCGGGCACCTCGCGGAGCTCGAGGCGCCGCTCCTCGTCGAGGACGACCGCCCTCATCGCGAACCGTCGACTCGCCACGAGCCGTCCGTCAGCGCCCCGCGAACACGGGGGCGCGCTTCTCGATGAAGGCCGCGACGCCCTCGGCGCCGTCCTCGGAGCGGAGGCAGCGCACGAAGCCGTCGGCCTCGCGGCGCAGGCCCTCCTCGAGCGGCAGGTCGCGCGTGGTCCGCGCGAGCTCGCGCAGTACCGCGACCGCATGGGGCGACTGCGCGGCGATGCGGCCTGCGATCTCGATCGCGGCCTCCTCGAGCTCGGCGACCGGGACGACCCGCTCGACGAGGCCCCACGCGTACGCCGTCTCGGCGTCGACGAAGTCGCCGGTCAGGTTGAGGAACATCGCGCGGCCGTGACCGACGAGCCGTGGCAGACGTTGCGTCCCTCCACCTCCCGGGATCAGGCCGAGCTTGATCTCGGGCTGCCCGAGAGTCGCGTCGTCGCTGCAGATGCGGATGTCGCAGCACATCGCGAGCTCGAGCCCGCCGCCGAGGCAGAAGCCGCGGATCGCCGCGACGAACGGCGTGTCCGACGCGTCCATTCGGTGCCCGACGCGCTGGATCCCGCGCGCCGAGCCGCCCTCCGAGGCGGACTCGCGCAGCGCGGGGAACTCCTTGATGTCCGCGCCGGCGACGAACGCCCGCTCGCCGGCGCCGCGCAGGACGATCGCGCGGACGTCGCCGTCGGCGTCGAGCGCCTCGATCTCCGCCTCGAGCTCGTCGAGCAGGCCGGCCGACAGCGCGTTCATGGGCGGGTTGTCGATCGTGACGAGCGCCACCGCGTCGCGGCGCTCGGTGGAGATGTATGTGCTCATCCGCGGGTTCTAGCGATTCTCGACGTCGCGCGACGCGAATTGCTCCCGGAGCGCGGTCTTGCGGAACTTGCCGACCGCCGTCTTCGGGATCTCGTCCACGTACTCGAACCGGTCGGGCAGCCAGAACTTCGCGAACGAGGGCGCGAGGGAGTCGCGGAGCTCTCCGTCCGTTGCCGTCGCGCCCTCCCGGAGGACGACGACCGCGAGCGGGCGCTCCGACCACTTGTCGTCCGGCACCGCGATCACCGCGGCCTCCGCGACGGCCGGATGCCCCATGAGCGCGTTCTCGAGCGCGACGGTGGAGATCCACTCGCCGCCCGACTTGACGAGGTCCTTCGAGCGGTCCTGGATCTCGACGTAGCCGTCGGCGCCGATCGTGACGATGTCGCCGGTGCGGAACCAGCCGTCGTCCGTCCAGCGGTCGGCCGCCTCCGGCGCCTCGTAGTAGGACGAGGCAGACGGACGGGCCGCGCACCTCGAGCTCGCCCATGCTGCTTGCCGTCCCACGGCGACGAGACCGTCGGCGCCGCGCGCACGGACCTCGACGAACGGGATCGGCGGTGCCCTGCTGCGCTCGCTTGTCGTACATCGCGTCGCTCGACAGGCCGAGCTCCTGCCCCGGGCCGCCGGACATCGTCCCGATCGGGCACATCTCGGTCATGCCCCAGCCGTGGACGATCTGGAGGCCGTGGCGCTCGCCGAACGCCTCGAGCATCGCGCGCGGCGGCGCGGCGCCGCCGACCGTCATCGACCGCATCGTCGAGAGGTCCCAGCGGTCGGGCGCCGCGTCGAGCGCCTGGAGGATGCCCATCCAGATCGTCGGCACCCCTGCGCTCAGCGTCACCCTCTCCTGCTCGAACGCCTCGAGGAGGCTCTCGGGGTCGAGGTGGGGCCCGGGGAAGCACCTGCTTCGCGCCGACGAGGCAGCAGGTGAACGGGAAGCACCATGCGTTCGCGTGGAACATCGGAACGACGGGCAGGATCGTGTCGCCCTCGTTCACGCCGAGGAGGTACGCGGCCGTGAGGGCGTGGAGTGCGATCGCGCGATGCGAGTAGACGACGCCCTTCGGCAGGCCCGTGGTGCCGCTCGTGAAGCACATCGCCGCCGCCGAGCGCTCGTCGAGGTCGCGATAGGCGAACGCGCTCTCGTCGGCCGAGGCGATGAGATCCTCGTAGTCGATCGCGCCCTCGGGCGTGTCGCCCGCGCCGACCGCGATCACGTGCTCGAAGCCGACGCGGTCGACGAACTGCGCGGCGAGCGGCCACAGCACCTTGTCGACCACGAGCACGCGGTCGCCCGCGTGCGAGGCGATGTACGTGTTGTCGTCGGGGTGCAGGCGGAGGTTCAGCGTGTGCGTGACGAAGCCGCCGACCGGCGCGCCGACGTACGTCTCGAGATGCTCGTGGTGGTTCCACATCAGCGTGGCGACGCGGTCGCCGTCGTCGAGGCCGAGGCCGCGCAGCGCGACGGCGAGGCGCTTGGTGCGTGAGACGAAGTCCGCGTACGTGAAGCGGTGCCAGCTCTTGTCCGGGAGCCGGGAAACGATCTCGCGGTCGCCGTACAGCTCGTCGGCGCGCCGCAGGATCGCCGGCACGTTGAGCTGGTAGTCCATCATCAGGCCAAGCACAGAGATCTCCTCTCGCGAAGCGAGAATCCGCAGCAGCGGATTCTCACCGCTGGATCCTCGCCTTCGGCGAGGCACATCCCTGAAGGCGCCCGCTTCGCGGTCGCGTTTCTCATGCTGTGTCGAGCAGATGGTCGGCGACCTCGCCGCGCAGCTGCGCCGAGGACGCCTCCCACGTCTGGATCGCGAGCGCGCGCTTGTAGAGCCGGTGCAGGACGTGCTCCCACGTGAAGCCGATGCCTCCGTGCGCCTGGATCGCGCGCTCGCAGGCGAGCACGGCGGCGTCCGAGGCGTCGGCCTTCGCCGCGGCTGCCGCGACCGGAGCCTCGGGCTCGCCGTGCGCCACGCACCAGGCGGCCCACCACGCGAGCGACCGTGCGAGCTCGACCTCGGCCAGGGAGCTCGCAAGCGGGTGTGCCACGGCCTGGTACGAGCCGATCCGCCGCCCGAACTGCTCGCGGTCCGAGACGTATGCGACGCTCAGCTCGAGCGCGCGGCCGGCGACCCCGACCGCCTCGAGGGCAAGGATCGCGAGCGACCGTGTCCGCACCGAGGGCAGGACGTCGGACCCGCAGAGCGGGCGGTCTGCCTCGCCGCCCGACAGGACGCCGAGCGGCCGGCTCTCGTCGCTCGTCGCGAGGATCTCGCGCTCGCCGCCGGCGAGCTCCCAGATCGTGTCGCCGCCGACGACCGCGACGTGCGTCACGGTGTCGAGATCGGGCACGAGCGGGCCGAGCGCGAGCGTCCAGCTCGCGTCCCCCGCGGCGACGGCGGCCTGGTCGTCGGCGGGGAGGAACGGCAGCAGCGAGGACGTCGACCAGAGGGGCGCGTGGAGGAGCGCGCGACCGGCCTCCTCGTGCAGCACCGCCTCCTCGACGAAGCCGAGCCCGGCTCCACCGTGCTCCTCCGAGACCGCCGCGCCCGTCCAGCCGAGCTCGGCGAGCTCGGCCCACGTCGGCTCCGCGTTCGCCTCGAGAAACCCGCGCGCCTGCGCGCGGAGCTCGTCCTGGAGCGGCGTGAACGACAGGTCCATCAGCGCGACCTCGGCAGGCCCAGCACGCGCTCGGCGAGGATGTTGCGGAGGATCTCCGACGTGCCGGCCTCGATCGTGTTGCCGCGGCTGCGGAGCTGCTGGATCGTCCAGTAGCCGCCGTAGGGTGCGTTCGGGGCGAGGAGCTGGGCGTCGGGTCCGAGGAGCTCGAGCGCGAGCTTCGTCACCCGCTGGTTCGCCTCCGACCACTGCAGCTTGAGGATCGACCCCTCCGGGCCCGGGATCCCGGTGCGCTCGAGCGCGGAGAGCGAGCGGTACGCGGTCACCCGCAGCGCCTGGAAGTGGATCCATTCGCGCGCGATCGCCTCTCGCTGCAGCGGTGTCGCGCCGCGGTCCGCGGCGAGCGCCACGAGCTTGCGCACCTGCACCTCGAGCCGCGCCACGAGCGCGAAGCCGAGCGTCCCGCGCTCGTGGAGGAGCGTCGTCATCGCCACGTCCCACCCGCCGCCGACGTCGCCGATCACGTTGTCGAGCGGCACCTCGACGCCGCTCAGGAAGATCTCGTTGAACTCCGCCTCGCCCGTGATCTGGCGGAGCGGCCGTACCTCGACGCCCGGCGCGTGCATGTCGACGATCACGTACGTCAACCCCGCGTGGCGCTGCGAGTCGGGGTCCGAGCGGGCGAGGAGGATGCAGAAGTCGGCGATGTGCGCGTACGACGACCAGACCTTCTGTCCGTCGAGGACGAAGCGATCGCCCTCGAGCCGGGCGGACGTGCGGACGCCGGCGAGATCCGACCCGGCGCCCGGCTCCGAGAAGCCCTGGCACCAGATCTCGTCCGCCGCGAGCAGCGGCTGCAGGTAGCGGGCCTTCTGCGCCTCGGTGCCGCGCGCGATGATCGTCGGCCCCGCCATCCCGAGGCCGATCACGCCGAGGTGCGGCGGCGCCTCGGCTCGTGCTTCTTCCTCGAGGTAGATCGCCTGGAAGCGGGGGGACATCCCCCGCCCGCCGTACTCCTCGGGCCACGAGATGCCGACCCAGCCGCCGTCGTACAGCGCCCGGCTCCAGCCGCGGACCTCGGGGCCGTCGAAGCGCGCCTCTCCTCCCCGGTGGCCGCGGAGCTCCTGCGGGAGGTTCGCGTCGAGCCACGTGCGAACCTCGTCGCGGAAGCGCGACTCCTCGGGCGTGTCGCGGAAGTCCATAGGCGCGATGCTAGAGCGTTCGCGCCGCCCTTTCACGGGGACGCGTAACCACCCCGCAACATGGCCGATAGGGTCGCGGTCTACCATCGGGCGACGGGCGTGCCGCCCGCCGGCCGCTCGCATCCGACGTCGACACGAGGAGCACACATGTCCGCACCGGAAAGCGAGCCAATCATCCCGGCGTCCCCGCCGCCGTCCGAGGAGCCCGCCGAGCGGGGCAACGACGCGTCGCGCGCCCTCCTCGAGGAGGCGCTCGTCGAGGTGAAGCGCGTCATCGCCGGGCAGGACGAGATGCTCGAGCGCGTGCTCGTCTGCCTCGTCGCCGGCGGCCACCTCCTGATCGAGGGCGTCCCCGGCCTCGCGAAGACGCTGACCATCAAGACGACCGCGGCGGTCCTGGGCGGCTCGTTCCGTCGGATCCAGTTCACGCCCGACCTCGTCCCGTCAGATCTCGTCGGAACCCGCGTCTACAGGCCCGGCCAGGGCACGTTCGAGACCGACCTCGGCCCGGTCTTCTGCAACTTCCTCCTCGCCGACGAGATCAACCGCGCGCCCGCGAAGGTGCAGTCGGCTCTGCTCGAGGTGATGCAGGAGCACCAGGTGACGATCGGCCACGACACGCACGTCGTGCCGGCCCCGTTCCTCGTGATGGCCACGCAGAACCCGATCGAGTCGGAGGGTACGTACCCGCTCCCCGAGGCGCAGGTCGACCGGTTCATGCTGAAGGTGCTCGTCGGCTACCCCGAGCGCGACGAGGAGCTGACGGTCGTCCACCGCTCGCTCGAGGATCCCGTCCAGGTGAAGCAGATCCTCCCGCTGTCCGAGCTCACCGAGCTCCAGAGGGGCGTGAAGGACGTGTACGTCGACCCGGGCCTCGTGAGCTACGCGGTGAGCCTCGCGGCCGCGACGCGCGAGCCGGCGTCGTTCGGCCTCGAGGGGATCTCCGAGCTCGTCGCCTACGGCGCCAGCCCGCGCGGCCCCATCGCGCTCGTCCAGAGCGCCCGGGCGCTCGCACTCGTCCACGGTCGCGACTACGTGATCCCCTCCGACCTGCGCTCGCTCGTCAAGGACGCCTTCCGGCACCGCCTCGTGCTCACCTACCAGGCGCTCGCGGAGGAGCGGTCGGCCGACGACGTCCTCGATGCCGTGATCGCCGCGGTCCCGCAGCCGCGGCTCGAGCTCGGGAGGCCCGCCGCCGCGTGATCCGCGTCCTCAAGGCACTCGGCGCGGAGCCGACACCCGACCGTCCCGGCCCCGGGCCGGTCTCCGAGGGCCTGCTCAAGGCACTCGAGCTGACCGTCGCGCGCCGCGTCGACGGCATGCTCGCCGGCGACCACCGCTCGTCGCTGCTCGGGCGGGGAACCGAGCTCGCGCAGGTGCGACCGTACGTCCCCGGCGACGACGTGCGGCTGATCGACTGGAACGTCACGGCGCGGACGACCGAGCCGCACGTGCGCGTCCACCTCGCCGAGCGCGTGCTCGTCACCTGGATCGTGCTCGACCTCTCGCCGTCGATGACGTTCGGCACGGCAACCCGGCGCAAGGCCGACGTCGCGCTCGGCGTGACGCTCGCGATCGGGCATGCGGCCACGATCCGCGGCAACCGCGTCGGGCTCGTCGGCTTCGGCGGTGCCACGGAGCGCGTGCTCCCGCCGACGCAGGGCCGGGCGGGCCTCGTCGGCCTGCTCCTCGCGCTGCGCGACGGCCACGAGCCGGACGGCACGGCGGGCATGGAGCTCGCGCAGGCGCTGACCCGCGTCGCCGGGGCGGCCCGCCAGCGCGCGCTCGTCGTCGTCGTCTCGGACTTCCGCGGGCCGCGGGACTGGCGCAAGGCGCTCCTCCGCCTCGCCGGCCGCCACCAGGTCGTCGCGATGGAGATCCGCGACCCGCGCGAGCAGTCGCTCGAGCCCGTCGGCACCCTCTGGCTCGTCGACCCGGAGAGCGGCCACGAGCTGCAGGTCGACACCAACGACGGCACGCTCCGCACCCGGTTCGCCGAGGCGGCCGCCGCCGAGCGGGCTGCCGTCGCCCGCGACCTGGCGAGCGCCGGGGTCGCCCACGCCGTCCTCTCGACCGAGGGTGACTGGCTCCGCGCGCTCGCGATGTTCCTGCGGAGGCATCGCAGATGACATTCGTGTGGCCGCTCGCGCTCGTCGGCCTGGCCGCGATCCCGGTCCTGGCCGTGCTCTACGTCCTCGCGGTCCGCAGGCGCCGCCGCGACGCGCGGCGCTTCGCCAACCCGGCGCTCGTCCCGAACCTCGTGCCTGCGTCGCCTGGCTGGCGCCGCCACGTCGCGCCGGTGCTCGCGCTCGCCGCGCTCGCGCTGCTCGTCGTCGGGGTCGCCCGGCCGCACGTGGTGCGTAACGTCACGCGCGACGACGCGACGATCGTGCTCGCGATCGACACGTCGCGCTCGATGGCGGCGAACGACGTCCAGCCGACGCGCTTCGAGGCGGCCAAGCGCGCCGCGCTCGCGTTCCTCGAGCAGGTTCCCGATAACTACAGCGTGGGAATCGTCTCGTTCTCGACGTCGGCAGACCCGGTGCTGCCACCCACGATCGACCGCGAGGCCGCGAAGACGGCGCTCGCCGAGCTCCGCCTCGGCTCGGGGACCGCGATCGGGAATGCGATCACGCGCTCCGTCGACCTCGCGCTCGACCAGCGCCCCGGCCAGCGCCCGCAGCCCCGGCCGGCCGGGCGGTCGCCCGCCGCGGTGCTCCTTCTCTCGGACGGGGCGCAGACCGCCGGCGACATCCGGCCGGGCCCCGCGGCCCAACGCGCCCGCCGCCTCGGCGTACCCGTCTCGACGGTGGCGCTCGGAACGGGCAACGCGGTCGTCGAGGTGCCGCGACCGGGCGGGCTCAAGGAGCGCGTGACCGTCGCGCCGGACGTGCCGACGCTCCGTCTCATCGCCCAGACGACCGGCGGGACGTTCTCCGCCGCCCCGGATGCCGCACGCCTCGAATCGGTCTACCGCGAGCTCGGCACGCGGCTGGCACGCGACCGCAAGCGCGTCGAGGTCACGTCGGCGTTCGCCGCGGGCGGCGCCGTGTTGATGCTCATCGGCAGCACGCTCTCGTCGCTCTGGTTCCGGAGGGTGTTGTGAGCCTGCGACTCGTGCTCGTTGGAGTCGCGGCGGCCGTCGTCGCCCTCTGCGGCAGCGGAGCGGCGAGTGCCGCCAACGAGTGCAAGGGGCTCCAGACGTGCCTCCCGGTCACCGGCCCGTGGGTCGCGATTCCGGCCGCGGCGCGCGGTGCCGCGTCGACGGTCGTCTGGGAGATGCGCTGCCCGCTGCGCGGCTACATCGTGGCCGGGATCGACGCGCGCGTCTCGGACCGCGCGATCGACATCAGCATCCGCGGCGAGAACGGAGCACCCGTCTCGCCGGGTGTGACCACCGGCCGCGAGGTCGTGTTCACCGCCGTCTACACCGGCAGCGCGCCGCGGCCGACCTCGTTCCAGCCGTTCATCGGCTGCATCCCGACGTCCGGCGGCGGCGGCCGCGGCGAGACGTCCGTGCGCCGCACCGCGGCGTTCACGCCGGTCAAGGCGCTCGACCGGCGTGTCGTCCGGAAGCGTCTCGTCTCCGGCGCGTCGGTCAGGGTCGTCGGCGGCTGCCCAGCGGGGACGCGGCTGCTCGGCACGAGCCATGCCTTCGCGTTCCGCACCGACGCGGAGCCGGGTCTCACGCTGCTCCGCGCGGTGACCGTCCGTCGCGTCGTCTCGGGGAGGCGCGTGGTCGCGGTGGCCACGGTCGCGCCGACGGTGCCCCAGAGCCTCGCGGTCGACCTCCAGCTGCACAGCCTCTGCTCCCGGGGGACGAGATGAGCTTCGAGGCACCTGCGCTCCTCATCACGCTCCTGCTGGTGCCGCTGGGCGCCGCGGGCTACTGGCTCCTGCAGCGGCGGCCGCCGCGGTATGCGGTGCGCTACACGAACCTCGAGGTGCTCGCCGGCGTCGCCGGACGGCGCCGCGCGTGGCGCCGGCACGTTCCCGCAGCCCTGCTCCTCGCCGCGCTCGCCTCGCTCTGCGTCGCGTTCGCCCGGCCCACGGTGACAGTGAAGGCGCCGAACGAGCGCGCGAGCGTCGTGCTCGTGGTCGACACCTCCGGCTCGATGCGGGCGTCGGACGTGAAGCCGACGCGGCTGGCCGCGGCCAAGCGCGCGATGCAGTCCTTCCTCGAGCGCGCACCGAACTCGCTGCGGGTCGGCATCGTCTCGTTCTCCGACGAGGCGCAGGTCATCGTCCCGCCCACGGTCGATCGCAAGCAGCTCGCACAGGGCATCGACGTGCTCGGCCCGGGGTTCGGGACGGCGCTCGGCGACGGGATCGCGCGTGCGGTGGAGCTCGCCCGCGCGGCCGCCGGCAGGACCGGCGACGGCGGCACCACGAAAGCGACGCCGCTGAAGGACGCGAAGGGCAGGTCGCTCGCGTCGATCCTCCTCCTCTCCGACGGCGCGCAGACGCGCGGCCTCCTGAGCCCCGGCCAGGGAGCCGAGCGCGCGCAGCAGGCCGGGATCCCCGTCTACACGGTCGCCCTCGGCACGGACGATGGCACGATCCTCGCCGGACCGCCCGGTCAGGAGCAGGTGATCCCCGTACCACCGGATCGCGAGACGCTGGGGGCGATAGCCGAGTACACGGGCGCCGAGTCGTTCGATGCCGAGAGCGCCAGCGCGCTCGAGAAGGTCTACTCCGGCCTCGGGTCGCGCGTCGGACGCGTGGACCGCCCGCGCGAGGTGACGGCCGTCTTCGTCGCCGCCGGGGCGTTGCTCCTCGCGGGCGCGGCGGGCCTCTCGCTCCTGAGCGCACCCCGCCTCCCGTAGGCGCCGTCCGGCGCGCGGCGCCGGCTCTCACGCGCGACGCCCGACCCGGAGAGAGCCTCTAGGATCCCCGCTCAATGCTGCTCTCGGTGCGGGACGTCACGTTGCGGTTCGGGGGCATCGTGGCGCTGGACGGGGTCTCCTTCGACGTCGACCGCGGTGTCGTGGCGGGCCTGATCGGCCCGAACGGCGCGGGCAAGACGACGGTGTTCAACGTGATCACGCGCCTGTACACGCCGGACTCGGGCGAGGTGGAGCTCGACGGCACGACCCTGCTGCGCTCCGCACCGCACGAGATCGTGCGCCGCGGCATCGCCCGCACGTTCCAGAACATCAACCTGTTCCGGTCGATGAGCGTGCTCGAGAACGTCCTCGTGGGCGGGCACGCGCTCGGACGGCGGGTCGGCGAGCGAGAGGCGCTCGAAGCGCTCGAGGTCGTCGGCCTCGCGAGCCGCGCCCGCGCGCCGGCGGCCGCGCTGCCCTACGGGACCCAGAAGCGCGTCGAGATCGCGCGGGCCCTGATGGCGCAGCCCACGTTTCTGCTGCTGGACGAGCCTGCCGGCGGCCTGAACCACGAGGAGGTCGAGGAGCTGGGCGACTTCATCACGCGACTCCGCGACGAGCGCGCGCTCACGATCCTGCTGGTCGAGCACCACATGAGCCTCGTGATGCGGGTCTCCGACCACGTCAACGTCCTCAGCTTCGGGCGGAAGATCGCCTCGGGAACGCCGGCCCAGGTGCAGGCCGACCCGGCGGTGATCGACGCCTACCTCGGGGTCGACGAGTGAGCGCGCTGCTCGCGCTCGAGGGCGTCGAGGCCCGCTACGGGCCGGTGCAGGCCCTCCATGGCATCTCGCTCGAGGTGCCCGAGGGCGCGGTCGTCGCCGTGCTCGGCGCGAACGGCGCCGGCAAGACGACCACGCTGCGCGCCGTCTCGGGCACGGTCCGTCACTCGGGCCGGATCGACTTCGGGGGGAAACCGCTGCGCGGCGGTCCCGAGGCGGTCGCCCGGGCGGGGATCGCGCACGTTCCCGAGGGACGGGGCACCTTCACCGAGCTGACCGTGACGGAGAACCTCAAGCTCGGCGCCTACACGCGCCGCGAGCGGAGCCTGCGCGCGGACATCGACCGTGTGTCGCAGTGGTTCCCGTGGCTGCCGGACCGGGCCGACCAGCAGGCGGGGACGTTGTCCGGGGGCGAGCAGCAGATGCTCGCGGTCGCGCGGGCGCTCATGGCAAGGCCGCGCCTGATCATGCTCGACGAGCCGTCGCTCGGGCTGGCGCCGATGATCGTGCGGGAGATCTTCCGGATCGTGCGTGAGCTCAACGAGAAGGAGGGGCTCACCGTGCTCGTGGTCGAGCAGGATGCACGGATCGCGCTCCAGAGCGCATCGAGCGCCTACGTCCTCGAGGTCGGGCGCGTCGCGGTCGCGGGATCGAGCGACGAGCTCAGGGAGAACGAGTCCGTCCGGCGGAGCTACCTGGGCTACTAGTGGCCGACTTCTGGCAGCAGGTCGTCGCAGGGCTCGCGTCGGGATCGATCTACGCGTCGCTTGCGCTGGCGCTCGTCCTCATCCACCGCGCGACCGGGGTGATCAACTTCGCGCAGGGCGAGATGGCGACCTTCTCGACGTACATCGCCTGGGCGCTGACGACGAACCACGGGTGGAGCTACTGGCCCGCGTTCGCCGTCACGCTCCTCGCGTCGTTCACCGGCGGGGTGGCGATCCACCAGGGGATCATCCGGCCGAACGAGAAGGGCTCCGTGCTGCGCGTGGTGATCGTCACGATCGGCCTGCTGCTCGCGCTGAACGGCCTCGTCACGCTGATCTGGTCGGGCGAGGTGCGGGCGATGGAGAGCCCGTTCCCGACCCGCACGATGGACATCGGCGGCGTCGCCATCTCGATCCAGGACATCGGGACGATCGGGGTCGTGCTCGTGACCGTGGCCGCGCTCTGGCTGCTCTTCCAGTACACGAAGATCGGCCTCGCGATGCGCGCCGCGGCCGTCAACCCCGCGGAGGCGAGGCTCGTCGGCGTCCGCGTCACGTGGATGCTCTCGCTCGGGTGGGGCCTCGCGGCGGTACTCGGCGCGATCTCGGGGATGCTCGCGGCACCCAGCCTGTTCCTCGATCCGAACCTGATGGCTGCGCTTCTCATCTACGCCTTCGCCGCGGCGGTGCTCGGCGGGATCGACTCGCCGCTCGGGGCCGTCGTCGGCGGCCTGACGCTCGGCGTCGGCCTCAACCTGATCGGGACGTACGTCGACTTCGTCGGCGCCGACCTGCGGCTCCCGGCCGCGCTGGCCGTGATCCTCGTCGTCCTGCTCGTCAAGCCCTCGGGGATCTTCGGCAAGAGCGAGGTGAAGCGCGTATGAGGCACTCCCGCGCGGTCGCTCCGGTCGCCGCGTTCGTCGGCCTCGCAGTGGTCGTCGTCGTCCTACCGTCGTTCGTCTCCGCCTTCCGCGCGCAGCAGTTGGCGTACGTCGGGATCTACCTGACTGCGCTGATCGGGCTCAACATGCTCACCGGCTACACCGGCCAGATCTCACTCGGTCACGGCGCGTTCATGGCGATCGGCGGCTACACGACAGCGATCCTGATGGCCGACCACGGCGTGAAGGACGTCTGGACGATCCCGGTCGCGGCGGTGGTGACCGGTGTGGTCGGGTTCCTGTTCGGGATCCCGGCGCTGCGGCTCTCGGGGCTCTACCTCGCCCTCGCGACCTTCGCGATTGCCGTGTCGATGCCCGCCGTGATCAAGCGGTTCGAGGGGTTCACAGGCGGCGGCGGCGGGATCAACCTGTTCGGGATCCCCGAGCTGACGGCATCGCTCGAGCCGGTGACGGTCCTCGGGCGGGAGCTCACCTTCAACGACTGGCTCTACTACCTGTGCTGGACGGTCGCGCTCATCGGGTACGTGATCGCGTGGCTCATGCTGCGCGGGCGCACCGGGCGCGCGCTCCGAGCGGTGCGAGACAGCGAGTCCGCGGCGCAGTCGTCGGGCGTCAGCCTCCGCGCGTACAAGACGCTCGCCTTCGGGGTCAGCGCGGCGTACGCCGGCGTCGCCGGGTCCCTGTTCGCGATCGCGACGACGTTCGTCAATCCCGACACGTTCCCGATCGCCCTGTCGATCCTGCTGCTGGTCGGCGTCGTCGTCGGTGGGCTCGGGTCGCTCGTCGGGTTGATCGCAGGCGCGGTCTTCATCCAGTTCCTGCCCATCTGGTCACAGCAGGTCTCGAAGTCCCCCGGTGCGCCGGCGGTCGTCTCCGGGGTCGTCCTGATCGCGCTGATGTTCGTGCTGCCGATGGGGGTCGCCGGCCTCGTGGCGCGGCTCCGAACGCTCACAAAGCGCTGACAACGCGCGGCTACCATCGGCGGCGATCCCGACCGCAAGGAGCACTGCTCGATGTCAAGGAAGTTCGCGTTCGCGCTGACGGCGCTCGCTCTGACACTCGCCACCGGTGTGACGGCCGCCCTGGCCGGCCCGACTCGCTCGACGGCCGACCCGGGCGTGACCTCGACCTCGATCCTCCTCGGCACGACGTCGCCGCTGTCGGGCTCCGCCTCCGCGTACGCCTCGGTGGCGCGCGGCGCGGACGCGTACTTCAAGTACGTCAACGCGCGCGGCGGCGTGAACGGCCGGAAGATCACCGACACGATCGTCGACGACGCCTACAACCCGGCGCAGACGGTGCAGGCGACGCGTCAGCTCGTCGAACAGGACAAGGTCTTCGCGGTCTTCAACGGGCTCGGCACCGAGCAGAACCTCGCCGTGCGCGACTACCTGAACGCGCAGAAGGTGCCGCAGCTCTTCGCCGCGTCGGGTGCGACGGTCTTCGGTACCGAGGCAGGCAAGTATCCGTACACGATCGGGCTCCAGCCGAGCTACCAGGCCGAGGGCTGGGTGCTCGGCAAGTACCTCGCACGGACGCAGGGATCGGCGAAGGTCGCAGTGCTATTCCAGAACGACGACTACGGCAAGGACCTCCTGAACGGCTTGAAGAAGGGCATCGAGCGCTCGCGCGTCCGGATCGCCGCGGCGCAGCCGTACGAGGTGACGGCGAGCGACGTCCAGTCCCAGGTCGCGAAGCTGCGCTCGTCCGGCGCGAACGTCTTCGCCGTGTTCGCCACGCCGAAGTTCGCGATCCAGGCGTACGTCTATGCGAGCAAGCTCGGCTGGAAGCCGAAGCTGTCGCTCACGAACGCCGTCTCGTCCGCCTCGAACATCATGCAGCTCGCCTCCGAGGGCGGCACGAACAAGGTCGTCGAGGGGTCGGTTTCGATCGTCTTCCTGAAGGATCCGACCGACACGAAATGGCGAAACGACGCGACGATGAAGCTCTACCGGTCGATCATGAAGCGCTACGCACCGGGCGCCAACCCGAACGACGTGTACCACGTGTACGGCATGGCCGCGGCGTGGACGGCGGTCGAGGCGATCCGCAAGGTCGGCAAGGACCTGACCCGCGACGGACTCGTCAAGGTCGTCGGCACCATGAACCTCTCGGGCAACCCGTTTCTCCTCCCGGGCATCGCCCTGAAGACCGGGCCGGGCGACCACTTTCCGATCGAGCAGATGGTGCTCCAGCGCTGGCACAAGGGCAGCTGGAAGAGCTTCGGCGGGATCTGGGGCTACCGCACCACGTAGCGCCGGCGTCCCGGCGAGAGGCGCGAGATCTCGATTCCGACCCGGTGCGATTGCGTATGCTCTCCGCTCCGGCGCGAGGAGACCGCCCGGCGACAACCCAGCGCCGATGGCACATCTCGTCTCCGAGCTTCTCACCGCGCCTCTGGAGGACCTCATGGCCGAGGCCCGGCGGGTGCGCGCACGCGGGACCGGGACGCTCGTCACGTACTCCCCGAAGGTCTTCGTCCCGCTGACGACGCTCTGCCGCGACGTCTGCGGGTACTGCACGTTCGCCCGGCCGCCCCGGCGCGGTGAGCGTGCCTACCTCACCGAGGACGAGGTGCTCGCGATCGCCCGCGCCGGGGCGGAAGCCGGCTGCACCGAGGCGCTCTTCACCCTCGGCGACCGTCCCGAGGCGCGCTACCGCGTCGCGCGCGAGGAGCTCGCGGCGCTCGGGTGCACGACCACGCTCGAGTACCTCGGACGCTGCGCGAAGCGGGTTCTCGACGACACCCGGCTGTTGCCGCACCTGAACCCCGGCGTGATGACCCGCGACGAGCTGGTCGCGCTGCGTCCCGTCGCTGCGTCGATGGGGTTGATGCTCGAGACGACCGCGGAGCGGCTCGCCGCGCGCGGCGGCCCGCACTGGGCCTCGCCGGACAAGGCTCCCGCGCGCCGTCTCGAGACGATCCGGCTCGCGGGCGAGCTCGCGATTCCCTTCACGAGCGGGATCCTGATCGGGATCGGCGAGACGCGAGCCGAGCGGATCGAGGCGCTCGTCGCCCTGCGCTCGCTCGCCGAGGAGCACGGGCACCTGCGGGAGGTGATCGTCCAGAACTTCCGCGCGAAGCAGGGGACGCGGATGGCCGCGCACCCCGACGCGACGACCGAGGAGCACCTCTGGTCGGTCGCGGTCGCCCGAATCGTCCTCGGTTGCGACGTCCACCTCCAGGCGCCGCCGAACCTCGCGTACGACGACTTCCCGCTCCTGCTCGACGCCGGGATCGACGACTGGGGCGGCGTCTCGCCCGTGACGGCCGACCACGTCAACCCCGAGGCGCCGTGGCCCGCAGTCGAGCGGCTGCGCGAGGCGTGCCGCTCACGCGGGCTCGAGCTCGCGCCACGGCTGCCGCTCTATCCCGAGCACGTCGGTGAGCTCGGCCGCTGGGCCGACCCCGCGGTCGTGCCCGCGATCCGGCGCGCGGCGGACTCCCACGGCCTCGCGCGCGAGGACCGCTGGGCGCCGGGCGAGCCGGTGTCGGTGCCGTTCGTCGTCGGCCGAGACCCGGCGCCGGTGGGGCTCGTGGGCGAGGAGCTCGGGGAGGAGGAGCTCGTGCGGCTCTTCGCGGCGCGCGGCCGCGAGCGCGAGCGGGTTCTCGGCTCGGCCGACGCGCTCCGGCGCGACGTGTGCGGCGACGACGTCAGCTATGTCGTCACGCGGAACATCCAGTACACCAACGTCTGCTACTTCCGCTGCGGCTTCTGCGCCTTCTCGAAGGGCAAGCTCGCCGAGAACCTGCGCGGCCCTGCGTACCTCGTGCCCGAGGAAGAGATCCTCCGGCGGGTGCGCGAGGCGTGGGAGCGCGGCGCGACCGAGGTGTGCCTGCAGGGCGGCATCCATCCGTCGTTCACCGGCGACTACTACGCGGGCGTCGTCTCGGCAATTCGCGAGGCCGTGCCCGGCATCCACGTGCACGCCTTCTCGGCGCTCGAGGTCTGGCAGGGCGCGGCGACGCTCGGGCTCGATCTCGAGACGTACCTCGCCCGGCTGCGCGACCTCGGCCTCGGCTCGCTCCCCGGCACCGCGGCCGAGATCCTCGACGACGAGGTGCGGGCGGTCATCTGCCCGGACAAGGTGACGACCGCGCAGTGGCTCGAGGTGCACGGCGCCGCGCACCGGGTCGGGCTGCGCTCGAACGTGACGATCATGTTCGGGCACGTGGAGCGGACCGTGCACTGGGCCAGGCATCTCCTCCGGGCGCGCGAGCAGCAGGCGCGCTCGGGCGGCTTCACGGAGTTCGTGCCGCTCCCCTTCGTGCCGATGGAGGCGCCGATCTACCTCAAGGGGTCGGCGCGACGCGGCCCGACGTTCGGCGAGGCGCTGCTCCTGCACGCGGTCGCGCGGCTCGCGCTCCACCCGCTGATCCGGAACGTGCAGGCGAGCTGGGTCAAGCTCGGGCCGGACGGCGTCCGCCAGGCGCTCGCCTCGGGTGTCAACGACCTCGGTGGGACGCTGATGAACGAGTCGATCTCGCGCGCGGCGGGATCCGAATGGGGGCAGGAGATGCCCCCCGAGGCGATGGAGGCGCTGATCCGCTCGGCCGGCCGCGTGCCGCGGCAGCGGACGACGACCTACGGGACGCCCGCGGACGAGCAGGTGCGACGCTCGTTCGGCGCGGCGCCGCTCGCGGAGCCACGCAACCCGCCGGTCCGCGACGCGGGCCTGCGGCGGCCGGCAAAGCTGCTGCGGCCCGCGGCGCTCCTGGGCTGACGGCGTCGGGTCAACGCGAGCGGAGCGCGTCGACCGCGAGGCGGGAGACGACGCCGATCGCGTCGTCGATCTCCTGCTGCCGCTCGTAGAGGTCGTGAGCCCTCGTGAACACGGCGACCGCGTAGCGGTCCCCCGCCGGTAGCTCCACGACGGCGACCTCGTTGCGGAACGCACCGCCGAACGACCCGGACTTCGCGCTGACCAGGGTGCCGCGTTCGGGGAAGCCGCGCGCGACGCGCTGGAGCTGGAGTTGCTGCCCCATCGCCCGGCGGACGGCGGCGCACGCCGGCGCGGGTGCCGCCTCGTCTCGCCAGATCGCCGTCAGCAGCCGGGTCATCTCGCGAGGCGTGGTGCGCGTCGCGCGGGTCGGGTCGCAGGCCGAGGCCGCGCGCATCCGCTCGTAGACGCGCGCCCTCTCCGCGTCGGAGACGTCCGCCCACGGATGTGCCTGCACCGCGTTCCAGTCGTCGAACCCGAGGTCGTGCGCGAGGCTCGCGAACATCGACCGGATGTCGCCGACGACATGCGTCCGAGGCAGACCGAGCCGCTCGGTGAGGGCGTTGACGCGCTCGATGCCGACGTGCTCGAGCAGCACGTCGGTGGCGAGGCTGTCGCTGACCGTCAGCATCGACACGACGAGGTCGCGCAGCGAAACCTCGACATCGTCCGAGAACAGGGACATGCCTGCCGGAGCCCCGAGATGGTCACGCGGGCTGACCCGGACACGGCGTGACGGCTCGATCTCTCCGGACTCGCCCTGACGATGGAGCTCGAGCGCGAGTGCGACCTTGAAGACCGATGCGGCGACGACGAGCTCGTCGGCGCGCAGCGCGACCTCGCCTTCGCCGTCGTCGATCGGGCGGACGTGGACGAAGCCGTCGCAGCCGGAGTCCCCGAAGCGCGCGTCGATCTCCTGCTCGAGGGACATCGCCCGCTCAGGGCCCCGGCTCGTGCCGTCGCCGGCGGAACGCGTCGATCGCGAGCGCCGGGATGCGCATGGCGACGCGAGGGAGACCCGTGCGTGCGTTGTCGAGCGCATCGCGGAGGCCCTGTGTGGCCGCGTCGCCGTGAAGCCCCTCCCCATGGCCGACGAGGAGGTGCTCGGTCTCGAACGCCGCGAGCTCGACGCGCGGCGGAGACAGCCGGAGGAGCAGGTGCACACCAGCGTCGTGCCCCGGCGGGGCGTAGAACCGGTTGGTGCCGATCGCCTCGGCGACGACGAGCGTTCGCTCGGCCGGCCACCAGAGTGCCACCTCGCGCCACCGCTTCGCGTGCCGGAGGGGAATCACGTCGAACGGGCTGCCCGGAAGCGTGTCCGGGACGACGAGGTGGGGCACGCCGAGCTCTGCGGCGACGGAGGCACAGTCGCGGTTGTGGCGGTCGAGGAGCTGCAGGACCGCGACGGGCTCTCCGAGCCCGCGCGCCCGCTCGAGCGCCGGCTCGTGACCGACGGGATCGACCAGCCAGACCCGGCCGTCGCTCGCAAGGGCGTGCGCGGTCCGGGTCGCCGGCTCGTCGACGATCCACGAGAACCCGTGCGCGCCGCGGTCGTCGCAGAAGCGGATCTCCACGTGTCGAGGGTACGCGGCCGGCGAGCCTGGCCGAACGGGTGCGCGGCCGGGTCGGCCAACGCCGGCGAGCCGTCCTGCGGACGAGCGGTTCCGGACGTGTTGGACTCGGCTCGCGGACAGAGGCGCCAACTGCCCGCCGGACAGAAGCCCCAACCGCCCCCAGGGGCACCCCGGTGTCCCTGATGTCACGCTATCGAGAAATCCGTGACGGCTGTGTGCCGACTTCGTGCCGGTTTCGGCGCGGCGTTGAGCGATGGACTCGAGCACGACGGGGGTAGCCGCGGACATGACCCGCTGCCGCGCCGCGGCATCCGGAACGAGAGCTGCGGCGCGACTTCCGCGGGTCGGCATGCACGGCGCCGACCGAGGGCCGCTCCGCGACGCAAATGCCTCTCGAGCGCGGCCGCTCGCCGCCGGTCCGTAGTTCGCCACCCGCGGGATCCGTCGAACCACGGATGGCGTGGACGAGCCGCAGGGCGACGATCGCGCCATGCGGAAGTGGCTGATCCGAGGCGCAATCGGGATCGTCGGGCTCCTCGTCGTCGCACAGCTCGTCCCCTACGGCCGTGACCACGGCAATCCACGCGTCACGCGGGAGGTCCGATGGGACTCCGCGCGCACCCGCGAGCTCGCGGCGGGTGCCTGCTTCGACTGCCACTCGAACCTGACGAACTGGAAGTGGTACACGAACGTCGCGCCCGTCTCGTGGCTCGTCTACAACGACGTCAAGGGCGGTCGGGAGCACCTCGACTTCTCCGAGTGGGACCGGCCCCAGGCGGAGGCCGGCGACATCGTGGAGGCGGTACGGGAGGGGTCGATGCCGCCCCTGCAGTACAAGCCCCTGCACTCCGGCGCGCGGCTCTCCGACGCGCAGCGCGCGGCGCTCGTCCGCGGGCTGCAGAGGACCCTCGCGGCCGATCCTCCGGTCGTTGGCGCCGGATAGCCGCGCGGGGGCGCGGCCCGTTGGCGCGTCGTCCTCGAGGGAAAGCCCGACCGGTCCCGAGGCGGCGTCAGCCGCGATCGAGCGCGGCGCTCGCCTCCGCGAGGGTGAAGCGCCCGGCGAGGAGCGCGCTTCCCGCCACCGCAGCCTCGCAACCGAGCTCCTGCAGCGCGCGAAGATCCGCCGTCGACGCGATCCCGCCGGCCGCGATCACGGGCAAGCCGACGGGCAGCACCTGTGCGAGAAGGTCGAGGTCCGGGCCCGCGAGCGAGCCGTCGCGTGCCGTCGCGGTCACCAGGAGGCGCGCGACGCCCACCTCGGCACAGCGACGTGACAGCTCGGGGCCGGTGAGCGCCGACGATCGCGTCCAGCCCTCCACCGCCACCCTGCCGTCCCGGACGTCGATGGCGACCACCAGCGCGGATCCCACGGCGGCGACTGCAGCGGTGAGGAATCCGGGAGACAGCGCCGCGGTCCCGACCATCACCCGCTCGGCGCCCGCCGCGAGCGCCGATTCGAGTGCCTCGACCGTGCGATAGCCGCCGCCGACCTGGAGCGGCAGGCCGCTCGCGGCCGCGACGGAGGCAACGAGGCCGCGCGAGGGGGTCCCCGAGAACGCGCCGTCGAGGTCGACGAGATGGAGTCGCGCAGCCCCGTCCGACGCGAACCGTCGGGCGAGCGCGACGGGGTCGCCGCCCTCCAGGGTGACCGCATCGCGCCGACCCTTCGCGAGACGCACGGCACGGCCGTCGAGCACATCGATCGCCGGTATGACCTCCATGTAGTTGTGTGCTAGCACGTTAGCATGATAACATGGCAACATGGCACGCTCACGAAGTGGTGGTTCGGCCGTGGAAGAGGTGGAGGCGGTTCCCGGTCTGGCTGCGCTGGCCGACGCCGTCACGACGTTGCGCACCCGAGACGAGGTCACGCGCTTCCTGCGTGACCTGTGCACGCTGCCCGAGCTCGAGGCGCTCGCGCACCGCTGGCAAACCGTTCTGCTGCTCGAGCAGGGCGTGCCGTACGTGGAGATCGCGGCGCGTGTCCCGACGTCGACGGCGACGGTGACGCGCGTTGCCCAGTGGCTCAGGCACGGCACCGGCGGGTACCAGATCGCGCTCGAGCGCCTGCGTCGCCGCGAGCGGAGACGGCGTTGACCACACAGTTCACGCGCCCAGGCGAGAACGGCCGGCTGACGCTCGCGGTTCCCGCGAAGGGACGCATGGCGGAGCCGGCTCTCCGCCTGTGCGCGGACGCGGGGCTCTCGTTCGAGGTGACGGAGCGGTCGCTGGTCGTCCCGTGCGCCAACGCGCCGGTCGACCTCCTGCTCGTCCGGCCGAGCGACATCCCCGAGTACGCGCAGGACGGCGTGGTGGACGTGGGCATCACGGGCGCGAACCTCGTCGCGGAGGCCGGCGCCGAGGTGGTCACGCTGGCCGAGCTCGGCTTCGCCCGGTGCTCGCTCGAGGCAGCCGTACCGGTCGACGCGGGACAGGCGGCGATCGCCGATCTCGACGGGCTTCGCGTCGCCACGGCGTATCCGGTGTCCACGCGGCGTCTGCTCGCGGAGCGGGGCGTCGAGTGCGAGCTCATCTCCGTCTCGGGATCGGTCGAGGCGACTCCGCGGCTCGGACTCGCCGACGCGATCGTCGACCTCGTCTCCACAGGCTCGACGATGAGCGCGAACGGCCTGCGGCCGATCGGAAAGCTCCTCACGTCGCAGGCTGTCCTCATCGCGGGACGGGCCGCCGTCGAGGCGCGGCGCGGCCCCGTCGAGCGGCTCGAGCTGATGCTCTCCGGCGTCGTCGCCGGCCGGCGGCGGCGGTACGTGATGATGAACGCCCACATCGACGACCTGCCGGCGATCCGTGCCGTGCTCCCGGGTATGGGCGCGCCGTCCGTGCTCCAGCTGGCGGACGAGGGCGAGATCGCCGTCCACGCGGCGGTCGAGGTGGACGAGATCTGGTCGCTGCTCCCCGTCCTGCGGGAGGCCGGAGCGACCTCCATCCTCGTCCTGCCGATCGAGAGGCTCGTCGCGTGAGGCACTCGTTCGACGAGGCGATCGCGACGGTCTCTCCGATCGTCGCGGACGTGCGGGACCGCGGCGACGAGGCGCTTGTCGCGTGGACGGAACGGCTCGACGGGCCGCGGCCGGAAGGGCTCCGGGTGGCTGCCGAACGGATCGACGCGGCGCGTGTCGAGGACGACGTGCTCGCCGCGCTCCGGCGCATGGTGGACGCCGTCCGGCGCTTCAGCGAGGCCCAGCGACCGGCCGACACCTCGGTCGAGGCCGCCCCGGGCATCGTCTCCGAGCGACGCTGGCTCCCGCTCGACGCCGTCGGCATCTGCGTCCCGAGCGGGCGCCTTCCCCTTCCTTCCTCCCTCGTGATGACCGCCGTTCCGGCGCTCGTCGCAGGCGTTGCGCGGATCGCAGTCGTGACCCCGAACCCGGCGGCTGCCACCCTCGTCGTGGCGCGGGAGCTGGGAATCGACGAGCTGTACGCGGTCGGCGGCGCCCAGGCGGTTGCGGCGCTCGCGTACGGCACGGAGACGATCGCACCGGTCGACGTCATCGTCGGACCGGGGAACGCGTACGTCACGGCCGCAAAGCTCCTCGTCGCGCGGCGTGTGCGCATCGACCTGCCGGCCGGGCCGAGCGAGGTCGTCGTGATCGCGGACGCGAGCGCGTCGCCCGCCGCGGTCGCAGCCGATCTGCTCGCACAGGCCGAGCACGGAGCCGACAGCGAGGCGCTGCTCCTCACCGACAGCACCGATCTCGCGACCGCCGTCGAGAGGGCCGTGTCGGGCGAGCCCAACGTCGCGGTCGAGCGAGTCGAATCGCTCGACGAGGCGCTCGCGCGGTCGGAGGCGTACGCGCCCGAGCACCTCGAGCTCCACGTTGCCGAGCCCGACGATCTCGTCGCCCGGGTTCGGAACGCCGGCTCCGTGTTCGTCGGATGCTCGTCCGTCGTCGGGGACTACGCCGCCGGCGCGACGCACGTCCTCCCGACCGGCGGCCTCGCGCGCTCGACGGGAGGGCTCGGCCTCGAGACGTTCCTCAAGCCGGTCCAGGTCGTCCGGGCAACGGCGGACGGGGCGCGGCGCGCCGCCGAGGTCGTCGGCCCGCTGGCGCGCGTCGAGGGTCTCCCCCGTCATGCGGCGGCGGTGCCGGCATGAGCGTGGCGCGGGCGAAGGCGCAGCCTGTCGGCGAGGGGTTCGCGCCCTACGTCTGGGCGGCGGGCGTGGACGAGGTGGCGGCGCGCCACGGCCTCCCGCGGGAGGCCGTCCTCAAGTTCGACCAGAACACGCCGCCGCTGCCCGGCGTGCCGCAGGTGCCGCTCGCCGTGAGCATGGCGCAGCTCGCCGACTATCCGGACGGCTCGTATCGCGAGCTGCGCGAGGCGGCAGCCGTGTACACGGGGCTCGCGCCCGAGAACGTCGTCGTCGGCGCGGGAGCCGACGACCTCATCCTCCTCCTCGCCCAGGCGTTCCTCGGGCCGGGCGCGTGCGCGGCCGTCGCGGAGCCGACGTACGCGCTCTACCGGATCGCGACGAGGCTCCACGGTGCGTCGGTGGTCGGCTCCACGGACGAGGCCGACCTCGTGTGGGCGTGCAACCCGAACAACCCGACCGGATCGTGGGTCGAGCCGGAGGAGCTCGTGTCGCTCGCCAGGGAACGGCCCGAGACGATCGTCGTCGTCGACGAGGCGTACGTCGAGTACGGCGCGCGCTCGTGCGTGCCGTGGGTCGACGAGCTCGAGAACCTCGTCGTCGTCCGGACGATGTCGAAGGCGTTCGGCCTCGCGTCCCTGCGGGTCGGCTATGCGCTGGCGTGCCCCGAGACTGCCGCGGTGCTCACCGAGCGCCGCGCCCCGGCGCCGATCTCCGGGCCGTCGGCCGCGATCGCCGCGGCGGCGCTCCGCGAGCCGCGGCTCGGGGACGTCGAGACGACCGTCGCCGAGCGCGAGCGATTCCGGGCGGCGCTCGTCGCTGCGGGATACGACTGCCCGCCGACGGCGACGAACTTCGTCTTCGTACGGACGGACGAGCCGCTCGCCGACCGCCTCGAGGCGCAGGGGATCGTCGTGCGGGCATTTCCCGGCGCAATCCGCATGACCGTCCGGCGACCGTCCGAGAACGACGTCGTCCTGCGGGCGCTGGGAGCCGAGCCCGGCCCGGCTCCAGTGCGCGAGGCGACCGTCCTGCGGACGACCACCGAGACGGCGCTTCGCTTGACGGTCTCCCTCGACGGGAGCGGCCGGACGCGCGTCGAGACCGGCATCGGCTTCCTCGACCATCTCCTCACGCTGTTCGCATTCCACGCCGGATTCGATCTCGAGCTCCTCGCCGCAGGCGATCTCGAGGTGGACGAGCACCACACCGTCGAGGACGTCCACGCCGCCCTTGGTGGTGCGATCGCCGAGGCGCTCGGCTCGCGGGAAGGAGTCGCGCGCTATGGCTCGGCGGTCGTGCCGATGGACGAGGCGCGCGCCACGGCGGCCGTCGACCTCGTGCGTCGGCCGCACGCAGAGATCTCGCTCGCATTCGCCGGCGACCGCGTCGGCGCGTTGGCGGTGTCGCTCCTCCGGCACGCGCTCGAGCGGTTCGCGATCGAGGCGGGCTGCACCGTCCACGTCGAGGCCGCGGGCGCGGACGATCACCACGTCGCGGAGGCGGCGTACAAGGCACTCGGCCAGGCGCTCAAGCAGGCGGTGGCCCCGGGCGGTGCGGGAATCCGGTCGACGAAGGGCGCCGCATGAGAGTCGCGATCGCAGACTACGGCGCGGGCAATCTCCGCTCCCTGTCGTCGGCTCTCGTCCGGGCCGGCGCAGACCCCGTCGTGACAGTCGATCCCGCCGTCGTTCGCACAGCCCCGGTCGCGCTGATCGCCGGAGTCGGCCACGTGGAGAGCGCCGCTGCCGGGCTTTCGCGGAACGGTCTGGACGACGCGCTCCGCGAGCGGGTCGCCGCGGGGCGCCCGGTCGCCGGAATCTGCGTCGGGCTCCAGCTCCTGTTCGGGGAGAGCGAGGAGGGCGGCACGGGCCTCGGCCTGCTCTCCGGGTCGGTGCGGCGCCTGACGGCGAGGCGTGTCCCGCACATCGGATGGAACACGCTCGCCGCGTCCCGCCCTTCCGCCCTTCTCGAGGCAGTGGACGATGCGGACGTGTACTTCGCCCACAGCTTCGCGGCCGAGCCCGACGACTCACGCGTCGTGACCGCGACCACCGACCACGACGGCCCCATCGTCGCCGCCGTCGAGAGCGAAGCGCTCGCCGGCGTCCAGTTCCACCCCGAGCGCAGCGCTGCTGCGGGTGCCCGCGTCCTCGAGAACCTCCTGCGGTGGTCAAGAAGCGCGTGATCCCCTGCCTCGACGTCGCCGGTGGCCGTGTGGTCAAGGGCGTCAACTTCGAGGACCTCCGCGAGATGGGACAGCCCGTCGAGCTCGCCCGACGCTATTCGGAGCTCGGCGCGGACGAGCTCGTCTTCCTCGACATCACCGCGACGCTCGAGGGACGCGGCCCGATCCTCGACGTGATCGGCCGCGCGGCGGACGAGCTCACGATTCCCTTCACGGCCGGGGGAGGGGTCACCGGCGTCGACGACGCTCGCGATCTGCTGCTCGCCGGTGCCGACAAGGTGGCCATCAACCGGGCCGCGTTCGACGATCCGGCGATCCTCGCCGCGCTGGCGGCCGAGTTCGGCAGCCAGGCGGTCGTCTGCGCGATCGACGCGCGCGGCGGAGAAGTCATCACCCACGCCGGGCGGACGCCGCGCGGCAGGGAGGCCGTCGACTGGGCCACGGAGGCGGTCGAGCGGGGAGCGGGGGAGATCCTCCTCACCTCGATCGACGCCGACGGGACGCGCGCGGGGTACGACCTCGAGCTCACGCGGCGCGTCGCCGACGCGGTGGGAGTGCCGGTGATCGCGTCGGGTGGCGCCGGCGAGGCGCGCCACCTGGCGGATGCATTCGAAGCGGGAGCGGAGGCCGCGCTGATCGCCTCGATCGTGCACGAGCGTCCGGCACGCCTGCCCGAGCTGAAGGCCGAGCTGGAGGAGGCGGGATGGCCGATGCGGCGTTGACCCCGGTGATCGTCCAGGACGTGGAGACGAACCGTGTCCTCATGCTGGCGTACGCCGACGAGGAGGCGATCCGCCGCACGCGCGAGACCGGCGAGGCGTGGTTCTGGAGCCGCTCCCGCCGCGAGCTCTGGCACAAGGGCTCGACGTCGGGGAACACGATGGCGGTCGAGGAGATCGCAGACGACTGCGACGGTGACGCACTCCTCTATCGTGTGCGCCCGAACGGGCCCGCCTGCCACACCGGTGCCGAGTCGTGCTTCTCGCCCTGGCTTTGGCGCGTCGTCGCCGAGCGGGCGCTGGCCCGCCCCGAGGGCTCGTACGTCGCCGCGCTACTCGACGCCGGTCCCGCGGGTGCCGCGCGCAAGGTCGGGGAGGAGGGCGTCGAGGTCGCGCTCGCCGCCGTCACCGAGTCGGACGAGCGCCTCGTCGAGGAGCTCGCCGACCTCTGGTTCCACAGCTATGTGCTCCTCGCGGCGCGCGGGCTGCAACCCTCCGCCGTCGAAGACGAGCTGCGTAGCCGCCATCGCGGCGCCGAGCCCGGTCCGGCACCGGCCCCGGATCGCGGCGAGTAAGGTCGTCCGATCGCAGTCGAGACCGGCATCCAGCCCGACGAGCTCCGCGAGCGGCGCGAGCGCCTGCGCGCGCTCCTGACGGACAGGGCTCCCACAGGCCTCGTCGTCTTCGGCGAGAGCTACGTCCAGTACCTGACGCGCTTCTCGTTTCTCGCGACCGAGCGTCCGGTCGCGTACGTCGAGAGCCAGGGCGGGGAGACCGCCGCGTTCGTGCCGGAGTTCGAGGTCGCCCGCGTGCGCTCCGAGACCGATTTCGACCGCGTCGAGCCGTATCCCGAATATCCGGGAACCGAGCATCCGATGCGGATCCTCGCGCGCCTCCTCGCGGATATGGGGATCTCGGGCTCGATCGCCGCGGACCAGGACGGCTACCCGGGCATCCTCGGGTACCACGGCCCACCGCTCTCGGAGGTGACAGGGGCCGAGATCGTCCCGGCCGCCCCGGCGCTCGAGCAGCTCATGGCGCGAAAGAGCGAGGCGGAGATCGAGCTCGTCCGCGAGAGCGCTCGCTGGTGCGAGCACGCGCATCGGCTCCTGCAGGAGTACACGCGGCCGGGGGTGACCGAGGCCCAGGCGGGGCTCCGCGCCGGATACGAGGCGAGCCTCGCCATGCTCGACGCCCTCGGGCCGTCCTACGACGGCGGCCTCTCGTCGACCGACGGCGCCTCCGCGGGGTATCGCGGTCAGATCGGAACGCGGAGCGCCTGGGCGCACGCGGTCGCGCACAACATCGAGTTCCGTGCGGGCGACGTGCTCGTCAGCGAGACGGCTGCGCCGGTGTGGGGCTACAACGCGGAGCTCGAGCGCGCGATGGTCGTCGGGTCGCCCACCGACGAGATGCGGCGCCATTTCGACCACATGTGCGCGGCCCAGCAGGTTGCGTTCGCTGCGTTGCGTCCCGGTGTCACGTGCGCCGAGGTCGACCGTGCCGTGCTCGCGTACTTCGAGGAGAACGGGATCCTCGAGACGTGGAGCCAGCACACCGGTCATGCGATCGGGCTGCGCAACCACGAGGCCCCGTTCCTGGACGTCGGCGACACGTCGGTCGTCGCGCCCGGCATGGTCTTCACGATCGAGCCGGGGGTCTACGTCGAGGGGCTCGGCGGGTTCCGCCATTCGGACACCGTCGTCGTCCGCCCCGACGGGATCGAGATCCTCACGGACTACCCGAGCGACATCGACGCGCTGACGCTTCCCGCCTGACGTTTCCCGCCTGACGGTGCTCGTCGCGGGCGCCGGCTCCGACGGCGCGCGGCGGGAACCGGCGCCTCGCTCGTGCGGTGACGAGGCTCTCGACGCGTGGACGCGGCCGCCCGATGTCTCCCCAACGGCCCCCAGGGGCACTCCCGTGTCCCTGATGCCACGCTATCGACGAAAGGTCGACGCGTCTGTGCCGACTTCGCGCCGACTCCGTGACGCGCGTTCCCTCGCCGAGGGAGTCGTCCATCCGCAACCAGCCCCTGCGCCGCGCGAGCCCCTACGCCCCCGCCTCACCCTCCCAGTAGGCCGTGTCGTCTCCCGGGAAGAACCAGCGCCGGTCGGCGGACGCCGGCCCCAAACGCACCATCATCTTCCCGCTGTCCACCTGCACCGCGGCGCGCGTGCGAGCCTACTCGCCCCGCGCGGGTCAGACGTCCCATTCGCCGGCCAGAAGCCGCGGAAGGACGGTGTCGAGGAGGCGCAGCGTCATGCCCCACAGGACGTGGCCTTCGACGTCGATCCCGTCGACGAGGAGCGGCTCCGGAAACCGCAGCGACGAGAACGGCAGCGTCGAACGACCGCCCGGGTCGGCGAGCGTCCGCGCCGCGGGGGTGAGGATCCCGACGATCTCCGTCTCCTGGAGCCGCCAGCGAGTGCCCGCCGGGACGCGGCCGAGGAAGGGATGCACGAGCCACCCCGTTGCCTGCGTCGCCAGAGGCTCGAGCGCGGCCACGACGTCGACCGCCTCGCGCGGCAGGCCCACCTCCTCTTCGGCCTCGCGCAGCGCCGTCGCGAGCAGGTCGGCGTCTCCAGGCTCCGGCTTGCCTCCGGGCAACCCGAGCTGGCCGCCGTGCTGCCCGCCGTCGTCGGCCCGGACGACGAGGACGATGCGGAGCTCCTCTTCGACGTCCCGGAAGACCGGCAGGAGCACGGCCGCGGTCCGCAGCTCGTCGTTCACGACACCTCGTGCCGGAGCAGGTCCTCGGTGGTCTCCCGTGTGCGGATCACCCGGACCGACCCGTCCCGGACGAGGACTGCGGCCGGCCGCGGCACGCCGTTGTAGTTCGACGCCATCGCGAGCGTGTAGGCACCGGTGGCGGGCACGGCAAGGAGGTCGCCGCGGCGCGGCGCCGGGAGCGCGACGTCGTCGATCAGCACGTCGCCCGACTCGCAATGCATGCCGGCGACGCTGACGACCTCGTCGACCGGCTCGTCTGCCCTCGCCGCCGAGAGCGCCGTGTAGCGAGCGTCGTACAGCTGCGGGCGCGGGTTGTCGGACATGCCGCCGTCGACGGCGACCCACGTGCGTTCCGGCAGGCGCTTGACGCTGCCGACCCGGTAGAGCGTGGTGCCTGCCCTCCCGACGAGGCAGCGTCCCGGCTCGAGCCAGATCTCGGGCTTCGCCAGCCCCGCTTCCACGAACGCGATGCGCGCCGTCGACGCGGCACTCGCTGCGAGCTCGGAGGCCTCGGGCACCACGTCGGCCGGGTGGTGGCGGATCCCGAACCCACCGCCGAGGTCGGCCACCTTCGCGACCCAGCCGAGCTCGTCGCGGCAGCTCGCGACGAATGCCGCGAGGCGCACGATCGTCTCCGCCTGCGCGTCGAAGTCCGCGAGCTGCGAGCCGACGTGGACGTGGACGCCGAGCACGTCGAGCCCGAGGTCGAGCGCCTCCGCGACGACCGCGCGCGCCTGGGCGGGCGGCAATCCGAACTTCGAGCCGTGGTGGCCAGTGCGGATCGCCTCGTGGGTGTCGGCGTCGACGCCGAGCGTGACGCGCACGAGCACCCGCTCCACGCCCGCGCCGGCCGCAAGCGCCGCCTCGTCGGGCGCATCGAGGACGACGGGTGCCCCGGTCGACGCGGCGCGGCGGAGGAATGCGCCGTCCTTGTTGTTCCCGTGGACAACGAGCCGGTCGCCCTCGAGCCCCGCACGGCGCGCGAAGGCGAGCTCCCCGTCGGACGCGACGTCGGCGCCGATCCCTTCGTCGTGCAGCAGTCGCAGCAAAGCGACGTTGGGGAAGGCCTTCGTGCCGAAGAACACCCGGCCGCCATCCCCGACCGCCGCGCGGAGTGTGCGCGCGCTGCCGCGCACCGTCTCCTCGCACACGACGACGAGCGGCGTCCCGTGCTCCTCGGCGAGCGCCTCGGCATCCAGCCCTCCGATCGCGAGAGACGCGCCGTCGAGGGCCGCAGAATCCGGGAACAGTCCTAGCACCCGACGATCGTGCCTGTTAGCATGGGACTCGTGCAGCAGCTTCTCACGTAGTCCAGGGAGGGAACGCGGCGACGGCCGCGCCGACTCCCCCTGAGCCTCTCCTTCGAGAGGCTCTTTCGTTTCCAAGGAGCGTTTTCCAGCGATGGAGCCGAGCGACACCGACCGGTACGACCCCGATGCAGTCGAGGCGAAATGGCAGGCCGTATGGGCGGCTGAGGGCGCGTTCACGGTCTCGAACCCCGAGCCGGGCGCGGCGACCCAGGGTCGCTCGACCTACGTCCTCGAGATGCTCCCGTACCCGTCCGGCGAGCTCCACATGGGGCACGTCTTCAACTACACGCTCGGTGACGTCTTCGCCCACGTCCGCAGACGCCAGGGCTACACGGTCCTGCGACCGATGGGCTACGACGCGTTCGGCCTGAACTCCGAGAACGCGGCGATCAAGGAGGGCGGCCACCCGCGCGACATCACGAGCCGCAACATCGAGGCGATCCGCCGCCAGATGAAGCGCATGGGGTGGGCGATCGACTGGTCTCGCGAGGTCTCGACCGCCGAGCCCGAGTACTACCGCTGGACGCAGTGGCTGTTCCTCCGCTTCTTCGAGCGCGGGCTCGCCTACCGCCGCGAGGCACCGGTCAAGTGGTGCCCGAAGGACCAGACCGTGCTCGCCAACGAGCAGGTGATCGACGGCCGGTGTGAGCGCTGCGGCACCGAGGTCGAGTCGAAGAGGCTCACCCAGTGGTTCTTCAAGATCACCGATTACGCCGATCAGCTGCTCGACGAGATGGAGGCGCTCGAGTCGTGGCCCGACCGCGTCCTGACGATGCAGCGGAACTGGATCGGCCGCTCCGAGGGCGCGCGTGTGACGTTCACCGTCGAGGGGAGCGGGGAGGAGCTGCCCGTCTTCACGACCCGGCCCGACACGCTGTTCGGAGCGACGTTCTTCGCCCTGGCCCCCGAGCACACGCTGATCGGAGAGCTGACGGCGGGCACGGAGCGGGAGCGGGCCGTCGCCGACTACGTGCGGCACGCGGCCGCCCGCTCGACGGTCGAGCGCGAGACGAAGGAGAAGGACGGCGTCTTCACCGGGCGCTACGCCGTCAACCCCGTCAACGGCGAGCCGATCCCGATCTGGGTTGCCGACTACGTGCTGATGGAGTACGGGACCGGCGCGATCATGGCGGTGCCCGCCCACGACGAGCGAGATCACCAGTTCGCCGAGAAGTACGGCATCGAGATCCGCCAGGTCGTCGCCCCGGCCGGCGGCGTGGCTCCTGCCGAGCCGCAGGGCGCTCCGCCAGCCGCAGACGGCGCGTTCGTCGCGCACACGGACGACGAGGTGCTCGTCAACTCCGGTGCGTTCACCGGGCTCACCGCCCCCGAGGGAAAGCGCGCGATCACCGCATGGCTCGACGAGCGCGGGCTCGGCGAGGCGACGATCGGCTACCGCTTGCGCGACTGGCTGCTCTCGCGGCAGCGCTACTGGGGCTGCCCGATCCCGGTGATCCACTGCGACGCCTGCGGCGTCGTGCCCGTTCCCGACGAGGATCTCCCGGTGCGGCTGCCCGAGATCGACGACTACCTGCCGAAGGGGCGCTCGCCGCTCGCAGCAGCGGAGGACTGGGTCGGCGTTCCGTGCCCGAGCTGCGGTGCGGAGGGACGGCGCGAGACCGATACGATGGACACGTTCGTCGACTCCTCGTGGTACTTCCTGCGCTACGCCGACGCACGGAACGACGACGCGGCCTGGGATCAGCAGATCGTCGACTTCTGGCTGCCCGTCAAGCAGTACATCGGGGGCATCGAGCACGCGGTGCTGCATCTGATGTACGCCCGGTTCTTCACGAAGGCGCTCAACGACATGGATCTGCTGGGCTTCCGCGAGCCGTTCTCGCGCCTCTTCACCCAGGGGATGATCTACCGCCACGGCGCCAAGATGTCGAAGTCGAAGGGCAACGTCGTCTCGCCCGACGAGGCGGTGGCGCGCTACGGCGCCGACGCGCTGCGCCTCTACATCCTCTACATGGGGCCTGCAGAGCAGGACAAGGAATGGAGCGACGCGGGGATCGAGGGCACCGCGCGCCTCGTCGACAGGATCTGGCGGCTCGCGCTCGAGGTCGAGGCGCGTGGTGCGGTCGACGTGCCCAGCGAGGGCGCGCTCATCCGCGCGGCCCACCGGACGATCGACCGCGTCTCGGACGACATCCTCCGCCGCTTCCAGTTCCACACGCCGATCGCAGCGCTGTTCGAGCTCGTCAACGAGATCTACCGGGTCAAGGACGACCCCGCGCGGGCAGGCGAGGTGCGGTTCGCGACCGAGACCGTCGTGTCGCTCGTCCAGCCGTACGCTCCGCACGTCGCGGAGGAGCTGTGGGAGCGGCTCGGTGGCGCGCGGCTGTGGGAGGCCACGTGGCCGGAGGCCGACCCCGCTCTCGTCGCATCCGACGTCGTCGAGATCGTCGTGCAGGTGAACGGCAAGCTTCGCGACCGGCTTCAGGTTCCGGCCGGCACCGCCGAGGCCGAGCTGGTCGCGCTGGCGCTCGCCTCGGAGCGCGTCCGGGCTCATCTCGACGACGGCGCCCCCCGGCGCACGATCGTCGTGCCCGATCGTCTCGTGAACGTCGTCGCGTAGCCCGGCGCGCACGTCGGCGCCGGCGTCCTGGCGCGGACACTCTTGGCGCAGAGACGGCACAGTCTCGTCACAGGTCACACGCGACGCTTGAGAGGTGATCACTCTCACGCGCGTGCAGCTCGCGATGGTCGCGGTGCCGCTCCTGGCGCTGCTCGCCGTCGCGGGCTCGCGGCTCGCCGGCATCGGTGCGAGCGAGGGGCCGTCGAGCGCCGTCCCGCTTGCCCGCCTCGACGCGGGCGGTGGCGACGCCACCGCGGACGCCGCTCCGAAGGTGTTCGTCCACGTCGTCGGCGCCGTTCGCCGCCCAGGGCTCTTCCGGCTGAAAGAAAGCGCGCGCGTCGCGGACGCCGTCGCTCGCGCGGGCGGGCCGACGCGGCGGGCCGATCTTTCGGCCGTGAACCTCGCCGCGCCGCTCGCCGACGGGCAGCAGGTGATCGTGCCGCGGCGCGGCCCGGGCGGCGTGACGGCGGCGCTCGCGGGCGCCTCCGCGCCGGGCGCGAAGGTCAGCCTCGCCAACGCGACGGTCGAGCAGCTCGACGAGCTGCCAGGGATCGGCCCGGTCACCGCCCAGAAGATCATCGACTGGCGGACGACGCACGGTCCGTTTCGGTCGGTCGACGACTTGGACGACGTGCCCGGCATCGGCCCGGCGCGGATCGAGCAGCTCCGCGACCTGGTGACGCCGTGAGGCAGCCGCCGTGACCACATTCCGGATCGAACGACTCGCGCGAGGGCGCAGGCTGCTCGAGACCGGTTGGCCTGCACTTCTCGTGTGGTCTGCGTGCGCCGGGATCGCAGTCTCGACCTGGGTGCGACCCCCGCCCTCGCTGCAGGCCGCGGCGGCCGTGACCGCGCTCGCCGGCGCGCTGGTCTCGCGCGATACGCGGAGGCTCGCCCTTGCGGCTGTCGCCCTCGCCCTCGTCGGTCTCTGGTGGGGGACGGTACGGAACGACGCGCTGGAGCGGAGCTTCCTTGCCGAGCAGCTGGGCCGGCCTGCATCCGCGCGTGTCGTCGTCACCGGCCCGGTGCGCCGCACGCCGTTTGCCCTCCGCATTCCGGCCGAGGTGCGCCGGTTCGGCGTCAACAACATCCGAGAACGAGTGCTGCTCGAGTTGCCGCCGGAGCGCGCGCCGCCTCAGGGGGCCGTGCTCGAGCTGCGTGCGCGGCCGGTCGCGCCGCGCGGGCCCGAGACCGGCTTCGACGAACGCGGCTGGCTCGCGCGTCGCGGCGTGCACGTCGTGCTGCGCGGCGACGAGGGCTGGCGGGTCGTCGGCCGGCGGGGTGGGATCGGTGGCGTCGGTGACCGGCTGCGCGCGCACGTCGAGGCGACGCTCGCCCGTGGGACGGCGGGCGAGCGGCGCCGCCTGCTCGCCGGAATCGTCCTCGGCGAGGACTCGGGCATCGACAGCGAGCTCAGCGACGCCTTCAAGGCGAGCGGCCTCCAGCACCTGCTGGCGGTGTCCGGCCAGAACGTGGCCATCGTGGCGTTCGGCGTCGTGATGGCGGCCCGAATTCTCGGGCTCGGCCGGCTCGTCGGCGAGGCGCTCGCGATCGTCGTCGTGCTGTCGTATGCCCTCGCCGTCGGCTGGCAGCCGTCGGTGGTGCGGGCAGCGGTGGCCGGGACGCTCGCGTCGCTCGGCTGGATCCTGGCGCGGCCGCGCGACCGCTGGCACGCACTCGCGCTCGGCGCGCTCGTGCTCCTGGTGTGGATGCCCCGATCGGCGCTCGAGCCCGGTTTCCAGCTGTCGTTCGCCGCCGTCGCCACGATCTTCCTCGTGCTGCCGCGGGTCTCGGGTGTTCCCGATGCCTACCCGGTCCCGCGCGGCGCCTGGGACGTCCTGGTCGTCGCGGCCGCCTGCGGCCTCGTCACGGCGCCGATCGTGTGGCTGCACTTCGGCCGGGTCGCCCTGTGGACGGTGCCGGCCAACGTCGCGGCCGAGCCTGCGATGCCGCCGCTCATCTCGCTGTCGCTCGCCGCCGCGGCAATCGAGCCGGTGCTCCCCGGAGTGGCGACCGCGCTCGCATGGCTCGCCGGCTGGTGCGCATGGTGGCTCGCGCTCGTGGCAAGAGTCGTCGCAAGCTGGCCCTCGGCGCAGATCTCGTCGCCGTGGGTCATCGTCGCCGCCGCGGTGCTCGTCGGCGCGGTCGTGCTCGTCCGCCGGCTGCCGCGGTATCGCCGTCGCGAGGCAGTGGCGGCGCTCGTCTCGCTCGCGCTGACCGTCTCGACGATGGCGTGCGCGCTCCGCCCCTCACCCTCGTGGACGCCGCCCGCCGGCCTCCGGGTCACGTTCCTCGACGTCGGCCAGGGCGATTCCGCCCTCGTCGAGGCGCCGGGCGGAGCGGTGCTCGTCGATGAAGGCCCGCCGGAGGCGGACGTCGCCGGCCAGCTCCGGCGCCTCGGTGTGCGCTCGCTGACCGCGATCGTCCTCACTCACCCGCAGCGGGACCACATCGGCGGCGCCGCTCGTGTCCTCGACCGGGTGAACGTCGGTACGGTCGCGGAACCGGGCATCGAGGCGCCGTCGCCGGACCGCGATGCCGTGCTCGCGGCGGCACGCCGCGACGGCGTCCCGGTGGTCGTCATCCACGCCGGCGAGGTGTTCGAGATCGGCAAGCTCGAGCTCTCGATCCTCTGGCCGGACGACCCGGGCCTTCCGAGCGAGGACCCGAACCAGCACGCCGTCGTAGCGCTCGCGAGCTACGGGGCGACCGACGTCCTCCTTACCGCTGACGCGGAGAGCGACGTCACCTCGCGGCTGCGACTCCGTCCGGTCGAGGTGCTGAAGGTCGCGCATCACGGATCGGAGGATCCCGGGCTGCCCGACCTGCTTCGCGTCCTGCGTCCGAGCATTGCCGTGATCTCCGTCGGCGCGCACAACGACTACGACCATCCGCGCCCCGAGACCCTCGCGGCGCTCGCGGCGCAGCCAGGCCTCCGGACGCTCCGCACCGACGAGAACGGCCGGATCGTCGTCGAGTCGGACGGCCGCACGCTCACCGTTCGCTCCGAGCGGTAGCCCCCGGCAGTACGCTGGCGCGGTGGCCGCGCAGGAGCTGAAACCCTCCTATCTCGTGACCGGGAACGACGTGCCGAAGGTCGAGCGGACACTCGATCGGCTGCGCACCCGCTTCGACCCGGGCTCGATCGAGCGACTGGTGGCGGGAGGAAGGGACGGTGCGTCCGGCGCGGACGTGGTCGCCGCCTGCAACTCGGGCACGCTGCTCTCGGGTGACCGCCTCGTGCTCGTGACCGAGGTCGACGGTCGGGCGAACGAGTGGGGCAAGCTCACCGGCGGCTGGAAGCAGGCGGACATCGACGCCGTGATCGAGTACCTCGCCGCCCCGGCCCCCGGCACCGTCCTCTGTCTCGTCGCCCAGCAGCTGAAGGCCGCATCCCCGCTGGGCAAGGCGGTCGCGAAGACGGGAGACGTGCTCGCCTGGGAGATCGACGAGCGGAAGCTCGCCAAGTGGGTCGGAGAGAGCTTCGCGGCACGCGGCGTGAACGTCGGTGGAGACGCCTGCCAGGCCCTCATCGACATCGTCGGTGAGGACAAGCTGGTTCTCTCGCGCGAGGTCGACAAGCTCGCGACCTGGGCAGCGGGCGAGCCGATCGGCGTCGAGGAGGTGCAGTCGCTCGCGGCACCGCTCGGCGAGGGCCACGCGTGGGACCTGACAGACGCCCTGGGCGAGCGCGATCTCGCGAAGGCACTCGGGGTGATCGAGAGCGAGTACCGCCGAAGCCCGCATCCGACCCAGGAGCCGGGCGTGTTCGCGAACCGGCTGAGCAGCCACGTCCTTCGGCTCGCGCGGGCGAAGGCGATGCTCGAGCGCGGCGCGCGCGCCTCCGACGTCGCCAAGGCGCTCGGGATCAAGGAGTTCCCCGCGAAGAAGCTCGCCGCACAGGCCGAGCGCTTCTCGATCGACGAGCTCCGCGACGCCACCGTGCGGATCGCGCGCCTGGACCACGCCCTGAAGGGTGGAAGCAAGCTCGCGCCCGACCTCGAGGTTCAGCTCGCGGTGGCCGACATCACGCGCGAGCACCGCTAGCGCGGCGGGCCGCTACGAGACCGTGCTGCCGCTGACCAGGCGCTCGGCCTGTGACTTCTTGCGCGCAGCGGTGTTCTTGTGGAGCGCGCCGCGGGCCGAGGCCTTGTCGATCGTTCGCACGAGCTCGCGATGCTCCGCCGCGACGGCCGTCTCGTCTCCGTCGGCGACGGCGGTCTCGAGCCGCTTCGCAAGCGTCTTGATCGTCGAGCGGTAGCGGAGGTTCTCGAGCCGCTGCCGGGCTGCGATGTCGACGCGCTTCTTCTGCTGCTTGATGTTCGCCATAGGGAGGAGCGCCCCGACCGATCCGGCCGCGAGCCGCCGGATGGTAGCAGAGCGGCTTCCGACGATTCCGCGAAACTCCCCCCGGATGTCCGAGCTCGACCCGTCCTTCGACCCGAACGTCGATCCGGCGCTCGCGGAGGAACGCGCGCACCGGCGCCGGCTCGCGCGGTCGACCGCGGTCTTCGGCGCCGCGACGGGGGTGTCGCGCATCCTCGGGCTCGTCCGCGAGATCGTGGCCGCGTACACGTTCGGCGCGGCCGGGAAGATCAACGCCTTCACCGTCGCGTTCCAGATCCCGAACCTCGTTCGCGCGCTCGTCGCCGACACGGCCCTCTCGGGTGCGTTCGTCCCGGTCTTCAGCGAGCTGCTCGAGAAGGGCGAGCGTGCGCGCGCATGGAGGGTCGCCTCCACGATCTTCTGGCTCGTCCTGCTGCTCACGACGGCGATGACGGCGATCTTCGTGCTCGCCGCGCCGCTGGTCGTCGAGCTGTTCGGGACACCCGGCGGGGACTTCGACCTCGCGGTCGGGCTCTCGCGACTCCTCTTCCCGATCGTCGTCCTGCTCGGGCTCTCGGGGATCATCGTCGGGATCCTCAACGCCTACGACCAGTTCACGGTCCCGGCCCTGACGCCCGTCGCGTGGAACCTCGTGATCATCCTCGGCCTCGTGCTCGGCGTTCCCGCCGCGGGAGACCAGAACGCGGAGCTCTACGTCTACGCCGGCTCGATCGTGCTCGCGACGCTCGTCCAGCTCCTGATGCCCGTCCCGTGGCTCCGCGGGCTCGACGGCCGCCTGCGGATCGCGCTCGACTGGCACGACCCGGCCGTGCGCCGCTTCTTCGTGCTGATGCTCCCCGTGACACTGACGCTCGGTCTGATCAACGTCTCGACGCTGATCGGCACGCTCTTCGCGTCGCGCCTGATCGACCCGGATCTCGCACCACGCGCGATCGATCTCGCCTTCCGCCTCTACATGCTCCCGCAGGGGATCTTCTCGGTGGCTGTCGCCACCGTCCTCTTCCCGACGCTGTCGCGACTCGCAGCGCGCGGTGACATGGCCGGCTTCGGCCGGACGGTCGACACCGGCATCCGCCAGATCGGCTTCCTGCTGATCCCCGCCGGGCTCGTCTCGGCCGTCCTCGCGGAGCCGATCACGCGCCTGGTCTACGAGCGCGGCGAGTTCACGGCCGAGCAGACGCCCGTGGTCGCGGGCGCGCTCGCCGCCTTCTCGGTGGGGCTCGTCTTCAACGGGTGGATGCTCCTCCTGAACCGCGCGTTCTACGGCCTCCAGGCCAACTGGATCCCGACGCTCGTCGCACTCGGCAACCTCGCGCTCAACGTCGTCCTCTTCGCGGCGTTCTACCCGCTCGGCGTCTGGGGATTGCCGCTGGCCGTCTCGCTGTCCAATCTCGCCGGCGCGGTAGCGCTCGCGATCCTGATGTGGCGCCGCATCGGCGGCGTCGAGGCGGCGTCGACATTGACCGCGCTGACGCGGATCATCGTCGCGTCGGTCGTCGCGTCCGCGCTCGCCGTGGGCGTCTGGTGGGCCGTCGACGCGGCGGTCGGCCGCACCACGATCGGACAGATCCTGTCCGTCGGCCTCGGGCTCGGTGTCGGGACGGTCGGCTACCTCGGAGTCTCCCGGCTGCTCGGCGTCCGGGAGCTCGGCTCGTTGTTCGCACTCCGCCGCGGGCCGTGAGACCGGCCTAGGATGAGCCGATCGCCGACGCCGGCCCCTACCGCTTCGCGTCGTCGGGCGCGTCCAGTCGTCACTCACGCGGCGTGAGGACGCGCCGATGCAGGGCAGCGAAGGAGCGCCGGACGCCTGGGTCGTCTTCGGAGAGGAGGTGCGCGAGGCCGCGCGCGACCTCGCGGCCGGCGACGACCTTCTCGTCCTGACCTGGCTGCACGAGGCCGACCGCGACGTCCAGGCGGTGCACCCGCGCGACGACCGCACCGTCCCCGAGCGAGGCGTCTTCAGCACGCGCTCGCCGGATCGGCCGAACCCGATCGGCCTGCACCGCGTCGAGGTCGTGGAGGTCGACGACCTGCGGATCCACGTGCGGCCGCTCGAGGCGATCGACGGGACACCTGTCGTCGACGTGAAGCCAGTGCTGCGGGGCGAGGCCTGATCGGCCGCTACTGCTCGTAGCCCTCGACGGTCTCGTCCGAGCGCGCCCGAGCGGCGTCGGGGTCCATCGCGAACTCCTCGAGCGCCCGCCGCTGCCGGAGGAGGTCCCAGCACCGGTCGAGCGACACCTTCACGTCTGCGAGCCGGCGCCGGTCGGCCTCCGTCGCGCTGCCGGCCGCCTGCGCGTCCCAGAGCCCGTGCTCCTCCGCGACGAGCTCCTCGATCCTTGCGTGAATCTGTGCGTCGTCCATTTGCCCAACCTTACGCCCGTGAGAAGGGGTCGACGACAACGCCGTCGGGTTCAGGTCCTGGCTGTAGAGCATGCTACGGCCCAGCTGCGGGGTGTCCAGGGCCAGGCGGCGCCACGGCTACGATCGACGCCGATCAGCCATGGACCAGAGCCGAATCCGAAACTTCTCGATCATCGCGCACATCGACCATGGCAAGTCGACTCTCGCCGACCGGATCCTGCAGCTCACCGAAACCGTCTCGGAGCGCGAGATGCGCGACCAGCTGCTCGACTCGATGGAGCTCGAGCGCGAGCGCGGCATCACGATCAAGGCCCAGGCGGTGCGCGTCCAGTGGAAGGGGCACGAGCTCAACCTGATCGACACGCCGGGGCACGTGGACTTCACGTACGAGGTCTCGCGCTCGCTCCAGGCGTGCGAGGGAGCCGTCCTGGTGGTCGACGCCGCGCAGGGGATCGAGGCGCAGACGCTCGCGAACGCATACCTCGCGATCGAGAACGACCTCGAGATCGTCCCGCTCGTCAACAAGATCGACCTTCCCTCGGCCGACCCCGACGGCGCCGCCGCCGAGGTGAGCGAGCTGCTCGGAGGGTCGCCCGACGACGTCGTCCGGATCTCGGCGAAGACCGGGATCAACGTCGACCAGGTGCTCGACGCAATCGTCGAGCGGATCCCGGCGCCCGGAGGGCGTCGCCGACGCGCCCGCGCGGGCGCTCGTCTTCGACTCGAGCTACGACCAGTACCGCGGGGTGATCGCGTTCGTCCGCGTGGTGGACGGGCGGCTCCCGACCGGGGCGGGCCTGCACGCGATGGCGATGGGCACGGACTTCGACGCGGAGGAGCTCGGGTTCATGGCGCCGCAGCGCATGCCCGTGCAGGCGCTCGAGGCGGGCGAGGTCGGGTACGTCGTGACAGGCCTCAAGGACGTCTCCCGCCTGCGCGTCGGCGACACGCTGACGACCCGTCGGGCCGGCGCGGCGAGCGCGCTCCCCGGATACAAGGACGTCAAGCCCATGGTCTTCGCCGGGCTCTTCCCGACCGACTCCGACGACTACCCCGAGCTCCGCGACGCGCTCGAGAGGCTCAAGCTCAACGACGCGGCGCTGTTCTACGAGCCGGAGACGTCGCAGGCGCTCGGGTTCGGCTTCCGCTGCGGGTTCCTCGGCCTCCTGCACATGGAGATCGTCCGGGAGCGGCTCGAGCGCGAGTTCGATCTCGACCTCCTCGTGACAGCGCCGAACGTCGCCTACTCGGTCAAGGCGAGAAACGGTGACTGGATCGAGGTGCACAACCCGGCGGACATGCCGCGCGACCCCGAAGTGGTGCAGGAGCCGTACGTCCGCGCGCAGGTGATCGTCCCGAAGGACTATGTCGGTGCGGTGATGGAGCTCTGCACGGAGCGGCGCGGTCGGTTCGACCACATGGAGTACCTGTCCGAGACGCGGGTCCTGCTCACCTACGAGCTGCCGCTCGGCGAGATCGTGTACGACTTCTACGACCAGCTGAAGTCGCGGACCCGCGGCTACGCGAGCTTCGACTACGACGTCTCAGGCTTCCGCGACGGCGAGCTCGCGCGGGTGGACGTGCTCGTCGGCGGGGAGCAGGTCGACGCGCTCTCGCTCATCGCCCACCGGGACGCCGCGTACGAACGCGGCAAGCTGCTCGTCGAGCGGCTTCGCGAGGAAATCCCGCGCCAGATGTTCGACGTCCCGATCCAGGCTGCGATCGGGTCGCGTGTGATCGCCCGCGAGACGGTCAAGGCGAAGCGCAAGGACGTGCTCGCGAAGTGCTACGGCGGTGACATCAGCCGCAAGCGCAAGCTGCTCGAGAAGCAGAAGAAGGGCAAGAAGCGGATGAAGCAGGTCGGCGGCGTCGAGGTGCCGCAGGAGGCGTTCCTCGCCGTCTTGAACCTCGACGGCGAGAAGAAGCGCGGATGACACCTCGACGCTCACGCGAGCTACGCGTCCGTTTCGGTCCGGGGATCTGCGAGCTCGTGACCGCGCACGACGGATGACGGGCGGCTCCGTCCGGCACCTGTACGTCCACCTGCCGTTCTGCTCCCACCGCTGCGGGTATTGCGACTTCGTGACCGCCGTCGGTCGCGTGGGGGAGCACGGGGTGTACGTCGATGCGCTCGTGGCGGAGCTCGACCGCGAGCGGTGGCGGCTCGTGTCCGACGTCGAGACGGTCTTCGTCGGCGGTGGGACGCCGACGTTCACCGAGCCGACGGCGCTCGCGCGGTTGCTCGCGGCACTGCCTGAGGTCGGCGAGCTGACCGTCGAGGCGAACCCGGAGACGGTCACGCATGAGCTGGCCTCGCTTCTCCGCGACGGCGGGGTGAATCGCGTCTCGCTCGGTGCGCAGTCGTTCAAGCCGCAGCTGCTCGAGATGCTCGAGCGCGTTGCCGGTCCCGACGACGTCCGACGCGCCGTTCCATACTCTTCGTGATGCCGAGTTCGACAACATCTCGCTCGACCTCATCTACGGCATTCCGGGCCAGAGCACCGCCGACCTCGAGGCGGACCTCGCGGACGCCCTTGCGCTCGAGCCGGAGCACCTCTCCTGCTACGAGCTCGAGGCGAAGCCGGGAACGCGGTTCACCCACGCGCACGGAGACGAGCTCGCCCGTCAGGCGGAGGCGATGGAGGGCCATGCCGAGCGCGTCGTCGAGACGCTGACCGGCGCGGGCTACCGCTGGTACGAGACGGCGAACTTCTGCCGCGACGGCGACGGCCGCGAGCTCCGCGCACAGCACAACCTAGCCATCTGGCGGGGCGCCGACTACCTCGGCGTCGGCGTCGGGGCGGTGTCGACGCTGGGTGACGAGCGGCGTCGCAACCTGCCGGCGGTCGGGCGCTACACGGCGGCGCTCGCGGCCGGCGAAGACCCACCGCGCGAGGTCGAGCCGCTCGACGCGGCGACACGCGCCGTCGAGCGGCTGATGCTCGGCCTGCGGCTCGACGAGCCGCTCGCGGTGGACGCCGACGGGCTCGCGAACGTCGTGGACGGCGATGCGCTCGAGCGGCTGGTCGACCGAGGGCTCGTCGAGCGACCGGGCGGCCGCGTGCGCCTCACGCCGCGAGGGCGGCTGCTCGGCGGCGCGGTCACCGCCGAGTTGCTCGCCTGACGTCACGGCCCGGCGCCGGAGCGGCTCGCGTCCCGGCCCGGGCCCGATTCCTGCCGCTACGCTCGGAGCATGGTTCGTGCGTTCGGAGGGGGCGGTCCGGCGAGCCGCCGTCGCGTCCTGCTCGTGAAGGCGCTGCTCGCGGCGTCGGCGGTGCTGGCGCTCGGCGTCGCGGTACGCGTGCTGGCCACGCACAGCCTCGACTCGTCGAATCTCGTGTGGAACCTGTTCCTGGCGTGGATCCCGTTCGTCCTCGCGCTGGGGCTCTACGACGGTGCACGCCGCGGCGTGTCGTCGGGCGCGCTCGTCGCGCTCGGCGCGGGATGGCTCCTGTTCCTCCCGAACGCGCCGTACATCGTCACGGACGCGAAGTGGCTCGGCGAGTACGCGGGCGGCTCGCTGTGGTACGACGCCGCGCTGATCGGCACGGCGGCGGCGCTCGGTCTCGTGCTCGGGTTCGTCTCGCTGTACCTCGTGCAGGTCGTCGTCGCGCGCCGGTTCGGTCACCTCGCCGGTTGGCTGCTCGCGTGGGCGGCCCTCGTCCTGAGCGGCGTCGGCGTCTATCTCGGCCGCTTCGAGCGCTGGAACTCGTGGCAGGTTCTGACCGAGCCCACGAAGGTCCTCGGACAGCTCCTCGCGGCGGCGCTCGATCCGCTTGCGCACGGCCGGCCGCTCGCGCTCTCGGCTGCGTTCGCAATCACGTGGTGCCTCGCCTACGCGCTCTTCTACTCGACCTTCCGGGCGCAGCTCCAAGACATGGACGACCGCTGACCGAGCCGACACGGCCCGTCCGCAGGAGTGGGCCGTACGATGAGGGCGTGGACCTCAGCCGGCGCAAGCTCGAGATCCTGCGACGCGTGGTCGAGGAGTACGTCGCGACCGGCCAGCCGGTCGGATCGAGGGCGCTCGTGGAGCGGCCGGGCGGCCTCGAGGTGTCGTCGTCGACGGTGCGGAGCGAGCTCTACGAGCTCGAGGCGATCGGGCTTCTCACGCATCCGCACACGTCGGCCGGACGGGTCCCGACGCAGACCGGCTACCGCGTGTACACCGAGGAGCTCGTCGGCGGCATCGACGGGCGCCCGGGGCCCTTCCCGCTCGATCTCACCGCGATGCGGAACGAGGTCGAGGAGGCGCTGCGCCGGACGACCGAGGCGCTCTCGGAGACGACGCACCTCCTCGCGCTCGTCTCCGCGCCGGCGCTCGAGGCGGCCGCGGTGCGGCACGTCGAGGTGCTCCAGCTCCAGTCGCACGTCGTGATCGTGGTCGTGATCACCGCGTCCGGCGCCGTGTCCAAGCGTGTCTTCGAGTTCGAGGACGGGGTCGACTCGGGCCTGGTCGACTGGGCGCGCGCATATCTCGACGAGACGATCGTGGGTAAGCGCGCGAGCGTGGCGGTCGTGCGCCGCGCCTTCGAGGACCCGGGTCTCTCGCTCCGCGAGCGGCGGTTCCTCGAGACGCTCCGGCCTGCCTTCGCCGACGTCGTCGCGACTGCGACCGACCTCTACGTCGGCGGGGCCGCGGGCCTTCTCGGTGACGTGACCGGTGCAGAGCTCGAGGCGTGCCAGCGCCTGCTCGAGGTGCTCGAGCGACGCGCGGCCGTCCTCGGGCTCCTGCACGACGCGCTCGATCCGGGGCGGCCGGTCGTGCGCGTCGGGCCCGAGCTCGACGGCGCGGAGCTCCACGGGACGTCGTACGTCGGCGCGACCTACGGGCTTCCGAACCGCTCCCTCGGCGCGGTCGGCCTTCTCGGGCCGCTCCGGATGGACTACGACAAGGCGATCCGCTCGGTGCGCGCCGCGGCCTTCGAGCTCTCGCGTCTCGCCGAGGACGTCTACGGGGTGCCCTGATGGCGACGACGGAGCAGGACTACTACGAGCTCCTCGGCGTCGGGCGGGATGCGAGCCACGCCGAGATCAAGGGTGCATTCCGGCGCCTTGCCCGCGAGCTTCACCCCGACGTGAGCGAGGAGCCGGACGCCGAGCTGCGGTTCCGCGCCGTTGCAGAGGCGTACGAGGTGCTCTCCGACCCGGAGCGCCGGCAGACCTACGACCGCTACGGCCACGCCGGGCTGCGCGGCGGCGGTTTCTCGCCGATGGACGCCGACTTCGGCAGCCTCTCGGACGTCTTCGCCGCGTTCTTCGGCGAAACGCTCTTCGGCCAAGGAAGGAGCGCCGGGCCACGTCCTGCGCGCGGCCCCGACGTCGGGGCGCAGGTCGAGATCCAACTGGTCGAAGCCGCGCGAGGGATCTCGCTCGACGTGGGTGTGCGCGTGGCGCGGAGCTGTGAGACCTGCGCGGGCTCCGGCGCGGCACCCGGCACGTCCCCGGTCACGTGCCCCGGCTGCGGTGGCGCGGGGGTCGTCCAGCAGGTCTCTCGCACCATCCTCGGCCAGATCGTGCGGTCGGGCGCGTGCCCGCGCTGCGACGGGGCGGGCCGGATCGTGGAGACGCCGTGCGAGCGCTGCGAGGGCGACGGGAGAACGCTCGAGGACGTGCCGCTCTCACTCGACGTGCCGGCCGGGATCCACGACGGGCAGCGGATCCGCGTGCGGGGCTCGGGACACGCGGGGACACTCGGCGGTCCACCGGGGGATGTCTACGTGACCGTCCACGTTCGCCCGCTCGAGGGAGTCGAGCGCGACGGCGACGACCTCCACGTGCGCGCCTCGGTGACGATGACCGAGGCGGCGCTCGGGAGCACGGTCTCCGTGCCGACACCCGATGGGCCGCTCGAGATCGAGCTCTCTCCGGGGACGCAGCCCGGTGCCGTGCACGCCGTTCGGGGCCGGGGGATGCCGTCGCTCGAGAAGGGGCGCCGGGGCGATCTCCTCGTGCGCGTCGACGTGCGGGTGCCGACCCGACTCACTGCCGAGCAACGTGCCGAGGTGCTGCGCCTCGCGGGGGAGCTGGGGACGGACGCGTACCGCGACGAGGACGACGGCTTCCTCGGGCGGCTCAAGAGCGCCTTCCGGTGACGGGCGCAAATCGGCGCTCGGCACTCGTCGTCGTCCCCGCCGAAGGCGACGAGGTGACCGACCTCGTGCGGATCTCGCTCGGCGTGCCCGCCGACGAGGCCGAGCAGCACCGCGCGCGCCTCATCGAGGCCTCGCCCGACGGCTTCGAGGAGGTCGACCTCGACGGCCGGAGCGTCGAGCTCGCCGTCTACGCCGAGGCCGACAAGGCGGGCGTCATCCTCGAGGCGCTTCCCGAGGCAAGGATCGAGCCCGTCCCGAAGGGCTGGGAGGACGGCTGGCGCGGCTTTCACCGCCCGGTGGTGGTCGGCGGGCTGTGGCTCGGGCCGCCCTGGGAGGCGCCATCCGATCCGGCGCGCGCGGTCGTGATCGATCCGGGTCGAGCGTTCGGCACCGGGTCGCATCCGACCACGCGTCTCTGCGTCGAGCTCCTCGCGAGCGTCGCGCCGACGCGGCTCGCTCCTCGACGTCGGTTGCGGCTCCGGCGTCCTCGCGATCGCGGCGGCGCGGCTCGGATTCGGGCCCGTGCTGGCGGTGGACGTGGACCCGGTGGCCGTCGAGACGGCGCGCGGGAATGCCGACGCAAACGCCGTCAGGGTCGACGTGTCCGTCGTCGATGCGCTGGACGACCCGCTCCCGGCGACCGAGGTGGCCGTCGCGAACGTCCTGCTTCGCCCGGTCGAGGCGATCCTCTCGCGTCTCGACGCACGCGAGGTGGTCACCTCCGGATACCTGGCCGGCGAGCGACCCGCGCACGCGGGCTGGGAGCACATGGAGACGCTCGAGCTCGACGGCTGGGCCGCCGATCGCTTCGCCCGGCACGCGTCTGCGACCATCTCAGGGTGACCCGGATGTCGAGGTGAGCCGTCCGCTCGTCGCGCTGGCGATCGTCGCGTTGAGTGCGGTCGCCGTCGCGGCCGTCTTCGCCGTCCTCTACGTCACGAAGGAGCCTGAAGCGAGGGAGTCGGTGGCGAGCCCGTGCGGCGACAGGACGTTCGGCCACGTCACGTCGCTCACGCGCGCCACGGGCCGCTGGGTGATGCGCTTCGACCCGGAGTGGTTCACGAGCGGCCTGACGGCGAACGTCGCGGCGGCGGAGGACGGCGTGGTCCCGCCCGGCGAGCGTGTTCCCAACGACAACTACCGGATCGACGAGGGACACCGGCTGCTCACGTACCTCGTGCGCCCCGACGCGCGCGTGACCGTCCTCACCCGACACGGCGACCCGGCGCAGCTCGGCGCGACGCCGATCACGGTCGCCCAGTTCGCCGCGCTCGTCCGCGGCGGCAGTGCGATCGCTCTCTTCGAGCCACTCGACACCGGCGTGTGGATCCGCACACACGTCGACACGGTCTGTGCGATCGACCAGCAGTACCAGCCCTGAGGCCGTCGAGCTGCTGTGGGGCCGACCGGGGCCGGGGCACGCCGCCCGGCGCGCGAGCGCAGGCAGTGGTCGACGCAACGGGACGTGCCGGCCGGTATCTCGCCGAGGCGCTGACCGCGCCTACACCGCCTTCCAGAACACGGTCGTGTCGCACGGACGACCGTCGGGGTAGAGGGCGTAGTTCGGGATCACACCGACCCGCGTCCAGCCGAGACGCGTGTAGAGGCGCTCGGCGTCGTCCCCGGTGACGGTGTCGAGCACGAGCAGGGTCTTGCCTTCCGAGCGGGCCTCCGCCTCGGCACGCTCCATCAGGAGTTGCGCGACCCCGCGGTGCCGCGCGGCGCGGTGGACGAGGAGCTTCGCGACGTCGGCACGGTGCGGCTGGTTCGGCGGCGTCGCGAAGACGACCTGGACGGTGCCGACCACCTCGTCTCCGTGAAACGCCGCAAGGAGGACACGGCTTCCGTGCTCGACCTCGGCGGCCCACGCCTCGAACGCCGCGCGCGCGTCGGCCCGCGAGAACGGCGCCATGTAGCTCACCGACGCGCCTCCGGCGACGCAGTCTGCGAGGACGGCTGCGAGGCCGTCGAGGTGCGTCCCGAGCTCGGGCCCCTCGAGTCGGCGGATCTCGGTCTGCTCGGTCGCGGCCACGTCGCGCAAGTCTTGCATCGCCGGCGCGCCGGTCACCAGGCGTCGAGCGTCGGGAACGCCGCGTCCCCGGTGATCGCGCCTGCCAGGTAGAGCGCCGTGCCGGGATCGCCGGTCCAGAGCGTGTGCCGGCCGCGACCGTGGTCGGCGGTCGCGCGCTCGACCTGCTCGATCGCGTGCATTGCAAACGCGCGCGCGCGATGCAGCCAGAGCTCGTCTCCGGTGCGACGAAAGAGCTTCAGGAACGCGTAGCCGTTGCCGGCCGTGCCGTGACAGAGGCCGGCCCCCTTCCGGAGCGGGCCCGCACGCCAGGTCAGCTCGCCGCCGGCGACCAGGAGCCCCGTGAGGTCGTCGTCGGCGGGTGCGAGCGAGGCGAGCGACGCGACGATCCCCGGCGCGCCGTGACACCACTGGGTGCGGCGCGGCACGCGGCTCGGCTCGAGCGAGGGGCGCCACTGCGCGAGCCCGTCGCTGCGCAGGGCATGCCGGCGGAGCGTCGCCACGGCGCGGCGCTCGAGCGCCCGCCGGCGGGCGTCGTCGAGGAGGTCACCGCGTCCGAGGACGTAGACGTTGCCGGCGAAGCCGTGGGCAGGCCCGAGGATGTGCGAGCGCTGGCCGTAGAGGTCCTGCTCCCAGAGATCGTCGCGCCATTCCGCCCACAGGCGGCCCGCGGCGTCGTCCCAGGCCGCGCGCCAGCTCTCGTCGTGCGTGCGCTCGAACATCACCTGCGCCGCGAGCATCGTCCCGGGCGACCCCCAGTTGAACTCGAGCGAGGGGTGGTCGGCGTTCCCGCGCACGACCTCGAGGAGCCGTTTCTCCTGCCAGGCGGCGGGAGCGAGCGTGTGCGCGACGAGGAGGATCCCCGCCTCGCCCATCCAGAGCGACGGCACGACGCCCTCCTTGGGGAAGTCGGGCTCGGAGCGGTAGCGCTCCGGCAGCGTCAGCGCGACGCCCGCCCAATCCGGTCGAGCTTCGGCGACACCCGCGCGTTCGAGCGCCTGCAGCGCCCAGATGACGCCCGAGGCGCCGAGGTACAGGGAGGCGACACGCCCGAGGGGCGGCTCGTCCTCCTCCTCGTCGAGCGGGTGCGGCGCCCACAGCTCGTCGGCATCGAACGCCCCCTCCGTCTCGGAGACGATCGTCGCGATGGCGGCACGGGCGCGCCCCGCGTCCCAGGAGGTCCCGGTGAGCGGCTCGTGGGCGTCCGGGTCGACGAGCTCCGCGAGGTCGTCGGGGTCCCTGCTCAGCGTCGGACCTCGTCGCAGCGCACACCGCGATGCTACGGGCCGACGCCGCGGGTCGGCCCGTCGGCAGGCAATCCGAACGCCTGTTTCGAGCGTCTAAGCTCTTGGGCTCCCATGGCGACGTTCTCGACGCGCTTCCTCGGATGCAAGGTCTCGTTCGCGGACGCACAGGCGATCCGCGAGCGGCTGCTCGCGGACGGCCACGAGGAGGTCCCGGAAGGCGGCGAGGTCCAGGTCGTCAACACGTGCTGCGTCACGCACGAGGCGGTCTCGAAGTCGCGCCAGGCGGCGTCCCGCGCCGCGCGCTCGGCGCGCACCGTGTACGTCACGGGTTGCGCGTCGAACCTCGAGGGCGCGTTCGCCGGGACGGCTCCGAACGTCGTCGTCACCGGGACGACGGGTGACGAGGCCGCCTCGTTCGTCGCCGGCGACGTCGGCGCGATCGGCTGCGTCGACGCCCAGCACCGGCTCGACCGGGTCCGCGCGTTCGTCAAGATCCAGGACGGCTGCTCGTTCTCGTGCGCGTTCTGCGTGATCCCGCTGGTGCGCGGCGGGACGCGCAGCCGTACCGCGGGCGCCGTGCTCGGGGAGATCCGGCGCCGCGTCGCGCAGGGACACCGCGAGATCGTCCTCACCGGCGTCAACCTCGGCTGCTTCCGCGATCGCGAGGCCGGCTTCACCCTGGCGCGGCTCGTCCGCGAGGCGGGCGCGGTCCCCGGCATCGAGCGGCTGCGCCTCTCCTCGATCGAGGTCAACCACGTCGACGACGCGCTCGTGCGCGCGCTCGTCGAGACGCCGACCGTCTCACCGCATCTGCACGTGCCGCTGCAGTCCGGCGACGACGGCGTCTTGCGCGCGATGGGGCGGCGGTACACGGCCGCGCAGTTCGAGCGGCGGCTCGCGCCGCTCGCCGGCCTGAACCTGACGACCGACGTGATCGTCGGCTTCCCGGCCGAGCGCGATGCGGCGTTCGAGCGGACGCTCGCGCTGGTCGAGCGCCTCGGCATGACGAAGGTGCACGTGTTCCCGTACTCGCCGCGTCCGGGGACTCGGACGGCCGCGGAGGACGCCGTTTCGCCAGAGGTGAAGCGCGAGCGCGGGGCTCGACTCCGTGCGCTCTCGGACGAGCTCTGCCGGCGTCGCTGGGCGTCCCGGGTCGGCACGACCGACCGCGTGCTCGTCGATCGGCCCGGCCGCGGCTACGCCGACGACTACACGCCCTGGCTCGTCGAGGGCCAGGTCGGGACATTCGTCGCGGCGCGGGCTGTCGGCGTCGGGGACGAGGGGGTGCTCGCCGTTGCAGCGTGAGGACTGCCTCTTCTGCAACCTCGTTCGCGACGGCGACCACGTCAACGCGGCGGACGGCTTCGTGGCGGTCCGGGACATCGCCCCGAAGGCGCCGACGCACCTGCTGATCCTCCCCGAGCGTCACGTCGACACGTTCCGCGACGTGGCCGAGTTCGAGCCCGACGAGACGAAGCGCATGCTCGATTTCGTCGCCGAGACCGCGGTGAAGGCGGGGCTCGAGGACTACCGTCTGGTCGTCAACGTCGGGCCGGGCGGCGGGCAGACGGTGTTCCATCTCCACTGGCATCTCCTCGGGGGCGCTAGCCTCCCCGGATTCGAATGACGCTGATCGCCGACATCGAGGAGGAGCTGAAGAGCGCACGACGTGCCCGCGACGACCAGCGTCGCGACGCGCTCGCGCTGGTCCTGAACGCGCTCCGCGGCGCCGAGAAGGAGCTCCAGCGATCGCTCTCCGAGGAGGAGTCGCTGCAGGTCCTGCAGCGGGAGCGCAAGCGGCGCGTCGAGGCGATGGAGGCGTTCGACGCCGCGGGCCGCGAGGAGCAGGCCGACCGGGAGGAGTTCGAGCTCGACGTGATCGAGGAGTTCATGCCCGACCAGCTCTCCGAGGACGATCTCGAGGAGATCGTCGACGACGTGATCGCCGAGGTCGGCGCGACCTCGATCCGCGACCTCGGCCGCGTGATGGCGGACGTGATGCCGCGCGTCTCCGGGCGGGCAGACGGCTCGGTCGTCAGCCAGCTCGTGCGCGAGAAGCTCGCGTAGCCTCCCGCGACGGCGCGTCGAGCAGCCGCGCGACGAGGCGGCGGTTGCGGGCGAGGATGCGATACGCACGCTCGGTCGCGGGTGGACGCAATCGGGCGAGCCGGGCGAGCTGCGCGCCGTGGGGAAGCGCCGCAAGGACGACCGGGACTGCGTCGCCGCCCGTGTGCCGCCGACCGGCTCCGTCGATCGCGTGGACGGCCGCATACCGCTCGCGCTCACCCAGGTCGCGGAGCCACCGGGCACCGGCCGGAGAGCCGATCGGTGCCACGGCGATCCCGTGATGCTCGAGCCGGCGTGCGAGCGCGGCGCACGCTCCGCACCGCTCGTCGTACAGGACGAGACGCGCCTCCATTGCCTCGACGGTAGCTCGCCGAGCACGGCCGAGCACCGTAAGGAGCGGCGCCTACACTGAGATCCATGCAGGACGTTCTCACCGTTCCGAACGAGGTTGCGGCCGAGCTGGCCGGCGTCGTCGACGGCGTGCTCGACACGCTGCGCGAGCGGCTCGGCTGCACGATCTCGCTGCGCGGCAACCGGCTCACGCTGGCCGGCGACGAGGCCCGCGTCGCGGAGGCCCGGGCGGTGCTGGACGAGCTGGTCGAGCTCGTCGAGGGCGGCCACGCGATCGGCCCCGACACGGTCGGCGCGGTCGTGGCGGCGCTCGACCAGTCGGAGGACATCCGCGACGTGTTCGAGGACGTCGTCTGGCGCCACCGCGGCAAGAAGATCGCGCCGAAGACGGTCATGCAGAAGCGCTACGTGGACGCGATCCGCGCGTCCACCGTGACGTTCGGGATCGGCCCGGCCGGGACGGGAAAGACGTACCTCGCGATCGCGCTCGCCGTGAAGGCACTCGCCGAGCGGGAGGTGGGGCGGATCATCCTCACAAGGCCCGCTGTGGAGGCCGGCGAGCGCCTCGGCTTTCTTCCGGGAGACGTGCTCGCGAAGGTCGACCCGTACATGCGCCCCCTGTTCGACGCGCTCTACGACACGATGGACGCCGACCGGCTGAACGCGTACATCGACCGCGGCACGATCGAGGTCGCGCCGCTCGCGTTCATGCGTGGGCGGACGCTGAACGACTCGTTCGTGATTCTCGACGAGGCGCAGAACACGACGCCCGAGCAGATGCAGATGTTCCTCACGCGCCTCGGGTTCGGGTCGAGGATGGTCGTCACCGGCGACGTGACGCAGGTCGACCTTCCGCGCGAGCAGGCCTCCGGGCTGATCCAGGTGCGCGACATCCTCCGGTCGCTCGACGGCATCGGCTTCGTCGAGTTCGGCCACGAGGACGTCGTGCGGCACAAGCTCGTGCAGCGGATCGTCGAGGCGTACAAGCGGCACGCCGAGGAGACGGGCTCCGCACGGCACCGCTGATGCTCGAGATCGAGGTCTCGAACAGGAGCGGGGTCACGGTGGACGAGGCAGGTGCGGTCACTCTCGCCCGCGCCGTGCTGGCGGCGGAGGGTCTGGCGGACGGCGAGCTCGGGATCGCTTTCGTGGGCGCCGACGAGATGCGCGGCCTCAAGCGGGTGCACCTCGGGATCGACGAGCCGACCGACGTGCTCTCGTTCCCGATCGACGGCGCGGAGCCGTTGCCGGACGGGGAGCCTCGCGCGCTCGGGGACGTCGTCCTCTGCCCGCAGGTGATCGGCGACGAGTGGCGCTGGCCACTCGTGCACGGACTGCTCCATCTCCTCGGCCACGAGCACGGACCGGCGATGGAGGCGCGCGAGCGCGTGCACCTGTCGTGATCACGCCCCGGCGCCGGCCCTCGATCTTCGAGAGCTTCAACTTCGCGCTCGAGGGGATCATCCACGTGCTTCGCACGCAGCGGAACATGCGGATCCACTTCGCTGTCGCCGTAGCGGTGCTGGTGGCCGCGCTCGCGTTCGACCTCTCGCGCATCGAGCTGATCGCACTGCTCCTCGCGATCGCCTTCGTGCTGATCGCGGAGATGATCAACACCGCGATCGAGGCTGCCGTCGACGTCGCGTCGACCTCCTTCGACCCGATGGCCAAGCTCGCGAAGGACATCGGCGCGGGCGCGGTCCTGATCGCCGCGATCAACGCGATCGCGGTCGGCTACCTCGTCTTCTCGGGGCAGGTGGCGGAGGAGAGCTCGCGCCTGCTCGACAAGCTCTCCGAGGCGCCGGCCGAGCTGACGCTGATCGCCCTGGTGCTGACGACCGCACTCGTGATCGCGCTCAAGGCGTTCTCGGGCCGCGGGTCGCCTCTGCGCGGCGGCTGGCCGTCCGGTCACGCGGCCGTGGCGTTCGCCGGGTGGATGGCGATCACGCTCGTGCTCGGCGACAGCGAGCACCGCTTCCTCGTATCCTCCCTCACGCTGATCATGGCCTTGCTCGTCGCGCAGACGCGGATCGAGGCGGGCGTCCACTCGACGCTCGAGGTCGCGTCAGGGGGGCTGCTCGGCGCGCTCGTGACGCTTGTCATCTTCCAGGGGTTCTACGCATGACGGACGCCGAGCTCCTCGCCGCGGCGGACGCGATCGCGGCGCGCGCGTACGCGCCGTACTCCGGATTCCACGTCGGCTGTGCCGTCCTGTGCCGCGACGGACGCGTCGTCGAGGGCGTGAACGTGGAGAACGCGGCGTACCCGCTCGGGATCTGTGCCGAGCGGGCGACGTTTTCCCGCGCGGTCGCGGAGGGCTACCGGCCGGGCGACTTCGTCGTCGCGGCGATCACGGCGTCGCCGTGCGGCGGCTGCCGTCAGTGGCTGGCGGAGATGCAGGTGGAGCGGGTCCTGTTCCGAAACGGCGGGCGGGTCGTCGAGATGAGCCCCGACGAGCTGCTTCCGGAGCAGTTCGACGCCGGGCAGCTCGGGTCGTGACGGCCACGCTCTCGCACGGCGGCACACGGCCGCTGCTGTGGAGCGATCGGCACGCTTTCGCCCCATCTCGGTCACGGACTCGTCGCGGTTTCGGCGATAGGCTGAACGCGTGGGGAGGAGGTCGGCGGCCCGGGAAGTGAGGTGGTCGAAGCCGACATGTCCTGCCTCGACGTGTCCCGGATGGGTGTGTCACGCATGGCCGTGTCACGCGCACCTGTGGTACGCGCATGAAGACGGGCCTGGTTGCCGTCGCCGGCCGGCCGAACGTCGGCAAGTCGACGCTCGTCAACGCCTTGACCGGCGAGAAGGTGGCGATCACGTCGACCGTCCCGAACACGACACGCCGCCGGATCTTCGGCGTCGCGAACGGCGAGGACTGGCAGCTCGTGCTCGTCGACCTTCCCGGGTTCCAGCGGCCGATGGACGCCCTCACCGAGCGAATGCAAGAGACGGTCGACGGATCGTTCGAGGATGTCGACGTCGTGCTCCTCGTGCTCTCCGCGCGCGATCGCATCGGCGCGGGCGATCGCTTCGTCGCGCGGCGCGTGTTCTCGCTCGGCGTCCCCGTCGTGATCGCGCTGAACAAGATCGACCGCCTGAAGCACGGCCATGTCGCTTCGCAGATGAAGGTCGCGGCCACCCTCGGCGACTTCCACGCGCTCCACCCGGTCAGCGCGAAGGTCCGCGACGGAATCGACGAGCTTCGCGACGACCTCGTCCACCTTCTCCCCGCAGGCCCGGCGCTCTTCCCGCGCGGGCAGCGAACCGACCTGACGCTCGAGGAGCGGGTGGCCGAGGTCGTCCGCGAGAAGGCGCTCCATCTCACTCGCGACGAGGTGCCCCATGCGCTCATGGTCGAGGTCGAGGAGCTCGGCGACACGGTGCGCGCGCGCGTGCTCGTCGAGACCGAGTCGCAGAAGGGGATCCTGATCGGGAAGCGCGGCGCGATGATCCGCGAGATCGGAACGCGCGCGCGTCCGGAGGTGGAAGCGCTCGTCGGCCACACCGTGTTCCTCGAGCTCGTCGTGAAGGTCAGGCCGCGCTGGCGACGCGACCGGAAGACGCTCGAGCGACTCGGGCTCTGAGGCCTTACGGCCGGCCGTGGCCCGGACCGTCCAGGTCAGCTACGCCGCCGCGGTCGTTCGGCTCACCGGGTGGACGGCGTTCGCAGCGCTCAGGCGCGAGGGTACGAGTCCCGTTGCGCGCGATCAGGTCCGTCTCGACCGAGCGCTACGGCACGACCTGATTCCTGCCGGGGCCGACTTCGACGTCGTCGCGGTGGGCGTCGACGCCTCGGCCGTCGTTGCGGCGGAGATCGACCTGTCACGCACCTTCTGACTCCGCGCCCAACCGGTCGCCGCGCCCGCGGCTCAGTGCACGTGCACCGTTTCGGGCGCGATGCGCAAGACCACGCGCTCGGACGTGATCGCCGAGTCGTCGTAGTCCTTGCCGCGGTACTTCCGGGACAGGCGATCGATGTGCGCGCGAGCCTCCGGCCCGCGAACGGTCTCGACGACCCGCCCGCGGACCTCCGCATACGTGTATGGGTCGTCCCGCTGCCAGATCGTCACCGTCACGCGCGGATCGCGCTGCACCGCCCGGAACTTCGCCCGGTGCACCTCGGTGTTGATCAGGACGTGGTCGTCGTCGGCGTCGACCCACATGACGTGGGTCATCGGCCTTCCCGACCGCAGGATCACGCTGAGCGTGGCGAAGTTCGGTGCCTGCGCGAGGTCGCGCACTCTGGGGTCGACGGCGGTCATTCAGCCGCCGTCCATCGCCTCGTCCGCGTCGACGCGGTTCGCGAGCGTACGGGCCACCTTCAGCCAGAGCTCGGGCAGCGTGTCGAGCAACGCCACGAAGTCGCGGCCGGAGATGGCGAGCACGCGAAGCGGCGTTGCCGCGACCACCGTCGCCGTACGCGGCGATCGCGAGAGAAGCGCGATCTCGCCCACGAAGCTCCCGTTGCCGAGACGCGCGACGCGGCGCCCCCGGCGCCGGACATCCACCTCGCCGTCGACCACGACGTAGAACTCGCCCGCGGGCTCGCCCTCGCGGATCAGCTCCGCGCCCGCATCGACCTCGCGCTCGACCGCGATCGCCGCAATACGGCGCAGGTCGCGCTTCGAGCACAGCTCGAACAGCGGCAGGCCGCGGAGCAGCTCGACGCGGGTGTCGGCGCGAAGCAGCACGGAGCGGAACTCTAGACTGACTGCATGGGTCGGACGCTGGCACTTCCGCGCACGGTCGAGCTCCCCGGCGGCGGGAGCCTGCCGCGTGTGGGATCGGTCGACGCGGTCGCGCTCGAAGCGCGGGCGGCCGAGCTGGCGAAGCGTTCGATCAAGCGCGACTCGAAGGTCTTCGCGCTCCAGCTCGCGATCCGCATGATGGACCTCACGACCCTCGAGGGCTCAGACACGCCGGGCAAGGTGCGGGCGATGTGCGCGAAGGCGATTGTCCCGGATCCGTTCGAGCCGTCGGTGCCGCACGTCGCCGCCGTCTGCGTCTACCCGAGCCTCGTGCCGGTCGCGCGGCGCGCATTGCGGGGAAGCGCGGTGAAGGTCGCTTCGGTCGCCACCGCGTTCCCGTCGGGGCAGGCGCCGCTCGACGTGAAGCTCGCAGACGTCCGCGCGGCCGTCGAGGCCGGCGCGGACGAGATCGACATGGTGATCGACCGCGGGGCATTTCTCTCGGGCCGCATCGGCCGCGTCTACGAGGAGATCGTCGCGGTCAAGGAGGCCTGCGGCAATGCGCACCTGAAGGTGATCCTCGAGACGGGCGAGCTGGGCACGTACGACGCGGTGCGGAAGGCCTCGTTGGTCGCGATCGCGGGCGGCGCCGACTTCATCAAGACCTCGACCGGCAAGGTGACACCGGCGGCGACGCTCCCCGTGACGCTCTGCATGCTCGAGGTGATCCGCGACGTGCACGACGAGACGGGGCTCGTGATCGGGATGAAGCCGGCCGGCGGGATTCGCACGGCGAAGCAGGCGATCCAGTACCTCTGCGTGCTCCACGAGACGCTCGGCCCGGACTGGATGACGCCCGACCTGTTCCGCTTCGGCGCGTCGTCGCTGCTCAACGACGTCCTTCTCCAGCTCCGCAAGCAGCGCACAGGCATCTACCGCTCGCCCGACGAGATGACTCTCGACTGATGGGTGCGGTCGAGAAGCAGCGGAGCACAGTTGCCCCGGCCGGCACCTGGGAGTACGCATCCGCGCCGGAGTCGCGCGAGATCGTCTCGCTCGAGGAGCGCTACGGCCTGTTCATCGGCGGGGAGGAGGTGGCGCCGCGGTCGCGTTCGTGGTTCCCCACGGTGTCGCCCGCAACGGAGGAGCCGCTCGCCGAGGTCGCGCAGGCGGGCGCCAAGGACGTCTCGCTCGCGGTCGGCGCGGCGCGCGAGGCATTCGAGGCGTGGAGCAGGTGGAGGCCGTCCGAGCGCGCGAAGGTGCTGTTCCGGATCGCGCGCATCCTGCAGGAGCGAGCGCGCGAGCTCGCCGTCGCAGAGTCGCTCGACGGGGGCAAGCCGATCAAGGAGTCACGCGATGTCGACGTCCCTCTCGCGGCGGCGCACTTCTTCTACTACGCCGGCTGGGCGGACAAGCTCGAGTACGCGTTCCCGGGAAGGCGGCCGCGACCGCTCGGGGTCGCGGCGCAGATCGTCCCGTGGAACTTCCCGCTCCTGATGCTCGCGTGGAAGATCGCGCCGGCGCTCGCGTGCGGGAACACCGTCGTGCTCAAGCCGGCGGAGACGACTCCGCTCACAGCTCTCCTCTTCGCCGACGTCTGCCGCCAGGCGCAGGTACCGCCCGGCGTCGTCAACATCGTCACCGGCGACGGCTCGACCGGCGCGCACCTCGTCCGCGCAGACGGCATCGACAAGGTCGCGTTCACCGGCTCGACCGAGGTCGGGAAGGCGATCCAGCGCGAGCTCGCGGGGCGCGACATCGCGCTCACGCTGGAGCTGGGCGGGAAGGCGGCGAACATCGTCTTCGACGACTGCGCGCTCGATCAGGCCGTCGAGGGGATCGTGAACGGCATCTACTTCAATCAGGGCCACGTGTGCTGCGCCGGGTCGCGCCTCCTGGTGCAGGAGTCGATCCACGACCAGCTCGTCCGGAAGCTCAAGCGCCGCATGTCGACGTTGCGCGTCGGCGATCCGCTCGACAAGAACACGGACGTCGGGGCGATCAACTCCAAGGCACAGCTCGACCGGATCACGGAGCTCGTCGAGGCCGGGACGGAGGAGGGCGCCGAGATCTACCAGCCCCCGTGCCGGCTGCCGGAGAAGGGGTGGTGGTTCGCTCCGACGGTGTTCACCGGCGTCGCCCAGAGTCACAGGATCGCGCGGGAGGAGATCTTCGGCCCGGTGCTGAGCGTGCTCACGTTCCGGACGCCCGACGAGGCCGTCGAGAAGGCGAACAACACGATGTACGGCCTTTCGGCGGGGGTCTGGACGGAGAAGGGGTCGCGGATCCTCTGGATGGCCGACCGCATGCGCGCGGGCGTCGTGTGGGGCAACACCTTCAACCGGTTCGACCCGGCGTCGCCGTTCGGCGGCTACAAGGAGTCGGGGTTCGGCCGCGAGGGCGGCCGACACGGGCTCGAGGCGTACCTGAGGTTCGAGTGAGCGGCGCCCGGCAGCCGGCAGCGGTGATCGGGGCCAAGCTCGTGTTGCTCGGCGCGCTCGTCTGGGGCGTCTGGCAGGTCGTCCGGGCGGAGCTCGACCCGTGAGCGCGCGGCTTCCCGTCCGCAAGACGTACAAGCTCTTCATCGGAGGCTCGTTCCCGCGCTCGGAATCCGGGCGGACGCTCGAGCTCGAGGGCCACAACGTGGCGCGCGCTTCACGCAAGGACGCTCGCGACGCTGTCGTCGCGGCACGGAAGGGCTTCGCGGCGTGGAGCTCCGCGACGGCGTACAACCGGGGGCAAGTGCTCTACCGGCTCGCGGAGACGATGGAGACGCGGCGGGCCGCGCTCGCGGCGGTGTGCAGCGGGCGGCGCGAGGTCGCGCGGGCGATCGACCGCGTGGTCTGGTACGCGGGCTGGGCCGACAAGCTGGCCCAGGTGCTGGGCGGCGCGAACCCGGTCGCCGGTCCGTACTTCAACTTCACGTTGCCGGAGCCGACCGGCATCGTCGCCGTCGTCGCGCCCGACGTGCCCGCGCTCGACGGGCTCGTCGCCCGGGTCGTGCCGGCGCTGGTCGGCGGAAACGCGGTGGTCGTCGTCGCGTCCGAGACCCACCCGCTGGCGGCGATCGAGCTCGCCGAGGCGGTGGCCACGTCCGACGTGCCGGACGGCGTCGTGAATGTGCTCACCGGCTTCCGGGACGAGCTCGCCCCGGTGCTTGCGGCGCACATGGACGTCAACGCGATCGACGTGACCGGGGCCGACGGGGACGCCGCCGCGCTCGAGGTGCTCGCCGCCGAGAACGTCAAGCGCGTCGTCCGCGCGCGTGAGGATCGCAGCCCGTGGGAGGTCGGTGCCTTCATGGAGCTGAAGACGGTCTGGCACCCGATCGGGCGCTGACTCCTTCGTCGGCGCTCGGCGCGCCCGGGCTGATTCGCTTTCGCGTCGCTCCCCTCCGGGGCACCCCATCCCACCACCCACTGCCGATTCTATCGTCCGCGTCGCCTCGATTTGGCGACAAGTCCGTGCCATCTTCGTGCCGACTCTGTGCCCACCGGGTCCGTCCGCCCGCGGAGCGAGCTCCTGGCCCCCGCGTGCCTGCCCGCCGCCCTACTCCGCGGCTGCGCCAGCCGAGAGCAGCTCGTCGACGGCGCCGGCTGCGGCCTCGATCCTCGGTTCGAGCGGGCCCTCGACGAGAAGCCATGGACGACCGCTCGTGCGCGCGCGCTCGAGGTAGCGCTCCTGCATCCACTGCCGCCGCTCCTCGAACTCGCGGATCCCGTCGTGGCGCCAGGGGATGTCGAGCCCGCAGACGACCAGCAGGTCGTAGCGCCGGTCGACGAGATCCTCGAACCCGGTCGCAGGGGTGCCGAGGTACACCTCGTGGAACACCGCCGTCGTGAACGCGTCCGTGTCGGAGAACAGCACCCGGTGCGCGAGCGTGGCGAGAAAGTCCTCGTACCAGCAGTGGATGCGCGCGATGTGCGTGAACTCCCAACTCGTCCAGGGTGCTCCGGAAGGCCGTCCGACCTGCGTATACGGCCGCCCGTACTCGGGATTCCAGACCGTCTCGTAGCGCTCCGCGAGCGCCCCGGCGAGAGTCGACTTGCCGGTGGATTCCGCCCCGAGCAGGCACACGCGTCTGACGTCCGCCACGGTGCGCGAGCCTACGCGATCACGGGCGCCGGATAGCATCCGCGTCCGTGACACACCGGCGACTGAGCCAGGCGATCGCAGAGGGAGACGGCATCTCCGTGCTCGTGCACGTCCGTGACGCGGTCGGGGCGCGGCGGGCGGAGGAGGGCGGTGCCGAAGGCATCGTCATCCGGAACGTCGATGCCGATGTCCGAGCGCACACGCTGCTGCCCCTGCTCGCCTACGGCCCCGAGCCCGAGGACGCTGCGGCGGCCGACGCGGTCGTGCTGACAGCGGCCGACGAGGATTCCCTTCCGTCGCGCGCCGAGCGCTGCCACGAGCTGGGCCTCGAGGTGGTCGTCCGGGTGCGGGACGACGACGAGCTCGGGCACGCGTTCGAGCACGTGGATCCCGAGATCGTGCTCCTGACCGCCGACACGGCGGACGAGGAGCAAACCCCGCTCGACCGGGTGCTCGAGCTGCTGCCGGACGTCCCTGCGGGGAAGCTCGCGATCGCGGAGCTGGTCGACGCGTCGCGCGAGGACGTCGAGGCACTCGAGCGTGCGGGCGTCGACGCCGTTCTCGTCGCGGGCGACGTGGAAGCGCTCGTCGGCGACGGCGTCCCGGACGTCTAGGACCGCACGCTGGCGCTTCTGCGTCGGTCGCTCTCGACCGCCGAGCTCGCGGTGCTCGGCGCGATTCTCGCGCTGGCCGCCGCGCTCAGGATCGTCGGCGCGGGCACGGGTCTACCGTTGCCGCTGCTCAATCCGGACGAGGCGAACATCGTCCCGCGTGCCTGGGAGGTCGTCCACGGCGGCGGCCTCGACCCCGGCTGGTACGACTACCCGAGCCTGCTCTTCCTCGTTCTGGCGCCGACGCAGATCGGCCTCGACGAGCCCTCGTACGGTGCTGCGCGCGTGGTCGCCGTGCTCGTCGGCGTGTTCGGCGTCGCCGCCGCCTGGTGGCTCGGGCGCGTCGCCTACGGCACGGCGGCGGGCATCACCGGAGCCGTCGGCGTCGCCGTTGCGACCACGCACGCGGCGTACTCGCGGATGGCCGTCACCGACGTCCTCCTCACGCTCTGCGTCACCGCGACACTGGCGCTGCTCGTCTCCGGCCGACTCGAGTGGGCGGGAGTCGTCGCCGGGCTCGCCGCATCCGCCAAGTACCCGGGCGCGATCCTCGTCGTCCCGATCGTGGTCGCAGGGTTCGGGGCGTGGCGGCGCGTCGGGATCTCCGTCGGGCTCGCCGCGGCGGCGTTCTTCGTCACGAGCCCGTTCGTCGTCATCCACGCCGGCGCCGCGTGGGACGACTTCCGCCGCGTCCAGGAGCTCGCGCAGGACGGCTGGCTCGGCTTCGAGAATGACCCCGCGACGCCGTTCGCGTTCGGCCTGCGGCTCTGGGAGACCCTCGGCCCGGTCGTGCTCGTGGCCGCTGCCGGGATCGTCGCCGCTCTCCGCCGCCGCGAGCGCTCCGACCTGATCTTGCTCTCGTTCGCCGCCGCGTACGCCGTCTCGCTGCTCCCGTCGCACGCCCACTTCGACCGATACGTCCTGCCGCTCGTCCCCGTGCTCGCCGTCGTCGCGGGACGCGGGCGGACGCTCGCGATCGCCGCGCTCGTCGCGGCGGTCGTGCCGCTCTGGTGGTCGGTCGCGGACGCACGCTCGCTCACGGGGAGCGATCCGCGCCTCGCCGCCGCCGCCTGGATCGACCGGACGATTCCCCGGGACGAGCGGATGGCGGCGGACTCGTCGACGCTCCCGCTCCGCGGGCGCTCGGTCGTCAGGCTCGCGCTGCCAGGGCCGGGCCGCCCGTTCGACCCGCGCCGGAGCCTCGACACGCTCCGTGCGGACGGCGTCCACTGGCTCGTCGTGGGCGAAGGCGTCGCCGACCGTGTGCTCGCGGCCGCCCCGCACTACCCGCGTGAGGCCCGCTTCTACCGCGCGCTCGAGCGGATCCGTCCGGTCTACGCGACACGGTCCGACCCCGGACGACGTCCACGGCCGTGGCTTCGGGTCTACCGCGTCTACCCTTGAGCGATGGAGCGCCGCGGGACACGGGTCGACCGGCTCGCGCTGGCCTCCGCGGTGTTTCTCTCGGGCGCGGTGCTGCTCGGTGTCGAGATCGCCGCCAGCCGCGTGCTCGCGCCGACCTTCGGGAGCTCGCTCTACGTCTGGGGCGCGCTGATCGGCGTCGTGCTCACGGGGCTCGCGATCGGGTACTGGCTCGGTGGAACGCTCGCCGACCGGTGGCCGACGCCGTACCTCTTCGTCGGCGCGATCGCCCTCGGTGCGGGGCTCGTGCTCGCGATTCCCCTCGTCGACGAGTGGGTGCTCGAGCAGGTCGTGGCGTGGGATCCCGGGCCGCGGCTCGACCCGCTCGTCGCGGCGGTCGTGCTGTTCGGCCCCATGAGCGTCGTGCTCGCGTCCGTCTCGCCGATCGCGGTGAAGCTCGCCGCGCGCGACATCGAGCGGCTCGGGCGCACCGCGGGGCGCCTGTTCGCGATCTCGACCGCGGGCTCGATCGCGGGGACCTTCGCCACGTCGTTCTGGCTCGTGCCCGAGTACGGCACCGACCAGGTCCTCGCCCTCGGCGCCCTCGTGCTGCTCGTGGCGGCAGCGACGGTCGCGCTGCTCGAGCGCCTCTGGCTGCCCGGGGTGGGTCTCGTCGCCGCCGCAGGCGCCGCTGCGCTCGCGGTCGGCGCGCTGGCGCCGGACACGACCGGCAGGGTGCTGTCGGGGTCGGCAGCCCGCAACTGGTCGCCGGTCTACCGCGAGCGAGACGTGCGCACGCCGCGCAAGCTCGACCCCGCCGAGGTCGGCCTCGGCGGCGAGGGCTTCACCGTGCGCGAGGCGCGCGACACGCGCTACCACCGCCTGCTCGTCGTCGAGGACGGCCAGTCCCGCTATCTCCGCTTCGACAGCTCGTTCCAGAGCGGGATGTACCTGAAGCGGCCGTTCGCGACGCGCTTCTCCTACAGCGACTACCTCCAGCTCGCGCTCGCGTACAACCCGAGCGCGACGAAGATCCTCGTGATCGGGCTCGGCGGCGCGGCGGTGCAGAAGCGGCTCTGGCGCGACTTCCGCGACGTCACGGTGACCACGGTCGAGCTCGATCCCGCTGTCGTCGACGTCGCCCACCGCTGGTTCGCGCTCCCGCGCGACCCGCGGCTGCCCGTCGTGGTCGACGACGGACGGCGGTTCCTGCAGCGAACGAAGGAACGGTTCGACGTGATCATGCTCGACGCGTTCTACTCGGACGGCGTCCCCTTCCACATGACGACCCTCGAGTTCGCCCAGCTCATGCGCGACCGGTTGAAGCCCGGAGGCGTCGTGGCGACGAACGTCATCGGCGCGCTCACCGGCGGCAGCTCCGAGATCACGCGTGCGCTCTTCAAGACGTACGCGGCCGTGTTCCGGACCGTCGAGCTCCACCCCGTCTACGAGGGTCCGGGCGACCGCTACCCGGGTGACATCCGCAACATCATCCTCGTCGGTACCGAGCGGGCGGCGCCGTCGCCGGCGCGCCTCGCCGAGTCGTGGGAGGAGACGCGGGCCGCGCGGGCGCCGACGGCGCCCGACCTCCGCGCAGCCGCACGCCGGCGCTGGGAGCGCGACGTCGTCACGAGCGACGTGCCGCTCCTCACCGACGGCTACGCGCCGACCGACGCGCTCCTGGTCGGCTGAGCCCTCCCTGCGGCGAGCCGCTCGCGGACGAGCGCCGAGCCCTCACGCCGAGAGCGTATGGGCGACGCCGAGGATCGCAGGCGGCACCCCGCGGAGTGACACGCACGCGTCCTCGAGCGCGACGTCGACGATCTCGGTTCCCCTCAGCGCCACCATCCTCCCGGCCGCGCCGGAGGCTGCGAGGTCGGCGGCCGCGACGCCGAGCCGCGACCCGAGCACCCGATCTGCGGCGCTGGGCGTGCCTCCGCGCTGGATGTGGCCGAGCACGGTCACCCTGGCCTCGAAGCCGGTGAGCTCCTCCAGCCGTGACGCGATCACCGCCGACACGCCGCCGAGCCGCTCGAAGCCGAACGCGTCGAGCTGCGAGGCCACCTGCGCGCCGGGCGGGGGGTCGACACCCTCCGCGACGACGACGACCGAGTATCGGAGCCCGCGCTCGGCCCGGGAGCGGAGCAGGTTCGCGACCTCGTCCAGGTCGTAGGGCTCCTCCGGGACCAGGATCGCGTCCGCACCCCCGGCGATGCCCGCGTACGTCGCGATCCAGCCCCGCGTGCGGCCCATCACCTCGACCACCATCACGCGGTCGTGCGACTCGGCGGTCGTCGTGATCCGGTCGATCGCCTCGGTCGCGATCTGGACGGCGGTATCGAAGCCGAACGTGACGTCCGTCCCCGGGATGTCGTTGTCGATCGTCTTCGGCACGCCCACGATGGGAATGCCCTCCTCGAAGAGGCGGAGCGCCGTGCGGAGCGTCCCGTCGCCGCCGATCACGACGAGCGAGTCGATCCACTCGCGCGCGAGCGTCTCGCGCAGCGACGCGGCGCCATCGCCGTGGACGTACGGGTCCCGCCGCGACGTGCCGAGGATCGTCCCGCCCCGCTGCAGGATCCCACGCACCGCGGTGCGGTCGAGCCGGCGCACGCGACCCTCCATCAGGCCGTCCCAGCCGTCGAGCACGCCGACGACCTCCGCCCCGTGGCGCTGCGCCGCGCCCGCCACGACCCCGCGGATGACCGCGTTGAGGCCGGGGCAGTCGCCACCGGCGGTGAGCAGGCCGATGCGGCGCATCAGTACAGGAACATCGGCTTTCCGCGGACGTGGCGCACCTTCGGGCGGTACTCGTCCACGTCGTAGAGCTCGTCCACGTCGACGCGCTTCACACCCTCCCGCGTTGCGGAGATCGGCACCGAGGTGTAGGTGCCGCTCCGGAGCGCGACCATCCGGCCCGACGACCCCTCGAGCGCGAGGTCGGACGCCATGACGGCGTAGTTCGTCGCGACCATCAGGTCGAGCGAGTCGGGAGCGCCCGACCGCATCAGGTAGCCGACCACCTGGACGATCATCTCCTCGCCCGTCCGCTCCTTGAGGAGCGCCGCCGTCAGCTCGCCGATCCCGCCGAGCTTGCGGTGCCCGTAGGCGTCCTCCTCTCCGGAGAGGACCATGTCGCCGCCCGCCACGGTCGCGCCCTCGGACACGGTCAGCATCGAGTAGTTCGAGGGGTTCGCATGCTTGTCCGCCACGAGCAGCTCGCCCAGCCGCTCGACGTCGAACGGCACCTCCGAGATCACCGCGCGGTCGACCCCGGAGAGGTAGGCCGTCACGAGCGAGGTCTCGCCGCTGTAGCGGCCGAACAGCTCGACCACCGCGATTCGCTCGTGCGACCCCGTCGAGGTGCGCAGGTTGTGGATGAACTGCACGCCGCGGGTGACCGCGGTCGAGAAGCCGATGCAGTAGTCGGTGCCGTGGACGTCGTTGTCCATCGTCTTCGGGATCGCGACCACCGGCACCCCCTCGTCGTGCATCCGGAGGGCGTACGAGAGCGTGTCGTCGCCGCCGATCGGGATCAGCACGTCGATCCCGAGCGCCTCGACGACGCGCAGCGCGTGGTCCGTGAAGTCGAACGGGCCCTCGCCGTCCGCGCGCGACGCGAGGTGGGCGGGCACCTCGCCGGGCCGCACCCGGCTCGGGTTCGTCCGCGACGTGTGCAGGAACGTGCCGCCCGTGCGGTCGATCGTGCGGACGGTCGCGGGTGTGAGCGGCTGGAACCACTCCGCGGCGGACGCGGGGTCGTCGAGGTCGTGCTGGAGCAGCCCGGCCCAGCCGCGGCGGAGCCCGACCACCTCGTGCCCGTCGTGGACGACGCGATTGACGACGGCCTTGATGCACGGATTGAGCCCGGGCACGTCGCCGCCGCCGGTGAGGATCCCGATCCGCATCTGCCGAGGTCATACCGGAAGCGGAGGGGCGGTGCGATGCCGAAGGTGGGGCTCGAACCCACACGCCCTCGCGGGCAACGGATTTTGAGTCCGCCGCGTCTACCAGTTCCGCCACTTCGGCCGGCCGGAGCGAATCGTAGAGGCCCGGGTTGGCCACGGTCCCGGCCGGTGTGCCCCGTAACACATGCAGGCCGCGTCTTCTCTAGACTCCCGCCACTACACGTGGACAGGCCCGGCCCTCGCCGGGCGCACGGTCCCACCAGAAGGAGGAGGAGCTTGAAGCTCAAGAACAGAGGGGTGATCCTCGCCGGTCTCTTCGTCGTCGTGGCCGCGATCGTCGCGGCGGGATGCGGTGGCGACTCCGGCGGTGGAGCGCCCGAGGCTCTGCCGTCGTCGTCCTGTACCGGGATCGAGTTCAAGGGCGACGGCGATCCGGACTACATCCTTGCGTCCGACTTCCCGCTCCAGGGCTCGTCGAGGACGCAGACGGAGCAGATCGTCGCGGCGATCCGCTACCAGCTCGACCAGCAGGACTGGAAGGCCGGCGACTACAACATCGGCTTCCAGTCGTGCGACGACGCGACGGCGCAGGCGGGGAAGTGGGACTCCGGCAAGTGTTCCTCGAACGCCAACGCGTACGCGGCGAACGACAAGGTGATCGGGATCATCGGCACCTTCAACTCCGGCTGCGCGGCGATCATCATCCCGGTCGTCAACCAGGCTCCGGACGGCGGTATCGCGATGGTCTCGCCGGCGAACACGTACCCGTGTCTGACGGTGAACCTTCCGGGCGGCTGTGACTCGACCGAGCCCGACAAGTACTACCCGTCGGGAACGCGCAACTACGCGCGCGTCGTCCCGCACGACGCCTACCAGGGCGCCGCGGTGGCGGAGTTCATGCAGCAGCAGGGGGTCAAGAACCTCTACGTCCTCAACGACAAGGAGGCCTACGGCCTCGGTGTCGCCACGACGACGCGCAAGGCGGCGGAGTCCCTGGGGATCAAGATCGCCGGCTTCGAGGCCTGGGATCCGAAGGCCACGAGCTACACGTCGCAGTTCAACAAGATCAAGGCGACGGGGGCCGACGCGGTCTTCCTCGGCGGCCTGATCGACGAGAACGGCGCACAGGTGATCAAGGACAAGGTCGCGGTCCTCGGGCCGAACGACGGGGACGTTGGTCTCTACGCTCCCGACGGCTTCACGACCCAGGCCACGATCGACGAGGCGGGCACCGCGTCCAAGGGCATGTTCATGTCCGTCGCGGGAGTCCCGATCGACGAGTTCAAGGGCACGGCCCTCGACTTCATCGACGGTCTGCAGAAGGGCCCGCTCTCGGGCAAGGCGATCGACCCGTACGCGATCTACGGCGGGCAGGCCGCACAGGTGCTGCTCGACGCGATCGAGGCGTCGGACGGCACGCGCTCCGACGTGATCGCAAAGGTGTTCGAGACGAACGTGACCGATGGCCTGCTCGGCTCGTTCAAGATCGACGCCAACGGCGATCCCGAGGACGCCTCGGGTGCCGTGGTCGGCTTCACGATCTACGTGGCAACCGACGAGCTCACCACCAAGGCGACCGTCTCCCCGAAGCCGGAGACGGTGGCGGCCGCCAGCGGCAAGTAACCGCAGCCGGAAGCTGGTCCGTCCACGGGCGGGAGGGCTGTTGCCCTCCCGCCCGTTTCGCTTTAGAGTCGCCGCTCCATGAGAGACGCGCTGAACCGGGCTCTCCGCAAGCTCCGCAACCCGAAGGTCGTCAACGGAATCGGGCTCGGCCTCGTCGGTCTCGTCGGCGTCTGGCTCGTCGTCAACTTCGTCAAGGGCCCCGAGGAATTCGTCAACGTCGCGCTCGACGGCCTGACGCGCGGCTCGATCTACGGCGTCGTCGCGCTCGGCTACACGTTGGTGTACGGCATCCTCCAGCTCATCAACTTCGCCCACGGCGACGTGTTCTCGCTCTCCGGCCTCGTCGCGAGCACGGTGCTCCTCTCCGTCCTCGGCCTCACGGGCGACTCGAGCAACCTCGCGGTCATCGGCGGCATCATCGTCACGCTCGCGATCACGATCCCGCTGTTCGCCGTCGTCAACGCGACGATCGAGCGCGTCGCCTACCGGCCCCTGCGCAACGCTCCGCGTCTGACGCCGCTGATCACGGCGGTCGGGATGTCGTTCATCGTCTCCAACATCTCGCTCGCGCTCTACGGCGTCGACTACGAGAGCGGATCGGAGCTCATCCCCCAGGGAGCCGCGTTCACGATCGGGGACATCATCGTCACCTGGAAGCTCGTGTTCGCCCTCGCGATCATCGTGCCCGCGCTGATCGCGCTCAGCTGGTTCGTGGGCTACACGCGGCAGGGCAAGGCGATGCGGGCGGTCTCGCAGGACACCGAGGCGTCGGCGATGATGGGCATCAACGTCAACCGGACGATCTCGGTGACGTTCTTCATCGCGGGCTCACTCGCCGCGGTCGCGGGGCTCGTCTTCCTGCTCGAGTACAACATCCGCTACGACACCGGCTTCGAGCTCGGCCTGATCGCGTTCACGGCCGCGGTGCTCGGCGGCATCGGCAACCTCGCGGGCGCCGTCGTCGGTGCGCTCGTGATCGGGTTCGTCCAGTCCTTCAACGAGGGCCTGACGTGGTTCGCTCCGGGCGGCGACTGGACGCGGTCGATCGTGTTCGGGATCCTCATCGCGGTCCTCGTCTTCCGTCCCGAAGGCCTGCTCGGGGAGCAGACGCCGGAGGGCGCATGAGATGAGCGGTATCGCGAGTCGCGCGAAGGGCCTCCGGTCGAGCTCGGACGTGTGGCTCGTTCCGGCCGTGGTGATCCTCGGGCTCTCCTACCCGTTCATCGAGGACGCGCTCTCCAGCCTTCCGCTGATCGGCGACTTCATGCCGACCACCGGGACGGTCGTGGTGATGATCGCGTTCACGATGATGGCCGTCGGGCTCAACATCGTCGTCGGCTACTGCGGCCTGCTCGACCTCGGGTACGTCGCCTTCTACGCGGTCGGTGCCTACACGGCCGGCTGGCTTGCGTCCCAGCACTTCGAGCAGATCACGTTCCACTTCGGCTCGTCCGTGTCGAACGAGCAGGTCGGGATCCACGTCACGATGTGGCTGGTGCTGATCGCGGCCGGGCTCCTGACGATGCTCGCCGGGATCATCATCGGCCTGCCGACCCTCCGGCTCCGCGGCGACTACCTCGCGATCGTAACGCTCGGATTCGGGGAGATCATCCCGCAGGTCGTCCGGAACGGCGACAGCTTCGGCGGCTTCAACCTCACGAACGGGACGTTCGGCATCGCGCCCATCGACCCGGTCGGCTTCCCGCTTCTCAGCGCGATCGGGCTTCCGGACAACTTCCAGACCTCGGAGAACCGCGAGCGGTGGTACTACCTGATCGCATTCCTGCTCCTGCTCTTCACGATCTTCTGCTCCGTCCGGCTGCGCGACTCTCGGCTCGGGCGCGCGTGGATCGCGATCCGCGAGGACGAGACCGCCGCGGCGGCGATGGGGGTGCCCCTGATGAGGACGAAGACCTGGGCGTATGCGCTCGGCGCGTTCTTCGGAGGGGTCGCGGGCGCGTACTACGCGAGCTTCAAGTCGGGCGCGTTCCCGGCGGACTTCTACTTCAACATCTCGGTGTTCCTGCTCTGCATGGTCATCCTGGGCGGGATGGGAAGCATCTGGGGCGTGACCGTGGGCGGGATGATCCTCGCGTACCTGAACTTCAGCGGCCTCTCGACGATCGGCTCCAAGATCCAGGACGCGGGGCTCGACTTCGATCCGACGAAGTACCAGTTCGGCATCTACGGGATCATCATCGTGCTGATGATGCTCTTCCGGCCCGCGGGCCTGATCCCGGAGCGGCGGCACAAGGTCGAGCTCGAAGAGGGCGTGCACGACACGCCGTTCTACGACGTCCAGACCGAGGGGGCCCTCACCGATCGCGACCGGAGCAACGACTGATGGCGGTCGACAACCTCGTCGAGGTCACGAAGCTTCGCAAGGAGTTCGGTGGTCTCGTGGCCACGGACGACGTCGACTTCACGATTCCGCGTGGCGGCATCGTCGCGCTGATCGGCCCGAACGGGGCGGGGAAGACGACCTTCTTCAACCAGCTGACCGGCGTCTACAAGCCGACGTCGGGGTCGATCGTGTTCGACGGCGCGGAGGTGAGCGACCTGCCGCCCCACGCGATCACCGCGCTCGGCATCGGCCGCACGTTCCAGAACATCCGCCTCTTCGCTCAGATGAGCGCCGTCGAGAACGTGCTCGTCGGGATGCACTGCCGGCTCCGCGGCGGCATCGTCGGGTCGATCCTGAGGACGCGGAAGGTCAAGCGCGAGGAGCAGGAGGCGCGCGACCGCGCCCGGGAGCTCCTCGTCTACTCCGGCCTGCCTCGCCGCCACGACGACCGAGCGGGGAACCTGCCCTATGGGGATCAGCGGCGGCTCGAGGTCGCGCGGGCGCTCGGGACCGACCCGAAGCTGCTGCTCCTCGACGAGCCGACGGCAGGGATGAATCCGCAGGAGACCGCCGAGTTCACCGCGTTCGTCCGGCGCGTTCGCGACGACAAGGGGCTCACCGTCCTGCTGATCGAGCACGACATGAAGGTCGTGATGGGCGTCTCGGAGCGGATCACGGTGCTCGAGTACGGCGCGAAGATCGCCGAGGGCTCGCCGGCCCAGATCCAGTCCGACGAGCGCGTCATCGAGGCCTACCTCGGCAAGGGCGCGGCCGCGTGAGCACCACGACAGCCGCCGGCAACGTCCTCGAGCTGGACGATATCCACCTCTACTACGGCGCGATCCACGCGCTCAAGGGCGTCTCGCTGCGGGTCGGCCCAGGCGAGATCGTGACGCTGATCGGCGCGAACGGGGCGGGCAAGTCCACCACGCTCCGTGCGATCAACGGACTCAATCGGCCGCGACAGGGACGCATCCGCTTCGAGGGGCGCGACATCACGATGGCGCCGCCGCACGAGATCGTCGGGGGCGGCATCGCGCAGAGCCCGGAGGGCCGGCGCCTGTTCCCGCGCATGACCGTCACGGAGAACCTCGAGATGGGGGCGTTCCAGCGCACGGACAAGGAGAACTTCCAGGGCGACATGGACCGCGTCTTCGAGCTGTTCCCTCGCCTCCACGAGCGGCGCACGCAGAAGGCGGGGACCCTGTCCGGCGGCGAGCAGCAGATGTGCGCGATCGGCCGCGCGCTGATGGCCCGCCCCAAGCTGCTCCTCCTCGACGAGCCGTCCATGGGGCTGGCGCCGATCTTCGTCGAGAAGATCTTCGAGATCGTCGTCGAGATCAACGCGCAGGGGACGCCGGTGCTCCTCGTCGAGCAGAACGCGCTGATGGCGCTCGACACCGCACATCGCGGCTACGTCATGGAGACGGGCCGCATCACCCTCGAAGGCCCCGCTGCCGAGCTCAAGACGAACGAGGCCGTGCAGAAGGCCTACCTCGGCCTCGACTGATGTCTTTCGCGAGCGGGATTCCGCCAAGCGGAATCCCGCCGCTCGGATCCCCGCCTTCGGCGGGGCAGACCCCTGAAGGCGGGCGCTGTCGCGCCCGCAACTGCGGCGTTATCCGCTTCGACCGACGACGAGCGCGGGATACGGCGGCCCCAGGAGGACGGCGGTGCGGCCCTCGGGGCCGGCGACGCCGTCGGCCATCGCGAGCGCGGTGGCCGTGTTGTGGGACGGGACGAAGCCGAGCGCCCGCGCGGCGCCCGCGTCGCGGCAGCCGGCCACGATGACGCGCCCGGCCCGCTCGAGCATCGCGCCGCAGGTCTCCCAGTCGGCGAACGGCAGCCGTGGATGCGGGGCTGCGCCGCTGCGGTACGCCGTGACCGGGCGCCGGTCGCGGGCGGCCTGCGCCTCCACCCGGCCGAGTCCCTGTGCGGTCGCGCCGTCGCGCAGCGCCGCGAAGAGGGCGCGATAGGGCGCCTGCGGGCCGTGGCCCATGACGCGGGAGAAGGGGTGGAGCAGCACGACCGTGCCACCCTCGACGAGCGGTGGCCGGTTGCGCCACAGTCGGAGCGCGTGACCGAGCCCGAGCGCGGCGGCCGTGATCGGGTTCAGGGGCTCCCGCGGCAGGTGCGGCCCCTCCCACGGCAACGGCACGACGAGCGTGTCGAACGGCTGCGCGACGACGACACTCCGGATGGCGGTGCCGCGGACGAGCGCCTCTACGTGGGCCACCGACGGCGGCCCCGCCAGGGCGGCGACGACCTCGAGCTCACGGGGCGCGCCCGCGAGCAGGCGGCGACGAAGCGAAGCCGGTGACATGTTGAGCAGCCGCCGGAACGGCGAGCGCCGCACGGCCTCGATCGCCTCCGGGCGCCACGGGAAGCCGCGGTAGAGACCGATGGTGCGGGGGCGGTCGAGGACGAGCGACAGCCCGACGACCGGCACCGCCCGCGCGAGCTCTGCCTCGAGGGCGGCGCCGAGCTGAAGACCCGCCGCGCTCGTCGCCTCGAGCAGGGATACCGTTCGTGCGCGGCGCATCGTCCCGGGCGCTGTCGCGTCGACCAGAGCCGTCGCGCCACCGTGGAGCACGGTCTCGGCCGCGCCGAACGTCACGACCAGATCGGTGTCGACGAGGGCGGGATGCACGCGGGTTCGGTGCCCACCGGCGACGATGGGTCGGAGATCGTCCGCCTCGCAGTCGTGGACGACGATCGCCCCGCGAAACTCGCGGGCCTGGTCGGGCCGGAGGAGCGCCTCGAGCTCGCGCCGGCCGGCCCGGCGAGCAAGTCCGCCCGCGACGAGAACGGTCACGCGCTCGCGCGCGACCCCGGCACGCGAGAGCTCTCCTAGCACCGCCGCGAGGGCGTCGCGCCGTGCGTCGTCGTCGACGGTCGGGAGTGGCACCGCCGGCGGCTGGACGACGACGGTCGCGCGTCCCCCCCGCGGTGCGAGCGTCTCGAGCGGGTCGCCCGCGAGCGGATAGCGGAACGCCTCGGCGACTGCGGCGCCGACGTCGGCGAGCGGGTCGAGCGGCGGCGGCGCGCCGAGCAGCACCGCATCGTCCGGCAGCGTGACGAGCGGGAGACGCGAGCCGGAATGCAGGGGCACGCGCACACGAGGATCCTAGGCCGCCGTGCACCCGCCCCCGTGGGACGTCGGTTTCCCTCTGGCGGCGGGAGGCCGCCGTCAGGCGATGGCGCGGTGCAGGCGGTAGAACGTCGGGCGGAATCCGAGCCGGGGCCAGGCGCGCGACGAGAGGAGGTTCGTCATGCGCCAGTCGGTGACGACCCACGTGCGGTCGGTTTTGCGCGCCCACGCGAGCACGGCCTCGCCGAGCAGACGGCCCGCGCCGGAGCCCCGCGCCTCCGGCAGCACCGCCGCGAAGCCGAGGAAGCCCGCGCCCGGGGGGAGCGCAAGGCTCGTGTGGCTCGACGAGACCTCGATCGCGCAGGCGATCGCCGAGCCGATCACGGAGCCGTCGCGCTCGACGACGAACGTCGTGAAGCGAGGGTCGTCGAAGTCCGCCTCGTACTCGGCGCGCGCGTCCTCGACGGCGGGCAACGGGAGGCGCGAGAAGACCGGCGAGAGCGCCTGGTGCGCGGGCAGGGCGAGGTCGAGCCTCGCGAGCGTGTCCAGGTCGTCGCGGCGGGCGAGGCGGAGCGTGAGACCGGGCGGCGCCTCGGTGAGCTCGTCTCGGGGGGGCGGTGTCTCGCGAATCGCGTAGACGTGCTGGTGGCCGAACCCGAGCCGGAACCATGCGTCGACGAGGGCGGGGTCGGACGCCGGCACCATCGCATAGTGCGACGTCGAGCCGTCGGCGACCCAGCGCTCCGCGGCGGCCGCGTAGAGGTCGCGCACGAGCTCTGCCCGCACCGCGGCGTGGCCGGCGGGCTCGACCCAGGCGTTCGGTCCCCAGCTCGCGTCACGCGGGACGCCGACGACGAAGCCGACGACCTCGCCGCCCGCCAGGGCGGCGACGCCCGAGGCGCCCTCGCTACGGACGAGCACGGCGATCTCCTCGAGAGCCGCGTCCGGCTCCTCGTACCGCGCGTCGAGGCCCGGCTCGACGAGCCGGTGCGCGCGGTGGCGTTCGGCGAGCAGCCGCGCGGCGCCGTCCAGGTGGTCGTCGGCGAAGGGGACGATCGTCGGAGCAGCGGTCGTGACGGTGCTGGTCATGTCGACAAGGTAGACGTCGCCGTCGTCGCGAGCGTCCTCCGAGAGGATGGTCTCGGGTCGCCCGAAGGAACGATGCTTGGTCGTTCTGACAGTCATCGGTGCACCGACTCGTGCGGCCGGAGGCCGGCCTGGCCGGCCGGGAGGCCAGGTGCCCTCGTTCCGTGCACGACGCAGAAGAAGGGGCTCGCGGGGGGAACATGGTTTCCCCACGTTAAGCTCGCCGGGTGAGCCCGAAGACGCTCACCGGCGAGGAGCTCCAGCTCGACGACGGCCCTGCGAAGGGCTCCGAGCTGTTCCTCGTCGACGGCAACAACCTCGCCTACCGGGCGTACTTCGCGCTCCCCGAGGAGCTGCAGACCACCGACGGGCAGCCGACGAACGCGCTGCTCGGGTTCACGAACATGCTCTTCAAGCTGCTCTCCGACTACGCGCCCCGCGGGGTCGCCGTGGCATGGGACACCCGGCCGACGCACCGCACCGAGATCGCGGAGACGTACAAGGAGGGCCGCCGCCCGATGCCGGACCTGCTGCGGGAGCAGTTCCCGCACCTCCGTCCGATCGTCGAGGCGTTCGGGTACAGGAACCTCGAGTTCGAGGGCTGGGAGGCCGACGACGTGATCGCCACGATCGCGACCCGGGCCGACGAGGCCGGCATCAAGACATGCGTCGTGTCGACCGACCGCGACGCGTTCCAGCTCTGCAGCGAGAACGTGTCGCTCATGATGACGCCACGCGGCGTCGCAGAGGTGAACGTGTACACGCCGGAACGCGTCGAGCTCCGCTACGGCGTCCGGCCCGACCAGGTGCCGGACTTCATCGGGCTGAAGGGCGACACCTCGGACAACATCCCCGGCATCCCGGGCATCGGCGACAAGACCGCCGGCCAGCTGATCGCGCAGTACGGCTCGCTCGAGGAGGTGGTCGCCCATGCCGACGAGCTGTCGCCTGCCCGCGGCCGGGCCGTGCAGGAGCACGCCGACCAGGCGCGAGACTCGAAGCTCCTCGCGACGATGCGCCGTGACCTGCCGCTCGGCGTCGACCCGGCCGACCTCGTGTCCGCGCCCCCCGACCGCTCGACGCTGAAGGAGATCTTCCGCCGCTTCGAGTTCCGTGGTCTGCTGAGCAGGGTGGACACCCTCGATGCGGCCCTGCCTGCAGCGGCGCCGCTCGAGACCGACCGGCTCGGCGTGCCGTGGCGCGAGACGTCACGGGAAGAGCTCGTGCTGAGCCAGCACGCCGTCCTCGGCATGGCGTACGAGGACGGTCGGGCGGGCATCGCGCCGGGCGACGAGGTCCTGGTCGTGGAAGGCTCTCTGGCGGAGATCCGCGGCGCCGTCGGCGACGCGAAGATCCTCGCGCACGACGCCAAGTGCCTGCGCCTCGGGCGCGCGCCCGCGGACGACACGCTGATCGCCGCGTACCTCGTCGACCCGGGCCGGTCCGGCTACGACCTCGACGATCTCGCACGCGAGTACGGCCTCGAGCTCGTCCCCGATCCCGCGACCGAGGAGGACACGGCGGCGCTCGTCCGGCACGCGGAGTCGGCCCGGAGGCTCGCTCCGACGCTCCGGGGCCGGTTGCGGGAGTGGGGGATGGAGCGGCTCTACGACGAGGTCGAGCTGCCGCTCACCGCCGTGCTCGCGGACATGGAGGACGCGGGCATCCGGATCGACACGTACCGCATGGGAGAGATCACCGCGCGCCTCTCCGAGCGGGTCGAGGAGCTCGAGGCGAGCGCGCTCGACCTCGCGGGCGAGGAGTTCCAGCTCGGCTCGACGCAGCAGCTCGCGCGCATCCTGTTCGAGAAGCTGGCCCTCACGACGGGCCGCAAGGGGAAGACCGGCTACTCGACCGACGCCCGCGTGCTCCGCTCGATCCGCGACGACCACCCGATCGTGCCGGTCGTCGAGGAGTGGCGCGAGCTGACGAAGCTCCTCAACACATACCTCCTCCCGCTCCCCGCGCTGATCGACGACGGCGACGGGCGCCTCCACACGACGATCAACCAGGCGGTCGCGGCAACGGGGCGGCTCTCCACGACGAGCCCGAACCTCCAGTCGATCCCGGTCCGCACCGAGCTCGGACAGCGGATCCGCTCGGCGTTCGTGGCACCGGAGGGATCACGCTTGCTCTCGGCCGACTACAGCCAGGTCGAGCTCCGCATCCTCGCGCACGTATCGGGCGAGCCGGTCCTGCGCGAGGCTTTCGCGCGCGGCGAGGACATCCACGCGGCGACCGCGTCGCAGGTGTTCGGCATCCCACAGGCCGAGCTCTCGCGCGGCCAGCGCGACACGGCGAAGATGGTCAACTTCGGGATCATCTACGGGATCTCGTCGTTCGGGCTCTCCGAGAACCTCGGCATCCCGCGCGAGCAGGCGCAGGAGCTGATCGACACGTATCTTGCCCGGCTGCCGCTCGTGCAGGAGCTGATCAAGCGGACGATCGGCCAGGCAGCGGCCGACGGCCACGTGACGACGCTGCTCGGCCGGCGCCGCCCGATCCCCGAGCTTCGCGCCTCGAACCGCCAGACCCGCTCGCTCGGCGAGCGCCTGGCCGTCAACACCGTGATGCAGGGCACGGCGGCGGACGTGATCAAGGTTGCGATGGTGCGGATCCACGAGCGCCTGCGCCGCGAGGGCCGCGCGTCGCGGCTCGTGCTCCAGGTGCACGACGAGCTGCTCCTCGAGGTGCCGGAGGTGGAGACGAGCGCCGTCCGAGAGCTCGTCCGCGAGGAGATGGTGGGTGCCTACCCGCTCGACCCGCCGCTCGCGGTCGAGGCCGGCGCCGGCGACACCTGGGCGGACGCGAAGGAATGACATCTCGGGACGTCGACGGATTAGGATCTTCGCGTCCCGGGACACAAACGCCGTCGGGAAAACGACCAAAGGGGAGAGTCTCGATGAGATCGACTATCGCCTTGTTGGCCGCTCTTGCGCTGATGCTGGGAGCGGGCGCGCAGCAGGCGCTCGCAGATGGCAAGCCTGGCAACGGGAGCAGCGGCTATTCGAGCACGTCTGCCAAGCCTGGGAAGCCGGACAAGCCAGGGAAGCCCGAGAAGCCCGAAAAGCCGGACAAGCCGGACAAGCCGGACAAGCCGGACAAGCCCGGGAAGCCGGACAAGGACACGGTTGTCCAGCTCCTGGCGATCAACGACCTCCACGGTCACCTCGAGCCGAACACCCCCGGGACGATCCAGACCGGCTGCTGCAACCCGGTCAAGAACAGCGCAGGTGAGCAGACCGGTTGGGCCGCCCAGAGCGTGCCCGCCGGCGGGATCGAGTACCTCTCGACGTTCATCAAGTCGCTGCGCACCATGAACTCGAACACGATCACGGTGGGTGCGGGCGACCTGATCGGCGCCAGCCCGCTGATCTCCGGCCTCTTCCACGACGAGCCGACGATCCACGCGCTGAATGCGATCGGCCTCGACGTGTCGGGGGTCGGCAACCACGAGTTCGACGAGGGCATCGACGAGCTCCTGCGGATGCAGAACGGGGGCTGTGGCGGTGTCGGCGAGTGCGTCGTCGAGCCCTTCCCGGGCGCGTCGTTCCAGTATCTCGCCGCCAACGTCTTCCATGCAGGAACCGACGAGACGGTGCTGCCCGCGTACGAGATCCGGAAGGTCGACAACGCCAAGATAGCGTTCATCGGTCTCACGCTGGAGGGGACTCCGGAGATCGTGACCCCCACCGGGGTCGCGGGCCTCGAGTTTCGGCCGGAGGTGCAGACGGTCAACGCGCTAGTCAAGAAGCTCCGCAACGAGCAGGGCGTGCGCGCGTTCGTCGTCCTCCTGCATCAGGGCGGCTTCCAGAACCCACCAGCGGTGCCGACGTATCCGGCGCCCGCCAACCCGGACGCCTACACGGACGTCGACAAGTGCGTCAACTTCAGCGGGCCCGAGATCACCGCCATCGCGAACGGCCTCGATCCCCAGGTCGACGTGGTGATCAGTGCGCACACCCACGCGCCGTACATCTGCACCATCGGTGGCAAGCTCGTCACGAGCGCGTCTTCGTTCGGCCGGGTGATCACCGATATCGATCTCGTGATCGACCATCAGACGAAGGACGTCACGTCGATCAACGCGGACAATGTGATCGTCACGCAGGACGTGGCGAAGGACCCGGCCATGACCGCGATCGTGACGAAGTACAAGCAGGCCTCGGATCCGATCGCGAACGAGATCGTCGGCTCTATCACGGCCGACATCCGCTCGCAGCGCGACACCCCGAGCGGCGAGAATGCGGCCGGGGAGGTCTCCATCGGCGACGTGATCGCCGACGCGCAGCTCGAGGCGACGGCGCCCACGGACTTCGGGGGCTCGCAGATCGCGTTCATGAACCGCGGCGGGATCCGCGCAGGGCTCTTCGTCGCCACATCGCCCGGAGGCGAGGCGCCGGGCCAGGTGACCTACGGCGAGCTCTTCACGGTGCAGCCGTTCGGCAACTCGCTCGTCGTCAAGACGTGTACGGGGGCACAGATCAAGGCCGTGCTAGAGCAGCAGTTCACGGCCACGGGGGGCAACCGCATCGGCCTCCTGCAGGTGTCGAATGGGTTCACGTACTCGTACGACTCGACGCTCTCGACGGGCAACCGCGTGAGCGACATGCAGCTCGACGGCACGCCGATCAGCCCTTCGGCGTCGTACCGGGTGACGATGAATAGCTTCCTCGCGCCGGGCGGGGACGGGTTCACCGTGTTCAACGAGTGCACGCAGCCGCTCGGCGGCGAGATCGACCTCGACGCGCTCGTCCGCTACTTCCAGAACCACCCCGGAGTGGCACCAGGGCCGCAGGACCGCATCACCAAGCTGGGCTAGGTCACACCTCGACGGTCTCGCCGTCCCGGGGGATCACGACCCCCGGGACGGCGGCCGCGAGCTCGGCGCGCGACAGGAAGCAGTGGTTGAGCGCCTCCAGGTGGACGCAGACGACGACGGGGACGCGTGAGGCGACCTCCCGCACGTCGTCGATCCCCATGACGATCAACCCGCCTTCGAGGAACGACGCGCCGCCCGCGTTGACGATCGCGACACGCGGCGCGAAGCGATCGATCGTGTCCGCAACATCCTCGTACCAGACGGTGTCGCCCGCGAGGTAGAGGTCGTCGAGGACGAAGCCGCTCACGGGCGCCAGAGCCTCGGCGATCGCGCCCGAGCCGTGACGGCCCGGCACGCGACGGATCGCAAGGCCGTTCCAGTCGAGAATCTCGCCCACCGGGCGCACGTCGAGCCCGAGGTCGTAGAGCGCGGACGCGTCGCCAGGCTGGCAGAACGTCGGCACGTCCCGCGGGAGGAGCCGCTCCGCCGTCCCGTCGAAGTGGTCTCGATGCCGATGCGTGACGAGCACCGCGTCGATCCCTCGCAAGACCTCCTCGGCGGGAAACGGAAGCTCGACGGTCGGATTCGGCACCGGGTTCGCCGTATTCTCGATCGGCGGCCGCGCACGGGCGGGATCGAGCATCGGATCGACCAGAATCCGCCGTCCGGAGAGCTCCAGGATGACCGTGGCGTTGCGGATCAAGGTAACGCGCATGCCGGATTTCTAGGCCATTCGCGCGGCGAATGCCCCGCTATACTCCGCGCTCCGATGAGCAACCACACACTCGAGACACCCACCCAACCCGAAGCCGGCGTCTGGACGACCGGCCCCGACGGGGAGCTGATCCCCGACTACGACGGCACCTTCCCGACGATCAACGAAGGGGAGGTGGTCCACGGCACCGTCGTGCGTGTCGACAAGGACGAGGTGCTGGTCGACATCGGCTACAAGTCCGAGGGCGTCATCCCCGTCGCAGAGCTCTCGATCCGCCGGAACGTGAACCCGGCCGACGAGGTCTCCGTCGGCGACGAGATCGACGCGCTCGTGATGACGAAGGAGGACGCGGAGGGGCGCCTGCTCCTCTCGAAGAAGCGCGCGCGCTTCGAGCTCGCCTGGAAGGCGATCGAGGGCGCGGCCGAGAGCGGCGAGCCGGTCAACGGCCGCGTGATCGAGGTCGTCAAGGGCGGCCTGATCCTCGACCTCGGCGTCCGCGGCTTCCTCCCGGCGTCGCTCGTCGACATCCGCCGCGTGCAGGACCTCGACGAGTTCCTCGGCAAGGAGCTTCGCTGCAAGGTGATCGAGCTCAACCGTTCGCGCAACAACGTCGTCCTCTCGCGCCGCGCCGTCCTCGAGGACGAGCGCAAGGAGATGCGCCAGGCGATCCTCGACCGGCTCAACCCCGGCGACGTCGTCGAGGGCACGATCTCCAACATCGTCGACTTCGGCGCGTTCGTCGACCTCGAGGGCATGGACGGGCTGATCCACATCTCCGAGCTCTCCTGGTCGCACGTCAACCATCCGTCCGAGGTGCTCGAGATCGGCCAGATCGTCAACGTCAAGGTGCTCGACATCGACCGCGAGCGCCAGCGCATCTCGCTCGGGCTCAAGCAGACGCAGTCCGACCCCTGGCAGCAAGTGCTCGACCACTACGGCGAGGGCGACGTCGTCGAGGGCCGCGTGACCAAGGTCGTCACGTTCGGCGCCTTCGTCGAGATCCTCCCGGGGGTCGAGGGCCTCGTCCACATCTCGGAGCTCGCGAACCACCACGTCGAGAACCCGCGCGAGGTCGTGTCGCAGGGCGATCCGGTCAACGTCCTCATCCTCGAGGTCGACGGCGACCGCCGGCGGCTCTCGCTCTCGCTCAAGCGGGTCGAGGAGGGAACGGTGCCGGTGCCGCGCGCCGACGGTGGCGAGTCGGTGCACTCGATGCCCGACCTTCGCCTCTCGGAGGAGGCGTTCCCCTCGAGCGGCGCGGTCGCCGAGGACGTCGAGGCCGTGCCGGACGTCGAGGACGAGATCAGCGAGGGGTCGCTGGCGGTCGAGGACGTCGACGAGGCGCCCGAGGCCGAGGCCGATGCGGAGCCAGCGGAGGAGGCCGAGCCGGAGCCCATGGCCGAGACGGTCGTCGAGGCGGCTGACGAGCCCGTGGCCGAGGCGGTCGTCGAGACAGCCGACGAGCCCGAGCCCGTGACCGCCGCCGAGCCCGACGCGGAGCCCGCAGCGGAAGCCGAGTCGGAGCCGACGGCCGAGGCGGTCGCCGAGGCAGCCGACGAGCCCGAGGCCGACGCCGCCGAGAGCTAGTGCGCCGCCCGATCGCGGTCGCGATCACGGGGGGAATCGGCGCCGGCAAGTCGACGGCGCTCGAGGCGTTTCGGGCCCACGGCGCCGCCACGGTCTCGAGCGACGAGATCGTCCATCACCTGCTCGCGTCCGACGACGGCGTCCGCGACGCGATCGTCGCGCGGCTGGGGCAGGGGGTCCTCGGCAGCGACGGACGTCCCGATCGCGGTCGCGTCGCGGAGGCGGTCTTCGGCGACCGCGACCGGCTCGCGTGGCTCGAGGGGCTGCTGCACCCGCTCGTCTCGCGCGAGTACCTCACCTGGCGCGAGGAGCTCGCCGTCCTCGACGACCCGCCGCGCGTCTGCGTCACCGAGGTGCCGCTGCTCTTCGAGGTCGGGGCGGAGGAGCGGTTCGACAAGGTCGTGGTCGTCACGGCGCCGACCGCGCTCCGCGAGCAGCGCCGCCGCGTCGCGCGGGACGACCGCGACTCGCGCCTGCTTCCGGACCGCGAAAAGGTCCGGCGCGCGGACTTCCACTACGTGAACGCGGGAACGTTCGAGGATCTCCATGCGTGGGTCGGAGGAGTGATGGCGGAGCTCGCGGCGGAGGCCTCGACGCCGGCGTGAAGCGGGTCGGGCTGGTCGTGATGCTCGCCGCCGCGGCCGCCGGGGTCGCCGCCTGGGTCGTGACCTCCCAGCCGGAGTGGTACCAGCGCGTCCGCTACCCGCTCCGGTACGAGGCGATCGTCCGCACCCACGCACGGAACTACGATCTGCCGCCCGCGCTCCTCGCTGCGGTGATCTATGCCGAGAGCAAGTTCGACGCGTCTGCGCGCTCCGAGGCGGGAGCGGTCGGCTTGATGCAGCTGCTGCCCGACACCGCACAGGGGATTGCGGTGCGGACGGGGGGGCACGGCTTCGTCCAGAGCGACCTACTCGACCCCGAGATCAACGTCCGTTACGGCGCGTGGTACCTCCGGCACCTCCTCGACCGCTACGACGACGACGTGCCGACAGCACTCGCCGCCTATCACGCCGGTCAGGGGAACGTCGATGACTGGCGACGCCGGGGCGTCGGCATCCAGTTCCCGGAGACGAGGACGTACGTGAAGCGCGTGCTCGACGCCGAGGAGGTCTACGCCAGCGCCTACGCGGGCGAGCTCGCGGGCGGCTGACGCGGCTCCGGGCGGCTCGAGGCACGCCTTCCGCCGTCCGCCCGCATCGCGTCCTTGACCAGCCGGAGCAGGAGCTCGCTCGGAGGCGGATCGAACCCGAGCGCGCGCTGGGCGACGACGCCGTCGACGACGACGCCGATGAACTGGCCCAGCTGGTCGGCCGAGACGTCGGAGCGGAGCTCGCCGGCGGCCTGTCCGTTCTCGATCCAACCACGGCTGCGTTCGCGGGCCTCGGTCGGTGCGATCGCGATCCACCGCTCGCGGAGGGCGGCGTCCGCCTTCAGGAGCCGGCCGAACTCGAGATAGACCGCGAGCCAGTCGGGCTCGTGCTCGGTGACCGCCTCGAGCAGCGCGTCGAAGCCCTCCTCGGCGAAGAGCGCGTGCAGGCGCGTGTTGTCCTCGGCGGCGAGCGCGAGGAAGAGCTCCTGCTTGGACGAGAACCAGTTGAAGATGGCGCCGCGGGAGAGCCCGATCTCCCGCTCGAGGCGGACGACCGTCGCGCCTTCGTAGCCGTAGTGCGCGAAGCAGCGGCGCGCGCCGTCGAGGACCCGCCGCCGGCGGGCCTCCTTCTCGGTGTCGCTCAGCTTGGGCACGGCCGTACTTTACAAAACAGTACGTACGTCTTATATTGCCGCGCATGGCTGACCCAAGAGATCGTCAACTCGCAGAGCTCCTCGTCGACACGTGCGTCGGCGTCCAGCCCGGCTGGCAGGTGCTCGTCGTCGGTACGCCGCCCGGCCGCCCGCTCATCGAAGAGGTCGTCCATGTCGTCGCCGAGCGGGACGCCTACGCTTTGCTCCGCGTCGGGTTCGGCGGGAGCTTCGCGGCCCGGACGTGGATGCGCCACGCACCGCTCGAGCGCGTCGCCGTCGCGCCCTCCATCGAGGTCCACACCCTCGAGACCTGCGACGCCCTGATCGTCGTCGAGGCCCCGGAGAACACCCGGGACGCGGCCGACATCTCGGGTGAGCGGATGGCGGCGTTCCAGGGCGCGTACCGACCCGCCATGGAGCGCATCTTCCGCCACGAGGTGCCGTGGGTCGGGTGCCAGTACCCGACGCCCGCGCTCGCGCAGGACGCCGGCCTCTCGACCGAGGAGTTCTCCGACTTCCTGTACGGCGCGTGCCTTCGCGACTGGGACGTGGAGCGCGAGCGCATGCAGCGCTACGCGGACCGCTTCGACGCGGCGGACGAGGTGCGCATCGTCGGGGACGGGACCGACCTCCGGCTCTCGATCGCGGGGCGGGCGATGAAGGTCGACGCGGGCGGCGCGAACATCCCCGGCGGCGAGTTCTTCGGCTGCCCGATCGAGGATTCCGCCGAGGGAGCGATCGCGTTCACGGAGTTTCCGGCGGTGTACGCCGGCCGAGAGGTCAACGGGATCCGCCTGCGCTTCGAAAGCGGCACCGTCGTCGACGCCTCCGCCGAGACGAACGAGGCATACCTCGTCGAGATGCTCGACTCCGACCAGGGCGCGCGGCGGCTCGGCGAGCTCGGCATCGGCTGCAATCCCGGGATCACGCGCTACATGCGAAACACTCTGTTCGACGAGAAGATCGACGGGACGGTGCATCTCGCGCTCGGGAACGGCATGCCCGACCTCGGCGGGACGAACGAGTCCCGCATCCACTGGGACATCGTCAAGGACCTGCGCATGCCGGGGACGCGGATCGAGCTCGACGGCGAGGTCGTCCAGCGGGACGGCGCGTGGCTGCTCTGACGAGGAGCCCGCTCCGCCAGCGGCCGATCGTCGCGCTCGTCTCCGCGGAGGTCATCTCCTCCCTCGGGTCGCAGATGACCTTCCTGGCGCTGCCGTGGTTCGTCCTTTCGACCACCGGCTCGGCCACGAGGATGGGCGTCGTCCTCGCCGTCGAGCTCCTCCCGATCGCGATCCTCGGGATCCCCTCCGGCGCCGTGATCGCGCGGTACGGGGCGCGTCGCACGATGATCGTCTCGGACCTCATCCGCGCGCCCCTCCTCGCGTCGGTCCCGCTGCTCCACGAGATGGGCCTGCTGAGCTTCCCGCTGCTCCTCGCCGTCGTCGCGGGCATCGGGGTCTTCCTCGCGCCGTACTTCGCGTCCCAACGGCTGATCCTGCCCGAGCTGGTCGGCGACGACGAGCACGTCGTCGCGCAGGCGAACGCCATCGTCGAGGGCGCGAACCGCGCGACGTCGCTGCTCGGTCCGGCTGCCGCGGGCCTCCTGATCGCCGTGTTCAGCGCCCCGGTCGTGCTGTACGTGGACGCCGCCACGTTCCTCTGCTCGTTCGCGCTGCTCTCGCTATTCGTGCCGGCACGGCCGCCGCTGCCGCAGTCCGACGATGGACGGGGCGTCTTCGCCGGCATCCGCTTCCTCTTCCACGACCCGCTGCTGCGCGTCCTCGGGCTCACGGCGCTCGTCGCGAACGGGCTCGGGCAGATGCTCGGCGCGGGCTTGACCGTGCTCGCCTACGAGGAGTACTCGAGCTCGAAGGTCGCGGGAGCCTTCTTCGCCGCCTTCGGCCTCGGTGCCGTGCTGGGGAGCGTCGCCGCGGTACGGATCGTCGGGCGCCACGACCCGCTCCGGCTCGGCGCGACGGCGTTCGTCGCTCTCACGCTGCCGATCTTCGCCCTGTCGCTCGACCTGCCGGTGCCTGCCCTGATGACGGCGCTCGCGGTCTCGTCGTTCTTCGGCCCGCTCGTGAACGCCCCGCTCATCGGCGTGATCACGATGCGCACGCCGGAGGCGATCCGCGCCAAGGTGATGACCGCCGTCCTCACGACCGCGATGCTCGCCGGTCCGGTGGGGATGGTGGTCGCAGGCCCGCTCCTGCAGGCGTGGGGCCCGCATCGCGTGTTCCTGCTGGTCGCCGCGGGCCAGCTCTGCGCGACGATCCCGTTCGCGATCGTCGCGTTCCGGCGACACGAGCCCGCCGCGGTCGCGGTCTCCTAGAGGCTTTCGGCGTCGGGCGGCTCGACCATGTGGCGCCAGAGGTTGTCGAGCAGCTTCATCCCCTGCGGCGTGTAGAGCACGGCCGGGAAGTCGAGCACCCCGGCGGAGAAGACGCGCGCCCCGGCCGCGGTCTCGTGGTAGGCCAGCTCGGCGTTGAGCCCGAGCCCGAACAGGTTCGGGATGATCGCGAGCACTTTCGTGCCGGGCGGCGAGAGCGAGGTCGTCATGTCGATCTCGATCCCGAACCCCCCGACCTCGGAGCCGAGGAAGTCGCCGTTCGCGAGCTCCGTCCCCTCGAAGAGCCACGGCGCCGCGTCGTGGTCCGTGATGACGAACGGCGCCTGTCGCTCCCCGTCGTCGTTCGCGCGGTACTGGACGCCGAGCATCCGCGCCTCGGGCCGGCCGAGCGTGCGCCACTGGGCGATCCGGCGGATCGCGTTCTCGCTCCGGTCGACCTTCCAGAAGAAGTTGTTCGCCGAGAGCAGGATCAGCCGGCCGCCGAGCGCGTAGTAGCGCTCGACGACGTCGTAGGCGTGTGTCGTGACGTACTCCGTGTGCCCGGGGAACACGACGAGGTCGTACTGCGCTCGCAGCTGGTCGCCGCTCGCGAACGTGTCGAGGTCGTCGTCCGACAGGAAGTCGGGCTCGCGGCGGGTCTTCTCGAGAAAGCGAAGGAACGGGAAGTCGTAGCGCCGGAAACGCGGCGGCACGCCGCGGTCGCGATACGGCCGGTCGAGCAGGACCGGCGGTCTGCCACCCACGTACCACGTGTCGCCCCAGCCGTCCCCGTCCGCGTCGTAGAGGTTGTAGGCCTGCCAGGTGTTGGTCGGGAGGACGACGGCGACACGCAGTGGGCTCGGTGTCTCGGCCCGCAGGACGAACGGCGCGAACCCGACGCGACCGTCCTCCGCCTCGAGCCGGGCCGCGTAGAGCCCGCTCGGCCAGTCGCCCGACTGCACCGAGATCGTCTGCGAGGTCGAGCGCTTCCCCGTCCAGTCGATCCGTACCGGATCGCCCATCTCGAGCCCGACGAGCTCGTCGTTGCGAAGGCTCGGGTCGGGGCCGTGGCCGACCCGGAGGAATGTGAGCGTGAACGACGGCACGTCGGCGAGCACCCGCATCGCCATGGGCTCGGTCGGGAGGTACGAGCGGCGTGAGAACGCCGCCTCGATCCCGAGGACGCGGACGACGGGCGCGCTCGCGCGCTCCGGGCTCGCGGGACGGCGCCCGCCGTAGACCCGGCGCCCGCCGTTTCCCTCGATCGTCAGGCGCATGACGTACGAGCCGACGGGCACGTCGTCGGCCGGCGTCCACGCGATCTCGTGCGACCCCGGGCCGAGCGTCGCCTCCTTCGTCCAGCGGACGCTGCTCGTCCCGATCCCGGTCCGGACGGCGTCCAGCCGGACGCGCGCGCGGCGGCCGAGCCGGAAGAGAACGCGCGCCGTGTCGCGGCCCTCGCTCCCGGGCGCGATCGTGACGAACATCGGCCGGTCGCCCGCGAAGCGCAGCGCGGCGCCGCGCACCGCCAGGTCGACCGCGTGCGGGACGCCCGAGTCCTTCCCGAAGGCGAGCCTCGGGAAGGCTGCGACCGCCCCCGCGACGCCGGCCGTCGCCCGGAGCAGGTGCCTCCGTGTGAGCCCGACGCCGCGCACCGTCCCCGAACGCTAGCGGCCGGGTCGGCGCGCCGATTCCGGCCGAGGAGCCCGCCCCCCGCGGGCTCCTCGGCCGGAAGGTCCCCGCCCTACGGGCAGTTGCCGTTGACCTGCGTCGAGGCGCTCGCGCCCTCGGCGTCGGTCGCCGTCAGGTTCCAGGTCACAGGTCCCGAGTACGTGCCGCCCTCGAACTCGCAGTTCTCGGCGAGTCCCTGCGACCACGACCCGGCAGCGTCGCTCGTTTCGATGCCCGGCGCCTCGAACGTCCCCGCGTCGGGCGTGACGTACTCGAGCACGAGATCGATCGAGCTGTTCGGGTGATACCCGGTCCCTGTCAACGTCGTCGTGAAGCACTCGTCCGGGCATTCACCCGCCTGTGGTGGGTCCGCGGAGAGCTGCGGGCTCACCGCCACCGGGGCTGCCGGCGGCGTCGGGGGTGCGGGCGGCGCGGGCGGGACGTACTGCCCCTCCAGGACCGCCGTCACGTCCGTTGCGCCGGACACCTTGATCGTGCAGGGGTTGCCCTGCCCTGCGCACGCGCCTTCCCATGCCTTGAAGGTGTGCCCCGGCGTCATGTACGCCGTGAGCTTGACCTCGCGTCCTGGATCGAACGACCTGATACACGCCATCGGGCAATCGATCAGGTACGGATCGCTCCGCACGTAGCCGCCTCCCCAGGGCTTGACGTCGACGCTCAACGTCGCCGCCCCTGTCCAGGTGTAGCTGGAGCCGTCGCTCTCCGGTGGCCTGGACTGACCGGCCCCGGGGAGCAGCGCCGCCGCCGTCGCCATCGACAACACGAGCAACACCCACTGCACGTGCCTGCGTCTCATCACGAACCCCCTTTCTGGCGGGCACACCGCCTCGCCGCGTTGCGATGGTGCGCCGGCCGGCTAACAGCGCGCTAACGGCGCGTCAGCCGCGCTGCTCGACCCGGACGACGAGCCGTCCCTCCCGCGATTCGGACGTCCCGACCTGGACGAGCACGACGTCGTTCTCGGCGACGGGGATGTCGAGAGCGAGCTGCGCGTTCCACACAGGGCTCGCGCAGCCGAGGAAGGTCGGCTCCTCGCGCGGCCGCGCGGACGCCCGGTACACGCGCACGACCGGGTCGAGCGGCGTGCTACCTGCGAGGTCGACGACGAGCCTGCCGGCGATCCCGGCGCGGAGCGAATACCAGACCGAGGTCGCCGAGGGAAGGCACGGCGACGGCTCGCCCGGCCGAGCCGTCCGCTCCGAGACGTCGATCGTCTGGGCGAAGGGAAGGCTCGGTATCGGCACGGGCTCCTCGAGCGTGCCGGACTGCGTCGTCTCGAGTTGTGTCATGACCATCCTCCCTGGTGGCGTTCCACCGAAGGCTGTCGTGTCACGCCAACGATCCGCTAACCGCGTGTCCTGTACATCCGCGAGGACGAGGAGTAGCGTCGCCGCACCTTCATCATGGGGAGCGACGCCGTTGAGTTTCTCGTGCTCGGCCCGCTGGAGGTACGCGCGGGCCGGGAGCGGCTTTCGCTCGGTGGCCCGAGACAGCGCGCCGTGCTCGCCGATCTGGTGCTGCACGCCGGCTCCGTCGTCTCGACGGACAAGCTGATCGACGACCTGTGGGCCGGCGCGCCGCCCCCGACGGCGGAGGCCGTCGTGCAGAACGCCGTCCATCGGCTGCGGCGCGCGCTCGGCCGGGAGGCGATCGAGACGCAGGCGCCCGGGTACGCGCTGCGGGCGGAGCCGGGCTCGCTCGACGCCCGCCGCTTCGAGCGCCTCGTGCACGACGCGCGGCCGCTCCCGCCGGCCGAGCGGTCGGCCGCGCTCCGCGCCGCGCTCGCGCTCTGGCGCGGCTCACCGTTCGCCGACCTGTCGTACGAGAGCTTCCTCCAGAGCGAGATCGCGCGGCTCGACGAGCTCAGGCTCACCGCGCTCGAGGACCGCGTCGAGGCCGAGATCGAGATCGGTCGCCACGACGACGTGATCCCGGACGCTGCCCCGCTCGCAGCGCAGCACCCCGACCGCGAGCGGCTCTGCCGTCTCCTGATGCTCGCACTCGCACGGGCGGGACGTCAGCAGGAGGCGCTCGATGCCTACGAGGCGACACGGCGCGCGCTCGTCGAGCAATGGGGCCTCGAGCCCTCGCCGGAGACACGCGTGCTGCAGCGGATGATCCTCACGCAGGACCCGGCGCTCGCCCCGGCGCAGTCCGTGGCCGAGGCGGTCGGTCCCGTGCGCCGGCCCGTCTCGCTGCTGCTCGTCGAGCCGCTCGTCGACGACGACCTCGAGCTCGAGGCTGCGGGGGCGATCGTCCAGGACGTCCGCCGGACCGTCGCCGACGTCGTGTCCAGGCACGGCGGTGCGCTGTCGCCGGAGTCGGGGATCGAGCTCGTTGCGGCGTTCGGCGCCGACGGCGCGCACGAGGACGACGTCGTCCGCGCCGGCCGCGCCGGAATCGAGGTTCGCGAGGTCCTTCGCGGTCTCGACGCCGCGGCGAGGCTCGCGGTCGGGACGGGGAGGCTCCTCGTCGAGGGCTCGAGGCCGGTGCTCGTCGGCGCGGTGGTCGGCCGCACCCGAAGGGCGCTCCAGGACGCCGGCGCGGACGAGATCCAGCTTACGGCGATCGCCGCGCGGCTCGGCGGCGACGCGTTCGAGGTCGACGCCGACGGGAGGCTCCTCGGCGTCTGTCCGGGCCGGCCCCGCTCACGGTTGGATGTCGCGCCGCTCGTCGGCCGGGCGGACGAGCTCGCTCGCCTCCAGGCGGCGTTCGACAGCGTCATCGAGACGGGTATGCCCATGCACGCGGTGGTCGTCGGCGAGGCCGGCATCGGCAAGAGCCGCCTGGTCGGAGCGTTCGTCGAAGACGTGCCCGCCGTTTTGCTCCAGTCCGCCTGCGTCCCGTACGGCCAGGGGATCTCGTTCCTCCCCCTCCGGGAGCTGGCGGATCGCGCCGCGGAGCTCGACGCGACCGCTCCCGATCTCGGCGAGCTCTCGAGCGCGGATGCCGCGTTCGCCGCCGCGCGCACGCTGGTCGAGCACTTCACCGCCGATTGCCCGGTCGTGGTCGTGCTGGACGACATGCACTGGGCGGTGCCCACGTTCCTCGACGTGGTCGAGTACGTCGTGCGAGCCGTGCGCGGCCCGCTCCTCGTGATCTCGATGACCCGCCCCGACCTCCTCGAGCGGCGCCCTGCCTGGGCGGAGGACGCAACGGCGCTCGACGCGCTCTCGGGGGACGACGCGCGACTCCTGGTCGACGCGCTCCCCGAGCGCGACGTCCTGGACGACGACCTCGCCGACACGATCCTCGAGGCAGCGGAGGGCGTGCCGCTCTTCCTCGAGCAGCTCGCGGCGCACGCAGCGGAGTCCGACGTCGCGGAGGAGGGCATCCCCGCGAGCCTCGACGCGCTGCTCGCGAGCCGCATCGACGCGCTCGAGCCGGGCGAGCGGGACGTCCTCTCGCGGGCCGCCGTCGTCGGACGCACATTCTCGCGGGAATCGCTGGGCGCGCTGACATCGGATGCCGAGAACCGCGAGCTCGGTGGCCGGCTCGCGTCGCTCGAGCGACGCCGGCTGGTCCGTCCGCGCGGCGACGACCACGAGTTCGTCCACCCGCTCGTCCGCGGTGCCGCCTACGACGCGATCGGCCGCCCGAAACGGGCGGCGATGCACGAGACGTTTGCCCGTTGGCTCGACGGGCGTCACGAGGGCAACGAGCTCGTGGGGGCCCACCTCGAACGTGCCGCGCTCGATGCGAGCGACCTGGCGGGCCGCGGCGCACTCGCCCGGGAAGCGTCGGATCGTCTGGGGGGCGCCGGACAGCATGCGCTTCTGTCGTTCGATCATGCGGCCGCAGCGAACCTCTTGGAGCGCGCGGCCGCGCTCCTCGATGACGAGGCGCCCGATCGGATGGAGATCGAGTGCAGCCTCGGCCTTGCCCTGAAGGGCCTCGGCCAGCGCGATCGCGCGGTCGAGTTGCTCGGCGCCGCCGCCGAGCGCGCTCGCGCGGCCGGACTTCTGCGCCTGCAGCTCCGCGCACGTGTCGAGCTGATCTCTCCTGGTCTCTTCGTTGGTGGAATGACGGTCGAGGAAGCGGAGTCTCTCCTCGACGCAGCGCTCCCGGTTCTGGAGGACGCGGAGGACACGTTGGGGGTCGCCCGCGCGGAGTCCGTGTACGCCACGGTCGCCGACTGGGCGATGCAGTGCGACAAGGCTGTGGCACACGCCCGGCGCGCCGACGAGGCCTATCGGCGACTCGGGCGACCAGGGCAGCTCGATCACGCGGCGGTCGACGCTGCGATGCGCGGTAGGACCAGCGTGCGCGATGCGATCGACGCTGTGCGAGCGGAGCCTGGCGCTGCACCCCGGCGAGCTGAGGAGGAATGCGTACCTCCGGATCCGTCTCGCCGTACTTCGCACCCTGGGCGGCGATCTCGACGGCGCCCGAGAGGCCGCGTCGGCCGGGCGGTCGGAGCTCGAGGAGCTCGGCGAGGAGCTGGGGCTCGGAACCTCGGCACTCGCTCTGCTCGGAACCGCAGCGGCGCTGTCGGAAGACTGGGTCGGCGCGCAGGGGATCGTCGAGCAGGGCCTCGAGTACACGGGCGCCCGGCCCGAGCTTGCGGAGTGGCACGGCTACTTCCTCGCACGTCTCGGGGAGGTTGCGCTCGCCCGAGCTGATTTTGAAACGGCCGCCGGCCTCGCGGAGCGAGCTCGCAGCGTCGGGGTCGACGGCGACGTCGAGACGGACATCTGGTGGCGGCGGGTCGCCGCGTGCGCATTGTCCGCCACCGGCCATCCTCGCAGGGCCCTCCGAGTGGGTCGAGAGGCCGTTACGATCGCCGACGGCACGGACGACGTGCTCCTGCGGAGCGGAGCGCGCCTCGATCTCGCCGAGGTCGAGCTTCGGGCGGGACGCAGGGCGGCGGCGCTGGCCCTCGTCCGCGAGGCACTCGAGCTGCTCGACCGCAAGGGCGCCCTTCTTCCCGCCGCGCACGCCCGGGAGCGGTTCGCGGAACTTCTCGCCGAGCCGGAAGGCAGGGGCGCGGCGATCGCCGCGCCCCCGGAAGCCCTCTAGCACTGCGGCGGACACGCTATTTCCAGGCCGGCATGAGCCGAGGGACGCACGAGAGGGGCGTGAGGCGGCCTCGACGGCCTCGCGCCCCTCTCTCCCCCCGATGGCGACATGATCGCACGGACCGCTAATGGCCCTCTAACGACCGTGGCGATGCGTGGTGCCGCGGCCTGCGGAACACCCGTTCGCCCCGTTGCTACGCTCGACGGGCGATGCCCGATCTCCGCGTCACGTCCGCCTACCGCCCGACGGGCGACCAGCCGCGCGCGATCGCCGAGCTCGCCGAGTCGCTCCGCGCGGGGAACCGCGGCCAGACGCTGCTCGGCGCGACGGGGACGGGCAAGACGGCGACGATGGCCTGGGTGATGGAGGAGCTGCAGCGTCCGGCGCTCGTGATCGCGCACAACAAGACGCTCGCGGCGCAGCTCTGCAACGAGTTCCGCGAGTTCTTCCCGGAGAACGCGGTGGAGTACTTCGTCTCCTACTACGACTACTACCAGCCGGAGGCGTACGTCCCGCAGGCCGACCTCTACATCGAGAAGGACTCGTCGCAGAACGACGACATCGCGCGGTTGCGGCTCGGCGCGACGAGCTCGCTGCTGACCCGCCGCGACGTCGTCGTCGTCGCGTCCGTGAGCTGCATCTACGGCCTCGGCTCGCCGGAGGAGTGGCGCGAGAAGGTGCTGATCCTCGAGGTCGGCTCCGAGCACGACCGCGACGAGATGCTCCGCACGCTGATCGACTCGCAGTACGTCCGCAACGACACGGTGCTGGCCCGCGGGCGGTTCCGGGTGCGGGGGGACGTGATCGAGGTGCAGCCGGCGAACGTCGAGACGGCATACCGGATCTCGATGTTCGGCGACGAGGTCGAGCAGATCTCGCACTTCGACCCGCTCACCGGCGAGGTGCTCTCGAAGCTCGACAACCTCGCGATCTGGCCCGCGACCGAGTACATCACCTCGAAGCCGACGGTCGACCGCGCCGTCGACGAGATCCGCCACGAGCTCGAGGAGCAGGTCACGAGGTTCGAGGCCGAGGGCCGCATGCTCGAGGCACACCGGATCCGGCAACGCACCGAGTACGACGTCGAGATGCTCAGGGAGCTCGGCTTCTGCAACGGGATCGAGAACTACTCGCGCGTGCTCGAGGGGCGCCCGCCGGGCTCGCATCCGTTCACGCTGATCGACTACTTCCCCGACGACTTCGTCGTCTTCGTCGACGAGTCGCACCAGACGGTTCCGCAGATCGGCGGGATGTACGAGGGCGACCGCTCGCGCAAGCAGACGCTCGTCGACTACGGCTTCCGGCTCCCGTCAGCGCTCGACAACAGGCCGCTGCGCTTCGACGAGTTCCTCGGGAAGGTGGGGCAGATGGTGTTCGTCTCGGCCACGCCCGGCTCGTACGAGCTCCGCCACTCGCAGGTCGTCGCCGAGCAGCTGATCCGGCCGACGGGCGTCGTCGACCCCGATGTCGAGCTGCGCGCGACGAAGAACCAGATCGACGACCTGCTCGGGGAGATCCGCCGCCGCGAGCAGGCGAACGAGCGCGTGCTCGTGACCACGCTGACGAAGAAGATGTCGGAGGACCTGACCGACTACCTGCTCGAGTCGGGAGTCAAGGCGCGCTACCTCCACTCGGAGATCGACACGCTCGAGCGGATCCAGATCATCCGCGAGCTGCGGCTCGGCGAGTACGACGTGCTGGTCGGCGTCAACCTCCTGCGCGAGGGCCTCGACCTGCCAGAGGTCTCGCTCGTCGCGATCCTCGATGCCGACAAGGAGGGCTTCCTGCGCGGCAAGACGGCGCTGCTGCAGACGATCGGCCGGGCGGCGCGGAACGTGAACGGCACCGTCCTCATGTACGCGGACAAGCTGACCGAGGCGATCCAGGGCGCGCTCGAGGAGACGAACCGCCGCCGCGCGGCGCAGCTCGCCTACAACGAGGAGCAGGGCATCACGCCCGAGTCGATCGTGAAGGGCGTCTCCGACATCGCCGAGCTGCTCGCGCTCGAGTCGCCGACCGTCCCGGGCCGCCGCCGGCGCGGCAAGCAGGAGGTCTCGGGGATGAGCCGCGAGGAGCTCGAGAAGCTCGTCGTCACGCTCGAGGAGGAGATGTACGTCGCAGCCGAGGAGCTCCGCTTCGAGTACGCCGCCAAGCTGCGCGACGAGATCAAGGAGCTCCGCCGCGAGCTGAACGCGCTTGCGACTGCCTAGCTGCGGGCGTATCGCGTCGGTCAGCTCAGGTCGAGCGCGACGCGGAGCGCGTCGTCGAGCCGGCGTAGCTGCTCGGGGTCGAGTGTGCCGCGCCGTCGCTCGAGCGCGCGTTTCGGAATCGTGAAGAGGTTGTCGCAATTGGCGACGCAATCGCGGCTGAGGCCGTTCGCCGTGCCGAGCGGCACTTCTGTCGGAAGGTCGCGAACGCGGCTCGTGACCGCGACGACACAGACGTTGCGCAGGAGCGGGATCGCGCGGTCGCGCGTCACGATCACCGCGGGGTGCGGCCCGCCGGGAAGAGCGGCGTCGTAGACGTCACCGCGGTTCAGAGGGGTTCCTCGCCCTTCTGCTCGACCTCCACGAGTGAGGCGAACGCAGCCAGGCCGACCTTACCGACCCACTCCTCCTGCGGCTCGGCGCCGTACCCGAGGCGATACGCCTCGTCGATCGCGCGCTCGTGTTCGAGACGGAGGAGGCGGGACAGCGCCTCGCGCACCGCAGCCGCCCGGTTGGGGAAGCTGCCGCGCGCGATCGCGGCGTCGAGCGCGGCCAGCTCGTCTTCTGGGATGCGAATCGCTATCTGTTGCGACATTCATGAAGCATACCAGTACGGCGGCACTTGTATACTCCTTCGTATGTCGAAGATGATTACCGTTCGCATGCCGGATGACCGTGTCCGCGCGATCGACGAGCTCGTCGCGTCCGGACGCGCGAGCCGTGCGGCGGTGATCGTCGAGGCGATCGACCGCCTGGTGGCGGACCTCGAGCGGGAGCGGATCGACCGCGCAATCGTCGAGGGGTACACGCGTGTGCCGTCGACTGCCGAGGAGGATGACTGGGCGGAGTGGTCGACGCTCGAATCGATCCGCGAGGAGCCCTGGTGAGGCGCGGCGAGGTGTGGTGGGTCGAGCGTCCCGGCGCCGCTCGCAGGCCGCATCTCGTGCTGACGCGGGACGCCGCGATCGAGCCGTTGACGCGCGTCCTCGGTGTACCTGCGACGCGAACAGTGCGCGGCATCCCGTCCGAGGTCGAGCTCGGGCCCGAGGATGGGTTACCCGAGAGGTGCGTTCTTTCGTTGGACAACATGCGCGTGCTTCGCAAGTCGTACTTCGTCGAGCGCATCTGTCTCCTCGGTGACGGACGCATGCTCCAGGTCTGTCAGGCGCTCGCGGTGGCGACGGGCTGCGGCTGACCAATTGGCGTTTCTCGGCGTCGACGTCGGCGGGACGTTCACCGACGCGGTGCTGCTCGCGGACGGCCGCCTGCACACGGCGAAGGTGCCGACCGGCCCCGAGCAGGAGCGGTCGGTGGTCGAGGCTGCGCGGCTCGTGCTCGAGGCAGCCGGCACGCCGCCGCTCGAGCGGTTCGCGCACGGCACGACGGTCGGTACGAACGCATTGCTCGAGCGCAAGGGTGCGCGTACGGCATTCGTCGCGACCCGGGGCTTCGAGCACCTCCTACACCTCCGGCGCCAGGACCGGGCGCACCTCTACCGGCTCGACGTCGACCACCCGGAACCGCTCGTGCCGCTGGAGCGCTGCTTCGGCGTGGACGAGCGCTTGGGCCCGGACGGCGTCGTCGCACCGCTCGACCTCTCGAGCCTGCCCGAGATCGACGCGGAGGCGGTTGCGGTGTGCCTGCTCTTCTCCTTCCGCGACGCGTCGCACGAGCAGGCCGTCACGGCAGAGCTGCGCAGACGCCATCCCGGCACGGTCGTGGTCGCATCGCACGAGGTCGCTCCCGAGTTCCGCGAGTACGAGCGGGCGTCGACCACCACGGTCGACACGTACCTGGGCCCGCTCACGATGCGGTATCTCACGGCGCTCGGCGCCTCGGCGGCGGAGGCGGGGCTTCCGACCCCGCTCGTGATGCGCTCGTCCGGAGGCGTCGCGACGATCGAGGAAGCCGCGGCGCACCCGGCGCTGATCCTCCTCTCGGGACCTGCGGCGGGGGTCGTGGCCGCCGAGCGCGTCGCCGCGGAGAGTGGCGTCGAGAACGCGATCGCCTTCGACATGGGCGGCACGTCGACCGACGTCTGCCTGATCGCCCGCGGCCGCGCGGGCAGATCCGAAGGCCGTACCGTGGCCGGGCTTCCGATCCGCGTTCCGATGGTCGACATCCACACGGTCGGGGCAGGCGGCGGGTCCGTCGCCTGGCGGGACCGAGGAGGGGCCTTGCGGGTCGGCCCCCGGAGCGCGGGCGCCGTTCCCGGGCCGGCCTGTTACGGCCGGGGCGGTGAGCAGGCCACGGTGACCGACGCCAACCTGCTCCTCGGCCGGCTTCCGGAGCGGCTCCCCGGCGGGCTCGAGCTCGACCGCGACGCCGCGGCAAGCGCACTCGGGGACATCGACCCGTCCGACATCGTCGACATCGTGAACGCCGAGATGCTTCGGGCGTTGCGGGTCGTGTCGGTCGAGCGCGGCCACGATCCGCGGGACTTCGCGCTCGTCGCCTTCGGCGGCGCCGGCCCGTTGCACGCGTGCGCGCTCGCCGACGAGCTCGGCTGCACGAAGGTGCTCGTGCCCGACGCTGCGGGGGTTCTCTCCGCTCTCGGGCTCGTCGCGAGCGACACGCGTCGCGACGCGGTTCGGTCGTACGTCGTCCCGCTGGAAGAGGCGGGCGACCTGCCGGGCGAAGGCGAGGCAAGCCTGCGGTACCGCGGTCAGTCGTTCGAGCTCACCGTCGATCTGGGGCCCGAGCTCGAGGAGCGCTTCCACCGCGCGCACGAGGAGCGCTACGGCTACGCCGACCGCACGCGGCAGGTCGAGCTGGTTGCCGTCCGAACCGCCACGGTCGAGCGCGGCCCACGGCTCCGGCTGACAGGCGGTCCCCGGGCTCGGCACTCCGGCCCGGAGCTCGTGGAGCTCGCCGGTGCGACCTGCTGGATCGCAGACGGCTGGGTCGGGGAGACCGACGGATCGGGCACGCTCGTCCTGGAGCGGAGCTCGTGATCCCCGTCGAGCTCCAGGTGATCGGAAGCTCCCTTCGCGCGATCGCGGAGGAGATGGGCGCGGCGCTCGTCCGCTCGGCCTTCTCCTCGAACATCAAGGAGCGGCGCGACTGCTCGACGGCGCTCTTCGACCGCGCCGGGCGCATGATCGTCCAGGCCGAGCACATCCCCGTCCACCTCGGTGCGATGCCCGACGCGGTCGCCGCCGTCATGGCCCGCGACCCTGCCCCGGACGACGTCTGGGTGCTGAACGACCCGTACGCGGGCGGGACCCACCTGCCGGACATCACGCTCGTCTCGTCGACCGAGCTCGGCTTCGCCGTCAGCCGCGCGCATCACGCGGACGTCGGTGGCATCGAGCCCGCGAGCCTGCCGGCGTTCTCGACCGTGCTCTCGGAGGAGGGCCTCGTGATCCCGCCCACCCGGCTCGACGACGACGTCGTCGAGCTGATCGCCTCGGCCTCGCGCAGCCCGGACGAGCGTCGCGGCGACCTGCGGGCCCAACTGGCCGCACACCGTCTGGCCGAGCGGCGCAGCGCCGAGCTCGTCGCACGCCGGGGCCGCGAGCGGGTCGAGGGTGCGATGCAGGAGCTGTACGCGTACTCCGAGCGATGCGTCCGGGCGGGGATCGCGCTGCTTCCCGACGGCAGCTATCAGGCCGAGGACGTCGTCGAGGCCGTCGACCGCGACCTGGCGATCCGCGTTGCCGTCACCGTCTCCGGCGACCAGGTGGAGATCGACTTCACGGGGACCGCGCCCCAGCACCACGGGAACCTCAACTGCCCGCTCGCCGTGACGCGCTCCGCGTGCTTCTTCGTCGTCCGCGCGCTGACGGATCCCGACGTTCCCGCCTCCGGTGGCGCCTTCGAGCCGGTGACCGTCGAAGCGCCGCAGGGCTGCCTCGTCAACGCCCGCCCGCCTGCCGCCGTGGTCGCGGGGAACACGGAGACGTCGAGCCGGATCACGGACGTCGTACTGGCCGCCTTCGGCCGTGCGGTCGACGTTCTCGCGTCCGGCCAGGGAACGATGAACAACACGACGCTCGGCAGCGACACGTGGACGTACTACGAGACGATCGGCGGTGGACAGGGCGCATCGCGGCATGGCGACGGCCCGTCGGGCGTGCACGTGGCGATGTCGAACGCGCTCAACACGCCCGTCGAGTCGCTCGAGCTCGCCTATCCGCTGCGTGTGGAGCGCTATGAACTGCGCCGCGGCTCGGGCGGCGCCGGGTCACACCGCGGCGGCGACGGAGTCGTCCGCGAGATTCGCGTGCTCGAGCCCTGCCGTCTGTCCGTGCTCGGCGACCGGCGCCGTCATGCGCCGCCCGGCGCGCGTGGCGGTGACCCCGGGGCGCGCGGTCGCACGCTCGTGAACGGCGAGGAGATTCCGGGCAAGGACACCCGCCAGCTGACGGCAGGCGACGTCGTGCGCACGGAAACGCCGGGCGGGGGCGGCTACGGCCGCTAGGCTCGACACATGTGCAGGAACATCAAGACGCTCCACAACTTCGATCCCCCCGCGACGACCGAGGAGATCCAGGCCGCGGCGCTCCAGTACGTGCGCAAGGTGAGCGGCTCGACGAAGCCGTCGAAGGCGAACGAGGCCGTCTTCCTGCGGGCCGTCGAGGACATCGCGCACCTCACGGCGCATCTTCTCGCGGACCTCGTCACCGCCGCGCCGGCGCGCGACCGCGAGGCCGAGGCCGCGAAGGCCCGCGCCCGGGCCGAGAAGCGCTTCGGTCGGGCCGCGTAGCACCGCAGCGGGCAGAGTGAGGGCGGTGAACCGCCCTCCCGACGCCTCGCCCGATGCGCCGCTGCGCGCGAACGTTCGCCTGCTCGGCGAGATCCTCGGCCGGGTGCTCACCGAGCAGGAGGGAGAGGGCGTCTACCGCCTCGAGGAGCGGGTGCGCCTGCTCGCCCGGCTCGGGCGCCGCGGCGACACCGGGGCCTCCCGGGCGCTCGCGGAGACGATCGCGGCCCTCGACGTCGAGACGCAGGCCGTCGTCCTGCGCGCGTTCACCGTCTACTTCCACCTCGCCAACATCGCCGAGCAGCACCACCGCGTCCGGCGTCGCCGCGAGCACGAGCGCGACGGGGGAGTGCCCCGCGAATCGCTCGCCGAGGCGCTGGCGCTGCTCGAGCGCGAGGGCGTATCGACCGACGAGGTGGCGGCAGCGGCGGGTCGGGTGTCCGTCGAGCTCGTCCTGACCGCGCACCCGACCGAGGCGCTTCCGCGGACGATCCTCGAGAAGCACCGCCGGATCGCGCAGCTGCTCGACGAGCTCGACGATGTCCGTCTCACGCCGGCCGAGCGCATCGAGCGCGAGGACGCGCTCGCGGAGGAGATCACGATCCTGTGGCAGACGGACGAGGTCCGCTCGCATCGCCCCCGCGTCGTGGACGAGATCCGGCAGGCGCTCTGGTTCCTCGAGGACAGCCTCTGGGACGCCGCCGCCGATCTGCTCGCGATCTGGCACGAGCGGCTTCCGGGGAGCCCGCTCAGCTTCGGGACATGGATCGGCGGCGACCTCGACGGGAACCCGAATGCGGGAGCCGAGACGGTGCGTGAGGCGGTCGAGCGGGGCTCGGCGCTCGTCCGCGAGCTCCTCCGGCGCGACGTGCGCGCGCTCGCGGCGTCGTGGGGCATGTCGAGCACGCTCGTGGACGCGGACGACGAGGTCGAGGCCGTCGACCTCCCTGCCGGGCGCAACCCGACCGAGCCGTACCGCCGCAGGCTGACCGCGATCTGGGAGCGGCTCGGCGCGGACGGCTACGGGTCGCCCGACGAGCTCCGGGACGAGCTCGACCTCGTCGAGAAGAGCCTCCGCGCACACGGCGGCGCGCGGATCGCCGACGGCGGGCTTGCGGCGCTCCGGCGGCGCCTCGACCTCTTCGGCCTCGTGGGGCCGGCGCTCGACCTCCGCGTCCACGCGCGTGAGCTGCGCGACGACGCGCCCGGGACGCAGGCCGTGCTCGAGGAAGCGGCGGAGCTCCAGCGGCGGCGCGGGACCGGCGCGGTGGACACGCTCATCGTGTCGATGACGCGCACGGCGGACGACGTTCTCCTCGCGGAGGCGCTCGCGGCGCAAGCGTGCCTGGATGCGACGGTCGTCCCGCTCCTCGAGACGATCGACGACCTGCGCGGCGCCGAGGCGCTCGCCGCCGAGCTCCTCGACCGGAGCCCGCGCACGAGGCTCGAGGTGATGGTCGGATACTCGGACTCGGGCAAGGACGGCGGCGTCGTCACGGCGCAATGGGAGATCTTCCGCGCCCAGGAGCGGCTGGCCTGGCTCGCGGGCGAGCGCGACATCGAGCTGACGGTGTTCCACGGCCGCGGCGGGAGCGCCGGGCGAGGTGGGGGGCCGACGTACGCGGCGATCCTCGCCCAGCCGCCGCACGCGGTGGACGGGCGCCTCAAGGTGACCGAGCAGGGAGAGACGATCGCCTTCAAGTACGGGCTGCCGGGGCTCGCGCGGCGGAATCTCGAGGCGGCGGTCGCCGCCACGCTCCTGACCGCCGTCCCCGATCGGGTCGCGGAGGCGCCCGACGGAGCGCGGGAGACGATGGATGCGGTGTCGGACGCGGCGGGCGCGTTCTACCGTTCGGTCGTGTGGGACGACCCGGAGCTGCCGCGCTTCCTGCGGGCCTTCACCCCGCTCGACGAGCTGACGCTGCTCGAGATCGGCTCGCGCCCCGCCTCGCGCCCCGTGTCCGCGTCCGGAGAGCTCGAGGCTCTCCGCGCGATCCCCTGGGTCTTCGCGTGGACACAGACGCGCTGCATCGTCCCCGCGTGGCTCGGTGCCGGGACAGGGCTCGCGGCGGTCCCCGTCACGGAGCTGCGCGCGCTCTTCCGGGACTGGCCGTTCTTTCGCGCGCTCGTGGAGAACCTCGAGATGTCGCTTGCGAAGTCGAGCATGGGCATCGCCGGCCGGTACCTCGAGCTGGTCGGCGACGACCTCCTCGGCGCGCGGGTCTTCGGCGTCCTGCGCGCCGAGCACGATCGGGCGCGCGATGCGGTGCTCCAGATCGTGGAGGCGCGTGAGCTCCTCGACCGCCATCCGGTGCTCCAGCAGTCGATTCGGCTGCGCAACCCCTACGTCGACCCGATGAACGCGATCCAGGTCGAGCTCCTGAAGCGGTGGCGCGCGGGCGACGAGGGAGCGCTGCGCCCGCTCCTGCGATCGATCGCAGGCATCGCGGCCGCGCTCCGCAACACCGGCTGAGCGTCGGTCCCTCCGTCGGTCGCGGGACGCTCAGGCCGCGGCCAGCGAGGCGTTCTTGTCCGCGAGGTAGCGGAGGTACGGCTCGGGGTCGATCGGCCCACCGACGAGCCGCTCGGTCATCTCGGCCGGCGTGAACTTGCGCCCGTGCCGGTAGAGGTGCTCGCGCAGCCACTCGTAGATCGGGCCGAACGAGCCCTGCTCGACGAGCTCGTATGCGTCGGGGATGTCGCTCACGAGGCGCTCCCAGATCTGCGCCGAGAGGACGTTGCCGAGCTGGTAGGTCGGGAAGTAGCCGAACATCCCGCCCGACCAGTGGACGTCCTGCAGGCACCCGAGCCTGTCGTTCGGCGGCCGTACGCCGAGGATGTCCTGCATCCGCGCGTTCCAGGCCTCCGGCAGGTCGGCGGTCTCCAGCCCGCCGAACAGGAGCTCCTGCTCGAGCGAGAAGCGCAGGATGATGTGCAGGCCGTAGGTCGTCTCGTCGGCGTCGACGCGGATGAACGACGGCCGCGGGCGGTTGATCGCGCGGTGGAACCGCTCCAGCGGGACGTCGGCAAGCGCCTCCGCGAACGCATCACGGAAGCGTGGGTAGTACCAGCGCCAGAACGGGAGCGAGCGGCCGATCACGTTCTCCCAGAGGCGGCTCTGCGACTCGTGCAGCGCAGACGAGCATCCCGTCGAGAGCGGTGTCCGGTCGAGCGCAGTGTCGCCGCCGTGCTCGTAGAGGCCGTGGCCGACCTCGTGCATCGTCGAGAACACGGAGTTGCCGTGCAGGTCGTCCTCGGCGTAGCGGGTCGTGAGACGGATGTCGCGTGTCGCGAAGGAGAGGCAGAACGGGTGCACCGTCGGATCGAGGCGGAAGAACTCGTCGGCCGCTCCGAACGCCCGAGCCACCTCGAGCGAGAGCTCGTGCTGGGCCTCGCGCGGGTACGACCCGGTGACGAACGGCTCGGGATCCTCCTCGGCGGCCGCGGCCACGAGCTCGCGGAGCGCGGGCTCGAGGCGCCCGAAAACGCGGCGCACCTCATCCGTGCGCATGCCGGGCTCGAAGTCGTCGAGGAGCAGGTCGTACGGATCGTCCGACGCGGGGAAGCACGCGACGTAGCGGTGCTTCAGCTCGAGCGTCCGGTCGAGCCAGGGCCGAAAGCTCGCGTAGTCCTCGTTCGCGCGGGCGGCCGCCCACGCCTCCATGGCCTCCGACCCGAGCTTCGTCATCTCGCCGCGGAGCTCCGGCGGGACGCGCCGCGCCTTCTCCCAGTCGCGCCGGGTGACGGCGACGAGGCAGGCGTCGTCGGAGTCGGGGTCGAGGCCAGACGTGTCGGGCTCGAGCCGCTCGAGCAGCTCGCCGATCTCGTCCCGGACGAAGAGTTCGTGGGCGAGGCGGTGGAGCGTGGCGAGGGCCTCTGCCCGGGTCTCTGCGCCGCCGCGCGGCATCATCACCAGCTGGTCCCACTCGAGCACCCGGGCCGCGACGGCGAGGTCGTCGATCTGCGCGAGCTCGGCGCGAAGCGTGGAGAGGGGGTCGGACACCGCCTGCCCATCGTAGACCGTTCCGGCCGTCACGCCGCTCGTTGCCGCGTCATCCGTCGGACGACGCCTTCGGCTCGGGATCGACGCGGATGCCGTCTACGCGGAGTGGGTGATCGGCGAGGGCGAGCAGCTCCTGGTCGCCCTGCGAGTCCCCGTAGGCCCAGAGCTCTGCATCCGAGAGCTCGTGCTCCTCGAGCCAGGCGCGCACACGGCGGGCCTTCTCCGCGCCGCGGCAGTTCGCCCCCGAGAGACGCCCCGTGAGCCGCCCGTCCGCCCCTCGCTCGAGCACGGTGCAGACGATCCCGTCTACCCCGAGCGACGCGCCGAGAGGAACGAGATACGGGTCGAGGGATGCCGACGCGAGGATCACCGTGTGCCCGAGCTCGCGGTGACGGTGCAAGCGCGCGACCGTGTCGCCGCGCAGCCGGCCGGCCTCGACCTCGCGGGCGAATGCCGTGCCGAGCGCTTCGATCTTCGACGCCTCCGCGCCGCGGAGTGCGCTGCAGGCGAGCTCCTTCAACCGATCTCGGTCACGCCGCGCGAGCGACGCGCCGGCCGCGAGCGGGTGGCGGAGCACTGTCGTCCACAGGCGGCGTCCGGCGGCCCGCCGCAGGAACGGCGTGACGCAGTCGCGGGTCGTGAGAGTGCCGTCGACGTCGAAGGCCGCGACCACGCGGCGGACCAGGGGCGGAGGGGGCACGAGCCGATGCAGGCTATACACTCGCAGCGTGTCCGACGGCCCCGAGATCTTCGACGACCTCTACCTCGGTCTGCAGGCCGGGGGGGCGCTGCGCAAGCAGCGGCGTGGGGAGGAGCTGACCGAGCAGGAGCGCGAGGCGATCGGCCGCTGGCAGCAGATGTCGATGTGGCGCAAGGGCGTCGCCATCGGCGCCTTCGCCGTGGGGACATTCGGGCTCGGCTTCACCGTCGGCGGGCTCGTGTTCGGCCGCCGCGCCCGCAAGGCCTGACGGGACGCCTCAGCCGACGAGCTCGAAGCCGTGCTCGGCGAAGCGGCGGTCGTAGGCAAACGCCGTCGAGTATGCCGCGCCGTCGCATCTGCGTGAAGCTCGTCCAGACATCAGGCTAGCACGATTTGATGGCATTTGGGAACACTTGTTCGATCGGAGCTCGAGGGCTAGACTCCTCCCTGATGGCCGATCAGCTGGTCGTTCACGGCGCCCGCGAGCACAACCTGAAGAACGTCACCGTCGCGCTCCCGCGGAACGCGCTGGTGTGCGTGACAGGGCTCTCCGGCTCGGGCAAGTCGAGCCTCGCGTTCGACACGATCTACGCCGAAGGGCAGCGCCGCTACGTCGAGTCGCTCTCCGCCTACGCGCGGCAGTTCCTGCAGATGATGGAGAAGCCTGACGTCGACTCGATCGACGGGCTGTCGCCGGCGATCTCGATCGACCAGAAGACGACGTCGCGCAACCCGCGCTCGACGGTCGGGACGGTGACCGAGATCTACGACTACCTGCGCCTCCTCTACGCGCGCGTCGGTCGACCGCACTGCCCGATCTGCGGCAGGCCGATCGCAGGGCAGAGCCTCGACCAGATCGTCGAGCAGGTGCTCGCGCTGCCGGAGGGGACGAAGTTCACGGTCGATGCGCCGATCGTCCGGGGCCGCAAGGGCGAGTTCCGCGACGTGCTCGAGGAGCTCCGCCGCGACGGGTTCACGCGTGTCAAGGTCGACGGCGAGCAGCGACTGCTCGAGGAAGAGATCGTCCTCGACAAGAAGTTCAAGCACACGCTCGAGGTGGTCGTCGACCGCCTCGTGATGAAGCCGGACCTGCGCCAGCGGCTGACCCAGTCGATCGAGACCGCCACGAGCCTTGCCGAAGGCCTCGTTCAGGTCGCGGTCGTCGACGGCGAGTCGTACCTGTACAGCGAGAACTTCGCCTGCCCCGAGCACGGCGTCTCGCTGCCGGAGCTCGAGCCGCGCATCTTCTCCTTCAACGCGCCGCACGGCGCCTGCCCGCGCTGCACCGGGCTCGGCTCGCAGCTCGAGATCGACCCCGACCTGCTCGTCCCCGACCCGAGCCTCTCGCTCGAGGAGGGCGCGCTCGTCCCGTGGTCGCTCGGCGGGCAGGGCTTCTACGAGTCAGTGATCCGCGCGGTCGCCGACCGCTACGAGATCGACCTGCAGACTCCGTGGCGCGAGCTCGACCGCGAGCAGCAGGAGCGCTTCCTGCACGGCACCGGCGGCGACCGGATCCTCGTGACGTACAGGAACAGGATGGGGCGCAAGCGGCAGTACACGATGGCGTTCGAGGGGCTCGTCGCAAACCTGCAGCGCCGGTACCGCGAGACGGACTCGAGTCAGCAGCGCGAGCGGATCGAGGAGTACATGTCGATGCGGCCGTGCCCCGTGTGCCACGGCGCTCGGCTCAAGCCCGAGGTTCTCGCGGTCACGGTCGGGGGCAAGTCGATTCACGAGTTCTCGCGGCAGTCGGTGACGGCCGCACTCCGCTTCGTCGACGCCCTCGAGCTGACGCCGACCGAGGTGCTGATCGGGCGGCGCATCCTGAAGGAGATCCGTGAGCGGCTCACGTTCCTCGACGACGTCGGCGTGGGCTACCTCAACCTCGACCGCGCGGCGCGCACGCTCTCCGGGGGAGAGGCGCAGCGGCTCAGGCTCGCGACGCAGATCGGCTCGCAGCTCGTCGGCGTGCTCTACATTCTCGACGAGCCGTCGATCGGGCTCCATCAGCGCGACAACGGCCGGCTGATCGGCACGCTCGAGCGGCTCCGCGACCTGGGCAACACCGTGCTCGTGGTCGAGCACGACGAGCAGATGATGCGCACCGCCGACTGGCTCGTGGACATGGGGCCGGGCGCCGGCGAGCACGGCGGCGAGGTCGTCGCGGAGGGCACGGCCGACGACGTGCTCCGCAACCCTCGGTCGGTCACCGGTGATTTCCTCTCGGGCAGGCGCTCGATCGTCGTGCCCGAGCGCCGCACCGACGACGACGGCTGGTTCCGCGTCGTCGGGGCACGCGAGCACAACCTGAAGGACGTCGACGTCGAGTTCCCGGTCGCGAAGCTCGTCTGCGTGACCGGCGTCTCGGGGTCGGGCAAGTCGACCCTCGTCAACGAGATCGTCTACAAGGCGCTCGCCAACCGGCTCTCGAAGACACGGACGAAGCCGGGTGCCCACGTCGCCGTCGAGGGCATCGACTGCTTCGACAAGGTGATCGAGATAGACCAGACCCCGATCGGCCGCACGCCGCGGTCGAACCCCGCCACGTACACCGACCTGTTCACGCACGTCCGCGAGCTCTACTCGCTGACCCCGGAGGCGAAGGTGCGAGGCTACAAGCCCGGGCGCTTCTCGTTCAACGTCCGGGGCGGCCGCTGCGAGACGTGCAAGGGCGACGGGCAGATCAAGATCGAGATGCACTTCCTGCCCGACGTGTACGTGCCCTGCGAGACGTGCCACGGGCGCCGGTACAACCGCGAGACCCTCGAGGTGCGCTTCAAGGGGAAGTCGATCGCGGACGTGCTCGAGATGTCGGTCGAGGAGGCGCTCGAGTTCTTCGCGAAGATCCCGAAGATTCGCCGGCGGCTGCAGACGCTGCACGACGTCGGGCTCGACTACATCCGGCTCGGCCAGCCTGCGACGACGCTCTCGGGCGGCGAGGCGCAGCGGGTGAAGCTCGCCGCGGAGCTGTCCAAGGTCGCGACCGGTCGGACGCTCTACATCCTCGACGAGCCGACGACCGGGCTCCACTTCGCGGACATCGAGAAGCTGCTCGAGGTGCTCCAGCGGCTCGTCGACGCCGGGAACACCGTGCTCGTGATCGAGCACAACCTCGATGTGATCAAGCAGGCGGACTGGATCGTCGACCTCGGCCCCGAGGGCGGCGAGGCCGGCGGCGAGGTGATCGCGACGGGGCCGCCGGAGCAGGTCGCCGAGGCCGAGGGGTCGCACACCGGGCAGTTCCTGCGCGCGGTGCTGGCCCAGCCCGCCGCCGCGGCGGCCTGACCCCGGTCGCGCGCCTGCGGCGCGTACCCTGCCGTCGTGGGAGAGCGACCCTCCGTCAAGCCCGTCGAGGCGGCCGACCGGGTCGGCGCCGATCGGGCACGGGCCGGCGAGACCGCGACGCGCGCCTGGTGGCGGCGGGTGCCGAAGGTGCTCACCGCGCCGCGACCGGTGTTCGCGGCCCTCGCGGACACGGACGACCTCGACGTCGACGCCCGCGCGGAGCCCGTGCTCCTGATCGTCATCCTCGCGGGGATGGCGTCGATCATCCTCACGCCCGCGTGGGGGACGGTGATGGACGACGGGACGGTCGACGGGCTGGTGCTCGTCGTCCTGACGTTCGTCGGAGGGCTGTTCTACGGCGCCGCGGGGTACTTCTTCCTCGGCCTCGCGCTGTGGCTCGGCGCGAAGGGCGTCGGGGTCGAGGCGCCGTTCAGGATCGCCAGGCAGATCGTCGCCTTCGCGGCGGTGCCGATCGCGCTCTCGGCGGTCGTCGTCGTCCCCGTGATCGCCGTCCGGTTCGGCTGGGACTGGTTCCACACCACGGGCAGCGACACACCGAGGGCAGCGGGACGTCGTCGTCGGCATCGGGCTCGCGTTCATGGCGTGGTCGGTCGCGCTCGTCGCGCTCGGGCTTCGCACGACGTTCCGGCTGCCCTGGCGGGGCGTCCTCGGCGCGCTGCTCCTCGCGGGCGTGATGGTCGCCGCGTTCGCGGTGCTGCCGAGCGCCCTCTAGCTAGCGGCTCGGAGCGCGCGTCTCCGGGCGCGGCCGGTGCGCCGCGGAACGCTTCGAGCTCCTCGTCGGACATCGCGTAGGTGTGCACGTCCTCGGGGAAGCGGCGCTCGCGGACGTCGTCGGCGTACGCCGACACCGCGTCGCGGATCACGGTGGCCAGGTCCACGTAGCGCTTCACGAAGCGCGGTGAGGGACCGTGGTAGAGGCCGAGCAGGTCGTGCCAGACGAGCACCTGGCCGTCGGTGCCGCCGCCGGCGCCGATCCCGATCGTGGGCACGGACAGGCGCCCGGTGATCTCCTCGGCGACCGGTGCGGGCACCGCCTCGAGCACGACCGAGAAGCAGCCGGCCGCCTCGAGCGCGCGCGCGTCGTCCACGAGCAGGCGGGCCTGGTCGGCCGTCCGGCCCTGGGCCTTGAAGCCGCCGAGCGCGGTCGCCGACTGCGGCGTCAGGCCGATGTGGCCCATCACCGGGATGCCCGCGCCGACGATCGCCTGCGCGCGGGACAGGGACGGGCCGGCGCCCTCGAGCTTGACGGCGTCCGCGCCGGCCTCCTTGACGAACCGGATCGCGTTGCCGACGGCGTCGCTGTCGGAGACCTGGAACGAGCCGAACGGCATGTCGGCGATCACGAGCGGGCGCCGCGCGCCGCGCGTCACGGCGCGCGTGAGGACGATCATCTCGTCCATCGACGCGGGCACGGTGGAGTCGTGACCGAGGACCGTCATCGCCGCGGAGTCCCCGACCAGGATCAGGTCGACCCCCGCCTCGTCCGCGAGGCGCCCGGACGGCGCGTCGTAGGCGGTCACCATCACGATCGGCTGGCGCCGCTCCTTCATCGAGGCCAGCTCGGTGATGGGCAGCTTGCCCGGGGCGGGAGTCCCGGGTGCGGGCGTACGTGGGCGGGTGCTCACGATTCCTCCTTGTGGGGCTCGAGGGGGACGTTGTCGATCAGGCGGGTCGAGCCGACGCGGACAGCGGCGGCGAGCGTAGGGGGGTCGAAAGGCGCCTCGGCCACGTACTCGACGTCGAGCCCTGCGGCCTCGAGAATCGCCCGCGCCGCCTCGCGATCGCCGGTCGCGAGGGCGCGCGGAAGGGCGAGCGCGCGAGCGCGGTCCTCCGTCGAGAGGCGGACGTTGCGCGACGAGACGGCGAGCCCGTCCTCGTCGCGCACCGTCGGCGCGACGAGGAGCTCGAGCTCCAGGTGGAGGTCGCCGACCATCCGGCGAAGCACCTCGATCTGCTGCGCGTCCTTCTGCCCGTAGACCGCGACGTCCGGCCGGACGACGTTGAACAGCTTGAGACAGATCGTCGCGACGCCTCGGAAGTGGCCCGGGCGGTGCTGGCCCTCCAGCGTCGCGGCGAGCTCGGTCACGTCGACCCATGTCTGGTAGCCGGGCGGGTACATCTCGGCCGCTGTCGGCGCGAAAACGACGTCGACCCCTGCCTCGCGCGCGAGCTCCAGGTCGCGTGCCTCGTCGCGTGGGTAGCCGTTCAGGTCGGCCGGCTCACCGAACTGCGCGGGATTGACGAAAAGGCTCATCACGACGGTGTCGCAGCGCCCGCGCGCAGCCGCGAGGAGCGCCAGATGGCCGGCGTGGAGCGCGCCCATCGTCGGCACGAGCGCGACCGTCCCGTCCCGCCGGTCGGCGAGCGCGGCGCGGACGTCGGCGACGGTCCTGGCGACGATCACCGCGCAACTCCTTGCACCACTCTGTTGCTTGCGGTCAGCCGGGCCAGCTCGTCGTACGCCCCGAGGAGGTCGGGCGCGGACTCGGCGATCGCGGCGCGGTGGCGCTCGACCGTCTGCCAGTCGCCCCGCTCGATCGGGCCCGTGAGCTGGAAGTCGTTGTCGATCACGCGCCGCATGAGCGGGTCGAGCGCCTCGGCGGGCACGTCCGCGTCGGCGAGCAGCTCACCGGCCACGCGGCGCAGGGTGACGAGGTAGTTCGACGCGAAGGCGGCACCTGCGTGGTACAGCGCACGCTTCTCGTCCGCGAGCGGGAACGGCCGGAGCCCGAGGACGGCGGCGAGGTCGTTTGCGACGCCGACCGCTGCCTCGCTCTCCCCGGTGAGCGCAGCCCACGCGCCGTCGAGCTGCTCCGGCCCGCGATCGTGCGTGAACGTCTGGAGCGGGTGGAGAGAGAAGCGCCGCACATGGGGATCGAGCGCGGCGAGCGGCGTGCCGCCGCTGACGTGCGCGACCCACGGGCCGACCTCGAGCTCCGAGGCGACGCCGGCGATCGCCCGGTCGGGAACGCAGAGGAGCACTAGCTCCGCCCCGCGCCCGCGCAGCTCGACCCCCTGTTCCGCCAGGCGTGCGCTCACCGCGCTGCCTACGCGGCCGCGTGCACCGATGACGTTGACGCTCTCGATCATGTGTCGGGCTCCAGTTCCTCGCGGATACCGGGCTCGACGCAGCATACCGCCTTGCGGCGGACTATCCGTCCCGCAGCCGTTCCACCAGGCCCCGCTCGACGGCGGGCCACTCGTCGTCCGTGATCGAGTACCAGGCGCTGTCCCGGTTCTCTCCCCCGCGGACGAGCATGTGCTTGCGGTGGATGCCCTCGAACGTGGCGCCCATCGCCTCCATCGCCCCGCGGGAGCGGTCGTTCAGCGCGTCGGTCTTCAGCTCGACGCGGCGGCAGCCCCAGACGTCGAACGCGTGGCGCAGCATGAGGAGCTTCGCCTCGACGTTGACGCCGCTGCCCCAGGCATCCGGACGGAGCCATGTCCAGCCGATCTCGACCGACCCGTGCTCCGGTCGCAACGCCAGGAACCGCGTCGATCCGACGACGTCCTTGCAACAGACTGTTGCAAAGGGGATCTCGCTGCCCGACGCCGCCGCACGGAGGGCCTCCTCGAGCCATGCGTCGAGCTCCGCACGGGTCGACGGCTGCGTGATCGAGAGCCAGCGCCACGTGCGCGGGTCGCGCGACGCCTGCCAGAGGCCGTCGGCGTGTTCCGGCGCCATCGGCTCGAGCCGGACGAGGCGGCCGCCGAGCGTCGGTGCCTCCCACGGCGCCACCTGTCTAGACTACGGGCGTGCCGATCTACGAGTACGCGTGCATGACGTGCGAAGAGCACTTCGAGGAGCTGGTTCGCTCCGAGGGCCAGGTCGTCACGTGCCCGAGCTGCGGCGCCGCGAAGGTGCTCAGGCAGCTGTCCGCGTTCGCCGTCCACGGCGCCACGTCGAAGCCGAGCTTCGCGTCGGGTGCGGGCGGCGCCGGCGGGTGCTGCGGCGGCAGCTGCGGCTGCGGCCACTGAGCTTCGACGCGCCGCTTTTCGGGCTCGTCCCTCCCGCCGGGCAACGCCGTAGAGTGTCCTCGGTGAGCGCCGAACGGGCTGCTGTGTTGAGCGGCGTCGCGACCGAGGCGGCGGGCTGCATGCGCTGCGGGCTGCATGCGGGGCGGACGCAGGTCGTCTTCGGTGAGGGCGATCCGGATGCAGAGCTCGCCCTCGTCGGCGAGGCGCCCGGGTTCCACGAGGACCGTGAGGGAACGCCGTTCGCCCGGCGTGCGCGGGAGCTCTTGGAGCAGCTCCTCGGTGAGATCGGCCTCGCGCTCGACGACGTCTACCTCGCGACCGTGCTCAAGTGCAAGCCGCCCGGGAACCGCGACCCGCTGCCCGAGGAGTCGGCGGCGTGCGAGCCCTACCTCTACCGCCAGCTCGAGCTCGTCCGGCCACGCGTCGTGGCAACGCTCGGGAGCTTCGCGACCGCGCTGCTCTCCGGCCGCGCGCTCCCGATCACGCGCGTCCACGGCCAGGCGCAGGAGGTGACGCTCGCGGGGCGCCGCGTGACGTTGTACCCCCTCTACCACCCTGCGGCGGCGCTCTACACGCCGACGATGCTCGACGTGCTCGCGCGCGACGTCGCCCGCCTCCCCGGCCTCCTCGCGGGCGAGGATGGTCCGCGCGTCGATTCGGCACCCGTGCCGTCCGCCGCGGCGAGCGACGGCGAACGGCGCCGGCCGGTGCAGCTCGGGCTGTTCTGAATGACGTCTCTCGAGGTCGAGAGCGGCTCGGCGGAGGAGACCGAGGCGATCGCCGCGCGGCTCGCACGCAGGCTCGTGCGCGGCGACCTCGTCCTCGTCTCGGGCGAGCTCGGTGCCGGCAAGACGACGTTCGTCCGCGGGGCGTGCCGCGCGCTCGGGGTCAGCGGCCGCGTCACCAGCCCGACGTTCACGATCGGCCACCGCTACGGCGGGACGGTCGACGTCTCCCACCTCGACCTGTACCGCTTCCGTGGGCTCTCCCCGGCGGAGTGGGGCGACCTCGAGCCGTACTTCGAGGACGCAATCGTCTTCGTGGAGTGGCCCGAGGCCGGAAGGGGAGTCCTGCCGGACTCGCGCGCCCACGTCCGGCTCGAGCACGTCGCGCCGGCCGTCCGGCGCGTCGTCGTGGAGACGGACGACCGGACGTTGCTGGAAGAATCAACGGGTGCTGCTTCTGGCCTTCGACACGGCGACTGACGTCGCGACGAGCGCGCTCCTCGACGACGGCGAGGTCCTCGGCGAGCGCGCCTCGGTGGCGAAGACGCTGCTCGAGGACGTCGACGCCCTCCTGCGCCAGGCCTCCGCGCACACGGGCGACATCGACGCCCTCGTGGTCGGCACGGGGCCGGGCAGCTTCACGAGCACGCGGATCGGCCTCGCGACCGCCCGCGGCCTCGCGCTCGCGCTCGACATCGAGGGCGCCGGCGTCTCGACATTGGACGCGCTGGCGGAGGGCGCCGGGACCGGCCTGCCGGTGATCGACGCACGGCGCGGGGAGGTCTTCGTCCCGGGCTCGGGCGCGGTCTCGCCGGCGGACGTGGACGCCGCGGGACGCCTCTGCGTCGGCGACGGGGCGCTTCGGTACCGGGCGGTGCTCGAGGCGAACGGGGGAGAGGTGCCGCCGGAGGACGACCCACGCCACCGGCCGCGCGCCGTCTTCCATGCGCGCCTGGCCACCACGTTCGGCCCGGTCGAGGCGATCGAGCCGATCTATGCCCGTGCCCCCGACGCGGAGCGCTGGTACGGATGATGCTCGGTCTCGAGCTGCGGCGCCTCGAGCTGGCGGATCTGGATGCGATCGAGCGCATCGAACGGACGTCGTACCGCGCGCCCTGGTCGCGCTCGATGTTCGCCTCCGAGCTGGCAAAGCCGAGCTCGCTCTCGCTCGGCGCCGTGGACGAGAGCGGGGCGCTCGTCGGCTACGTCGTGCTCTCGCGCTACGTCGACGCCTGGCACGTGATGAACGTCGCGGTCGCTCCGGAGCGACGCCGCCAGGGCATCGCGGCGGCGCTCCTCCAGCGTCTGCTCGAGCTGACGCAGGACGACCCGCTGCGCGGATACACGCTCGAGGTGCGCGTCTCGAACACGGGCGCGATCGCGCTCTACGAGCGCTTCGGGTTTCGTCGGAAGGGCGTCCGCCGCGGCTACTACACCGACAACCGAGAGGACGCCCTGATCATGTGGCGCGAGGCGGACGCCGACGACGCGGGATCCGCGTAGGGGCTCCGGAAGCATGCGCGAGCTCGTGCTGGGCATCGAGACCTCCTGCGACGAGACTGCCGCCTCCGTGGTGGACGGCGACGGCGTCGTGCTGTCGTCGGTCGTCGCGTCGCAGGCCGATCTCCACGCGCGGTATGGCGGCGTCGTGCCCGAGATCGCGTCCCGGCGGCATCTCGAGCTCGTCTCGCCGGTGATCCGCGCGGCGCTCGAGGACGCCTCCGTCGGTCTGGACGATATCGGGCGCGTCGGAGTCACGCAGGGCCCCGGCCTCGTCGGCGCGCTGCTCGTCGGGCTGTCGGCCGCGAAGGCGCTCGCGTGGGGAGGCGGCCTCCCGCTCGCCCCGGTCGACCACCTGCGCGGCCACGTCGCGACGCTCTATCTCGCCCCGGACCCGCTCGATCCGCCGTTCACGTGCCTGCTCGCGAGCGGTGGGCACACGCTCGTCCTGTCGGTGCGCGACCGGACGGGCTACGAGGTGCTCGGCTCGACGCTGGACGACGCGGCCGGCGAGGCCTTCGACAAAGGTGCCCGACTGCTCGGGCTCGGCTACCCGGGAGGAGCGGAGATCGACCGCCTCGCGCGAGAGGGCGACCCCGAGGCGTTCTCGTTCCCCGTCGCGCGCGTTCCCGGGCTCGACCTGTCCTTCTCGGGACTGAAGACGGCGCTGCTCTACGCGGTGCGCGACCTCTCCGAGGCGGAGCTCGCGACGAGACGGGCGGATCTCGCCGCCTCGTACCAGCGCGCGATCGTCCGTGCACTCGTCGGCCGGCTGCACGCTGCAGCCGAGGTGACGGGTGACCCGACGATCGCCGTCGTCGGAGGGGTCGCCGCCAACACCGAGCTGCGGGCGGCGCTTCCCGACGCGCGCTTTGCGCCGCTCTCGCTCTGCACGGACAACGCGGCGATGATCGCGTCGGCGGCGCGGTACGCCCGCTCCATCGAGCCTCCCGGCTACCTTGGGCTCGATGCCTACGCATCCGTCTAGACCGGCACTCGGCGCGCTCGCGGCGATCTGCGTCCTCGCGCTCGGCGGGGCCGCCGGGGCCGCGGACGGGCCCTCCGTCGGCGCGGCCGGTTGGCAGGGGCTTCTCGGCAGCAGGCCGGTGCCCCAGCTCGGCGGCCGGTGGGTCGTCGTGCTGCGCGCGTCGTCGCTCGCCGATCGCGTCCGCCGGGCCGGAGGAACAGCAACCGAGCGGCAGATGCGGGCGTGGACGGCGACGGCGCGAGCGGCGCAGCGGCGCGCGATCGCCGGCCTCTGGTCGCGCGGGGCGCCCGTCGACCCCGAGCAGTCCTACGTCCGGGTGCTCAACGGCTTCGCGGGCTCGATCGACCCATCGTTCCTCCCGGCGATCGAGCGCGACCCCGCGGTCGCGGGCGTCTATCCCGTGCGGGCGGCGTACCCCGCCGCCCTGCCGCGGGCGTCGCTCGACAGCACGGTGTTCGGGCTGGCCAGCGGGCGTCGCGTCGGCCTGGAGATCCCCGGCTTCGACGGCACGGGCGTGACCGTCGCGCAGCTCGACACGGGCGTCGACCTGCGTCATCCATACCTGCAGGGCCGGCTCCTCCACGGGATCGACATCCTCGACGCGGACGGCGACCCATCCGCCGAGCCGAACCCGACCGAGCCGGGACGTCCGGAGCGGCACGGAACGGGTCTTGCGGGTCTCGTCGTCGGAGTCCGCGGACCGGCCGGGCTCCACGGCGTCGCTCCCGGCGCCTCGCTGCTGCCGATCAGGATCGCCGGCTGGCAGCCCGACGCGGACGGCGGCGTCTCCGTCTACGCCCGCACCGACCAGGTCCTCGCGGGACTGGAGGCGGCCGTCGACCCGAACGCCGACGGCGACGCCCATGACGCGGCGCGTATCGCCCTCCTCGGCGTCGTCGAGCCCTTCGCGTCGTTCCGGGACAGCCCGGTCGCGAGAGCGGGCCGGGGCGCGCTGGCGCTCGGGATGCTCGTCGTGGCTCCCGGCGGCAACGACGGCCCGGCAGGCCCCGGCTACGGCAGCCTGGCCGGGCCGGCCGGCGCCTCCGGCGCGCTCGCCGTCGCGGCATCCGACTCGCGGAGCGAGAGCCCGACCGTCCACGTCCTCCTCCGCGCCGGCCTGCGCGTGCTCGCGTCCGGCGAGACTGCGCTCGGGGGCGCCGCCGGGCCCGAGGACGTCGTCTCGGCCCGTGTCGTCGCGCTGCCCCGCCGCCAGGCGGTCGCGGTCACAAAAGGCAACGCGCTCGACCGGTTGTTCGATGCCGACGGCTACAGCCGCGTGGCGGGGGGTGCCGTCCTCCTCCCGTCCGGGCCGACGACCCCCGAGGCGGTCGGCGAGCTCGCGGCGGCGGGCGCGCGCGCCGTCCTCGTCGACGGGCCCATTCCTGCAGGGTCGCTCGGGGTCGACGAGCCGGTTCAGGTCCCCGTCGTCGGTGTCTCCTCGGCGATTGCCGCGACGGTGCGAAGGGCGCTCGCCGCGGGGATTCCGGTCGAGCTCGGCGTCGGGGCGGCAGCGTTCGGCGAGAATCCTGACCTCGGCACGGTCGCCCCGTTCTCGAGCACGGGCCTCGCCTTCGACGGCAGCCAGGGGACGGCGCTCGCCGCGCCGGGAGTCGGGCTCGTCACCTCCGTCCCGGGACGGAACGAGGGCGGCACGGCGCGGTACGGCACCCTGAGCGGATCGAGCGCCGCCGCAGCCGTGGTCGCCGGGTCGGCCGCACTGTTGGCCGAGGCAAGGCCCGACCTCGACGCCGCGGGGCTGCGGGGGGCGCTGGTCACGTCCGCGCGGCGGGAGGGCGGGGGCGCCGAGCCCGGGCTCGTCAGCCCCGCGGCGGCGTCCGCCGTCGAGCTGGTCGCCGATCCGCCGGTGCTGGGCCTGCCGGCGCTCGTCGGCAAGCGGCGGGGATCGTCCGGGCGCGTCACGCTGCGAAACGTCTCGCGGCGCGTGCTGGTCGTGCGGCTACAGCCCGGCGCGGTTGCGGCGGGTGTGACGGTGCGCGCCCGGCCCGAGCGGGTGGTCCTCCGCCCGGGGACGCATGCGCGCGTCACCGTGTCGATGACCGCGAGCGTGCGTCCCGCGGCCCCGGGCGCACTCGAAGGGGTGCTGCGGGCGGTCGTCGGCCCGGGAACCCGTCTGCGCATCCCCTGGGCGGTCGCGGTCCCCGTCGCCCTCCCCGTGATAACGCGCGCCACGCTCTCGACCGCGGAGTTCGCGGCGAGCGACCGCACGCCGGCGGTGCTGACGCTCGTCGCAGGGCGTGTCGACGGGTCGGTGGAGCGGCCTCAGCTCCGGCCGCTCGCGCGGCTCGAGATCGTGCTCTATCGCGGCAAGCGCCGCGTCGGGACGCTCGTCCGGCTCCGCGACGTCCTGCCGGGGCGATACGCCTTCGGCGTGACCGGTCGCGGCCCGCGCGGGGCGCGGCTGCCGGCCGGTGGCTACGAGCTGCGAATCCTCGGCGTGCCCGTCGGCGGGGGAGAGCCGACCGTCGTCGGCATCCCCTTCCGGTTGCGCTAGAGTCACCCGGGTCGTGCGAGGCGCGCGCAGCAGCCGATGAGCACCACCGAGGCGGCCACCCACCTTCGTGAGAACCCCTACGCGCTCGCCCGGGCGCAGCTCCGTCGCGTCGGCGAGACGTTCGGCGTCGACCCGGACCTGATCAGCGTTCTCTCGGAGTGCAAGAAATCCGTCGAGGTCTCGGTCCCCGTCTCGATGGACGATGGCAGGACGAGGGTCTTCGAGGGCTTCCGCGTCGTGCACAACGTGACGCGCGGGCCGGCCAAGGGCGGCATCCGCTACCACCCGGCCGTGACGCGCGACGAGGTCAAGGCCCTCGCGATGTGGATGACGTGGAAGTGCGCCCTCATGGGGCTCCCCTTCGGCGGCGCGAAAGGCGCCGTCGTCTGCGACCCGAAGCACCTCACCGCCGACGAGCTCGAGCGGCTCACGCGGCGCTACACGACGGAGATCATCAACGAGATCGGGCCCGAGAAAGACATCCCGGCGCCGGACGTCGGCACCAACGCGCAGGTCATGGCCTGGATCTTCGACACGTACTCGATGAACGTCGGCCACTCCGTGCTCGGCGTCGTCACGGGCAAGCCGCTCGCGATCGGCGGCTCGGTCGGCCGCGACGGAGCGACCGCGCGCGGCGTCCTCTACTGCATCCGCACCGCGCTCCAGAAGGAGGGGCGCCGGTTCCCCGACACGCGGGTCGCGATCCAGGGGTTCGGGAACGTCGGCCGGAACCTCGCCCGGCTGCTCTCCGAGGAGGGCGCGCGCGTGATCGCGTTGTCGGATTCCACGGGCGCGGTCGTGAACCCGTACGGCATCGACGTCCAGGCGGCGGTCGCCCACAAGGCCGAGCACGGGAAGCTCGAAGCGCTCCCCGGAACGGAAGATGCGACGAACGACGAGCTGATCGAGCTGGAGTGCGACGTCCTCGTCCCCGCCGCGCTCGAGCAGGCGATCACCGCCGACAACGCACCGAGGACCAAGGCGCACCTGATCTGCGAGGCGGCGAACGGCGCGACCACGCCGGGCGCGGACGAGATTCTCGAGGACCGCGGCGTTCTCGTCCTCCCCGACGTCGTCGCGAACGCGGGCGGCGTCGTCGTCTCGTACTTCGAGTGGGTCCAGGGGCTCCAGGAGTACTTCTGGAAGGAGTACGAGGTGAATGCGAAGCTCAACGACATCGTCGTGCGCGCATTCGAGGAGACCTGGTCGGCGCGCGAGCGCTTCGGGACGAGCATGCGGATGGCCGCGTACGGGCTCGCGGTGCAGCGGGTGGCCGAGGCGACCACGACGCGCGGGCTGTACCCGTAGCCGATCTCGGCTGGACGAGCCGGGAAATGGCGTCCGTCGTCGTGTTCACCGCTCCGGGGTGCCATCTTTGTGAGCCGGCCGTGGCGGCGGTACGAAACGTCTGCGGCGACGCGTTCGTCGTGGTCGACATCACGACCGATCCCGTGCTCGAGCGGCGGTACCGCGAGCAGATTCCCGTCGTCGAGGTCGACGGGATCGAGCGGTGTCGCTACGTCGTCGACGAGGAGGCGCTCAGGAGGTTCGTCGGAACGCATTCCGGTTGAAGGCGGCGCCCAGCACGCCTCGCCGGAACGGATCACGTGTGGTGCCCGTCTCACTCTCCGGTGCCTGCCGCATCGCCGCTTCCTGGGGCTGCGACGCGTCGGGGTCGGCGAGCTGCGTCCCAGGCACGGCGTACAGGCTCGGGCCGATCTTCGTCAGGTTGCCGTCCTTCGCGATCCGGCTCAAGGCGATGCGGATCTGCTCGACGTTGACCGTCTCGCCGCGCTCGGCGAACGCCTCGACCACACGGGCGGGCGTGATTTGTTCATGCAGCGCGCTCGCGACGGCGAGGATCCTGTGGCGCGGGATTCCCTCGAAGCGCCCGTCGGCCTTCCGCTCGCGCTCGGCGTCCACGGCCGACGCGCCGCCAGTTGCGCGGGGCCCCCGGGCGGCGATCGCCTGTTCCACGAGGCGTAGCTCGCTCTCGGACTGGGCGATCGTGTCGCGCGCCTCGGCGATGCGCTTCTCGAGTTGGCGCTTGAGGTCCGCCAGCACGTCGTCGGGCTGATCCGACAGGATCGCGGACAGCACTCCCCCGCTCGTCACGGTTCAACAGTAACGCAGGGTCCCGGGGCTGACAACCGGGGGAACACCCGGTTGAACAGGAAGGACACGCCCGGTTGACCGCGCGTCCCTGGACGTTACGAACCCGGTTGGCGGACGGTTCCCCGGCCGCGGGCGTGCGGCCGTCGGCACAATGTGCGCCGTTGTCACAAGCTTTCGTGGAGGTGGTCGTGGCGGAACGTCTGGGGGTCGGTGTCGCAGCGCGCCTGAGTCGGTACCTCCAGGTGCTGACGCAGGCTCGCAAGATGGGGAAGGACCGGATCTCCTCGCAGGAGATCGCCGAGTACACGAACATCAACGCGACACAGATCCGCCGCGACCTGTCGGGTTTCGGCAAATTCGGCAAGCGCGGCGTCGGGTACTCGGTCGACGCCCTACTCTCCGAGATCCGCAAGATCCTGCGCACCCAGGGCCAGCACAACATCGCGCTCGTGGGGGCGGGGCGCCTCGGCGCAGCCATCGCCTCGTCGCCGATCTTCGCGGAGCACGGCATCACGATCACCGCCGTGTTCGACAACGACCGGGAGAAGGTCGGGACGACGCTCGGCGGCGTGCCGGTGAGCCGCATGGACGACCTCGACGCGATCGTGCGGGATCGCAGCATCGTGGTCGGCGTGTTGGCTGTCCCGGCCGAGTCGGCGCAGGAGGCTGCAGATCGCCTCGTCGACGCCGGCGTCAAGATCGTGTTCAACTACACGCAGGCTCTGATCGACTCCCCCCAGGACGTGCAGGTGCACACGTCCAATCCGGCAGTCGAGCTGCTGTACGCGCTCTACTTCCACCTCACCTGAGCGCTTTCGCGAGCGAATTCCAGCAGTCACGCCCGTGCGCGGCCTGTTTGAGGTTTCTTGGAAACATTTCGCCGCGAGTAACCGTCCACCAACAGGCCGAATATCCCTCGAAAGCGCCGAAATTGGGGTAGGAATGCCGCAACCCCAGTCCTACCCTTGATGCGAGGGACGTCACGGCGAAGAGGGGCGCCGGGCGCGACGGGCAAAGGGGGTGGACTCGCTGGGAACCGCGAGCAGCGTCGGAAGACTCCGCATCGGTCTTCTCGGCGTCGCTGTTGCTACTGCGCTCATCGCCGCGCCGGCGGTGTACGCCGGGGATGGCACGGCAGCGAGCGCGGATGCCACCCAAAGCGAGCCTGCCGGTGGTCCCGCGTCCCAGCAGGCGGCAGGCGTCGACGAGGGCCCTGCCGAAGCGGCGGGCCCGTCGGCCAAGGACTCGTCGAGCCCCTCCGAAGGAGCGGGCGGAGCGACAGTCGCAGCGGGGACGGCCTCCGAGGGCGACGGCCCGCCCGCAAGCGCCACGGCGAATACCCCGGCGGACTCGACCCCGGCAGGGAGCGGCCACGCGACCCCGGCCTCCGAGGGCACGAGCTCTCCCGCTCCGACGAACGATGCGGCCGGCGCGGACGATTCGAGCAGTTCGAGCAGCCAGCCCGCGGACGACGGCCCGGCGACCGGTAGCACCGGCGAGCAGGACACCTCGGTCGGCCAGGCGGCAAACGCAGCCGCCACCGCCGACCAGGAGGGCGTCGGCAACAGCCAGGTCAGCGTCCACGTCGACGAGCCGGGGAACAACTCGCCGGTTTCGCAGGAAAACGACGCGCAGGCCAACGCCGGGGCGACGGCAGCCGCGGAGACATCGTCTCCCGCAACGAGCGACCAGTCGGCAAGCGCGGCCGCAGAGGCGGCGCAATCCGACGTGCAGAACACGGCCGTCAGCGTTCGCGTCGGCAGCCCCGGCGACAATGCGGCAGTCGAACAGGCAAATGCCGCCGCGGCGACCGCGTCCACGTCGGTTACGCCCCCCGAAGGTGGCCAGAGCTCGGTCGACGAGAGCGCGGCCGCCGTCGCCACACAGGATGGCGCGACGAACACCAACGTCTCGATCCGCGTGTTTTCACCCGGATCGGACGGGGCAGTCACTCAGACCAACACGGCAGTCGCCGCCGCGGAGACCTCAGGTCCCGACGGGGCGACCGCCACGGCGACCCAGAACGGCGTCCAGAACACGAACGTCTCGATCCGGGTCGGCAGCCCCGGTGCGTCGGGTGCGATCGCCCAGCAGAGCACCGCAGCGGTCGGCAGCGGCCCGGCAGGCGCCGGATCCGCGGTCTCGACCACGACCAACGGGCTCGACACCAACGTCTCGGTCGTCGTCGACGGCGACCATCTCCAGCAGCCCGGAGCAAACGGCCTCCAGATCTGGGAATGGACATGGAACTGGGATCGCGACGAGTCCGAGACCGCACAGGCACTGCTCGACACGCAACCGTCCTCGTGGAACTGGGTCTGGAGCGGCGCGAACGGGGCACAGTTCGGCCAGGTGACGTCCCGGACAGCCACCAGCGACGAGCTGGCCGCAGGATCGTGGACTTGGAACTGGAGTTGGACACGTGACGGGGCACCCAACTGGATGTGGCAGTGGGACTGGGCGGCCCAGGTTCCATGCGGATCCTGCATCTGGATCTGGAACTGGACGTGGGACTGGACGGGCCAACCGGTGCAAACCGGTTCGACCGCCTCCGCGGTGGAAACCACCAACAATTCCGAAACCGCCGATCAGGCCAACGTCGCCGTCGCCGACGCGCAGGCGATCGTCACTGCGGACGTCACGCAGGCGATCTCGCAGGACGGCGACGTCGATGGACGGTTCGCGGGCCAGCTCGTCTCGGTCGACCAGGTCGCAGACGCAACGGCCGCGGCGATGCAGTCCGACGTGGAGACCGTCGCGACGGCCAACCTGCTCGGCCCACGGGTCAACCGCGTGGCGAGCGTCGCTTCCGCCGTCGCCCACGGAGACCTTGCGCAGCATGTCGAGCAGACGGTGCTGGTCGACGAAGGCGACCAAGGCGACGACGGCACCGCAGGGCAGTGGAGCGGCCAGGAGATCGACCTCGTCCAGCGTGCCCGCGCAGACGTTCGCTCGGCGCAACGCGACGTCTCGCTTCGCACTGCGGGCACCGTCCTCGCCGACGGAGAGGCGTCTGCGGCGACCGTGGCCGACGTCGACCAGCGCGTCGTCCAGGACGCGCTGGTGGCCGGTGGCACGACCGACCAGTGGGCGGGACAGCTGACGCTCGTGGAGCAGAGCGGCGACGCCCTTTCGGTCGTCGCACAGAGCGGGGTCGCCCCGCCGCGGCCCGTCGCCGGCACCGCGCGCGCACGGAGCGCCTCCGGCGCGCTCTCCCGGGTCGACCAGAACGTCGAGCAGCGTGCGGCGCGCGGCGGAGGCCTCGGATCTCAGACGGTGATGCAGATGGTGTACGTCGGCCAGGAAGGCTCGACGACCGCGACGACGACGCAGCAGGCGGGGAGCGCGAAGGGCACGCTCGCCTCGAGCGACGCGAGCGCGACGAACCGCGCGCTCGTCGTCCAGGACGGCGTCCAGGAGAGCATCGGCGTCTCGGGACTCGATGTCCAGGATCTGACCCAGCAGTCGATCGTCGTTCAGTTCGCGGTCGCAGAGTCGACGTCAGCGGGCGGCATCGCCGGCTCGGCGGTCGTCGGCAACTGCGCGATCGTCCAGCAGGGCGCCGTGCAGTCGGTCGCGGGCGGGTCGGCATCGATGACGAGCCCGGATCTCTCGGCCTTCTGCTCTCCTCCGTCGGCCGCCCCGACTCTCTTCTCGGCCGCTCCCGAATCGGCGCCTGCCTCGTCCGCGGCGGCCGTCGGCCTTGCCGCCTCTCCTGGAGGCGCGATCGCGGTCGGCGCTCCAGACGACGCCGACACTGCGCTGTTCCATCCGTTGTCCCATCCGTTGTCCCATCCGTTGTCCCATCACCGCTCCTCGGCTGCAGCACTCCGGATGCGCGCGACCACGCCGCGCTTCCCGCCCGTGCGCTCCGAGCCGGGCGCCGGGCGACCCATCCCGGGGTCGACCTCGATGACACAGTTTTCCGCCCCGCGTCCCACGCAAGCGCGCTTCGACACGCGCCCGGAGGGTTACGCGGGAGACGGAGACGCCGGTACGGAGCCGCCGCTCCCGCCGGCGGGAGATCCACCACAGTGGATCTCCGCACTCGCAGCAGCAGCGTCGTCCGGCGCGGGGCCCTCGGGGATCGCAGCGATCCTCGCGGCCTTCGCGCTCGTGCCGCCGCTTCTGCAGCGAGCGCGAGAAGGATCGGCCGTCAGGCGGCCGATCGACGTCCTCTCACCGGTAGACGTCCCCGTCTGACCTTTCGTCATGCCACGTGACTCGCCGGACGCTGGTCCGGCGGGCAGATCGTTCATTCGGCAGTGACGAAAGAGGTGAAATACGTGTCACGCAAACTGCTCGCACTCGGAGTGATCGCAGTTGGGCTCCTGATTCCGTCGACCGCAATGGCGGACATCGGGTTCAACAAGGACGCTCTGAAGGCGAACGTCCAGGCGTCGGTCCAGAGCGCATCGGTCGTCCAGACCGGCACTGCGACGTCAGGGCCCGCATCCGCCGACGGTGGCATCGCCATCGGTGGCAAGGGCGAGGGCGGTGACGGTGGGTATGTCAACACCGGTAACTACGACACCACCCAGAGCCAGAGCGCCACGTCTTCGACGGGCGCGGCGACCTCGGGGAACATCTCGGGCGCCAACACGAACTCCGTCGGCAACGACGGAGGCTCGATCCACAACGACAACGAGACCAAGTCGGTCGTCGACAACGGCAACTCGGCCAAGAGCGACGTCGACCAGGACGCCAACGGCGGTCTCTCCGCTGCGGGCAACTCGAACCGTGAGGGCGACAACACGTCGTCCGGCGGCGACGCAGAGAACAGCTGCGGCGTCAAGGCCGGCGGTTGTCAGTCCGCCGACGGCGGCAACAGCGGCCGTGGCGGCAACGCTGACACCGGCCGGGGTGGCGACACCTCGTCCGACTCCGGTAACGGCGGTGGCGGCGGCGCGGCAGCGTCGGGCGCCACGGGCGGCGCCGGTGGTGTCGGTGGCGGCTCGGCCGGCGGTGCCGGCACGACCGGCAGCGGCGGAGCGTCGTCCTCCTCGGCGGGCTCCGGCGGCAACGGCGGCGGTTGCGCGATCATCGCGTCGTGCGACGGCGGCAACGCCGGCAACTCGACCGGAGCGGCCGGCGGCGCCGGCGGTTCCGGCACGGGCGGCAGCGCCACGGGCGGTGCGGCTCCGGGCGGTACGGCCGGATCCGGCGCAACCGGCGGCACGGGCGGCTCCACCAGCTCACCCAACTCGGGCGACGGTGGCGACCCGTACGCGGTCGGTGGCGACAGCGGTCGCGGTGGTGACGGTGGCAGCAACACCCTCGGTCAGTCCGCCACAGGCGGCGCGGCCGGCCCGGTGTCTGACACCACTTCGCAGTCGGCAACCTCGTCGGCGAACGGCGGTAGCAACACGAACGGGAGCTTCACGGCGACCCAGACCGCCAATCCGACGACGACGACGACGTCAACGACGAGCCAGGGTGGCTCGACCGGTCGCGGCGGCGACACGTACGGCTCAGTCAACACGACCGGGGACGCGGTCTCCGGCCTGAACGAGACGGCTGCGGTCGGCGGCGACGTGATCGCCAGCCAGACCGGCGCAGGCAACGCCAGCGGCGGAGCCGGCACCGGCGGTGCGGCGAATGCGAACGGCGGCACCGCGACGAGCGGGCCCGCTGCGGTCTCCAACTCGGCGACCGTGTCGCAGACGTCCGCGCAGACAGATGAACGCCTGGGACAACGACATCTCGGTGTCGATCTGGTCGTTCAAGAAGAAGCACTACAGCTGGTAGTAGGACGATGAGGGATCGATCGCCTGCGATGACCACGATGCGCGAGGAAGCCGCCCCCGGAGGTCGCCTGACGGCCTCACACGGGTGGCCGCTCGTCGTCGCGGAATTCGCGGGCGATTTCCCCGTCGCTGCGGGGGAGCCGTCGGTGGCCGACAATCGGCCGTTGTCTCGCTTGGCTCGCGTTCGTCCGTCCCGGGACGGACGGCGGGGGGCGAGGAGCGGACGCGTGCCACCGGCGGCGGCGCCCTTCACCGGTCGGCGCGGCGCCGGCGCGGGTGTAGCCACCGGGCTACGCCCGTGCCGGCGGTCGGTGGAGGCGGCACAGGCCCGACGTGAGGACCCAGGCGGCTGCCTCACGTCGGGCCTATCGCATTGCACCTGTCCGGCCCGTCCCAGGGCAGGATGTGCGGATGCGCATCCTGCTCTGGCACGGCTATCTCCTCGGCGGCACCGGCTCCAACGTCTACACGCGCGCGCTCGCGCGCGAGTGGAGCCGTGCGGGTCACGACGTGACCGTGCTGAGTCAAGAGCTCCGCCCGGAGGTGTACGACCTCGGAGGAGCCGCGACGGTCCGCCCGGACGTGGGCGGCTTCCTTCCGACTTTCGTGCTCGACCGCTACGAGGGCTTCGACGACGTTCGACGCGTCCCTGACTGCACCCGGGAAGAGCTCGAGCGCTGGGTGGAGGCGAACGCCGCGGCGGTGCGGGAGCAGCTCCCGGCCGACCTCGTGTTCGCGAACCACATCCTCCTCGGCGGCCCCGTGGGACTCGCTTCTGGCGCCCCGTTCGCCGTCAAGGCGCACGGCTCGGAGCTCGAGTACGCGATGCGCGGGCGGCCCGACCTCGGCGCGTGGGGGGCAGAGGCGCTCGCCGGCGCGCGCGCGACGTTCGTCGGCTCGGCGCACATCCGCGAGGTGCTGACCGAGCTCTGCGGCCCCGTCGCGCACGTGCACGAGGTGCCTCCCGGTGTCGACGTCGACCTCTGGCGACCCGAGGCGCGCGAGACGGCGCTCGCCGCGCTGCTCGACGAGGCGCGGCGCGACCCACCCAATCCGGGCAACGCGGACGAGCGGCGTCCGGACGAGGGGAACGCCGCGCGGCTCGGGTCCTTCCTCGACGGTGACCTGCCGACGGTCGTCTACTTCGGAAAGCTGATCGAGCAGAAGGGCGTGCACGTGCTGCTCGAGGCGTTGCGCGGGGTCGACGCGCATGTCGTCGTGGTCGGCTTCGGCCCCGAGCGAGCCGCGCTCGAGGCGCTCGCCGCGGCGGAAGGCGTCCGGGCGCTCTTCACCGGCCCGCTCGAGCACCGGCACCTCCGCCATCTGCTGGCGCTCGCGGACGCCTGCGTCGTGCCGTCGGTGTTTCCGGAGGCGTTCGGCATGGTCGCAGCCGAGGCGGCGGCCGCGGGATGCCCGCCCGTCGTGTCGCGCCACTCCGGCCTGGCGGAGGTCGCGGCGGAGATCGAGGCGGTGCTGCCGCCCGCGCTCGCGCGGCTCGTCTCGTTCCCGACCGGTGACGCCGTCGCGTTGCGCGAGCTGCTCTCGCAGGTTCTCGCGCTGTCCGTCGCGGATCGCACGACGCTGCGCGCGACGGTGCGCCGGGTGGTCGAGGATCGCTGGAGCTGGGCCGGGATCGCGCGGCGGCTGCTGGAGATCGCGACATAGGGGCATGCCCCGAAAGCCGGTCCGGGTCTGGCTAGCCTTCCCGCTTCATGGGCGAGTCGACCGGCGGCAGGCCGTACGAGCGCATCCTCGAGGAGGCCTACGAGCGCTTCGAGGAGGCGGACGACTTCACCGTCTCGGTCGAGGAGGAGTTCGCCCTCCTCGATCCGGAGACGCTCGACCTCGTCAACCGCTTCGAGGCCGTGCAGGCCGCGGCCCGGGGCACCGCGCTCGAGCCGAACCTCGCCGGCGAGCTCATCGCGTCCGAGGCGGAGGTCAAGACCGGGAAGCAGGCGTCCTTCGCGGACGTCCCGGCGGCGCTCGCGGAGCGGCGCGGCGAGCTCGCAGCCGTCGTCGAGCCACTCGGCCTCACGCTCGGCGCGACGGGTACGCACCCGTGGGCGAGCTGGCGCGACCAGCGCATCATCGACACGCCGCACTACCGCCGGAACGACGAGATCCTTCGCTACGTCGTCTGGCGCAACAACACGTTCGGGGTGCACACCCACGTCGCGATCAGGGGGGCCGACCGTGCGGTGCGCGTCGTGTCCGCGCTCCGCAACTGGCTCCCGGAGCTGCTCGCCGTCTCGGCGAGCTCGCCGTTCCACGAGGGCGTCGACACCGGGCTCCACTCCGCGCGGACGCAGGTGTTCACGCGCTTCTTCCCGCGCTGCGGCGTACCCGACCCCTTCGGCTCGTGGCGCGACTACGCGGACTACGTGCGCTTCCTCTACCGCACCGGCTCGATCGACGAGCCGACGCAGATCTGGTGGAGCGTGCGCCCGCACCTGTCGTTCCCCACCGTCGAGCTCCGCTTCTGCGACGCACAGCCGGACCTCGGCGAGGCGCAGTCGCTCACAGCGCTGATGGTCTCGCTGACCGCCCGCTGCGCGCGGGCCCTGGACGAGGGCGAGCCGCTGCCGGAGCAGCCGCACGCGGCTGATCGAGGAGAACACGTGGCGCGCGATTCGCAACGGCCTCTCGGGCGAGCTCATCGACCTCGAGCGAGGCGACGTACTCCCCGCGCGCGCGCGGGTCGAGCGGCTGATCGAGTGGGTGTTGCCCGTCGCGGAGGAGATCGGCGCCGCGTCGTGGCTTCGGCTCCCCGAGCGAAACGCCGCCGAGCGCCAGATCGCGCGGCATACCGAGGGCGCGAGCTTCGCGGAGATCTACGCCGAGCAGGTGCGCGCCACGGTGCCGGCGATCGGCTGAGACGCGCACTCGCGGCACGTGAGTGCCGATCCCCGCGGCATACCGGCGGCTTGTGCTGCATAATCCCCCGCGCTGACGCCAGTCCGGCGTCTCTTTGTGCGCCTTGACCCGGAGGATGGATGGACTTCTTCGTTGACCACGCCGTGCTGTTCGCGCTCGTCTGTGCGGGCGTCGCGATCGCCTACGGCCTGTACCTGACCTGGTGGCTGCTCAAGCAGCCGGCGGGGAACGCGCGAATGCAGGAGATCTCCCGCGCCGTTCAGGAGGGCGCCGCGGCGTACCTCACCAAGCAGTACACGACCATCGCGATGGTCGCGGTCGTGCCGTTCCTCGCGCTCGGCTTCTACAACGAGCTCGGCTGGGGGACGGCGATCGGCTTCCTGATCGGTGCGATTCTGTCCGCGGCGGCGGGCTTCATCGGCATGAACGTCGCCGTGCGCTCGAACATGCGCACCGCCGAGGCGGCTCGGGAGGGCGTCGGCCCCGCGTTCCGGGTCGCGTTCCGCGCCGGCTCGGTGACGGGCCTGCTCGTCGTCGGCCTCGGCCTGCTCGGCGTCGCCGGCTACTACTGGGTCCTCACCGGCTGGCTCGGCAACTCGCCCGAGTCCGCGGTCGACGACCTGATCGGCCTCGCGTTCGGCGGCTCGCTGATCTCGGTCTTCGCCCGTCTCGGCGGCGGCATCTTCACGAAGGCCGCCGACGTCGGGGCCGACCTCGTCGGCAAGATCGAGGCCGGCATCCCGGAGGACGACCCGCGGAACCCCGCGGTGATCGCAGACAACGTCGGCGACAATGTCGGCGACTGCGCCGGCATGGCCGCCGACCTCTTCGAGACGTACGCCGTGACCGCGGTCGCGGTGATGCTGCTCGGCACCGCCTTCCCGTCGGGCGAGCTCTGGCTGTACCCGCTCGCGCTCGGCGGCATGTCGATCCTCGCGTCGGTGATCGGGACGTTCTTCGCACGGGTCGGGCGCGGCGAGAACGCGATCATCAACGCGCTCTACAAGAGCGTGATCGTCGCGACGGTGCTGTCGGCGATCGGGTTCATCCCGGTCACCCTGGCGTTCGACGGCGACCGCTTCTCGTTCTGGCAGCTCTACGTGCCGGCCCTGATCGGTCTCGCGATCACGTTCCTGCTCGTCGCGATCACCGAGTACTACACGGGCTCGCGCTGGCATCCGGTCAAGAAGATCGCCGAGGCCTCGACGACGGGCCACGCGACGAACATCATCGCGGGCCTCGCGTACGGCATGCAGGCAACGGCGCTCTCCCGGTGCTCGTGATCGCCACGGGCGTCGTGGGTGCGTACTACGCGGGCCGAGCGGGCGAGTCGCAATCTACGGCATCGGCGTCGCGGTCATGGCACAGCTGTCGATGACCGGTCTGATCGTCGCGCTCGACGCGTACGGCCCCGTCACGGACAACGCCGGCGGGATCGCCGAGATGGCGGACATGCCCGAGTCGGTGCGCGAGGTGACCGATCCGCTCGACGCGGTCGGGAACACGACGAAGGCCGTCACGAAGGGCTACGCGATCGGGTCGGCGGGCCTCGCCGCGCTGATCCTGTTCGACGAGTACGTGCGCGGGCTCGCGGACGAGGGGTTGAACGTGACGTTCGACCTCGCCGACCCCTGGGTCATCGCCGGCCTGTTCGTCGGCGGGATGATGCCGTTCCTGTTCGCCTCCCTGGCGATGACGGCCGTCGGGCGCGTCGGCGGCGAGGTCGTCGAGGAGGTGCGGCGCCAGTTCCGCGAGGACCCGGGGATCATGGAGGGCACCTCACGGCCGGACTACGCGTCGTCGATCTCGATCGTCACCGGCTCGGCGATCAAGAGCATGCTCGTGCCGGCCCTCATCCCCGTCGCGATCCCGATCGTGGTCGGGATCATCAAGCCGGAGATGCTCGGCGGCCTCCTGATCGGGACGATCGTCACCGGCCTCTTCCTCGCGATCGCGATGACGTCGGGCGGCGGCGCCTGGGACAACGCGAAGAAGCTGATCGAGGACGGGGCGTTCGGCGGCAAGGGCTCCGAGGCCCACGCGGCCGGCGTCACGGGCGACACCGTCGGTGACCCCTACAAGGACACCGCCGGCCCGGCGATCAACCCGATGATCAAGATCGCGAACATCGTCGCGATCCTGATCATCCCCGTCATCGCCTCGATCCACGGCTAATAGCGTGGGGGAACCCCATGGTTCCCCCACGTGCCCCTCCTTCTGGGTCGCGCACGGGTCGCCCTGAGCTTGGCCTCCCGGCCGGCCAAGCCGGCCTCCGGCCGCGGCGGGACGTGCATAGGCCACGCCTCCGCGGGACCACGGACGCGCCGGGGTCACCGCGGATCTTGGCGTGTCCCTGTCGCCGGCCGTCGTCAGCCGGCCGTGGCGACCTGGACGAGCCGCCGGTTCGAGACCCCCGCGAGCAGGTCGTCCGTCGCCTTGCGCACGCGGACGAAGAACTGGACGCTCCGGCCGCCCTCGAGTGGGAACTCCGCGCGGGCTGTCATGCGGAGGCGCGCCCACCCGTCCCGGGCGCTCGGCTGCTCGCCCGGCGCCGACGTGACGACCGGTGTCGAGCGCGCGAAGACGAGCGCGTCGCGCACGACGTACCCACGAGTGTCGAGGACGCGGACGCGCAGCTCGAGCGGGCGCTCGCGCGACCGCACCGGGTTCGGGGTGAACACGATCTGCTCGGCGACGAGGCGCTCGGGCTCGGAGACGCTCGTGACCGGGATCGAGTACTTGCCGTTCGGGAGCCGGATCGCACCCGGCGGCAGCGTGGTCGGCGCGGGCGGAGTCGTGGAGGTCGCCTGGACGAGAGGCGTGGGGTCCGAGGTCGCCGTCGCCGAGCCGAGCGTGTTGCGGGCCGTCACCTGCACGCGGAGACGGCGTCCGACGTCGTCGGCGGTCAGGTCGTACTGCGTCCCCGTCTCGCCGGTGATCGCGGGGCAGTCAGAGCCCGTCGCCTGCCCGCCGTTCGCGGGGCACCGCAGCCACCGGTAGGAGAAGAGGAGTGGGGCCGTCCCGGTCCAGACTCCGACGGTCGACGTGAGCGTCTCGCCGCGCGCGGCGGTCCCGAAGATCGCCGGCGTGCGCGTGTTGAAGGGTGCCTGGGAGGGAGTCGTCGTCGACGACGACTGGACCGCGGCCGTCGGGTTGGACGCGACCGTCTGCACTCCGAGGCTGTTCGAGGCCGTGATCCGGATGCGGATGCGGGAGCCGACGTCGTCGCTGGCGAGCGTGTAGGTGGACGTGTCGGCATCGGAGATCGACGTGCAGTTCGAGGCGTCCGACAGGCCACCGTCGGCGCCGCAGCGCATCCACTGGTACGCGTACGAGATCGGCGTCTGGCCGGCCCAGGTGCCGACGCTCGCGAGCAGGAGGCGACCCTGCACGAGCGTCCCGCTGATGGACGGCTCGACGACCACCCGCAGCGGCCCGCTCGTCGTCGACTGCTCCACGAGCGCCGTCGGATTCGAGCCAACGGTCGCGGAGCCCGCGGCGTTCGCGGCGGTGACCTGGACTCGGAGCCGACGCCCGATATCGGCGGCGCCGAGGGAGTAGGAGGAGCTGGTCGCCCCGGGGATCGAGGGGCAGTCGGAGCCGTCGGGCAGGCCGCCGTCCGCACCACAGCGCACCCACTGGTAGGCATAGGCGAGCGACGTGCCGGTCCACGTTCCCGTCGTGGTCGTGAGCGTCGCACCTTCGACCGTCGAGCCCGAGATGACGGGATCGCCCGTGCTCACTGGCGCGCGTCTGCGCTGTGACCACGGCCGTCTGCGCCGACGCGGCGCTCACCGAGCCCTCGTCGTTCGTCGCCGTCTCGACGACGCGGAGCGTCGAGCCGATGTCCGCTGCGATGACGACGTAGGTCTGCCCGGTCTCGCCCGCGATGGCGCCGCAGCTCCCGCCGCTCGCGTCGCAGCGCTGCCACGCGAGCGCGAAGGCGAGCGGCGGCGTCCCGGTCCACGAGCCCGCGCGGCGGTCAGCGTCTCGCCCACGACGGCCGTCCCCGTGATGGCCGGCGGTGACGCGTTGGACGGCGTCGCCGCGGAGCGCGCGTCGGCACCGGCGCTCAGGGCCGCCGCGACACTCGCCGCGACGACGAGCAGGGCGCTCGACAGGAACGTCCAGCGTCGGGCGCGGACGACGCGCAGCGGCCGTTTGAGCTCGGACATTGTCGACTCCCTCCTGGTTGTGGCTCTCCCTCCCCCGACGTTGCGTCCGGCGCGCAAGCCACCCGCCCGTGCGAGCACGCGGTCCAGTGCGAATCGGTACGGCTCCACGTTAGGCGGACCGGACCCGATCTTCAATCGCGCGATTGTGGGCCGGCCGGCCAAGAGGACGAAGCCTCGAGGAGCCGACGCGCACGCGTGAGAGGGTCTTGCGATGATGCTGCGATGGCGATCGAGCGCCCGACGGCACGTGCGCCCCGAGTGACCGTCGTGTTCGACCGGGTGGTGCGTTGAGGAGCTCGCAGTCCCCCGCTGGCCTCCAGGGACCGCTCGCCGGCGTGGCGGCGTCAGTGGCCGCAGTGGCGACCGTCACGGTGGCGATCTGGCTCCTAGAGCCGCACGTTCCCGTTCTGAGCCTCGGCGTGCTCTACGTGTTCGCGGTCCTGCCGATCGCCGTCGCCTGGGGATGGAGGCTACGCGGTGCCGGTCGCGGTGGCGAGCATGCTCGCCTTCAACTTCTTCTTCCTGCCGCCGACCCACACGCTGACGCTGGCCGACAGCCGGAACTGGCTCGCGCTCGCCGTGTACCTGACCACCGCCGTCGTCGTCGGCAGCCTCGCCTCGCGTGCCCGGCGCCGGGCGGACGAGGCCGAGCAGCGCGAGCGAGAGGCCGCGCTGCTCGCCGACATCGCCGCCGAGCTGCTGCGTGGAACCCTGCTCGACGAGGAACTCGGTCGCATCGAGGAGCGGACGGCCGACGTCATCGGTGTCTCGTCGGTGCGCATCGTCCTAGGGAAGGAGACGGGCACGCCCCCGCAAGGGGCGCCGCATCCCCTCTCGGTCGACGGCCGCCTGGTCGCCACCGTGTACACGCCCGAGCGCGAGGAGGGTGCGCTCCGTGTCCAGCAGCAGCTGCTGCCCGCGCTCGCCTCGCTTCTGGCGGTGGCGCGCGAGCGAGAGCGCCTCGAGCGCGAGGCGTTCGGGGCCGAGGCCCTTCGCCGGAGCGACGCGATCAAGACCGCGCTGATCCAGGCGGTCTCGCACGACCTGCGGACGCCGCTCGCGACGATCGAGCAGGCCCTCGACGGGCTCGAGAGCGGCGTTCTCGACCTGACGGACGAGGATCGAGAGCAGCTGCTCCGGACGATCCGTATCGAGCACAGCCGTCTCAAGCGGCTCGTCGAGAATCTGCTCGACCTCTCGCGGCTCCAGGCTGGGGCCGCCGAGTCGATCCCGGAGCTCTGGACCGCGGACCAGCTCGTCGCACAGGCGCTCGAGGAGCTTCCCGAGTCCGCGCGTATTCAGGTGAGCACCCGGCCAGACCTTCCGCTCGTGAGCGTCGACGCCGTCCAGATCCAGCGCGCACTGGTCAACGTCCTCGAGAACGCACTCAGGGAGTCGCCCCCTGGAGAGCCCGTGCACGTGCGTGTCACCGCAACGAGGCAAGAGCTCCTCATCCGTGTCACGGATCGCGGGCCCGGCATCCCCGAGGAGGAGTGGGAGCGAATCTTCGAGCCGTTCCACCGCGTGCCCGGCGGAACGGATCGTCGGGGGCCGGGCCTCGGGCTGGCGATCGCGCGGGGATTCTCCGAGGCGAACGGCGGCCGGCTCTGGGTCGAGTCGCGCCCCGGCCAGGGCGCGTCGTTCGTGCTCGCGCTCCCCGCCGTGGAGCTGCCGGTGGAGGTCCTGGCTTGACCGGCCAGCGCGTGCTCGTCGTCGACGACGAGCCGCAGTTCCTGCGCGCGCTGCAGACGAACCTCCGGGGCGCGGGGTACGACGTCGCGACGGCGACGACCGCGGCCGAGGCCGTGAGCTCCGCCGGCCTGCAGCCTCCGGAGGCCATCATCCTCGACCTCCTGCTGCCGGACGGGCGCGGCACCGACGTCTGCCGGGAGCTTCGCCAGTGGACGCAGGCGCCGATCATCGTCGTCTCCGCGGTCGGCGAGGAGGCTGAGAAGATCACCGCGCTCGACGCCGGCGCGGACGACTACGTCACCAAGCCGTTCGCGATCGCAGAGCTGCTCGCGCGGTTGCGCGCGGTGCTGCGACGGGTCGGCCCCTCGACCGAGCCCGTGCTCGAGCTCGGCCGCCTCGTGATCGATCTCGAGAAGCGCACGGTCACGATGGCGGGGCGACCCGTGCACCTGACCCCGCACGAGTTCGATCTCCTGCGGCTGCTCGGCGTCAACGAGGGGAAGCTCCTCACCCACAAGACGATCCTGCAGGAGGTCTGGGGACCCGCCTACCAGCGCGAGTCGAGCTACATCCACGTCTTCGTCTCGCAGCTCCGGCGCAAGCTGGAGCCGGATCCGGCGCGGCCGCGCTACATCCTGACGGAGCCCGGTGCGGGCTACCGCCTCGTGAACCCCGACGCGCCTTCCTGAGAACTTCCTTAGGGATGCAGGCGAAGCCTTAAGAACGTCCTCAGACGGCCGCCCCTACCGTCGGGGCGTGAGCAAGAACGTTCACGCGATGCGCGGTGGGGACGCGCGGCACGCGCCGTTCGGAGGCGTGTGGCACGGGCTGGGGAGGCTGAGGGCGCGCAGGGCTCTGCGGGCCCTGCGGGCGGCCGCCGACGCCGACCTCGCGCGGCGCAATCGCCCTCCTCTGCGGCTCTCGTGGCGTGTCGAGGAGCTCGTGGCGACCAAGAACCGGCTCGACCTGGCGCACTCGCTGCGCTCGCTCGTCCGGGACGCCCGCCCGAGCTATCTGCCGAGCGCGTCGCCCTTCAACCGCAGCGTCGTCCGGGCCGAATCCGACCAGCTGCTCGCCGTGGCGGCGCGGCTCGCCGATCTCGAGCGGCCGGTCGCCGCGCGGGGCGTCGTGCTCCTCGACCGCCTGCTGACCGACGGATCGGGGCCGCTCTACGACCGTGAGCGCGTCGACGAGTTCGGATCCACCCTCGACGCGATCCTCGACGCGCTGGAGCCGCGCTGATGGTGGAGCTGCTCGGCATCGTCATCGCCGTCCTCTGCTTCGCGGCTGCCCTCGCCCTCATCCTCCTGTTCGAGCGGGTCTGACGTGTCGGCCGGCGACGTCTTCGGCTTGATCGTGTCCCTCGCCGTCCTGGCGTACCTCGTCTACGTGCTGTTCCGCGGGGAGAAGCTGTGATCGCTCTCGGCCTCGTCCTGACGACTGCGCTCGTCCTCTTGATCATCCGCGTGGTCATCGCACCCCTGATGGGTGGTGAGCGCCCGTGACCGGCAACGGCATCACCCAGATCGTCCTGTACCTCGTGATCCTGACGGCGCTCGCCTACCCGCTCGGGGCCTACATGGCGCGGGTCTACGCGGGCACGCTGCGCGTCCCGCGCTGGCTCGCGGCGCCCGAGCGCGGCTTCTACCGGCTCGTCGGAACGAGGGCGGATCAGGAGCAGGGCTGGAAGCCCTACGCGGTCACGGCGCTCGTCTTCATGGCCGTGTTCGCCGTCCTCCTCTACGTCCTCCTCCGGCTCCAGGGTCATCTGCCGCTCAACCCGGACGGCCTCGCGTCCGTCAACCCGTGGGTCGCGATGAACACGACCGCGAGCTTCGTCACGAACACGAACTGGCAGTACTACGGCGGCGAGTACACGATGTCGTACCTGAGCCAGATGGCCGGGCTCGCGGTGCAGAACTTCGTCTCGGCGGCGCTCGGCATGGCCGTGCTCGCTGCGGTGATCCGCGGCTTCGCGCGCCGGTCGGCGGGCACGGTCGGGAACTTCTGGGTCGACCTCTACCGGTCGCTCGTCTACATCCTGCTGCCGCTGGCGCTGATCCTCGCGATCCTCCTCGTCTCGCAGGGCGTCGTCCAGACGTTCCACGGAGCCGCGACGGCGACGACGCTCGAGGGAGGCCAGCAGGCGATCGCGCGCGGCCCCGCGGCGAGCCAGATCGCGATCAAGCAGCTCGGGACGAACGGCGGCGGGTTCTACAACTCGAACTCGGCCGTCCCCTTCGAGAGCTCGAACGCCTTCACGAACCTGCTCGAGATGCTCGCCATCCTGCTCATCCCCGTCGCCCAGGTCTTCATGTTCGGCCGCATGGTCGGCTCACGCCGCCAGGCGTTCCCGGTCTACGCCGCCATGATGACGATGACGGTCATCGGCATCGCCGTCGCGCTCCCCGCGGAGCAGCACGGCTCGCAGGTGCTGCGGGACTCGGGCGTGAACATCACCGCCGGCGACGGCTCGAGCGGCGGCAACATGTCCGACAAGGAGGTCCGTCTCGGGATCGCGTCCACCGTCAACTGGGCGGTGGTGACGACCAACGCCTCGAACGGCTCGGTCAACGGCGGCCACGACGCCCTCACCCCGGCGGGCGGCGCCGTGCCGATCACGAACATGTTCACGGGGGAGGTGATCTGGGGCGGCGTCGGTTCCGGCCTCTACGGGATGTTCTTCTACATCGTCATCGCCGTCTTCGTCGCGGGCCTCATGGTCGGACGCACTCCCGAGTACCTCGGGAAGAAGATCGAGGCGAGGGAGATCAAGCTCGCGGCCGTCGGAGCGCTCTTCGTGCCGACGATCGTGCTCGTCCTGACCGCGATAGCGATCTCGACCGATCGCGGGCTGGCGTCCATCTTCAACCCCGGGGCGCACGGCTTCTCCGAGACCCTCTACGCCTACGACTCGCAGTCGAACAACAACGGAAGCGCGTTCGCCGGCTACGGCGCGACCGAGTTCTCGACGCTCGTCGGCTCGATCGCCCTCTGGCTCGGTCGCTTCGCGCCGCTGGTCGCCGCACTCGCACTGGGCGGCTCGCTGGCGGCGAAGAAGACCGCGCCCCCGTCGGCGGGAACCTTCCGCACCGACGGCCCGACATTCGTCGTGCTGCTCGTCGGCGTGGTGATCCTCACCGCCGGCCTGATGATCTTCCCGGCGCTCACGCTCGGGCCGATCGTGGAGGCGCTCCAGTGATGCAGCTGCTCGGACGCTCGGCGATCGCCGTGGTGGTCCTCACGCTCGTGTTCGGCGTCGCCTACCCGGTGGCCTTGACGGGGTTCTCGCAGCTCGTCTTCTCCGACAAGGCCGACGGGAGCCTGGTCGAGCGCGACGGCAAGGTCGTCGGCTCGAAGCTGGCCGCACAGGCCTTCACGAAGCCCCAGTACTTCCATCCGCGACCGTCGGCCACGTCGCCCGAGTACAACGCCGCGGCGACCACGTTCGCGAATCTCGGCCCGACGAACCCCGACCTCGCCAAGGCGGTGCGGGAACGTGTGCAGGCGATCCTGAAGCTCGAGCGCCCCTACAATCCCGGCCTCCAGGTCGGCGACATCCCCGTCGACGCGGTCACGACCTCGGCCTCAGGGATCGACCCGCACATCTCCCCGGCGAACGCTCGCCTGCAGGCCGCCCGCATTGCGGCGGTCAGGGGTATCCCGGCCGAACGGGTGGCCCAGCTGATCGACGACAACACCGACGGCCGCTGGCTCGGCATCTTCGGCGAGCCCGCCGTGAACGTCCTCGAGCTGAACCTCTCCCTCGACGAGGAGACGACGTGACCAGGCCGACCACCGCCATCTTCTCGCGCGAGATCGTCCTCGCGGCGATCGGAGCGTCGTTCGGCAAGCTCGATCCGCGGACGCTCTTCCGCAATCCCGTCATCTTCATCGTCGAGGTCGGCAGCGTGATCACGACGGCGATCTTCTTCCGGGATCTCTTCGGCTCCGGCGACCACGAGCCGCTCTGGTTCACGGGCACCGTCGCCCTCTGGCTGTGGCTGACCGTGCTCTTCGCCAACTTCGCCGAGGCGATCGCCGAGGGCCGCGGCAAGGCGCAGGCCAATGCGCTCCGGGCCACGCGCACGACAACGGTCGCCTACCGTCGCTCGGAGACGGGGGGATCGAGGAGATCCCTGCGCCCGAGCTCCGGCGCGGCGACGTCGTCGTCGTCGAGGCCGGCCAGGTCATTCCCGCGGACGGCGAGATCGTCGAAGGCGTCGGCTCGGTGGACGAGTCGGCCATCACGGGCGAGTCCGCACCGGTGATCCGCGAGGCAGGCGGCGACCGCTCCGCGGTCACGGGCGGCACGCGGCTGCTCTCCGACCGGCTGGTGATCGAGGTCACGCAGGAGCCGGGGAAGTCGTTCCTCGACCGCATGATCGCCCTCGTCGAGGGCGCCGAGCGCCGCAAGACGCCGAACGAGATCGCGCTCAACATCCTCCTCGCCGGTCTGACGATCACGTTCCTCGCCGCCACGGTCACCCTCCGTCCGTATGCCCTGTACGCCGGCACCGACCTCTCCCAGACCGTTCTGATCGCCCTCCTCGTGGCCCTCATCCCGACCACGATTGGTGCGCTGCTCTCGGCGATCGGGATCGCGGGAATGGACAGGCTCGTACAGCGGAACGTGCTGGCGATGTCCGGCCGCGCGGTCGAGGCCTCGGGCGACGTCGACGTTCTGCTGCTGGACAAGACCGGGACCATCACGCTCGGCAACCGCCAGGCGGCCGAGTTCCTGCCCGTGAGCGGCGTCGCCGAGCTCGACCTGGCCCAGGCTGCCCAGCTCGCATCGCTCGCCGACGAGACCCCGGAGGGCCGCTCGATCGTGGTGCTCGCGAAGGAGCGCTTCGGTATCCGGGAGCAGGAGCTCGGCGAGCACGTGTTCGTCCCCTTCTCGGCGTCGACGCGCATGAGCGGGGTCGACCTCGACGGCAGGAGCCTCCGCAAGGGCGCCGCCGATGCGGTCACGCGGTTCGTGTCGGAGAACGGCGGCCGGGTGCCCGACGACCTCGACCTGCTCGTCCTCGGCGTCGCCCAGTCGGGCGGGACGCCCCTCGTCGTCGCCCAGGACAACTGGGTCCTCGGCGTCGTGCACCTGAAGGACATCGTCAAGGGGGGCATGAGCGAGCGTTTCGACGAGCTTCGTCGCATGGGGATCCGCACGGTCATGATCACCGGCGACAACCCCGTCACCGCAGCCGTGATCGCGCAGGAGTCGGGCGTCGACGACTTCCTCGCCGAGGCGACGCCGGAGCGGAAGCTCGAGCTGATCCGCGAGGAGCAGGGCCGCGGTCGGATGGTCGCGATGACGGGTGACGGGACGAACGACGCTCCCGCGCTCGCGCAGTCCGACGTCGGGGTCGCGATGAACACGGGCACGAGCGCTGCGAAGGAAGCCGGGAACATGGTCGACCTGGACTCGAACCCGACGAAGCTGATCGAGATCGTCGAGGTCGGGAAGCAGCTTCTGATCACGCGCGGCGCGCTGACGACGTTCTCGATCGCGAACGACGTCGCGAAGTACTTCGCGATCCTTCCCGCGATCTTCGCCTTCACGTACGCCGCGACGCCGGGTGCGCGCGGTCCTCTCGACGACCTGAACGTGATGAACCTGGGCACGCCCTACAGCGCCATCATCTCGGCGATCATCTTCAACGCACTGATCATCCCCGCTCTCATCCCGCTCGCCCTCCGCGGCGTCAAGTACCGGGCGATCGGCGCGACGGCGCTGCTTCGGCGCAACCTGCTGATCTACGGGCTGGGTGGCATGATCCTGCCGTTCATCGGGATCAAGCTGATCGACCTCGTCGTGCACAACCTGTTCGGCGCCTAGGCTCCTTGCCATGCGCGGCAGGTACCGGATCCTGCTGGGAATGGCGGCGGGCGTCGGCAAGACGTACCGCATGCTCCAGGAGGGTCGGCAGGCTCAGTCCGAGGGCCGGGACGTCGTGATCGGCTACCTCGAGCCCCACGACCGCCCGGCGACCGCGGCGCTCGCCGAGGGGCTCGAGGTCGTACCGCGCCGGCGCGTGAGCCACGGCGCGCTCGAGATCGAGGAGATGGACGTGGACGCCGTCGTGCGCCGGGCACCCGAGCTGGCGCTCGTCGACGAGCTCGCGCACTCGAACGCCCCCGGATCGGGGAACGCAAAGCGGTACCAGGACATCGACGAGATCCTCGCCGCGGGCATCGACGTCGTCTCGACGGTCAACGTCCAGCACCTCGAGAGCTTGAACGACGCGGTCTTCGAGCTGACCGGTGTCCGCGTACGGGAGACGTTCCCGGACCACGTGCTGAACGACGCGGACGAGGTCGTCCTCGTCGACCTCTCCCCCGAGGCACTCCAGGACCGCCTGCGGAGCGGCAAGGTCTACCCCGGCGGGCAGGCGGAGCGGGCGCTCCTGAACTTCTTCCGCCAGGACAACCTCTCGACCCTGCGCGAGCTCGCCCTGCGGGAGGTCGCCGAGGACGTCGAGGCTCGCCGCGGCGCCGCCGAGGTCGATCCGCTCAGCAAGCAGGCGGTCGCCGAGCGCGTCCTCGCCCTGGTCGAGCCGCAGCCGCGGTCGCAGCGCGTCCTGCGTCGCGCGTGGCGCTCTGCACAGCGTCTCGGCGCCGAGATCGACGCGCTCTGGATGCGGCGGCCCGGCGAGGAGCTGTCCGCCGGGGACGCGACGCAACTCGCCGCCCTGCGGCGGCTCGCCTCGATCCTCGGCGTGCATTTCCTCGAAGAGGAGGGAGACG
>CAWGDT010000010.1:0-125175 GCA_963821365.1 uncultured Actinomycetes bacterium
GGAACTGCGTGACCTGGGCGCCCTCCTCGATGGCCGTCTCGAGGGCCAGCGGCAACAGCGTGACCGGCCGGTCGTGCGCGTCGCGCATCTCCAGCGTGTGGCCGCTGCGCCCCTGCACCTCGATCACCGCGAACGCGCAGCCGCACGGGCAGCGCTCGCCGGTGAACCGCACCGCATCGTCGAGCCGGTAGCGCAGCAGCGGCTGCACGTGGTTGGCCAGGTGGGTCAGCAGCACCGCATGCGCCGCTTCGCCCGGCGCGAGAGGGCGGAGCTGGCGGTCCACCGGCTCGAGCAGCACCCAGTCTTCGTTCAGGTGCAGGCGGCCGTGCTCGCATTCGCAGGCGATGCTGAAGAACTCCGACGCGCCATAGTTGTTGCGCAGCGGGCACGCGAAGGCGCGGCGCAGCAGCGCACGCTGGCCGTCGGACACCTGCTCGCCGCCGAGCCAGACCTCGGTCAGCCGCAGCCGCAAGGCGCCGTCGAGCTGGCGCTGCGCCAACGCGGCGGCGCAGCTGGGGTAGGTGATCAGCACGCTGGGCTGGTATGCCTGCAGCTGACGCGCCAGCTCCGACAGCGGCGTCAGCACCGACAACGCCTGCAGCGACGGCGCCGGCCAGCCCCAGGCGCCCTGCGTGCGGTGCAACCGCTGCAGCCGCTCGATCGCCACCGAGCCGGCGAACGGTCCGCCGGTGGCCGCGACGAACGCGAAGCGATGGCCCGCGCTCCACGCCGGCAGCGGCAGCGTGTGCGACGCCGGCCCACGCAGCCGCAGCGCATCGAGCGCGTCGTAGACGGCGAGGCAGCGCTCGTCCTGCACGAAGATGCCCGGCGTGCCGCTGGTGCCCGAGCTGGTCCACACCAGGTAGCGGCCGAGAAAGGCGTCGGCGAGCCGGCGGCCCTCGAGGAACCGCTCCACCGAACCCCGCGTCACCGCGCGGTCGGTCGCCCAGTCGTCGAAGCGCTGCATCAGCTCGGGCTTGTCGACCGGCTCGAGCGCCCGCAGCGCGTCGGGCCCGCCGCTGCGCGCACGACGCAGCCGCTCGCGATACAGCGGCGAATCGAGCGCGACTCGCAGCAACGCCGCCAGCCGTGCGTCACGCTGCCGCCGAGCCACTTGCAGCGGATTCAAGCCGGCGGCCAACGTCTGCGCAAAGACGGACGCCCACAGCCACGGCGAGACGGTCGGGGTGGGGTTCATGCCAAGCGCGAGTCGACACACATCGTCGGGCACCGCAGCCGGCGCCGCGAGGGGCCGACTCTCGCTGGGCGCGCTGCGCTCGCAGTATGCGCCGCGGGCGCGGCGACTGCGCGCAAGAAACAGAGGCCCGCTCTCGCAGGGCCCCCTTGCGCTCGATCGGGCGCGGCGGTCAGCCGGCCTGCACCTCGATGCGGCGCGGCTGCGCAAACGCCTGCTTGGGGATGCGCAGCGTCAGCACGCCATCCTTCAGGCTGGCGTCGATGCGCGAGGCGTCGAGCTCGCGGCTCAGCGTGAAGGTGCGGCGATAACGCGGCACGCGCACCTCGGCGTACACAGCCTCCAGCCCTTCGGGCGTCAACGTGCGCATGCCGCCTTCGATCGACAGCGCGTCACCCTCGACCTTCAGCTCGAGCTGGTCGCGCGGCACACCGGGCATGTCGGCCAACAACGTGATGCCGGCATCGTCTTCGTACACGTCCACCGCCGGCAGTACCGCGGGTTGCGGCGCCTGGCCTTGGGTGGTCGCTGGCACTTGCTTGTCGCTCATGTGAGTACTCCTCATGTCGTGGCGCGTCACTGCACCGTGATGCGCTTGGGTTGGGCTGTCTCGCGGCGCGCGATGCTGATCTGCAGCACACCGTCCTTGTAGCTGGCCTTGACGTGCGCCGGGTCGACGTCGTCGGGCAGCGCGATCGCACGCGAGAACTCGCCCTCGCCGCGCTCGCGCGCGTAGACGTTGAGCTTGCCCGGCTCGGCGTTGGGCAGCGCCGACGCGCGCTCGCCGCCGATGCGCAGCACGCCGCGATCGATCGTCACCTCGACCTTCGATGCGTCCAGGCCCGGCGCGAAGGCATAGACCTCCACGCTGGTGGCGGTGCGCCCGATGTTGATGGCCGGCAGACTGCCGGCAGCCACCGAGCGGATGCTGCTCGGCAATCCGGAGACACCGAATGCATCGTCGAACACACGACGCAGGCGCTCGAAATCGCCGAACAGGCTGTTCGGATAGTTCAGCAACGATTCATACATGGTTTGGCCTCCGTGAAACGGGTGAAGCTCCGGTAGCGCCATGCGCCGGCCCGGTGCTCTGGAGATTGGCACCGGCGGCGCCGATTTCAAGAGGCGGCATCGCACGGTTGTTGATCACGGTCAAGGGACCGCGCGCACCCGTCCCTGGCGGGCGGGACCCGAGTTCAGCCGAACGACTCGGGATGCAGCCGCTCGTAGGCCTGCGCCAGGCGCGGGTCGCGGCGGCGCATCTCGGCGTGGTCGACGCGGCCGCTGCGCGTCATGTAGCGGTAGGCGAACTCGTGCGGATCGAGCGCCATCAGGTCGCCCATGCCCTCGTACCAGCGCAGGCTCACGTTGGCGGCGTCCCAGATCTTCTTCATCGGCGGCAGCCGCTCGGCCTGGAACATCGCGCCAGCGCCTCGTCGACGCGCCCGGGCTGTCGCGCAGCGCTCGCGCCAGTGCGATCGCGTCTTCCATCGCCAGCCGCGTGCCCGAGCCGATCGAGAAGTGCACCGTGCGCAGCGCATCGCCGATCAGCACCGTGCGGCCGTCGTGGAAGCGCTGGTTCCAGATCACCGGGAAGCGTCGCCACGTGGAGCGGTTGGACAGCAGCGGGTGGCCTTGCAGGTCGCGCGCGAAGACCTGTTCGCACAGGCGCAGGCTCGCGGCCTCGGTCATCGTCTCGAAACCGGCGCGCTGGTAGGTGGCCTCGTCGACCTCGACCAGGAACGTGCTGCGGTCGCTCGCGTAGCGGTAGTGGTGGGCGCAGAACACGCCGAGTGCGTGAGCGCGAAAGGTCAAGGTCAGCGTGTCGAACGGCAGCGTCGTGCCGTACCAGACGAAACGATTGCTGCGCCAGTCGACCTGGGTGCCGAACGCCGCGGCGCGCGCATCTCGCGATGCCGAAAATGCACCGTCGGCCGCCACGCGCAAGTCGGCGTCGCCCAGATCGTCGATGTCGGCCAGCGGCCGCTCGAACTCGAGCACGACGCCGGCACGCTCGGCTTCCTGCTGCAGCACGCCGAGCAACTCCAGCCGCCCGATCGACGCGAAGCCGTTGCCGCCGATCGGGATGCGCGTGTCGCCGTGCACGATGGTGAGGTCACGCCACGACTGCATGCACGGCGCCAGCAGGTCGTGCAGCTCGGGCGCGTCGGCGCGCAGGAAGTCCAGCGCGCGGTCGGAGAACACCACGCCGAAGCCCCAGGTGGCGCCGCGCGGGCCGCGTTCGACCACCCGCACCCGGTGCGACGGGTCGTGGCGCTTCAGCAGGATGGCGAGGGTCAGGCCCGCGGGGCCGCCGCCGAGCACCTGCACGCGCATGTCAGCCCGCTGCCGCCGTGACCAGGGCCGGCTCGCTCAACGGTCGTTGAACCTGGCGGCGCGTTTTTCGAGGAACGCCGCCACCCCCTCGCGGAAGTCGGCCTGCGAACCCATCTCGTTCTGCACGCGCGCCTCGATCGACAACGCATCGGCGTAGCCGACCATGATCGCTTCGTCGATCGTGCGCCGCGTCGCCGCCAGCGCCTTCACCGGCATCGCGGCCAGGCGCTCGGCCAGCGCCATCGTCTGATCGGCCAGCGCGGCATCGTCGACGCAACGCCAGATGAGGCCCAGACGCTCGGCCTCTTCGGCCGGCAGCTTGTCGCCGGTCATCGCCAGCCCGATGGCCTTGGCACGGCCCACCAGGCGCGGCAGCAGCCAGGTGCCGCCGCAGTCGGGAATCAGGCCGATCTTGGAGAACGCCTGGATGAAACTGGCCGACCTCGCGGCGATCACCAGGTCGCAGCCGAGTGCGAAGTTGGCGCCGGCGCCCGCCGCCACGCCGTTGACCATCGCGATCACCGGGATCGGCATCGACGCGATGCGCAAGGCCAACGGCTTGTAGACGCGCTCGACCACGTTGCCGACATTGCTGCCGACCTCGGGGTCGTTGAGGTCCTGCCCGGCGCAAAAACCGCGGCCGGCGCCGGTGATCACCAGGCAGCGCACGCTCGCATCGTCGGCCGCCGCGTCGAGCGCCGGGCGCAGCTCGCGGTGCATCGCCGAGGTGAAGCTGTTCAACGCGGCCGGCCGGTTGAGCGTGAGCTTGCGCACCGCGCCGGTGGTTTCGATCAGGACCAAAGGTTCAGCCATGGGGGCCTCGCAGATTCAGTTCCACACTTCGCGGGCGGTCTGCACCACCAGCTCGAGCTTGCGCCGCTGGTCTTCCACCGCGATGTTGTTGCCGTGCACCGTGCTGGAGAAGCCGCACTGCGGCGACAGGCACAGCTGCTCGAGCGGCACGTACTGCGACGCCTCGTCGATGCGCCGCTTCAAGTCTTCTTTCTTCTCAAGCTGGCCGAACTTGGTGGTGACCAGCCCGAGCACGACGATCTTGCCCTTCTTCAAGAAGCGCAGCGGCCGGAAGTCGCCCGAGCGGTCGTCGTCGTACTCGATGAAGTAGGCGTCGAGGTTCATCTCGGCCAGCAGCGCCTCGGCCACCGGCTCGTAGTTGCCCTGCGCGGCAAACGTGCTCTTGAAGTTGCCGCGGCACAGGTGCATCGCCAGCGTCATGCCGGCGGGCTTCAACGCGACCACCTTGTTGATGAACCAGGCGTAGCGGTGCGGCAGCTCGTTGGGGTCGTCGCCGCGCGAGCGCGCCGCGGCGCGCATCTTCTCGTCGCACAGGTAGGCCATGTTGGTGTCGTCCATCTGCACGTAGGTGCAGCCGGCGTCGGCCAGCGAGCGCAGCTCGTCGCCGTAGGCGCGCGCGACGTCGTCGTAGAACACCGGGTCGAGCTCGGGGTAGGCCTCCTTGTTGATGCCGGCGCGGCCGCCGCGAAAGTGCAGCATCGTCGGCGACGGGATCGTGACCTTGGGCGTGAGACCCTTGCCGACCTGCGACTTGAGGTACTGGAAGTCGGCCAGCTGGATGTTCTTGGCGTGGCGCACCTTGTCGATCACGCGGATCACCGGCGGCGCCAGCTCCTCGGTGCCGTCGGGCTTCTTCACGGTGACCGGGATGTCGGTCTTCACGCCGCCGAGCTGCTCGAGGAAGTCGATGTGGAAGTAGGTGCGGCGGAACTCGCCGTCGGTGATCGACTGCAGGCCGACGTCGGCCTGGAACTTGACGATCTCGGCGATCGCCTTGTCTTCCACCGCGCGCAACTGCTCGGCGGTGATCTCGTTGTTCGCGCGCTGCTCGCGCGCCTGCAGCAGATAGCTCGGGCGCAGGAAGCTGCCGACGTGGTCGGCGCGAAACGGTGGGGTCGTGCGCTGGGTCATGGGGGCCTCCGGTCGAATCGTGATGCTAAACGCCATCGGGGTGTAGGGCTGTGGGTCAGTGGCCGGCCGCGACGCCGAGCCAGGCATCCAGCGGCGTCGGGTCGGCCAGCAGCGACACGCTGTCGGCCGCCAGCGCGATGCCGCCGCGATCGAGCACGATCGCGTCGTCGGTGACCTGCAGCACCATGTGCGGGTGCTGCTCGACCACGATCGACGACAGCCCTTCCTCGCGCGCGACGCGGCCGATCGCGGCCAGCAACTCGGCCACGATCAACGGCGCCAGGCCCTCGAGCGGCTCGTCGAGCAGCAACAGGCGCGGGTTCAGCACCAGCGCACGCGCAAAGGCCAGCATCTGCTGCTCGCCGCCCGACAGCTGCGTGCCCAGGTTGCGCCGCCGCTCGGCCAGCCGCGGGAACAGTTCGAACACGCGCTGCGCCGTCCACGGCCCGGGACGCGCCACCGCAGTGAGGTTTTCTTCGACCGTGAGCGACTTGAAGATGTTGCGCTCCTGCGGCACCCAGCCGATGCCGGCAGCGGCGCGCTCGTGCGCCGGCAAGGCGTGGATCGCCTGCCCGGCCAGCACGATGCGGCCGGCGTGGCGCCTGGTCACGCCCACGATGGTGTCGATCAACGTCGTCTTGCCGGTGCCGTTGCGGCCCAGCAGCGCCAGCGAGCGGCCGGCATCGAGCGTGAAGCTCACGTCGCTCAGCACCACCGCCTCGCCGTAGCCACAGGTGAGGCCGTCGACCTCGAGCAGGCGTTCAGCCATGGGGCGCTCCGGCGGGCGCCGTCTGCGCGTCACCCAGGTACACCGCGCGCACCCGCGCATCGGCGGCGATCGCCTGCGGCGCGCCCTCGGTCAACACCGCGCCGTTGACCAGCACGGTGATGCGGCGCGCGAAGCTGAACACCAGGTCCATGTCGTGCTCGATCAGCAGCACCGACACGTCGGCCGGCAGCGCGGCCACGGTGTCGAGGATGTCGCGGCGCTCGTTGGCGGGCACGCCGGCGGCCGGCTCGTCGAGCAGCAGCACGCTCGGTTTCAGCGCCACCGCCAGCCCGATCTCGAGCAGGCGTCGCTTGCCGTACGGCAACTCGCGGGTGGCCTTGTCGGCGTGCTCGGTGAGGCGAAACTGCTCCAGCAGTTGCTCGCACTCGGCAGCGATCGCAGCGTCGCGGCCCACGGGTTGCCACCAACGCCACGCCGCCCCGAGCCGACTGGCCACCGCCAGCGCCAGGCTTTGCAGCGGCGTCAGCGACGCGAACAGCTGGTTGATCTGGAACGTGCGCACCAGGCCCAGGCCGACGCGCGCATGCGGGTTCAGCGTCGTGATGTCGCGCCCGCCCAGCACCACGCGCCCCGAGGTTGGCGCCGACACGCCCGTCAACAGGTTGATCAGCGTGGTCTTGCCGGCGCCGTTGGGGCCGATCAACGCATGGCGGGCCCCGCGCTCGACGCTCAGCGTCACGTTGTCGGTGGCGGTGATGCCACCGAAGCGCTTGATCAGCGCGTGGGTTTGCAGCACGACGTCAGCCACGGCGGCCCCTGAACCACCGCCACGGCCTGAACAGACGCTCACGCCCGACCAGCATCAGCACCACCAGGAACAGGCCGATCCAGAAGGTCCAGTACTGCGTGGTGATCGCCGACAGCAGGTCGTGCATCACCTTGAACGCGATCGCGCCGGCCAGGCCGCCCCACAGCCAGCCGGCGCCGCCGATCACCAGCGCCAGCATCACGTCGGCGCTGCGGTGGAACTCCAGCACGTCGAGCGAGACGAAGCCGGTGGTCTGCGTCAGCAGTGCGCCGGCGGCACCGGCCAGCGCCGCACCCAGCGTGTACACCACCGCCAGCCGCGCCTGCACCGACAGGCCCACCGCCATCAGGCGCAGCCGGTTGTCGCGCAGCGCCTGCAGCGACGCGCCGAGCGGCGAATGCACGATGCGGCGCAGCAGCAGGAAGGCGATGAACAACACCGCCAGCGAATAGAACGAGGCCACCCGGGCGCCGAGATCGAACTCGAAGCGGCCGAGCAGCGGGCCGATCACCACGCCCTGCAGGCCATCGACGCCGCCGGTGATGTTGTCGAACTTGTTGGCCAGCTCCAGCAGCACCAGCGCCACGCCCATGGTCACCATCAATCGCGTGAGGTCGGTGCCGCGCACGATCATCGGGCTGGTGACCAGCCCCAGCAGCGCGCCGGCCGCGGTGCCCACCACCAGGCCGACCAGCGGATCGGGCATCACGTGTTTGGCGAACAACGCCGCGCCGTACGCGCCGGCGCCGAAGTACGCGGCGTGACCGAGCGACACGATGCCCGCATAGCCGAGGATGAGGTCGAGCGACATCGCAAACAGCGCGAAGATCGCGATCTCGTTGATCAGCGGCGCGTGGGCACCGAGCAGCAGCGGCGTGGCGAGAATGGCCAGCCACAGCGCGGCTTCCCACGCGCGCCAGCGCGAGGGCGCCAGCAGGCGCGCCGCGGTGCTGGTGTTGCCGACCGTATTCATCGGCCACTCTCGCGCGTGAACAGCCCCTGCGGCCGCCACAACAGGATCGCGATCATCAGCACGTAGACGACGAAGGCGCCGAGCTTGGGCGCGTAGTACTTGCCCATCACGTCGGCGATGCCCAGCACCAGCGCCGCCACCAGCGGCCCGGTGATCGAGCTGGTGCCGCCGACCGCGCAGACGATCAGGAAATAGACCATGAACTTCAGCGGGAACGTCGGATCGAGCCCGAGGATGTCGGCGCCCAGCGCGCCGCCCAGGCCGGCCAGGCCCGAGCCGACCGCGAAGGTGACCAGGAACACGCGGTTCACCGGGATGCCGAGGCCGGCGGCGACACGCGGGTCGTCGACCGCGGCACGCAAGCGGCTGCCGAAGCGCGTGCGGCTCAAGATCGCCTGCAGCCCGAGCGCCAGCGCCACGCACACCACGATGATGAACAGGCGGTACGAGAACCTGACCATCGTGTCCCCCGACGCCGGCGGCGTCGAGCGCGCGCGGTTCTATGCCAAGCGCCTGGGCGCCGCGCTTGCTATCATCGACAAGCGGCGGATCGAGGCCAACGTAGCCCAGACGATGCACGTGATCGGCGAGGTCGAAGGGCACACCTGCGTCATCGTCGACGACATCGTCGACACCGCGGGGACGCTGGTCGGTTCGGTCGATGCGCTGCGCAAGCACGGAGCGCGGGCGGTGATCGGCTGTTTCAGCCACGCCGTGCTGTCGGGGCCGGCGCTCGAGCGCATCGGCGCGTCGGAGCTGGAGCGGGTCGTGGTCACCGACACGATCCCGCTGTCCGAGGAGAAGGCCCGAATGCCGAACCTGACGGTCCTGTCCGTGGCCGACCTGCTCGGCGAGGCGATCGCGCGGATCCACAGCAACTCCTCGGTGAGCTCGTTGTTCGTGTGACCTGGGGGAATCGAGACATGGCGACGCAGGCGAAGACGGTGGTCGAGGTCGAAGCACGCAAGGAGCACGGGAAGAACGCCTGCCGGCGGCTGCGCGCGGCGGGGCTCGTCTCCGGGCAACGTCTACGGGCTGGAGTCGGCGCCGTTTGCCGTGGCCGTGCGCGCGCGGCGCGTGAGCGAAGTGCTGCATCTGGCGTCGGGGCAGAACACGGTGCTGACGCTGAGCATGGGCGAGGGCACGCAGACGCGCGAGGTGATGATCCGCGAGTTGCAGCGCGATCCGCTCACCGGCCACGTCGTGCACGTGGACTTCGTCCGACTCGATCCCAACCGGCAGGTGCCGGTCCGCGTGCCCGTGCGGCTGATCGGGCTCGCCGAGGGCGTGAAGAACGAGAACGGCATCCTCGATTTCGTGCATCGCGAAGTCGAGGTGGCGTGCCTGCCCTCGGCGATCCCGGAGCACTTCGACGTCGACGTCTCGGGGCTCCACGTCAACCAGCACGTCTCCGTCTCCGACCTGACGGTCGAAGCGGGGGTCAGCGTGCTCGACGATCCGGCGACGATCCTCGCCGTAGTCTCGATGACCAAGGCCGAGGCGGTCCCGGCGGAGACCACCGAGGCGGTGGCTGCGGCCGAGCCGGAAGTGATCAAGAAGGGCAAGGAAGGCGAGGGGGAGAAAGGGGCCTAGACCCGTCCGGAGCCGGCCGTGGAAGGCTGTCCGGACATCGTGGTCGGCCTGGGGAACCCCGGCGAGCGGTACTTCCCGACGCGCCACAACCTCGGGTTCCGCGTCGTCGATCGGCTCGCCGCCGCGGCGGGGTTGCGGCTCGCGGCGGTGCCCGGGCTGGACGTCCCGGCCCGGGCTTGTGCGTGGGCGTTCGATCGCCGCCCGGTCGTGCTCGCCCAACCCTTGACCTACATGAACCGGTCCGGAGAGGCCGTGCAGGCGCTTCTCGAACGGTACGCCTGCCCCGCGCCGGCTCGTCCTGGTCCACGATGACGCGGACCTCGAGTTCGGGCGGTTGCGCATCCGCGCCGCTGGCGGGCCCGGCGGCCACAACGGGGTGCGGTCGGTCCTCGAGCGGCTGGGCACCGGCCAGGCTTCCGCGCGTGCGCCTCGGGGTGCGGGGAGTGGGCGGACCGACGAGGATCTCGCGGACTACGTCCTCCGAGCGTTCGATGCGTCCGAGGAAGACTTGGCCAAGGCCTTGATCGAGCTCGGGGCGCTGGCCGTGACGGGGCTCCTCGCCGACGGGGTCGCGGTGGCCATGAACCGGCTCAACGGGCGGCGTGCCGATCCTCTCGCGGCGCCGTAGCGGGCTGGCGCGCCGCCGGCACCGATGCTAGAGTTCCGCGGCCGCGAACACGAGCGTAGCGAGATGGCACCCCTCGCCCCCGGCGCGTCCGGAGGCGGTCACGCCATGGGGAGGTGCAGCGTGGATACGTACGAGACGATTTTCATCACCCCGCCGGCCCTGCCCGAGGAAGAAGAGCAGGAAGCCGTCGACGCCCTGGCGAAGGTGGTCACCGACGGCGGTGGGGTGTACGTGGTCAACGAGCGCCTGGGCCGCAGGCGCCTGGCCTACCCGATCCAACGCTTCGACGACGGCATGTACGTCCGTTTCCTCTACGACTCGGGCGTCGAGGTGCCGCGCGAGCTGATGCGGCGCGCGCGCCTGTCCGATCGCGTGCTGCGCTCGTTGACCGTGCGGCTCGAGCCGGACTGGGCCGTCGGCGCGAAACGGCAGGTGGTGCTCGACGCCGAGCGCCGCGAGCTCGAAGCGGCCGAGGCGGCCGCCCGGGAGGCCGCGGGGATCGTCGAGGGAGCGAGCGCCGACGCGTTGCCGCCGACGGCGTTGCGGGGGGCGTCGGACGACGAGCCGGCCGACCGGGATGAGGTCGACGCGGCCGATGGAAGACGAGGCCGATCCGTCCGACCGTGACGAGTAGCGCGGAGGACTGCGATGTTCACCGGAAAGAAACCCGCGAAGTTCGCCCGCCGGCGCTTCATGTTCCGCCGGAGAAGTACTGCAAGTTCTGCGAGACCAAGGCGCAGTGGATCGACTACAAGGACGTGCGCACGCTGCAGGGCTACGTCCCCGAGCGGGCGAAGATCCTGCCCCGGCGCATCTCCGGTACCTGCGCCAAGCACCAACGCCAGCTGATGCAGGCGATCAAGCGCGCACGGATGATCGCGTTCCTGCCGTTCACGAGCGATTGAGGGCGGGGAGGGCCGGCACGTGGCGATCAAGCTCATCCTGCGCGAGGCGGTCGAGCACCTCGGTCGGCGCGGCGACGTGGTCAGCGTCGCTCCGGGGTACGCGCGCAACTACCTGCTGCCCAAGCGCCTGGCATTCGCCGCCACGCCCGGCAACCTGAAGAACGTCGAGCACCAGCGCCGCGCGTGGGCCACCCGCGAGACGCACGAGTTGCACGAAGCCCGCGCGCTCGCCGAGCGCATGGGCCAGGTCGAGCTACGGGCGGTCAAGAAGGCCGGCGAGAGCGGCACGCTGTACGGTTCGGTGACCAAGAGCGAGATCCAGGCCCTGCTCGCAGCCCACGGGTTCAAGGTCGACCGGCGCGTGATCGGGCCGGACGATCCGATCAAGTCGATCGGGAGCTACGACATCCCGATCCGCCTGCATCGGAAGGTCCCCACGCACTTCAAGTTGCACGTCGTCACCGACGCGAATCGCATCGCTCCTCGGGGCCGCTGACGACAGGCTGGACGGCCAGGTCATCGGGGTCTGGGGCCTCGTCTACAAGCAGGGAACGGACACCCTGCGACGTTCGGGCTCGGTCGAGCTGTGCCACGAGCTCGCCCGCGCCGGAGCTGTCGTGAAAGCCCACGACTCGGCCGTTCGTGTCGTTCCCGAGGAGCTCTCCGGCGTCTTCACGCTGTGCACGAGCCCACTCGAGGCCGCGGAAGAGGCATCAGCGCTCGTCATCCAGACGGACTGGCCGTCGTATCGCGAGGTCGACCCCAAGCGTCTCGTAGCCGCGATGCGATCTGCGATCGTCGTCGATCCGAACGGCTTTCTCCTCGAGACGCTCGGCGCAGCGGACGGAGTGCGGTACGTCAGAGTCGGCGGGAGCTCGGCGTGACGGCATCCTCACCGGGAGGACGGCAATCGTCACCGGGGGCAGCCACGGTCTCGGCCTCGAGATCGCGCGGGGGTATCTCGCCGCCGGCGCCAGAGTGCTCGTCTGTGCTCGCGATGCGAACGCTCTCGACCGTGCGCGGGCCGAGCTCGAATCGGTGGCGTCCGATCCAGGAGCTCGGTCGCGACGGTCGCGGCCGACGTGTCGGAGCCCGCGGCCGTGGACGACTCGTCGACTACGCTCTCGGAGCGCTTTTCACGCATCGACGTGCTCGTGAACAACGCCGGCATCAACGGGCCGATCGGCCCGACCGAGGACGTCGACTGGGACGAATGGGAACAGACGGTCCGGGTGAATCTCTTCGGCTCGGTCCTGTGCTGCCGGCGCTGTCCTGCCGCATTTCCGGGCGAACGGATACGGCAAGATCATCCAGCTCTCCGGCGGCGGCGCCACGTCCCCGCTCCGCGGCTGAGCGCGTACGCAGCCTCGAAGGCGGCGGTCGTCCGGTTCGCCGAGACGCTGGCCGAGGAGGTGCGCGGAACCGGGATCGATGTCAACGCCATCGCACCGGGCGCACTGAACACGCGGCTCCTCGACGAGGTGCTCGAGGCCGGGCCGGAGCGCGTCGGCGACTCGTCCTACGAACGCGCGGTCGAGCAGCGGTCGAGCGGGGGCACGCCGCTCGAGCTCGCGGTGCGCCTCGCCGTCTTCCTCGCCTCCGCCGACAGCGACGGCATCACCGGGAAGCTGATCAGCGCCGCCGTGGGACCCGTGGGAGGAGTTCCCCGCGCGGGTCGACGATCTCCGCGGAGCCGACGTCTACACGCTGCGTCGCATCGTCCCGGCCGACCGCGGCCTCTCGTGGGGCTGACGTGAGGCCGATCGGCGTAGGCCGGCTGGTGAGAGCATCGTCTCGCGGCGGGGCGGTGGACGCGTTGGCACGGGCGCTCGAGCAAGCCTCTTGGCGTACGACGCGAAGCCGGTTGGTCGCCATCACAGACGGCACTCCGCAATTGGGTTCGCAACTCACCCTGACCTACTCGAACGCCGTACCGTGCCTTACGTCGAAGCACGCCGTTCCACCAGGCAACCAGCGCAACGCCTATGAACCCTGCAAGCCCGGCCAGCCGCAACTGCAACTCCGGCCGAGAATTCGCGCGGTTCGTATCGGAACTCGACGCGCGACCTTCCTTTCGGCACGATCACTCCCGCAGAACGCACCATCCGTTGGGTAGATCGTGGCCTCGCGACCGTTCACACTCGCATTCCAGCCCGGGAAGAACGTGTCCGGGAGGACGACGAGGCCGGCGCAAGCAGCATCGACCCGGAGTGTCACGGATTCCGCGGCGTAGCGCTCGATGCTCGCGTCGTCACCGGCGGCCAGCCCGCAGGAGGTCGCTCCGTTCTGCAGTGGGTTCAACGCTCTGTCCGGGCTCGCCCCTTGACGCTCGACGACGGCCTCGCGGCGGGGGTCGAACGCGTCGACGACGAAGGCACCGGCGCTGCGGCGGGCGTGGTGTCTCGAGGTACCGGAACGCGTCGTCCTCGCCTCCGACGACATGGACGTCGTGTACGACCCAGGCGCGTGGGAAAGCGTTCGTGTTCTCATAGACGCGCGTTGCGCGATCTCGTCCGACCAGTCGAACTCCCGGCCCGTTCGCCACGTCGTGGTGCGAGAGGATGGCTCGCACCGAGAGTGCGTCGAACATCGGGTTGTCCCGGAACTGTCACCGGCAGTTCCGTCCCCGTGAATCGATCGAACACGCTCGGCGCGATGAACGTCGTGACGTAGCGCCGGTACCGCTCGACGTAGAGCGCGTCGAGCGCGCGGATGTCCTGCAGTCCGAGCGCGCCGGCGGTGTTCGGGTACAACGTGCCATCGAGCCCGAAGACGCGCGAGCGGCTCTCCGGTCCTAGTACAGACTGCACGAGCGGCATCCAGCCAGGGGGAAGGAACGGGTCGGCTCGCATTGCGTAGTCGGAGAGTGGCGCGAGAACGAGGAGCTCGCCGACGACCACCACTGCGAGGAGGAGCGCGAGCCCAACGGCGACCGAGCCATGCACCGAGGAGGACGGCGGCGATCGCGATCGCGGCGACGAACGCAGCCCGACCCCAGACCGACTGCGACGTAGTCGCGGGCGGCGCTCGTGATCACGCTCCAGCGGTCACCGGTGCGCACGAAGACGAGCAGCAGCACCGACGACGCCGCGAGGAGCGGCGACGAAGCGCCTGAGATCGAGGTCGCGACTCCAGAGCACCTGGACGCCGATCCCCGCGAGCACCGCGAACGCGAACGAGGCGACGGGCGGCGCGAACGCCGGGAAGACGATCTGCTCGACGACCGGCAGCCGCCCGACCCAGTCGAACACCCTGAACTCGTAGACCTTGAGGAGAACGGCCGCGCCGAGCGCGCCGAAGAGCCAGGCGTGGAGCCGCTTCGTCTCCGTACGACCCGAGATCGCCGCGAGCGCCGCGATGCCGACTGCGACGCCGAACCAGTTCCGGACGCCGGGCCCTAGACCCGACGGTGAATCCTGGAAATAGGGGATCAGCCAGTTGAGGAGACCCCAGTGGGGATCTGTCTGCGACCCATTGCCCGCGCCCGGCTTGTGGACGTTGAACGACAGGTGCTCGTACTGCAGGAACAGGAGGACGAGCGGCGCTGCGAGCATCACGCCGAGCAGACCGGCGCCGCCGAGACGGACGAGCGAGGCTCGGAGCGGCATCCGCCGGCGCTCCTCGACGAGCCGCGCGATGGCATAGACGGCTGTGCTGCCGATCACCAGGGCCGACGCTTCGGGCATCCCGACGTAGAGGTTCCCCGCGACGGCGATGCTCAGCCCGAGGACGGGCAACAGTCGTCGGGAGCGCAGCACGAGCTCGACGAAGAGAAAGAGCAGCGGTAGGAAGACGTACGACCGGCTGAACGGGTTGTTGCTGTAGAGGAAGAACCAACCGCTCAGCGAGAATGCGGCGCTGCTGACGACGGCCGGAACCGCCTGTAGCCCGAGGACGCGTCCGAACAGGTATGCGGCCGCAGCGCCCAACACGAAGGCACCGATCATCGAGAGGTCCCACGTCAGCGGGGTCGGGTGCAGGTTGACGGCAAGTAGGAGAGGATCGAATACCTCGCTGATCATGTTCGCGGCAAGGGGCGCGCCGGCTCCTTGGTACGGATTCCAGAGCGGTATCTCGCCATTGGCATAGGCGCGATGCGTGACCTCGGCCCACGGCTCGGACTGCCACGCGGAAGCGCCCAGGTCAGGCCGAATGTCGGTCGAGATGTCCACTATCGGCCCGCCGGGGAACGGTGCCGCCGCCGTTCGTCCCGTACGTCTTGCCTGCCCCGCTCAGTGTATGGCCGAAGAAAAGGACGGGCGAGAAGGCCACGACGACGAGGAGGCACGAGACGAGCAGCCCGACGAGGTCGGCGACGGAGATGGGTCCGATCGACCGGGCGCGGGCCTCGCGGCGCCACCACCTCCGGCGGCCCTTCGACCGCGACTGACCTCGGTCACGGTCCCGCGAACGTCAGGTCGGAAAAGCCGTGCTGGGACGGACTCCCGTCGACGACGTCAGACGTCCAGCGCATCGCCGGGAGTGTCCCGGAAGAGATCGCCGCTGCGTTGTCCCACCAGGTCGCGTCCTCCCGCACTCCTGCCGGCCGGAGGTCGCGGCCCTGGTCGGGGAGCGAGCAGAAGCGAAATCGGAGGCACGCAGCGACCCACGTAGGCGGGATCGCGGAAGAAGCGGACCTTCTTGCCGCTCGTCGAAGCCACGCGCGTTGTACTCGACCGGGATCTCGAGCGGCTCGTATCCGAGCCGGACGAGCTTGCCCGACGAGCTCCCAGTCGAAGTCGAAGCGGTCGGCGACGAACTCGACTCCTTCGATGCACTCGGTCCGGAAGACCTTGTACATCGTGAACGGATCTCGCAAGCTTGTGCCATAGGTGACGTTGAAGAGCCACGTGAAGACCCAGTGCGCCGCGTTCACGATCCTGGCGACGCTTGCGCATCTCCTCCATCACGCGCACCGGCTGACCAGGGACGTGGCGGCACCCGAGCGTGAAGTCGACGTCCCCTCGCATGATCGGCTCGATCAACTTCGGGTAGTCCGTCGACGGAGTACTCGAGGTCGGCGTCCTGGATCAGGACGATTCCGCCGGTCACGTGCTCGAATCCCTCGCGGACGGCGGCGCCCTTGCCTCTCGGGGCATCCTGAAGGACGACCCGGACCCTCGGGTCGGTTGCGTATCGCGAGACGACGTCACGCGTTCCGTCGGTCGAGTTGCTCTCGACGACGACCAGCTCGATCTCGACGTCCTCGATCTCGACGGTCAGCACCCGCTCGATCGCGGTCGCGACCGTCTCGGCCTCGTTGTAGACCGCCATCACGACGCTCAAGCGTAAGCGGGAGAGCGGGGGGGTGGGGAAGAGTGAGGTGCGCACGGAGATCTCACGCGGTTCGCCGCACGACAGACACTGCCGACGAGCACGCGGGACGCTAGCAGCCGTATCGGCCGCGTTCCCTGTGACGCTGGAGGGCGAACGCGAGTCCGGTCCGGGTGTCTCACAGGACGAGGCGCTGCGCTCCGCGTGTCGGCGACCGGGTCAGGTTACCGGCCGTGTCCCCGAAGCGGCCGCAGTCCGCGGGATGAGGCCCGGTTCATGCGAACCCGCGACGCGAACCGGTAGGGTCTCGGCCGAGCCGAGGCTGCGACGTCGATGGCTGTCGCGGACGAGTACGACCCGTCGACGTTGGAAGTGTCGGTGGGCTTGGTCCGGTACTACCGATGGCTTCTGGATCGCGTCTCCGACTCGGTCCGCGGTCGGACACTCGAGATCGGTGCCGGCATCGGGACGTTGTCTGCTCAGATCGAGCCGCTCTGCACGGAACTCGATCCTCGTCGAGCCGGCAGCGAACGCTGTCCGGCCACCTCGATGAGCGGTTCGCCGACGTCGCCAACGTGACCACGTGTCGTGGAACGCTCGAGCAGGCCGATGGCGGACTGACCGGGCTCAGTTCGAGCCGGGCTTCGACACGATCGCGTCGTTCAACGTGCTCGAGCACATCGAGGACGACGTCGGCGCGCTCAGAACGGCCGCGACCGTGCTGCGGCCCAGGCGCTCGTCTCGTGCTGTTCGTGCCGAGCCTGCCCTTCCTGCTACGGGACGATCGACGCCGAGGTCAATCACTATCGGCGGTACACGAAAGCGACGTTGTCGGAGGCGGTGCGGTCGGCGGGTCTCCGAGCTCGAGCGGACTCGAGTACTTCGACTTCGCTCGGCATCGTCCCGTGGTTCATCGCCGGTCGAGTCCTACGCCGCACCCCGTCGGCCGGCGGGCTCCGGGGCTACGACCGGTTCGTGGTACCGGTGTGCCGCGCGTTCGACCGGCTGATTGGTCCGCCGCTCGGCAAGAGCCTCATCGCGGTGGCAGAGATCGCTGAGCGGCGACGAGCCGCCGAAGCACGGCCGCGATCGTAGTGACACCCTAGAGCCGGTAGAGCACCCAGCGCGCGTCGCGGTAGGCGACGGGCAGCGCGGGCGCGAGGTGCGGGAAACGGTGGCGGTCGACGAGGAGCCACGTGGCCCCGCACGCGCGCGGGATCGAGAGGTCGCCCGTGACGACGAAGCGCCGAAACTCGCGGACGCGCTCGCGCGGACGGTTCGCGACCGTGTCGGCGACGTGGCCGGGCGGGTTGACGCACACGCGGATCGGCGCGATCGCGCCGAGGCGGTAGCTCGCCTCGGGAGACGCGTACACGACCGCGCCGACCGGAACGTCCGCACGCACGGCGGCGACGAGGCCGTCCGAGAGCGGATTCGCGCGGCGCGCCTCGGAGGGGCTCCAGTGCGTCAGCCCGTGGACGTACGTCGGCAACAGGACGAGCACGGAGGCGAGCGCGGCCGTGCGCTCGAGCGGCGGCCGGTGCCGGAAGCCGAGCCCCAGCGCGACGACCGCTCCCACCACGGCCGACCCACGTCGCCCACGTCGGCCCGCCGTTCTCGAGCGTGTAGCCGAAGTCGCCGGGATAGGCGAGCTGGAAGACGATCCCGGCCGCGAGGGCGAGCGGCGCCACCGCGCGGCCCACGAGCCGCGCGAGCACGCCGATCCCTCCCGCGAGCGCGAAGGCGAGCGGCAGGAACCCGGCGAGCCGACGTGACTGCGAGAGCGAGACCGCGTCGGAGAACGGCGTGAAGAGCCACGGGACGAGGCAGACGACGAACACGGCGAGCGACCCCCCGACGACGTAGGCCGCCCAGCGGCGGCGCGAGGCGAGCCCGGCGAGCGGAATGAGCAGCAGCGCTGCGACCGCGACGGCGCCCGTCCGGCCGAACAGCTCGGGGACGACGGAGAAGTGGTCGGCCGTGCCGTGCAGCTGCCCCGCGTACTGGTCGAAGCCGCGCGTGCGCTCGCCCGCATCCGGGTCGACCGACGCCGTGTCGCCGACGACGGGCAGAAGCCAGGCGACGAAGGCTGCGGCGGGGACGACGAGCGCGGCGAGCGCGAGGCCGCCCGCTCGGGCGTCGCGCCGTTCCCAGAGCCAGCGCACGGCGACGAAGCCCGCGAAGGGGAACCAGAGGAACAGCGCGTACGTCGGATGGACGGCCGCGAGCGCGAGCGACGCGGCCGCGGCGGAAGCGAGCAGGGCAGGCGTGGGGCGGCGCACCGCCTCGAGCGCGAGCGCGAGCGCGGCCGGGACGAGGATCTGCCGTGACGCGGTCGCCGGCAGCGCGAGCGCCGTCAGCGCACCGGCATGCCCGGGGGCCATCGCGACGATGGCGACCCCCGCGGCCGCGGCGGTCGCGGCCGGCACGGCCCGCCGAAACAGCGCCCACCCTGCCTCGTAGGCGAGGAGCACGGCGAGCGCGGCCAGCACGGTCGGGCCGTGGAGGACGACGTCGACCGGGTCGGCGCCCGAGACCTTCGCGACGAGCGCGAGAAAGCCGTGCCAGAGGGGGAACGCGTACCCGGGGTGCAGCCCGCCGTCCGGAAACTCGTTGGCGCTCCCGAGCGAGAGGTCGCCGAATGCGAGGAGCTTCTGGATCCGCGCGAGGTGGAAGAAGCCGTCGCCGCCCACGTTCCCGGCGACGCGCCAGAGCAGGACGCCGAGGAGCGCCCCTGCGGCGAGCACGGCGCCGCGCCGGGGGGGCTCCCGGTGCACCGACACGAGATCTCCGGTCCGGCGCCGCCGGATGCCGACGACGAGCGCCGCGCCGCCTGCGGCAAGGAGGAGGACGAGCGTCGACGTGAGCGAGCCGTGGACGACGAACGTCACGGCGAGCGCGGCGAAGACGAGCGCAAGCGCCCACGCGATCGTGGCCGCTGCGCCGCGGACGCCGAGCGTCCGGGCCAGGAGCGCGCCCGGTGCGAGGACGACGGCGAATCCGAAGACGAGCTGGAGCAGGAGCCAGAGGCCGCTCATCGCCGGTTTCGGCCCGTCATCCGGCGAGCAGCGCCTCGACGTCGCCCGAGCCGAGCCAGGAGGCGGCCTCGCGGTAGAGGCGCCCGCGCTCGCCGCGGTACAGCCGGCCGCGCGCCACGAGCGACGCGCGCAGCAGCTTCCGCGCCTTCTCCGCCTCGCCCGGGCGCCCGTGGAGCGACAGGTAGCGCAGGTGCCCGCGGACGTTCTCGCGAAACATGCGGCCGCCGTGCGCGGCGCCGCCGACGTGGACGCACCGCGCCGCGGGCGTGAACACGACGCTCCACCCCGCATCGGCGGCGCGGCGCATCCAGTCGACCTCCTCGCTGAAGAGGAAGTACCGCTCGTCGAACGGCCCGACCTCGTCGTACGCGCTGCGGCGCAGGAGGAAGCACGCTCCCATCACCCACTCCACCTCGCGCTCGCTCTCGTGGTCGAAGCCCGCTCCGTAGAAGGCATCGAGGGCACGCGAGCCGGGCGCGAGCTTGCGGAGGTAGAGGTACTCGGTCGCGAGCCGCCACAGCGTGGGGTAGCCGCGGACGGAGCGCTGGAGCGTCCCGTCGCCGTTCTGCAGGCGCGGCCCGACCGCCGCGGCCCGTGGATGGCGGTCGGCGGCATCGACGAGCCGCGCCAGGGCGTCCTCGACGAGCCATGCGTCCGCGTTCAGGACGAGCACGTACTCGGCGTCCGTCTCGGCGATGCCGCGGTTCCAGCCGGCCGCGAGGCCGTCGTTCGAGGACTCGACCACGCGCACCGAGGGAAACCGCTCGCGCACGGCATCCGGCGTGCCGTCGGACGAGCCGTTGTCGACCACGACGGTCTCGGTGCCGGTCACGCTCGCGAGGCACCGCTCGATCCAGGGGAGCGCGTCGTACGTGACGACGACGCAGGCGACGCGCGGGCGGTCGTCAGCCATGCTCGAGCCGCGGGCGCGAGCCGCGGCGGATCCCCTCCCAGAGCAGGATCGCGCCCCCCGGCAGGGCCAGCGCGGTCGTGACGAGGAAGAACAGGAAGCCGGCGGCGAACGCCTGGTCGGCGGGGACGCCGACGCTGCCGAGGAAGCTGACGAAGAAGGCCTCCCGGACGGCGATCCCGTTGAGGGTGAACGGAACGAGCAGGACGAGGAAGAAGAGCGGGCCCATCACGTAGTAGATCCTCGGGCCGAGGTCGATCCCGACGGCCTTCCCGGCCGCCCAGATCGAGAGGACGCGCACGGCCTGGATCACGGTGGTGAAGACGAACACGGCGAGGAGCAGGCGCATGTGGCCGCGGAAGTGGTGGACGCCGTCGTAGAACGCGCGGAGCGGGCGGTCGACCCGGAAGCGCTGCAGCAGCGGCTGCGTCCGGGCGAGCAGCGGCCGCGCCGATCGCGCGAAGAAGAGGAAGATCAGCAGGATCGTCCCGAGCACGAACGCGCCCTCGAGCCAGAGGTACGCGCTGACGTCGTACGTCCCGAGCGCGAGCAGGAAGCCGATCGCCCCGAGCAGCACCGTGCCCGCGCCGCCGAGGCCCCGCTCGAGGAGGATGATCGCCGTCACGTCCGCGGTGCGGCCCGGGTGGCGCCGCGCCGTCTCGTAGACCCTCATCGCGTCGCCGCCGATCGACGTGGGCAGCACCTGACTCGCGGTGTACGAGACGAAGTACGCGCGCGTCAGCCACCAGAAGCGCTCCTCCATCCGCTGCGCGCGCATCAGCCACTGCCAGCGGAGCGCCATCGGGAGGGCAGTGCCGATCATGATCGCCGCGGAGAGCGCGAACCACCACGGATCGGCGTCGAGCAGCGTGTCGACCGTCTGGTGGATGTCGACCTTCCACACGAGGTAGGCGATCGCGAGCCCCGTGAAGAGGAGCGTCAGCCCGATGCGGACCGACCGCTTCATGCGGTGAAGCGCGCGTGGACGCGGCGGAGCGCATCGACCGCGTCCGCGACGTCCTCGTCCGAATGTGCCGGGGAGAGCGGCAGCGAGAGCACCTCCTCGCCGGCGCGCTCGGCGACCGGGAGCGGCGGCTGCTCGGGATAGCGCTCCCGGAACCACGTGAGCGTGTGCACCGGGAGGAAGTGGATGCTCGTGGCGATGCGCTCCTCGGCGAGCGAGCGCTGGTAGTCGTCGCGCGTCGCGCCCGCGGACTCGGGGTCGACGCGGACGGCGTAGAGGTGGAGCGCGTGTGTGTCGCGCGGGTCGCGGGCGAGCTGCGTGATGCCGTCGAGGCCGGCGAGCCCCTCGTCGTAGAGCGCGAACTGGCGCGCGCGGATCTCGGCATGGCGCTCGAGCCTGTCGAGCTGGACGAGCGCGATCGCGGCGAGGACGTCCGAGAGGTTGGCCTTGAAACCGGGGGTGACCTGGTCGTAGCGCGCGCCGTCGCCACGGCGCGTGAGCCGCATGCTCCGGATCCGCTCGGCGACGTCCTCGCGGTTCGTCGCGACGAGCCCGCCTTCGCCGGCGGCGACGTTCTTCGTCGCATAGAGGGAGAAGCACGTGGCGTCGGACAGCGCCCCGAGCTTGCGCCCCCGATAGCGACTCTCGAATGCGTGTGCCGCGTCCTCGACGACGGGGATCCCGAGCGCGTGGATCGGGTCGAGGTCGCACGGCTGCCCCGCGAGATGGACGGGGAGGATCGCCTTCGTCCGCTCGGTGAGGACCGCCGGCAGGAGCGACGCGTCGAGGTTGAGGTCGTCCTCGCGCACGTCGCAGAAGACCGGCGTCGCGCCGGTGTGCTCGATCACGTTCGCCGTTGCCGGCCACGTGATGGGCGACGTGACGACCTCGTCGCCCGGGCCGATGCCGAGCGCAAGCAGAGCGAGGTGCATGGCCGCGGTGCCCGAGGCGAGGGCGAGCACGTGCTCGGCCTCGAGGTACTCCGCGCAGCGCTCCTCGAGAAGAGCCGCGCGCGGGCCGGTCGTCAGCCATCCCGAGCGCAGGGTCTCGGCGACGGCGGCGACTTCCTCCTCGCCGATCGCGGGCGGCTGGAAGCCGAGCGGGGTGCTACGAGGCGTCCGCATCGACCCGGAAGCGTACGGCGTCCGCCGCCCGGCGCCCCCGCTCGAGCGCGTCGTCGCGGTCGGCGCCGGTGACGAGCACGGCTCCAGCGCGGTCGGCGCCGCGCCGGAGCGGCCCGAAGACGTGCCCCGGGCGGCGATAGACGCGCACCCATTCGACCCCGCGCATCGCCTCCGCCTCGGCGACGCCCTCGACCTCCACGAGCCTCCCGGCGGGCGGGACGAGAAAGACGACGGCCGCACCACCCCGCGCAGCACCATCTCCCGTCGGCGGCCGAAGGTCCTCCGAAGGCAACGCTTGCAACAGACTGTTGCTTGGGCGCTCTCCCAGCGCCGCCGCCACCGCCAGCGCGTTCAGGTCGACGCCGGTCGCCGCCGCGCAGAGCTCCGCGTCGTGGCCGCCGCCGAGGCGCGCCGCCACCTCCATCACCACCGGCCCGTCCGGGCCGAGGCGAAGTTGCGTGTACGACGGCCCGTGCAGGATCCCCACCGCCTCGACCGCAGCCCCTGCGACGGCGACGACCGCCTCGGCGTCGTGGAGTGACGGCCATGCGTGGGCGAGCGCGACGCCGAAGGCGGGCAGGTCGGAGGTCAACCGGTCGGTGACGGTGAGCGGCACGAAGCGGCCGTCGATCGAGACGGCGTTGACGGTCACCTCAGGCCCCTCGACGTGCTCCTCGGCGAGCACGGCGCCTCCGCGCGACTCGGCGAGCGCGGTCGCGAGCGCGGCGTCGAGCTCGTCGCGCGAGCGCACGAGCGTGAGCCCGCGCTGCCCCTGGCGGTCGGGCGCCTTCACCACCACGGGGAGGGGAAGCTCCGTGCCGCGCGGGTCGAGCTCCCGCGGGTGCGGCACGCCGGCCGCCGCAAACGCCTCCCGCTGGCGGGCCTTCGACGTCGCAACCGTTCCCGTCCTCGCGGAGATGGGGTGCGCGAGGCCGATCCGCTCCGCGACCCGCGCGGCGATCCCGACCGGCCAGTCGGCCCCCGGAGAGACGATCCCGTCCACCTCGCGGGCGCGCGCGAGCCGGTCGACCGCCTCCTCGTCCTCCGACGAGAGCACCGCGCGCTCGTCGGCGAGAGTGAACCCCACGGCCCGGGGGTCGCGGTCGACAGCGATCACGTGCACGTCGTCCCTCGCGCGGGCCGCCTCGAGCAGCCCGAGCTGGGCGGGGCCGGCGCCTAGGACGAGGAGACGCCGACGCGCCCGAGGACGCCCCGCCACCAGGCCTCGTTGTCGCGGTACCAGGCCACGGTGCGCCGGAGCCCTTCCTCGAACCCGATCGAGGCGCGCCAGCCGGTGAGCCGCGCGAGCTTGTCGGTGGAGCCGATGTGGCGGTCGACCTGGCCCGGACGCTCGTCGACGTGCACCGTGGTTCCGCCCGGATCGCCGACCACCTCGAGCACGAGCCGGGCGATCTCGTTGACGGAGATGTCGACGCCCGTCGCGACGTTGACGACCTCGCCCGCCACGCGGTCGAGCGGCGCGTCGATGAGCGCCTCGATCGCCGACGCGGTGTCGTCGACGTGCAGCCAGTCGCGGCTCGCCCGGCCCTCCCCGTGGATCGTCAGCGCCTCGCCGGCGAGCGCCTGCGTGACGAACCGCGGAACGACCTTCTCCGGATGCTGGCGCGGCCCGTAGTTGTTGAACGGCCGCACGATCACGATCGGAAGCCCGTACGTGATCCGGTAGCTGTAGGCGAGCCGGTCGCCGCCCGCCTTCGTCGCCGCATAGGGGCTGCGCGGGTTCAACGGGTGCTCCTCGTCCATCGGGTCGCGTTCCGCGGTGCCGTACACCTCGCTGGACGAGATCAGGAGAAAGCGCTCGATCGGCGTCTCGCGGATCGCATCGAGCAGGATCTGAGTGCCCTCGACGTTCGTCGTCACGAACTCGGAGGCGCCCTCGACGATCGACTTCTCGACGTGCGACTCGGCGGCGGCGTTGACGATCACGTCGACGCCGCCCACCACCTCGCGCACGAGGTCCGCGTCACGGATGTCCCCGTGCACGAACTCGAGCCGCGGGTGGCTCATCACGTCGGCGAGGTTCTCGAGGTTGCCCGCGTACGTGAGCGCGTCGAGCGAGATCACCTCGTGCTCCGTGTGCTCGAGCAGGTGGCGGATCAGGTTGGACGGGATGAACCCCGCGCCCCCCGTGACGAGAACACGCCTCGACACGCTCAGAGCTCGCGGTCGACGAGGTAGAGGGGGCGGTGCTCCACGACGCGCTGGATTCTGCCGAGATGCTCCCCGACCAGGGCGAGGATGAAGCCCTGGACGCCGAGCACCGCCACGACGAGCGCGCCGAGGAGGAGCGGGCCGGGGAAGTCCTCGTTTCCGATCCAGTAGACGAGCCCGTAGACGCCGAGCGCGAGCGAGGCGACCGAGCAGACCGTGCCGAGGACGATCCCGGCCGTCTGGATCGGCTGCGGCCAGAAGCCGGCCAGGACGTGCAGCGCGAGGCGCGTGAGGCGGAGGGGCGAGTAGCGGGACGCGCCCTGCCTCGGTGCGTGACCGACGTCGACCTCGATCACCGTCGCCCCGCCGGAGAGCACGAGCGCCTTCGTGAATTTCTGGCGGCCGATCGCGCCGAGCATCGGCTCGACCGCCTCGCGCCGGTACGCGTTGAACGCGCAGCCGAAGTCCGAGATGTCGACGCCCGTGAAGCGGCGCAGCATGCCGTTGATGAGGCGAGACGGCAGCGTCCGGCCCCACGAGTCGTGTCGCGCGGCCCGGCGGCCGCTCGCGACGTCGTATCCCGCCTCCACCGCCTCGACCAGCCGCGGCACGTCCTCGGGCGGGTTCTGCAGGTCGCCGTCCATCGTCACGACGATCCCGCCGCGCGCGCGGGAGAGCCCCGCGTGCATCGCGGGGTGCTGGCCGACGTTGCGCTTGAGGCGCACCGCGCGGACGTGGGGGTCCCGGTCGTGGATCCGCTCGAGCGTCGCGAACGTCCCGTCCGTCGAGCCGTCGTCCACGAACAGCACCTCGTACGACCGGCCGAACGCCGCGAGCGTCGTCGCGAGGCGCCGGTGGAGCTCCTCGAGCGTCGCGGACTCCTGGAAGAGGGTCACCACGACGGAGAGCTCGGGCGCGCCCCCCGCGTCGCTCTCCCGCACCGCGGTTCCGCGCACCTGCGTCTCGCTCATCGGGAGCCTGAGGGTACACCGCCGCGGAGGCACTAGCCTTGTCGACGATGGGCTGGCAGCCGGGGGAGATCGTCGTCCACCGCGAGATCTGGCGCGGGACGCCGTGGCAGGCGTCGCCCGTCGTCGTGGTCGAGGACTCGCCCGAGCTCCTCGCCACGTACATCCCCGAGGAGGCGCCCTTCGCCTTCCCCCCGAGCGCGGACGGCCGCCCGCATCCCTGGGCGGGGCGCGGCAGCTGGACCGGCCACGGCGTGCTCGTCCTCCGTCGTCCGGGCGAGGCGTACTCGGTCTGGCACTTCTGGGACGGCCCCGAGCGCCGGTTCGCGGGCTGGTACCTGAACCTCGAGGAGCCGTTCCGGCGGACGTCGATCGGCTACGACACGCAGGACCTCGAGCTCGACGTCTGGATCCCGGCGGGCGAGAGGTGGCGCTTCAAGGACGAGGAGAAGCTCGACGAGCGCGTCCGCGACGGACGCTACACCGGGGAGCAGGTCGCGGCGACCCGGGCGCTCGGGACGGCGATCGGCGCCATGCTCGACCGCGGCGAGCGCTGGTGGGACGAGCGCTGGACGTCGTTCCGGCCCGACCCCACGTGGCGCGCGCCGGCGTTCCCCGCGGGCTGGGAGGCGGCGCCGGTGACGCCGGCGCCAGCGCCTGACGCGTACCGCCTGCTCCCGGCCTGAGCCGGTGTCCGACTTCCAGTCGGACACCACGCCCCTCGCAGCGCCGCGGAGTGTCGGACTGAAGTCCGACACGAACCACATGCCGGGCATCGAGCCCGGCATGTGGTTGTCTTCCCGCCATGGAGCTGCTCCGGCCTCGCACGCTCGACGAGGCGCTCGCGCTGCGGGCGGCGCATCCCGAGGCGAGGCCGATCCAGGGCGGGACGGACGTGCTGGTCGAGCTCACGTTCGGGCACGAGCGACCCGCCTGCGCTCCTCGACCTGAGCGAGCTCGCGGAGCTCCGCGGCTTCACCGAGGAGGACTGGCGTCCTCCGGCTCGGCGCGGGCCTCACGTACACGGAGGCGATGGAGCAGCCGCTCGCGGGCCGCCTGCCGGCACTCGCCGAGGCATCGCGCACCGTCGGCTCGCCGCAGATCCGCAACCGCGGGCACGCTCGGCGGCAACCTCGGCACCGGCTCGCCCGCAGGCGACGCGCTGCCCCCGCTCCTCGCCGAGCGCGCGGAGGTCGAGCTCGCGAGCGTGCGCGGGGCCCGGACGCTGCCGCTCGACGAGTTCCTGCTCGGCGTCAAGCGGACGGCGCTCGCGGCCGACGAGCTCGTGACCGCGATCCGCGTGCGCCCGAGCGGCGGCGCGCAGACCTTCGCGAAGGTCGGCCCGCGAAACGCGATGGTGATCGCGATCTGCTCGCTCGCCGTCGTGGTCGACACGACCGAGGGCGAGGTGCGGGCGGCGTTCGGCTCGGCCGCCGTCACGGCGAAGCGAGTCACCGTGCCGCTCGCCGACGCTGCGGAGCTTCGCCGACCGCGTCGCCGACGCCGCGTCGCCGATCGACGACGTCCGCGCGACGGCGGACTACCGGCGCCACGCGCTCCGCGTGCTCGCGACCCGGACGCTCGAGAGGTGCCTCCGCTCGTGAGGATCGCGCTGACGGTCAACGGCGAGCGTCTCGAGGGAGACGCGTGGGGCGGCGAGAGCCTCCTCACGTTCCTGCGCGACACGCTCGAGCTCCCCGGCTCGAAGAACGCCTGCGAGCAGGGCGAGTGCGGCTCGTGCTCCGTCCTGCTCGACGGGTCGCTCGTCTGCTCGTGCCTCGTGCTCGCGGGGCAGGCCGAGGGCCACGAGGTCGTCACGGTCGAGGGGCTCGCCCGCGACGGCGCGCTGCATCCGGTGCAGCAGGCGTTCGTCGACGCCGGCGCCGTCCAGTGCGGCTTCTGCACCCCGGGGCTCGTCGTCACCGTCGCCGATCTCCTCGAGCGCGTCCCGCACCCGTCGGACGACGAGATCCGGGAGTCACTCTCCGGGAACCTCTGTCGCTGCACGGGGTACGCGAAGATCTTCGACGCCGTCCGGATCGCCGCGGAGCGCGCGTGAGCGTCACCACGGTTCGAACACCGCTCACCGTCGGCCGGATCGGGGAGCGGCTGCTCCGCGACGACGCGGTGCCCAAGGTCACGGGCGAGTTCGAGTACGCCAGCGACCTCTCCGCGCCCGGGATGCTCTGGGGCGACACCTTGCGGAGCCCGCACGCGCATGCGCGCATCGTGTCGATCGACCTGACGGCGGCCCTCGCACTCCCCGGCGTGCACGCGGTGCTGACCCACGCGGACGTCCCGGGAGAGAAGCTCTACGGGCTCGAGTTCGCCGACCAGCCGGTGCTCGCGATCGACCGCGTGCGCTTCGTCGGCGAGCCCGTGGCCGTCGTGGCGGCCGAGCAGCCGGAGCAGGCCCGGCGCGCGCTCGATGCGATCCTCGTCGCATACGAGCCGCTCGAGCCGATCGTCGACATGGAGCGCGCGCTCGGGCAAGAGCCTCTCCATCCCGACCGCCCGACGACGGGGCACGGCTACCGCGACGACCCGCGGCCGAACGTCGTCCGTCACATCGTGATCCGCCACGGCGACCCGGACACGGCGGGAGACGTCGTCGTTGCCGGGACGTACGAGGTCGGGATCCAGGACCAGGCCTTCCTCGGCCCCGAGTCCGGCCTCGCCGTCCCGGACGGCGAGGGCGGCGTCGACATCCACGTCGCGACCCAGTGGCTCCACGTCGACCGCGACCAGGTGGCGCCGTGCCTGGGCCTCCGCCCGGAGCAGGTGCGGATGCACCTCGCGGGCGTGGGCGGCGCATTCGGCGGGCGCGAGGATCTCTCGATGCAGATCCACGGCGCGCTTCTCGCATTGCACACCGGACGGCCGGTGAAGATGGTCTACGACCGCGCCGAGTCGTTCCTGGGCCACGTGCACCGGCATCCGGCGCGGATCCGCTGCGAGCACCGCGCAACCCGCGACGGGCGGCTCACATGCGTCCGCATGCAGATCCTGCTCGACGGCGGCGCCTACGCGTCGAGCTCCACGGCGGTCGCGTCGAACGCCGCGTCGTTCGCGCTCGGCCCGTACCGGGTCGACAACGCGTCGATCGAGGCGACCGCCGTGTACACGAACAACCCGCCCTGCGGCGCGATGCGCGGCTTCGGCGCCGTCCAGACGTGCTTCGCGGCAGAGGCGCAGATGGACCTGCTCGCCGCCGAGCTCGGGATCGACCCGGTCGAGCTACGCCTCCTGAACGCGCTCGAGCCCGGGGACGTGCTGCCGACCGGCCAGACGGTCACGGGCTCCCTGCCGACGCGCGAGGTGATCCGCCGCGCCGCCGCGATCCGGCCGCCGGCCGAGGAGGCGCTGCCCCGCGACCCGCTGCGGCTCCCGGGCGGCGCCGGGAACACGACGACGGGTGAGGGTGTGCGGCGCGGCGTCGGGTTCGCGCTCGGCTTCAAGAACATCTGCTACTCCGAGGGCTTCGACGACTTCTGCACCGCGCGCGTCCAGCTGCTCGCGGACGGGAGCGCGGTCGTGCACTCGGCGGCCGCGGAGGTCGGGCAGGGCGTGGTGGGCGTGATCCTCCAGGTCGCCCGCACCGAGCTCGGTACCGACGACGTGACGCTCGCGCCGCACACGACCGCGGCGGTCGGCTCCGCCGGCTCGGCCTCGGCCTCCCGCATGACGTGGATGGCCGCCGGCGCCGTGCGGGACGCGTGCCGGGCGGCGCGCGAGGAGCGCGACCGGCACGGGGGCGGCGAGGTCGACGTCGAGCGCGTCTACCGCCATGCACGGACGACGCCGCTCGACCCCGAGACCGGGCAGATCACCGGGGACCGCGCCCACGTGGCGCTCGCGGTGTCCGCGATGCGCGTGGTCGTCGAGGTCGACGTCGAGCTCGGCCTCACGCGCGTCGTCTGGGTCGGCACGGCGCAGGACGTCGGCAAGGCGATCAACCCGCTCGCGGTCGAGGGCCAGATCGAGGGCGGCACCGCGCAGGGCCTCGGGCTCGCGCTGATGGAGGAGCTCCTCACCCGCGACGGGGCGATCCTGAACGCGAGCTTCACCGACTACCTGCTGCCGACCGCGCTCGACATGCCGCCGGTCGACATCGAGCTCGTCGAGGTGCCCGAGCCCGACGCGCCCTACGGCGCCAAGGGCGTCGGCGAGCCGCCGACCGTCGTCTCCACGGCGGCGATCCTCTCCGCCATGCGCGCGGCCACGGGGCGCCCGCTGACGCGGGTTCCAGTGCGGCCGGACGACATCTGCCTCTAGACGTGGGGGAAACCATGTTTCCCCCACGAGCCCCCTTCTTCCGCTCAGTGACCCGTCTCAGCGAGTCTGGCCTCCCGGCCGGCAAAGCCGGCCTCCGGCCGCGGCCGAAGCGCCGCCGCGAAGCAGATTCAGCGGCGTCTGTCGCTCTCATCGATCAGGCGGCGCACCTGTCATAGTCCGCGTGAGCTCATCCATCGTGGCCCGCGAAGGCTTGCTCGAGATCGACATCGCATTGCTCGGCGATGACGATGATCGCCCAGAGCACGTCGGCCAACTCGTGCTCGAGGTGGGCCTGCACGTCATCGACCTTCCTGACGCCCTCACGGGCCTGAACGAGCTTCGCCAGGTCTCCGACGTCGCCGGCGAGTCCAAGAGTGATGTCCCCGAGCGACCACTGCGTCCGTATGCATCTCGCTCAGCGGCCTCGTAGAGCCGCCGAACCGCACGCGCTTGTTCGATGAGGGCATCGAACTCCATCGGGTCAGGCGTACCTGCTCAGGGCCGCGCTGACCCGGTCGACCTCGTCCTCGGTCATCGTCCCCGCGAAGGGGAGCGCGAGCGCCCGCTCGAACGCTGCGTCGGCGCCCGGGAACGAGCCCCGGTCGCGGTAGGCCGAGAGTCGGTGCACTGCGTACGTGCCGATCTGCGCCTCGATCCCGGCGGCGCGGAGGCCGGCGAGCGCCTCGTCGCGGCGATCGAGGGTGACGACGTACGCCTGCCAGCCGTGCCTGTCGCCCTCGTCCGCCGACGGCGTGCCGACGAGGTGCTCGAGGCGCTCGCCGTACCAGCCGGCCACGCGCTCGCGTGCGTCGAGAAGGCTCTCGAGACGCTCGAGCTGCGGAATCCCGAGCGCGCAGAGGACGTCGGGCAGGCGGTAGTTGAATCCGGGCGTCACGATGTCGACCGGCTGTCCCGGCGCGATCCCGTGGTGGCGCAGGCGGCGTACCGTGGCGGCGAGCTCCGCCTCGTCGGTCGTCACGGCGCCGCCCTCGCCGGTCGTGACGATCTTCCGCGGGTGGAACGAGAAGCACGCGAGTGGGCCGAGCGCGCCGCACGCCGTTCCCCGGTAGCGCGCGCCGAGCGCGCCCGCGGCGTCCTCCACGAGCGCGACCTCCTGCGGCACGGCGGTCTGGAGCTCCTCCCAGGCGACTGGTCGTCCGAAGAGGTGGACGGCGAGCACCGCACGGGTGCGTGACGTCACCGCCTCCGCGACCAGCTCCGGCCGGACGAGGTACGTCTCGGGGTCGACATCCACGAGCACCGCACGTGCGCCGCAGAGCTCGACGGCGTTCGCCGTCGCGGGGAAGGTGTACGCGGGCACGATCACCTCGTCCCCGGGGCCGATCCGGAGGGCGAGCAGCGCGAGATGGATCGCGGCCGTCCCGGAGGACACGGCGACCGCGTCGACCGTGCCGACCGCACGCGCGAGCGCGTGCTCGAACGCCTCCACCTGCGGCCCCATCGTCAGCCGGCCGCTCGCGAGCACCTCCGCGACGGCGCTGACCTCGGCGTCGCCGACGTCCGGCCTGGCGAGCCGTATCGGCGTCGTGCTCACGCCGCCGCGCCGAGCCGGGCGCGGTACCACGCGATCGTCCGGGAGAGCCCTTCGTCGAGCTCGACCTGCGCCTCGAAGCCGAGGAGCGACCGCGCCTTGTCGACGTTCGGGATCCGAAGCTCGACGTCGGTGTAGTGCAGAGGCACGAAGCGGATCTCGCCGGGGCAGCCGGTCAGGCGCTTGATACGCGTCGCCAAGTCGTAGATCGTGACCGCCGAGCGGGCGTTGCCGACGTTGAAGCTCTCCCCGACGGCGGCCGGGTGCTCTAGCGCGAGCATCACGGCGTCGACCATGTCGTCGACGTAGCACCAGGCGCGGATCTGGGCACCGTCGCCGTGGATCTCGAGATCGCGACCGGCGAGCGCCGCCTCGATGAAGGCGCGGATCGCGCCGCCGCCGATCTGGCCGGGGCCGTAGATGTTGAACGGCCGCACCGAGACCGCGGGGAGCCCGAACTCGCCGTGGTACGCGTGGGCCATGTGCTCGCCGGCGAGCTTGGAGACCGCGTACGTCCAGCGCGCCTCGCCGACCGAGCCGATCGTCGTAACGTGGCCTTCCTGCACGTTGAACGCGTGCTGCCCGAACACCTCGCTCGTCGAGAACTCGACCAGGCGCTCCACCGTCTCCCTCGTCGCGAGCGCCGCCTCGAGGGCGTTGTAGGTGCCGATCACGTTCACACGCATCGTCCGCACCGGGCTCGTGAGAACGGTGTCGACGCCGGCAATGCCCGCCGCATGGACGACGTGCGTGCAGCCTGCCGCGAGCTCGATGAGCCGGTCGAGGTCGAGGACGTCGCCCTCGGCAAAGTCGAAGTTCGGATGGTCGGCCAGCTCGGTGCCGGAGAGGGCGTCGCGGTGGAGGTTGTCGACCGCTACGACCTGGTTGTCGTCGACGAGCCGGGTCGCGAGCGTCGTGCCGATGAACCCGGCGCCGCCCGTGATCAGCACGCGCTTTCCGGTCAGGGGCATCCGCTGATCGTAGACGTGGGCCCGAAGACGCGATCGGCGAGCGCGACCGCTGCGGGCTCCGCGCCGTTCACGCCGACCGGGCCTCTGTCGGAAACGGACATGTCGTTCGCACCCGTTCTCGGGCCGCCGACCTCCTCCCCACGGCTCGAAGCCTAACTCGACAACACACACGAATGGGACACGACTTCGTGCCGTCTCTGTGGCAAACGCTCACAGGGGCGAGCCGTGCCTCGTCTAGCATCGCGCCGTGTCGAGCGTCCTCTTCGTCGGCGCGGGACGCCACCAGCGCCGCGCGATCGCCCAGGCGCGCGAGCGCGGCCTCCGGGTCGTCGCGGTCGACCGCAACCCGGACGCACCCGGGCTCCAGCTCGCCGACGCGCCTGCGGTGGTCGACTTCGCCGACGTCGACGCCGTCGAGGAGGTCGCGCGACGTCATGCTGTGGACGGCGCGCTGACGATCTCCGCCGATCGCGCAGTGCCCGTCGTCGCCGCGGTCACCGAGCGCCTCGGCCTGCCGACGATCGGCACGAGCGTCGCGCACCACATGACCCACAAGATCGCGATGCGCCGCACGCTCGCCGAAGAGGGAATCGCGCAGCCGCCGTTCGCAGCGGTCCGCAACCTGGCCGAGGGGCGCGCCGCGCTCGAGACGGTGGGCCTTCCCGCCGTCCTCAAACCCGTGGATTCCGGCGGGCAACGCGGGCTCTTCCGGATCGAGACGCCCGGCGACCTCGAGTCGCACCTCCACTCGGCGCTCGCGGAGTCCCCCGGGCGCGAGGCGATCGTCGAAGGGTTCGTGGAGGGGACGGAGATGAACGGGATCGTCGTCGCACGCGGAGGCGAGGCGCGGCTCGTCACGCTCTCCGACCGCCTCCGTCCGCCCGGCGTCGGGTTCGGCGTCGGCTGGATCCACGTCTACCCCGCGTCCATCCACTCCGACCAGCTCGCGCTCGCCGAGCGGGTCGCCGAGCGCTCGGTCGCCGCCCTCGGGCTCCGGGACGGGATCGCCTTCCCCCAGCTGATCGCCTCGGCCGACGGCGGCGTGTCGGTCGTCGAGGTCGCCGCGCGCATCCCCGGCGGCCAGATGGCAGACCTCGTCCGTCACGCGGTCGGCGTCGACCTGGTCGAGCTCGCGCTGCGCTTCGCGCTCGGCGAGCCCGTTCCGGACGACCTCGCACTCCCCCGCTTCTCCCAGCCGCTCGCGATCCGCTTCCTGACGGCGTCGCCCGGCCCGCTGCCGACCGGGACGGTCACCCGAATCGGCCCGCTCGACGCCGTCCTCGAGGCACCCGGTGTCGTCCAGGCCGAGACGTACCTCGCAGAGGGCGAGACGATCCGCCCCGTCCGGCTCGACGGCGATCGTCGGGGCTACGTGATCGCGACCGCCGGCACCTCCGTCGAGGCACTGCGACGCGCGGAGCATGCCGCGGGCCTCCTCGCGGTGGAGGTCGCATGACGGACCCGCGCGCTGCTCTCGTCGCCGCCGGGTACGACGCGATGATCGACGCCTGGGAGGCATGGAAGGCGCAGATCACCGACGACCCGCGGGCCGAATGGTGCGGCGAGCTCCTGTCGCGGCTCCCGCAAGGCGCCCGCGTGCTGGAGCTCGGGTGCGGCGGCGGCACGGAAGAGACGCGGATCCTCGCCGAGCGCTTTCGCCTCACCGGTATCGATCTCTCGTCCGAGCAGCTCCGACGCGCGCGCGACCGGGTGCCGGGCGCTTCTTTCATCTGCGGTGACATCACCGAGCTCGAGGTCGAGCCGGGCTCGCTCGACGCGGTGGCCGCTTTCTACGTCCTCAACCACGTACCGCGGGATCTGCTCTCGGGCCTCTTCGCGTGCGTCCATCGCTGGCTCGTGCCGGGCGGCCTGTTCCTCGCCACGCTCGGGGCCGAGGATCTCCCGGGGTGGACAGGCGAGTGGCTCGGGCAGCCGACCCACTTCGCGGGCTTCGCACCCGACACGAACCGTCGCCTGCTCGCGGACGCCGGTTTCGACCTCGACCGGGACGAGCTCGTCACGATCCGGGAGCCCGAGGGCGAGGCGACGTTCCACTGGGTGCTGGCGACACGATGAGCTGCGGGTTCACGCTCGACCACTACCGCGAGCTCCTCCGGGCGACGCGGTCGGGCGGCTACCGGTTCGCGCACTTCGACGAACCGCCGCGGCGGGGAGACGTTCTCCTCCGCCACGACGTCGACCTCTCGCTCGACGCGGCGCTCACGATGGCCGAGCTCGAGGCGGACGAGGGCGTCTCCGCGACGTACTTCCTCATGACCGAGTCGGTCTTCTACAACCTCGCCTCGGCGGAAGGGGTCGCCGCGACGGCGAGGCTGCGCGAGCTCGGCCACCGCGTCGGCCTGCACGCCGTCTACCCCGACGCCGTGCTCGACGACCGGTTCGACGCCGTGGTCGCGTGGCACAACCCCGATCCCGCCTACATGACCGCGCCGATCGCGGGCGCGCTCAACGTCATGCAGGACGGATACTTCGACCCGCCGACGTACCGCTCCGACTCGAACCAGCGCTGGCGGTCGGGGTGCCCGCACGAGGAGCTCGGCGCTGGCGGCTTCCCGTGGCTCCAGCTGCTCACGCACCCCGAGATCTGGGTCTACCCGGGCGCGACGATGGGCGCCACGATGCGGGCGATGCTGGATGCCGAGCGGGAGCGCCGGATCGCGCAGCTCGCAGAGGACCGGATTGATCTCGGGTAGGCCATCAGGCGATGCTCGCGTCCGGCGCTGGTTGGATACGTCCCCGTGAGCCTCGGCCCGATCACGGTGCTCGTCTCCGCCTCCGGCGCACCCGGGACGGCGGCGCTGCTCCGCGCACTGCGAGAGAACGGCGAGCGCGAGGTGCGCCTCGTCGGCACCGACATGTCGGAGCGCTCGGTCGGCCGGCACCTCTGCGATGGGTTCCACCTCGTCCCGGCGGGATCCGATCCCGGCTTTCCCGACGCGATGCTCGAGGTCGTCGAGCGTGAGCGGGTCGACGTCGTGCTGCCGCAGTCCTCGTTCGACCTCGAGGGGCTCGCGGCGCACCGGGAGCGGTTCCCCGTTCCGGTGCTCGTCTCACGCCCCGACACGATCCACCGCTCGAACGACAAGGCCGAGAGCTACGCCCTCCTCCACCGGATCGGCGTGCCCGCGCCGGCATTTCGGCGCGTCAACGGCGCCGCGCAGGTGGCCGAAGCGGCGCGCGAGCTCGGCTACCCCGACCGGCCGGTCTGCTTCAAGCCCGTCTTCTCGTCCGGGTCACGCGGGTTTCGGGTGCTCGACCCGACGGTCGACCGCGCGCACCAGCTCTTGAACGAGCGTCCCGGATCCGTCGCGATGCGCCTCGAGGAGGCGGTCGAGCTCTTGCCGGAGGACGGCGGGCCCGACCTGCTCGTGATGGAGCTCGCGACGGGCGGCGAGCGCACGATCGACGGGATCGCGGACGGCGAGCGCGTGGTGCTGGGGCACCCGAAGACGCGCGAGGCAATGCGTGCCGGGCTCGCGATGTACTTCGTCACCCTCGACGACCCTGACCTGATGGAGATCGCGGACCGGATCGTCTGCGACCTCGGGATCGAGTGGTTCTTCAACATCCAGCTGGTGGGCGAGCACGTGATCGAGGTCAACCCGCGGATCTCCACCATCGTCTACCAGGAGGACCTGAACCTCCCGTACCTCGGCGTCAAGCGCGCGCTGGGCGAGCTCGCCGACGACGAGCTCGCCGCGTACGCCTCCCGGATCGCGCCGGGCCGGACGGCGCTCCGGTACTTCGACCAGCTCGAATGGGGTTAGAGGCTCGATGATTCGTTCGGAGTCCCGCCGCCAGTCGCCGCCGGCTCGCGCGTGGGCTCGCACCTCTCTGGGCAGAGCCCGTGTCGCGGCCGGAGGCCGGCTGCGCCGGCCGGAGGGCCCGTCTGCGGGTCGCATTGCTGCAAACCGGGAGGAGGGGGCCCGTGGGAGAACCAGGGGTTCCCCCACGTGAGTCGCCCGCTTCGCGTCGTCCACTGCCCGGTCAACACCGCCGGGATCCCGTGGACGAACGTCCAGGCCCTGCGCAAGCGGGGTGTCGACGCCTCGCTCGTCGTCTTCAACCGCTACACGCTCCACCCGGAGGCCGACCGGTCGCTCGAGGTCCACGGCCGCCTCGCGCGCCGGCAGCTCGCGCAGTGGAAGCTCCTCGCGGAGCTCCTGCCGCGGACCGACCTGTTCCACTTCACGTTCGGGCTGACGCTCGTCCCGCAGTCGCTCCAGTTCCCGATCCTCGAGACATTCCGGAAGCGCTCCGTGATGCAGTACTTCGGCTCGGACATCCGCGGCAAGACGCCCGAGGAGCTCGCGTACGGGAAGAAGGCCGGAGCGGAGATCGTCGGGAGCTACGACGCGATCCGCTGGGTGCCCGAGGCGATCGTGATCCCTCCCGGCATCGACCTCGCGCAGGTCGGCCCCGCGCCGCCCTCGGGACGACGGCGGCCGGTCGTCGTCCACGCGCCGTCCTCGCGCACGCGCAAGGGAACCGACCACGTGATCCGTGCCTGCGAGGACCTCGACGTCGAGCTGCGGATCGTCGAGGGCCTCCACCATGCCGCGGCCCTCGAGCGGTACCGCGACGCCGACATCGTCGTCGACCAGCTGAACGCCGGCTGGTACGGGCTCTTCGCGATCGAATGCATGGCGCTCGGCAAGCCCGTCGTCACCTTCCTCCACGAGGAGGCGACGCGGCGCACGGAGGAGGCGTTCGGCCTTCCGGTGCCGATCGTCAACGCCTCGGCCGACACGCTGCACGACCGGCTCGCCGAGCTCGTCTCGCTCGGCCCGTCCGGGCGGGAGGAGATCGGGCGGGCCTCGCGTGACTACGTCGAGCGCGTCCACGACCTCGACCGCGTGACCGACCAGCTGCTCGACGTGTACGGGTCCGTGCTCGAGCCTCCGCGCGAGCAGCACGCCGCGATCGCGGTGCCGACGAAGGAGCAGCCCCCCGACCTGCCGCCCGCCCTCCCGCTGGCGGACGACGAGCTCGACTCGACGCTGCCTGCCGGCCCCGGGCTCGCGGCAGCCGGCGGCGAGGGTTCGCAGGCGGGCCTCGCGTCGCAGCTCCGGCGCCTGGGCCGCCACTCCGCGATCTACGGGATCGGTGGGCTCGTCTCGCGCGTGATCGCGGTCATCCTCCTCCCGCTCTACACCCGCTACCTGACCCCGACCGACTACGGGAAGATCGAGACGCTGCTCGCGCTCACGACCGTGATGGGGCTGATCCTGCGGGCGGGGATCACGAGCGCGTTCTTCCGCTTCTACTTCGACGTGACGGACGACGCCGGGCGCCTCCGCGTGCTGCGAACGTCCTTCTGGTTCACGATGGGCGGCGGCACGCTCGGGCTGGCCCTCCTGCTCGTGTTCGCGAGCCCGATCTCGTCGCTCCTGTTCGGGACGACGGACGCGGCGAATCTCGTCCGGGCGGCCGGCGTCTCGCTCTGGGCGGGGGTCAACTACGAGCAGATGACCTCGCTCTTCCGGGTCGAGGAGCGGTCGCTCGCCTTCGTCTGCGCGAGCCTCACGAACGTGTTCCTCACGATCGGCATCACGCTGCTTCTCGTCGTCGGGCTCGATGAGGGCGCGCTCGGGGTGATCGTCGGCAACTTCAGCGGCACGCTGGTCGTCTACCTCGCGCTGCTCGGCTACCGCCGCGAGCAGCTCGGCCTGCAGTTCGACCGGCAGCTCGTGCGGCAGATGAACCACTTCGGCCTGCCGCTCGTCCCGGCCGCTCTCTTCCTCTGGGTCACGAACTTCTCCGACCGCTTCTTCCTCGTGAAGCTGGCGAGCGTCTCCGAGGCGGGCCTCTACTCGGTGGGCGTGCGGATCGCCTCGGCGATGGTGCTGCTCCTGACCGCATTCCGCATGGCGTGGCCCGCGTTCGCGTACTCGATCAAGGACGAGCGCGAAGCGCGGCGGACGTATGCCTACGTCCTCACGTATCTCACCGTGCTCGCAACGTGGGTGGCCCTCGCGCTGACGCTGCTCTCGCCGTGGCTCGTCGACCTCCTCGCCGCGCCGCGGTTCGCCGACTCCGCCCAGGTCGTCGGTCCGCTCGCGTTCGCAACGGTGTCGTACGCCGCCTACGTCGTGATCGCGATCGGAGTCGGCCGCTCGCGCCGCACACAGTTCAACTGGGTCGTGACCGGCGCGGCGGCGGCGGTCAACGTCGCGCTCAACCTCACGCTGATCCCGGTCTACGGGATGATCGGTGCGGCCATCGCGACCGTGGCGGCCTACACGACGATGGCAGTCGGGATGGCCTGGTGGGCGCAGCGGATCTACCCGGTGCCGTACCAGTGGCGCCGCGTCGCGACGGCCGCGTTCGCCGGGGTCGCGCTCGCGGCCGCCGGCAAGGAGCTCGACGTCGGCCTCGCGGCGGCGGCCGTCCTGGCGCTCGCCTATCCGCTCGCGCTCACCTTCCTCGGCTTCACGAGCGCCGAGGAGCGGCGGCGCATCGGTCGCCTCGTCGCGCGCAGGCGTGTCCCGGCCGGCTGACGGCCGTCACAGCAGCGTCTGCTGGAGCAGGAAGGCGTTGAGCCCGATGATCAGCACCGCGATGCCGGCCGCGACGACCGTCGTGGCGCGCCGGTTGACGAGGGACCCCATCAGCGTGCGGTCGCGGCAGAACCAGAGCAGGGGGATCAGCGCGAAGGGGATCCCGAACGAGAGCGCGACCTGGCTCAGCACGAGCGCGCGAGAGGCGTCGATCCCGAGCGCGATGATGAGCAGCGCCGGCGCCATCGTGATCGCACGGCGCAGGAAGAGCGGGATCCGGCGCCGGATGAAGCCCTGCATCACGACCTGACCTGCGAGCGTCCCGACACTCGAGGAGGACAGTCCCGAGGCGAGGAGCGCGACGCCGAAGAGCGCGTCCGAGTGGTTGCCGAGGTGCGCCTCGAGCTGGTCGGCCACCTGGGCGAGGTCGTCCCCGACGTCCGTCAGCCCGTTCTCGTGGAACACCGCCGCGGCGATCACGAGCATGCTCATGTTCACGATCCCCGCGATCCCCATCGCGATCACGACGTCGGCCAGCTCGAAGCGGAAGATCCGCTGCTTCTCCTCCTCCGTCGCGCCGACGACCCGGTGCTGCGTGAGCGCGGAATGGAGGTAGATGACGTGCGGCATCACGGTCGCGCCGAGGATCCCGACCGCGAGCAGGACGCTCTCCGAGCCCTCGAAGCCCGGGATGAACCCCTGCACGACCTGCGCGGGATCGGGGTCGGCGAGGAACACCTGCGCGGCGAACGCGACGACGATCACGCCGATGAACGCCACGATCACCGCCTCGAGCCGGCGGAAGCCGCGCGCCTGGAGCGCGAGGATCGCGAACGCCGCCACGCTCGTGATCAGTGCCGCGGGGAAGAGCGGGATCCCGAACAGGATGTTGAGGCCGATCGCCGCGCCGATGAACTCGGCGAGGTCGGTCGCCATCGCGATCACCTCGGCCTGGAGCCAGAGCGCGACGCTCGTCCTGCGCGAGAACCGCTCGCGGCAGACCTCGGGCAGGTTCATCCCCGTGGCGATCCCGAGCTTCGCGCTCATCGACTGGATCACCATCCCCATCAGGTTCGCGGTGAGGATGACCCACAGGAGCAGGTAGCCGAACTGCGCGCCCCCGGCCATGTTCGTCGCGAAGTTGCCGGGGTCGACGTACGCGACCGACGCGACGAAGGCCGGCCCGAGAAACGGCCAGAGCCCCCGCGCGCCGCGGGTCCGCCCCGCGAGCGACTCCTGCGCGGCCTCGAAGACGCGCGCTTCGCCGGGCAGGACGTCGTCGAGCGGGTGGACCGGCGCCGAGCGGTCGTGCGTTCGTTGCGGCGGCACCGGCTGACTATCGCGCGCCGGCTCAGGGCGCGCGGCCGTCACCCGACCAGGAGACCGGTCGCCCACATCGCGGCGATCCCCGCGAGGTAGCCGCCCACCGCCCAGCCCGAGCGGAGGCCGCCCGGCGCGATGCGCGCGACGTAGCGGGCGACCTCGACCACGACCTGCAGCGCCGCCCCGGCCGCGAGCGCGAAGAACACCGGGGTCAGCACGTCGCTCGAGGCGTAGCCGCCGATCCAGGTGCCGAGGATCGCCGGGGCACCGGCGATCAGCGCGAGCGCAGCGAGCTGCCAGAGCGTCACGCGCGCCCGCGTCGCGGGCGCCGCGATGCCGAGGCCCTCCGTGACGTTGTGCACCATGAACCCGATCACGAGGAACGCGCCGAGCTGGAGCTCGCCGGTCGCGAACGAGGTCCCGATCGCGAGGCCCTCGCCGAGGTTGTGGACGCCGATCCCGACCGCCACCAGCAGGGCGAGCGCGAGGCCGCTGACGCCGACCCTGCCGCGCGAGAGCCGGGCGGCGAGGAACGTCATCCCGAGCGCGCTGGCGGCGAGGCCGAGCAGGACGAGCCCCGGGCCGCCGAACGCGGGCGGGAGGCCGGCCTGCAGCTCGAGCGCCTCGAAGAGCGCCTCGACGCCGAGGAAGGTGAGAAGTCCCGCGGTGAGGGCCATGAACGCGGCGATCCAGGAGGGGCTCGCACGCCGGAGGGAGGGCAGCCACAGGAGCCCGAGCGCGACGGGCACCACCCCCACCAGGAGGCCGATCAGGCCGTAGCCGAGGACGCCGCGCGGCCCGGGTTGCGGCGTCGGCACCGCCGCGGCGATCTCGTGCGTCGTCTGGATCCCCGTCGAGCTCGTGACGCCGACCGCGAGCGGCTCGTCGGGAATCCAGTCGTACGGGACGACGATGGTGCTCGAGCGGAGCCGCCCGAGGGTCGCCGGCCCGTCGAGCGTGAACGGGACGATGGCGTCGTCGACCGTCACCGAGGCGATCGTCAGGTCGTCGCGCTGCGGGTTCCGCACGAGCACGCGGATCTCGCCGGGCCGGAGCTCGACGCGGCGGACGTCGAACGCGTCCGCCGGCGGCGGGCTCCCGCCGACGAGGTCGACGACCCGGTCGCCGAGCGAGACGACGAGCGTCACGGCGAGCGCGAGCCCGGCCACGGGGACGAGCGCCCACAACCGCCACGCGATCCCGCCGGCCGGCTCGGCGCGTGATTCCATCAGGCGTCGTCGACCTGGAAGTAGCCCATCCAGCCGAGCTCGGTGAACTCGGACTGGTGGGCGTGGAACATGAACGTTCCCGCGTGCGCGAAGCGGATCTCGAGCACGCCCCGCTGACCCTGGCACTGCATCACCGTGTCGGTGTACTCCCAGTGCTCGCCGGTGCCGGTCGGCTGGTAGTGGAAGAAGTCGGCGTGGAGATGGAACGAGTTGATCAGGTCGAACTCGGTGAGGTTCGCGAGGTAGACCCGGACGAGCTCGCCGCGCTCGACGCGGATCGGATAGCGCGCGTAGTAGAACGTCCGCCCGTTGACGGTGTAGAAGTTGTTCTCGCCGTCACCGTCCGTGTCGTAGCCGTTCATCACGAGGACGAGCTCGCGGGCCGGCTCGCGCGGCACCTTCGGGTCGATGATGAAGGCCCCGTAGAGACCCTTGTGGATGTGCTTCTTGAGCGGCGTCGAGTGACAGTGGTAGACGTGGAACCCCGCAGGCCGCGCCGGGAACTCGTACGTGAAGTCCTCGCCCGGCCCGACGATCTCGAAGACGCCGTCCATGGTCGTCGGGTGGATCCCGTGGAAGTGGATGGTGTGCGGATGCGCACCCGCGTTCGCGAACCGGACACGCAAGATGTCGTCCTCGGTGGCCCGGATCACGGGGCCGGGAACGGTGCCGTTGTACGTCCAGGCGGGGAAGAAGACCCCCGGAGCGATCTCGAGCTCCTCGTCGCGCGCGACGAGCGTGTACTCCCGCACCCGCCCCGGCTTGTGGGGAAGCATGGGAGGCGGATAGAGGAGGGCGTCGAGGTCGTTCGCGCCGCCGACGGCGGGCGCGCCCTCGCCGATCATCGCCGCGTGTCCGGCTGCCGCCCCACCGGCGTGGGACGCGGTCGTGCGATGCTCGGCGTGGTGGTCGTGCCCGGCCGCTTCCGCCTCGCCGCCGAGCACGAGCTTCGCCCCGAGCGGCACGGCGGCGAGCGGTGCCGTCGCGCAGAGCAGCCGCCGGCGCGTGAGTTTAGACATGCCTAAACTCTACTCGCGATCTTTAGTCCTGTCTAAACCTCGCAGCCGGGCGGGCGGAAGCCCGAGGAACCGGAGCGTCCCTCGGCAGAGCCCGAGCGCGGCCCGCCCGCGTACGGCGGGCGTCGCGAGGGCCCGGTCCTCCGAGGGGTTCGTCATGAAGCCCATCTCGACGAGGACCACCGGCACGTCGGACCAGTTGAACCCGGTGAAGTCGGACCGCTCCTGGATGCCCCGGTCCGGAAACCCGAGCGCACGGACGAGCTCCGCCTGGACGAGCGTCGCGGCGCGGCTGCTGGCGCGGTACACGTCGTCCGTCCAGCCGCGCTGGAGCGCGGGCGTCAGCGTGTGGGTGCCGCGCGCGGCGGAACTCGCGGAGCCGTCGGCGTGGACGCGCAGGAAGAGCGCCGCGCCGACACGGTTCGCGATCTGCGCGCGGGCAATGTTCCCCATGCTCGCTCCGGCGGTGCGTGTCCGCGTCATCACGACCCGGACGCCCGCGGCCCGGAGCAGGCGGCGCAGCCGCAGCGAGACGTCGAGCGTGAGATCCGGCTCCCGGATCCCCGTGACGACGCCGTGCGTCCCGCCGCCGTCCTTGATCTTGCGGCTCGCCGAGCCCGGGCCGATGGGCTCGGTGGCGAGATTCGCCCGCGCGTCGTGCCCCGGGTCGATCACGACGACCGGCGCCGCCGCGTTCGCTCCGCCCGCGAGCGCGAGCGCGAGCGAGGTGGCGCCGAGCGCGGCGGCGGCGCGCGTGCTCACCGCGGCGGGATCCGCGTCCGCATCCAGACGTAGGTCACGAGCGCGCCGGGCACGAAGAGCGCGGCGGCGGTGACCATGAGCACCTTCGCCTCGGTCGAGTCGAGGTCGACGGCGAGCCCCGCGACCATGCACAGCCCGCCGGCGACGCAGAGCGCAGCGCCGATCAGCCCGATGCGCATCGCGTGGTGCTACTGCTGCTGCCGCTCTTCTTCACGCCACGAGCCGGTAGACCTCGAACACCTCGGCGTACTCGCGGTTCACGTTCGCGCCGTGCACGTGCGCGAGGTTCCAGATGTACTCCGCGTCCGCGTAGCGACGATGCTGCTGCGACGCGTAGCGGGCGACCGCGGCGACCTTGCGCTCGACGTGCCGGCGCTCGAGCGCGAGGTAGGCGCCGTACGAGAAGTCGAAGTTGTTCCAGGGGATCTCGTAGCCGAGGATCGTCGTCCGCTTGAACGCCCGGAGGCCCTCCTGCGCGATCGTCTGGTGGTCCTGGTGGACGTCGTGGCGCGAGGGCTGGAAGACGACGTCGGGGCGCCATTCCTCCCAGAGCGCGACCAGCAGCTCGAGGATGTCCTGGCGGCGCTCTGGGAAGGTCCGCACGTCGAAGTCGTGCACCGTCAGATGCGACTCCGGGATCCCGAGCTCGGCCGTCGCCTCGCGCACCTCGCGCGCGAGCGTGTCGGGCGGGAAGCCCTCTGGAAGCGAGCGGGTGGCGATCGAGAACGCGACGTAGCGGACCTCGCAGCCCACCTCGACGAGGCGGGCCATGGTGCCGCCGCAGCCGAACTCGCCGTCGTCTGTGTGGGGCGCGAGGACGAGCGCGCGCTGCAGGCCGTCGAGCACGGCGCGAGTCTATGCCGTGGGGGTCGGCGCGGGCTCGGGCAGCGGAGGGTCGGCGGGAGCAGGAGGAGGACGCAGCGGCGCGGCACCGGCCTTCTTCGGGACCCGCGCCGTGAGGCCGACGAGCCCGAACAGCACCCAGGTCATCGGGTCCTCGAAGAACGCGGCATAGAAGAGGCTGTGCACGGCGATTGCGACGAGGACGACGCCGGTGGCGAGCGACACCCGCGAGGTGAACCCGCGCCCGAGCCCGCGCAGCGAGGTGACGAGGGCGACGGCGAGGAGCCAGCAGAGGAGGCCGAGCCCGACCATGCCGAGCTCCGCGGCCACCGTGACGGGCATCGTGTGCGACGCGACGCGCTTCGGGTCCTTGCCGGGGATCCCGAGCCGCCGCTGGTACTCGTGCGAGAACCCCCCGGCGCCCACGCCCTGCACCGGATGGTCGAGCGTGATGCGGATGCCCTGGCCGACGAGATTCGCCCGGCCGGAGGTGATGCGGTTGAAGCCGGAGCGTGACTTGCCGACGAGCTCGTCGCGCACCTGCGGGACCGCGAGCAGGACCATGGTCGTGACAGCGCCGAGGACAACCAGCCCGAGCGTCGCCCTGCGCCCCCACGCGACCATCACCGCGACGACGATGCCTGCCGCAAGCGCCACGAAGCTCGACTGCGAGAAGGAGATGAGCAGACCGAGCCACGTCGCGATCACGACCGCGTAGAGCCCGGCGACGCGCCAGCCGCGGACGCCGCCGAGCAGGATCCCGGCGAGCGAGGCGAGGATGGCGACGGTCAGGTAGCGGCCGTAGACCGACGGGTCCCAGAAGACGGAGTTGACGCGGAAGAACGGCGCGTACGCGTTGAAGACCTTCACGCTCGGGTTCCAGAACACGTCGCGGGTGAACCACTGGTAGCCGCCGACCGCGGCGTAGAAGAGCGCCGTGCCGACGAGAGCGGCCCAGAGCCACGTGAGCCAGCGGCCGCGCCACGGCAGGCGAGCGAAGCCGACCGCGAGGAGCCCGAACGGCAGCAGGAACGCGCCGAGCAGGATCGAGCCGCGGTGGACGTCGACCGCCCAGAGCATCGAGAGACCGCTCCAGCCGACAAAGGCGGCGACCGGCCAGGCGAGTGGGCCGAGCTCACGCGACCGGTCGTCGCCGCGCAGGAGCGACCACGCCAGCGCGAGCGCGAGCCCTCCGATCACGCCGTAGAGGGGCAGCAGGAGGTTCACCTTCTCGCCCCCGATGTCGACCGGCAACCGCAGCGGGATACACGCGAGCGTCGCGAACGCGAGGAAGTACGGCCAGCGCTGCAGGATCAGGGCGACGACCGCCGCGACGAGGAGGCCGCCGACGGCCGCGGCGGCCAGCCTCGCCCGGCTCACGTCCGGCAGCAGTGTGATGCCGAGGACGCCGAGCCCGGCCGCCCACGCGACGAGGCCGACGAGCCGCGTCGTCCGGGACGCCGCGAGGTAGAGCGCGACGAGGCCCGCGCATCCGACGACGGACGCGGCCTGGGCTGCGACGTTCATCGCGGTGCCCGCACCACGACGAGCGCGCGCTCGACGTGGCCGTTCGCGTCCACGCGGAGCGCATAGCGTCCCGGCTTGTCCGGCGCCCGGAGGCGGAGCGTGCCCGGACGCGCGACGCCCGACCGCTTCCCGAGCGTCCAGCGGACCGTCCGCGCCTGCGAGATGGCCAGGATCGCGAAGCGCGCGCGGGGCCTCGTCACGATGCGGTCGCGCCCGAGGGCGAGGAACCGGATGCGGACGGTGCGCGAGCCCGAGCGCGGACCGAGGTTTCCCGCGAGGTCGCGTGCGACGAGCCGGAGCGTGTAGAGCCCCTGCGGCAGCGGCTCCCCACCGGCCGTTCCGAACCAGTTCATCGACCCGGAGGTGCGGGTGCCGAGCCGGCGGAGCGCGCGCACGCCATCGACGTAGAGCTCGACCACCGCGCGCTCGTCGACGTGGTAGCGGATCTTCGCGTGGTCGAACCGGCCGTCGCCGTCGGGCGAGATGACGAGCGGCCGCGCCGTGAAGGTCGTGACCCGCGGCGCGGTCGTGTCGACCCGGATCGGGTTCGGCATCACGATCGTCCGCCGTTGCCGGTCGAGGTGGATGCGCGGCTTGTACGTCCCTTCGTCGACCACGCGGCCGGCCGTGTCGCGCCCGTCCCAGACATACGTCACGAAACGCCGTCCCTGCGGGCGGTCGCGGGCGAGCTCGCGCACGACGTGGCCGCCCGAGTCGACGATCTCGACGCTGACGCGGTCCACCTTGCGGAGACGGAAGCGAATCTCCGCCGACGACGTCGCGCAGTCGCAGGTCGGCGAGAAGACCTTCGCGACGGTGGGGCCGATGATCGGGCTCCGCGTCAGCTTGAGCTTCTCGGTGACGACGAACGCGACCGACGTCGCCACGAGGAGCGCGGCGACGAGCGCCGCAGGTGCCAGCCGCGACCTCATCGCCACGGGACCGCGACCACCGGGCCGGGCCGGTCGCGCCCGGGCCGGCGCGCAGCAGCCTCGTCGTGAGAGGAGCTCCCGGCCACCTGAACGGCGATTGTAAGGACGGGCGGGCGTCGCCCGGCGTGATAGGCACACTGCGACTTGCGGCCCCCGCGGCCGATCCCCGCGCATGCGCCGCCGCCTCCTCCTCGTCATCCCCGCCGCTCTCGTCCTGGTCGCCGGGCTCGCGGTCGCGTTCTACCTGACGAGGAAGCCCCCCTCGGGAGAGCTCGAGACGGCCGTGACGGACGTGACGGTCGTCGCGCCGACGGTGCCGGAGACTCCCCGCCCGACCCCGCCCCCGACGCCGGCTCCGGCGCCCGAGGTCGACAAGCGATGCTGGCCGATGTTCGGCGGCGGGCCGACGCGTGACCTCGCCCGGCTCGGGATCGATCTCGGCGTCCCGGGCAAGAAGCTCTGGGCGCGCGGCCTCGAGTCGTACGTCGAGTACCCGCCGAGCTACTGCGACGGCGTCCTCTACGTGAACACGTACAAGGGCGACACCTGGGCGGTCGAGGCGGACACGGGGAAGGTCGTGTGGCGCCGGGTGAGCGACGCGCACAAGCCCTCGACCCCGGCGATCTCCGGCGACAACCTGATCGTCAGCGCGAAGGACGGGACCGTGACGGCACTGACGCGGAAGGCCGGGAAGGTCGTCTGGCAGCTCCGCACGAACGCGATCGTCGAGTCGTCTCCGGCGGTGGTCGACGGTGTTGCGTATTTCGGCAGCACCGACGGGCGGCTGTTCGCCGTCGACGCGGACACCGGGCGCGTGCGTTGGGCGTACGACACCGGCGGCCGTATCAACTCGAGCCCGTCCCTCGCGCGCGGGCGCGTCTGCATCACGACGTACGCGGGGTCGATCTTCTGCGTGCGGCAGTCCACCGGGACGAAGCTCTGGAGCACGTACGTGAAGCGCGACGCGTTTCGCTACGAGAGCTTCTACGCCAGCGCGTCGACCGACGGCGAGCGGCTCTACACGATCGCCCGCTCGGGGAAGATCGTGGCGCTCGACGCCGCCACCGGGAACGTTCTCTGGACGGACGAGGTGAGCTCGCTCGGGTACTCGACGCCGGCGATCGGGCGCGACCGGATCTTCGTCGGCGACTTCAACGGCGGCCTGCGGGCGTACCGCAAGACCGACGGCCGGCTGCTCTGGAGGACGTACGTCGGCGGCCGAATCCTCGGCGGCGCGGTCGTGGTGGGCGACCTCGTCTTCTTCTCGACCCTCGAGACCGAGACGTACGCCGCGCGCGTCTCGGACGGGAAGGTCGTCTGGCACTTCCCGATCGGCAAGTACTCGCCCGGCATCGCGACCGAGCGGGCGTACTACTTCACGCTCAACGGGATCCTCGTCGCCTTCAGCGGCAAGGACGGGCCGAAGTAGCCCTATCCGATCGCGACGGCTTGACTGAGAACGGTGTCAGACACTGCCTTTCTGGAGCACCGCGTGGCGGCGGCGCCAGAGCGGCGAGCGCTGCGTGAGGGCGCCGACCGAGCGCCAGGCGCGGGTCTTCGCGGCGTAGACGGCGAGCCGGCGGCGATCGCTCCCGGGTGACGACACCTCGTACCCGAGCTCGACGAGGAGGTCGCCGGCGATCGCCTCGAACGCGCGAATGTCCGGGAGAGACATGTCCGTGCGCCAGTTCCGGACCCCGACGCGCGGGGCCTCGTTGAGGCGCTGCTGGTGCTCCTTGCGAGCCGAGTCGGTGTGGCCGACGTAGCCGAGCATCGCCTCGTCGTGGTCGAGGCCGGCGAAGTCGCACACACGGCGCAGCTCCGCCTCGGGGCCGGCGACGAGCGCCTCGTAGCGCACCTCGAGGTAGCGCTCTTTGCCGACCCGCTCACCGAGGGCGCGCGCAGCGCGTACCTCGGTCGCCCACTGGCACGCGAAGCCCGCCGCGTCGTGCGGATGGCCCCAGCTGGCGGTCATGATCCCCTCCGGCACTGCGAGGAAGGAGGTGGCGGCGTCACGCCCGTCGCGGAGCAGGTGGACGTAGCGCGCCCGCGGGAAGAGCCGCTCGAGCAGCGTCAGGTACTGCATGTAGAGCGGCGTCTTGTCGCCCCAGCGCGGCTTGCCGCGCTCGGCCGCGTACGCCTCGAAGACTGCGCCGATCGCCTCGCCGGTCGTCATCCCGGCACGGAGCCGCACGGCGACCGCCTCGGGCGAGAGCGCCCACTCGACGAGGGTGGGGAGGCGACGCAGGTCGTCGACGAATGCCGCGGCGTCGATCGGGCCGCGGTGCCTGCCCGCAAGCTGCGGCACGAAGTACGACTCGTCCGGGATCGCGAGCGCGGGGTTCCGGTCGAGCATGACGCGCAGGAGGGTCGTGCCCGAGCGGCGGACGCCGAGGATGATCAGCGGCGGCTCGTCGGGCACGCCGGCACTGTACGGACGTGGTAAGACTTCCCGAAATGAAGCGAGCCACCCGGCGGGCCGACCCCTACCGCGACACGCACCTGATCGACGAGCGGGCGCCGCGCGTCAACCAGGCGGTCGTCGGCCTCGTCTCGCTCCTCGCGGTCGGGACGGGCTGGTGGTGGCTCCTGGCGCTCCTCGCGCTGCAGCTCGCGCTGGGATTGACGCTCGGGCGCCGCTGGTGCCTCGCCTGCGTCGCGTACTTCGAGCTGATCCAGCCGCGGCTCGGCGAGGGCCGCCTCGAGGACGCGCGCCCGCCCCGCTTCGCGAACATGGTCGGCCTCGTCGTCCTCACGACGGCGTCGCTCGCCCACGCGATCGGGCTCGACGTCCTCGGCGCGGGGCTCGCGCTTCTCGTCGCGGGCCTCGCGCTCCTCGCTGCCACGACCGGCTTCTGCGCCGGGTGCACGGCGTACAAGATCGGCTACCGGCTGACGGGCAAGACGTTCGTGTCGTGCCCCGTGCCGCCGCAGCTCTAGTCGGACTCGGCTGCAACGACCGACCCGCGGCCCGCGAGCCAGCGCGCGGTCGAGTAGAGCGCGGCGATCCCGGTGATCGCTGCCCCTGCGATCAGCATCCCGTCGGAGCCCGGCGGATCGACCAGCTTGATGCCCGCGAGCGTCAGCGTCGCGGCGAGTGCGATGCGGAGCGCCCGGTCGGGAAGCCGGACCGTGAAGCGGCCGCCGATCAGGACGCCCGGAACCGACCCGATCAGGAGCCAGCCGGTCGCGCCGAGATCGACATGGCCGACGACGAGTTGGCCGGCACCGGCGATTGCGAGCAGCACGGCCGCGTGGAAGATGTCCGTGCCGACGATCTTGGCCGCGGTGAGGGGGAACGCGATCAGCATCACCAGCCCGAACAGCGTGCCGCTGCCGACCGATGTGAGGCCGACGACGAAGCCGCCCACGACACCGGTCGCCACCGCGATCGCGCGGTCGCGCGTCGAGAGGATGAACGGCCTGTCCTCGGGCGCCGAGTGGAGGTAGGCCTTGACGAGGAACGCGATCCCGCAGACGACCAGGGCGACGCCCAGGATCGCCTTCGCGGTGTCCTCGTAGCCGTCGCCATACCGCTTCTTGAGCCACCACGAGACGGCCACGCCGATGAGCGAGAACGGCGCCGACCCCATCAGCATCCAGGCCGTGAGGCGCGCGTGCACGTGGCCCATGCGGCGGTGCTGCGCGGCGCCGAAGGACTTGAAGATCGCACCGTGGACGATGTCGGTGCCGATGGCGATCGACGGCTGGAAGCCGAAGACGAGCACGAGCAGCGGGGTCATCAGCGACCCGCCTCCCATGCCCGTGAGACCGACGAGCAGCCCGATCAGGAGTCCGGCGAGGGAGAGCTTCCAGTCCACTCAGGGGTCCCGGCGGAGCTGCCGCCTAGGCAGGAGTCGCGGGCTCATCCGCGATTGGCTCCGAGACGAGGAGAATCTCCCTGAGCGTGTCGCCGCGGAGGCCGAGGCGCAGCGTCTCGAGCGGGATCACCTCGTCGGGCGGGATGTTGCCGAGGTTGACGTTCGGGCCGAAGTGCTTCACGAACCACGCCTGAGAGGACTTCGTCGGCGCCTCGAACAGGACGTCCTCGATGGGGACGCCGTGCGCGATCTCGTCGAGGAGGCCGGTGCGCATGTCTCCGTCCGAGCGGAAGATCCCCGCCGTGCCGCCCTCGCGGCCCTCGGTGATCACCTTCCACGCCCCGGCAGCCAGCTCCTCGTTGATCCACTCGACCCACTGGTACGGCGCGAAGACGACGTCCGAGTCCTTCGATCCCACTTCGGAGAGGACGGTGAAGTCGCGCGCGAAGTCGGCGATGAGCTCGAGCTTGCGATCTCGCGGGATCTCGAGCGTGCCGTCGGAGATCTCGACGTGCGAGAAGCGGTGCTCGACCAGCCACGCCTTGAACTCGTCGATCCGTCCCCTGCCGTAGACCGCCTCGAACAGCGTGCCGCCGCAGACGACAGGTGTCTCGAACGACCGGTAGAGCGCGATCTTCTTCTCGAGGTTGTTCGTGACGTAGCTCGTCCCCCAGCCGAACTTGACGATGTCGACGAACTGGCCGGCCGTGTCGAACATGCCCTCGATGTCGCGCAGGTTGAGACCCTTGTCGATCACGTGCGTGACGCCCACCTCGCGCGGCTTTCCGGGTCGGGCCGGAACGCCGAGGAAGCCGTCATTGAAATCTGGCATAGAGCTCCTCCAGCTTCGTCTTGGCGCGGTCCTGGACGTCGTGATAGAGGGAGTTGCCGTGGGCGTCGATGCCGACCGTGAGCGGTCCGAAGTCCTTGACGCGGAACTTCCAGAGGCACTCTGGCATGAGCTCCTCCCACGCGACCTCCTCGATCTCCTCGATCTGGGTGGTCTCGAGTGCGGCCGCGCCGCCGACGATCGCGAAGTACACCATCCCGAGCCGGTGCATCGGCTCGATCGCCTCGTCGGGGAAGCCGCCCTTCCCGCAGATGGCGCGGACGCCGTACTGCGCGCCGAGCCCCTCGGTGAAGCGCACCATGCGGGCGCTGGTGGTGGTGCCGATACAGAGCTTCTCGTAGCGCCCAGGCCCGAGCTTGCGCACGTTGGGCGCGGTGTGCAGGAGGAAGGCGCCGCTCAGGTCCATCGGCGGCTCGATTCCCTGGTCGAAGATCCGGATCTGCGTGCGGTCGCGGATTCCGATGATGTGGCCCTGCACGATCACCTCGTCGCCCGCGCGCAGCGCGAGGATCTCCGCCGGATCGGTGATCGGGAACGTGACCTCGTACGTCGCCATCAGCCCGTCGCCCCCTTTGCTGTACCGAAGGCGCCGGTGACGCCCTGCACGGGCGCGCCCTCAAGCGCCGCACGACGCTCACGAGCAACGCGGCCCGCGCAAACGTGGCCACCGCGCACACCCCCACCCAGGGTGGGGATGCCTCCCGCCACCCTCACTGCCGATTCTACCGCGTTGCCTGCGGCGACATCGTGCCCGGAATGGAGAATCTCGTCCACAGCCGGGGAACGACAAATCCGTGTGGCGGCCGTAGCCCGCTCGAGGAGCTCTCCGCCGCGCATGACGGCGCGGAAAGCCGCCTGCGCGGTGCCGGCCTCCGCCGACCGCATCTCGCTCGCGACCATCTCAGAACTCCCGGTCGAAGTCGGCTGTGCCGTCGGCGGTGATGTGCACGGAGGCACGCCGCGCGGCCCAGCACTGGTAGTTGACCGCCACCGGGTTCAGGGTCATGTGCGTGTCGGCGTGCTCGATGTGGCACTGCAGCACCGTCACGTCGCCGCCGAGGCCCATGGGCCCGATCCCCGTCTCGTTCAGGAGGCCGTACAGCTCGTCCTCCAACTCCGCTACGAGCGGGTCCGGGTTGCGCGTCCCCACGGGCCGCGCGATCGCCTCCTTGGCGAGGTGCATCGCGTAGTCGGCCGAGCCGCCGATCCCGATCCCCACGATCCCGGGAGGGCAGGGCTTGCCGCCGGCACCGACGATCGACTCGAGGACGAACTTCTTGATCCCGTTCACCCCGTCGGCGGGCACCAGCATCTTGAGGAAGGTCATGTTCTCCGAGCCCGAGCCCTTGGGCACGCACTTCACGTCGAGCCCGTCCCAGTCCGGCACGAAGTCCCAGTGCACGATCGGCACCCGGTAGCCGACGTTCGGCCCGGTGTTCTCGCGGGTCAGCGTGTGCACGGTGTTCGAGCGCAGCGGATGCTCGACGGTCGCCTTCGCCGTCCCCGCCTTCAGCGCCCGGGAGATCCCGGCCGGATGCAGCGGAAAGTGCTCGCCCACGCGGCAGTAGTAGACCGCGATCCCCGTGTCCTGACAGACGAGGTTCTTCTGCTCGTCCGCGATCTCCACGTTGCGGTGGATCGTCTCCAGCACGCGGATCCCCGTCACCGAGGTCTCCCGCTCCAGCGCCGCGGCCAACGCGTCGCGCAGGTCCTGCGGGATGTCCTTCAACGCCCACACGTAGAGGTGGGCTGCGGCTTCGAGGACGGCGTCCTCGAGGTCAACCGTGGTCGTCGACATGGCTCCTCAGTCCCTCGCCTTCTCGAATGCGGTCCTTCCGGCGCGCCGTCCGAAGACGACGCACTCGAGAAGGCTGTTGCCCATCATGCGGTTCTTGCCGTGGGTGCCGCCCGCGATCTCGCCGCACGCGAAGACGCCCGCCAGCGTCGTCTCCGCCTGCGCGTCGATCACGAGGCCGCCGTTCTGGTAGTGCAGCACCGGGTACGTGAGGATCGGCTCGGCCAGCGGGTCGATGCCCCCGCCGCGGTAGCGGCGCAGCATGTACGGGAGCGATACCTCGGCGTCGTCCGGGGCGATGCGCGTCGTGTCGAGCCACACCGCCGGGCGCCCGTCCTCGGTCTCCACACCCCGCCCGGCCTCGACCTCGTCGAAGATCGCCTGGGAGACGACGTCGCGGGGACCGAGCGAGTCCGTGAACTCCTCACCCTCGGCGTTCAGGAGCACGGCCCCGTAGGCGCGTGTCGTCTCCGGGATCGAGTACCCCTGCATCGTCGCGGGCCAGGCGCCGCCGTTCGGGTGGTACTGAAGTGCGTCCAGGTCGCGCGCCTCCGCGCCCGCGTCGAGCGCGATGCGCGTCGTCTCGCCGGTCGCGTTGGGGTGGTTCGTGGACAGCTCGCCGCGCGTCGCCGCCTCGGCGAAGCACCTGCCGCCGGAGGCGAGCACGACGGTCGCCGCGTCCACGTCGTGGGTGCCGTCGGGCGTCTCGAACGTCGCGCGCCAACCCGCGCCGGACGGCTCGAGGGCGGTCAGGCGGTGGTGCGCGAGCACGCTGCCGGATCCGGCCTCGAGGCCCTCACGAAGCGCCTTCGTGATCGCGTGGCCCGTCCGGTCGCCGACCTGGAGGAGCCGCTTGCGCGACGCGCCGCCGCAGCGGGCGAGCCGGTAGCCGCCGTTCTCACGGGTGAACTGGCAGCCGAGCTCCTCGAGCCACGCGATCGCGGCGGGCGCCTCCGACGTGAGCACCTCGACGAGACCCGGGTCGGCCGTCTCGTGCGAGGAGCGCATCACGTCCTCGGCGTGCAGCTCGGGGGAGTCGTCGCCGCCGAGTGCGGCCTGGATCCCGCCCTGCGCCTTCGAGGAGTTGTTCGCCTGCAGCGTCGTCTTCGTCGCGACGGCGACGCGCGCACCCGCCCGCTCGGCCGACACGGCGGCCGCGAGCCCTGCGGCCCCGCTGCCGATCACGAGCACGTCGATGGGGACGACCGGCGCCACGCCCGCATGCTACCCGAATCGAGAAATCGCTAATGACGCCGATTAGCAGGACTTATCTCAGGCGGAGAGCGGTAGACTCTCCGCCGTGCCGCAGCTCTCCGACGTCATGCGCCGCGACCCGATCGAGGTCGCGCCCGAGGACACGCTGGGCGAGGTCGCCGAGCGCATGAGCGAGGCGAACGTGGGCGCGGTGATCGTCAAGGACTTCGGTCGGCTGATCGGGATCCTCACGGAGCGCGACATGCTGAAGGCCATGGCGGCGCGCGTCCACACGAGCGAGGCGCGGGTGCGGCAGTGGATGACCGAGGAGCCGATCACGGTGCCCGCCGAGACGGCTGTCGAGGACGCGGCGCGCATCATGCTCGCGAACGGCTTCCGGCACCTGCCCGTCGTCGACGAGCTCGGGCACGTGGTCGGGATAGCGAGCCTTCGCCGCGTGGCGGGCGCCACGCAGGCGGCCGCGAACCAAGCCTGATCAGCAGGCGGCGGCGGTGCCGCGCGTGAGCGCCTCGGCCGCCTGGCCGATCGTCACGTTCATCCGCCGAAGCCGCGCGCGCAGGCGCGTGTCCTTCCGGATACCGGCCGCCAGGCGCTGCCGCGTCGAGTCCGGGATCGCTCTCGCGAACACGCAATCCGCCGCGTTCCTCCGCCCGCCGATCCACCCCTCCGCGTAGAGGTAGCGGAGCGGGGCGCGGCCGTACGGCGCTTTCGCCATCGCCGCCCGCGCCTCCGCGGGCGAGACGTCACGCGCGCGTGCGCTCTTCGAGAGGAGCACCTGGGCGCGCGCGGCCGTCATCGGCAGCTGCCGGGAGAGCTCCGACTCCGGGATCGTCGCGAGCGAGAGCGCGAGGCTCGCGACGACCGCCGTGATGAGCGCATACTCGGCCACGGTCGCATGGTGGGCGGGCAGCTGCTCGCCGTCAACGGCCCGAACGGGATCGTCCGCGCGACGCGGTCAGTACGCGCCGCGGCCGCCCAGGACGGCCGGGATGGTACGGGCGATGATCGAGATGTCGAGCCAGATCGACCAGGCCTCGATGTATGCGAAGTCGAGCCGGACGAGATCGTCGAACTCGAGCCCGGAGCGGCCGGAGATCTGCCAGAGCCCCGTCATTCCCGGTAGGACGAGCGACCGCGCGCGGTGCCAGTCCTCGAGCATCGCGTGGTCTCGGAGCGGCAGCGGACGTGGCCCGACCAGGCTCATCTGGCCGCGCAGCACGTTCCAGAGCTGCGGCAGCTCGTCGAGCGAGAGCCGTCGCAGCACCCGCCCGACGCGGGTGACACGCGGGTCGTCCCGAATCTTGAAGAGCGCTCCCGAGGCCTCGTTCTCCGCCTCCAGCTCGTCCTGCTGCTCCGCCGCGCCCGCGACCATCGTGCGGAACTTGAGCATCCCGAACTCGTCCTCGCGGACGCCAATGCGGCGATCGACGTAGAGCACCGGCCCGCGCGATTCGAGCTTGATCGCCGCCGCGACGACGAGCCAGAACGGAAGCCCGACCACGAGGAAGACAAGGGAGACGACGACGTCGAACACCCGCTTCGTCGCCCACTCGAGCCCGGTCAGCATCGGCGGGCGCAGCTCGAACAGCGGGATGCCCTGGCCGGGGACGTACTCGCCCTCGTGGACGAGGAGCTCGGTGGTGGACGGCGCAAGCTTCACCTTCACGCCGTGGCGGTGCGCCAGCTGGACGACCTCGAGCACCGTCTGCTCGTCGAAGTGCGCCTCGGCGAGGACGAGCTCGTCGGGACGCTCTTCCTCGAGCAGCGCGGCCAGCCGGTCGAGCGAGCCGACGAGGCCGCCCGAGCCCGGTTCGACCGCGAGCCTTCCGACGACGTCGACCCCGATGCCACCCCGAGAGGCGCGGAGCGGCCGCTCGAGGTCGTCGAGCGTCGCGTCGTCTCCCACCAGCAGAAGCCGGCGGCGGACGCCCGCACGCGCCATCAGCTCGAGGGAGACCGAGTCGTACGCAGCGCGCAGCAGGCCGATCGCGAGGGCACACGTGACGACGGCGGTCGGGATCAGCCCGGTCGTCGTGAAGTCGTAGTCCGTACCGAACCCGAACGCGAGCACGATGAGCGCGACGAGGACGAGCGCGGCCAGGACCCGTCCCGATCCGGCACGGCGCTCGCGCGGTGCGTAGAGCCCGGCCTGGAGGAACACGATCACGGTGATCGGCGCGAGAAACGGGAGCCAGTCGGCCGGCCCGGTGTCCCAGAGAAGCGACCAGTAGATCGTGTCGCCGTAGACGAACGAGCGCAGGACGAGGGCGACGTAGACGCCGAGCGCGAGCCCGGCGACGTCGGCGGCGACGAGCGCTGCGATGCTGACTGCGCGCCGCACGAGGCCGACGACGGGCCCGCGCGAGAGGAGATAGATGCGCGAACGCCGGATGTCCCCCGGCTCGCCCGGGGTCGGGTCGGGCGGGGAGTGAGGGCCGGCCTCGGGCTCGGCAGGGGTGGTCGTGGGTGCCTCGCTCGGCACCCCGGGATTCTACGTCGGAGGGTCGGCGGCTTCCCCGCGCGAGACCTCCGCCCACGGTCGCGCCGGCCCTTGCAGAGCGGCCGCGACGACGTCGACGTCGGTCGGCGGCCGCCGCCGCCCGAGGAGCGCGAGCCCGGCGACGATCAGCCAGCGCCGCCGCCGGTCGACGAGGTCGGTGTCGTGGAAGTACGCGTGCACTCTCCGGGGCAGCCCGGGTCGCGCGAGCGCACGCCCGAGGTCGCCGGCGCCGTGGGTCGTCGGCACCGCGGGGAGCGCGTGCTCACCGAGGTCGATTCGCGCCGGTACGTCGAGCTCGACCCAAGCGGCGCCGTCGGAGAGATACGGCGGCCGGCTTGCCCGCGGCGTGCAGTCCGCGTAGCCGAGCTCGGCGCAGGCGAGCGCGACGGAGCGATCGGTGTACCAGCCGCCGCCGCAGAAGCACGTCGGGGCGAGACCGTGCTGCCGCATCCATGCTCCCTCGCGCAGGACGCGCGCGCCCGTCGCGCCGCCGGTCGGGCGCGCGTGCGTCGGGCTCGTGAAGTGCGTGTGATGGCCGAGTGGCCCGCGCGCCGCCGCCTCGCGCGCGCGCGCCAGCCACAGCTCGTCGTCGGTCTCGCCCGCCGTCGCGTCCGGCGGCCGCAGCAGCGCCGCGACGGCGAGGCCGCCGGGCCGTCGCTCCTGGAGCGCCGCGAACGCCGCCCAGACGCGGTCGTCGAGCGGTCGTTCGACGTGGCAGGAGACCACTGCGTACCGTTCCGGAGTCGTGGGCGGCATCGCGGAACGGATACCACGCGGCGCGGTCCTCCTGGTGACCGCCGCGGCAGCGCTCCCGCGCCTGCTCGCGCTGGCGGTCGAGCGCGACCAGATCCTCGAGGCCTACGTCGAGAAGAGCGACGTCTTCGCGCGGACGCTCGTCGCGAGCGGGACGTTCGGGTTCCTCCCCGGCGTTCCCTCGGCGTACACCCAGCCGCTCTATGCCTGGTTCCTCGCCGCGCTCTACTGGCCGCTCGACCGCTCCTGGGCGGTCGTGGGCATCGCGCAGGTCCTGGTCGCGGTCGCGACCGCCCTGCTCGTGCTCGCGATCGGGACGCACCTCGCCTCCGTGAGAACCGGCGTGCTCGCGGCGCTCGTCGCGACGCTCCACCCGTACCTCGTCTGGCACGACATCCACGTCAACCGGGAGATCCTCGACGGGCTGCTCGCGGCGGCGATCGTGCTGCTTGCGCTGCTCGCGTACGAGCGCCGGTCGCTCCCCTGGGCGCTCGGGCTCGGCGCGGTGACGGGGCTCGCGATCCTCTCGAACGCGCGGCTCCTGCTCCTGCCGCTCGTGCTCGCGCCGTACGTCGCCTGGCGGATCCGCCCCGCCGGGCGGGCGGTGGCCGCGGCGACGCTCGTCGTCGTCGGAGCCGCGCTCGTGACCGCGCCGTGGGTCGTCCGCAACAAGGTCGTGGTCGGGTGCGCCACGATCACGACCGATACGCGTGCGCTCTGGAAGGCGAACAACCCGGCGACGTACCGGGTGCTGGCACGCGGCGGCTGGATCGACGACGTGCCCGACCTGCCGAACGTGCCGCCGTGGCCGGAGAAGGCCGCGGGGATCTCGGTCGGCGGCGGCGAAGGCGGTCGACGAGTGCGCGCAGGCGTCGTTCTACCGCGACGAGGTGCTCGACTTCTGGCGCGACCAGCCGGGCGAGAAGGCGCGCCTCGCCGTGCAGGCAGTGGGGATGCTCTGGTCGCCGTTTCTCAGCGTGACTGCGGACGACCCGGGGCAGCGGGGAGCCTCGGACCTCGCGCAGCGAACCGTCGAGCCTGCGTTCGTCCTGGCGCTCTACGCACTGGCCCTGTGGGGCGCGTTCCTCGCCCCGCGACGATTCGTCGTGCTCGCCGGGCTGCTGCTCGCCTTCAACACGCTGGCGGCGATGGTGTTCGCCGGGACGGTGCGCTACCGCGCGCCGTGGGACTTCGTGCTCGCGCTGCTTGCGGCGTTCGCGCTCGAGCGCGCCTGGGAGCTCGTGCGAAAGCGCCGCTCGCCCGCCGCCGCCAGCGCCGCTCCGTAGACCGCCTCGGTCCGCGCCGTGCAGCGCTCCTGGGAGAACTCCGCGAGGGCACGCGTCCGCCCGGCGCCGCCGACCTCCGCCGCGCGCGCACGGTCGGCCGCCAGCTCGACGATCGCCTCCGCGAGGGCTCCGGCGTCACCCGGCGGCACGAGGATCCCGGTGCGACCGTCGTCCACGATCTCCGGCAGGCCGCCGACGGCGCTCGCGATCACGGGGCGGCCGCGCTCCATCGCCTCGAGCGCCACCATCCCGAAGCCTTCGCCGAAGGAGGGGACGACGACGACCCGGGCGCGCTCGAGTACCGGAGCGGCGGGCGCGACCCTGCCGAGAAAGCTCACGGCATCGTCCAGCCCGAGCCGTGCGACCGTCGCGCGGAGCTCGGCCTCGAGCGGTCCCTCGCCGGCGATCTCGAGCGTCAGGTCCCGAAGCCGCTCGCGCGCCACGGCGAGGGCGCGGAAGAGCACGTCGTGGCCCTTGATCGGGATCAGGCGTCCGACGATCGCGAGCCGCGGCGCGCCGGGGAGCGGCGGCGGCTGCAGCCCCCCCTCGATGCCGTAGTGGACGACCTCGAAGCTCCCGGGGTCGAAGCCCTCCTTCTCGCCGAGGTAGCCCGCCAGGCCGGCCGAGATCGCGATCTGCACGTCCGCCAGCGAGGCGATCGTCCGATCGGCGGCAGCGAACGCCTTCCCGTCGCGGAACGCGTTGAATCCGTGCTTCGTCGAGACGAGCCCCGGGACGCGGGCGATCCGGCCGGCGGGAAGCCCGTGGAAGTCGGCGTGGACGAGATGGGTGTGGAGGATGTCGGGCCGCTCCCGCCGCGCACGCCGGAGGATCCGCCCGAAGGCACGCGGGTCCATCGCCCGCGCGAGGCGCACGCGCTCGACCGGCACGCCGTCCAGCTCGAGCCGCGCCGCGAACTCCTCGGCGCCGGGCTCTCCCTCGTGGAGCATCACGGCCGAGACGTCGAAGCCGCGCGCGGCGAGCCCAGGCAGGAGCAGCAGGAGGTGGTTCTCGGCGCCGGAGATCCCGGCGACCTTGACGACGTGGAGGACGCGGCCGCTCACCGCGCGAGCGCGACGACCCGATCGGCCCAAACCCCGACCGAATGCTCGCGCAGGACGGTCTCGCGCAGCCCACGGCCGACCGCGTTCCGGTCGATCTCCGCGAGCCGGCGGATCGCCGCGGCGAGCCCGTCGACGTCACCGTGCGCGAAACGGAGCTCCTCGGGCAGCAGCGTGTCGAACGCCGGGTTCGAGGCGATCACCGGCAGGCAGGTCGCGGCGGCCTCGTACACGACCTTGTCAGCCGCCCCTGCGCGCATGTCGTTGACGAGCGCGTCGACCTGGGCGTAGAGCGCGGGGACAGCGTGGCGCGGGGCGGGCCCGCGGACGTCGATCCGGTCGAGGAGGCCGCGCTCCAGCACGAACCGCTCGAGCGCGATCCGGTACAGCCGCTCCTCCTCCGTGACGGACGGGCCGACCACGCGCAACGCCACGTCCGGCACCTCGGCGACCGCGCGCATGATCGTCTCGAGCCCTTTCGCGGGAGACGTCCGACCGAGCGCGAGCAGGGTCAACGGGGTGCGCTCCGGCCGGTCGACGCACTGGAAGCCGGAGACGTCGATGCCGTGGCCGATCGCGACGAGCTTTCCGGAGCGGAGCGGGAACGTCCGCTCGTCGACGCTCAGCACCTTCGTCGAGAGCCGCTCGGCGACCCGTAGCAGGCGGCTCTTCCGCCAGTGCGTGAACCAGAGGAGGACGTCGACGCCGACCGGCCTGGCGAGCGGCGCGGCAAGCACCGCGTAGATCGGGCACATGTGGGCGAGGACCGCCGCGGGCCGGGGCCGCCGGGCGAGCTCGCGGGCCAGCGCCGCCTCGAAGCGCGCGCCGCGCCCGGCGCGACGCGACGCGCGGAACGGCCTGACGGTGCAGTTGGCCGGCAGCGCGCCGTCTGCCGCGCTGTCCGTGAGCACGACGAGCTCGTCGACCCGGGCCGCGAGCGCCTGCAGCTTGTCGACCGTCGCGCCGAGCACGGGGCTGGCCGGGTCGACCTGCTGGGTGACGACGACGAGCCTCATCCCCGCCGGGCCTCCACGGCGCGACCGACGAGGTCGACCACGCGGTCGGCGTACTCCTCGGCCGTGTACGTCCACGCGGCAGAGCGCTCACGGCCCACGCCACCGAGGCGCTCGGCCAGCTCGCGGTCGGAAAGGAGCCGCACGAGCGCGTCTGCGATCTCGGCGGGGCTGTCGGGGTCGACGAGGAGCCCGGTCTCCCCGTCCGAGACGACGTCCGGGATCCCGCCTGCCCGCGCGCCTACGACGGCACGGCCGCGGCAGAGCGCCTCGAGCACGACGCGCGGCGTCCCCTCGGAGCGGGAGGCGAGGAGCAGGAGCCACGCGTCGTCGAGGGCCTTCACGACGTCCGTCGTCTCGAGCCGCCGCTCCCAGGTGACCTGCCCGGAGAGGTCGTGGACGAGCGTCCCGGCGACATCGCGGTGACGCCCGTCGCCGACGATCCGCAGGAGCGCGCCGGGAACGCGGGGGGCGGCGAGCCGCCACGCGTCTGCGATCGCATGGACATTCTTGTAGCGCTCGAGCACGCCGACGAACAGCGCGACCGGCCGCTCGGGGAGCGGTGCCACTGGCGGCTCGGAGAACGCCGTGAGCTCGGTGTAGGTGGTGAACACGCCGGCCGGCTCGACGCCCGCGTCGCGGACGATCCCGCTGGTGAACGGCGACAGCGTCCGCACCGCGTCGGCCCCGCGAATCGCGACGAGCGCCACGCGGTCGGCGAGCGGCGCGACCACGGCGCGGGCGGGGGACCCGTAGAGCCGCGACCACGTCCGCCAATCACCGTGGATCTCGACGACGACGGCTGCGTCGCTCCGCGCGAGCGTCCGCCCCGCGAGCGCGGCGAGCGCCTCGTACGGGCTCTGCGCGAGGATCGCGTCGGCGGGCCGGTGGCGAAGCTCGCGGGCGATGCGGGCGGGGAGCGCGCCGTAGAAGAGCGGCCCGTCGAGCGCAGCGACCGGCGTGCCGCGCTGAAGCGCGAACGTGCCGTCGCCGCCGGAGGCGTCGCGCGGCGCGGAGGCGAGGACACGCAGGGCGAGCCGGTCCTCGAGCGCGGCGAACTTCCGCTCCAGCGACCCGTTCAGCGGAAGCCGGTAGCGCGTGCGCCCGACCATCAGGACGCGCGGCTTCACGACTCCTGCTCAGCGACGATCGCCTGCACGATCCGGTCCAGGATACGCGGCTCCACGAGATCCTCGACCGACGGCGCCGCGGCGGCGGCGAGTGATGCGCGGAGCCTGTCGTCGCGGACGACTCGGTCGATCGCCGCAACCAGGGCATCGGCATCGCCGGGCGGCACGAGCAGGCCGTTCTCCCCCTCGCGCACGACCTCGGGGATCCCCCCGACGGCCGTCGCGATCACGGGCGTTCCCGCGGCGAGCGCCTCGAGCAACGTGTGCGGGAGGTTCTCCCAGGCGGAGGTCAGGAGCGCGACGTCGACGGCGCGGAACAATGCGAGTACGTCCTCCCGCGTGCCCGCGCCGAGAAAGCGGACGCGGTCGGAGATCCCGAGCGCGACGGCCCGACGCTCGAGCGCGGCCCGCTCCGGGCCGTCGCCACGCACGAGCAGCTCGGCATCCGGGACGCGGGCCAGGGCGTCGAGCGCGTCTTCGAGCGCCTTCTGGGCCGTCAGCCGCCCCGCGGTCCCGAGCGCGACCCCGTCGACGGCCAGCGCGACCCGCGCCTCCTCGCGCGTCGGGTGCGTGGGCACCTCGGGTGCCGGGTTCGGGACGACGGTCACGCGCTCCGGGTCGAGGCCCCAGCCGAGCGCGATGTCGCGGAGGTACGCGCTCGGCACGAGGACCTGCCGCGCGCGCCGGAGCGCCGCGTTGCGGGTCGCGCGCAGCATCCGCACGCGAACGCTGCCGCCGTGCGCCTGGAACTGCTCGAGCGTGCCGGTGAAGCGGCCCGAGCGCCGCTCGCGCTCGTACGCCTCGTCGGCGACGAGCTTCACGACGAGCGGGCGCCGCGCGAGCGCCGCGCCGAGTGCGGCACGGCGCACCATCGTCGTCGCGTAGACGCGATCGGCGCCGCGAGCGGCACGGCTGACCTCCCGCGCCACGGCGAGGTGGCGGAGCGGAGCCGGCTTCGCGCGCGCGACCCAGCGCACCGGGTACGGCCGCGGTCCGGGCTCACGGGCGGCGGTCGTCACCACCTCGACGGCGTGGCCCGCCTCCAGGAGCGCAGCCGCGAGCGCGGGCGCGTGGCTCGCCGGCCCGCCCACGTCGGGCGGCCAGATCCCCGAGACGAGGACGACCTTCACGGTCCGGCGGCTCTCGGCGCGCCGACGCGGCCCGAAGCGCGGAGCTCCGTCCGCAGCCGGACGAGGACGACGGCCCACGTGGCGCCGAACACGATCGTCGAGACGAGGAACGCGACCGCGGCGCCCGTCACGCCCCACCGGTCGCCGAGGACGACGACGAGCGGGAGCAGCACGAGGGTCTCGAGGCCGTGCGTGACGATGCGCAGGTGCGGGCGCCCGACCGTCACGGGCAGCGACTTCGACCATCCGAGCACGAGCTGGATCGCGGCGGCGACGAGCACGATCCGCGCCGCGTCGACCGCCGGGAGGTACTCCGACCCGAACACGACGCGGACGAGCCACGGCATCGCGAGGAGGAACACCGGGACCGCGACGGCGGCGACACCGAGGGCGGCCACCGAGTAGCTGCGCAGCCCTCGGAGGACATTCTGCTCGCGCCCGTGCTCCCAGTCCCGCGTCTGCTCGGTCAGCAGCACCAGGCGCACGGGCGCGCTCGCGGCAGAGAAGCCGCTCTGGGGGGCAAGGGCGACGCGGTAGTACCCGACCTGCGTCGTCCCTGCGACGACGCCGAGCAGCACGGGCGTGAGGGCCGACCGGAGCGAGATGACGCCTGTGGCGACGCTCGACTGGACGACGAACGAGAAGATCTCGCGCCGGTCGGAGCCCAGTGCGCGGCGCTCGCCGGGCGGGAACCGCCGCAGGGCGGACGCGCCCGCGGTGCCGACGATCGCGGTCGCGAGGATCTGCCCCACCGCGAGCGCGCCGAGCGCGGCGGTGAGGCCGATCGACGCGCCGACCAGGATCGCGGCGAGGCGGATGCCCATCGTCACCGAGAGGAGCAGACCGCGCAGGTCGTAGCGGCCGCGGAGCAGGAGGGCGCTCGCCGAGACGTTCTCCGGCGACGCGAGGAACGGGATCGTTGCGGCCGCGGCCATCGGCGCTGCGAGGCCGTCCGTCCCGAAGAGTGTGTCCGCGAACGGCGCCAGCGCGAGGATCACGAGCGACGCGAGCGCGCCGCCCACCAGCTTCACCTCGAGCGCGCGCCGGAAGAGCCGGTGCAGCTTTCCCCAGTCCTCCGCCGCGACGTACCGGAACCCGAACTTCGTGAGGCTCTCCTCGACCGTCAGGTCGAGGAGCGTCTGCGCGAGGCCGACGACCGCCATCACCGTGGCGAAGCGCCCGAAGTCGGCGAGGCCGAGGATCCGCGCGGCGGCGATCGTGCCGAGGATGCCGAGGGCGACCGAGAGGTAGAGCCCGGCTGCGGTCGCAGACCGGCGCCGGAGAACGCTCGGAGCCATCGTGGGGAACCAGTCTATGTCTGCCCGCAAGACGGGAATCCGCCGAGCGGATTCCCGGCGCGGGATCCCCGCCTCCGGCGGGGCACACCCCCTGAAGGCGGCCGCTTGCGCGGCCGCAACCCCTCGTCTGCCCGGGAGCGTTGCGAGCCGTGGCCCTCGCTACAGTCCGCCGGGTGACGGCCGAGCCGCTCTCTCGGGCGAACCCGCCGGCCGGGCTCGCGCGGGCGCTCGTCGGCGACGCGACGTCCGAGGCGCTCGTCCTCGCGGCCGCCGTCCCGTTCCTCTTCCTCCACGCGACCTACCAGCCGAGCATCTCGCTCGGGGTCGGATCGACCTCGATCGACGTGACCCTCGCCGACGCGGCGGTCGCGTGCGTGCTCGTCGCGGCGGCGCTTCGCAGCCGCCGCGAGGGGTGGCGGCCGCTCCTTCGCGCGCGGGTCGTCCTCGGCCTCGCCGCCGCGTTCCTCCTCGTCTGCGCGGTCTCGCTGGCGACGCCGTCGCTCCTCGGCGAGGCCTACGACTCGACCCGCCACGCGATCAGCCTGGCGAAGTTCGCCTGGTACGCGACCCTCCTCCCCGCGACCGTGCTGCTCGTGCGCTCGACCGTCGACCTCGTCCCCGTCGTCCGGGCCTTCGTCGCCTGGAGCGTCGCCGCGACCTCGTGGGGGCTGCTTCAGTTCCTCGGGGTCGTGGCGGAGTTCGAGGGGAAGCGGCCGGGCCAGCGCGAGCCGTCGTTCGTCGGGATCCACGACCTTGCTGCGCTCTCCGGCGCCGCCCTCGTCGTCGGCTCGATCGGCGTCGCGCTCGCCGACGGGAGGCCGGCCGGCAGGCGGTGGTCGGTCGCGGCGCTCGTCACGGGCGGGCTGGGGGTCGTCCTCTCCGGTGCGATGACGGCCGTGCTCGGGCTCTGGCTCGCGCTCGCCGCGGTGCTCCTGGGCGCACGCGCGGTCTCGGCTCTCCGCGGCAGCCGCGCGCTCGCGCTCGTCGGCATCACGGTCCTCGTCACGGCAGGGACGGCGACGATGCGGGCGGACACGATCGAGCGGTTCGCGGAGTTCGTCGGGCTCCGCGAGCGCGTGGCGGACACCGGCGTCGAGAGCTACGCGCACCGGACGCTCCTCGCCTACATCGGGGGGCGCATCTGGCTCGATCGCCCGGTGACCGGCGTCGGTTGGCAGGCGTCGAGCGAGGAGTGGGCGTACGGGCCGTTCCTCGACGACGCACGGGCACGGTTCCCGAACGAGCCCGACCAGGCCTTCCCGTCCCCGGAGCACCCCTGGGGGATCCAGATGCTGTACCTCCAGGTCGCCGCCGACCTCGGCCTCGCCGGGATCGCGCTCCTGCTCGGCCTGACAGGTGCCGGCGTGGCGGCCGGCATCCGCGGCATCCGCTCGTCGCCCGCGGCGCTCGTCGGCCTCGGCTGGCTCTGCATCGTCGCCGGCGTGTGGACCGGGATCGGGCTCGTCGCCGGTCTGCCGCTGGAGGCGCTGACCTGGATCGCGTTCGGACTGGTGACGGTCCGTGACTGACGCTCGCCTGGATCCGCCGCTCTCGATGCCGACCTACGCGGTGCGCGCGCCGCTCGCTCGCTGGTTGGCCGCAGAGGCGGCCCGGGCGGGCGCCGACCTCGGGGCGTACCGCCTGCTCGACGTCGGCTGCGGCGAGATGCCGTATCTCTCACTCTTCGAGCCGCACGCGCGCGAGGTCGTGGGGATGGACACCTGGGACAACCCGCGCGCCTCGCTCCGGGGTGCGATCGAGTCGATCCCCGCCGACGAGGGGTCGTTCGACGTCGTCCTCTGCGCGCAGGTGCTCGAGCACGTGGACGACCCCGCGCAGGGCATCCGCGAGCTCGGGCGCGTCACGCGGCCGGGGGGCCGAGTGCTGCTCTCGACGCACGGCGCGATGGTCTATCACCCGAACCCCGTCGACCTCTGGCGCTGGACGGGCGCCGGGCTCGAGCGGCTGTTCCGAGAGAACGGCGACTGGGCTTCGGTTACGGTGTCCGCCGGGTCCGGCACGGCCTCGTCCCTCGCGATGCTGAACGCGATCTACCTCGAGCACGCTCTCCGGCGGACACCGCTACGCGCGGTGCGGGGCCCCGTGGTCGCGCTGCTGAACCGCGGCGCGCGCGCGCTCGACCGGCGCGTGGCCCTGCTGCGCGACGAGCGACCGGGGACGATCGCCGCGAACTACCACGTCGTCGCGGTGCGCGGCTCGTGACGCGCGTCCTCGTCACGGGCGGGGCGGGCTTCATCGGCTCGAACCTCGTCGAGGCGCTCCTCGAGCGCGGGGACGACGTCCGCGTGCTCGACAACTTCGCGACCGGAAGCCGCGCCAACCTGGCCGCGCTCGGGCGCGACGTCGAGGTCGTCGAGGGCGACCTCCGCTCCTACGAACGCGTCCATACTGCGGTCCGCGGGGCCGAGGTCGTCTTCCACCAGGGGGCCCTCGGCTCCGTTCCGCGCTCCGTCCAGGACCCGCTCACCTCGACCGCGGTGAACGTGGAGGGGACGCTCAACGTCCTGCTCGCCGCGCGCGACGAGGGGATCCGGCGCGTCGTCGCAGCCTCGTCGTCCTCCGTGTACGGCGACGGCGGCACGTTCCCACGCGTCGAGACGCAGGCGCCCAACCCGATCTCGCCCTACGCGGTCGCGAAGCTCGGCGCGGAGCGCTTCTGCGTCAGCTTCACGCGGGTGTACGGGATCGAGACGGTCGCGCTGCGCTATTTCAACGTCTTCGGGCCTCGCCAGGACCCCACGTCGCAGTACGCCGCCGTGGTGCCGCGGTTCATCCGCGCGATCGCCGACGGGCGGCCCGTGACGGTTCACGGGGACGGCGAGCAGTCGCGCGACTTCACGTACGTCGAGAACGTCGTCCAGGCGAACCTCCTCGCAGCCGACGCCCCTGATGGCGCCGGACGGGTGCTGAACATCGCGACCGGCGGGTCGGAGACCGTGAACGCGCTCGCCGAGACGATCGGCTCGATTCTCGACAAGCCGGTCGAGAAGACCTTCGGGCCGGCGCAGCCTGGCGACGTGCGCGAGTCGTGGGCGGACGTGAGCGCCGCGTCCGAGACGATCGGGTACGAACCGCGCGTCGGCTTCGAGGATGGGTTGCGCCGGACGATCGACGCCATGCTTCAGACGAAGGGAGCGAGATGAGCCACGCGTTCGGGACGATCGAGGAACTGGGCGAGGGCTACGGCTTCCGCAAGGTGCGCCAGGCGCTCGGCGTCGAGGCGTTCGGGGTGAACGTCATCGTGATGCCGGCGGGCTACACCGGCTTCCACCACTACCACGACGAGCAGGACGAGCTGTACTTCGTCCACTCCGGGACGGCGCGCGCCGAGGTGGGCGACGAGAACCGGCTGCTCGGGCCGGGCGCCATGGTGCATGTCTCCTCGACGACGCCGCGCCGCATCTCCAACGGCGGCGAGGACGACCTCGTCATGCTCGTCGTCGGCGGCAAGGGCGGCTACGTCGGCCGCGACGGCCACATGGTCGACGAGGCGGACATCGAGCGTCGCGCCTCGTTCGGCTCCGGCGCCGCGTAGGCGCGCTCAGAGCGCGTCCTCCGGCGCCTGCTCGTCGGGCGCGCCGCGAAGAGCGGCGCCGGCGAGCGCGAACACGACCACCGAGAGCCAGTGGATGCCGATCACGTCCGTCTGCAGACCGAGCACGGCCACGGCTGCGAGGGAGGCAGCGAGCCAGGGCGAGCGGCGACGGACCGCCGCGAACAGCGCCACCAACCAGCCGGCGAAGGCCGCGAGGCCGAGCAGCCCGGTGTCGACGCCGAGCTCGGTGTACGTCGACTCGCCGGCCTTCGGCGTCACACCGGTGCGGGCGGCCGAGACCCCCGCGTTCCCGAGGCCGTAGCCCCACGGGTGGCGTGCGACCGTGCGGATCCCGTCGCGGAGCGCGCTCAGATGGCTCGAGGTGGAGCTCTCGCCGGTCGAGAACGGGTCGTCGGTCGTTTCCCCCTCCGCTGACGCGTTCTCGCGCAGGCAGACGAGCTCGGCCGCGGTGTAGGTCGTGGTCGGACCGATCGTCGGAAAGAGCGCGACGAACGCGAGGGTCACGATGACAGAGCCGGCCGCGAGCAGGGCGGTCGTCCAGGAGCGGCGCAACGCGGCGAGGACGAGCAGGCCCGCGGGAAGCGCGATGAACGCCGCCCGCGTGTGTGTCCAGAGGAGGCCCGCGTACACGACCGCTCCCGCAGCGACCGTCCACCCCCGTGGGCGCGCGGCAACGAGCAGGAGCAGCACGACGACGAGCGCGTACGCCGTCGCGAGCGGGCTCAGGAAGGTCGAGACGAGCCGCCGCGCGGGGTGCTCCTCGTCCGTGTTCAGGATCCAGTTCTCGGGCAGGTAGGACAGGCAGCGGTAGGCGAGCCCGAGCTGCTCGTGGAACCAGTCGGGGACGCCGGAGTCGCGCCACCACCGGAGCGGCACGAGGTAGACGTCGACGAGCCCGAAGACCGCCAGCCCGACGCCGACGCCGACCAGCGTGAGTGCGATCCGGCGCCACCACGCGCGGTCGAGCGTGATCAGCCGTCCGAGGAGATACGCGCCGAGGGGGAGGAGATGGTGGCGCAGGGCGTACAGCTCGCCACGCGCGGTCGCGTCGCCGTCGAGCCACGACTGCGGTAGGAGCCAGTAGACGACGACGATCGCGCCGTACCCGAGCGCGAGCCGGTCGGCCCAGACGAGTCGGGGGATCGATCCGGCCACGGCGAGTGCGAGCGCGACAGCGACGAGCAGGAGCACGTCCTTCCAGGCGGCGACGACGTCCAGCGCCGTGTTGCGCACGCCCGCCTGCCAGAGCAGCGCCATCCCAAGGTTGTGGAGCGCGAGCCCGACGACGAGGACGAGCAGCGCGATGCGCGGGACGCGGGCCGTCACGCGATCGCCACGAGGGTCATGCCGAGGTTGCGGATCTCGACCGGCTGCGGGAACAGCGACCGGAGGTCCGACGGGCCGAGCAGGTGGTTCTCCCGCGCCCACGACCTGCCGGCGAGCTCGTACGTCCTGCCGGCGAGCGACGCAGGCAGCCAATGGACGAGCGGAAGCTTGGTGTGCACCTCGATCGGAAACCACCGGTTCGGGGTGGTCACGAAGACGCGCTGCCCGACGCGGAGCGCCTCTCGGACGAACGCCTCCTGCCGGTCGCGGCCGCCAACGTGCTCGATCACGGCGTTCGAGTGGACGACGTCGAAGCTCGCGTCCGGGAAGGGCAGCGCGCACGCGTCGCCCTGGACGTAGTGGATCCGCGGGTAGCGCTCGCGGAAACGTGCGCCGTCGTGGAGGCCGACCGCCGTGAGCCGCTCCGGCCACGGATAGCGCTCCTCGAGGAAGTTGTGCGTCGTGCACCCGGCCTGCCCCCCAGCCTCGCCGAGCGAGACCTCGTCGACCCCGACGTCGAGGACGGTCGTTGCCGCATCCGGCCGCATCACCTCGAGGAAGAGCGCGAGCTTCCGCCTGCGCGAGCGCATCGAGATCGCGTCGGCGAGCCGCACGAAGTGAGCCTAGGGATGGATGACGACAGGCGTGCCGAGCGGGAGCCGCGACAGGACGCGGAGCGTCGCCTCCGTGGCGTGCAGACAGCCCGCGCTCGCAGGCGCTCCGATCGTCTCCGAGTTCGACGGCCGGCCGTGGATCGCGAGGCGGTCGCCGCCACGCCACGCCGCTGGGAGCCGCGGCTGCATCCCCGACAGCACCACGACACAGCAGCCGAGCCCCCACCTGCGGCCCGAGATCTGGTCGGTCACGTGGAAGCGGCCACTCGGCGTCGGCGAGTCGGCGGCGCCGATCGAGACGCGGCGCCGGAAGACGACGTTGCCGTTCTCGCGGAGCGTCAGGAGCCGCGCCGAGAGGTCTGCCTCGACGCCGTAGCGGATCGGCCGGGCCCGCACGGCCGCGGTGCGCGGCACCCAGCCGACGACACCGTTTCCGAGCACGTCGCTCTCCACGGCGAACCAGTTGCCTCGCCGATCGATCACCTGGAGGCGCCGAACGGAGCCGAACGGCGTCTTCCATCCGGCGACGGCCAGCGTCCTGCTGCCGGGCGCGCGCCGGATCGCGACCTTCGCCTTCCAGTCGACGACGAGCGTCAGGCGCTGTGACGACGGCGACCGCGCAGCGCCTCCCGACGGTGCCGCGAGCATCGCGGCAGCACACGCTCCCACGACCGCGAGGGCGAGGGCGAGGAGCGCACGGCGGGCGAGAACGGTGTCTGACACCGACGGCCGCCAGCGTACCGCCCGAGTAGGCTCACCGCCGTGCTCGAAGACGTCGTCACGCCGGCCGGGCCGTATCGCCTCGGGCTCATGGCGCGATCCGGCACGTGGCGCGGCGTCCTTCCCGGTGATCGTGCCGCAACGGCCTGGCAGCGCGCCGACGGGAGCGTCGTCGTCCGCGCACCCGACGAGGAGGCGCTCGCAACAGCCCGCTTCACGCTTGCGCTCGACGACGACACCGGGGAGTTCCACCAGCGCTTCGGACGCGACCCGCTGATCGGTGCCTCCGCCCGAGCGTTCGTCGGCTACCGGCCGCTCCGGCTCGCGACCGTGACGCACGCCGTCGTTCGCGCGCTCTGTGGACAGCTGATCGAGGCCCGTCGCGCCCGCGCGATCGAGCGCGCGATCGCGCGAGCCTGCGGAGAGGCGGTCGTCACGCAACCGGCCCTCCGCCGGCTCGCGCCGGTCGAGCTGCGCCGGCTCGGTCTCGCCCAGCACCGGGCAACCGTCCTCGCCCGCCTCGCGGCGAGCGTCGACCTCGAGCGCCTGCGCGACCTTCCCGGAGACGACGTCGCCGCCCGCCTCGCGCGCGAGCGCGGCATCGGCCCCTGGTCGATCGGCGTCATCTCGATCGAGGGCCTCGGTCGGTTCGACCGCGGGCTCGTCGGAGACCTCTCGCTGGTCAAGCTCCACGCCGCGCTCACCGGCCGGTGGGTCGAAGGGCACGAGACGGCCGAGCTCCTCGCCCCGTACGAGGAGTGGCAGGGGCTCGCAGGCGAGATCCTGCTCCTGGGCTGGTCGCGCGGCCTCGTCCCGGGTGCGTCCGCCGACCGGGCGCGGATCGCCCGACGGCGCGAGCGCCGCGCTGCATAGAGTCCGGTATGGCAGTCGACGAGCGACGGATCGCGGTGCTCGGCGCCGGGAAGATCGGCGAGGCGCTGATCTCCGGCCTTCTCTCGTCGGGCTGGCGCCGGCCCGACGACATCGCCGCGTCGAGCCGGCGTGCGGAACGGGTCGCGGAGCTCGCCGAGCGATACGGCATCGCCGCCACGATGGACAACGTCGAGGCTGCTGCCGGGGCCGCGCTCGTCGTCGTGTCCGTCAAGCCCCAGGACATCGAGGGGCTGCTCGGCCAGATCGGTCCTGCGATCTCGACCGAGCAGACGGTGCTCTCGATCGCGGCCGCGACCCCGACCGCGACGATCGAGCGGCACCTCGCGTCCGGTGTCCCGGTCGTGCGTGCGATGCCCAATACGCCCTCCACCGTCCACGAGGGGATCGCGGGCCTGTGTGCGGGCGCCCACGCAGACGACGCCCACGTCACGCTGGCCGAGGAGGCGCTCGCGCATCTCGGCTCGGTGGTGCGCGTGCCCGAGCGCTCGATGGACGCGGTGACGGCCGTCTCGGGCTCCGGTCCCGCGTACTTCGCGCTCCTCGCCGAGGCGATGATCGAGGCCGGCCTTCTCCTCGGCCTCTCCCGCGAGATCTCCACGCAGCTCGTGATCCAGACCATGTTCGGCACCGCCAAGCAGCTCCGCGACGAGGGCCTTCATCCCGTCGAGCTGCGCGAGATGGTGACCTCGCCGGGCGGCACGACCATCGCCGCGATCCGCGAGCTCGAGTCGGCCGGGGTTCGCGCGGCCTTCCTCAACGCGATCCAGGCCGCGATGAACCGAGCCCGCGAGCTCGCGGCGGGCGCGGACTAGCCGGGCAAGAGCTCCGACGACAGCGGCGCCGACCCGAGCCCGCGCTCGGACGCGAGCGCGTCGAGCACGAGCACCGTGTCCGCGACGCGCACGTCCTCGAGGAACGCATGACGCTCCTCGAAGGATCGAAGCACGGCCGTGCGTGCGTTCGCGAACGCGGCACCGTCCGCCCGCGCGAGCGCTCCGAGCGCGTCCGCGACGGCCACCGGCTCGAGCCCCTCGTCCGCGATGCGCGCGGCGAGGGCGATCGCTTCCGTGTCGCGGCCGAGCACGACGAGCGCGAGCGTGGCGCAATAGCCGCCGATCGGGCCGGCCGCGTCGAGCGCCCCGGCCTCGACCGCCGCCGCGGCGTCCGCACGGGCCCCTTCGTCGTCGCCGGCGATCAGCCGGCACCGGATCATCGCGATCGGCCGGCCCCAGCTCCCCGGCGGCGCTGCGCGCCAGCTCGTCCCGTACTCGGCGGCGGCACGGCACAGCCACACGCCCGCCTCGTCGCGCCGGCCGAGCATGAGCGCGGCGAGCCCCGCCGCCCACGACGCGCCCGCGATGCCCGCGAGCCGGAAATCCTCGCGCTCCTCGGGTCCCGCGGCCGTCGCCAGGCGCCGCACGTGCTCGGCCCCCGCCCACACGAGCTTCGCCTCCCAGTCCACGTCCTCAGTATCGCAACCGGTCAACTGATTGAACGGTCAGTCAACACCCCTGTAGTCCTGCCGGCGTGGCGCGCGAGTTGCGAGAGGTCGTCTACGTCGACGGGGTCCGCACCGCCTTCGGCAAGGCGGGGCCCGGCGGTCTGTTCTGGAAGACCCGTGCCGACGACATGGCCGTGAAGGCCGTGCGCGAGCTCCTCCGTCGCAATCCGGAGGCGCCACCTGAGCGGATCGGCGACGTCGTCATGGCGGCGACGGCGCAGGTCGGAGACCAGGGCCTGACGCTCGGGCGCGGCGTGGGGCTGCTCGCGGGGCTGCCGCACACGGTGCCCGGCTTCGCGGTCGACCGCATGTGCGCCGGCGCCCTCACCGCGGTCACTGCCGCGGCGGGCGAGATCGCGATGGGCGCCTGCGACCTCGCGATCGCCGGCGGGGTCGAGCACATGGGCCACCACCCGATGGGCGAGGACGTCGACTTCAACCCGCGCTTCGTCTCCGAGCGGCTGATCGACCAGAGCGCCGCGGTGATGGGCCAGACCGCCGAGAATCTCCACGACACCTTCCCCGAGCTCACAAAGCAGGCCGCCGACCGCTACGCCGCGGAGTCGCAGCGCCGCGCGGCGGCGGCATGGGACGAGCCCGACGGCGTCTACGCCCGCACCGTCGTCCCGATGAGCGTCTTCACCGACGAGGGCTGGAAGGTCGCGGAGCGGGACGAGTTCCTCAGGCCCGAGACGACCGTCGAGGGTCTCGCGAGCCTGCGGACGCCGTTCCGCGCCGGCGGCCGCGTCACCGCCGGAAACTCCGCCGGCCTGACGGACGGCGCGACCGCGTCGCTTCTCGCCTCCGAGGCCGCTGCCGCGGAGCTCGGTCTCGAACCGCGCATGCGGCTCGTCGGCTTTGCGTACGCCGGCGTCGAGCCGCATCTGATGGGCCTCGGCCCGGTCCCGGCGACGAAGCAGCTCCTCGAGCGGGAGGGCCTGAGCGTCGACGACGTCGGCCTCTTCGAGCTGAACGAGCCGTTCGCGGTGCAGGTGCTGACCTGGTGCGACGGCGTCGGCGTCGCACCGGACGACCCCCGCCTGAACCCCTACGGCGGCGCCATCGCCTGCGGGCACCCGCTCGCGGCGACCGGCGTCCGCCTCGTGGCGCAGCTCGCCTACGGGTTCGAGCGGCGCCCCGACGTCCGCTACGGCCTTACCGCGCTCTGCATCGGCCTCGGGATGGGCGCCGCACTCCTCTGGGAGAACACGCGCCGTGGCTGACGCGCCGGTCACGCGCTTCCACCTGCAGAAGCTTTCCACGCGCATCGGCCCGATCGCCCTTGTCACGATCGACAACGGAGCCGACTGGCGCAAGCCGAACACCTTCGGCGAGGACGCGCTCCGTTCGCTCGCCGAGATTCTCGGTCGGCTGCGCACGCGCGACTGGCGCGGGCTGGTGCTCACCGGCAAGCCTCTCGTCTTCGCGGCGGGAGCCGACATCACGCAGTTCCCGGGGATCACGCCGGAGCTCGCTCGCGAGGGCGGCAAGGCGGGGCACGAGCTCTTCGGCCGCCTGCGCGAGCTGCCGTTCCCCACGCTGGCAGCGCTCAACGGCGCGGCGCTCGGAGGAGGCCTCGAGATCGCGCTCCACTGCGACGTCCGCACCGTGGCCTCGAACGTCCGCCACCTCGGCTTCCCCGAGGTCTTCCTCGGCCTCTTCCCGGCCTGGGGAGGGACGCAGCTCACGCCCCGGCTCGTCGGCGCCGAGGCCGCGGTGCGGCTGATCGTCGACAACCCCCTCAGGCAGAACCGGCTGATCCGCGCCGCCGACGCGGTCGAGCTCGGGCTCGCCGACCACGTCCTCGAGCCGGTCGAGTTCCTCGACGACTCGATCGAGCTGCTGCTCCGGCGGATCGAGGCGGGCGGGGGGAAGCGCGAGCCGACGGCCGACCTGACCAACGCCTCCGAGGTCGTCCGCAAGGCGCGCGCCCGGGTCGACGACGTCGTCCACGGACAGGCGCCCGCGCCGTACCGGGCGCTCGACCTGATCGAGGGCGCCGCGTCGTGGAGTCTCGAGGAGGGCTACGCCGCGGAGGAGGAAGCCCTCGCGGAGCTGCTGCCCGGGCCCGAGGCGCAGGCCTCGATCTACGCGTTCGACGTCGTCGAGCGGCGCATCAAGAACCCGGCGGGCGCTCCCGACGCGCAGCCGCGGAGGGTGCAAGCGGTCGGCGTCGTCGGCGCCGGGCTCATGGCGACGCAGCTTGCGACGCTCTTCCTCCGCCGGCTCGAGGTGCCGGTCGTGCTCACGGACGTCGACGCCGACCGAGCCGAGAACGCCGCCGAGTCGATCCGCGGCGAGCTCGCCGGGCTGGTTGCGAAGGGACGGCTCACCGAAGGCAAGGCCCGGTTCCTCGGGTCGATCGTGACGGCGGGCACGGGGCTCGACGCGTACGCGGGCTGCGACCTCGTGCTGGAGGCCGTGTTCGAGGAGGTCGACGTGAAGCGGGAGGTCTTCGGCGGCCTCGAGGGCGTCGTCTCGGCCGAGTGCCTGCTCGTGACGAACACGTCGTCGCTCTCCGTCGCCGCCATGGCGCACGGCCTCGCCCACCCCGAGCGGGTGGTCGGGCTCCACTTCTTCAACCCCGTGGCGGTCCTGCCTCTCGTCGAGGTTGTTCGGACGCCGACTACCGACGACGTCGCGCTCGCGACCGCGTGGGACGTGACCCGCACGCTCGGGAAGCGCGGCGTGCTCGTGAAGGACGCGCCGGGCTTCGTCGTCAACCGCATGCTGACCCGCCAGTCGACGGTGCTGATGCAGGCCCTCGAGAGCGGCTCGACGTTCGAGGAGACCGACGAGGCGGCGCTTCGCCTCGGGATCCCGATGCCTCCCTCGGCGCTGCTCGCGATGGTCGGCCCGAAGGTCGCAAACCATGTCCTTCGCACGCTGCACGATGCCTTTCCAGACCGTTTCCCGCTCTCTGCGACGCTCCAGGCGCTCGCCGACGGCGACTTCCCCGCGCTCGACCAGCGCGACGACCGGCCGACGGTTGACGAGATCCACGAGCGCATCCTCGAGGCCCTCGCCGACGAGGCACGGCGCATCCTCGACGAGGGCGTCGTCTCGGGCGCGGCCGAGATCGACGCGTGCCTGATCCTCGGCGCGGGCTATCCGTTCTTCCGCGGCGGGATCACGAGGCACCTCGACCAGACGGGCGTCTCGCAGCGCGTCTCGGGGCGAGCGCTCGGCGACGCCTGAGAGCTATCGCTTCCGGCGCGAATTGGGTAGTCTGCGGGGTGCAGCGACGCTGGCGCGCGAACGACGCCCGAGTGAGCTGCCTTCCTCGAACGGTTGCGTAGGACTGGGCGGCGCGTTTCGAGGCTGCTGCGCACATGCGGGAATCCACCATCACTGAGACCACGTCGTCGGGGGAGCTTCCCGACCTCGAGAGCGCCGCGCATCGCGCCGAGCGCTGGTTCGGCGAGCCGTTCGTCCATCCGGGGGAGGATCCCGAGGTCGCGCTCGCGCCGGGCGCCGCACGCCGGCTTGCGCTGGACGATGCGATCGAGGAGATCGAGGCCGGGCGCCGCACGCCGTCGCCGAGCTGGAAGGTGCGCTACGGCCTGATGCTCGGCCTCGAGCGCGTGCTCGCCGCGGAGACGCCGGCGACCGCCGCCGGGACGGCTCTGCGCCGACACCAGATCGACGCGCTGGCGGGAATGCTGACCGAGCTGATCGCCGCGACCCAGCGGAGCGCCGAGGAGAACGGCAACGGCTCCGCGAACGGCAGCGTCGCGGAGCTCGTCGAGGAAGACGAGGACGAGGAGGACGTCGACCTCGTCGACGACGCCGAGGAGCCCGACGAGCAGGGCTTCACGGGCGATGACCCCGGCGCGTCGCGCCGCTACCGCTTCCGCCACCCGACGGCGTCCGGGAAGACGATTGCAGCCGCCGGATTCGTCGAGGCGGCGCGCCACCTCGGCGTCCTGATCCTCACGCACCGCCGCCTGCTCGTCGACCAGTTCCGCCGCGACCTCACGACCGAGGGCTACGGCGAGCGCCTCACCGACGCGATCGAGCGTGGCCAGGAGCCCCTCCGCGCAGACCCGCTCACGATCCAGACGTACGCGTGGTTCGCGCGGCACGGCAACGAGCTCTCGCGCACCGCCTACCAGCTCGTGATCTGCGACGAGGCGCACACCGCGCTCGGCGAGAAGACGTCGGCCGCGATCCGCACGTTCTCCGAGCCGCTCTACATCGGCATGACCGCGACCGAGCAGCTCATCGCGAAACAGGTGTCCGACGTCTTCCCCGCCTCGGTCGACGACCTGCCGCTCACCGACGCCGCGCGGCGCGGGCTCATCGCTCCGCTCCGGTCGCTTCGCGTCCCGCCGGTCGCGGCGATCAACTCGGTGCCGATCGTCGGCGGCGACTTCGAGGAGCGCTCGCTCGCCGCAGCGCTCGACCACGTCGCGCTCAACCAGGCCGCCGCGAGCCTCTACCGGGACCGCTTCGGCTCGACGCCCGGGATCGTCTACGCGGCAGGGGTCGACCACGCGTACAACCTCGCGCAGGAGTTCCGGGCCGCCGGGCTCAAGACGATGGCCGTCTCCGGCCGGACACCGCCGCGCGAGCTGGCCGAGACGCTTGCGGCCTACGAGCGCGGCGAGATCAACGTGCTGATCAACGCCCAACTCCTGGCCGAGGGTTGGAACTCGCCGCGCGCGACGGTCTGCATGCACCTCGCACCGACGGCGTCGAGGCGCGTGTACCAGCAGCGGATCGGGCGCATCATGCGCACGCACGCGCGCAAGGAGGCGGGGATCGTGGTCGACTTCGTCCCGAAGGGCGCGACGCATTCGGAGCGCGTCGTCTCGCTCCACTCGCTGCTCGACTCGGACTTCTACCGCGAGGGCGCACGCGTGACGCCCGCCCCGCGCCGCCGCTCGGCGCGCCGCGCCCGCCGGAAGCTGTCCCCGGCACCGTGGCTCGTCCCGGTGACCCAGGACGTCGGTCGCCGGCTCGCGGTGATCCAGCGTGAGTGGCAGCGGGTCGACCCGCGCTTTCTCGACGACGACGAGCAGCGCTTCTGGGCGACGATCGCCGGACGACAGATCCGCTTCGACCAGCGCGCCGAATTTGCGCGGAAGTTCGCCGAGGGGCGCGCCGGCAAGGGCGCGCTCGAGACCTTCCTCTCCGTCTGCGCCGCCGAGAACCCAAACCGGCGCCTGCGCATGACGGCGCTCGCCGACCGTGTCGCGACCCCGGTCGAGCGTGCCGACTTCGACGACCTCGTCACGCTGGTCACGCAGGCGCCGCCGTGGGAGAAGGACCGTGCCGCGGGCGTCCGTATCCTCCTGCGCGCCGTCGGCGAGGGAAAGGCGGCGGCGCCCGACCAGATCCTCGGCCGCTGGACGTGGCGCCTCGCGCGCTCCGTCCGCAAGACCCTCGATCGCAAGGCGAGCCAGGAGTTCCCGGAGGCCAAGCGCCTGCTGGGCGCGGTGGCGAACTCCCGCGGCCACCGCCACGAGGACAACGTCGTGCAGCTCGTCCGGATCGCGGCGGCTCTGCCGATGCCCGTCGGTGCCGCGCTACTCGCGTCTGCCGAGGGCTACACGCCACGCGCGAACGGCACGCTCGACCGCGCCCGCGAGGAGCTCGGGCCGATCGAGGAGATCGCCACATCCCTCGCCGAGAGCCTTCCCGCCCCGAAGGCGCCGGCCCGGAAGTCCCGCCGCCGCCGGCGGAAGAAGAAGCCCGCCGAGGCACAGGGCACGCCGCCCGAGGCGGCGGCCGGGGACCCGTCGGCTGTCGAGTCTGTCCCGGAGCACGACGGAAAGGCTCCGACAGCTGCAATAGAGGGCGAAACCGAGCAGACCGAGAGCGCGGCGTAGCGCGGGAGGTGTCCGACTCGAAGTCGGACACCGCGTGGCGCGAGACGCCGGGCTAGGGCTGTTCCGCCGGCGGGTCGTCCTTCCGCCGGTGCTCGTGCTCGCGGAGGAACCGCGTCAGCTCCGCCGCCAGAGACTCACCGGTGGGGAGCTCGCCGCCCTCGGCGAAGGACTCGATCGTGTCGGCGCGCTGCTCGAGCTCCTCGACGTATGCCTGCGTGTCGGGGTCGGAGGCGACTGCCTCGCTGACCTGCGCCGCGTACTCCGCCTCAGCCTCGTCCAGCTCGCTCATGTCGATCGGCGCGCCGAGGAGGTCGGCGAGGCGGACGCAGAGCGCCTTCGCCGCACGCGGGCTCGGCGCGAGCGACACATAGTGCGGCACAGCCGACCAGAGGCTGACCGAGCGGACCTCGGCGGCGCGGCAGGCGTCGTGGAGGACGCCGACGATGCCCGTCGGCCCCTCGTAGCGCGAAAGCTGCAGCCCGAGCTCCTCGACGAGCGCCGGGTCGGTCGCCGCTCCGGTCACGGGCGCCGGCCGCGTGTGCGGCACGTCGGCGAGCAGGGCGCCGAGCGTCACCACGAGCTCGACCCCGGCGTCCCGGGCCAGGCCGATCGCGAGGTCGGTGAACGCGCGCCAGCGGTAGTTGGGCTCGACGCCGAGGAGGATCACGGCGTCGCGGTCGGTTCCCGGGATCGCGGCGTGGTAGAAGGCGTTCTCGGGCCACTCGATCCGGCGGGTCAACCCCTCGTCGAGGGTGACCGTCGGACGGACGGCCTGGAAGTCCATGAATGCCTCCGGATCGACGTCCGCGAAGCGCGTCGCATCCCACTGCTGCACGAGGTACCCGGCCGCCATCGTCGCCGCCTGCCCGCCGTCGTTCCATCCGCGGAACGCCGTGATCATCACGGGGCGCCGGAGCGTCGGGCGCTCGGCGATGCGCAGATCCTCTGAGGCCATTGCCCCAGCGTAACGACGTTCAGCGTGTCCGCAGCGGCTCGCCGAGCGGCTCCGCGCGCTCCGCCGCCGGGGCGACGAGCGCCAGGGGCGGTCGCCAGAGCGTGTACACGACGCCGACGGTGAGCCCCCAGATCGTCGCGGCGAGCGTCACGTGCACGAGCACGAGCCCCCACGGAAGCGCGTTTCGGTACTGGATCTCGCCGACGAGCATCTGCGCGAGCAGGACGGCGAGCAGCACGAGCGCGAGGCGCACGACCCCCGGCGCCTCGCGCCGGGAGCGGAGGAGCTGCCAGCCCACGAGCAAGAAGCCGATCCCGAACACGGCGGTCGCCCGGACGTGGACGTAGACCGTGTCGCGGATGCCGAGCCCGAGGCGGTGCACGTCCTGGTCGGCGCCGGGGTGAGGCCCGGACGCCGTGGCGATCGCGCCGGTGACGACCATCGCGGCGCAGGCGACGACGCCGACGAGCGCGACGAGGCGCAGCCAGCGCGGCGCGACCGGTGCGCCGAGGCCGCCTGCGGCGCTCCACGCCTCGAAGGCGACGACGACGGAGAGCGCGACGACCACGAGTGCGAGCAGGAAATGCGACATGACCGCGAGCGGGTGGAGATCCAGGATCACGGTGATCCCGCCGAGCGGGATCTGCGCAACCGTGCCGAGGAAGGCGGCCAGCGCGACGGTGACGACCCAGCGCGGCAGGCCCGCCACGCGGCGCGAGGCGTGCCAGGTGGCGAGCGACGCGAGAATCCCGCCCACCGCGATGACACGGTTCCCGAACTCGACCATCGGGTGGAAGCTCACGGCGGGGAACGGCGTCGAGCCGCAGCGGGGCCAGTTGTCGCAGCCGAGGCCCGACCCGGTCAGTCGCACGAATGCTCCCGACGTGACGACGAGGCCGAGCACGGCCACCGTGCCGACCGCGAGGTGCAGGAAGCGCCGCGACGACACCGGCTCGCGCACGCGCGCGCGGAGGCTCAAGACAACGTCACCCCGGTTCCCTCCTCGACCGCGCCGACGTGGTGGAGGGCCAGCCCGGCAGCGGCGAAGGTCGCCTCGAGCACGACGCGCTTGTCGTTCGGCAACGTGACCAGCAGGCCGCCGGCGGTCTGCGGGTCGTAGGCGAGCGCCTCGAGCGCCGGCGCTGCCGTGCTCTCGACGTGCGGGCCGGCGAACTCGCGGTTGCGGCGGTCTCCGCCGGTGCGGACGCCGGCGGCCGCGAGCTCGACCGCGCCGGGGAGAGCCGGCAGCCGGTCGGCGGCGAGCGCGATGCGCACACCCGAGCGCTCGGCGGTCTCGTGCGCGTGGCCGAGGAGCCCGAAGCCGGTAACGTCGGTCACGGCGTTCGGCGAGAACGACCGCAATGCGTCGGCGGCGTCACGATTCAGCTCGGTCATCGCCGCGACGGCGGCGCCGAGCGCTCCCTCGGGCGCCTGTCCGTCGCGCACCGCCTGGAGGACGAGACCCGTGCCGAGCGGCTTCGTCAGGAGGACGGCGTCCCCGGGCCGGGCGCCACTCTTCCGCCAGACGCCTTCCGGGTGCACGGTGCCGACGACCGCGAGGCCGTACTTCGGCTCCTCGTCGCGGATCGTGTGGCCCCCGGCGAGGATTGCGCCTGCCTCGCGGGTCGCCTCGGCGGCTCCCGCCAGAACCTCACCGAGCATCTCGACGGGCAACTCCTCGGGGAACGCGGTGACCGAGAGCGCGAGCAGCGGGCTGCCGCCCATCGCGTACACGTCGTTGAGCGCGTTGGTGGCCGCGATCCGGCCGAACGTGCGCGCGTCGTCGACGACGGGCGGGAAGAAGTCGACGGTGAACACGAGCGCGGTGCGCTCGTCGAGCCGGTAGACGGCCGCGTCGTCCGCGGGATCGAGCCCGACGAGCAGGTCGGCGGCGTCCGCCGGGACGAGGCCCGCGAGGAGCTCCTCGAGCCGCGCGGCCGAGTACTTCGCCGCGCACCCGCCCGCCTTCGCGAGGCTCGTGAGCGTCGGCTGCGTCACCCCGCGAGTGTAGGGAAGGAATCGCGCGAACCGACGCGTACATCTCTGCGAAGAGAGGATCTCCCCCTTTCCCCTCTCTCGTGCACCGCGGAGGCCGCCGGACCCGGGCGGCCTCCGTCTGTGAGAGGATCGCCCGATGCCGAGCGCGCTCGTGACCGGCGGCTCTTCGGGGATCGGCCTTGCGATCGCACGCATGCTCCGTGACGAGGGCTACGACCTCACTCTCGCGGCGCGGACGGTCGAGCGCCTCGAGGAGGCCGCGGGCTCCCTCGGCGCGACGCCGGTCGCCGTCGACGTCCGGCGCGAGGAGGAATGCGTCCGGCTCGTCGCGACCCATCTCGACGTACACGGCGGCCTCGACGTGCTCGTCAACTCGGCCGGCGTGGGTATCGCGGGACAGATCGGCGACACGTCGACGAAGCAGTTCGACCTCCAGCAGTCCGTCAACCTGCGCAGTGCGTTCCTCGTCACGCGCGAGGCGCTTCCCGCGCTGCGCGAGTCGCGCGGGTACGTCGTCAACCTCGCGTCGATCGCCGGAACGATTCCGACGCCGGGGCTCGCGAGCTACGGCGCGGCGAAGGCCGCGCTCATCGCGCTGACCCGTTCACTGGTCCGCGAGGAGCGAGACGCGGGGGTGCGTGCGACCGCGGTCTGCCCTGCCTTCGTCGACACGCCGATGACGACGTGGACCGGCATCGACGGTGCGGCGATGATCCAGCCGGAGGACTGCGCCGAGATCGTGCGCTCGCTGCTCCGCCTGAGCCCGGCCGCGCGCGTGCCGGTGATCGTCGTCGAGCGCGCCGGCGACGACGTCGTCTGAAGCGCTCGGCCGATCGGCTCAGTCGTCGCCCGGCGCCAGCTCTCCGAGCGACGCGTCGCCCTCCGTCAGGCCGAGCCGCCCGTAGAGCGCCAGCTTCGAGCGCGAGTCCTCGATGTCGAGGAGCCGCAGCGTGAGTTGACCGATCCGGTCGAGCGGACCGAATGCGGCGTCCTCCACCCGCTCCATCGAGAGCCGCTCGGGGTGGTACGTCGCATTGGCGGAGACGGTGTCGAGGATCGTCCAGTCGTCCCCACGGCGCAGCTCGACCGTGACCTCGCCCGTCACGGCGCTGCCGATCCAGCTCGCGAGGCTCTGCCGCAGCATCAGCGCCTGCGGGTCGAACCAGCGGCCCTCGTAGAGCAGCCGCCCGAGCCGCCGGCCGCTCGTGCGGTACTCGTCGATCGTCGACTCGTTGTGGATCGCGTTGACGAGCCGCTCGTACGCGAGGAAGAGGAGCGCCATCCCCGGCGCCTCGTAGATCCCCCGGCTCTTGGCCTCGATGATCCGGTTCTCGATCTGATCGGACATCCCGAGGCCGTGCCGGCCGCCGATCGCGTTCGCCGCGAGCACGAGCTCCACACGGTCCTCGTAGCCGGTGCCGTTCAGCGCAACCGGCCAGCCTTCCTCGAAGCGTACGCTGACCGTCTCCGTCGCGATCTCGACTGCCTGGTCCCAGTGTGCGACGCCCATGATCGGCTCGACGATGTGCATCGACCTCTCGAGGAGCTCGAGCTCCTTCGCCTCGTGGGTCGCGCCCCAGATGTTGGCGTCGGTCGAGTACGCCTTCTCGACGCTCGCGCGGTACGGCAGGCCACGCTCGACGAGCCACTCGCTCATCTCCTTGCGCCCGCCGAGCTCCGCGACGAAGTCCTGGTCGAGCCACGCCTTGTAGATCCGCAGCGCAGGGTTGGCGAGCAGCCCGTACCGGAAGAAGCGCTCGATGTCGTTCCCCTTGTACGTCGACCCGTCGCCCCAGATGTCGACGCCGTGCTCGTGCATCGCGTGGACGAGCATCGTCCCGGTCACCGCCCGCCCGAGCGGGGTGGTGTTGAAGTACGTCTTGCCGCCGGATGACACGTGGAACGCGCCGCAGCGGAGCGCGACGAGCCCCTCGTGGACGAGGTGTGGACGGCAGTCGACGAGGATCGCCTCCTCGGCCCCGACCTCCTTCGCGCGGGCGGGGACGCTCGCAACGTCGGCCTCGTCGTACTGGCCGAGGTCGGCCGTGAGGGCGTACGGCACGGCGCCCTTGTCGCGGATCCACGCGACCGCCACGGTCGTGTCGAGCCCACCCGAGAACGCGATCCCGACGCGCTCGCCGACCGGGAGCGAGGTGAGGACGCGCGTCACGGGAGGCAGCGTAACGGGAGTCCGCTGAAGGCGGCTGCGCACGCCGTTCTCACGCCTTCGCGGTGCCAGTTGACAGGCAGTGCGCGACGACCACCGCCCCGGGGGGCGGTAGAGTTGCGCCATGCGCACCTACGCCATCTGGGGCACTGCGACGTCGCCCGAGCACGAGGCGTGGGTCAGCTCGGTGGGCGCCGCCTTCGAGGCCGATGGGTTCCGGCTCGTCGAGGACATCGCGGACGCCGACTTCGTGCTCAACATGTTCGACGCGAGTGAGCCGAAGGCATTCCGGCGCCAGTCGCGCGGCACGTACTCCGCGTCGTTCTACGAGCTCGAGTCGATGCCCGAGGACGTCCTCAAGACGAGCTACCCGATGCTCGTGCGGACCCTCGCCAACGTCGTCGTGCTCCACGTCCCGGGCCAGGGCGTGTGGTTCACCACCATGGAGCGCGGCACGTACAAGATCTCGGACGACCCGCAGGAGGTCTTCGAGCGGCTTGCGCCGCTCGCGAAGTCGAAGCTCGTGATCGACAACGAGTTTGCCGCCGATCTCGAGCCCGAGCTGTGGGACGGCGACGAGGTGACGGCGGACATCGGCGCCGCGGGCAAGCGGATGCAGGAGCTCGACCTCCTCCCCGCCCCCTTCCCCGTGCACGAGTACCTCGACGAGCGCGACCTCCGTCACGTGATGCGCCTCTACCAGGTCGGCGGCCTCTCCTACGGGAACCTCTCGGCGCGCAAGGACGAGACGCGGTTCTGGATGAGCGCGAGTGGCGTCGACAAGTCGCAGCTCGAGGTCGCGGGGCGGGACATCCTGCTCGTGACCGGCTATGACGAGCCGAACGCGAAGATGCTCATCAGCGTGCCGCCGGGCATCGAGCCGCGGCGCGTCTCCGTGGACGCGATCGAGCACTGGATGATCTACCAGGCACACCCGGACGTCGGCGCGATCCTCCACGTGCACGCCTGGATGGAGGGGATTGCCGCGACGGACATCAACTATCCGTGTGGCACACAGGAGCTCGCCGAGTCGGTCGCAGACCTGATCGATCGCGAGCCCGACCCGGCCCACGCGGTGATCGGCCTCCGCAACCACGGCATCACGGCGACCGGCGACAGCCTGACGGAGATCCTCGACCGCATCGAGTCGAGCATCCTCCGCCAGGTGCCGATGACGTAGCGCGGCGGCACCGCACCTGACGCGCTCAGGCGGACATTCGCCGCACGCGCCACACCGTCAGCACGGCGAGCAGCGGGACGACCACAAGGTCGTTGACGAGGCACCAGACGCACCACGCGTCGATGACGAACGCCTGGAGCGTGATCAGGTAGACGGCGAAGCCGGCAGCGGTGAGCGCGATCGCCGCGGCCAGCGTGCGCGCGAGCTCGCTGTCCCACGCGACGAGCGCGAGCACGACGACGTAGCCGAGGAGGCCGAGTAGCGCCACCGGGACCCCGAGCAGCTCGGCGTAGGACGAGTCCTGCACCGTCTCGCATCCGCCGCCCGCGGTGCAGATGAGCGCCTCGGGCTGGTAGTGGACGTACGTGAGATAGCCCGCGACGGCGGTACCCGCGAGCGCGACGAGCGCCACGCCGGCCCGGAGCGCGCGATCGCTCATGGCTCAGCTCGAGAGCGCGTCGTCGAGGATCGAGGCGAACTCGCTCGGCGAGAACGAGCTCGGATTCACCTGATAGGGCTCTCCGTCTCCGACCTGGACGTAGAACGTCGGCGTGCCCTGGATCTGCCTCTGGTTCGCCTCTTCCACCATCGAGTTACCCTGCTGCAGCGTCACCGGGCCGGCCGCGTCCTGCTTCAACTTCGCCCAGTCGAGGCCGAGACCCTTCGCGATCTTCTCGAGCAGGGCGTCCGTGACCCAGCCGGAGTTCTCGTCGCCCTGATTCGCGTACAGCGCATCCTGGAACTGCCACAGCTTCCCCTGCTCCCCCGCAGCGAGCGTGTAGAGGAGCGCCTTCTTCGAGTCGGGCCCGATGAACGCCATTCCGACGAACCGGAGCTTTACCTTGCCCGGCCGGACGTAGTCCTCCACCACGCTCGGGAAGCCCTCGGCCTGATAGCGCTTGCAGATCGGGCACTGGAGGTCCTCGAACTGGATCATCGTCACCTTCGCCTTCGGCGAGCCGAGAACCGCCCTGTCCTGCGGAATCCCGTTGAGCAGCGCGGCAGCCTCCTCGATGCCGGCGACACCGTCCGTTCCGGTGGTGTCGTTCGAGTCGCCGCCGCGGAGCAAGAGGCTCGCGCCGACGAGGACGAGGACGACCGCCGCAGCCGCTCCCGCCGCGATCAGGAGGTTCCGGTTCGCCGAGCGCTTGCGCGGCGGCGGCTTGCGAGGCTTCGGCGGCATCGAGCGTCAGTCTGCCTGTGGGCGCCTGGGCGTGGTGCCGTAACCGTCCACCTTCACCGCACCAGCTCGAGCGGCAGCTCGAAGACGTGAAGCGGGCTTCCGTCCTCGGCCGAGGACTCGTATGCGACCACTGTCACCTCGCCCTGGTGCCCGCGAAGCGCGAGCTCGGTGTCGAACGTGCCGCGGGTGCCGGTGCCCGACGTCGCGGTCGTGAAGGTTCGCTCGAGAAGGCCGCCCTTCGCATCCCGCACGTCGATGGAGACCGTCGCTTCGAAGACGTTCGCCGTGCCCCGGAGCCGGATCGGGCTTCGCACCGTGTCGCCGGGCAGCGGCGACTCGACGAGGATCTGGGGCGTCTCGGCCTCGAAGTCGCCGCGCGTCACGGGAGGGCCCTCCTTCCCGTCGACGACGAAGACGACCTGCCGGACGCCCGGCAAACGTGTGAGCGTGTAGACGATCTGGGCCTGCGCAAGCCTGGGCAGCGGCTCGGACCACAGCCCGACGCGCGCGAGCCCGTCGGCGCGCACCACGGTCGCCCCGGCGTCCTCGCCGCCGCTCACGTCGGGCATGGGGACGGCGGTCTCGAACCCCTGTGCGCGCTCGGCCTCGGTCGGCTTCGTGGACGCCAGGTTCACCAGCGTCGGTTGGATCGGATCCAGGGAGCCGTCGAGCTCGAGCGTCCGGCGAACCGGAGCGACCTTGCCGTCGCGCAAGAGGTAGACGGCGAGGGATCGAGATGTGCCGGCGGCGCCGCTCGTGGTGGGCGGCACCGACTCCGAATCGCTGCCGGTGCAACCCGCGGCCACGGCGATGCCGAGCGCCATGAGGACGGTCGTCACAACGCGTCGCATCGGGCGCATGGTGCACGCGAGATGTTCGGAAATCAGTCGGCGGCCTCGCGTGCGAGCGCGGCAAGGGTCCGCCCGACGATGGGGGCGAACTTGAAGCCGTGCCCCGAGCACGCCGACCCGACCACGACCCGGCCGTGCCGTTCGAGGACGAACTCCTCGTCGGCCGTGTTCGTGTAGAGGCACGTCTCGACGCCGAGCGTGTCCCCGGCATCGGGATACCTCGTGGCGACCCACCGCGCGGCCCATGCGGCAACGCTCGCGTCTGGAGCTGCCTCCTCGTCGGGGTCGGCGGCCGGCCCGGAATGGTGCAGGCCCGCCTTCAGGCCCTTCCCCGGCGCGGCGAGCGAGAAGGCCGACTGGCCGACGCGCGCGATCCCCCCTTCGCCCTCCGCGGGCAGGCTGCCGTAGTCGATCACGGGCGGGAGTCGCTCGGCACCCGGCACGTCGACGTAGACCACCGTCTCACGGGTCGGCACCACCGGCAGCTCGATCCCGACCCCGGCGAGAAGCCCGGCCGCCCAGGCGCCGGCCGTGACGACGACCGCTCGCGCACGAAGCTCTCCCCGGTCGAGCGACAGCACCACCGACCCGCGATCGGCTGCCAAAGCGCGTACGGGGGTCGCGTCGCGCACCTCCACGCCGCGCTCGGCCGCTTCCCCGATCAGCGCCGTGTGGGCTCGATCCGCGAAGGTCACGCCACCGTCCGGCTGGAACACGCCGACCTCCCCGGGATCGAGCCGGAGCGACCACCGTGCGGCCACCTCCTCGGCGGAGAGTCGCTCGTAGCGGACACCGCAGGCCGCCAACGCGCGAGCGTTCTGGATCGCCGCCGCACCGAGGTCGAGACATCCGACACGGTCGATCAGGTGCTCGCCGCACTCGGCCTCGAGCTCGCGCCACGCCGTGTCCGCGGCCATCGCCATCCGCACGAAACGCTCGTCGGGATAGTTGAGCCGGAAGATCCGCGACGTCCCGTGGCTCGATCCCCGCGTGTGAGCGAGCCCGAACTGCTCGAGCAGGAGCACCGAGCCCGGGTAGCTGGCGAGGGCGCGGGCGGTCGCAGCGCCCGGCGATCCCGCCGCCGACCACGACGATGTCGGCGTCCCGTCGCACGGCGGGATCCTACGCCGGTCAGGCGGCCAGAGTGCCCTTTGCGGCTTGCGACGCCGCGCGGGACAGCGCGCGGTATGCCTTCGCGAGCTCGGCGCGATTTCCCTCAGCCTCGGCCGCTTCGACCGCGCCGACGGCGTCCGAGACGGCTGTGTCGATTCGATCCCGCCCGTACGCGAGGACGGACTCGCTGATTCCGATCCGACGGGCAAGCTCGCGCATCACCTGGAGTGACGGGATCCGCTCCCCCCGTTCGATGCGTGAGATGTACGCGGCGCTGCAACCGGGAAACGCGAGGTCCCGCTGGCTGATCCCCGCCGCCTCGCGCGCCGCGTGAAGCCGTTGCCCGACGGCGACCGGATCGTCGTAGTGCGGCGTCCGGGGACGCTTCAGGTTCACGTCCTCCATGATGGCACGGGAGCGGCGCCGAGCAAACTGCCGGGATCCGGGTCGGTTACACCCCGGGTTACACCCCCTGACGAATGGATCCCTCGAACGAGGGACGGAAGAATCGCCGCATGACGAGGACGAACACCGTCGCCGACGCGCCGCTGACCGACCGTCAGCGAGAAGTTGTGGCGCTGATCGCGGCCGGGTGCTCGAACGACGAGGTGGGGCGCTCCCTCGGGATCTCCGCCCGTACCGCTCGGGCACACAGCGACGCGCTTCGCGTGAAGCTCGGCGTTCCGCGGCGACGACAGATCCCTGCCGCGTTTCGCCTGCTCACCGGTGAGGACCCTTACGTCCCCGCCCTCGTCAGGCTCCGTTCCCCACGGAGCCGCTGACGGCAAGCGCCCGCGGCCCGCCGAGGCCGGCCGCGGGCGCCAGCTTCCCACACGGAGGGGAGAGGAGTAGCGTCACCCCACCGATCCCGATGGCTGAGGAGCCTCCGAAGCCGACGATCCGCGGGCGCCGGATCATCGAACGCCCCCGGCTCAACCGCGCGCTCGAGCACCCGCGGGCGCGGATCCGGATGCTCATCGCCGGTTCGGGCTACGGAAAGACGGTGCTCCTCGAGCAGTGGGCGCCACGCGACGGCCGCGTCGTGGGCTGGTTCCACGCGCGCTCCTCCGGGACGGACGTGGCGGCTGTGGCCCGCGGTATGGCGAGAGCCGCTGCGACCATCGTGCCCGGCGCCGGGTCGCGCATGCTCGAGCGGCTCGGGATCACCCAGGATCCGGAGCGCGAGGCGGCGCTCCTCGCGGAGATGCTCGCGGAGGATCTCGTCGAGTGGCCCGACTCCGGTCTGCTCGTGATCGACGACTACCACCACGTTGCCCAGTCCGAGGCATCCGAGAAGTTCGTGGAGACGCTCGTGGCGCAGGCACCGGTGCTGCTGCTCCTCGCGAGCCGCGTGCGTCCCACGTGGGTCGAGACGCGGAGCATCCTGTCCGGCGCGGTGCTCGAGATCTCGCAGTCGGCGCTGGCGATGAGTGCGGACGAGGCAGCACTCGTCCTCGACGGCGCGCGCGTCGAGACGCTCGGGTTGGTCGCCCTGACCGGCGGATGGCCCGCCGTGGTCGGCCTCGCGGGCATGGTGCCGGATGCCGGCGTCGAGGGCTCGCAGTCGCCAGACGCCCTGTACGAGCTGTTCGCCGACGAGGTCTATCGCGGCCTCGATCCCGGCCTCCGCACGGGCCTCGCGATCCTCGCGGCGATGCCACACGTGGACCGCGAGCTCGCTGGCGCGATCCTCGGCGCGGAACAGTCGCAACGCATCTGCGACGAGGCCCTCGCGCTCGGCTTGATGGACGAGCGGGACGGTCGGCTCGAGCTGCATCCACTTGCCGCCGCGTTCTTCGGTAGCAGGGGCGGGACAGATGCGACGCACGACGTACGCGGGGCTGCAGCGAGTGCGCTCGACCTCTACCGAGAACGGCACCAATGGGATCCCGCGTTCGAGCTGATTCGTCGGTTCGAGATCGACGCGGAGCTCGGAGACCTGATGGTCGAAGCGATGGACGACACGCTGAACGCCGGTCGACTGCCCGTTCTTGGCGAGTGGGTTCGCTATGCGCGCGCACGCCGGTTCCGCCATCCCGTGGTCGCCCTGGCCGAGATCGAGCTCGAGCTCCGACGCGGCCGCCACCTGACTTCTCTCACGCTCGCGCGCGCGGCTCTCGCCGACGGCCAGGCGATGGCCGAGCTCCGCTACCGGATCACGATGACCGCAGCCCGCGCGGCGCATGCCGGCTCGCACGACGAGGAAGCCCTCGACCTGTACCGCGAAGCGCTCGCCCTGGCCGGGACACCGGAGCGCGAGCGGGAGGCACGGTGGGGCGAGCTCGTCTGCACCGCCGCACTCGAGCGCCCAGAGGCGCACGCTCTACTGGAGAGCCTGAGGGCGTCGGTGAACACGTCCGACCCGCGCGACCTCGTCAGATTGGCGGATCGGCAACTGAGCGTCGGCTTCCGGTTTGGGTTCGTCCGCAATCTCGGCGACAGTCGGGCGGCGGTTGAGCTCGTGGATCGAATCGACGATCCGTTCGTGAGGTGCTCCTTCCGCACGGTCCACGGATGGGCTCTCGCACTCGCGGCGCACTATGACGAGTCTCTATTGACGGCTCGGATCCTGTTGCGGGACGCTACTGAGCATCGGCTTGAGCCGGTTCTTCCGTACGCCTTTGTCACGGAGGCCGCTGCACTCGCCGGACTTCGAAGATTCGACGAAGCACTTGCCGAAGCCGATCTGTCGGGGCACGAGTCAAGGCGCCTCCACGACGCTTCCGGCGCGGTAAACGCATACGCGATGCGCGATCCGCATCCTTCTTCAGGCGGGCGAAGTCGCAGAGGCCTGCGCTACTGAACCGCCGGGCGTGGACGGAGTTCAGCCCTCCATCGCCGGTGAGGCTCTCGGCTCAAGGGCACTTGCCCTTGCGACGATGGCTCGTATTGACGAGGCAAAGTGCCTCGCCCAAGCAGCGATCGCGGGCACACGTGGACTTGAGGCCGCCGCGCTCTACAACACTGTGCAGGCTGTCTAGCGCGGTAAAGCTTCGCGCCCCCGACGTGGTCGCTCAATGTGAGCTGCTCCTGCGACGTGCGCTTGATCTGGGCGCTCTCGACCTCGTCGTGACTGCGTACAGAGCCAATCCCGGTGTGCTGAGTGTCCTACTTGCATCGACTGGCCTACGCGATCAGGCGCTCTTCGTCGTCCGTCGCGCCCGAGACGATGCGTTGCTCGCATCTCTGGGCCTTTCTGCTGCGTCGATCGTCGACCCAATCGCGACGCTCTCACCTCGCGAACGAGAGGTGTACTCCCTTGTTTGCGAAGGCTTGTCCAACGCGGAGATTGGACGCATCCTGTTTATCGCCGAGAGCACGGTTAAGGCGCACGTTCATCGGCTTCTCGGGAAACTCGGAGTTCACTCGCGAACTGCGCTGCTGTTGAACGCTGCACACCGGCACTACGCGACACCGACCGACGCCGCGCGAGGGAGCGCCCGAGGGGCCGGCGAGTCGACCAACGCGCCGAACCCCGGGCCGCGGGCGTAGCGGTAGTCCTCGGACGCCTCTGAAAGGACGGAGAGGAACCCAACTACCGCATCGGTGTAGAACTGGCTACCCATCGCCTGGAGGAGCCTGTCTCGGGCTGCCGGATAGACCATGGCGGCTCGGTACGGGCGATCCGAGGTCATGGCGTTGTACGCGTCCGCCACCGCAATAATCCGCGAGACCACCGGAATGTCCGAGCCGGTGATGCCGTCTGGGTAACCATGACCGTCGATTCGCTCGTGGTGGTGGCGGACTATCGTGGCGATGTCGTCGTAAGCCGCCACCTCACGGAGAATGCGTTCGCCGATCGCTGAGTGTTCCTGCATCCTGCGACGTTCCTCAAGCGTTAGAGGCCCGTCTTTCCCCAACAGACTCGGCGGTAGCCCGACCTTGCCGATGTCATGCACAAGGCCACACAGGAACGCGCGATCCGTCTCGTCCGGCGTGAGGCCCATGCGGGATGCGATGTCGCGACTGTACGTCGCCACGGCTCTGGAGTGACCAGCGGTATACGCGTCGCTCGCCTCAAGTGCAGTGACCAGCGCGACCGCAAACGAAAGGTTCGCCCGCGCGAGCGTTTCGTTGACGGTCCGGAGTTCGTCACCGAGGCGTCGCTCGCGCTGGTAGAGGGTGTAGAGCCGCTGGAATGCCAGCGTCGGCACCACGAAGAGAAGAATCGTGACCGGAGACACCTTCTCGTACGCGACGACGAGCACTACTACGACGGGCGAATAGACAAGGAATGAGGTGATCGCGACTGGAGCCCCGCGGAGTGCAAGTTCACGCATGGAGCGCCGTCTGACTTGAGATGTGAGAACCGCGAAGAGGAGGTCGGAGGCCTCGGCGACCGCCATGGCTGCGAATGTTGCGGCAACGATCGCACCGTACGACTCATCCACTAGCGCCTGGGCCGTGATCCCTGCTAGCGCGCCTGTAATGAAACTTGCCGCCGTGTAGTTGACCCACTTCAGTGCGGGTGCGCGGTCGGCGTTTCCGTGGCGGCCTAGGACCTCGGGATCGCCCAGCATTGAGGCGGCCCCGACGATCCCCGCCTCGAGGGGGCCAAAGACCACCGCTGCGAACACCGTCGGCAGGAGATAGACGGTGAGCCCAGTGGTCGCTGTGAGCTGGACACTCCATCGCTCGGAGACTGCCGTCGCGACCGCCAGGAGAACCACAATGAATGGACTCTCGACTCCGTAGCCGAGGAGCAAGAGCACGAGACAAAGCGTGAGCGCTGCTGCCGCTAGGACCGCGACATAACCGGCCAGGAGGCGCTGCTGGGTGATCACCACTTGCGTATCACCCGTTTGGGGGATACTCTCCTGCTGCCGTCAGTACCCGAAAATAGGAGCACCCACGTGCGGAGACTGCTGGATGTCTTCCTCATTGGTGGCATTCGAGACTGGTAGTACCCGGACCCCATCGTGTGGGTTCGTTTGAGCGTCTGGCATCCCTCCATCGGGGGAGCCAGTGTCCGGGAGAGAACCAGTCCCGTGTAGCTAGGCAATGAGCCCACGCCGGAAGCCAACGGCTACGGCGTGGGCTCTGCTGCGCGCTTGAAGCTTCGCGAGCAGGTGCCGCACGTGAGACTTGACCGTCTCCTCCGAGAGGAAGAGTTGCTGACCGATCTCGCGGTTCACGAGACCGTCCGCGACGAGTTGGAGAACCTGGATCTCGCGGGCCGTGGGCTCCTGCTCGAGCTCGCGGAGGGCAGGGGGCGGGGTGAACGGGATCACGGCACCGGTCCGCTTCGAGTTCCGGCGCGCGGCAGCCGCCTCGAATCGACGGCTGTGGTCGCGGTATCGGTTCAGGATCTCCCTACGCTCCGCGGCGTCCACGCAATGCGTATCGGCGTTGCCGGCATCGCACTTTAGGGTGAGAGGTACCTCGAACGAGGGGCATGGACGCGGTCGCGTGTGCGACGACGCAGTCCCGACGGCGCTAGGTCGGAGGTGGATCGAGGGGAGGAGCGGCGCGCGACTCGTCCAGCTCGGCGTCGAGCACCGGTTTGCGCTCGATGGGCTTGAGCGAGCCGTCGCGGATCTGCTCCGCGAAGTGACATGCGACTAGATGCCCGTCGAGCGTCCGCAGGATCGGCTCCTCGTCGCGGCATCGCGTCGGCTGCACAAATGGGCAGCGCGTGTGGAACCGGCACGCGGTCGGAGGGTTCGCGGGGCTCGGCAGGTCGCCGTACACGCGGATCGCACGGCGGTTCCGCTCCACGGCCGGGTCGGGGATCGGGATCGCCGAGAGCAGCGTGAGCGTGTACGGGTGGAGCGGGTTGTCGTAGAGGTCATCGGCCGGCGCGACCTCGACGATCTTCCCGAGGTACATCACCGCGATCCGGTCGGAGATGTGCCGGACGACCGCCAGGTCGTGAGCGATGAACAGGTACGTGAGCCCGAACTCCTTCTGGAGGTGCTCGAGGAGGTTCACGATCTGCGCCTGGATCGACACGTCGAGGGCGGAGACCGGCTCGTCGCAGACGACGAGCGACGGGTTGAGCGAGAGAGCGCGCGCGAGCCCGACCCGCTGGCGCTGTCCGCCGGAGAACTCGTGCGGGTACCGGTTGGCCGCGTCGGGTGGCAGACCCACGACCTCGAGGATCTCTCGCACGCGTGCGTCCGCTTCGGCGCCCTTCGCGATCCCGTGGACGCGCAACGGCTCCCCGATCGTCCGCCCGACCGAGTGCCGCGGGTTGAGCGACGCGAACGGGTCCTGGAACACCATCTGCATCTGCCGCCGCAGCGGGCGGAGCTGCGCCTCCGACATGTGCGTCGTGTCCTGGCCCTCGAACAGCACCCGGCCCCCGGTCGGCTCGTACAGGCGGAGCATCGCGCGGCCGACCGTCGACTTGCCGCAGCCCGACTCGCCGACGAGTCCCACCGTCTCGCCGCGCTCGATCGTGAGGCTCACACCGTCGACGGCCTTCACGTCCCCGACGTGGCGGTCGAGCAGCACGCCCTTCTTGATCGGAAACCACACGCGCAGATCGTCGAGCTCGACGAGCGGCACTCCGTTCCCGCTCATGCAGCCTCGCCGCCGAGCCGCGTCCGCCGCCACTCGTCGGGTGCCGCCGGGTTGAAGCACGCCGCGCGCTGGCCGGTCTCGAGCTGCTCGAGCACCGGGAGCTCGGCGTCGCAGCGTTCGATCCGGTAGCGGCACCGCGGCGCGAACGGGCACGAGCTCGGCTCGCTCAGCATGTTGCGAGGCGCCCCCGGGATCGGGCGGAGCGGCTGGCGGCGTCCCACGTCGAGCCGCGGGACGCTCTGGAGCAGGCCGAGCGTGTACGGGTGGCGAGGCGCAGCGAACACCTCGTCGGCCGTGCCGGTCTCGACGAGCGTCCCGGCGTACATCACCTGGACCCGCTCACAGGTGCCGGCGACGACGCCGAGATCGTGCGTGATCAGGAGAAGCGCCGTCCCGCGCTCGGTCACGAGCTCGCGCAGGAGGTCGAGGATCTGCGCCTGGATCGTCACGTCGAGCGCCGTTGTCGGCTCGTCGGCGATCAGGAGCTTCGGCTCGCACGCCAGCGCGATCGCGATCATCACGCGCTGTCGCATGCCGCCCGAGAACTGGTGGGGATAGCTCTTGAGCCGGTCCTTCGCCCCCGGGATGCCGACCTGCTCGAGAAGCTCCAGTGCGCGCGCCGTCGTGCCCTTCCGGTCGAGGTCGAGATGCTCCTCGATCGCCTCCCGGAGCTGCGCCCCGACGGTGAGCACGGGGTTCAGGCTCGTCATCGGGTCCTGGAAGATCATCGCGATCTCCTGGCCGCGGACGCGGCGCCAGGCACGCTCGGAAAGGCCGACGAGCTCACGGCCGTCGAGCTTGATGCTCCCCGTCGGGATCCGCGCCGCGCGCGGAAGGATCCCCATCGTCGCGAGCGCGGTGACGCTCTTGCCGCAGCCGGACTCGCCGACGAGCCCGAGCGTCTCGCCCGCCCGGACGTCGAACGTGATCCCGTTGACGGCATGCACGAGCCCACGGCTCGTCCAGAAGCGGACGCGCAGGTCCTCGACGGAGAGGAGCGCCGTCTCGCTCACGTGCGTCCCCGAAGCTTCGGGTCGAGGCCCTCGCGCAAGGCGTCACCGATCAGGTTGAAGCCCATCACGGCGATCACGATCGCGATCCCGGGGAAGACCGCGAGGAACGGCGCCGTCTGCAGGTAGCGAACGGTGTTGGTCAGCATCGTCCCCCACTCGGGCGTCGCCGGGTCCTGCGGGCCGAGCCCGAGGAAGCCGAGGCCCGCCGCGTCGATGATCGCGGTCGCGAGCGCGAGCGTCGCGGCGACGATCACGGGCGAGATCGCGTTCGGCACGATGTGCGAGCCGAGGATCTTCCGGCTCGGAACACCCACCGCCCGCGCGGCGAGAACGTAGTCGTTGTCTCGTTGGCCGATGATGGAGCCGCGCATCAGCCTGGTGAAGATCGGGATGTTCACGACCCCGATGGCGATCATCACCTGCAGCAGGCCGCCCTGCCCGAAGAGCGCCACGATGCCGATCGCCATCAGGAAGCCGGGGATCGCGAGCATGATGTCCATGAGCCGCATGATCGGGCTGTCGATGCGGCGGAAGTAGCCGGCGACGGCGCCGAGCAGAAGCCCCATCGTGAGCCCGATGGTGACGGCGACGACGCCGATCAGGAGCGAGTAGCGCGCGCCGTAGATAAGGCGCGAGAGCTCGTCGCGACCGAGGTCGTCGACGCCGAGCAGGTGCTCGCGCGACGGGCCAGGGCAGCAGCCGCCCGCCACGGCCTCGAGGTTCTGCTCGGTCGGGCTGTACGGCGCGATCAGCGGCGCGAAGATCGCGAGGAGCACGAGAAACACGATCATCACGACGCCGACGATCGCGGCCGGGCTGCGGCGGAGCCGCCGGAAGGCCTCGTGCCAGAGACCTCCGGACGTCGGCTCGAAGTCGAGCTCGAGCTCGCGCGCCTCCATCTCCGCGATGGACATGCCGCGCTACCTCCCCGCCAGCCGGATGCGCGGGTTCAGGAACCCGTAGGAGATGTCCACGAACAGGTTCACGAGCACGACGATGATCCCCACGAAGAGGACGCCGCCCTGGATCACCGGGTAGTCACGGTTGACGATCGCCATCTGAAGCCAGGTGCCGATCCCCGGGAAGGCGAAGACGGTCTCGGTGAGAATCGCGCCGGACAGCAGCAGGCCGACCTGGAGTCCGACGATCGTCGAGATCGGGAGCATCGCGTTCCGCAGCACGTGCCTGCGGTCGACCGCGTTTCCCGAGATGCCCTTCGCGCGGGCGGTGCGGACGTAGTCCTCGTTCTGGACGTCGAGCACGGAGGCGCGCGTGATCCGCGCGATGATCGCAAGCGGGATCGAGCCGAGCGCGATCGCGGGCAGGATCAGGTGCTTGACCGCGTCCCAGGCCGCGTTCCAGTTCCCGGTGACGATCCCGTCGAGGACGTAGAAGTTCGTCGGATGCTCGGCGTCGATCAGCACGTCCTGCCGGCCGACGCTCGGTAACCATCCGAGCTCGACGGCGAACGCCCACTTGAGGAGCAGCGCGAGGAAGAAGATCGGGATCGAGACCCCGATCAACGACAGGAACAGGCTCGCGTGGTCGACCGCGCCACCGTGCCGCTTGGCCGCGAGGAACCCGAGCGGGATGCCGATCAGGGTCGCGAACAGCATCGCCGCGAGCGCGAGCTCCACCGTCGCCGGGAAGCGCTCCTGAATCTCCTCGGTGATCGGCCGGCGCGACGCGATGCTCGTGCCGAGGTTCCCCGAGCCGACGGTCTGGAGATAGCGCCAGTACTGCTCGTAGATCGGCTCGTCGAGACCGTACTGGGACCGCACCTGCGCGATCGACTCGTCTGTCGCCCGCTCGCCGAGGAGCGCCTGCGCCGGCGATCCGGGCAACGCCCGGATCCAGATGAAGACGAGAAGCGAGAGCCCGATCAGGATCGGGACGAGAAGCACCAGCCGGCGGACGGCGAAGCGGAGCATGAAGCCCCTACCTCGTCGTCCGCCGGCCTGTCGTCACGCGATCGGGCTCCTCGTTACCCGACGAAGCGGACGGTCGAGAAGGGCTCCAGGGTCACCGGGCTCGGAATGTAGCCGACGACGTTCTTCTGGAACGCCAGGGCCGGCTTCGTGTGAACGTACGGCACACCTGGGAGGAACTTCATGATCATGTTGTTCGCCTGCCGGTAGAGCGCAGCGCGCTTCGTGAGGTTCGTCTCGATGAGCGCCTTGTTGAGCAGGGCGAAGAGCTGCGGGTTGTTGAAGCCCCACTGGCCCTGCTTCGTGCGGAAGAACGTCCCGATGAAGTTGTCCGGGTCACCGAAGTCACCCGTCCAGCCGATCAGGTTGAGGGCACCGGCGGTGCCCGCCTGGACGCGGGACACGTAGTCGGGCCGCCACGGAGCGCTCTTCGGGATCACCTTGAATCCCGACTTGTCGAGGCTCGCGGCGAACGCCTGGAAGTTCCGTGCCGGATCCGGCATGTACGGACGAGAGACGTCCGTGGGGTACCAGAACTCCACCTCGACCGGGAGCGTCAGCCCGGCCTGCTGGAGCAGCTGCTTTGCCTTCTCGGGGTTGTACGTGTACTTCGGAACGCTCTTCGAGTAGCCGACGACCTGCGGCGGCATGAACTCGTCCGCCACCGTGCCGCGGCCCGCGTAGAACGACTTGACGACGCCCGCGCGGTCGAGGCCGTATGCGACGGCCTGGCGCACGAGCGGGTTGTCGAACGGCTTGACGGCCTGGTTGATCGTCACGTAGGCGACGTTGAACGCCGGCCGGTCGAGCACCTTCAGCTTCGAGTCCTTCTGGACCGTCGGGATGTCCTGGGGCTCGACGAGGTCGTAGCCCTGGATCTCACCCGTCTGGAGCGCCTGGAGGCGAGCCGCGTTGTCCGGGATCGCGCGGAAGATCACGCGCCGGAGGATCGCCTTCTTGCCCCAGTACTGGTCGTTGCGGACGATGACGAGCTTGTCGCCGATCTTCCATGACTCGAGCTTGAACGGCCCGGTGCCGACGGCGAAGCCGCCGGGGACGCCGTACTGGCCGCCGGGGGTGAACACGCCGTCCTTCGAGAGCGTGCCCTTGTTCGCCCCGTACTTCGCCATCGCGGCCGGGCTCTGCATCCCGAAGGCCGTCAGCGAGAGCGCACCGAGGAACGCGGCGTTCGGCCGCCGCAGCGTGATCACCGCGGTCGAGTTACCGACCGCCTTGCAGCTGCGGTAGAGCGGGGTGTTCGTGAGTCCCGCCGAGGGCTTCTTGTAGCCCCCGAAGACCGTGTAGTAGTAGTACGAGGTCGAGTCGGAGGCGAACGCGCCGGTGAAGTTGTACCACCGGTCGAAGTTCGCGCAGACCGCCCTCGCGTTGAACGGCGTCCCGTCCTGGAACCTGACGCCGTTGCGGAGCTTGAACGTCCACACCTTGCCTCCGCTCGAGGCCTTCCAGGACGTCGCGAGCTTCGGGACGAGCACGGTCGTCCCATTCTTCAAGCCGACCAAACCCTCGGTGATCTGGTCGATCACGCGCAGCGACTCACCATCCGAGACAACCGCGCCGTCGAGCGAGGTCGGCTCTGCCGCCGTGCCGAAGACGAGCGTGTCGCTCGTCGCGGTGGAGCGGCTGGTGGCCGCGAGCGTCACGGCGGTCACCGTCAGGGCGACGGCTACCGCAGCGAGCAGGACCTTCAGTCCTTTGCCCATCGTTCTCCTTTGTCCAATGCTTCCCCTCGCGCCTGGCAGGGCGAGGCCGCCGCACAGTATGACCACGAAACGGCAAAAAGGTTGCCCATCACGGGCGCGCTCGGCGGCGCGTAGTAGAGGCGCTTCCGCGGTCGGCGCTACGCGGCGAGCGACGCGAGCTCGCGCAGCGCGGCGAGCCGGCTCAGCGCCTGCCCCTCGAGCTGCCGCACGCGCTCGCGCGTGAGGTCGAGCTCGTGGCCGATCGCCTCGAGCGTCCACGGCTCCCCATCGAACCCGAACCGCAGCTCGAGGATCCGACGCTCTCGCTCGGGAAGCGCGTCGAGCGCGCGCCGGACGCCCTGACGGCGCAGCGACTCCTCCGCCTCGTCGAACGGGTCGACGGCCTCACGGTCCGCGAAGAGGTCGCCGAGCTCGCCCTCGTCGTCCGCGCCGACCGACTGGTTCAGCGAGACGGACGCATGGGCGGCGCTCATCGCCTCCTCGACGTGCTGGAGCGGCAGGCCGGTCGCCTCGGCGAGCTCCTGCTTGGTCGCCTCGCGCCCGAGCTCGACCTCGAGCCGCCGCGCGGCACGCGAGAGCTTCTGCTGCCGCTCGACCACGTGGACGGGCACCCGGATCGTGCGCGCGTGATTCGCGACCGCGCGCTGCACCGACTGCCGGATCCACCAGGTGGCGTACGTCGAGAACTTGAACCCACGGCGCCAGTCGAACTTCTCGACCGCGCGGTTGAGCCCCAGGGTGCCCTCCTGGATCAGGTCGAGGAACGGGACGCCGAGCCCGCGGTAGCCCTTCGCAATCGAGACGACGAGGCGCAGGTTCGACTCGATCATGTGCCGCTTGGCGACCGGGTCGCCGCGTTCGATGCGCTTCGCGAGCTGCACCTCCTGCGCCGCGTTCAGGAGCTTGTGCCGGCCGACGTCCGCGAGGAACAGCTGGAGGGAGTCCGCGGCGCCGGAGAGCGACTCGCTCGCCCACACGGCTGCCTCGGCCGCCTCCTTCGCCTTCTCCTCCTCGGCGTCGATGGGTGCGCCGATCTCGAGCCCCATCGCCTCGAGCTCGCGGGTGATCTGCTCTACCTCCTCGGCGCCGAGCTCCTGCTCGGTCACGAAACCCTCGAGCTCGGCCGGGTCCACCCAGCCGCGCTCCTCGGAGCGTTCCACAATCGACTTCAGCTGCTCTGTCTCGAACAGTTCGATGAGCTGGTTCTGCGTCAAGCCGGTGTGTCAGTCCTTTCGCTACCTCGGCGGAGCACAATCTCCCTGACTCTACGCGCGATTCGCCGTTCTATCCACGGGATCCGGACGCCAAACCGTGTCACAAACGAGCAACGCGTGCGTCAGATGCCGTATTCCCCGGCCGGGCGCTGGGCGTCGCGTGGTTTCGTGATCCGGTTCGATCCGTTCCTGACAGGATACGACGGCCGAAGGACGCGCGTGTTAGCGGCTCGTTCTGCTGCGGCGACGGGGTTTCGCCGGGCCCTTCGCGCGACGCTCGGCGAGCAGCTCGAGCGCACGCTCGAGGGTCAGGCCCTCGACCTCGTCGCCCTGGCGCAGGCTCGCGTTCGTCTCCCCGTCGGTCACGTACGGCCCGAAGCGGCCGTCCTTGACGACGAGGGGCTTGCCGCTCGAGGGGTCGGGACCGAGCTCCTTGAGCGGAGTCTTCGGGGCGCCCCGCCCGCGACGCTGCTTCGGCTGCGCGAGAATCGCCTCCGCCTCGGGTGCCGTGAGGCTCAGGAGCTGATCCTCCGACTCGAGCGAGCGCGTCTCCGAGGCTCGCTTGACGTAGGGGCCGTACCGACCGTTCGACACGACGATCTCCTGGCCGTCCGATCCTTCGAGCGTTCGCGGCAGCGTCAGCAGCCGCTCCGCGTCCTCGAGCGTCACCGTCTCGGGGCTCATGGAGGCGAAGAGTGAGGCGGTGCGCGGCTTGTCGTCCGACCCCTCGGGCAGCACCTCGGTCACGTACGGCCCGTAACGCCCCACACGGGCGACGACGTCGAGCCCGGTCTGCGAGTGTTTGCCGAGCGACCGCTCCGCACCCGTGGGCGTCGCGAGCAGCTCCTCCGCCCGCTCCGCCGTCAGGTCGTCCGGCGCCAGGTCGTCGGGGACGCTCGCCCGGTCCTCGCCGCGCTCCAGGTAGGGGCCGTAGCGGCCCACGCGGACGACGATGTCCGAGCGCGGGATCGCGATCGAGTTCACCTCGCGCGCATCGATTCCCTCGAGGTGGTCCGTCACGAGAGCGTGCAGGCCCGGGGCGCCGTTGCCGAAGTAGAAGCGCCTGAGCCAGGCGACGCGCTCCTCGTCACCGGCCGCGATCCGGTCGAGATCGTCCTCGAGGCGCGCGGTGAAGTCGTAGTCGACGAGCCGGTCGAAGTGCCTCTCGAGGAGCTGCGTGACGGCGAACGCGAGGAAGGTCGGGACGAGCGCGGTGCCCTTCTTGTAGACATATCCGCGGTCGAGGATCGTCCCCATGATCGACGCGTAGGTCGACGGGCGCCCGATGCCGCGCTCCTCGAGCGCCTTCACGAGGCTCGCCTCCGTGTACCGCGCGGGTGGGCTCGTCTCGTGGCCCTGCGGCTCGAGCGCCGACGCGGTCAGCTCCTGGCCCACCTCGAGCGCGGGGAGCCGCCGCTCCTCGTCCTCCTCGGCCGGCTCGTCGCGATCCGAGGCATACGCGAGCATGAAGCCCGGGAAGGTGATCACCGTGCCGCTCGCGCGGAACGTCGCCTGCGCGCCGTCCGCGGCGGTCGCGCCGAGCTCGATGGACACCGTTTGCCCGGCCGCGTCCTTCATCTGCGAGGCGATCGTCCGCTTGAAGATCAGGTCGTAGAGCGCGAGCTCGTCGCGGTTGAGGCCGCGCGCGAGCTCGGCGGGCGTGCGGAACACGTCGCCTGCGGGCCGGATCGCCTCGTGCGCCTCCTGCGCGTTCGCGACCGCCCGCTCGTAGCGTCGCGGCTCGGCGGGCACGGTCTCGGGCCCGTGCTCGCGAGCCGCGTGGGCGCGCGCGGCTCCGAGCGCGGCATCGGACAGCGTCACCGAGTCGGTGCGCATGTACGTGATGTGGCCGTTCTCGTAGAGCCGCTGGGCGAGGCTCATCGTCGTCTGGGAGGAGAACCGCAGCTTGCGGCTCGCCTCCTGCTGCAGCGTCGACGTGCGGAACGGCGCCGCGGGGCGGCGCGTGTAGGGCTTCTCGTCGACCTTGCGGACGGTGAAGGGCCTGCCGTCGAGGCCAGCGGTCAGCGCGCGGGCACGCTCCTCGTCGAGCACGAGGATGCCGGAACCTGCCTCCCCGGTCTCGCCGAAGTCGCGGCCCTGCGCGATGCGCTTGTCTCCGAGCGCGACGAGGCGGGCCTCGAACGACCCCGGCACGAAGGTGCCGACGACGTCCCAGTAGCCGGCCGCCACGAACCGCATGCGCTCCCGCTCCCGCTCGACCACGAGTCGGGTCGCGACCGACTGGACGCGACCGGCGGAGAGCCGCGGCATCACCTTCTTCCAGAGCACCGGCGAGACCTCGAAGCCGTACAGCCGGTCGAGGATGCGGCGCGTCTCCTGCGCGTCGACGAGGCGCTCGTCGATGTCACGGGTCTCGTCGAGCGCGCGGCGGATCGCGTCGCGCGTGATCTCGTGGAAGACCATGCGCCGGACGGGCACCTTCGGCTTCAGCACCTCGCGGAGGTGCCACGCGATCGCCTCCCCTTCGCGGTCCTCGTCCGTCGCGAGCAGGAGCTCGTCCGCGTCGCGCAGCTTCTGCTTGAGGTCGGACACGACGCGCTTCTTGTCCGGGTCGACGACGTAGTACGGGTCGAACTCGCGCTCGACGTCGACCCCGAGCTTGCCGTAGCGCTCCCGCTGCTCCTTCGGAACGTCGGACGCGCGGTTCGGCAGGTCGCGGATGTGGCCGATGCTCGACTCCACGACGAAGTCGCCGCCCAGGTAGCCGGCGATCGTCCGCGCCTTGGCGGGGGACTCGACGATGACGAGGCGGGTCATTGGCCGAACAGCGTAACGACGGTGTCGAGCGTCGCTTCGCGCGCGGGCGAGCGTATCCTGCGCGCGGATGGCGCGCCCGCCGAGGCCCAGCTGGCTCTACCTGCTCGTCGTGGCGCTCAGTTGGCCCGTCCTGAAGGTCGTCTTCCGCCTCCGCTCCACCGGGCGGGAGAACGTCCCGGACGGGGGTTGCGTGCTCGCCGCAAACCACTCGTCGAACTTCGACCCGTGGCCGCTCGGAATCCCCCTGTTCCCACGCCGCTTCCTGCGCTTCATGGCGAAGAAGGAGCTCTTCTGGCCGCCGCTCGGGTGGATCGTGCGCGCCGGAGGAGGGTTCCGCGTGGATCGCGGCAAGCGCGACCAGCAAGCGATCGACACTGCGGTCGCGCTGTGCCGCGAAGGTCACGCCGTCGTGATGTTCCCGGAGGGGACGCGGCGCCAGAAGGGGCTTCGGAAGCGGCACGAGGCGCGCTGGCACACCGGTGCCGCGCGGATCGCGCTGGAGGCCGAGGTGCCGCTCGTCCCGGCCGGCATCGCGGGCACCGATCGGCTCGGCCGCCTCGGCCCGCTGCGGGTCGCCTACGGGGCGCCGATCGCCACCGCCGACCTCGCCGAGCTCGACCCGGCCGAGGCCGCGCAGGTGGCGACCGAACGGCTGCGCGAGGCGATCACCGCGCTCGAGCTGGTCGCGGTCGCGCCGCCGGCGGCGCCCCGGGGGGCGGAATGAGTCCCGGTGTCCGACTTCAGTCGGACAGCGTCGTCCCGACGATCGCACTCGGACGCGTGTGTCGGACCGAAGTCCGACACGGTGGGTGCGTGCCGGCGGAGCGGACGTGAAAGCGCCGCTGCTCGTGATCGACGGGGACTCGTTCGCGCACCGCGCGTTCCACGCGCTGCCGCGCTCGATCCGGCGCGCGAACGGCCGGCCGGGGAACCTCCTCACCGGGCTCACCTCGATGGTGCTGCGGCTCTGGCAGGCGGAGCGGCCACGGGCCGTGTTCGTCGGCTGGGACACGCTCACCGTCCCGACCTACCGGCACGAGCTGCTTTCCGGCTACCAGGCCGGCAGGGAGTTCGATCCGGAGCTGCTCGAGCAGCTCGACCTCGCACCGTCGCTGCTCGAGGCGGCCGGCATCGCGTGCGCCAAGGCGGCGGGCTTCGAGGCCGACGACTTCCTCGCCGCCGCCGTCGCCTCCGAGCGGACGAGGCACGGGACGTCGCTCGTCGCGACCTCCGACCGGGACGCCTTCCAGCTGGCCGCGGACGACGTGACGATCCTGCAGCCGGTGAAAGGGGTGAGCGAGCTCGCGCGGATCGGGCCCGAGGAGGTGCGCGACCGTTACGGCGTCGATCCCGGGCAGGTGCCCGACTTCATCGCGCTCAGGGGCGATCCGTCGGACAAGATCCCGGGCGCACGCGGCGTCGGCGCCAAGACGGCAGCATCGCTCCTCGGCGAGTACGAGAGCCTCGACCAGCTCCTCGACGCCGGACGGTTCTCGGCAGAGGCGGAGGCGCTCCGCACCTACCGGCACATCGCGACTCTCGACCCCTCGGCCCCCGTGCCCCCGCTTCCCGACCGCGTGCCGGACTGGCGGGCGGGTGCAGCGGCAGCAGACGCGCTCGGGCTTGGGCGCCTCGCCGGGCGGCTGGAGGAGGCCGCATCGAGCTGATCTCGCATCCCGCGATGGCGCACCTCCACCCGACGGGGCACCATCACCACCCCGAACGGCCGGAGCGGCTCGCGATTCTCCTCGACGCGCTGGGCGGCGCCCGCCACGGCCCGCGTGCGAGCCGGGAGCAGATCGAGCGGGTCCACGAGACGCGGTACGTCGAGGCCATCGCCTCGATCGACGAGGAAACATGGCTCGACGGCGATACGCTCGCGGGCCCGACGACGTGGGAAGCCGCGCGGCTCGCAGCTGGATGCGCGATCGCAGCGGTCGACGCCGGCGGATTCGCGCTCGCTCGTCCGCCGGGCCACCACGCCTTGCGAGGTCATGCGATGGGCTTCTGCATCTTCGACAACGTCGCGGTCGCCGCGCGCCACGCGCAGGACGCGCACGGCGTCGGGCGCGTCGCGATCGTCGACTGGGACGTCCACCACGGCAACGGGACCGACGCGATCTTCCGGGGTGACGACTCCGTGCTCGTCGTCTCCCTGCACCAGTGGCCGTTCTACCCGGGAAGCGGCGGCCCCGGCACGAGCGACGACACGACGCTCAACATCCCACTCGGCGCCGGCTCGGGCGACGCCGAGTACGCCGCCGCCTTCCGCGAGCTCGTCGAGCCTGCCGTCGCCGCGTTCGACCCCGAGCTCGTCCTCGTCTCGGCCGGGTTCGACGCGCACATCGAAGACCCCCTCGCCGGGATGGCGGTGACCGAGGCGGGCTTCACCGAGCTTGCTCGGCGCTCGGCGCAGCTCGGCCCGCGCGTCGCCGTCGTGCTCGAGGGCGGCTACAACCTCGCCACTCTCCCGCGGCTGGTGGAGGCCGCGATCGCAGGGTTCGACGCCGACGACTAGACGGAGACGCTGACGGGCGAGGTCGCGATCCAGACCAGCGTGGCCGTGAACGTGACGATGCCGATCGCGAGCATCGCGATCGCGAGCCGGCGCGAGGCCAGCTTGGTGCTCATCCCCGCGAAGAACAGCGCGGCTGCGAACATGACGACCCCGAGCACGTAGTTGGTCGAGCGCTGCACGTTGCGTCGCGCGGTCGCCGCCCACGCGTCTGCCTGTGTCTCGAGCCTGGTCGCGTCTTCACGCGCTTTCGACCGGTACTGCGGCATCGCGAAGGGCGTCAGCGGCGCATGCTGGTTCTTGATCGGCCGCGTCGCGAGCCAGGCGACGACGGCCGGCTTGAACTCGGGGCGGAAGCGCTCGAAGTAGAAGTCGCGGAGCTGCCGCCTGCCCGACGCGTACGCGTCGACCCACTGCATGAACACGGCGACGTCGACCTGCGTCTGTGCGTTGGCGAGGTCGGACGCGCGCGTCGACTCCAGGCGCGCCGCGGTGCCACGCAAGGTGGCCTTGGTCGTCTCCGCGCCCCAGCGGCTCGCCTGGTAGCCGCTCCACGCCGTCGCGACGGTCGCGAGTGCGAGCAGGATCGTCGCGACCAGCGCGACCCGGTCGGTGCCCTCCCCGCCGCTCAGAGCGGTCGTCCCCGATCGTCACACGGTGGCGAGATGCCGGGCACCAAGGACGGAAGCACATCGTCGAGGACGCGCAACGACCGTTCCATCGCCACGGGCTGGAGCCCGCCGACGCCTCCATGGAACGGGCGGTCGAGGGATCCCAGGAGCAACAGCATCACCGTGATGACCGATGCGACGCCGCCCATCAGCATCCCCTGGGTCACCGCGCGCTCGCCGCTGTCGGCGAAGAACAGCATGTACCCGAAGATCACGGCCGAGATGAAGAAGAGCACGATCCACAGCGTCGCCGGGATGACGCCCACCGCGCCGTGGACACGGTCGCGCCGGGCCTCCTCGCGGCTCGAGGTCTGGTCGAGCCACTTGTCGTAGGCGGACTGCTGGCTCGCGGTCACGGGCTGGACGCCGCGGATGGTCTGGAACAGCTCGAGTGCCCACGGATTCGGGGCGTCGCCGACCGTGCCGTCCTGCATGCGCGGCCACTCGACCCCGACCACCGAGCGCGCCGTAGCAGAGGAGCTGACCCGTCAGCTTCGGCGCGACGGCGGCCGGGAACTGCTGCGCGTTCTCGACCTGCTGCACGAGAAGGAGCGCCTCCGTCTCGGCGCCCGTCCGCGACTGGTCGTAGCTCGTGAAGGCGAGGAAGATGATGAAGCCGAGCAGGACGGAGAACCCGGTCGCGAGGACGCCGAAAACGCCGGATGCCCGGTCGCCGTCCGAGAAGTAGCTCCCCTCCGGCGCCCTCCGGCGCACGAGCAGCATCGCCGCCACAGCGACGGCGGTCACGCCGAGCACGAAGATGGCGCCCCAGACGAGGTTCACCGCGACGACGCTACAGCGGGCCGCTCGCGTGCGCCACCGGCGCAGCGCCGATTCACCCGGGTGGCCCGGCGGCCGCCGCCTCGTCGGGGTCAGTCGGGAAGAAGCGGCATGACGAGACCCGCCTCTCGGCCGAGCAGGACCGCGCGGGTGATCGCCGTCGCGCCGTAGCGATCGCGAATCTCGTCGACGGCGGCGTCCAGCGCCGCGCCACCGGCCGCGTCGAACGGCAGCACGAGCTGCACCGCGCGCGCACTCTCGAGGTTGCCGACAGTGAGCCCGATCAACGTCAGCCCGTGCGCCTCGATCAGCGGTGCGGCGGCGGCGAGAAGCTCGCGTGCCACGCGGAGGATCACGTCCGTCTCGGCGGTGGCCCGCGGAAGCGTCTGCGAGCGTGTCGCGCGGGCGAGGTCGTCGAAGCGGAGACGGAGCACCACCGTCCGGCCCGCGCGCCCCGCCCGCCGCATGCGCCCGGTGACGCGGTCGACGAGCGCGACGAGGGTCGCGTCGATCTCGGCAGGCGATCTGGGTCTCCACCCGAGCGCACGTTGCGACCCGATCGAGCCACGGCGACGGCCCGTCCGGACGCGTCGTCGGTCGCGGTTGTGGGCGAGGCCGTGAAGGTGGCGGCCGGCGGCGCGCCCGAGCATCGCGACGAGCGCCTCCTGTGTGAGCTGCGCGACTTGGCCGACCGTTCGGATCCCCCGGTCGTGGAGCCGGGCTGCAGTCTTCGGCCCGACGCCCCACAGCCGCTCCACCGGCAGCGGGTGGAGGAAGTCGAGCTCGCCGTCGGGCGAGACGACCAGCAGCCCGTCCGGCTTTGCGACGCCACTCGCCACCTTCGCGAGAAACTTCGTGCGCGCGACCCCGACGGTGATCGGAAGCCCGACCCGCTCGCGCACGTCGCGCCGCAGGCGCGCCGCGATCTCGGCGGGCGTGCCCGCGAGCCGGCGCATGCCGCGCACGTCGAGGAAGGCCTCGTCGATCGAAAGCCCCTCGACGAGCGGGGTCGCGTCCTCGAAGACCCGGAACATCTCCTTGCTCGCCTCCGAGTAGGCGCTCATCCGCGGCGAGACGACAACCGCCTGCGGGCACAGCCGCCGCGCCTGCCGGCCGCCCATCGCCGTCCGGACGCCGTACGCCTTCGCCTCGTAGCTGGCCGCGAGCACGACGCCGCCCCCGACGATCACGGGGCGCCCCCGTAGCCGCGGGTCGTCCCGCTGCTCGACCGACGCGAAGAACGAGTCGACGTCGGCGTGCAGGATCGTCGCGTCCATGGGAACATATGTTCTCACAGATGGGATGAATCCACGGACGATGAAGAACGCATGTTTCCGGGCTATTTCCGGAGCGGGCCCGAAGCGGAGACCGCGGAACGATTCTCGGACAGGGGCCGCGGCATTGCTCGACGGAGGATCGATGGACCCCGAGTTGGTCGATTCCAACTGCCGCGTCGAGCGGCGGCTGGCGGAGCTGACCTACACGGCCTACGAGCGGGACGTGCGCGCCTGCATGCGTTCTCCGATAGAAAAAGCCCCGTTTCCAGGGCTTTTTCCGTAGCAGGCCTGTAAGCCGGATTTTGTCGTGGATGACCATCCATCTAGGCCCCCGGTCTCCCGGAGGCTCGAGCGGCGTACCCGGTCCCTCGGCGGGCCACGTCAGCGGGACCTGCTTCGCCTTGCACCGAACGGGGTTTGGCCAGCCGGCCGCGTCGCCACGGCCGCTGGTGGGCTCTTACCCCACCGTTTCACCCTTACCGGTCCTGCGACCGGCGGTCTCCTCTCTGTTCCACTCTCCGTCGGCTTTCGCCGCCTGGGGTTTCCCCAGCGTCCTGCCCTGCGGTGTCCGGACTTTCCTCGGACGGCCAAGACCGCCCGCGGCCACCCGGCCTGCACCGGTCACGGTAGCGCGAAGGCGGGCTCGCGCCAATCCCGGCGGCCCGCCCCCGCCGCGCGGCACTGCGTCCCGAGGCCCGTACACTCGCGCTCGTGGCAGGTCCTCGCGATCTGGTCTGGTATGCGCGCACCGTCGCCGGCGGCAGCCCGGCCGACCGGCCCTGGTCGACGTTCGGCGCCCTCTGGTCCATGGTCAGCCACGGCCGCGGCCTCGCGCCCAAGGACTCGCCGTTGACGCTCCAGGACGTCATGGCCGACCCCGGCTACCGCGATCTCGCGCACGCGAAGGTCGCGGAAGGCGATACCGCCCCCGACTTCGAGCTTCCGCTCGTGGACGGCGGCGGCACCGTCCGCCTCGCGACGCTGCTGGACGCGCAGCCGGTGGCGCTCGTCTTCGGCTCGTACACCTGACCGCCGTTCCGCGCCCAGGTTGGGACGCTCGACAGCATGGCCGAGCGATACCGCGATCGCGCCTCCTTCCTCGCCGTCTACATCCGCGAAGCGCACCCGGAGGACGGCTGGGTCCTGCCCGAGAACCGCCGCTCCGGCGTCGCGGTACAGGATCCGAGGACCGCGGCCGAGCGCCTCGCCGTGGCAGGCACGTGCGCCGTCCGCCTCGAGATGCGGATGCCCGTCGTCGTCGACGGCCCCGACAACGCGGTCGCCTCGGCGTACGGCGGCTGGCCCGACCGCCTCTACCTCGTCGACCGCGGCGGCCGGATCGCCTACCAGGGCGGCGAGGGGCCGTTCGGCTTCCGGCCCGCCGAGCTCGAGCGCGCGATCGAGGCACTGGGGCCGAGCGCCTGACGTCTCGCGATCCTCGCGCTCAGACGGCCGGGCACGCCTGAGGCAGCACGACCTCGGGCACCTCCTTCCCGTCGGCGAGGAGTGCCCGGCACTCGGGGCAGGCGAGGACGCCGCGGAGACGCATGACGAACTCGCCGCAGCAGAGGCACTCGAGGCTCGCGCCGCGAGCGAGCGCGAGCAGCTCGTGGTCGAGCGTTCGGGCGAGAGGTGTGACCGCGGCGCTCATCGGAGGCTCCGGAACACCCCCACGACCTTCCCGAGGATCCGGACGTGGTCGCCGAAGATGGGCTCGAGCGCCGCGTTCTCGGGCTGGAGCCGGATGCGCCCGTCGGTCTCGCGGTAGAACGTCTTCACGGTCGCCTCGTCCGCCGACTCGTCGTCGCCGACGAGCGCGACGACGACGTCGCCGTTCCGGGCGTCGTCGCGCCGCTGGACGACGATCGTGTCGCCGTCGAGGATGCCGGCCTCGATCATCGAGTCGCCGTGGATCGTGAGGAGGAAGTCCGCCCCGCGGCCGAGCGTCTCGGGCACCGCGACGACGTCCTCGACGTTCTCCTCGGCGAGCAGTGGGCCGCCTGCCGCCACACGTCCGAGGAGCGGGAGACGCGGGACGTCGCTCGCCGCGGCCGCCTCGACCCGGCGGTGGCCGCTGAGCTCGATGGCCCGCGGCTTCGTCGGGTCGCGGCGGATGAGGCCCACGCGTTCGAGGTTCGCGAGATGGGCGTGCACCGTCGACGGCGACGCGAGCCCGACGTCCTCGCCGATCTCGCGCACGGTAGGCGGGTAGCCGTGGTCGTCGACGTAGGTCACGAGGAACTGCCAGATCTCCTGTTGACGCGCGGTGAGCGGTATCTCGGCGGGCACGGATCGCCTCCTGATGGTTTCCGACGAACGTATGTTCGTCATGAAGAGTAGGGATCCTCCCGGACGGCGTCAACGCCTCGGCTATCATCCCCGCTCCACGCGCTGGTGGCGGAATTGGTAGACGCGCCAGGTTGAGGGCCTGGTGGCCATTGCGGTCGTGGAGGTTCAAGTCCTCTCCAGCGCATGCGCGAACGGGCTTCGGCCCGTTTTGCGTCTCCGGAGCAGGAACGGTCGCTACGCGAGCAGGCGGTAGAGCAGGACGGTGTTCGCGGCGAAGAGGATCGCGACCACGACCGTCAGGCGCGTCAGGTTCCGCTCGACGATGTGCGTCCCGCCCTGGGACGTCGGCGTGAAGCCGATGCCGCCGAAGCCCGCGTCGCGGCCCGAGTGCATCAGCACGAGAGTGATGAGCGCGGCGCCGAGCAGTACCTGGAGAACGGCGGAGACGGAAACCATCGGCGCGCCATGGTACCGGGCGTTACCCTCCTCGCATGGCGGCCGGAGACGACGCTCGGGCGAAGATCCAGCGCCTGCTCGTGACCGGCGACAACCGGCTCAAGCAGGGCGTCGCGCCGGAGAAGGTACGCGAGAGCTACGAGCAGGCGCTCGCCGTCGCGCGCGAGGCGGGGCTCGAGGAAGCCGTGCGACCCCTGGTCGAGATCCGGCTGGCCGACCTCGACGCGGCGGGCAGCTGACACGACCCGACGCGAGGCGGTTCCAGCCGACCCGTCCGCGAGACTTCTGGCGTCACCCCGACCTCGGAAGGAGCACGCAGACCATGGGGAAGACCCAGAAGTACCTCGCGGAGGCGCTCGGCACCTTCGCGCTCGTCGGAATCGGCTCGTTCGCGATCCTCTCGTCGTCCGGCACCGGCCGGCTCGACGTGGTGTCGATCGCGCTCGGCTTCGGCCTTGCGCTCCTCGTCGGCCTGTACGCGTTCGGAGAGGTGTCCGGGGGCCACTACAACCCGGCGGTCTCGCTCGGGCTGTTCCTCGACCGCCGACTCTCGATGGACGACATGATCGCCTACTGGATCGCCCAGGTGATCGGGGCGATCGCCGCCTCGGTCGTCGTCCTCATCGCCTTCAACGACGACGCCGTCGCGGCGACGACCACGCACTCGGGCGACACCTGGGCCGGGATCGTCGTCGAGGTCGTCATGACGGCCCTGTTCGTCGCGGTGATCCTGCAATCGACCAAGAGCGAGCGGTCGCGGGGCACAGCGCTCCTCGCGATCCCCCTCACCCTGCTCGCGATCCACGTCGCGATCATCCCGATCAGCGGCTCGTCGGTGAACCCCGCCCGAAGCCTCGGTCCGGCGCTCGTCGGCACGGACTTCGGCGACCTGTGGATCTACCTGATCTTCCCGCCGCTCGGGGCGATCCTGGGCTGGGTGATCCACCGGGTCGTCGTGGAAGGCGACACCGACTTCCGCGGCAACCTCACTGGGGCCGGCCGCGGCGAGGGCGACACGCCTCCGAGCACGGGCTAGCGGGTGATCGCCGGGGTGCCCGCGGCGGCGGGTGCCCCGGCGGCTCTTTCGAGCACGGCCTCGATCCGCTCCGCCTGCCGGCGGATGTCGTGCCGCGCAGCCGCCGCTCGCGCGGCGTCGTTGGGGCGCGGCAGCGAGGCGGCGGCCTCGAGCGCCGCGACGAGCGCATCCTCGTCCTCGGGGTCGACGAGCACGCCCGCCTCGCCCGGCACGAACTCGGGCGGCCCGCCGACGCGGGTGGCGACGACCGGCCGTGCGCACGCCATCGCCTCGAGCGTCACGAGCCCGAACGGCTCGACGAGGCTCGGCTGACAGACGACGTCGGCCGCCTGGAGCCACCGGGGCACGAGCGTGTGAGGCACGGCGCCGGCGAGATGGATGCCCGGCCTCCCCTCCAGCGCGCCGCGCAGTGGGCCGTCCCCGACGAAGGCGAGCGAGCCTTCACCGCGGCGCTCGAACGCCCGTGCCAGCCGAAGGACGTTCTTCCGCTCGCTCAGCGAGCCTGCACAGACGAACGCGGTGCCGTCGGGCCGCCAGCCGAGCTCCGCACGGGCCGACTCCGCGTCGGCGGGTGCGAAGCGGTCGAGATCGACGCCGCAGTCGATCACCTCGACCCGGCCGCGGGCCTCGGGCACGGCGCGCTCGAGCCGCGCGCGCAGCCAGTCGGACACGGCGACGACCCCGGCCGCGCGGCGGAGCGTCAACCGGGTGAGCCTCCGGACCACCGCCGAGCCGAGGGCGTTCTCGACGTCCTGGCCGTGCGCGGTGACCACGGCCGGCGCGCGCCCGGCGAGCACGGCGAGAAGGCCCGCGGGAACGAGGAAGTGCGCGTACGCGACGTCGGGGCGGAACCGCCGCGCGGCGACCGCCACGTCACGCGCGAGAAACAGCTGGCGCGATGGCCCGCCGCGCCGGTCGACGACCGCGCGCGCGAGCTCGTGGCCGCGCGCCGCGAGCTCCGCCTCGAGATCCGCGACGAACGCGCCGAGCGCGGGCGCCTTCGGGCCCGGGTACATCTGCGAGACGAGCAGGATCCGCACGCCGCTGCGCGCTACCGCGGCGTGACCTGGAGGATGCCGAGGCACATCTCGTCGGTCGTTCCCTCGCCCCAGAGGACGTAGCGGGGCTTGCCCTGACGCAGGCTCGTGTCGTACCGGCACGTGACCCGAACCACGTCGCCCGGGCCGGCCTGGACAGGCGCAGCGAGCTGGTACACGGCCTGCCAGTGGAAGTTCCAGCGCGGGATCTCGAGGAGGAGGCGCGCGCGCGGCGTTCCCGGGTTGAGGTCGACCCGGATCGACCGGCCCAGCAGGTGCATGTGCCCGCCGACGCCCTGGATCGTCACCGGCCGCATGAAGCCGCGCTCGCACGTGCTCACGGCACCCGCTGCCGGGTGCGCCGCGTCCTTGCCGCAGAGGAAGAGGAGCCCAGCGGGAACGACCGCCGCGTCGGCGCCGAACCGGTCGACCTGATCGAAGAGCGCGGCGGTGCGGTCGCAGAGCTTGCCCGTCTCGCCGGCGCGGCATGCGAGCTCGACGGGCGCCGCCACGAGCATCGTCTGGACCGGCGTCGGCGCCGTCGCCGCCGGAACGGTCGTCAGCACGGCCCGCGACCGGTCGGGCCGACTGCCGTTCACGAGGTTGTAGTGCACCTGCATCACGATCCGGCTTCTCGCCGGAAGCTCCACCCCGGTCCCCGGGCGCAGGCGGTCGGCGCCGAAGCCCGGCGCCCAGGCGCCGATCCAGCCGGCGTCGTCGAGGAACCCCCGCGGGCTGCCGCTCGTCCCGCCGCCGACGCCGGGGCCGCCGAAGCACGTCCAGCCGGCACCGGCGCTGCCGCGGTCGAGCGCCGTCGCCTGGGCGACCGACGCCTGCGGGATCCGATACAGGATCACGTGGTGCACGATCGAGGCGTCTCCGGGGACGATCCGCGCGGACGTGACGAACGCGTCCTGCGCGAGGCCCGGGTCGAGGAGGAAGCACCGGTAGTCGTCCGTCGAGCCGTTCGTCCCGGACGGCCTGTACGTGGTGGGCATCGCCAGCTCGAGCCGCGACTCGCCCGGCTGCGGTGCCGTCGCGGAGACCGGTGCCCGGCCGATGGGCGTTCCTCGTCGCGCCGACCCGGGCCGCACGAGCTGCGAGCGCGCCCAGCGAACGAGCGTCTCGCGCTCGCGAGCGTCGAGCGTGCGCGCAGCCTCGCCGACGTAGCGCGGGCTGCCCGCCGACGGCGGCCACGGCGGCATCCGCCGCTGCTCGAGCGCCGCGACGAGGAGCGGCGCTCGGCTCGCGAGGTCGCGCTCCGTCCGGAAGGCGAACGGCGCGATGCCGCCGTCGCGGTGGCAGCCGAGGCACGTCTCGCGGACGATCGGCGCGACGTCGCGCGTGAAGTCGGGCGCCGCGCTGCGCGACGCGAGGGCCGGAATGGCGAGCGCGGCGGCGACGGACGCCGCCGCCGCGAGAAGGCCGTAGACCGCACGCCGCGACACGTCGGCATGGTAGGCACGGCCGCTCCTGGACGCCCGTCCGGGGCGCTCAGCTTCCGTCGTACGTTCCCCAGAGTCGGCGCAGCGCGCCGCAGAGCTCGCCGATCGTCGCGCGGGCGGCGAGGGCGTCGCGTAGCGAGGGGAGCAAGTTGTCGCCCGAGTCGGCCACGCGCGCGACCTCGCCGACCGCGGCCTCGACCGCGCCGGCGTCCCGCCCGGCGCGCAGCGTCTGCAACCGGTCGCGCTGCGCGCGCTCGATCGCGGGCTCGAGCCGGTGGAGCTCGATGTGGTCCGGCTCGTCGGTCGTGAAGCGGTTGACCCCGACGATCACGCGCTCGCCGGTCTCCACCTCGCGCTGCCAGCGGAAGGCCGACTCCTCGATCTGCCCCTGCATCCAGCCCGTCTCGATCGCGGCCACCGCGCCGCCGAGCTCGTCCACCCGCTCGATCAGCTCCCGCGCGCGGGCCTCGAGCTCCTCGGTGAGCGCCTCGACGTACCACGAGCCGCCGAGCGGGTCGGCGGTGGCGGTCGTCCCCGCCTCGTGCATGAGCACCTGCTGCGTGCGGAGCGCGAGCGTCGCGGCGTGCTCGGTCGGAAGCGCGAGCGCCTCGTCGAACGCGTTCGTGTGGAGCGACTGGGCGCCGCCGTACACCGCCGCCAGCGCCTGGGCAGCGACCCGGACCAGGTTGTTCTCCGGCTGCTGCGCCGTGAGGGTCGAACCACCGGTCTGGGCGTGGAAGCGCAGCGCCTGTGCCCTCTCGCTCGTGGCGCCGAAGCGGTCGCGCATGATCGCCGCCCAGAGGCGGCGCGCGGCGCGGAACTTCGACACCTCCTGCAGGACGTCGTTGTGCGCGTTGAAGAAGAACGAGAGGCGTACGCCGAACGAGTCCGGGGAGAGGCCCGCCGCGACAGCGGCCTCGCAGTAGGCGATCCCGTTCGCGAGCGTGAACGCGATCTCCTGGACCGCCGTCGAGCCTGCCTCGCGGATGTGGTAGCCCGAGATCGAGATCGTGTTCCAGCGCGGGATGCGCTCCGCGCAGTACGAGAACAGGTCGGTCGTCAGGCGCATCGACGGGCGCGGCGGGAAGATGTAGTTCCCGCGCGCGACGTACTCCTTGAGGATGTCGTTCTGCACCGTGCCGCGGAGCGCCTCGCCCGGCACTCCGCGCTCCGCGGCGACGAGCTCGTAGCAGAGGAGAAGGAGCGAGGCGGGGGCGTTGATCGTCATCGACGTCGAGACCTCGGCGAGGGGGATGCCCGCGAGCAGGCGGCCCATGTCCTCGACCGAGTCGATCGCGACTCCGGTGCGGCCGACCTCGCCGGCGGCCACAGGGTCGTCGGAGTCGTAGCCGAGCTGCGTCGGCAGGTCGAACGCCACCGAGAGGCCCGTCTGCCCGCGACCGAGCAGGGTCCGGAACCGCTCGTTCGTCTCCTCCGCGGAGCCGAAGCCGGCGTATTGCCGCATCGTCCACGGACGGCCGCGGTACATGTCCGGATACGGGCCGCGCGTGAACGGGAAGGCGCCCGGGGGCTCGGTCGGCCCCGACGCGTCGGCCGGCCCGTAGACCGGCTTCAGCTCGATGCCCGACTCGGTCAGCCGAGGGTCGGGCGTGGTCGCCATGGAGGTGATCCTACGTCCGCCCCGGCAGGTCCGCGCGGCCCGCCGGGGCGGCTCTCCGCAACGTCGGCGAATCGCGTCGTCCCGTCAAGCCCTCGCGCGAGGGTTCGCCCTGGAGCGCCGCGCTACAGGGCGCCGCCGGCGCGCTCGACCGCCTCGAGCGCGATGCGGCGGCCCGACTCGACGTGGCGCGTGATCGCCGCCCTCGTCCTCTGGCGGTCCCGCTCCTCGAAGCCGGAGACGATGGCCTCGTGCTCGGTGACGAGATGCTCGTGCCGCTCCACGCGACCGCCGCGAATCACCTGCATCATCAGGTTGACGGAGAGCTCGCGGTAGAAGCGCGAGAGGAGCCTGTTGCCCGCGAGGTCGACCTGCGCCTCGTGGAATGCCGCGTTCGCCGCGTCCCACTCCTCGTGCGAGATCGCGTCGACCGTCGCGATGTGGCGCCGTCGGAGATCGACGACCTGCTCGTCCGCCGCGGTGTCGACCGCGACGTCCGCGGCATGGAGCTCGAGCGCCAGCCGCACCTCGTACCCCTCGAGCAGCGCCTGCGACGTCACGGGCGTGACGAAGTAGCCGCGCCGCGCCTTGACGCTCAGAAGGCCCTCGGAGACGAGGCGGGTCAGCGCATGGTGCACGGGGCTCCGCGACACGCCGAGTTCCGCCGCGAGCTCGTGCAGGCTGAGCTTGGCGCCGGGGCCGGGGTCACGCGTCAGGATCCGCTGGCGAAGCGTCTCGTAGACCTGGTCGTTGAGGTTGGAGCGCGGAGCCAGCGTGGTCATGGGAGAGATGTAACATGACACCGCTGCGTGCGCCACCGCGGATACGCTCAACGCATGAAGGTGGCGGTAAGGCTGTTCGCCGCGCTCCGCGAGCTGGCCGGCGCGCGCGAGCGGGCGCTCGAGCTCGACGAGGGCGCCTCGGTCGACGACGTCTGGCCCGCGCTCGGGCTCGGCGACGAGCCCGCAGGGCTCGTCTACGCGGTCAATCGCGCCTATGTCGAGCGGGGCACGCCGCTCGCCGACGGCGACGAGGTCGCGCTCATCCCGCCCGTCTCCGGCGGCGCGTTTCTCCTCTCGGACGAGCCGCTCTCGCTCGAACGCGCGGCGGCCGAGGTCGCGTCGGACGACGCGGGCGCGATCGCGACGTTCGTCGGCACGACCCGCGCTCGCTCCCGCGGCCGCGACGTGATCCGCCTCGAGTACGAGGCATACGAGGGAATGGCCGAGGCGGAGATGGAGCGGATCGCACGTGGGCTGCGCGGCCGGCACGACGTGATCGACATCGCGATCCACCATCGCGTCGGGCCGGTCGAGATCGGCGAGACGAGCGTGGTCATCGCCGTCTCGGCGGCGCATCGCGCGACGGCGTTCGACGCATGCCGCGAGGCGATCGACACCCTCAAGCAGACGGTGCCGCTCTGGAAGAAGGAGCTGTACGTCGGCGGCGAGGAATGGATCGGCCAGGGCTCGTGAGAACGTGGGGGAATCCATGGTTCCCCCACGGACCCCCTCCTTCGGGGGGCAGGCACCGCATCCCTGAGCTGCGCTGCGCCGGAATCGATCCCGCTCCGCGCGTCACGCGCCGCTCACCCTCGCAGCGACGAACCGCATGAACGACACGCGCCAGCGAGACCTGGAGCCCGTCACCGCGCCGGAGCCGCGGACGCTGCCGAGCGAGCACGACCGCTCGCGGCGGTCGCTGCTCGGGCGGATCGTGGCTCCGGTGGCCGTCGCGCTCGGCGTGCTCGTCAAGTTCGGCGCCTTCGGGATCAAGTTCTTCGGGATCTTCCTCGCGATCGGCGGCTACGCCCTCATCTGGGGCTGGAAGTTCGGGCTCGGCGTCGTCCTCCTCATCCTCGTCCACGAGCTCGGCCACTACGTCGAGGCGAAGCGGTCGGGCCTCGACCCGCAGCTTCCCGTCTTCATCCCGTTCCTCGGCGCCTACGTCGCCCTCCGGAACATGCGCTTCGACCCGTGGGTGAACGCGCGCGTATCGCTCGCAGGGCCGGTCGCGGGCGGGATCGGCGCGGCCGCGTGCCTGATCGTCGCCGTGCAGACGGGCTCCGACCTCCTGGGCGCGCTCGCGTACACGGGCTTCCTCCTCAACCTGATCAACCTCGTACCGATCGGGATCCTCGACGGCGGCCACGTGCTGCGCTCCTGGCGCATACTCCGCGCCGGCGGTGGCGCGGCCGATCCCGCGCGCGCGCGCCAGCGTGCCACGGTCGTGGCAATCGTCTCGTTCGCCACCGCCGCTGCGCTCGTCGCGGGGATGGTGGCCGCGCACGTCCCGCAGGACCGGCTGTGAGCACGAACAGCGAGGTCGATCGAAGGCTCCTGCGGCGCACGCACGAGACGCTCGTGAGCGACGTGTCGCTGATCGCCTCGGAGTTCCTCGCCGGCTTCCAGGAGGTGCAGCGGATCGACCGTCCCGCCGTGACGATCTTCGGCTCGGCGCGGGTCGAGGAGGGATCTCCCACGTACGAGGCGGCACGAGAGACAGCGCGACGATTCGCCGAGGCGGGCTTGGCGGTGGTGACCGGCGGCGGCCCCGGCGCGATGGAGGCCGCGAACCGCGGAGCGAAGGAGGGCGGCGGGCTCTCGGTCGGCTTCAACATCCTGCTCCCGCACGAGCAGGGGCTGAACCCGTACTGCGACATCTCGCGCACGTTCAAGCACTTCTACGTCCGCAAGGTGATGTTCGTGAAGGCCGCAGAGGGGTTCGTCATCTTTCCCGGCGGCTTCGGCACGATGGACGAGCTCTACGAGTCGCTGACCCTCATCCAGACGGGCAAGATCGGCACGTTCCCGGTCGTCCTCTTCGACTCGGACTACTGGGGGGAAATGCTCGACTGGGTGCGCGGAGAGATGCTCGCCGACGGGCTCGTGTCGGCGTCCGACCTCGAGCTCCTGCACCTGACCGACGACCCGGAGGAGGCCGTCAGGCGGATCGTCGAGCTGGTCGACGCACGCGCCGCCGAGGGATCTGCGTGAGCGAGGAGCTCGACGCCGCGGTGGCGGCGATCGGGGCGCGCTCCGAGCTCCGGCCGACGGCCGGCGTCATTCTCGGCAGCGGTCTCGGCGGATTCGCCGACGCCGTCTCCGACCCGGTCGAGATCCCGTACGGAGAGATCCCTGCGTGGCCCGCCGCGACGGCGATCGGCCACGCCGGCACGCTCGTCCTCGGCCGCTTCGGCGACGTGCCGGTCGCGGTGCTGAAGGGCCGCGCGCACCTCTACGAGGGCCTTCCGCCGGCTGCGGTCGTCTTCGGGGTGCGCGTCCTCGGCCGGCTCGGCGTGCGGAGCCTCGTCCTCACGAACGCGTGCGGCGCGATCGACCCCTCGGTCGAGCCGGGCCGCCTCGTCGTGATCGCCGACCACCTGAACCTCCAGGGGACGTCGCCGCTCGTCGGGCCGAACGACGAGGCCCTCGGGCCCCGCTTCCCCGACATGACCGATGCATACGACCCGGCCTACCGCGCGCTCGCACGCGACGCGGCCGCGCGCATCGGGCTCGAGCTCGGGGAGGGGGTCTACGGCGCCTGGCTCGGCCCTGCGTTCGAGACGCCCGCCGAGATCCGCATGATGCGGACGCTCGGGGCCGACCTCGTCGGCATGTCGACCGTGCCGGAGGTCCTCGCGGCGCGCCACATGGGGATCCGCTGCCTCGCGCTCTCGTGCGTGACGAACGCGGCCGCCGGCGTGCGGCCCGAGCCGATCGACCACGAGCGCGTGCTCGAGGTGGGCGCCCGCGCAGCGGGCGATCTCGTCGCGCTCCTGCGCGAGGTCGTGCCGCTCCTAGACTGAGATCCATGGAGCTTCGCGATCTCCCGTCGGTCGACCGGCTGCTCGCGGACGACGGGCTCGCCGGCGCACCGCGCATGCTCGCCCTCGCGGCTGCGAGGGCCGCGCTGGAGAAAGCGCGCAGGACGATCGCCGGCGGCGGCAATCCCGGCGACGTCGCGGCGGTCGCGCGGGCGGAGCTCGAGCGGCTCGAGTCACCCTCCCTGCGGCGGGTGCTCAACGCGACGGGCGTGATCCTCCACACGAACCTGGGCCGCGCGCCGCTCGGCGCCCGCGGCCCTCGTGCGGGTCGAGGAGGTCGGCGCGTCGTACTCCAACCTCGAGCTCGACCTCGAGTCGGGCTCCCGTGGATCGCGGCAGGACCACGTCGCCGATGCCCTCCGGCGGCTGACGGGCGCCGAGTCCGCGCTCGTCGTGAACAACAACGCGGCCGCCGTCCTCCTCGCCGTCGCCGCGCTCGCGGAGGGCCGCGAGGTCGTGGTCTCGCGCGGCGAGCTGGTCGAGATCGGCGACGGCTTCCGGATCCCCGACGTCCTCGCCCGGTCCGGCGCCCGGATGGTCGAGATCGGAACGACGAATCGCACGCGCGCAGCCGACTACGAGCGGGCGATCGGCCCGGACACGGCCGCCGTGCTGCGCGTCCACCAGTCGAACTACCGCATCGTCGGGTTCACGGAGTCCGTGCCGACCCGTGAGCTTGCCCGGATCGCGTCGGGCGCCGGGCTCCCGCTCGTCGACGACCTCGGCTCGGGCTCGCTGCTCGACCTCGGAGACGAGCCGACGGCCACGGCGAGCATCGCGGACGGCGCCGACCTGGTGTGCTTCTCGGGAGACAAGCTGCTCGGCGGGCCACAGGCGGGGATCGTCGTGGGGCGCGCCGAGCTCGTCGAACGGCTGCGTCGCCACCCGCTGCAGCGCGCGCTCCGCGCGGACAAGCTGACGCTGGCGGCGCTGGAGGGAACGCTCGCGCTGCTCGCCGACCCCGAGCTCGCCCGTGCCGAGATTCCCGTGCTACGGATGCTCGACGAGCCGGTCGAGGCCGTGCGCGAGCGGGCCGCGCGGTTGGCGACGCTGGTCGGCGGCGAGGTCGAGGAGACGGTCGCGCGGGTGGGCGGCGGCGCGCTCCCGCTCGCCGACCTCGAGAGCGCCGCCTGCGCGATCGAGGAAAGCCTCGCCGGGCCGCTTCGACTCGGCGCGCCGGCGGTCGTGGGGATCGTGCGGGACGGCAGGCTCCTGCTCGACGCGCGCACGCTGACCGCGGAGGAGGTCGACGAGGTCGCGCGCGCCGTCCTCCATGCACGGCGGGCGTCGATCTCGGCCTGATGCCGCTGACCGTCGGGACGGCCGGGCACGTCGACCACGGCAAGACGACCCTTGTCCGGGCGCTCACCGGGAAGGACACGGACCGGCTGCCCGAGGAGCGGGCGCGCGGGATCTCGATCGACCTCGGCTACGCACCGCTCGCGCTGCCGTCCGGGGCGACGCTGTCCCTCGTCGACGTCCCCGGGCACGAGCGGTTCGTGCGGACGATGGTCGCGGGCGCGACGGGGATCGACCTGTTCCTGCTCGTCGTCGACGCCGCCGAAGGCGCACGGCCGCAGACGCACGAGCACCTGGCCGTGCTGCGACTGCTCGGCGTCGACCGCGGTGTGGTGGCGGTGACGAAGGCGGACGCGGTCGACGCCGAGACGCTCGAGCTCGCGTGCGAGGAGGTACGGGAGCTCCTGCCGGATACACCGGTCATCCCGGTGAGCGGTGTCACCGGTGTGGGTCTCGACGAGCTGCGCACCGCACTCGACGAGACAGCCGCAACGGTGACGCCTCGCCGGGCCGACTTCCCGACGCGGCTCTACGTCGACCGCGTCTTCACGCTGCGCGGGATCGGCACGGTCGTCACCGGGACGCTCTGGTCGGGGGCGATCGCCGAGGACGACCGGTTGCGGCTCGAGCCGGTCGGCCGCGACGTGCGGATCCGCTCCGTCCAGGTGCACGACACGCCGGTTGCGAGCGCGGCGGCGGGTCAGCGGGTGGCCGTCAGCCTGCCCGGTGTCGAGCGACGGGACGTCCGCCGCGGCGACGCGCTCGTCGCACCCGGGGCCTTTCCGCGCTCGTACCGGCTCGAGGTCGCGCTCGAGGAGCTGTCGCCGATCGCGGACGGGGCGAGGCTCATGGTGCACCACGGGACGAGTCGCATACCGGCGCGAGTCGTGCGGGTCGACGAGGAGCACGCGCAGCTCAGGCTCGCAGCGCCCGTGGTCGCTGCGCGCGGCGACCGTGTCGTGCTGCGCGACGAGACGACCCTGGGCGGCGCCGTCGTACTCGACCCGGCGCCGCCGCGGCGGGCCGACGCCGAGCGCGACCGCCTTCTCGGCAGCGACGACCCGGCCTCGATCGTTCGCGCGCTCGTCGAAGAGCCGGTCAGCGTCGAGGCGCTCAGGGCGCGAGCGCTGCTCGACGGCCCCGCGCTCGAGGAGGGGCTCGACGCGGTGCGCGTCGTGGACGGCTGGGCGTTCTCCGAGGCGTGGCTCGACGAGACGGCGGCCGCGGTCGAGACGCGGCTACGTGCTCGTGCCGAGGTCTCGCCGCTCGACCCGGGGCTGACGCCGTCCGAGCTTCTCCCCGCCGAGCCGTGGGCGCCGGCGATCCTCGGCCTCCTGCCGGTGGAGCGGCGGGGCCCGAAGCTCGTGCTCCCCGGGACAGCTGCGTCGCTCGGCACCCGCACCGCGGCCGCGTCCTCGCTCGAAGGGGAGCTTGCGGGTGCGGGGCTCGCCGTGACGCCGGTCGCGGACGGCGAGCTCGCCCGCTTCCTCGAGGCCGACGGGCGCCTGATCCGCGTCGGCGACGGCTTCGCGGTCTCGCCGGGCGCCTACGAGGTCGCGCGTGACCTGGTGGTCGTCGAGTGCGGAACAGCGGGCGAGATCACGCTCGCGCGCTTTCGCGACCTCGCCGGGGTCGGCCGCCGCGACGCCCAGCTCCTGCTCGAGCGGATGGACGTCGACGGCCTCACGCGCCGCCTCGGGGACCGGCGCATCCTGCGCCGGGCTGCCCGGAGCGACGGGGGCTGATCGGGAGCTGCGAGAATCCTTCCGACACCGTTGGAGGAGGCCGCGATGGCAGGGAAGTCCGACTTCACCGAGCAGGAGTGGGAGGATCTGCGGAAGGGCGCGACCGGGGCGGGGCTCCTCGTCTCCGTCAGCGACCGCAGCTTCTTCGACACGTTCAAGGAGGCCTCGTCGCTCGCGAAGCACGTCAAGGGGTCGCGCGACAGCGACAGCCAGCTCGTCCGCGAGCTCGCCGCCGAGGGCGGCACAGGCTTCGGGATGGTCGCCTCACCGAACGAGGTGCAGGGCGGGACGTTCGAGTCGCTCGGGGCGGCTGTCGCGACACTGCGCGCGAAGGCTCCCGACGAGCTCGAGAGCTATCGCGCGTTCGTCCTGGAGCTGGCCGAGTCGGTCGGCCAGGCCGCAGGCGGCGGGGACGAGGCCGAGGCGGCCACGATCGAGAAGATCAGGGCCGCGCTCGAGTAGCCCAATCGGGCTCCGCGTCCGTCCCCACGCCCTCGGCGACCCGGTTGATGTAGTTGAAGTAGGCGATCACCTGGATCGCGTCGTGGATCGTCGCGTCGTCCAGCCCGTGCGCGCGCAGCGCATCGGCGTCCTCCGCGCCGACCGTCGAGGGCATCAGCGTCAGCTTTCGCGCGTAGTCGCAGAGCGCCCGGGTGCGGGGGTCGAGGTCGGCGTCGCGGTAGTCGTGCTCCGCATGCCGCGCAAGCTCCTCGTCTGCGCCCTCGTCACGGAGGTCGTCGGCGTGCGCCCGTCGTCAGTAGAAGCACTCGTTCGCTGCCGAGACGACGGTCGCGAGGAGCTCCCGCTCCTGCCGCGTGAGACCGGACGGCCCGAACATGATCGCCCGGTAGAGCTCCATCGACCGCCGCAGCACCTCGGCGTGGAGGCTCATCGAGCGGACGATGTTGTAGACCTTGCCCGCCCGTGCGACCGCGGCTGCGTACTCCTCGGCGAGCAGCCCCTCCGCCTCGTCCGGCTCGATCAGGCGAAGGTGCGCCACGCGGCGATCGTACGCAACGCCGCCGGTAGCCTCACGTCCGGAGCGGCATGGGCCCGGTGGCCCAGCAGGTCTTCAAAACCTGTGCGGTGTGGTAGCCCCACGCTCGGTCGGTTCGACTCCGGCGCCGTCGGTTCGACTCCGGCGCCGCTCCGTCGAGCCGTCCCGCGTGGTCTGGAACACCGCGTGTCTCCTCGGCCTCCTATCGCCTCCGCCTACGGTGTCGAACCTGCCACGGTTCCGCAGCTGCCGAAGTCAACGCGACGGTTCGGTGGCGAACTCACGGTCCAGCGCCTCGAAGGTGCTCGCGAAGGCGCGCCGGATCCCGCGCGCGACCACGAGCCGGTCGAACACGCCCGCGATCCCGCCGCGCGGCTCGTACTGGACGACGAGCCGGTAGACGAATCCGTCGCCATCAGGTTCGAAGCGGCGCTCGTGATCGGCGTTCGGCAGGCCCTGCTGCATGCTCGTGTAGGTCACGAGCCGGTTGGGCTCGAACCTCGTGATCGTCATCGCCAGCTCGCGCTCGCGCCCGAGTAGCCGCGTCACCAGCCACGCTGTGTCACCAATCGTCCCCCAGCGGGAGCCATCCTCGAGGCGGACATAGCCAGGCCAGTACTTCGGCCAGTTCGTGATGTCCGTGATGAACGCGAAGCCGCGCTCGACAGGGACGTCGAAGCGATGGGCGGCGTCGACCCGCGCCATGCCGCGACTGTATCCACAACA
>CAWGDT010000011.1:0-87667 GCA_963821365.1 uncultured Actinomycetes bacterium
CTCCAGCAGCTCGGCATCACCGACTCGCGCAAGATCATGACCGCGCCGCTCTGCCTGAGCCCGCAGGTGAGCGCCGCTCTCGGCGACTGGCCGCTCTGGACGTACGCGATCGCCTCGTCGCTCTACGGCGACCCGACCGACAAGGGCATGCCGGCCTACCAGGCGGTGATCAAGCGGTACAAGGCGGAGAAGAACGCACCGGATCCGTGGCACATCGTCGCGTTCGGACAGCTCCTGACGACCGTCCGGTTCCTCAACGAGGCCGGCGCGAAGAACGTGAGCAACATCACGCCCGCCCGGGTCCTCGCGCGGGCGAAGGCGTTCAAGGGGCCGCTCGCGCTCGGCGCGCCGAAGCTCCAGTGCGGCAAGGACAAGAAGGCGCCGGGCATCTGCAACGACACGTTCCAGGCGTTCACGTACAAGGGCAAGTTCGCATTCACGAGGGCCTCCGGCTGGGTCGGGCCGCCCAACGGCTAGACGAACGACGACCCGCGTCCGACGGGGCCGGTGCACACCGGCCCCGTCGGACGATCCCCAGGGGGCGACGTGAACGAGATACTCCTCTTCCTCCTGCTCGGCCTCGGGACAGGCGCGACGATCGCGGCCATCGCGGTCGGCATCGTCGTCACCTACCGCGGCTCCGGCTTCATCAACCTGGCCGCAGGCGCGATCGCGATGCTGGCGGGCTTCTCGTTCTGGGCGCTCCGCACGGGCGAGCTCGGCTTCACGGTTGGCACCCCGCTGGCGATCGCGCTCACCTACGCCTTCGTGATTCTCGTCACCATCGCGATCGAGCGCGCGGTTGTCCGGCCGCTGCGCACCGCTGCGCCGCTGGCGAAGCTCGTTGCCTCGCTCGGCGTCCTGCTGACGGCGCAGGCGACGATGCTCCTCGCGTTCGGCACGTCGCAGCATCCGCAGCCGACGATCATCCCGATCCGGGTCGTCCGGATGCTCGACGGGGCAGTGCCGCTCTCCAGCCTCGTGCTCAGCGGCGCCGTCGTCGGGATCACCGTCCTGCTCTGGGCGCTCTACCGCTGGACGCGCTTCGGCCTCGCGACGCGCGCAGCATCGGAGAACGACGTCGCGGCACGCCTCGCGGGCCTGTCGCCGGACGAGCTGTCGCTCACGAACTCGCTGCTCGCGGGCCTCCTGCTCGGAACGCTCGGGATCTTCGCCGGCTCGGTCGCGGCGCTCGACACGACGACGCTGCCCTTCCTCGTGGTGCCGGCGCTCGCCGCCGCGCTCTTCGCGAGGCTCACGTCGTTCGCGATCGCGTGCGCGTGCGGGCTCGGCATCGGGATGCTCGAGTCGCTGATCGAGCTCGAATCGACGAAGACGTGGTTCCCGACCAGCCAGGGCGCGGCCTGGCCGGGCGTCAAGGAGCTGCTCGTCTTCGCGCTCATCGTGGCGGCGATGTTCCTGCGCGGCGCGTCGCTCCCGACACGCGGGGAGCTCGTGGAGCAGCGCCTCCCCGACGTGCCTCGGCCGAAGCACGCCGTCAAGCTTGCGATTCCCTCGACGCTCCTCTGCGCGATCGCGCTCGTCGTGCTGCCGTTCGACTTCCGCCAGGCGCTGACGAACTCGCTGATCGGCATCGTGATGGCCCTCTCGCTGGTCGTGATCACCGGCTTCGTCGGCCAGATCTCGGTCGTCCAGCTCGCGCTCGCGGGCGTCGCCGGCTTCACCGTCTCGCATCTCGCCGTCGACGCGGGGATCGGCTTTCCACTGGCGCCGCTCGCGGGCGTCGCCGCCGCCGTGGTGCTCGGACTCGTGACGGCGGTGTCCGCGCTGCGCGTGCGCGGGGTGGCGCTCGCCGTCGTGACGATCGCCGCCGCGGTCGCCGTCTTCAACTTCGGTTTCCAGAACGGCACGTGGGGCGGAGGCCCGCAGGGCTCGCCGGTGCCGGATCCGCATCTGTTTGGCATCAACCTCGGGCCGTCCGCGTCGTTCCGTGGCCTCGACGGGAACCTGCCCAGCCCGGTGTTCGGGTGGGTCGCGCTCGCCGCCACGGTCGTCCTCGGCCTGCTCGTCGTCTCCGTGCGGCGCGGCACGCTGGGGCGGCGCATGCTGGCCGTGCGCTCGAACGAGCGCGCCGCGGCGGCGGCCGCGATCGACGTTCGGAACGTCAAGCTGATCGCGTTCGGCATCAGCGCGCTGATCGCCGGCGTCGCGGGGACGCTCTACGCGTACAACTTCGGGTCGGTGAGCGCCGACCGCTTCAGCGTGCCCCTCGCCCTCAGCCTGATCGCGTTCGCGTACGCGGGCGGGATCACGCTCGTCTCGGGCGCCGTCTTCGCCGGGCTGATCGCGGCGCAGGGAATCTTCCCCTACGCGCTCGACAAGTGGTTCGGCCTCTCGGGGAACTGGTTCCTGCTGTTCGGCGGCCTGGTGCTCATCTTCACGCTGATCCAGAACCCCGAGGGCGTGGCCGGCTCCTTCTACCGGACGGCTCAGGCGCGCGAGAAGCGCAAGCTCGAGCGGGCGGAATCGGAACCTGCGAGCGCGTCGTGAGCGCCGTCCTCGCCACCACCGGCCTGTCGGTCCGCTTCGGCGGCGTGCGTGCCGTCGACGAGGTCGACGTCGTCGTCGAGGAGGGTCAGCTGGTCGGGCTGATCGGGCCGAACGGCGCCGGCAAGACGACGTTCGTGGACGCCGTCACCGGGTTCGTCCGCTACACGGGTCGCGTCGAGCTCGACGGACGCGATCTCGCGGGGATGGCGCCGCATGCGCGGGCGCGGCGCGGGCTGGCGCGAACCTGGCAGAGCACGGAGCTCTTCGACGACCTCACGGTGGGCGAGAACCTCGCCGTCGCCGCCGAGCGCCCGTCGTTCCTGTCGCTCGCCGCCGAGCTGGTGGGAAGGGGCGCGGGCGAGAGCGCCGCGGCGGAGCGCGCGCTCGACCTGCTCGACCTCGGGTCGATCGCCGACGCGATGCCGGCGGAGCTGACCCAGGGTCAGCGAAAGCTCGTCGGGGTCGCACGGGCGATCGCGATGGAGCCGCGGCTCCTCTGCCTGGACGAGCCGGCTGCCGGCCTCGACACGCACGAGAGCAGGGTCCTCGGCCAGCGGCTCCGGCGGGTCGCCGACGCGGGCACGACGACGCTCCTGATCGACCACGACATGGGACTCGTGATGGCGATCTGCGACCGCATCACCGTCCTCGAGTTCGGCAAGGTGATCGCGGCAGGCGCGCCGGACGAGGTGCGCCGGGACCCGCGCGTGGTGACCGCCTATCTGGGGGGCGCCGCGACCGCGGTTGCGGGGGAGCCGGCCCCGCCGCGCGACCAGCAGGAGGCGGGCAAGGCATGAGCGCGCAGGTGCTCGAGCTCGACGGCCTTACGGCCGGCTACGACAGCGCCGCGGTGATCCGCGATCTCCACGTCGACGTGGCGCCGGGCGAGATCGTCGCCCTGCTCGGGGCGAACGGCGCCGGCAAGACCACGACGCTCCGCGCCGTCTCGGGCCTCGTCCGCCCGATGGAGGGCGCGATCCGCTTCCAGGGGCAGGATCTGCGGCGCGTGCAGGCGAGCGCGCGCGCGAAGCTCGGCATCGCGCACGTCCCGGAGAATCGCGGCCTGTTCTTCGGTCTCACCGTTGCCGAGCACTTCCGCCTCGGCTATCGGGGCGAGCGCCTCGACGCGGAGGCGGCGTACCGGTACTTCCCCGCGCTCGCCGAGCTTCGCGACCGGCGCTGCGGCCTCCTCTCGGGCGGCGAGCAGCAGATGCTGGCGGTCGGCCGGGCCCTCGCGCGCCGTCCGGCGCTCCTGCTGCTCGACGAGCTCAGCCTCGGCCTGGCCCCGGTGATCGTCGAGGGACTGCTCCCCGTCGTGCGCCACTACGCGGAGGACAGCGCCTGCGGCGTCGTCCTCGTCGAGCAGCACATCGAGCTCGCCCTCACGATCGCCGACCGCGGCTACGTCCTGTCGCACGGCGAGATCGTGCTGCAGGGCCGCGCGGAGGAGCTGCGGGCCAATCACGAGCTGCTCGTCTCGAGCTACTTCGGCGAGCACGCCGACCTCTACGCTGGGAAGCCGCAATGACAGCTCCGGGGCCGAACTCCGACACCAACTACGAGAAGCTGCGCGCCGCGATCGTCCGCGGCGAGATCGCGCCGAACTCCCGCCTCGTCGAGTCCGACGTCGTCACCTCGTTCGCCATGACCCGGGCCGCCGTGCGCAACGCGCTCATCCGGCTCGAGCAGGAAGGGCTGGTCGTCCGCGAGCCGCACCGCGGCGCCCGCGTGCGCCAGGTCACCGACACCGAGGCGATCGAGATCCTCCAGGCGCGCGCCGTGCTCGAGGGGCTTGCGGTGCGCTTGACGGCGCAGCGGATCGACGACACAGGCGTGGAGCGGCTGCAGGAGTCCCTGGCGCGGCATCGCGCACTGCTCGAGTCGGGCGACCTGCTCGGCGCGTCGGACGCGAACGCCGACCTGCACGCCACGCTCCTCGAGCTGTCCGGTCACTCGACCGCCCAGCGGCTGATCCACGGTCTCAACTCGCAGACGGTGCGATACCAGTACCGCACGATCCTGATCCCGGGGCGGCCGACGGCGTCGCAGGCCGAGCACGCGGCGATCGTCGAGGCTGTCATCGCCCGCGAGCCCGAGAGGGCGGAGGACGCGATGCGCCGCCACCTGTTCAACGTGGCGGACGCCCTCGAGGATGGGTCGTTGACCGGCATCGACCGGGCGAGCCGCGGCGTGATCGAGGCGGGCGGTGTCTAGGACGACCAACGCGGGTGCGCACGTCCGGCGCATCCGAACGGAGAACGCGTTACGGCGCGGGGAGGAATCACCGTGAGTCAGAGAAGCCTCGAAGACCTGCTGTCGTCGACCGAGAGCACGGTCGAGCTGCTCCGGAACTCGCAGGCCGGCCCGAACGTCTATCCGGGCGTTCCGGCCGAGTTCACCAACTGGCGCGACGAGCAGCAGGCATGGCAGCAGACCTGCGTCCTCTACAACCAGTCGTACCACATGGCCGATCTGGCGGTGGAGGGCCCGGACGCCCTGAACCTGCTCTCCCACCTGGCGGTCAACAGCTTCGAGGGCTTCGGCGTCGATCGTGCCAAGCATTTCGTGCCATGCACGCCGGACGGGTACGTGATCGGCGACGTGATCCTCTTCCACCTGGCGGAGAACCGGTTCAACCTCGTCGGCCGCGCGCCGGCGCTCAACTGGATCACCTACCACGCGGAGACCGGCGGCTACGACGTGCAGGTCGAGCTCGACCAGCGCTGGGCGCTGCGCACCGACGGCCGTCGCAGGTCGTACCGCTTCCAGGTGCAGGGCCCGAACGCGATGCAGGTGATCGAGAAGCTGCTCGACGGGCCGCCGCCGGAGCTCACCTTCTTCCGCATGACGGAGGTGACCGTCGCGGGCAAGACCGTGCGCGCCCTGCGTCACGGCATGGCCGGTCAGCCCGGCTGGGAGCTCTTCGGGCCGTGGGACGACGAGGCTCCGGTGCGCGAGGCGATCGTCGAGGCGGGCCACGACTTCGGGCTGCGCCAGGTCGGCGGGCGCGCCTACTCCTCCAACACGCTCGAGTCGGGCTGGATCCCCTCGCCGCTGCCCGCCGTCTACACGGGCGAGGCGCTCCGGCCCTACCGCGAGTGGCTTCCCGCGGCGGGCTACGAGGGCTCGGCGTCGCTCGGCGGGAGCTTCGTCTCCGACTCGATCGAGGACTACTACTTCACGCCGTGGGACCTCGGCTACGGGAGCTACGTCAAGTTCGACCACGACTTCATCGGACGGGAGGCGCTCGAGCAGATCGCCGACGGCGGGCACCGTCACAAGGTCACGCTCGCCCTCGACGACGAGGACGTCACACGCACGGTCGGCACGATGCTCCAGAAGACCGACCGCGCGAAGTTCGTCGACTGGCCTTCCGCCGTGTACTCGATGCACCCGTACGACCGGGTGACGGTCGACGGCGAGACGGTCGGGGTGTCGACCTGGGTCGGCTACAGCGCCAACGAGGGCAAGATGCTGACGCTCGCGGTGCTCGACGAGCAGCACGCCGAGCCGGGCACGGAGGTCACCTTCGTGTGGGGTGAGGAGAACGGCGGCACGAGCAAGCCGACCGTCGAGCCGCACGTCCAGGTGGAGCTCCGCGCGGTCGTCAGTCCCGTGCCGTACGTCGAGACGGTCCGGAGCACGTACCGCCCGGACAGCTGGCGGACGGCGCGGGTGTGACGCGGCAGCGGCGGCCCGAGTCCGGCGACGGCGACCTGCGCGACCGGCTCGAGATCCGCGAGCTGGTCGAGCGCTGGGTCGTCTGGCGCGACGCGGGCGACTGGGAGCGGTTCCGCACCGTCTGGCACGACGACGGCCGCATGATGGCGACCTGGACCCAGGGGACGGCCGACGAGTTCATCGCGATGAGCAAGGCGGGGTGGGAGAAAGGCGTCCAGATCCACCACGTGCTCGGCGGGCAGTCGGTCGACATCGCAGGGGACCGCGCCGTCTCCCAGGTCAAGATGGAGATCCACCAGCGCGCGACCGTGGACGGGGTCGAGGTCGACGTCACGTGCAGCGGACGCTTCTACGACTTCCTCGAGCGGCGCGACGGCCGCTTCGGGCTCGTGCTGCGCCAGCCGATCTACGAGCTTGACCGGATGGACCCGGTCGATCCCGCGGCCCGCCTCGAGCTCGACCGGGAGCTGCTCGACCGGTTTCCCGTGGGATACCGACACCTGGCGTACCTCCAGACCCGCATCGGCTACGAGGTCAAGCCCGACATGCCCGGCCTTCGCGGCCCCGAGGTCGAGGCGCTGTACGCCCGCGGCGGCGCGTGGCTGAGGGGCGAGCCGCTCTGATTGCCTGCTCCGGCGATTCCGCAGGAGCGGAATCGCCTCCGCAACGAGCAGATCTGCATCTTCCTGCTCCGGCGATTCCGCAGGAGCGGAATCGCCTCCGCAACGAGCAGATCCCTGAAGGCCGCCTGCAGCCTGGTGGCTGCGGCGAAGGGCTCGGCGGCTGCGAGCTGTGCGGCGCTGATCTCTAGTCCTGCGAGGGCGCGAGGACGAGGTCGTTCCGCACCGAGAACCAGGGGCCGTCGACACCGTCGGGGCGATCGGGATCGTCTACGCCGCGGGGGACGAAGTCGCGGAGAAGCGACGGCTTGACCGCGAAGACGGCGTCCGAGTCGAGATACGCGCTCTCGCGGTCGAAGATGTGCGTCGTGACGGGCGCGTAGCCGTTCGCGCGCACGATCAGGTGGATGTGCGCCGGACGCCACGGGTGCCTGCCCGCCGCGGCGAGCATCGCGCCGACGGGCCCGTCGTCGGGGATCGTGTAGGGGACGGGCCGGACCGCCAGGAACGCGTAGCTCCCGTCGTCGCGGGTCGAGAAGCGGCCGCGGAGGTGCTCCTCGGGGGCGCCCGGGTCCTGTACGGCGTAGAGGCGATTGTCGCCGTTCTGCCAGACGTCGAGCTCCGCACCGGCGATGGGGGCTCCGTCGGTGTCGGTGACGACGCCGTGCACCCAGGCGGGATCGCCCGCGCGCTCCTCGGAGATCGACGCGCCGTACTCGCGCAGCGGCGCTCCTGCCACGTAGAACGGCCCGAGGACGGTCGACTCCGTCGCATCGGGTGACGGGGAGGCGAGCGCGTCGACCAGCATCGAGAGCCCGAGCGTGTCCGACCAGAGGACGAACTCCTGCCGGTGCGCGTCCGTGATGTGCCCGGTCTCGGTCAGGAGCCTGATCCCCGCGTCCCACTCCTCCTGCGTGAGCCCCACCTCGGCCGCGAACGCATGGAGGTGCGCCGCGAGGCGCTCGAGCAGGAGCCGGAGGCGCTCGTCACGGCAGCGCGAGAAGCTGGCGACCGCGGCGGCCGTGATGTCGGACGGCTCGGTGCGCCGGGGATGAGGGCTCGTCGCGTCGGACATCGGAGAAGGATCAAATCAGTTCGAGTAGGGTGGCCATCGTGCTGCCGACCGTGCGCGACGCCGCCTTCGACGTCCTCCGGGAGCACGGTCTCACCACGCTCTTCGCCAACCCGGGCTCGACCGAGATCGAGCTGCTCTCCGACCTTCCGGGCGACCTCCGGTTCGTGCTCGGCCTGCACGAGAGCTCCGTCGTCGGGATGGCGACCGGCTGGGCGATCGGCCGCAGGGAGCCCGCCCTCGCGATCCTGCACACGACGCCGGGCCTCGGCAACGCGGTCAGCGCGATCGCCACGGCGCGGGTCAACCGCGTGCCGCTCGTCGTCCTGGTCGGGCAGCAGGACCGGCGCCACATCGCGTCGGAGCCGTTTCTCGCCGGAAGGTTGCAGGGGCTCGCGGGCGACTATCCCGTCTGGGTCGACCAGCCGCTTCGTGCGCAGGGCGTGCCCGCCTCGATCGCGCGGGCCTACCACGAGGCCATGACCGGGCGCGGCCCCGCGCTCGTAATCGTGCCGATGGACGACTGGGCCGCCGAGGCCGACCCCGCCACGGAGCGGGCCGCGCCGCGACGGGTCGTGCGCGCGCGAGCAGCCGATCCGGCCGTCGTCGCCGAGCTCGCCGAGCTCGTCGACCGCGCGGAGCGCCCGGCGCTCGTCGGGGGCGCCGGGATCGACGACGCGGACGCGTGGGAGGCGGTGGTAGCGCTCGCCGAGCGCCTTGCCTGCCCGGTGTGGCACGAGTCGTTCAGCAGCCGGGCGGGGTTTCCGCAGGATCACCCGCTCTTCGCCGGCCACCTGGCCGCCGATCGGCCGCGTCTCCGCGAGGCGCTCGCTCCTCACGACCTGGTCATCGCTCTCGGCGCACCGGCGTTCCGGCAGTACGCCTTCGCCCCGGGCCCCTTCGTCGAGCCCGGGACGACGGTCGTCGTGGTGAGCCAGGACCAGGCCGAGGTGCACCGCAGCACGGCCGACCTCGCGGTGCTCGCCGCGCCGGGGCCGCTGTGCGCCGCGCTCGCCGGCGCCGTGGCCGCCCGCGACACCGCACCGCCGGCGCCGTTCGAGCGTCCAGGCCCCCCCGACCCGCCCGAACCCGGCTCGCCGCTTCGCGCGGGGCACGTGTTCACGGCCGTCGCCGAGCGGCTCGCGCCCGACGCGATCGTCTTCGAGGAATCGCCGTCCAACCGCCCCGAGCTGCTCGCGCGGCTCCCGGCGCGGCAGCCGCTCGGCATGCTGAGCCCCGCCATGGGCGGGCTCGGGTTCGCTCTCCCCGCGGCGACGGGCATCCGCATGGCATGCCCCGACCGGCCCGTGGTCGCCTTCGTCGGCGACGGGTCGTCGCTCTACTCGATCCAGTCGCTCTGGAGCGCCGCCCACTACGGCGCCGGTGCGCTGTTCGTGATCCTCTCGAACGGCGGCTACGCCGTCATGGACCGGCTCGCCGAGCAGCAGGGAGGGACCGCGCCCTGGCCGGGATTCGGGGTCGACGTCGCGGGCCTCGCGCGGGCGTTCGGGTGTCCTGCGCGCACCGTGGGTGAGTACGGCGAGCTGATCGAGGTGCTCGACGACGTCCTCCCGGGGCTCGCCGCCCGGGCCGAGCCGCTGCTGCTCGAGGTCGTCGTCCAGCCCGACGAGAGCTTCGCTCCGTGAACGTGCCCGAGGAGGAGGTGCCAGCGTGAAGGCTGCGCTGATGCGTGCATACCACGAGCCGCTCGAGCTGGTCGAGCGGCCGGTGCCCGAGGTGTCCGCCCCCACCGACGTACTCGTGCGCGTCGGCGGCGCGGGCGTCTGCGCCACCGACCTCCACGCGATGGACGGCCTCATGGAGCCGGCCGGCGTCACGCTGCCGCTCGTCCTCGGTCACGAGAACGCCGGCTGGGTCGAGGCGGTCGGCACGGGCGTGACGACGGTCGGGCCGGGCGACGCGGTGCTCGTCTACCCGCCGTACAGCTGCGGCCTGTGCGTCGCGTGCCGGCGCGGCAACGACATGCACTGCGTCCGCCACCAGTTCACCGGGCTGTCGGTCGACGGTGGCTTCGCCGACTACGTCCTCGTCTCCGAGCGGTCGCTTGTCCCGCTGCCCGCGGGCGTCGAGCCGGTCGAGGTGGCGCCGCACGCGGACGCGGGCCTCACCGCGTACCACGCCGTGAGGCGGCTCGCGCATCTCGCCGTCCCCGGCTCGACGGCGGTCGTGATCGGCGTCGGCGGCGTCGGGCACATCGCGCTCCAGCTGGTGCGCGAGCTGGGCTCGAGCGCCGTGATCGCAATCGACACCGACGAGCGGCGGCGGCTGCTCGCCGCCGAGCTCGGCGCCGACGACGTCGTCGACGGCGGTGACGCGGCCGACGCCGTGCGCGACCTCACCGGCGGTCGCGGGGCCGACCTCGTATTCGACTTCGTCGGGACGGACGAGACGCACGCGGGCTCAGCGGCGATGCTCGCACGGGGCGGGACGTACTCCGTGATCGGCTACGGCGGCACGATCTCGATCCCCTCGACGGCGCTCGTCGTGGACGAGCACGCCGTGGTCGGCAACCTCGTCGGCACCTGGATCGACCTCTGGGAGCTACTCCAGCTCCACGCAGCGGGGCGGATCGTGCTGAAGACGGAGGTGCACCCGCTGGCTGCCGTCAACGACGTGCTTGCCCGGCTTCGCGAGGGCGAGGTGAACGGCCGCGCGGTGCTCGTTCCCGGTTAGCCTGAGGCTGCGAGCACGGGCGGCTCGGGCACGCCGAGCTCGCCCTGCAGCGCCTCGCCGAGCCCGAGCAGGTGCCAGTCGGCGCCGGCAGGGCCGATCAGCGACACACCGACCGGCAGGCCCGCGCGGCCGACGCCGGCCGGGAGCGCCGCGACCGGGAAGCCGGTCCAGTCCCAGAGGTGCGTGAGCGAGATCAGCGCGTAGTCCGTCCCCGCGTGGTCGTAGCCGTCCCCGCGCAGCGGAGCGACGACGGGGATCGTCGGCTCGAGGAGCGCATCGAGGCGGTGGTGCGCGAGCCACCCGGCCCAGGCGCCGGTCGCCTCCAGCCTCCGTCCCTGGGCGGCGACGTAGTCCTCGGCCGACATCGCGCGGCGCTCTCCCGTCTCGACCCACTCGCGCAGCGAGGGGCGGTAGTCGTCGCGGAAGGTGTCGAAGCGCCGGTGGTAGACGAGCATCTCGGTGGTCAGCACGTCGACGAAGTCGTCGCCGACGGCGTCGGGCAGGCCGGGAGCGGGTGGTTCGACGATCTCCGCCCCGAGTCGTCGGCATGCGTCGAGCGCGCGGTCGAAGCCCGCCGCCACGTCCGAGTCGAGTTCCACGGAGCCGAGGCGCGGCGAGACCGCGACGCGCGCGCCGGCGAGCCGCCTGCCGGTGCCCGCTGGAGGAGCATGCAGTGCGCTCTCGGCACGACGGCCGTCGGGGCCGGTCATCGCCTCGAGCAGCACGGCGCAGTCTGCGACGGAGCGCGCCATGGGTCCGGCGTGGTCGAGGCTCCAGGCGAGCGGCACGACGCCCGCGAGCGAGACGAGCCCGCGGGTCGGCTTGAGCGTCGAGGTCCCGCAGCACGCGGACGGGATGCGCAGCGACCCCGCGGTGTCGCTGCCCGTCGCCGCTGGGGTCATCCGCGCGGCGAGCGCGGCCGCCGAGCCTCCGCTCGAGCCGCCGGCCGAGCGCTCGAGGGCCCACGGGCTCCCGACCTGGTCGGTCGTCCCGCCGGCTGCGAACTCGTGCGTGTGGAGATGCCCGAGGAGCACCATGCCCACGGCGGACAGCCGCTTCCAGACGTCGCAGTCCTCGGCCGGCACGTCGTGGAGCAGGCTGCTCGAGGCGGTGACGGGCTTCCCCGCGACGCCGTAGAGGTCCTTGAGGCCGATCGGAATGCCGGTCAGCGCCGGCGCGGAGCCGTCGCGCCGCACGGCGGCCTCGGCGAGCCGCTCGTCTGCGCGCGCCGCGGCTGCGAGCGCGTCCTCCTCGTAGACGCGCACCCACGCGTTGATCGAGCCGGGATCGCCCTCGTGGCTGTGGACGCCGTCAACCTCGCGGATGCGGTCGAGGAGCGCGGTCGTGAGCTCGGTCGCGGACGCGCCGCGTGCCGCGAGGAGCGCCGACGCCTCCACGACGCCGAGCCGCGCGAGGTCGGTCAAGCGGTGACCCGGGCAGGGTCGAGGAAGCGCCGCGGGTTGTCGATCGTCAGCTGGTCGATCTGCGCGTCGGTGACGCCGTGCTCACGTAGCACCGGGAGGATCTGCGTCGAGAGGTGGAGGTAGTCGGGCCGCTCGTCGGCGAAGTTGGGGTCGCCGACCATGAAGTCGTAGAAGCACGCACCGTCGTGGGAGAGGTGGATGCGGTCTCCGTACCCCTCCTCGAGGAGGGCGAGCAGCGTCCGGATCCGGTCGGCGTCCGGGTTGAAGTGGGGGATGTTGAAGCGGTCGAAGCCGAGGATCGCGCCCGTGTCGGCGATCGCCCGCAGGTACGGGAGGTCGTTGCTGTCGCCCGCGTGTGCGACGACCATCCGGGCAGGGTCGACGCCGCGGCTCGTCAGCGCGTCGAGCGCGAGCGTGCCCGTCCCCGCGCTCGCGTTCGTGTGCACCATCACCGGCGCGCCCGTCTCGCGGGCCGCGATCGCCACGGCGTCGAGGATCCTCTGGATGTCGCCGACGACGCCGTGCTCCTCGACGGCGCACTTGAGGAACGCCGCCCTGACCCCCGTGTCGTCGATCCCCTCCCGGATCTCGCGCGCGAACAGCTCGGCGATCGCCTCGGCGCTGCGGTAGTGGAGGAAGTTCGGCAGCTCGAGGAACGCGTAGACGCCCGTTGCGACGACGATGTTGAGGTCGACCTCCGCGTTGATCCGCTGGATGCGGGGGATGCAGCGGCCGAGGCCGGGCGCGGTCGGGTCGATCAGCGTCCCGAAGCCAGCGTCGTGGACGGCGCGAAGCTTCTCGATCGCGTCGCGGACACCGGTCTCCTCGTCCCAGTAGCGCGCGCCCCACACGTGACCGTAGTTCTGCAGCGCCTCCGGCTGGAGGACGACGATGTGCTCGTGCGGGAGCGTGCGTCCCAGGTCGGCCGCCGCGACGGGGCCGCGGACGGTCTGCACCGTGCCCGCCGCCGTCTCGGGAGGAACGCCCGCCAGCGCCCTACGAGAGCGTCTCGCCGGCCGGGTCGACGTCGCGCAGCAGGTAGGCGGACTGGAGCAGCTCGGGCTCGTCCCTGAGCCGCTGCGCCGTCCCGTGGTAGTGGATCCGGCCCCGCTCGAGGACGTACGCCGTCTGCGCGAGGCCGAGGGCGACGTGGGCGAACTGCTCGATCAGGAGGACGCCGACGCCGCTCGCGGCGACGGCCTCGAGCGTCGGCACGAGCCGCTGGACGACGATCGGAGCGAGGCCGAGCGAGAGCTCGTCGACGAGGACGAACTGCGGCCGCGAGACGAGCGCCTGCGCGAGCACCACCATCTGCTGCTCGCCGCCCGAGAGAGAGCGCGCGGTGATGCGCCACCGCTTCTCGAGCTCGGGGAACAGCTCGAGCGCATGCGCGATCCCGTTGCGGGCGTCCTGGCGGCCGAGCGCGTACGTCGCGACGCGCAGGTTGTCCTCGACGGTGAGGTTGGGGAGCAGCTGGCGCCCCTCGGGGACGATCGCGACGCCCGCGGTGCGGATCTGCTCGGGGCGGCGCCGCGTCAGCTCGACGTCGCCGATCGCGATCGTGCCGGCGGTGGGGCGGAGGACGCCGCCGACCGTCAGCACGAGGGTCGACTTCCCGGCGCCGTTCGGCCCGAGCAGCGCCGTGACCTCGCCGGGCGGGATCGTGATCGAAACGTCGCGCAGCACCTGGCGGCCTCCGCGGGCGACGGAGAGCCCCGCGAACGAGAGGTTCACGGCCGCGGTGGTCACGCTCACGCGACGTCCTCCGTGCCGAGGTACGCCCTGATCACGTTCTCGTCGCGCAGGACGTCGGCGGTCGGCCCGGACGCGATCAGCCTCCCGAAGTCGAGCACCGCGGTCGTCTCGCAGCACGCGTGCACGAGGCTCATGTCGTGGTCGACGAGGATGACGAGCGCGCCGAACTGCCCGGGGATGGCCTGGATCACGCGGCGCAGATGCTCGGTCTCCTCCTCGGGCAGGCCGGCCGCCGGCTCGTCGAGGAGCACGACGCGTGGGCGCCCCACGACCGCCCTCGCGATCTCGACCAGGCGGCGCTCCCGCGCGCCGAGCCCGCCGACGCTCGCCGCCGGGGGGGTTTCCATCCCGACGAAGTCGATCGCCGCCTGCACCTCGGCGCGCTTGCCGGCTCCCTTGACGCCCGAGTGCTCGTAGATCATCGCGACGTTGTCGAACACCGAGAGCTGCTCGATCGCCTGTTCGGTCTGGAACGTGCGGCGGAGGCCCCAGCGGGCCCGCTTGTAGTCGGCCATCCGGAGCAGGTCTTCGCCGAACGCACGGATCGAGCCCGACGCCGGCTTGACGAAGCCGGAGAGGACGTTGAAGAACGTCGTCTTCCCGGCCCCGTTGGGGCCGATCAGCCCGCACGTGCCGCCCGGGAAAGTGACGCTCATGCGGTCGATCGGCGTGACGCCCGAGAAGCGGACCGTGAGTTCCTCGACCTCGATCACGTCCCGCCTCCGCCGCCACCCTTCACCTTGCCGACACCGCGCCAGAGGAGGCGGCCGAGGTTCGCCATGTCCTTCGGGAACTGCTGCGCGAGCCCGCCCGGCGCGGTGAGCAGCACCTGCAGCAGCCCCGCGCCGAAGAGGATCAGCACGAAGTTCGGGTTGATCCCCCACTGCACCTGGAAGAGGAACGGCAGCAGCTGGCTGAAGCAGCCTGCGACGACCGCGCCCCAGAGGCTGTAGATCCCGCCGATGAGCGTCGTCGCGAGCAGCGTGAGCGAGTCCTGCGTCTGGAACGACTGCGCGGTCGGCTGCCCGACCTGGGCCGCGAGCAGCGCGCCGGCGACACCCGCCATGAACGACGCGAGCGCGAACGCCCAGAGCTTGTAGAGCACGATGTTGACGCCCGCGGCGAGCGCGGCCGGCTCGCTCTCGCGGATCGCCGCCCACGCCCGTCCCGGCTTGCCGCGGACGTGGAGAAGCGCGACGAGGAACATCACCGCCGCAACGACGACCACGTAGCGGTAGTAGGCCGTGTCGCCCTCGGCGATGCCCGGCCTCGCCACCGGCTTGAGGCCGGACAGGTCGGGCGTGTCCGTCCGTCCGGTGAACCCGCCACCGCCGTTCGGGAAGTTGATCGCCACGAGCACGACGTTGACCGCCCCGGCCGCCATCAGCGTGATCAGCGCCAGGTGGAGCCCCGAGAGCCGGATCGCGGGCAGCCCGATCAGCACGCCGACCCCGCACGTGAGCGCACCGGTGACGAGGAGCAGGACCGGGAACGGGAGATCCGTGGCGAAGCTGAGGCGCGTCGAGGTCCACACCCCGATCACGAGCAGCGCGACCTGCCCCAGCGAGATCAGGCCGACGCGTCCGTACAGGAGCCCGAGGCCGAGCGTGATCACCGAGTAGATCGCGACGCTCGTGAACGTCGTCGTCCAGTCCGCGCCGATCGTGGGGAGTGCGAAGAGCGCGATCGCGAGGAACGCCGCGATCGCGACGACGCGCACGATCGTGGCCCGATCGAGCGAGAGGGCCGAGCGCGTCGGGGCGTCCTTCCGCTCTCGCGGTGTCGGCGTCGCCTCCAAGGTGCTACCGGGCCGTCCGGGTGATCGTGACGACGCGGCGGCGCGAGAGCCAGAGGAGCGCGATGATCGCGAGCACGAACGGCGCGGCGGAGCGGTAGCGGGCCAACGAGGCGTACGGTGCGAAGATCGCCTGCGCGAGCCCGACCGCGAGGCCTCCCGCGAGCGTCACCCAGAGGGACTGGAGGCGCCCGATCAGCGCGGCGGCGAGCGCGGCGATCACGAGGAACGTCAGCGCGGCGTAGTCGAGGGACGTGATCAGGTCCGGCAGGAGCAGGCCCGCGGCGCCGGCGACGAGCCCCGAGCCGAACCATGCCGACGCCTCGACGCGCCGCACGGGCACGCCGAGCGTGGCCGTGATCTCGCGATCGTTGGCGATCGCCCGGTACGCGGTACCGAGGTTCGTGTACCTGAGGAAGGCGGTCGTCACGACGGTCAGCACGATCGCGAACGCGAGCGCGATCACCTGTGTCCAGTTCACGAACGCGCCGAAGAGCGTGAAGGTGTGGCTCGAGCTCGGCAGGGGGAGGAAGCGCGCGAACGCGCCGCCGACCGGGGCACGCCAGGCCATGAGCCCGAGCAGGATCAGGGCGAGCCCGAGCGTGCCCATCATCTTGACGAGCGGGTCCCGCGCCGCGAAGGCGGGGCCGAAGAGCAGCCCGTAGGCGAGGTTGACGACCCCGCCGAACGCGACGCAGGTGACGTAGGCGAGCCAGTGCGGCCAGCTCGTGTGGTTGATCATCCAGTAGGCGATCAGGGCGCCGCAGGCGCCGATCGCCCCGAACGCGAGGTTCAGGACGCCCGTTGCCTGATAGAGCACCACGATCCCGACGCCGGAGAGCGCGTACACCCCGCCGAGCGCGAGGCCCAGGACGATGTACGGCTTGAGGAACTCCCAGTCGACGCCGAAGACCGCGAACGCGACGACGCTATGCACGGCTCCTCCGGGGCACCCTGATCGCCACTGGTCGCTCGACTACTTCGCCGTGTTGAGATTGAACTTCTTCTCCCAGATGCGCGTCTGGACCAGCTCCTTGTCGACCGGCGCGATCGCGAAGCACTTCTCCTTCAGCACGACCTTGCCGTCCTTGTAGTCGACGGTGATGTCCCAGTTGTTCGGGATGTGGTACGGCAGGGCGTTCCCGACGTACCAGGGCTTGCAGAGCATGTCCGTCTTGACTGGTTCTTCAGGCCGCGCACGGCGGCGTTGTACGACTTCGCCGTGACAGGGCCCTTGACGTTCAGGAGCGCCTGCGTCGCGAACTTCCCGGCCATGAAGCCCATCTGCGCGAACGCCTGCGGGTCGATCTTCGTGTACTTCTTGAGGATCGCGAGCATCAACCGCGTGTCGGGCCCCTGCGATGGGTCGAGCAGGCCGAACTCGGAGTTGATGAACAGCTTCCCGTCCCAGTTGCCGAACTGCCCGGCCATGAACGTGTTCGCGATCGGGGTCGACGAGCCCCACTTCACCTTGTCGATGAGACCCTGCGCCTCCGCCGCCTTCATGAGCGCCGGCGCCGTGTCGGGCGTGAAGTCGAGGATGATCCCGCCGCCCGGGCCCGCGGCCTGGTACAGCTGCTGCACGATCGTGTTCGCGTCCGTCACCGGCACGGTGACCGGGACGCTCTTGCCCGGAATGCCCGGCTGCCTGCGCGACCTTGAGGACGCCGCCGTCCGCGTACGCCGCGATCGTCGAAGGTGATGCCGACGACGATCGACTTCGCACCCGCGCGGACGAGGGCCTGCGCGGCGCCGATGTTCGAGTAGCGCGGGCCCATGTTCACCTCGACGAACGTCGGGCGTGCCGAAGCACTCGGCCTGGACGCCTGCGCCGATCACGGTGTAGCCCTTCGACTTGTAGTACTTCCAGTTCGTCCCGCACTCGGTGAAGCTCGTGTTGCCGACGATGCCGACGACCTTGTCGCTCTCGACGAGCTTCCGGGCGAGGGACGCCTGCTGGGCGGGGTTGAGCTGCTCGTTGTAGAGCGTGTAGCTGATCGGCCGGCCGCGGATGCCGCCGTTGTCGTTGACACAGTCGAAGTACGCCTTCGCCACCTTGCCGATCGTCGTGAAGTCGACGCCCGGGATCAGCATGTCGATGCCGCCGAGCTTGATCGGCCTGCCCGTCGCCTTCTTCCCGGTGCCGAGCCCGCAGACGGACTTCGTCGCGGATGCCTTGCCAGAGCCGATCGGGGTCGCCGCACCGGACGTCCCCGCACCCGTGGCCAAGCCGGCCAGCATCAGTGCGAGGACGACCGTCACTGCAGAGGCCACGCCGATCGCGATCTTCGTCGATCTCATGAATCCCTCCGTTGAGCTTCGTTGACCGAACCATGCGGCGGACGCCGCGCACGCCTCCGATCAGGGTCTCGTCAAGCGCACCCTCCTCACGTCGACGTGCCTCCCGCGGGACCAGGCATCCGAGCCTGCTCCGGTCGCATGGTCGACACGAGACCCCACGACTGCGATCCCGGGCAATGCCGGCGTCTCTCCGAGCGGATGCAAGCTGTGCTCTCCTGTGGGTTCCCGGTGCGTGACCTGCGCTTGGTTAGACGTATCCGGCAGCAGTTTTGCTGGCCCCTGGCGTTCTCGACGCCACGGTCTCCCTCTCTGACGTCCCGCATACTAGACTAGTGTCTTGACGAATGGAACACTCCGCCGCATGGGCATGCGCACGCGGATCCCTGCCGCGGTCATCGCGAGCGCGCGGAGCGTCATGACTTTCGAGGGCTTCGGTGAGATCCGAAAGGCCGCGCAGGACGGGGAGCCCGGCACCGTGCTCGCGCCCGCTGCCTGGCCCGCACCGAGCGCCCCGGACACGAGAAAGGAGCAGCGATGAGCACGCAGACCGCCGCCGGTATCGACACCAGGCTCTTCGTCGGAGGCGAGTTCGTCGAGGCCGAGGGAGGCCGGACGTTCGAGAACCGCGACCCGTTCACCGGCGAGGTCGTCTCGGAGGTGGCTGCGGGAAGCCGGGCCGACGCCGGGCGGGCGATCCAGGCGGCCGACGCCGCGTTCGCCGAGTGGTCGCAGGCCCCGCCGGCCGTGCGCCAGGGAGTCTTCCTGAAGGCGGCCGACGTGCTCGAGTCGAGGCAGGACGAGGTTGTCTCGATGCTCGCGCGGGAGACGGGCTGCACGTTCGGCTTCGGCATGTTCCAGATGCACTTCGTGCCCGGCCTCTTCCGCCAGGCGGCGGCTCTCGCGTACGCGCCGCTCGGCGAGGTGATCCCGTCGGACACGGGAGCGTTCGCGATGGGGATACGGCGGCCGGTGGGCGTCGTCGGGGCGATCGCGCCGTGGAACGCGGCGCTCATCCTCTCGGCCCGCTCGATCGCCGCGCCGCTCGCGCTCGGCAACACGGTCGTGCTGAAGCCGTCCGAGTGGTCGCCACAGGTCGGCGGCCTCATCTGGGGCGAGGTCTTCGCCGAGGCGGGGCTGCCGGCCGGGGTGCTGAACATCGTCACCCACGCGCCGGGGGAGGCGCAGGCGATCGGCGACGAGCTGGTCGAGAGCCCGCACGTCCGCAGGCTCAACTTCACGGGATCGACCGGCACCGGCCGGAAGCTCGCCGAGGCCGCCGGGCGGCAGCTGAAGCGCGTCGTGCTCGAGCTCGGCGGGTACAACCCGCTGATCGTCCTCGCCGACGCGGACCTCGAGTACGCGGTCAACGCGACGACGTTCGGGGCGTTCCTCCATCAGGGCCAGATCTGCATGTCGGCGCGCAGGATCATCGTCGAGCGGCCCGTCGCCGAGGAGTTCGTCTCGCGACTCGCGGCGAAGACGAGCGGGCTCAAGGTGGGCGACCCATCCGAGCACGACACGATCATCGGGCCCGTGATCAACGGCGACGCGCTCGAGACGATCAAGGCGCGGGTCGCGGCCGCCGTGGAGAGCGGCGCCAAGGTCCTGGCGGGGGGGAGCGCCGAGGGGCCGTGCTTCCAGGCCACGCTGCTGGCCGACGTCCCGCCCGACTCGGAGTTCGCCAACCACGAGACCTTCGGCCCTGTTGCGGCGATCGAGATCGTCGACTCGGCCGACGAGGCCGTCGAGCGCGCCAACGCGACGGCGTACGGGCTCTCGTCGGGGATCATCACCTCCGACGTCGACCGCGGCCTCCAGCTCGCCCAGGCGATCGACGCGGGGATCGTCCACGTCAACGACCAGCCGGTGGGAGACGAGCCCCAGATGCCCTTCGGGGGAGTCAAGGACAGCGGCTTCGGTCGCTTCGGCGGGACGGCGGTGGTGGACGAGTTCACCGAGATGCGCTGGATCACGGTCCAGCGCGGATCCCATCCGTTCCCGTTCTAGCGGTGCAAGGAGACGCGGCCAGCACGATGACGGCGACGCTGACAACGCCAGCGGAGGCGGTCGCGGTCGTCCGGACCGGCGACACGGTGATGGTCGGCGGCTTCGGGCTGGTCGGCGCCCCACTGACGCTGATCGACGCGCTCGTCGAGCTGTCGGACGCCACCGACCTGACCATCGTCTCGAACAACATCGGCGAGCCCGGCCGCGGCCTCGGGAAGCTCCTGCGCCAGGGACGCATCCGCCGCGGCATCTCGTCGTACTTCACGTCGAACCCGGAGGCCGTCGCCGCCGTCAACGCCGGCGAGATCGAGGCGACGCTCGTTCCGCAGGGGACGTTCGCGGAGGCAATCCGGGCGGGCGGGGCGGGGATCGGGGGGTTCTACACGCCGGTGGGCGCCGGGACGCTGCTCGCGGAGGGGAAGGAGGAGCGCGTGATCGGTGGCGTGCGGCACGTGCTCGAGGAGCCGATCCACGCCGACGTCGCGCTGGTCTACGCCGCGCGGGCCGACACGCTCGGGAACCTCTGGTACCGGCGCACCGCCCGGAACTTCAACCCGCTGATGGCGACCGCGGCCGCCGTCACGATCGCGGAAGCGGGGGAGATCCTCGCGGTGGGGGAGCTCGAGCCGGAGTCGGTCGTCACCCCGCACCTCTACGTCGACCACCTGGTGGCGAGCGCGTGACCGCCGACGCGAAAGCCCGGATCGCGGCGCGTGCCGCGCTGGAGCTCCGTCCCGGCGAGGTCGTCAACCTGGGCATCGGCATCCCGAACCTGATTCCCGGGTTCCTCGGGCCGGACACGCGCGTCGTGCTCCACACCGAGAACGGCCTCCTCGGCGTCGGGCCGCGCCCGGACGAGGACGAGCTCGACCCCGACCTGATCGACGCCGCGAAGCAGCCGATCACAGCGCTGCCCGGCGCCGCGTACTTCGACAGCGCCTCGAGCTTCGCGATGATCCGCGGCGGCCACGTCGACGTCGCCGTGCTCGGGGCGCTCGAGGTGAGCGGCAGCGGGGACATCGCGAACTGGGCCGTCCCCGGCAAGGACGTGCTCGGCGTCGGCGGCGCGATGGACCTCGTCGTCGGCGCGCGCCGCGTGATCGTGACCATGACCGCGACGTCGTCCCGGGGCGATCCCAAGGTCGTCGCCGAGTGCAGGTATCCGCTGACCGCGGCCGGGGTCGCCGACGTCGTCATCACCGAGCTGTCCGTGTTCCGGCTCCAGGACGGCGAGCTGTGCCTGACGGAGCTGCTCGACGGCGCGACCGTCGACGACGTCGCCGCCGTCACGACCGCCCCCTACGCCGTCGCCCTGGAGGAGAGCCATGTCCGTTGACGTCCGTTCGTTCCCGCAGGTGGTCGACGTCGAGCGTGCCGGGGCCGACCCGCCCTACGACCATCCCGACTACGTCGGCACCAGGCTTCGCGCGCCGAAGGAGCCGCTCGTGATCATCCCGTCGACGCTGACCGAGCTGACCGGCCCGGCGTACGGCGAGTCCGCCGTCGATCCTCTCGACGCCGATCTCACCCGCCAGCACGCGGGCCAGCCGCTCGGCGAGAGGATCGTCCTCACCGGCCGTGTCCTCGGGAGCGACGGCAAGCCGCTCCGCGGCCAGCTCGTCGAGATCTGGCAGGCGAACGCGGCGGGCCGCTACCTCCACGAGGTCGACGACCACGATGCGCCGCTCGACCCGAACTTCTCCGGGGCAGGGCGCTGCCTCACCGACGACGATGGCCGCTACCGGTTCGTGACGGTCAAGCCCGGCGCGTATCCGTGGAAGAACCACCCGAACGCGTGGCGGCCGAACCACATCCACTTCTCGCTGTTCGGCCGGGCCGTCACCGAGCGGCTCGTGACCCAGATGTACTTCCCCGGCGATCCGCTGTTCCCGTTCGACCCGATCTTCAACTCCGTGCGCGACGCGAAGGCGCGCGATCGGATGATCGCGCAGTTCGACCTCGAGCTGACCGAGCCCGAGTGGGCACTCGGCTTCCGCTGGGACATCGTTCTCGGAGGCGCGGAGGCGACACCGCTCGAGGAGCCGCACGATGACTGAGCTCGGTCTCACGCCGTCGCAGACGTCCGGCCCGTACCTGCGGATCGGCCTGCTCCGCGACCTCGTCACGCCTCTCGTCGTCGACGCCGCAGACCCGCGCGCCATCCGCATCCGCGGAAGGCTGACGGACTCGGCGGGCGACGGGGTGCCGGACGGGATGGTCGAGACCTGGCAGGCGAACGCCGCCGGGCGCTACCACCATCCCGCCGACGACCGCGACGACCTCCCCCTCGAGGAGGGCTTCCACGGATTCGGCCGCTCGGGGACGGAGGACGACGGCCGGTTCGAGATCGTGACGGTCAAGCCCGGGCGCGTGCCGTGGCCCGACGGAGGGCTGCAGGCACCGCACATCGAGGTCGTGGTCTTCGCCCGCGGCCTGCTGAAACATGTGGTCACACGCCTCTACTTCCCCGACGAGGCCGAGGCCAACGCCGCCGACCCGGTGCTCGCCCGCCTGCGTCCCGAGCAGCGCGACACCCTCGTCGCAGTCGCCGAGGACGGGGGCCTGCGGTTCGACATCTGCCTCCAGGGGCCCGCGCACACGACATTCTTCGCGGTGTGACCGCGTTCGACGCGCTGTTCGTCCCGGCCGGGCTCCGTACCGCGACCTCGGGGCATGCATGGCTCGGGGCGATGCTCGAGGTCGAGCGCGCGTTGGCGAGCGCGGGTGCCGCCGCGGGCGTCGTCCCGTCGGAGTCGGCGGCGGTGATCGCGGCCGCCTGCTCGGCCGACGGGCTCGACTGGGACCAGCTGCTCGCCGACGCCCGCAGCGCCGGGACCCCCGCGGAGCCGCTCGTGCGTGCGCTCGTCGACCGCGTCGGCGAGGAGCACGCCCGCTGGGTCCATTTCGGGGCAACGAGCCAGGACGTGATGGACACGGCGTCCATGCTGGTCGCGCGCGGTGCGCTCCGACTCGTGCGCGACGATCTCGCGCGCGTGGCCGCCGCCTGCGCCACGCTCGCGCGAGCCCACCGAGACACGCCGATGGCGGGCCGGACGCTGCTCCAGCAGGCCGTTCCGACGACGTTCGGGCTGAAGGCGGCGGGGTGGCTCGTTGCGGTGCTCGACGCCGACGGGCACCTCCGCGAGTCCGGCACGCGTCTGCCGGCGGAGCTCGGTGGGGCAGCGGGGACGCTGTCGGCACTCGGGGACCGGGGACTCGAGGTCTCGGCGCTCTTCGCCCGGGAGCTCGGGCTCTCCGAGCCGACGGTGCCGTGGCACGCGAACCGTGTCCGCGTCGCCGAGCTCGGGGCTGCCCTGGAGATCGTGGCCGGCGTGCTCGCGAAGGTCGCGCTCGACGTCCAGCTCCTCGCGCAGACCGAGGTCGGGGAGGTCAGGGAGGGGGGTGAGGCAGGCGGCTCGTCTGCGATGCCACACAAGCACAACCCGGTCGGCTCGATGTGGACGAGAGCCGGCGCGGCACTCGCCGCCGGGCACGCATCGGTGCTCTCGAGGTCGCTCGCCGGCGAGCACGAGCGCGGAGCGGGCAGCTGGCAGGCAGAGTGGGAGGCGCTCTCCGGCGCCCTGGCCACCACCGGGGGCGCCGCCGCCGCGCTTGCGGGGGCGCTCGACGGGCTGCAGGTCGACGAGAGCCGCATGCGCGAGAACCTCGAGCGGACGGGTGGTCTCGTCGTCACGGAGCGGGTCGCGCTCGCCGTCACCGAGCGCCTCGGTCGGACCAGGGCACGGGCGGTCGTACGGGAAGCGTCGCTGCGGGCGGCGGCGAGCGGGCGCGCACTCGCTGGGGAGTTGGAGGCGTCCGAGACGGGCCTCACGCCCGGAGAGATCAGGGAGCTGCTCGATCCGACGACGTACCTCGGATCGGCCGGCGCATTCGTCGATCGCGCGCTGGCACGCTACGAGACGCCAAGCCGGGAGGGAGGCTCGTGAGCGAGGAACGGGACGAGACGCACGCCCGGGGCATGGAGGTGCGGCGCGCCGTGCTCGGCGACGCGCACGTCGACCGGGCGGTCGAGCGCACGACGCCCTTCACGAAGGACTTCCAGGACCTCATCACGCGCTACGCGTGGGGGGAGATCTGGTCGCGTCCCGGGCTCGACCGGCGCACGCGAAGCTGCATCACGCTGACGGCGCTCGTCGCCACCGGGCGCGAGCACGAGCTCGAGATGCACCTCCGCGCCGCGCTGCGGAACGGGCTCACCCCAGACGAGATCGGCGAGGTGCTCCTCCACTGCGCGGTGTACTGCGGTGTCCCGGCTGCGAACGGCGCGTTCGCGATCGCGCAGCGGGTGTTCGACGAGACACCGGAAGGCGCCGCGTGAGCCGCGCCGTCGTCCTCTCGGCGGTGCGCACGCCGGTCGGCCGCTACGGCGGCGGGCTCGCGGCCGTGCGGCCCGACGATCTCGCGGCGCTCGCCGTCGCTGCCGCGGTCGAGCGCGCGGGCGTTCCGCCGGAGGAGATCGAGGACGTCTGGCTCGGCTGTGCCAACCAGGCCGGCGAGGACAACCGCAACGTCGCCCGGTTCGCCGCGCTCCTCGCGGGCCTACCGGAGTCCGTCGCGGGGGTCACGGTCAACCGGCTGTGCGCTTCGGGGCTCTCCGCGATCGTCGGCGCCTGCCACGCGGTGATCGCCGGTGACGGCGACCTGTTCGTGGCCGGCGGCGTCGAGTCGATGACCCGGGCACCGCTCGTCACGGCGAAGCCCGACGCGCCCTTCGCGCGCGGCAACCGGACGGTCTACGACACGACGCTCGGCTGGCGGTTCACCAACCCGCGCTACGAGGAGCGCTACTCGAGCGAGTCGATGGGGGAGACGGGGGAGAACGTGGCCGGGCGCTGGCACGTCTCGCGCGAGGACCAGGACGCGTTCGCGCTCCGCTCGCAGGAGCGCTGGGCGGCGGCGCAGGCGGAAGGCCGCTTCGCCGCCGAGCTCGTCCCGGCCGGAGACCTGGAGCAGGACGAGCATCCTCGGCCCGACACCTCCGCCGAGAAGCTCGCGGGCCTCCGGCCCGCGTTCCGCAAGGACGGCACCGTCACGGCGGGGAACGCGAGCGGGATCAACGACGGCGCCGCCGCGCTCGTCGTCGCGAGCGAGGAGCGCGCTCGCGCCCTCGGCGTCGAACCGCTGGGGACGTTCGCCGGTTCGGCCGTCGCCGGCGTCGATCCGGCCGTGATGGGGATCGGGCCCGTCCCCGCAGTCCGCAAGCTGCTCGAGCGCACGGGCGTCGCGATCGGCGACATCGACCTCGTCGAGCTGAACGAGGCCTTCGCATCGCAGTCGCTCGCCGTCGTGCGGGAGCTCGGCATCGACGACGAGCGGGTGAACGTCAACGGCGGCGCGATCGCGATCGGGCATCCGCTCGGGATGAGCGGCGCGCGGCTCGTCGTGACGCTGCTGCACGAGCTCCGGCGCCGCGACGGCCGCTACGGCATCGCCACGATGTGCGTCGGCGTCGGACAGGGCCAGGCGGCGCTGTTCGAGCGCGGCGGCGGCGCGTCGTGACCAGGACGCAGGTCGCGATCGTCGGCGCCGGCCCGGCCGGCCTGACGCTCGCACAGCTGCTCCACGTCGCCGGGATCGACTCCGTCGTCCTCGAAGCCCGTAGCCGCGACTACGTCGAGGCGCGGATCCGCGCGGGCGTCCTCGAGCACGACGTCGCGGAGCTCCTCGACCAAGCGGGCGTGGGGGAGCGGCTGCGCCGCGAGGGCCTCGTCCATACCGGGGTCGAGCTGCAGGCGGGCCGGGAGCGGCAGCGGATCGCCTTCGACGAGCTGGTCGGCAAGTCGATCGTGGTCTACGGCCAGACCGAGGTCGTGAAGGACCTGATCGCGGCCCGCATCGAGAACGGCCGCCCGCTCTACTTCGAGGTCGACGACGTCTCGCTGCACGACCTCGAGAGCGCGCGCCCGCGCGTCCGGTACGTGCACGAGGGCGCGGAGGAGGAGCTCGAGTGCGACTTCGTCGCGGGCTGCGACGGCTTCCACGGCATCTCGCGGCCGAGCATCCCGGCCGGCGTCCTCCGCGTCTTCCAACGCGAGTACGCCTACGGCTGGCTCGGGATCCTCGCGGACGTCCCGCCGTCGAGCGAGGAGCTGATCTACGCGCACACCGAGCGCGGGTTCGCGCTGCTCAGCATGCGCTCGCCCGAGCTCTCGCGCCTCTACCTCCAGTGCCGGCCGGACGAGGACCTCGGGCGCTGGCCGGACGAGCGGATCTGGGAGGAGCTCCAGGCGCGCCTCGGCGTCGACGGCTGGACACTGCAGGAAGGCCCGATCCTCGAGAAGGGCGTCACGCCGATGCGCAGCTTCGTGGTCGAGCCGATGCAGTGGGGACGGCTCTACCTCACCGGCGACGCAGCCCACATCGTGCCGCCGACCGGCGCGAAGGGCCTCAACCTCGCGGTGCGCGACGTGGCCGCGCTGGCGGAGGCGCTCGTCGCCTGGTACCGCGACGGCCACGTCGGGTTGCTCGACGCGTATTCCGAGACGTGCCTGCGGCGGGTCTGGCGCGCGGAGCACTTCTCGTGGTGGATGACGACGATGCTCCACCGCGCCCCCGACGACGACGAGTTCACGCTGCGCCTCCAGCAGTCGCAGCTCCGCTACCTCCGCACGTCGCGCGCCGCGGCCGTCTCGCTCGCCGAGAACTACGTCGGGGTCGAGCGCGCCTGACGCGTTGACATGTCACCAGTTCACTAGGATCGCTGCGTGACCTGGCCTCGTGACGACGCCAAGCTCGAGCGGGTCCGCTCGCTGATGGACGCCGCCGGGCTCGACGCGATCGTCGCGCGCGCGCCCGACAACGTCCTCTTCCTGACGAGCTTCTGGGGGATGAAGGGCTGGGACGCCGTCGTCTTCCCCCGGGAGGGCGAGCCGACGCTCTTCTGCGTCGAGGCGTCCGCCGACGACGCCGCGCGCACCGCCTGGACCTCCGACGTGCGCATCGTCGACGGCTACCTTGCCGACGACCCGCGGCCGCCCGTGGTGCGGACGCTCGAGCTCGCCGCCGCGCTCGCCCGCGAGCACGGGACGGTCGGGCTCGAGCTCTCGCTCGGGACACAGGCCTCCGACCGGATGGTCGGCGAGCCCACGACGTACACCAAGGCCTGGTTCGACGCCTTCCCGGGGGCCGTCGACGCGACCCCGGTGCTCGCCGAGGCGCGCGCGCGCAAGACCGACCAGGAGATCGAGCGCATGCTCCTCGCGAACGAGATCGCTGCGGCGGCCATGGACCACGCGCGCGGCGTCATCCGGCCCGGAATGACCGAGGCGCAGATCGCCGCCGAGTGGCTCGGCTTCGTCCACGGCGAGGGCACGGGGTGGGCCGCAAAGGTCGAGCTCGCGCTCGGCTTCTCGCTCGTGTGGGCCGGTCGCGGGATCAAGACCTTCACGGCAACGTCGAACCTGCCCGTGGTCGAGGGCGAGCCGACGCTGTTCGAGATCTGGGTCTGCGCCGACGGCTACTGGGCCGACCACACGAAGAACCTCGTCGTCGGCGAGCTCACCGACGCCTACGTCGAGCTCGAGTCCGGGCTCCGCGAGGTCTACGACGACGCCGTCGCGTTCTGCACGCCGGGGGCGAGCCTCGCCGAGCTCGACCGGCGGATCCGCGAGGGGATCGGGCGGATCGGCTACCCGGGCCAGCCGTCGCATCCCATCTGCCACGGCGTGGGCGCGCGTGCACACGAGCCTCCCTACCCGCACCAGGCCGCGGGCGGCGAGGTGGCCGAGGGCATGGTGCTTGCAATCGAGCCAGGATGCTACTGGGACGGGGGCGGCGGCCTGCGGCTCGAGGACAACTTCCTGATCACCGCGGACGGGCCGGAGAAGCTGAGCCCGTTCCCCGACGGCATCGTGCGGGCGGACGCATGAGCGCGGCAATTCGGTGTCGGACTCCAGTCCGACACCTCCGGCGGACGTCGACGGTCGCCTGGACGGTCCGACCGAAGTCGGACACGGGGTCGCGCACCGCGCGCAGGCGAGGGGTTGTCGATGACGCTCGACCGCTCGAAGGTCTGGACCGGGTCGGTGAACGAGAAGGCCCTCGACCCGCAGCCACGGACGACGGTCGGCCTCTACGACACGACGCTCCGCGACGGCGAGCAGACGATCGGCGTCGTGCTCACCCCTGACGAGAAGCTCGAGATCGCCCGCGCGCTCGACGCGGCCGGGATCGACCGGATCGAGGCGGGCTTCCCCCGGGTCTCCGACGACGACTTCGCGGCCGTGCGGACGATCGCCTCGGCCGGGCTCCGGGCCGAGGTATGGGGCTTCTCGCGTGCGGTGCGGGCCGACGTCGACGCGCTCGTCGAGATCGGCGTCGGCGCGTCGGTCATCGAGAGCCCGATCTCCGATGGCAAGCTGGACGCCCTCGGCGTCTCGCGCGAGACGATGCTCGAGCGGATCTCGAGCGCTGTGTCGTTCGCGACCGGGCACGGCATCCGCGTCGCCTTCTTCGGCGTGGACTCCTCGCGGGCCGACCTCGACTTCTTCGATCGCGCCTACGCGGCAGCGGTCGATGCGGGCGCGGCGGAGATCGTCGTCGTCGACACGCTCGGGATCGCGACGCCCGAGGCCGCCGCGTTCCTCGTCTCGCGGGCGCTCGACCGCCTCGACGTCCCCGTCCACTGGCACGGCCACGACGACTTCGGGCTCGGCACCGCCGCCGCGATCGCGGCCGTGCAGGCCGGTGCGACCTGGGTGCAGGGCACGATCAACGGCATGGGGGAGCGGGCGGGCAACGCCGACCTCGTCGAGGTCGCACTCGCGCTCGAGGCGCTCTACGGGATCCCGACGCGGCTCGACCTCACGCGGGCGAGGATCCTCTCCGCGCTCGTCGCCGAGAAGGCGGGGACGCCGCTCCCGCCCTGGAAGGCCGTCACCGGCGAGGCGCTCTTCACGCGCGAGTCCGGCGCCGTCGCCGCCCAGTTCCACGATCCGCCCGCGATCGAGCCCTACGCCTCGGAGCTCGTGGGCGCGAAGCGTGGGATCGTCCTCGGCAAGAAGAGCGGGGTCGACTCGATCCGGATCGCGCTCGACCGGCTCGGCCTCGAGGTACCGGCCGACAGGTATCCCGAGCTGCTCGCCGCGGTCAAGGCTCTCGGAACGAAGCAGCAGTCGCTCGTGACGGACGCGCAGTTCCGCCGGCTCGCAAAGAAGACGTCAGGAGGCGCAGATGGCACGTGAGCTCGTCAACCCACCGGATCTCCATCCCGCGCCGGGCTTCAGCCACGTCGCGATCGCCGACGGCACGCGCGTCGTCCATCTCGCGGGCCAGCTCGGGCTGAATCCCGACTTCTCGCTCGCCGCCGACGACCTCCACGGGCAGACCGTCAAGGCGATGCAGAACGTCGAGGTTGCGATGCGCGCCGCCGACGTCGGCTGGGACGACGTGGTCCGCCGCACGATCTACACGCTGCACCCGACCGAGTACGAGGTGATCACGCGCGCGATCGACGAGGTGACGGGCGGTGCCGACCATCCGGCCCAGACGATCGTCGGGGTCACCGGCCTCGCGGTGCCAGGCTGCCTGATCGAGATCGAGTGCACCGCCGTCTCCGGCTGACGACTCTCCGATGACGATCGACCGCCAGTCGTTCTTCGAGCTGATGGCGTCGTTCCCGTCGGGCGTCGCGATCGTCACCACCCGAAGCGGCGACGGAGAGCCCCGCGGGCTCACGACCACCGCGGTCTGCAGCGTCTCGGCGGCACCGCCGACGATCCTCGTCTGCGTCGACCTCGGCTCCCGGACGCTCGCCGCTCTCCGGGAGCGGCGGGCGTTCGTCGTCAACTTCATCGGTGTGGGCCGCAGCGAGCTCTGTCTCCTGTTCGCGTCGAAGGAGGAGGACAAGTTCGCGCACGTCAACTGGCGGGAGACCCCCTCCGGCCTGCCGCTCCTCCACGACGACACGCTCGCCTGGGCGGAGTGCGCGACGGTGGACGAGGTCGTCGCCGGCGACCACGTCGTGCTCGTCGCTCAGGTCGTCGACGGGGGCGTGCGGCACGACCTCGAGCCGCCGCTCATGTACTACCGTCGCTCGTGGGGGGTGTGGTCGCCGGTCCACGAGCCGAGCGATCCGGACGCCGTCGAGATCCCGGCGATCGAGGTCGGCGCGCGCGACCTCCGCTGGCAGGGCGCGGAGTACTGAGCACCGGCAGAGCGGGGACGGCGAGCCGGCCGGTGTTTGACTGTCATGTCACCGGGATGGGATACTCGCTCTTGACATGTCACCCGAGGGGAGGGCGGTCGATGCGGTTCAGCCTGTACACCGAGATGCAGCTCCACGAGGGGAAGACGCCGGAGCAGTTGTACGCCGAGGTGCTCGAGCAGATCGAGAACGCGGACCGGCTCGGGTACGACTGCTACGCCTCGATCGAGCACTTCTTCTTCCCCAAGTTCTCGGTCTCCGCGCACCCGACGGCGCTCTTCGCCGCCGCCGCGCAGCGGACGAAGAGCATCCACTTCCGGACGATGCTGCATGCGCTGCCGTACTGGAACCCGATGGTGCTCGCGTCCGCGATCGCGGTCACGGACATCCTCACGGGCGGCCGTTACGAGTGGGGCGTGGGCCGCGGGCACGGCTGGATCCCGGAGAAGGCGGGTGTGCCGCTCGACGAGCATGCGCGGCCGCGGTACGAGGAGGCCGTCGACCTGCTCTTCACCGCGCTTCGCAACGAGCGGTTTTCCCACACGGGCGAGTACTTCGAGGTCGCCGACTCGCACATCGTCCCGTTCCCCGGCCGGGACTTCCGGATCTTCCTCGGGGGGACGTCCGACCGGACGTACGAGCTCGCGGCCGAGCACGGCTGGGGCGTCGCGGTGCCGCCGCTCCTCCCGTACAAGGCGCTCGAGGCCCAGCTCGACCTCTACCGCGCGAAGTGCGAGGAGCACGGGATGCAACCCGACATCGTGTGGATCCACGCCTGCCACCTCGACGAGGACCGGGAGACCGCGCTGCGCGAGGGCCGCGACTGGGTCTCGAAGTTCATCTACGGGAACAGCTCCCCGCTGCTCGAGTACGAGAAGCCCGCTGCGGACGCCCTCGGCAAGGCGGGGTACGGGTTCTACGCGTCGGGGATCATGGAGCAGCTCGCCGAGGTGCCGTTCGACCAGCTCGTCGAGGAGGACTACGTCTGGGTCGGGACGCCCGACGAGATCGTCGGGCGGATCGAGGAGACGCAGAAGCTCTGCCCGGGGATCACCGAGATCGGGATCACGGTCAACGCGGGTGGCGCGCCGCACTGGATGGCGATCAAGAACCAGGAGCTGTTCGCGTCCGCCGTGATGCCGCGCGTGCGCGCCGCGCACGCGGCCGAGATCGCGCAGGTCTAGCGCGCCCGTGTCGATCGAGCGTGTCTGCGTGATCGGGGCGGGGTCGATCGGGAGCCTGTTCGCGGGGCATCTCGCACAGGTCGCCGATGTGTCGGTGCTGACGCGCCGCGCCGAGCACGCGGAGGCCCTGAACCGCGAGGGGCTGCGCGTCACGGGCCGGAGCGACCTCATGGCCGAGGTCACCGCGTCCGCCGATCCCGACGAGCTCGAGCCCTTCGACCTCGGGATCGTCGCGACGAAGGCGAACGGGCTGGAGGAGGCCGCCACGTCCCTCGCGGGCCGGTTCCCGGACGCGCTCGTCATGACCACGCTCAACGGCCTCGGCGCCGAGGAGGTCGTCCGCGCGCACGGCGAGTGGCCGATCGTGTCGGCCGTGACGTTCATGTCGGGCACGAAGCACTCGGACACGGAGGTCGAGTACGTCCTGGACACGGCGACCTGGATGGGGCCGTACGAGGGGACGCCGCTCGAGCGCGTCGAGGAGGTCGGCGACCTCGTGCGGCGGGCCGGCCTCCAGGCCGAGGTGTTCGGAGACCTTCGCCCGGCGCAGTGGTCGAAGCTCATCTTCAACGCGACCGTCAACTCCGTCGCCGCCTTGACGGGGCTGCGGCACGACCACCACTTCCGTGACGAGGAGACGCCGGCCGACCTCGGCCACCTCGTCCACGGCCTCGTCGACGAGGGCAAGGCGGTCGCGGCCGCAGCGGGCATCGAGCTCTACGAGGACCCCTGGGAGATGAACGTCCACGCCACGCAGCGGGGGTCCGCCCACTATCCGTCGATGCTGGAGGACGTCGAAGCACATAGGCCGACAGAGATCGACCTCATCACCGGCTCGCTCGTTCGCGAGGCCGGCAGGCACGGAGTGCCGGTGCCCCTGCACACGGCGCTGTACCGCCTCGTCAAGGCAAAGGAAGCGTCGTGGCGAGAACCCGAGTTCAACCGTCAAGCGCACCAGGAGGCGTGATGACACGAAGGAAGACAGGAGTGGTCGCGGCGCTGCTCGCGACGCTCACCGTGGTCGCGGCGGTCACCGCCATGGCCGCGTCTGCGGCGAAGTCCGACCCGATCATCATCGGGTGGGCCTACGACGGGAAGGGCAACATGGCCCCGTTCGACGGCCCGGCGCTCGCAGCGGCGAACATCCGCGTGAACCAGCTCAACGCACGCGGAGGGGTCAACGGCAGGAAGCTGCGGATCATCACCTGCGACACGCAGAACAACAACCCGGCGAAGGCGAAGTCCTGCGCCGCGAGCCTGATCGGCAAGGGCGCGGACATCATGTTCGTCACCTGCGACGTCGACTACGCCACGCCGGTCGTCCAGGAGGCCCTGAACCGCGGGATGCTCGCGGTCGCGCCGTGCATCGGCACCGACCAGATGGGGCCGAAGCGCTTCGGGGCGAAGGGTCAGCTTGCCTTCAGCTTCGGCAACGTCGCCCAGGACGAGGGCTCGGCGATGGCCGAGTACGCGTGGCGGCAGGGCTGGAAGAGCGCCTCGCTCGCGACGAACACGCTGCTCGTCTACTTCAAGAACGTCGTGCAGGCGTTCGAGAAGCGCTTCACGCAGCTGGGCGGGAAGGTCGTCGCGAAGGAGTCGTACGCGACGGGCGCCAACAACGTGAACACCGCGGTCAGCCGGCTCAACGGCGCGAAGGCGGACGTCATCGTCACGTCGACGGCGTTCGGGGAGCTGCCGGCGCTCGTGGCCGGTCTCCGCTCCCTCGGGAACGACACGCCAATCCTCAACTCGTGGGCGGGGGACGGCACGTACTGGCTGCCGAAGGAACCGGTCGTCTCGAACTACTACCTCGTCACGTTCGCCTCGGCGTTCGGGGACGATCCGAGCAAGGCCGTCAACGCGCTCGCAAAGGCCGTCAAGGCCGGCACCGGCGGGTTCGTGACCGGCGCGGCAGCCATCGACGGCGTCGTGTCCGCGATCAAGCGGGCGAAGGGCTCGACGCAGGGAACGGCACTCGCGGCGCAGATGGTGAAGTTCAGGAAGGTCCCGACGATCTCGGGCCTCGTGAGCTTCACGCCGCAGCTCCACACGGTGTTCGGCCGCCAGTACCGCGTGATCCGGATCCAGGACGGCAAGGCGAAGGTGGTCGGCACGGTCACCGCCAAGGTCGTTCCGAAGCTCTAGGGCGCGTGCTGGGCGTCACGTCCGACGACGAGCGGTGGCCCGGGGACTCTCTCCGGGCCACCGCCGTGTCACGGTCATTCGAGGGCGTGGAGGCGCTCCGCGACGTGACGGTCACGCTCCACCGTCACGAGGTCGTCGGGCTCATCGGCCCGAACGGGGCCGGAAAGTCGACGCTCGTGAACCTGATGAGCGGCTTCGACGCTCCGACGTCGGGGACGATCGAGCTGGACGGCCGCGACGTCACGCGCTGGCCGGCACACCGGCGTGGGCGGAGCGGGCTCGCGCGGACGTTCCAGCACAGCCGGTCGTTCCGGAGCCTGAGCGTCCGCGAGAACGTCGAGGTCGCCGCGATCGGCGTGGGGGCCGGCCCCCGCGAGGCGCGCCGTCGCGCGTCCGAGCTGCTCGGCCTGCTCCGGCTCGAGGCACGGGCCGAGGCGCCGGCTTCGTCGCTCCCCCACGGGGACGAGCGCCGGCTCGGCGTCGCCCGCGCGCTCGCGACCGAGCCGCACTACGTCCTCATGGACGAGCCGGCCGCGGGTCTGCCGGAGGCGGAGGTCCCGGACTTCGCGGCCGTCGTACGCGCCGTCCGTGACGATCACAAGGCCGGCGTGCTGCTGATCGACCACAACATGGCGCTGATCATGGACGTGTGCGACCGGATCGAGGTCCTCGACCAGGGGCGGATGCTCGCCTCGGGGTCGCCGGACGAGATCCGCGGCAACCTCGACGTGGCCGCCGCCTATCTCGGCGAGAGCGCGGTGGAGGAGGACCGGTGAGTGCAGTGGAGGCCACCGCGCCTCCGATACTCGCGGTCGACGGCCTCGTCGTCCGCTACGGCGGCGTGGCCGCCGTCCGCGGCCTCGAGCTCGAGCTGCGCAAGGGCGAGATCGTCGGCCTGATCGGCCCGAACGGCGCAGGCAAGTCGACCACGCTGCACGCGATCATGGGCGCCGTCCCGGTCCACGCGGGCGACATCCGGCTCTCCGGCCGCTCGCTCCGTGGCCGTGCGCCGGAGGCGATCGCGCGGTCCGGCGTCGCCCTCGTACCCGAGGGGCGGCGTATCTTCGCGGAGCTCACCGTCGAGGAGAACCTCCGGCTCGGAATGAGCGCCCGGCGCGAGCGTCGGGGGAGCGAGCCCGCGATCGCACGCGTCCACGAGATGTTCCCGGTGCTCGCCGAGTTCCGCCGGCGGCACGCGGGCGCGCTCTCGGGGGGTCAGCAGCAGCAGCTCGCGATCGGGCGGGCGCTCGTCGCCTCGCCGGACGTGCTGCTCCTCGACGAGCCGTCGCTCGGGCTCGCGCCCAAGATCGTCGACGTCGTCTTCGACGCCCTCGCCGAGATCCGGCGTGGCGGGATCAGCGTGCTCCTCGTCGAGCAGCGCGCGCAGAGGACGGTCGCGTTGGCAGACCGGACGTACCTCCTGGCGAACGGCGAGGTGCGGCTCACGCTCACGCCCGCCGACGCGGACGACACCGAGGCGATGGTGCACGCCTACCTCTCGTGAGCGGCGCGGCGCTCCTCGCGTCGCTCGACGCGCAGACGCTCGTCGACGCCGTCGGGCTCGGCGCGATCTACGCACTGATGGCGGTCGGCATCGGGCTCGTCTTCGGCGTGCTCCGGCTCGTCAACTTCGCCTACGGGCAGCTGATCATGGCCGGTGCATACACGCTCGCCTTCACGTCGCAGGCCGACTGGCCCACCTGGCTCGGCATCGTCACGTGCTTCGCCGTCGTGATCGTCCTCTCGGGGGCGCTCGACCGGCTGGTCTTCCGGCCGCTGCGCACGCAATCCCCCGCGGTGATGCTCGTGACGACGTTCGCGGTCGCGTTCATCCTCCAGAACGTCGCGCTGCTGATCGACGTCCGCGACGACACGATCGGGGAGCCCGCCGCCTCGGTGGCGTCGCTCAACCGTGCGATCACCGTCTGGGGCGTGGAGGTCCGCAAGGTGACGATCGTCGCCGTGGTGGTCGCTGTGGTCGCGCTGTCGCTGCTCGCGCTCGTCCTCACGCGCACGCGGATCGGGCTCCAGATGCGGGCGGCCGCGGTCGACTTCGGGACGGCCCGGCTCCTCGGCGTGCGCGCCAACACCGTGATCGCGACCGCGGTGCTGCTCTCGGCCCTCATCGCGGCCGCCGTCTCCGTCCTCCTCACGGTCCAGAATCCGCTCGTCGCTCCGGACTTCGCGCTCAAGGAGACGATCATCGTGCTCGTCGGGGTCGTCGTCGGCGGCATCGACCGGCTGTGGACGGCGACGCTCGGCGGCTTCTCGATCGGGTTCGCGACCGGTGTGATCAACGGCGCGCTGCCGACCGACAAGACCGTGTTTCTCCCGTCGGTCGTGTTCGCGCTCGTCATCCTCGTCCTGCTCGTGCGGCCCTCCGGGCTCTTCGCGCGCGGGGGCACGAGCCTCGTGGAGCGGGTGTGAAGCGCGTCGAGCCCTGGCTCCAGCTCGCCGCGCCGGCGCTGCTCGTCGTCGGCACCGCGATCCTCGGGTCCTTCACGTCGCGGGCGATCGAGATCTACTTCCTCACGGCGATCCTCTCGGTGGCGATCGTCGTCGCGATCTACGTCTTCGTCGGCAACTCCGGGGTGCTGTCGTTCGGGCAGCTCAGCTTCGTCGCCGTCGGAGCGTTCGCGTCCGGCGTGATGACCGTGCCGCTCGAGTCGAAGCAGGGTGTCCTGCCGGACCTCTTCCCGCTGCTTCGCGACCACACGATCGGCAACCTGCCCTCGCTCGTGCTCGCCGCCCTCGTCGGCGCGACGTTCGCGTTCCTCGTCGGGGTCCCTCTGATGCGGCTCTCGGGGCTCGCCGCGGGCATCGCCACGTTCGCCGTGCTCGAGATCACGCACAACCTCCTGCGGGAGTGGACGAAGATCGGGCCCGGCGCGACGACGCTGTCGCTCGTCCCCGAGACGACCGGCCTCACGGAGGCGGCGATCGGCACCGTGGTCGTGATCGCGGTCGCGTACGCGTACCAGCGCAGCCGCTTCGGGCGCTCGCTCCGCGCGACGCGCGAGGACGCGGCGGCGGCACAGGCGGCAGGGATCGACGTCCATCGCCAGCGCCTGTGGGCGTTCACGCTCTCCGGCGCGCTCGCCGGGCTCGCGGGCGGGCTCTACGTCCACATGCTCGGCTCGATCACGGCCGACCAGGTGTACCTCGAGCTGACGTTCGTGACCCTCGCGATGCTCGTGATCGGCGGGATCACGAGCCTGTGGGGCGCCGTGATCGGCGCACTCGCGGTGAGCGGGCTCGACTCGTTCCTGAGCGAGGCGGAGCAGGGCGTGGGGGTCGCCGGCGTGAACGTCGACCTGCCGCAGGGCGCCCGGCTCGTGATTCTCGGCGCGCTGATGGCGACCGTGCTCGTCCTCCGCCCGTCGGGCCTCACGGGTGGGCGCGAGTTCCGCTTGCCGCGCCCGCGCCGCACCGGAGGTGTCTCCAAGGACGTGCCGTCGGAAGGAGCTGCATGAGGATCTGCGTAGTCGGGTGCGGAGCCGTCGGGTCGCTGTTCGCCGCGAATCTCGCCACCCTGGACGACGTCGAGGTGTGGGCGTTCGACCTGAACAAAGCGCATGTCGACGCTATCAACCAGAACGGTTTGCAACTGACTGGGGCGGGCGACGTCGTCGGCCGCCCGCGCGCGACGAGCGACTCCGCGGCGATCCCCGCCTGTGACTTCGGCATCGTGGCGACGAAGGCGATGCATGCCGGGGCCGCTATCGCGGCCACGTCCCACGCGTTCGCCGGCGGCGCGGTCGCGAGCGTGATGAACGGCGTGGGGAACGAGGAGACGCTCGCGCCGCACGTCGAGCGCGTGATCCGCGGGACGACCTTCCCGGCCGGAAAGCTGCTCGAGCCCGGCGTCGTCCAGTGGGACGTGAAGGGCGACACGACCTTCGGCCCGTTCGAGCCGCGGCCGATCGCGGTCGAGGCGATCGTGCCGCTTGCCGACGCGTGCACGCGCGCCGGGATGCCGACCACCGCCGTCGCCGACGCTCGGCCCGGGCAGTGGCGGAAGGTGATCTTCAACGCCGCAACGAACCCGATGGGCGCGCTCACCGGCTTGACCCACGGCCGGCTCTGCGAGCGGCCGGACCTGCGGGCGGTCGTCTCGGGGCTCGTCGACGAGGGGAAGGCGGTCGCCGCGGCGCAGGGGATCGTGCTCGACGCCGACCCGGAAGAGCTCATCGACCATGCCGCGCGCCCGGACGTCGCGTTCGGGCACAAGGCGTCGATGCTCCAGGACGTCGAGGCGCGCCGCGCCACCGAGGTCGATTACCTGAACGGCGGCATCGCCCGCTTCGGACGGGAGCTCGGCGTGCCGACACCGCTCCACGACACCATCACCGCGCTGATCAAGGGGGTCGAGGCTTCATGGCAACAGCAGTCCTAGATCGCGAGCTCCTGGCGGCGGAGCTGGACCGGCGCTACGCGCGCGTCCGCGCCGCGATGGCCGCGCACGATCTCGATGGTCTCGTCGTCGCCGGCAGCGAGTACTCCGGCTTCGAAGGGGCCGTGACGTACATGTCCGGCTTCCAGATCGTCCACCGCTACGCGTACGTGGTCGTGCCGGCGGACGGCAACCCGTTCGTCGTCTTCCCGTCGGAGGCTCGGTACGTCGGCGAGCATGGCACGGCGCTGATCGAGCAGCGCTTCGACCCACTGCCCGGCGCGGCGATCGCGGCCTTCGCGAATGATGCGGGCTGGAAGCGCATCGGCGTCTACGGCCTCGACTACGTGATGACGGTGCGGGACTACCGGCCCCTCGAAGGCTTCGACATCGTTCCGTTCGACGTGGAGTTCGACCTCGCGCGGGCCGTGAAGAGCGAGGCGGAGCTCGCCAGCGTCCGCGACTCGGTGCGCATCAACCGCCGCGGCTTCGAGCTGTGGGCGGAGGCGTACGCGCCGGGGCGCACCGCGGCGGACGTCATGGCCGCCGCGGAGGAGTACTTCGTCGCCGAGGGCTGCGGCAGGCTGACCATGAACATGGTGCTGACGGCGCCCGGTCGTTCCGGGGTCGCCTTCCCGGAGTTCAAGATCGCGCGCAAGGACGAGGTGCTCGGCGACTTCGTCCTCCCGTCCCTCGAGATCGCCGGCCCCGGGATGCACTGGGTCGAGGTGTCCCGCGCGGTGGCGGCCGCGGAGACGGAGCTCACCGACGACACGAAGGCGATGGCCGAGGCGTACGACGAGTACTTCGCCGCGGCGAAGAGCGCGATGCGGGCAGGCGCGACGTGCCACGACGTCCACATGGCGGTTTCGAAGGGGTTCACCGGGCGCGGCTACCACCTCGGCCACGTCACCGGGCACTCGATCGGGATGACGATGATCGAGTTCCCGAAGGTGGGGGAGGGCGTCGAGACCGAGCTCGAAGAGAACATGGTGCTCTCGATGCACCCGCACGCGATCGCCGGGAACGGCGAGGACTGCCTCTACATGCAGGACACGTGGCTCGTCACCGCCGACGCCGGGGTGCCGCTCGCCGGCCTCGAGATGGAGATCGTGGTGCGATGAGCCCGGCCGACGGGCTCGTTCGGAACGAGGACGGCGTCGCCCGCTGCCGGTGGGGCGGGAGCGACGACCTCGCCTACCGCGCCTACCACGACGACGAGTGGGGGCTGCCCGTCACCGACGACGTCCGGCTGTTCGAGAAGCTCGCCCTCGAGGGGTTCCAGGCGGGCCTCTCGTGGCTGACCATCCTGCGCAAGCGGGAGGCGTTCCGGCGCGCGTTCGCCGGCTTCGACTTCCGGACGGTTGCCCGGTTCGACGAGCGCGACGTCGAGCGGCTCCTCGGGGACGCGTCGATCGTGCGCCACCGCGGGAAGATCGAGTCCACGATCAACAATGCGGGAAGGGCGGTCGAGCTCGTCGAGGCCGAGGGCTCGCTCGCCGCATTCGTCTGGCGCTTCGAGCCCCCCGACGCCGACCGGCCGCGACGCCTGACCCGCGAGGCATTGCTCGAGCTCACGCAGACCGACGCGTCGCGGGCACTCGCGAAGGAGCTGAAGCGCCGCGGCTGGACGTTCGTCGGCCCGACGACCGTCTATGCGTTCATGCAGGCGATGGGGCTGGTCGACGACCACCTCGAGGGCTGCGCGGCGCGAGCCCGCGTGGAGGAAGCGCGGTCTTCCCTGACGCGTCCCTTGACGTAGAATCGGAGCGTGAGCTGGCCGTGGATCGTCCTGCTCGCCCTTGGCGTCCTCCTCGTCGTCGCCGCGGAGTGGCCGAGGGTCTCGGGCGTCGTGGGCACCGACGCCCGTCGGCGGCGTGAGCGGGAGCGGCGCAAGGCGAAGCTCCGCGTGGTGCGAACGGACGACGACGACTTCGTCGAGAGCGTCCGGCGTGACCTGGACGCGCTCCCGACCACCGAGGAGCCCCGCTCGAAGCGTCCCTAGGAGGCGCGAGCGGAGAGGGCCCTCGCGAAAGGCCCCCGCCGCGTCACGCCGCTCCCCCCGTCGAGCCCGTATCCACTCCCGCTGCCGTCTGCAGGAAGGCAAGCAACGCATCCGCGCTTCCGAAGGCGACGGAGTCGCCGGTTCGGACGTGCTCGACCACACCGCGGAGGCCCGTGTCCGTTCCCCACGTAGGCTCGGGCGTCTCCCACAGTCGGACGACGAACGTCTGCGTCAGTGACCCGCCGATGGACGGGTCGGCGACGCTCGACGTCGTGTCCTCGTGCCGGTGCATGCGACCATGGTGCACCGAGATCTTCAGGTTCCCTTAGTGCCCGTTTCAGGCGTCTGCGACTGCTTCAACGCGGTGCGGCCGGGAAGGGAGCCGACTCGATGCCGATCTCGTCCATTCGTGCGCAGTAGGTGCGGAAGCAGCGTCGCGCCTCGCCGTGCCGCCCCGCGGCGTCGAGCGCCGCGACCAGCCCGAGGTGGGCCGGCTCGTCGTAGGGGTCGCGCTCGAGGACCCGGAGCGAGTAGCGCGTGGTCGCGTCCACGTCGCCGCGCGCCGCCGCGTCGTCTGCAAGCGCCCGCGCGACGGCCGTGTACGCCGCGCGCGCCTCCTCGCGCACTGCCACCGTCCAGTCCTCGTAGGCGTCCTCCTCGAGGAAGTCACCGGTGTAGGCCTCCTCGGCGGCCGTGAGCCGCGCGACCGCGTCGCGCTCGCCGGCTCGGTGGAGCACGAGTGCCTCGTCGGCCGCCTCGAGGAACTCCTCGACGTCGATCGACAGGTTCGCGCGGTCGAGCCAGACGGCGTTCTTGTCCGCGCCGACGAAGTGGTCCTGGTCGTGGCGCTTGCCCGGGTCGAGGACGGCCCGGACGGTGCTGAGCAGGACGGACAGCCGGTTGCCGAGCGGGCCTGGCCCCTGCTCGGGCCAGAGCGCCTCCATCAGGACGTCGCGCGGGGTCGGGCGGCCGCGTCGCGCGACGAGGAGCTTGAGCAGGTCGCGCGCCTTGCGCGACTGCCAGGCGCCGAGCGGCACAGGCTCGCCCGACAGCAGGACCCGGAACCGTCCGAGCGACTGGACGATCACCGGCGGGACGCCGGTGAGAGGATGGACGAGCGCCAGCGCCGCCCGGTAGCCCTTCGCGCCCACCTCTGCGAGCGCCGCCTCGGCGCGCCGGGCGGCCCCGTCGTCGCCGGCGAGGAGCGCCCCCACCAGTGCCGCGCGCGCCTGTCCGGCGGGGTTGCCCAGTTCGCGCCAGATCGTCTCGGCCTCGGCGAGCCGCTCGGCGTCCCGTCCGGCGGCCGGGCCCGCCAGCGCACGAAGCTCGAGCGACTCCGCGAGCGCCGCGCGATCGCGACGGCGCCCGGCGTCCGACGCCGCGTCCGCCCCGTGCCGGGCGGCGCGCTCGGTGTCACCGCGCGCGAGCGCGATCCAGCCGGCGGTGAGCCGCGCCTGCACCTGGTTCATCCCCGGCCCGAGCGCGAGCGCGCGCTCCGCCAGCCGCTCCGCCTCGTCGGGCTCATCGGCGACGACCGTCCGTGCGAGTCCCGTCAGCGCGGGAACGAGACCCTGGACGTCTCCGGCCTCCTCCGCCTGCCGCACGGCCTCCTCGTACGCCGCGCGCGCGAGCGTCACGTCGCCCCGGATCCGGTAGACCTCGCCGAGCTTCTCGAGCGGGTACGAGATCATGCGCGAGCCGAGCCGCTGGTAGAGCGCCCGTGACGCCTCGAGGTCGGCGAGCGCCTCGTCGAACCGCCCCAGCCGCGAGAGCGCCTCGCCGCGGTTCGAGAGGGCGAGCGCCCGGAAGGCGGCGAAGCCGGTGAGATCGGCAAGGCGCAGCGCGTGGTCGAGCTCCGAGATCGCCTCCTCGTAGGAGCATTCCTCCACGTGGCGCGAGCCGCGGTTCGTGCGCACGCGGACGAGCTGGAGGACGTCTCCCGCCTGCTGGGCGTAGTCGAGCGCGCGGAGGTAGTGCGCGTCGTTGGCGCCGAGGTCGCCCTCGAGTGCGGCGAGCATCGCCAGCACGGTGTGCGCGGCCGCCAGCGCTTGCGGGTCGTCCGCCCTCGACGCCACGTCGAACGCGCGCGTGACGTCGGCGCGACACGCGTCGGCGTCCGCGCGAAGCCAGTGCGCCGACGCGCGCCAGGCGAGAAGCAGGGCGACGTCCCGCGGCTCGCCTGACTCGTCGGCCCGGTCGTAGACCGCCACGGCCTCGTCGAGCCGTCCCCCGAGGTGGAGCAGGAGGCCCATCCGCCACGCGAGCGCTGGCGGGAGCCGGTCGGCGTGCTCGGTCGCACGCTCGAAGCACCGCAGCGCCTCGTCCCAGTCGCCGCGGATCTGGTGCGCCTCGCCGACGAGCTGTTCCACCGCGGACGTGCGGAGCTCCGGCGGGAGCCGGCCGGCCGCGTCGAGCACGGCGTCGACGGCGCCGTGGGAGAGGAGCGTGCCGCCGTGGGCCTCGAGCAGGCGCGCCGTGTCCGCGGTCTCGTCGGCCGAGAGCGCCCGCAGAGCCTCCTCGGGCTCGTGCCGGCTCTCGAACCACCGAGACGCGGCGATCCGCACCTCGCGCATCTCCGCGTCGCTCGGCGCGAGCCGCGCGAGCGCGAACTCGCGCACGGGGGCGCCGAGCGAGTACCAGCCCGGAGCAAAGCCCTGAAGCTCGACGAAGAGCCCACGGCGCGCGAGGGCGTGCAGCGTCTCGTCAGCACCTTCGATGCCGAGCGCGGCGCAGAGCTCGGCGGTGAAGCGCTCGAGCGGCGCGACGCGTGCGACGAGCTCTGCGACCCGTGGATGCTCGCCGGCGAAGACCTCGGCGGCCAGGTACGAGAGCAGCGGCCCGCCGGGGCGCCGCATGCGCTCGAGCGCGGCGGGGATCTCGCTGGAGGGCACGCCGCGCAGGGTCTCCACGGCGAGACGGACGGCCGCCGGCCAGCCGCCGGTGAGTCGGTGCAGCTCCCCCGCCACGGCCGGGTCGGCGCTGCCGGTGAGCTCGGCGAGCAGCGTCGCGGTCTCGTCCACGTCGAACGCGAGCTGCGACCCGGTGATCTCCAGCACCTGCCCCTGTCCCCGGAGCCGCTCGACGGGGAAGGGAAGCTCGTCGCGGGACACGACGACGAGGTGCAGGCGCTCCGGAGCCTGCCGGCAGAGCGCCTCGATGGTCTGGATCGCGCCTGCCGATGCGGCGATCTCGTGGACGTCGTCCAGCACCAACACCAGGTCGCGGCGAAGCTCGGTCTGCAGGGTCTCGCAGATCAGGGCGGCGAACCCACGCCCTCGCCCCGCATCGTCCTCTCCCGTGCCCGGCCCGGCGCCCGCCTTGACGGCGTTCGCCGCATCGACGGGCAGAGCCGGTACGCGCAGCCGGAGCGCGTCGGCCACGCCGCGCGCGAACGTGGCCAGCGAGACGTCCTCGGACGACGCCGTGTACCAGGCGCAGTTCACGTCAGCCGCCCAGGCCGCGAGGAGAGTCGACTTGCCGAACCCCGCGCCGGCGACGACGCTCGTCAGGCGGCGCCGCGGCACGTCGTCGAGGACGGCGTGCAACCGCCGACGGGGGAGCAGCGGCGCCGGGGCACCCGGCGGGCGGAGCTTGATCGTCGCGGTCGCACCGGTTGGCAGGGCCGGCTCGGCGGCGGCTCGTCTGTCGGCGGTGCGCATCGCGACGACCACAACCATAGTCTCCTGGCCGCGCGCCGCAACGCTCGCGGAGGGCGCGAGCGGCCGTCAGCGGGAGACGATCGTGACGTTCACGGAGACGGTGCGCGTGTTCGGCAGGATGCTCGCGACGTTCTCGTTGTTGCGCGTCTCCTGGAAGTCGGAGAGTGCGACCCGCAGGCGATGGCGTCCGGCCGCGACGGACGCCGTCGCGACTCGGATCTCGCCACCGACCAGCGGGGCACGTGCCGGGCGGCCGTCGAGCGTCGCCTCGATCGAGCTCACGTCGAGTCCCGAGCCGCCGTCGGCGACGCGAATCCTGATCGGCGCGCCGCGAGGAACCGTTCGGCCGACGACCGTCGCGCTCGGCGCCTCGACGTCGTCGACCCAGAAGCGGAACCGGAAGCTCCCTGCCCCCGCGGCCGTGGGGCTGTCGAAGACGACGTCGTACGTCCCGGGCGCAGGGCGAAGCGCGCCGGCGGCGGCCACGGGGCTGCCGAACTCCGTCACGTACGGGTTCTGGTCGAACGGGAGCGCGGCGTAGCCCGTAAGCCTGTTCTCGTCGCCGCCGCGCACCACGCGCGGCTCGACGCGCGAGCCGGGCCCGCGCCCGACGATCGCAACGCCGAAGTTCGCGACGCGCCGCGTCAGGTGCACCTTGAAGACCTGCTCGGGGCCGGCCAGGCGAGACGACACGGGGCCGTCCGCGGGGACCTCCGGGTAGCGGTACGTGTCGACGAGCGACGGTCTCCCTCGCGTGTCCCCGGTGTAGGTGCCCGGCCGCTGGAGTGCCCGCGCTCCGGCGACCGCGAGCTTCGGGATCTCCACGCGCCCCCAGACCGGTATCCGCCGGACGAGGCCCCCCCGGCGGAGCACGACCGCTCCGGAGATCTCTCCGTCGGTCGTGCCGGCGACGAGGTCCAGCGGGAGGGGCCCCGGCACGGTGGTCGTCGACGGCGCATCCATCTCGGTGCCCGCGGGCTTCGCGCTCAGCTCGACCGACACCGTCCATTCCCCGGCTCCGCCCTCGACGTCTTCGATGGCCGCGCTTCGGCTCGTGATCGTCTCGGAGCGGACGAGCCCGAACGAGACGGCCGTCGGCGTCGGCCGGAGCACGGGCGTGTCGGCGGCGGCGACGTCGACGAGGCCGGCGCCCGCGCGCGTCGGGCCGACCTGGCCGTCCCCGCCCGCCACCGGTCGCGCCGTCACGGTCAGCGCGGCCTTGACCTCCGCGGGACTCCAGTCGGGGTGCCGCTGGAGAAGCAGCGCGACCGCGCCGGCGACGTGCGGCGAGGCCATGCTCGTACCGGAGGAGAGGCCCCATCCGCCTGGCTGGGAGGAGAGGATCGAGGTGCCCGGGGCGACCACGTCCGGCTTCAGGCGGAGCGAGATCGGGGTCGGCCCCGCGGAGGAGAAGCTGGCGATCGACGGCGACGCGGCGGAGGTGGTCGCGCCGACGGTGATCGCGGCGGCCGAGCTGCCCGGCGAGCCGAGCGAGCCGCGGCCGAAGTCGTCGAAGTCGTTGCCCGCAGCGACCACCGGGACGACGCCCGCCGCCGCAGCGGCATCGAGCGCCAGCGCCACGATGTCCCGTGACGGCTCGATCTCCGGCTCGCCCAGCGAGAGGTTGATGACGTTCATGCCGTCGGCGACCGCGGCCTCGATCGCCGCCACGATCTCGGGCGCGTTGCCGTTGAGGCCCAGCCCGGACCGCGTGGGAATCGTGAGTGCCTTGTAGTTGCCGATGTAGGCCCTCGGCGCGATGCCGCTGATCCGCAACCCGTTGGCAAGGGTGTTCGCGTTGCCGGCGGCGATACCGGCGACGTGGGTCGCGTGACCGGAGTCCTCGGGATCGAAGGGGAGTCCCGCGTACTTCCAGGTGGCGCCCGCTGGAGGGAAGGCTCGGGCGACGATCACCTTCGCCGTCGTGTACGCGGCCTGACCCTTCGGGAAGCCCGCGGGCATCGTGTAGCCCGACGGGTCGAAGAACGCGTGCTTCTGATCGACGCCGTCGTCGATGATCCCGATCTTGACCCCGGCGCCCGCGTTCCCGAGCGGTGCGTTCGGCAGGTCCCTGGCGCGGATGGTCGCCGCATCGGGGCCCGCGAGCGCGTGGTAGGTGACGTCGGCGAAGACCTGCTTCACGCCCGGGAGGCGCGAGAGCCGGCCGAGCTCGCGGCGCGGGACGACGACCGCGAGCCCGTTGGCGACGAGCCGATATCGCCAGCGGACGGTGGCGCCGGGGATCGACCCGCGAAGCGCAGCCGTGAAGCGTCGCTGCTCCGTGTCGATCCTGCGTGCGGCTCCCGTACCGCCGGCGCGTGCGAGGGGCGGCGCGGCCAGTTGGACGACGACCTCCGTGCGGTCGCCGCGCTCGACCCGCGGTTGCCCCGCACCGGCGCCCGCGAGCATCGCGACCAGCGCTGCGGCTGCGAGAATGGCGAAGGAGGGGAGCGCGCGCGTCACCGGTGATTGAGACGCCGGCCTGCGCCTTGAGTCGGCGCCCGACCCGCGCTATGCGGATGAAAGGTACCCCATCCCTGCACGTCGGGGGTCGTGACTCACGGTGTGACCGCGCCTATCGGCCGAGGGTCGGAGCGGTTCAGTGCCGAGGCCTGTCCTGGCCCTCGTCGAACTCGCGGCTCCTCATGCCGAACTTCTCGGCGGCGATGAAGTCTTCCTTGTCGGAAGACCTACGACCCGGCCGAGCGTCGATCTCTCCCTGCTCCTCGTCCTTCTCGTGCGGACGACGAAGCCAGCCGAGGATCGTGTTCTTGATCGCCATCGTCGTAGCGTATGAGCCCTGTCGGTGGCCGGCCGAATTGCCACCATCGCCGTCCTGCAAGCCACACCATGCACCAGCGCACGATCCGCGGACTGTTCGCGTACAACCGGCGAGCCTGCGTCACGTCTCCTGCTCGCGTCGGTCGAACTCGTCGCGCTGCTCATCGACGGGACGTGTCGCAGCCACTCGTCGCCGGTCCGTATGCCCTGTCGCTCGGAGAGGGTTCGCTCTGCCCTACGGTTCGCCATGGACTCTTACACCCCACACGTCCATGCAGGGTCGCAACGCCTCCCGCGTCGTCGGCGCGAGCTGCGGGGAGCGGCCGCGCGATGCGGATGAGAGGACTTGAACCTCCACGCCCTTACGGGCACACGGACCTGAACCGTGCGCGTCTACCAATTCCGCCACATCCGCGCGGACGATCAGTGTAGCCGCGGCCCCAGGGCGGCCGGAACATGCTTGCCCCGCTCTACGTCGCGGCGAGGGCCTCGAGCACCTGGTCGGCGTGCTCGTCGGGCTTCACCTTGCGGAAGACCCTTGCGACGTTCCCGTCCGCGTCGATCACGAACGTCGAGCGGTCGACGCCCATGTACGTCTTCCCTCCGTACGTCTTCTCGGCCCAGACGCCGTACTCCTCGGCGACCTCGTGGCCGGTGTCTGCGAGGAGCGTGAACGGCAGGTCGTACTTCTCCTTGAACTTCGCGTGCGACGTCTCGCCGTCCGGGCTCACCCCGAGCACGACCGCGCCGGCCTTCTCGAACTCCCCCCACGCATCGCGGATCCCGCACGCCTGCGCCGTACAGCCGGGCGTGTCGTCCTTGGGATAGAAGTACAGCACGACGGGCGACCCCCTCAGGGAGGACAGCGTGACCACCTCGCCTGTGTCGGAGTCGAGCGTGAAGTCCGGTGCCGGAAGTCCCTCTTCCACTGGCAAGGCTGCCTCCGTTCGTCGGGCCGTCGGCGTCCTCCGTGTCTCGCGTGTCTGGGATCGCGACGGCCATCGATTCGTGTGACCACGGGAACAGGTCGAGCGTATCCGGAGCGCCGCAGAGCGTGACGGGCTCAACTGACACGGTCGAGAAATGGACGTCTTCGGTCCTGGGCCTCTCTCGGGAAGCAGTCGCCCTGCAGCGTTCGGTCGCGACGGTGAGGCCTGGCGAGGGCACGTCGATCGTTGTCGCGTACTTCGATCAGCTCGTTGGTCGCGGGTACCACCGGCGTTCGGCGTCGGAGCGGCTGGCGGATGCGAGGCGCCGGCTGTGATGCGTGGCGTTCCCCCGTTCCCGGGCGTGCCACGGGGCTACCGCGCCAGCGCAGGGACGGCACCCGTGATGAGCGCCGACGATTGACGTCCGATCGCCAGGTCTAGCATCCCAGTCCGTGGGGGTCGCCGACGACGCTGTCCGGCACGCTCACGGTGCACGCGCCGGTGCGTTCGCCTGCACACATCCTCACGCGATCGTCGCCGGTCTCATGGTGCTTGTGGCTGGGCTGAGTTCCTTGCGTTTGGATCAGCGCCTGTTCGTTCTCGACGAAGAGGTCAGCCTCGCGCACGCGCAGCAGTCGTGGGGAGACGTCTGGGAGATCGCCACACACACTGACCCCAACATGAGCCTCTACTACGCCGTACTCAAGATCTGGACAGACGTGTTTGGCGACAGCGTCGTCGCGGCGAGGAGCCTTTCGGTGGTAGCGGCTGTCCTCTGCGTCCCCGTCGTCTACGCGCTCGGTGTGCGCCTGTTTGGTACTCCTGCAGGGCTTCTCGCCGCTGTCCTGATTTCGACCAATGTTTTCTTCCTGGAGTACGCACAATACGCACGTTCATATGCCCTCCTGGCTCTACTCACTGTGCTTTCGTCGTACTTCTTCGTCGCCGAGCTCGAGCGCCCAAGAATCCGAAGTCGCGTCGGATACATCGTGTTCTCGGTGCTCGCGTTCTATGCGCATGCCTTTGCGATCTGGGTGCTCCTTGTTCAGCTCCTGACGCTCGCCGTGTTCAAGCGGCGCGAAGCGATCAGCCGCACATGGCTCACGAGCTTCGCGCTCATGGCCGCGCTCATCGCACCGATGGCGTACACGTTGCACAGCTACGGCGGCGGAGGGCTGGATTGGATCGAAGTTCCCGAACTAGGCGCGATCGCGATCCTTTCGACCTACGCGCAGTTTGCGGGGAATAGCTTCCTTCATCTTGGGATCGTGCTCGTGGCGTGCGCGCTTGCCCTACGCCGAGCAACCGACTCCAAACGACTCGCCTTCGGCCTGGCCTTCACCGCTGCCTGGGCCTTTCTCCCAGCCGTCGCGACGTACGCGGCTTCGGAAGTACTACAGCCGGTCTTCATCGCCAAATACTTGATCGTCTCTCTACCTGCGATGGTGTTGCTCGCTGCCGGGGCGATCGTGAACATCAGGCCCGTACGCGGAGCGGTTATCGCCGCATGCCTCCTGGTGGCGCTGTCCGCCCCGGAGGTGTACATGTACTACGACTCGTCGACCCAACGGAGTGCGGCACGCACAGGGATCCTCGGTTCAACGAGATCCGCGACATCCGCAACGTTGGCCTGGCCGGACGAGCGGGCGCGGCTCGCCTCTGCGGACTACTCCGTTACTTCAAATCGCGAGCAAGTCGTCCCTAGGATAGAAAAACAGCACGACGGGACGCCCGCGAAGCGATCCGAGCGAAACCTCGTCGCCCGCGTCCGACGCGAGCGTGAACCCTGGAGCCGGCTGTCCTTCGGTCACCACTGCCGACCGATCCTAGCCAGTCGAGCCCCTCCGCCGCGGCCAAAGCTGCGGCTTTCCCGCATGCGACTCGGTGCGCCGCCCGATGCGTCCCCCCGGATGGGCAAGCGATACTCGGCGTGTCTTCGTGAAGGCACAACGATGCGCGCCGCGCTCCAGACGACTCGGAGGTGAGCCGCTTCGGCGCCCGCGCGGGAAGGGAGGGCCATGACCGTCGCCCCCACACCTGTTCACCCCGGGCCGGAACGGCACCGCTCGAGGTGGGTGCTGATCGCGATCCTGGCCTTTCTGCTCGGCGGGCTGACGGTTGCGCTCGTGTATCACTTCGACGTGCTCGGAGACTCGTCCGACTCGGCCAACCCGGCTACCGAGGGATCCGGCGTCGCTGCGACGCAGGCTCGTGACGTGGCCGCGTTCGACAGCGTCGAGCTCGCAGGGAGCAACAACGTCGTGATCAGGGTCGGCGAGGAGCAGTCCGTCGTCGTGAAGGCCGACGACAACCTCCTCGACCGCGTCACGACCGAGGTGCAGTCGGGCAACCTCGTCATCGCCAACACTCCCGGCAGCTTCACGACGAAGAGCCCGATGAGCGTCGAGGTCGCTGTCCCGACGCTGAACGCCTTGACGCTCGGAGGCAGCGGCAACATCGTCGTCGACGACATCCAGGCAGACAGCCTCGAGGTGACCTTGCCGGGCAGTGGGACGCTGACCGGGAGCGGAGCGGCGACGCGGCTGGATGTCACCGTCAGCGGCTCCGGGACGGTGCAGTTCACGCGGCTTGTCGCGAACGACGTGCGGGCAGTCGTGAGCGGCTCGGGAAGCATCGTCGTCACGGCGACCGAGACCCTCGATGCCTCCGTCCCCGGCTCGGGCGCAATCCTCTATGCGGGCAATCCCCAGGACGTCACGCAGAGCGTCACGGGATCGGGCGCGATCATCGGGGGCTAGCGAGGCACGCGGAGCGTGGCCCCGGAGCAGCACGGCGTTCTGCCGGTGTTTGCCGTCGAGTGCCGCGGCCCGCTTCGCTACCCTCGGCGCGTGGCGGAGATCCACCCGTGGCTGGGGGCGGCGGTGATCGCGGTCTGCTCGATGGCGGCGTTCGCGGGCGGCTACCTCTACTGGCGCGGCCGGGGCGCGGGGCGCGTCGCGACGCACCTCCTCTCGCTCGCGCAGACGCTGCTCGTCGCACAGGTCGGCGTCGGGCTCCTGCTGCTCGCCGATGACCGACGTGCGGGCGAGCGGCTCCACTACGCATACGGCGCCATGGCGCTGGGGGCGGCGCTCGTCCCGTGGTTCTACGCGCCGGAGGAGGGGCCGCGGCGCCTGCTCTGGTTCGCGGCCACGACCGGAGTCGCAGCCGCCCTTGCGATCCGCGCGTACATGACGGGGTCGGCATGAGGCGGATCTGGGAGAGCCGGTTCGTCCGCGGTCTGGCGCTGATCGCGATCGTCTCCGCCGTGATCGTCGCGCTCTCGCTCGAGAGCGTGCTGATCACGGCGGGCGCGCTGATGCGGATCGCGTTCTTCCTCGCGATCGCGTTCTTCCTCTTCCTGCTCTGGCGCGAGCGGCGCGGGGACATCGAGGCGTGGAGCGACCTCTCCCGGCGCACCTTCTACGGCGCGATCGTGCTCGCCGTGGTCGCGATCGGGGCGCTGCTCGGGCTCGGCCCGACGGGCGCCGACGCGATCGCGTTCTTCGCGGTGATTGCCTGCTGCGCCTGGGCGATCTGGCGCGTCTGGCGTCGCGAGCACACCTACGGGTAAGCGTTCGCCGCTGGGGTCATGGCAGAGCTCCCATCTCGTCTCGAACTCCGGCAGCTGGAGAGCCGCGCGCAGGAGCTGTACCGCGCCGCCGCCGACGGTGACCTCGACGCCGCGGCCAGGGTCGCCGCCGCGTCGCCGGACCTGACGCTCGCGTCGGCGCAGCACGCAATCGCACTCGAAGTCGGGTTTCCGAGCTGGGCGAGGCTGGCGCGTGAGGTCGAACGGCGCGAGATTCTCGACCGCCGCGACGTCACCCGCCTGTCCGCGCTGCTCGCCGCGGAGCCCGAGCTCGCGACCACGCGGATGGAGCACTGGTGCGACCACCCGAAGGGCGCGTCGCCGCTCGGGTATACCGCGATGCTGCGATACGACACGACGCGAGGGGAGTGGCGCGACGCTCCGGGTAGCGATGAGGTCGCACGGCTGCTGCTCACCGCAGGTGCGCCCGTCGACGGCGAGTCCGACGAGCAGGAGACGCCGCTGATCACGGCGGCGAGCTACGGCGACGCGGCCGTCGCCCGCGTCCTCATCGAGGCCGGCGCCAACCTCGAGGCGCGAGCGGCGGACGACTCGGGCGGCGTGCCGGGCGGCACGGCACTGCTCCATGCCGCGGTGTTCGGCATGACGAACGTGGTCGACGTGCTCGTCGCCGCCGGCGCGCGGGTCAACGGCATCGAGGAGGCGGCCGCGGCCGGCGACGTCGGCGGCCGGCTCGAGGATGCTCCCGCCGAGGCCCGGGTGAGGGCGCTCGTGATGGCGGCGGACCACCAGCGTCTCGCCGTGATCGACGCGCTGGTCGCGTCCGGCACCCCGGTCGACGCCGCCGATCCGGTGTTCGGAGGGCACGCGCTGCGGACGGCGGCGGCGAACGGACGTCCCGCGAGCGTCCGGCGACTCCTCGCGCACGGCGCCGACCCGGGCGTCCGGGACGAGCAGGGTCGCACGCCGCTCGATCTGTGCCGTGCCGGCACGTCGCCCGACCATCGCGAGGTCGAGGCGATCCTCGCGCCCGTCACGGACGTCCAGTGACGGCTTACCGCACGGGCGACGGGTACGACGTGCCGTCCGGCGCGGTGTAGAGCGTCTCGGCGCTCCGGATCTCGGTCACGGCTCCGTCGAGCGCGTCGAGCGCCGTCCGGACGTCCACGAGCTTGCCGACGAAGATCGGGGTGTCGCGCTCCGTCCAGCGCGACGCCTCGGTCTCGCGCAGGGTCATCATCAGGTGCATGAAGTCGGCCGGCTCCTCGGTCTCGAACGCCGGGATGAACTCCTGGTCGTCGATCCCGAACGAATAGGTCGTGTGGTTCGTGACGGTGACGAACCTGCCGCCGACCTCGGCGTGCTCGCGCATGGCGGCAGCGCGCTCCTCGAAGCTCAGGAAGTACCACGGACGGCGCTTCACGAACGGGTAGACGACGAGGTACGGCGCGTTGCGCGGCGCCACGCGGCCCTGGCGCACGCGCTTCTTGTCCGTGTAGACGGACGGCTTCGTCGTGCCGAGGTACGAGTACGGCGTCTCGAGCCACCCCGCGAGCGGCGTGCCGTTCAGCGCGGCTCCGAGCTCGAGCAGGTCGTCGTAGCGCTCGGTGATCGACCAGAGGAAGAGGTCGGCCTCCGGCCGCACGCCAGTCGTGGAGTACGCCCGCAGGCCTTCCATCCGACCCGCGAACGCCTCGACGACCTCGGCGAAGGCGTCCTTGCCGGCGGCGCGCTCGTCGATCGGGAGCCGGCGCCAGGCCGGATCGACCCGGAAGAACCGGTACCCGATGTACTGGCCCACCGATGCGCCTTCCACGCGCTCGTAGCCGTCCGACATGCCGCGCATGGTACGCGCCGGACGTCTACGACGGGCGCAGCTCGCCGCTCCGCCGGCTCGCCGGCGCGCCCGGGTTGACCGCCTGCGTGACCGTGAGCTGGAGCTGGACGGGCGCAGTCCCGAGCTTGCGGCCGGTCAGCGAGGCGACGGTCGTGCGACCGTAGCGGGCGTATCCGCGAACGGTCGCCGCCACCGCACCGGTGGTCGTGCGCGTCGCCCGTAGCTCCCAGGTGCAGTCGAGCGTGCAGCGGAAGCGTGTGTCCCTCTTGCCGCTCGCGAACTCCCGCGGCCCCGGGAAGCGGACGTTCGTCAGGCGCACGTCGAGCGCGAGCCCGTCGCAGCGGGTGATCGAGCCGCCGCGCGTCCGGTCCAGGGAGTCGCGCACCGCAGGGAGGCTCGCCTTCGGCGTGCCGTCCGCGTAGTAGACGCCCGACTGCCAGCTGAGGAGCGCCGTCTCGTCCTGGGAGTGGAAGAGGAGCACGCCCGCGACCGTGGGCTGGCAGAAGGCAAGGCGCAGGCCGACGTCGTACGAGGCGGCCTGCTGGTACTCGTCGACCGGCTTGGTCGTCGTCGGCTCGGTGCCCGTGTAGAGGCTCGCCTTGCCGGCGGGAACGGTGGACTCGATCCCGAACTCGTCGTAGAGGATCGGGAGCGACGAGCCCGGCTGGGCCGTGCCGTCGAAGGCGGTGCCGAGCAACGACACGAGCTTTCCGTAGTCGGCGAGCCCGATCGAGGTCGAGCGGGGGTGCGGGAAGTCCGGGCTCTGCGACGAGTTGTCGGGGTATGGATGGAAGGCGAGGCCGTCCATCACCGGCAGCGTCCGCCCGCTGGCGCGGTACGCGGTGCCCAGCGCCTGGATGAACGCCGTCGGGGAGGAGGTGGGCCGGATGCCCTCGGGTCGGTCCGACCCGCGCGGTGCGAGCGCGCCGCCCCAGACCCGGATGGTCGGGTCGACGGTCTTCAGCGCGTCGTATGTCTTCGCGAGAAGCGAGAGATACGCCGGCGCAGAGGCGTTCGACCCGTCGGGCGCGAACTGCGGCAGCCAGAATCGGTTCAGGTTCGGCTCGTTGCCCACGATGATGTCGTCGAAGCTCGGCAGCGCCACGGCGAGCGCGGCGGCGTACTGGGAGAACTGCGACTGCGCGATCTGGTCGAGCGGCGTCGTCGCCGAGCCGGGCGAGTAGACCGAGACGTAGACCTTGACGCCGGACAGGCGCGCGGCCGCCTCGATGTTGCGCAGAATCGCCATCTCGCCCGCCGTCGGCGCGGTCAGGCCCGGTCGCCAGTTCGACGTCACGCGCACCGTCGTGAAGCCCGCGAGGCGGAGCGCGCTCATCTTCGCCTTCGTCGTCACGAGGTCGGGTGCGCGGACCGCGTCCTCCGCGGCACCGAGCGCCATCGTCGGCCCGCCCGCGAACGCGGGCCACGCGAGCGCCAGAAAGACGCCGACCGAGCCGACGAGCGTGGTCAGGATCCGCCGCAAGGTGGGGGTACGCTAGCTCGCGTGCGTGAAGATTCCGTTCGGGAGCAGCTGAAACGGCTGCCGGCGGGACCCGGTGTCTACCTGTTTCGCGACGAGCGCGACGAGATCCTCTACGTCGGCAAGGCGAAGTCGCTCCGGGCCCGCGTGCGCAGCTACTGGAACCGCGGCGGCGACACGCGGGCCGGCATCGGGCAGCTCGTCGAGCGCATCCACCGCGTCGAGGTGATCGTCACCCAGAGCGAGGCGGAGGCTCTCCATCTCGAGCAGAACCTCGTCAAGCGGCATCGCCCGCCGTTCAACGTGCGCCTCCGCGACGACAAGTCGTTCCCGTACATCGCCGTGACGGTCTCCGACCCGTACCCGCGCGTGATGTTCACGCGCGAGCGGCACCGACGCGACACCGTCTACTTCGGCCCGTACGCGAACGCCAAGAAGGTGCGGGAGACGCTCGACGTGCTCAACCGCGTGTTTCAGTTCCGTCCCTGCGAGGGCCCGAAGCCGGGGCGGCACTCCGGGATCCCCTGCCTCGACTACCACATCGAGCGCTGCGCGGCCCCGTGCATCGGGGCGATCTCCGAAGAGGACTACGGCGCGATCGTCGAGGGGGTGATCGAGTTCCTCTCGGGCGAGACGCGGCCGATCCGGCGCGCTCTCGAGCAGCGCATGCGCGCGGCCGCCGCCGAGGAGCGCTTCGAGGAGGCCGCCCGCTACCGCAACCGGCTGCGCGCGATCGAGAGCCTCGCGCAGCGGCAGGCGGCGGACAAGCAGGCGGTGGGAACGATCGACGTAATCGGGCTCGCCGTCGACGGCGACCGCGCCGCCGTGCAGCTCTTCCCGCTCCGCGACGGGAAGCTCGTCGACCGCTTCGCCTTCCACCTGGAGAACGTCGCGGGACAGGACCGCGCGACGATCCTGGAGGCGTTCTGCGTGGAGCACTACGGCAGCGCGCCCGCCGTCCCGCCGCAGGTGATCGTCCCGTCCGACGTCGAGGACACGGACGCGCTCGCGGCGTTCCTCGGCGACCTGCGGGGGGCGCGGGTCGAGGTGCGAGCGCCGCAGCGCGGCGAGAAGCGGCGCCTTGCCGAGCTCGCCGAGGAGAACGCCCGGCTCGCGCTGGAGCACGACCTGTCCGCGAGCGAGCAGCGGCGGCAGCGGCGCGTCGAGGCGCTCGAGCAGCTGCGAGAGTCGCTCAACCTGGAGAGCCTGCCCGCGAGGATCGAGTGCTTCGACGTCTCGAACATCCAGGGGCGGGAGATCGTCGCCTCGATGTCCGTCTTCGAGGATGCGGAGCCGAGGCGCGCGCACTACCGCACGTTCGCCGTCCGCGGGCTCGAGGGCCAGGACGACTTCGCGGCGATGGGTCAGGTCGTGGCGCGCAGGTTCGCCCGATTGCGCGACGCGGCGTCGCCGGACCGTCACGACGAGAGCTTCGCTTCGGTTCCGAACCTCGTCGTGATCGACGGCGGCAAGGGACAGCTCGCGGCTGCGCTCGAGGCGATCCACGCGACGTACGACCTTCCGCGCGTCGCGGTGGTCGCGCTCGCCAAGCGCGAGGAGGAGGTGTTCGTCCCGGGGCGCTCCGATCCGGTGCGCCTCGAGCGCCACGATCCGGGCTTGCAGCTCCTCCAGCGTGCTCGGGACGAGGCACACCGCTTCGCGCTCGGCTATCACCGCCGCCGCCGTGACACTCGGGCCTTCGAGTCGATCTTCGACGACCTCGAAGGGATCGGTCCCGCGCGCCGGCGCGCGATCCTGCGGCACTTCGGCTCGGCCGAGTCGTTCCTCGCCGCAACCCGGGAGGAGCTCGAGGGCGTGCCGGGCCTCCCGGCGCGGACGGCGCGCGCGGTCTACGCGCAGCTGCACAAGGCCGGCAGGGCCTGACGCGACCGACGGTCTATCGTTCGCGCATGACCCTGACCGTGGGTGGCGGCCCGTTCAGCCGGCGTCCGACGGGCCGATTCGACTTCGACCCTCCGGCGCAAGTCACGTTCGTCGAGGTGCACCCGCGGAGGGTGCGGGGCATCAACGGCGGGGAGACCGTGGTGGACAGCGAGCGCGTCAGGCTCGTCTACCGCACCGGGAACCTGCCGCACTTCGCGTTCCCCGCGGAGGACGTTCGGCTCACGGCAGAGCAGGAGCCGGCCGTCACGGGATATGTCACGGTGCCGTGGGGGGCAGTGGAGAGGTGGCTCGAGGAGGACGACGAGATCATCGTCCACCCCCGCGACCCGTACCACCGGATCGACGTGCTGAACACCTCCAGGCACATCGTCGTGCGCATCGACGCCGAGGAGGTCGCCCGTTCGGAGGGCGCGCGCATCCTTTTCGAGACCGCGCTGGCGCCGCGGTACTACCTGCCCCGCGACGACGTGCGCATGGAGCGGCTGTCGCGTTCGCTCGTCCGTACCGGCTGTGCGTACAAGGGGTACGCGGAGCATTTCGACCTCGGCTCGATCCCGGCCGTGGCGTGGTCGTACCGCGAGCCGAGGCCCGAGGTCGCGCTCGTGCGCGACCGGGTGTGCTTCTACCAGGAGCGACCCGAGGTGGCGCTCGAGATCGACGGGGAGGTCGGTACGTGGCCCCCCACGCCCTGGTCGCAGGTGGACTGGATCTCGCGCTACCTCGGCTCGTCGGCGGACTCCGGCGGGGCCGACACGACGGAGCGGTAGCGCACGGTGCCGAGCGTGAGGAAGATCGCGAGGAAGCCGACGACGACGTTGACGGCGGTGATCGTCAGCTTCATCCCGACGCTGAAGGCGAGCAACGTCGAGCGCGCGACGCCGATGCCCCGGAACGCGTAGACGAGGAGCGCCTGCTCGGTGCCGATCCCGCCCGGCGTGGCGGGGACGAGCGTGGCGAGGCTCATCGTCGCCTGGACGAGAACCGCGTGCTCGACGCTCTGCGGGATCCCGAACGCCCCGAGGAAGAACCAGATCGTCGTGAAGCGCAGCGCCCAGTCGGCGAGCTGCCACAGCGCGACCGTGCGGACGTAGCGGGTCGGCGGGTCAAAGACCGCGAACCCCTGGGCGACCTTGTCGCGGAGGCGGTTCCAGAAGTGATGCAGGAGCCATGTCCCGCCCGCGACCACGGCCACGAACAGGATGACGGCCGGGGGGCGAACGACTCCGTCCTCGACCGCCCAGCCGTACTCGAATGCAGGGAGGGAGGAGAGGACGTCGAGCGACGGCAGGAGGCCCTGGGTGAGCGCGAAGACGAAGACGGACAATGCGAGCGCCATGTCGACGAACGTCAAGACGACGTTCGACGACACCACCGTCGTGTAGGAGCTGCCCGGGACCGCGCGGTGCGCGAGGACGATCCGGACGGCGTCCCCGGCGCGCGCCGGGACGATCGCATTGACCCCGACGCCCGCGACGTACGCCGCGAAGATGGGCGGCCAGCGCACGGGGCGGTCGGGATACGCGGCGGCAAGGACGTTCCGCCACGCGCGGCTCGTGCAGCAGAGCTTGAGCAGGTGGCAGGCGATCGCCGCCAGAAGCGGGAGGATGGCGATATCCGAGAGGAAGTGCCAGAAGCTGTCCGTCGCGGTGCGGATCTCGTCGATCACGCGTCCACGGTAACCCGAGCGTGGGGGAACCCATGGTTCCCCCACGTGCCCCTTCCTTCAGATCTTCCCGGACGACGCCTGCTGGCCTCCCGGCCGGCAAAGCCGGCCTCCGGCCGCGGAGCACTGGTCCGCCGCTCACGGGGAAGCGCAGGCTGATGTTCTCGACGAACCGAGAAGCCCATCGAAACGATCGGAAAGGGGGCCGAGGATCTCGAGCGACGCCTTCGCGGCGCCCGCGCGGCTCAGGTATCCGGCTGGAGGAAGGGGTAGCGGTAATCGGTGGCCGGCACGAGGGTCTCCTTGACCGTCCGCGGGCTGACCCAGCGGATGAGGTTCCACATCGAGCCGGCCTTGTCGTTCGTGCCGGACGCGCGGGCGCCGCCGAACGGCTGCTGGCCGACGACCGCGCCCGTCGGCTTGTCGTTGACGTAGAAGTTCCCCGCCGCGTAGGCGAGCGCGTCGTGCGCCTGCCCGATGGCGGCGCGGTCGTTCGCGAACACGGCGCCCGTGAGCGCGTACGAGCCGGTCTCGTCGACGAGAGCCAGCGTGTCGTCCCACGTGCTCTCGTCGTAGACGTAGGCGGTGACGACCGGCCCGAAGAGCTCGTCCTGCATCAGTCGGAAGCCCGGATCGTCGGTCTTGATCACGGTCGGCTCGACGAACCAGCCTTCCGAGTCGTCGACGTTGCCGCCGGTGACGATCTCGGCGCCGGCCGTGCGCGCCTCGGCGATCGCCTGCGCCTGCGTCTCGAACGCCGAACGGTCGATCACCGCGCCCATGAAGTTCGTGAAGTCGCGGACGTCACCCATCGCGATCGTGGGGACCTCGCGCTCGAGCGTCTCGCGGATCTCGCCCCAGAGGTTCGAGGGAAGATAGAGACGCGACGAGGCGGAGCACTTCTGCCCCTGGTACTCGAACGACCCGCGGACGATCGCGGTGGCCACCGCCTCCGGGTCGGCGGACGGGTGCGCGAGGATGAAGTCCTTGCCGCCGGTCTCGCCGACGATGCGCGGGTAGTTGCGGTACCGGTCGATCCCGCCGCCGATCGTGCGCCAGATCGAGTGGAAGACCCCGGTCGACCCGGTGAAGTGGACGCCGGCGAGCTCGGGGCTCGTGAGCGCCGCGTCCGCGAGCTCCGCTCCGGGGCCGAAGACGAGGTTGATCACGCCGGGCGGAAGGCCTGCCTCCTCGAGGAGGCGGAGGGTGTACCAGGCCGACAGCGCCTGCGTCGACGCCGGCTTCCACACGACGGTGTTGCCCATCAGCGCGGGTGACGTGGTGAGGTTCGCGCCGATCGCCGTGAAGTTGAACGGGCTGATCGCGAAGACGAACCCCTCGAGCGGGCGATACTCGAGGCGGTTCCAGACACCGGTCGACGAGATCGGCTGCTCCTCGTAGATCCGCACGAGGTACTCCGCGTTGAAGCGGAGGAAGTCGATCGTCTCGCACGCGGCGTCGATCTCCGCCTGATGGGCAGTCTTCGACTGGTTCAGCATCGTCGCCGCGTTGAGCGTCGAGCGCCACGGGCCGGAGAGCAGCTCCGCCGCACGGAGGAAGACGGCCACGCGCTCGTGCCACGGCGTCGACGCCCAGCCCGCGTGCGCGCCCCGTGCGGCCGCGATCGCCCGCTCGACGTGCGACGTGTTGCCCTTGGCGACGTCGGCGAGCACGTGGTCGCGGTCGTGCGGCATGACCGCCTCGAAGGTCGTGTCCGTCTCGACGCGCTCGCCGCCGATCACGAGCGGGATCGCAAGGCGCTCCGCCGACATCTCGTCGAGCCGCCGCTGGAGCTCGGCGCGCTCGGGGGAGCCGGGCTCGTAGGTGCGGATCGGCTCGTTCACGGCCGCGGGCGGGCGGAAGATGCCGGGAGCGCTCATCGGGGCGATTGTAGAGTCGAGGCGATGGGCGTGACGCGGCACGACGCAGCCGTGGAGGGGCGGCGGTACCGCTACGCCGTCGACGGCTGGGGCGTCGGCGAGATCCTCGTGCGGGACGGTCGCCTCGTCGACCACGCGCTCGCGTCGCGGCACCGCGGACGCTCCCCCCGGGGGAGGGGGCCCCATGGGGGAGCGAGCACCCCTGAGGTCACGCTAGCCGCCGACGCGTCACGAGAGAGTGACGGCTTCGTGCCAGGTCTGTGCCGTCGTCTGGCGGCGCACCTCGAGGGGACCCGGGTCTCGTACGACGACGTGCTCGTCGACGACCAGCGCCTCACGCCGTTCCAGCGCGAGCTGCTCTCCGCCGCGCGCTCCGTCGGGTGGGGCGAGGTCGTGACGTACGGCGGGCTCGCCGCGCTGGCCGGCCGGCCGCGCGCGGCACGCGCCGCCGGAAGCTTCTGCGCACGGAACCGGTGGTCGCTCGTCGTCCCCTGCCACCGCGTCGTCGCTGCGGGCAACGAGGAGCCGTTCGAGCTCGGCGGCTACGGCCCCGGGGGCAACGCCCTCAAGCGCCGCCTGCTCGCGCTCGAGGGAACGCTCCTGTGAGCGCGGGAACGCTGCTGGCCGACGCGCGCGCCGAGCTCGCGGCAGTCACGCCCGAGCGTCGCTGCGACCGCCTCGCCGAGATCTCCGCGCTGTTCCACACCGCAGGCACGGTGCACCTCCTCGGACGCGGCGAGCTTCGCTTCCACCTGGACCTCGCGGAATCGTCCGTCGCTCGCCGGGCGTTCGCGATCCTGCGGGCGCTGCGCATCGGGTCCGAGATCCGTACCTACCACCGACGGTCGTTCGACCGAAGCGCTCGCACGCAGCTGCTCGTCGACGGCACGACCCACTCGATCGACGTTCTCACCGAGGCAGGCGTCGTCTCGCGTGACGGGCTTCCACTCGACCGGCCGCCTGGGCGCGTCGTGGCGCGAGCCTGCTGCCGGTCTGCGTACCTGCGCGGGGCGTTCCTCGGAGCCGGGTCGCTGAGCGGGCCGCGCTCACCGCATCTCGAGGTGCGGACGCCGCTTCACGCAGGCGCCGCGTTCGTCCGCAGCGTCGCATCCGCGGTGGACGTGCGCATGCGCGTCATCGACCGTGATTCCCACTCGGCCGCCTACGCGAAGAGCTGGGACGCTATCGAGGCGTTTCTCTCCGTGGCCGGAGCGACCGCGACGGTTCTCGGTCTGGAGGAACGTGCGCTCGTCGCGGGCCTGCGGGCGGAGGCCAACAGGCTGGCCAACGCCGACCACGCGAACCTCGTCCGTCAAAGCCGGTCTGCGCGGGCGCAGCTCGAGGCGGCCCGGGCGCTACGCGAGGAAGGAGCGCTGGATCGTCTTCCGCCGCCGCTCGTGGCGGCCGCCGAGCTCCGTCTCCGCCATCCCTCCCTCTCGCTCCGCGAGCTCGCCGCGCGCGCGGATCCTCCGGCCACGAAGGCGGCTATGGCGGGCCGTCTCGCCCGCCTCGTCGATCTCGCCCGAGCCTCGCGAGGCGTGCCCACCGAGCCGGGTTGAGGACCCGGCGCCGCGGCTCCATACTCCACTGCGGTGGGCTCGCGCTCCCGGGCGGGGATTCAGACCCCATCCGCCGCCTGGTGCCGGAGCGCGCACGTGGGGGAGGGGACATCCTCGGAGCTCCTCCCTCAGCCCACCGCTCTCCCGGCTCCGGCGGGGCGGCCCTCACTAGACTCGCGGTGAACTCAACCCCAGAAGACGGAGGCGAGAACCGCATGGCTACCCGGGTCGGCATCAACGGCTTCGGCCGGATCGGCCGTAACTTCTTCCGCGCGCAGCAGCAGCTGGGCGCCGACATCGAGGTCGTCGCGGTCAACGACCTCGGCGACGCGACGACGATGGCCCACCTGCTCAGGTACGACTCGGTGCTGGGCCCGTTCGCGGGGGACGTCGAGCTCGGCGACGGCGCGATCAGGGCAGGCGGCGAGGAGATGAAGATGCTCTCCGAGCGCGATCCGGCGAGCCTTCCGTGGGGCGACATGGGCGTCGACGTCGTGCTCGAGTCGACCGGCATCTTCACCGACCGCGCCGGCGCCCAGAAGCACCTCGACGCAGGGGCGAAGAAGGTGCTGATCTCCGCACCGGCGAAGGACCCCGACGTCACGGTCGTCCTCGGCGTCAACGACGGCGACTACGACCCGGCGCGTCACCACATCGTCTCGAACGCGTCGTGCACGACGAACTGCGTCGCGCCGCTCGCGAAGGTCGTCGACGACCTCGCCGGGATCGAGTCCGGCTTCATGACGACGATCCACGCGTACACGAACGACCAGAACATCCTCGACCTGCCGCACAAGGACCTCCGGCGCGCCCGGGCGGCGGCGATCAACCTGATCCCGACGACGACGGGGGCGGCCAAGGCCATCGGCATCGTGATGCCCCACCTGCAGGGGAAGGTCGACGGCGTCTCGGTGCGCGCCCCGGTGCCGACCGGCTCCCTGACCGACCTCGTGGTCACCGTCGGCCGCGAGGTGACGAAGGACGAGCTCAACGAGGCCTACGCGGCAGCCGCAGCGGAGGGCCCGCTCGCCCCCGTGCTCCAGTACTCGGAGGACCCTCTCGTGTCGACCGACATCGTCGGCAATCCGCACTCGTGCATCTTCGACAGCCTGATGACGATGAGCCACGGCCGGACGCTGAAGGTGTTCGGGTGGTACGACAACGAGTGGGGCTACTCGTGCCGGCTCGTCGACCTGGTCGGCAGGCTCCTGCCGTGACTGTTCGTTCGACGTGGAAGGAGGGGGCTCGTGGGGGAACCATGGGTTCCCCCACGTCGAACGAATGGGGCTACTCGTGCCGGCTCGTCGACCTCGTCGGCAAGCTCCTGCCGTGAGCCGGCGGGCGAGGCGCGGCGCGTGAAGCTGACTCATGTGCGGCTGCTGGTCGACGACGCGCCTGCGTGCTTCCGCTTCTACCGGGACGTGATCGGGCTGACTCCGACGTGGGGCACCGAGAAGGAGGGCTACGCCGACTTCGACGCCGGGGGCGGCTCGACGCTGGCGATCATGGGCCGCGCCGGGCAGGCCGAGGTCGTCGACCTCGGCGACGCCGGCGACGGCGCGATGCTCGTCTTCGGCGTGGACGACCTCGAGGCCGCGCTCGCGGGGCTCAGGGAGCGCGGCGCGGAGCCGGGCGAGGTCGTCGACCGGCCGGACTGGGGCATCCGCTTCGCGCACCTGCGCGACCCGGCCGGGAACCTGGTCGAGGTGAACTCGCCGATCCCGATGGAGTGGGATTGACGAACCCGCGCTCGGTCGAGGCCGCCGACGTCGCCGGCAAGCGCGTCCTCGTGCGCGCGGACCTGAACGTCCCGCTGGAGGACGGCGCCGTCGCCGACGACACGCGCATCCGGGCGGCGGTCCCGACGCTCCGGCTCCTCCTCGACCGGGGCGCCGCCGAGGTTGCCGTCTGCTCTCACCTCGGGCGACCGAAGGGGCCCGACCCCGCGTTCGCCATCGCCCCGGTCGCTGCCCGTCTCGCCGAGCTGGTGCCCGACGAGCGGCTACGCGTCCTCGAGAACACGCGCTTCGATCCGGGCGAGACGACGAACGACTCCGAGACCGCGCGCCGGCTGGCGGAGGGGATGGACCTGTACGTCGACGACGCATTCGGGTCCGCGCACCGCGCGCATGCGTCGACCGAGGCGGTCGCACACATCCTGCCCGCGTACGCCGGGCTGCTCCTCCTCGCCGAGCTCGACCACCTCGGACGGCTGCTCGGCGAGGTCGAGCGGCCGTTCGTCCTCGTCGCCGGCGGCGCGAAGGTCGAGGACAAGCTCGGCGTCCTGCGCAACCTCGGCGGGCGCGCCGACACCGTGATCGTCGGCGGCAAGATGGCCGAGGAGCTCCGTCATGGCGCCTCGCTGCCCTTCCCGGTCGAGCTTCCGAGCGACGTCGTCGCGGCGGCCGCATTCGAGGCGGACGCCGAGAGCTGCGTCGCGCCCTACGACGACCTCCCCGACGGGTGGCTCGGGCTCGACATCGGCCCTGCGAGCCGCGCGCGGTTCGGCGAGCTGATCCGCGGCGCGAAGACCGTGTTCTGGAACGGGCCGATGGGCGTTTTCGAGTGGGAGCGGTTCGCCGAGGGGACACGGGTCGTCGCCGAGGCCGTCGCCGCGGTCGACGGGTACACGGTCGTCGGCGGCGGCGACTCGGTGCGCGCGATCTCGGAGCTGTCGCTCGACGACGCCGTGTCGTGGGTCTCGACCGGCGGCGGCGCGTCGCTCGAGCTGCTCGAGGGCAAGGAGCTCCCCGGTGTGGCGGCGATCCCGCCCGCATAGACCTCAGACGACCGCGAAGACGCGCCACGAGCCCGGGACGCCCTTCAGCTCGTGCTCGCCCCTGTCGCCGAACTCCAGGCCCGAGCCGGCGACGAGATCGCGCACCGTCTGGGACACGAGGATCTCCGACGGGCCGGCGAGGCTCGTCACGCGCGCGCCGATCGAGACGGCCAGCCCGCCGATCTTCCCGTCGATCGTCCGGCATTCGCCGGCGTGCAGCCCGGCCCGCAGCTCGATCTCGAGTCCCTGGACGGCCTCGCCGATCGCCTGCGCGCAGCGGATCGCCCGGACGGGGCCGTCGAACGCTGCGAAGAATCCGTCTCCCGCCGTGTCGAGCTCGCGACCGCGATAGCGGGCGAGACACCCGCGGATGCGGCGGTGATGCTCCTGGACGAGCGCCTGCCAGCCGATGTCGCCGAGCTCTGCCTGGCGTGCGGTCGAACCGACGATGTCCGTGAACAGGACCGTTGCGAGCACGCTCTCGAGCTCGGCCTCGCGATCGCGCACGCTGCTCGCGAACCACTCGATCGCGTCGAGGTAGGCGTCGGAGTCGCTCGGTGATGACGTACGAGGCGGTTCCGGGCATCGTCTGGTGCGTCGCGCCGGGGATCAGCCGCGCGAACGCCGCGCCCTCGTCGCGCGGCCTCGCCGCCGCGGCTCAGGACGAGTGCCGGCACGCGAATCGTGTCGAGCACGTTGCGGACGTCGGACTCGTAGAACATCCGGAAGGCAGCCATGGCGTCGCCGGGGCCGGCGGACATGCGCATGTACCCGAGGTGCCAGGCCGCCATCTCCTCGAACGGCAGCGTCCCGAAGGGGAACCGCCGGGCGTCGTCCGCCGCCCGTGCGCGGCGTGCCCCAGCCCGTATCGATCGCCGCGAGCTCGTCGCTCGAACACGCGAGCCGGCATCCCCCACGGGTAGTCGGGCGCCCATGCGATCCGCGGCCGCGTGTTGCAGAGGATCAACGCGACCGTTCGCGACGGATGCGTGGCCGCGAACAGGCAGCCGAGCGGCCCGCCGTCGGCGAGCGCGACGATGATCGCTCGCTCGCTCCCGGCGGCGTCAAGGACGGCGCGGAGGTCGTCGATCCGCTCCTCCATCGTCGGCAGGCGGTACCCCCGCAGCCGATCCGACAGCCCGGTACCCCGGTGGTCGAAGCAGATGACGCGACCTTGGCGACCAAGACGCTCGACGAACGCGGTCATGGCCGGGAGCCGGCGGAAGTGCTCGAGCTGCGAGACGTACGCCCTGATCAGCACCACGTCGGCGCCTCCGCCCGGGCCCGACCACCTCGTAGGCGAGATGGATGTCGCCGTTCCTCGCGTACCGGATGCCGTCGTCGAGCATGCTCCGCACTAGGATCACCTCCGTGCTCGTCGCCGGCAACTGGAAGATGTTCAAGGGCGCGCGGGAGACGGTCGAGTTCCTCGACGCGTTCGAGCCGCTCCCCGGCGTCGAGATCGTCGTGTGCCCGGCCTACACGTCGCTCTCGGCCGCGGTGGGGCGAGGCGTCCCGGTCTACGCCCAGAACGTCCACTGGGCGCCGGAGGGCGCGTTCACGGGCGAGGTCTCGGCGGGGATGCTGCTCGAGCTCGGGGTCGAGGGAGCGATCGTCGGGCACTCGGAGCGCCGTCAGCTCTTCGGCGAGACGGACGAGACCGTCCGGCTGCGCTGCGAGGCGGCCCTCGCCGTGGGGCTGCGCGTGATCGCGTGCGTCGGCGAGACCGAGACGGAGCGCGAGGCGGGGGAGACCGAGGCGGTGCTGCGCCGCCAGGTCGCGGCGATCCCGACACACGACGCGCTCGTGATCGCCTACGAGCCGGTCTGGGCGATCGGCACCGGGAAGACAGCCACGCCCGAGATCGCACAGCAGGCGCACGAGACGATCAAGGCGCTGCACGACACACGGGTGCTCTACGGCGGCTCGGTCAAGCCCGAGAACGCCGCGGAGCTGATGGCCCAGCCGGCCGTCGACGGCGCGCTCGTCGGCGGCGCCTCGCTCGAGCCAGGCTCGTTCGCGGCGATCTGCCGGGCCGCGGTTCGATGAGCGGCGACGGGCTCCCGCTCGTCACGCTCGTGATCCTCGACGGCTGGGGCATCGCCCCGCCCGGCCCCGGCAACGCCGTCGACCTCGCCCGGACGCCCGTCTTCGACGACCTCGTCGCCCGCTACCCGAGCACGGAGTTGCGCGCGTCCGGGCCGGCCGTCGGCCTTCCAGACGGCCAGATGGGGAACTCGGAGGTCGGGCACCTGACGATCGGCTCCGGGCGGATCCTGTACCAGGACCTGGTGCGTGTGACCCGTGCCGTCGAGGACGGTTCGCTGTTCGAGAACGACGCGCTCATCGGTGCGTTCCGGCGGGCGAACGAGCGCGACGGCGACGTCCACCTGCTCGGTCTCGTCTCGACCGGCGGCGTCCACTCGCATCTCGACCACCTGCGGGCGCTGCTCGCGATGGGGGAGCGCGCGGGGCTCGGAGACCGAACGTGGGTCCACGCGTTCACCGACGGCCGCGACGTGTCCCCGCACGCGGCAGGCGGCGACCTGGCGACGCTTCCGCCCGACAGGATCGCGACCGTGGTCGGGCGCTACTACGCGATGGACCGCGACAAGCGCTGGGAGCGGACGGATCGCGCACTCGACGCCATCGTCGGGGGAGTGGGAGCGGTGGCCGACGATCCGCTGGCGGCGGTGCGCGCGAGCTACGAGCGCGGTGTGACCGACGAGTTCGTCGAGCCGGTGGTGTTGCGCGGCCGACCCCGGTTCGATCCGGCGAAGGACGTCGCGATCGTCTTCAACTTCCGGCCCGATCGCGTTCGGCAGCTGACCCGGCGGCTCCTCGACACGGGCGCGGACGTCGTCACGATGACGCGCTACAGCGAGGACCTCGACTGCCCCGTCGCCTTCGGCGAGCAGACGGTCCCGGACACGCTCGCGCAGACGCTGAGCGGTGCCGGGATGCGCCAGCTCCACGCGGCGGAGACGGAGAAGTACGCGCACGTCACGTACTTCTTCAACGGGGGCGTCGAGGCGCCGTGGAGCGGGGAGGAACGGATCCTCGTCCCGTCGCCGCGCGACGTCGCGAGCTACGACCTGAAGCCGCAGATGTCCGCGCCCGAGCTCGCCGCGCGGGTCGTCGCGGCCCTCGCGGACGAGTACCGGTTCTGCGTCGTCAACTTCGCGAACCCCGACATGGTGGGCCACACGGGCGTCATCCCCGCCGTCGTCGCCGCGGTCGAGACGGCCGACGCCTGCCTCGGCCAGGTGGTCGAGGCCACGCACCGCGCGGGCGGCGCCTGCCTCGTGACCGCCGACCACGGCAACGCCGAGAAGCTCCTCGAGGACGACGGCGTCAGCCCGCACACGGCGCACACGACGAACCCGGTTCCGCTCGTGGCGACCGTCGCCGACGCGGAGCTCCTCGCCGGGGGAGAGCTCTCCGACCTTGCTCCCACGGTGCTCGACCTGCTCGGCCTCGAGCGGCCCGCGGCCATGACCGGCAAAGGCCTCGTCGGCAGCGGCAATCGCTAACACATCACCGAGTCGTAAATTGTGTGTGAAACGTCGCGAATGCGCTGTATGCTCGCGGCGCATTGGCCCTGACGCAGCCCGATCACGGTGTGCTCCGCAAGGCCCAGCGCGGTGACGAGCGGGCGTTCAGCCTCATCGTCAGGGCGTACGAGCAGCCGGTCTACAACTACGTCCTGCGGCTGGTCGGCGATCGAAGTCTCGCGGAAGACCTGACGCAGGAAGTGTTCCTTCGCGTCTACCAGGGCCTGCCCGGGTTCTCCGACCGGTCGCGGTTCACGACGTGGCTGTTCCAGGTGACGAAGAACCGCGTCCTCGACGAGCTCCGCGCGCTCGAGCGTCGTCCTCGCGCGGTCGTCGCGCTGGACGACATCCCGCCGCTCGAGGTGGTCGACCAGCCGTTCGAGCGGACGGAGACGATCGACGCCGTCTGGCGCGCGGTCGAGGCACTCACTGTCGACCTGAAGATGGCTCTCCTGCTCCGCGACGTCGTCGGCCTCTCGTACACCGAGATCGCCGACGCGCTCGAGATCACGCTGGCGACGGTGAAGTGGCGGATCTACAAGGCGCGGGAGGAAGTCGCGATCGCGCTGGCGCGCGACGGCATCACCGCCCGCACCGCCACGACGACGCGCGCGCCCGCCGTCGCCGCCGCGGTCGAGTAGCCCACCCGCGACACCGTCGCCCCGGCATCCGCGCGTCGGAGCCAGCGCAGGTTCCCGGATGCTGCGCCGTGACCGACCGTACGATGCTGCGATGGAGGGCTCCGATCCGACCCGCGCGCTCGCGACGGCTCTCGCCGGCCTCGCCGGTGTGCCGGTCGAGCTCGAGCGTCCGGCCGACGCTCGCCACGGCGACTACGCGACGAACGTCGCGCTCAGGCTCGCGGGGCAACGGCGGCTGCCGCCGCGCGAGGTCGCCGAGGAGCTGCGCGAGCAGATCGCGAAGCTGGACGGGATCGCGGCCGTCGCGGTCGCCGGCCCCGGCTTCCTGAACCTCACCGTCGACGACGCCTGGCTGGGCTCCGCCCTCGCCGCCGTGCTCGACGCGGGTCGGAGGTTCGGTTCCGGCTCCGCCGATCCGGTCGAGCGAATCCAGGTCGAGCTCGTCTCCGCGAATCCGACCGGCCCGATCACGGTCGCGGCGGCGCGCAACGGGGCGTACGGCGACGCGGTCGCGCGCCTGCTCGAGTTCGCCGGGAACGACGTCGAGCGCGAGTACTACTACAACGACGCCGGAACACAGATGGACCTCTTCCGGACGTCCGTGGAGGCGCTGCGCCGCGGCGAGGAGCCGCCCGAGGACGGATACCGCGGCGACTACGTGGCCGACCTCGCACGCGAGCCGGGCGACCCCGTGCCGAGGATGCTCGAGCAGATCGAGGCCGACCTCGAGCGCTTCCGGATCCACTTCGACAGCTTCGAACGGCAGAGCCTCGTCGAGTCCGAGATCCCCGCCGCCCTCGAGGCGATCGAGACCTACGAGGCGGACAATGCCGTCTGGGCGAAGACGAGCGCGCACGGAGACGACCGGGACCGGGTCGTCGTCCGCTCCGACGGCACGCCGACGTACTTCGCCGCCGACGTCGCGTACATCCGCCGCAAGTTCGCCCGCGGCTTCAGCCGGCTCGTCTACGTGCTCGGCGCTGACCATCACGGATACGTCGGGCGCCTCGCGGCGCTCGCGGAGATGCTCGGCCATCCGCGGGAGTCCGTCGAGGTGCTGATCTACCAGCTCGTCCACCTGACGCGGGGCGGCGCGGCCGCGGCGATGTCGAAGCGGCGTGGCGACGTCGTCTTCCTCGACGACTTCGTCGAGGAGATCGGCGTGGACGCCGCGCGCTGGTATCTCCTCTCGCGCGGCCACGACCAGACGATCGAGATCGACGTCGACCTCGCGGCGGAACGCAGCCAGAAGAACCCCGTCTACTACGTGCAGTACGCCCATGCCCGCGTCGCGGGAATCCTCCGGAACGCGGAGGGACGCGAGCCCGACCCACGGCCTGTCGCGCCGCTCGCCGCCGAGGAGCGCGACCTCGTGAAGCGCCTCCTCGAGCTGCCCGAGGTCGTGCGGGAGGCAACGGCGCGCCGCGGCCCCCATGCGCTTTCCGCGTACGCGATCCGGGTCGCCGACGACTTCCACCGCTTCTACCACGATCACCGCGTCCTCGACTCGGAGGCAGAGGGCTTCCGCCTGGCGCTCTGCGCTGCCACGCAGGCCGTGGTGGCGACCTGCCTCGACCTGCTCGGCATCGAGGCCCCCGAGCGGATGTAGACCGACGCCGTCGGCGACCGGGCAACGGTGTCGCCGGGCGGGGTAGGATCGGGCGCGCGATGAGCGACGGGGCCTCACGGACGCCGCCCGACCGCAACCTCGCGCTCGAGCTGGTTCGGGTCACGGAGGCCGCGGCGATGGGTGCCTCGCGCTGGATCGGCCGGGGCGACAAGAACGCCGCCGACCAGGCCGCGGTCGACCTGATGCGCTTCATGGTCAACTCGGTCTCCATGCGCGGCGTCGTCGTGATCGGCGAGGGAGAGAAGGACGAGGCGCCGATGCTCTTCAACGGGGAGGAGGTCGGCGACGGGACGGGCCCTGAGGTCGACGTCGCGGTCGATCCGCTCGAGGGGACGAGGCTCACCGCCCTCGGCATCTCGGGGGCGATCTCGGTGATCGCGGTCGCCGAGCGCGGCTCGATGTTCTTTCCCGGAGCGGCGGTCTACATGGACAAGATCGCGGTCGGGCCCGATGCCGCGGATGCGATCGACATCGACGCGTCGCCGAGCGACAACGTCGCGCGCGTCGCCGAGGCGAAAGGGCGTCGAGCCGAACGAGGTCACCGTGGTCGTGCTCGAGCGCGACCGCCACGACGACCTGATCGCCGAGCTGCGTGACGCCGGCGCGCGCGTCAACCTGATCCGCGACGGCGACGTGGCGCCCGCGATCGCAGCCGCCCAGCCCGGCACCGGCGTCGACATGCTGATGGGCATCGGCGGCACCCCGGAGGGCGTCATCTCGGCCGCGGCGATCAAGTGTCACGGAGGCGCGCTCCAGGGGCGGCTCTGGCCGCGGGACGGCGCCGAGCGCGCGGCGCTCGTCGACGCCGGCTTCGACGTCGACAGAGTCCTGACGCACGACGACCTCGTGCGGGGGAACGACGTGTTCGTCGCCGCGACCGGCGTGACGGGCGGGCCGCTGCTGCGCGGTGTGCGCGTCGGCGCGGACGGGATCGAGACGGAGTCGATCGTGATGCGCTCGCGCTCGGGAACGGTGCGGCGGGTTGTCGCGCACCACCCGTCGGGCAAGCTTGGGAGACTGCGAACGGAAGGAGGCCGCTGATGGCGGCGCAGGAGCTGAACGCGATCGCCCGGTCGATCGTCGGCGATCACAAGGGCGTGCTCGCGGCGGACGAGTCCACTGGCACGATCAAGAAGCGGTTCGACTCGATCGGCGTCGAGTCGACCGAGGAAATCAGAAGGGCCTACCGGAACCTGCTCTTCACGACCCCGGGCTGCGAGGACTACATCGGCGGCGTGATCCTCTACGACGAGACGATCCGCCAGGCGGCCGACGACGGGACGCCGTTCGCGGAGCTTCTGGCCGCGAAGGGGATCGTGCCCGGCATCAAGGTCGACACGGGCGCGCAGGACCTGGCCGGCCATCCGGGCGAGAAGGTGACCGAGGGGCTCGACGGCCTCCGCGCCCGCTTCGCCGATTACCACGGGCTCGGAGCGCGGTTCAGCAAGTGGCGCGCGGTGATCACGATCGGCGACGGGATCCCGACGGACGCGTGCCTCCTCGTGAACGCGCACGCGCTGGCGCGGTATGCCGCGCTGTCGCAGGAGGCGGGCATCGTGCCGATCGTCGAGCCCGAGGTCCTGATGGACGCCGACAACACCATCCAGCGCTGCCACGACGTGACGTCGCGCACGCTCCACCTCGTGTTCGAGGAGCTCGACCGTCAGGGCGTCGCACTCGACGGGATGCTGCTGAAGCCGAACATGGTGATCTCCGGAAAGGGCTGCGCGACGCAGGCATCCCCGACCGAGGTCGCGGCGCTCACGATCGACTGCTTCCTCCGGCACGTGCCGGCGATGGTGCCCGGGATCGTGTTCCTCTCCGGCGGGCAGTCCGAGGTCGAGGCGACGGAGAACCTGAACGCGATCAACCAGATCGGCGGCCCGTGGCCGCTCTCCTTCTCGTACGGACGCGCCTTGCAGGCGTCGGCGCTCGAGGCATGGGGCGGCGATCCCGGGAACGTCGACGCCGGGCAGGACGCGTTCCTGCACCGTGCGCGGATGAACGCGCTCGCGGTCGCCGGCGACTGGAGCGCGGACGTGGAGCAGGCCGTACCCGCCTGAGGCGGTACCGGGCGCGGAGGGTCGCAGCCGCTCGACGGCCCTCCGTGCCCTCGGCGAGCCGCTACCCTCGACGGGATGGCCGCTCGCACGGCAGCAGCCGCCGCGACGATCGTCCTCTGCGCCCTGGTCAACGTGGGCGCTGCACCGGGCGGTTCGAGCGCGGCGACGCGTGTCACCGTCTTCGGCGACTCCGCCGCGACGGCGATGGCGTACGACCCGGCCGCGAGGACCACGCTCGGTCGCGGCATCGACCTCCGCCTCGAGCTCGCGGCGTGCCGCCGTGTCGGGGATACGAGCTGCCCCTACGACGGAGTGCGGCCCCCCAACGTGATCGAGCGCGCGACCCAGCTCGGTCGCGACCTCGGCCCGGTGGTCGTCGTCATCGTCGGCTACAACGACTACGAGGCGAACTACGCGGACAACATCGAGCAGGCGCTCGGTACCTTCGCCAAGGCCGGCGTCGAGCGGGTCCTCTGGGCGACCCTCCGCGAGTCGCGCCAGAGCTACGCGTCGATGAACGACATGATCCGCGACGCGGCGCGGCGGCATGCCGAGATGACGGTGCTCGACTGGAACGCGCTCTCCCGCAACGACCCGGCCTGGTTCCAGCCCGACGGGATCCACCTGACCGCGTCCGGCGCCGAGGGCATGGCGAGCCTGGTGAACGACACGCTCGTCCAGCTCGGGATCGCGCCGAAGCCCGCCGTCCCGCCCGCGCGCAGGCTGCTCGCGATCGCATCGCGCGCCCTGCCCGGGGGGCACCCGGGTCGACCGTACAACGTGCTCCTGAAGGCAACCGGAGGCACGACGCCGTACCGCTGGACGCGCGTCGGCGGGACGCTGCCGCCCGGCCTTCGCCTCGCGACCACCGGGCGGGTCTCGGGCGTCCCGGCGCGCGCGGGCATGTTCACCCTTCGCGCGCGGGTCGCCGACCGCTCCGGAAACGCTCGCACCCGGGTCTTCTCGCTCCGGATCGCGTAGCGTCCCGCCATCCCGAACCGAAGGAGCCAGTTGCCATGAGCCTCACCGCGCTTCAGCGCGAGCTCTGCGAATCGAGCCCGTTCGACTTCTCCGACCTGCGCGCGCTCTACGTCAACTGCACGCTGAAGCCGTCGCCGGGGCTCTCGCACACGCAGGGGCTGATCGACGTCTCGGTCGCGATCATGGAGGCGAACGGCGTCGGCGTCGACCAGTTTCGCGCGGTCGACCACGATCTCGCGCCCGGTGTCTACCCGGACATGCGCGAGCACGGCGCCGCGAGCGACGCGTGGCCCGAGCTCTACGAGCGCGTCCGGGCCGCCGACATCCTGGTTCTCGGCACGCCGATCTGGCTCGGGGAGAAGTCGTCCGTGTGCACGCGGATGGTCGAGCGGCTGTACGGCAACTCGGCGCAGCTCAACGCGCACGGCCAGTACGCCTACTACGGCAAGGTCGGAGGGTGCCTCGTGACCGGGAACGAGGACGGGATCAAGCACTGTTCGATGAACGTCCTCTACTCGCTGCAGCACCTCGGCTACACGATTCCGCCGCAGGCCGACGCGGGCTGGATCGGCGAGGCCGGTCCCGGGCCCTCGTACCTCGATCCCGGGTCGGGCGGGCCCGAGAACGACTTCACGAACCGGAACACCACCTTCATGACCTGGAACCTGCTCCACCTCGCGCGCCTCCTGAAGGACGCGGGCGGCATCCCGGCCCACGGCAACCAGCGCTCGCTCTGGGAGGCCGGCTGCCGCTTCGACTTCGCGAACCCCGACTACCGCTGACGCGGTTGGCGAGCGCACGCGTCCCCGGCTCGCCCTGGTCGGATTCGGCGTGGGCGTCGAGACCTACGTCGTGCGAGGCGTTCGGCGGAACAATCTGCTGACGAGGGCGCCGGCGCCGATCAGGAGCCCGACCGCGGCTGCGATCGCGTTGGTCTGGACGCAGGCTCGGCAGGCATTGCAACAGGTGGCTGCCATCGGGGCGTGCTCGCTGTATCTCGACGCGGCTTGCGTGACACGCCCTTGCCAGACGGTCTTCATCCCAGCAGGGTAGCTCGCCGGTCGACTTGTTCGGCCCGTGGGGGCCACACGCACCGTGAAGCGGGCGATGGGGCTCGAACCCACGACCCTCAGCTTGGGAAGCTGATGCTCTACCAACTGAGCTACGCCCGCGAGGCCCGCATCCTAGCCGTTTCTTGCGTCAGCGCTCGTTCGAGCACGCGCGATCTTCCGTCCCGACGAGCCTCTCGAAAAGCGCGTTGTAGACGGCGTCCCGCGCGGAGTCGTATGGTCCGAGGCGCGCGCCCTCCCATTGCACGTCGGGCGTCACGCCCGGCCCCATCACAGTGACGCGGTGGAGGTCGCCGACGGCTGGGCCGCGCGCCGCGCTGTCGGGGTAGCCGGGCGGCGGCGTCTGTGGCACGAAGCTGTAACAGAAGGCGCCGTTGCGGAGGTGGAGCACCTTGCCTGCGTCGTGCCTCCAGCCGGGCCCGTAGACGGAGTTCCGCGTGTCGATGTAGACGAAGCGTCCGTAGGTGTCGCGCTTGCTCGCCGACGGCGTCCGCGTTCCGAACACGGGCATGCCGGCATAGGTCAGCCGCCCGAAGAGGCCCTGCCATCGGCCGTCGTAGGTCCAGTTCGGCGATATCTCGAGCTGTGCGACCGGTCCCGACCAGTGTGAGAGATGAAATTCCATTGCCGCCTGGTTCGGCTTCCAGGGGTCGAAGCCGCGCATCGGCAGCAGCCGCTGCCAGGCTTGCACCGCCCAGTACGTCCCGTCGGGCGCCGTGCAGGCGGCAACGATGAACGGCAGTGACGGCCCGTTGTACGGCCTGCAGCGATCCACGAAGTGGGCCCAGACGACGCGGCCGCGCGATTTCCAGCCACCGCTGAAGTCACGCTGGAACGACGTTTGCGGCGCCTGCGATCCCGAAGCGAGCGCGTTGATCGCTCCCCACGCGAGCAAGTGTCGGCGCTTGCCCATCGCCGTGTACGACACCAGCGCGGTATCGCCGTTGACCTGGAGCGTCAGGTCCCGGGCATCGAGGGAGAAGACCTCCGACGCCGCGGCCGGAGCTGCAAGGACGAGCGCGGCGGCGACGCACACGAGCAGTCTCAAAGCCCGGAGTACGGTAGCGGAGGCTGGATGCAGCTTTGGCATTCGCCCTTCCCCCTTACAGAAAATGAGATGCTCCGTCTCGGTGAGCGTTCCGGAAGACACAGGACACGACGTCGAGTTGGGGCCACTCTTCGCGTTGGGCGTCATCGCCCTCGTCTACGGGCTGCTACGCAAGCAGTTCCTTCCCGTCGCGGGAGGGATCGGTGCGATCTGGCTCGACCAGCGCTCGGAGCTCGGACGCACCGTGAAGAAGCGGGCCGAGGCCGCGCTCGGGGCGCGGTCGAAGACTCACGCACGATCGGATAGCCACCGCTCAGGGCCGTAACGACAGGTGGACGTGGGGGAGCGTCGGGCACGACGCTCGCGCGAGGATCAGAAGTGGACCAGGGCGTCGCCTGCCGCGACCTGCGGTGGGGCGACGGCAAGGTCGGGCATGTTCTCGGTCAGCCACGCAGCCGCCGCCCGATTCGACTCCTCCGCGCCCGCCTGATCCTCGAAGACGCTGACCGTGGTGGTGCTGTCGCCGGTCTTCAAGAGGTAGTAGGCCTTGAATCCGTCGAGCGCACCGATCACCTGCCGAATCTCGTCCTGGCGTGCGGCAAGCGCATCCGCCAAGTCAGGATTGCCTGGATACGTGCGGACAGTCGCGTACATGGAATCTCCTTCGGCCAGTGTGTATGACCCCGCGGCGAGGAGCCTTACACATTCGAACACTGCAGTCACGTTCGCCGCGCTCCACACCCCCCGTTGGAGGCATGCGCGCCTGCGGGGCGTGGCGACAGTGAGCGTGGAGGCGCGTTTCCGTCGGCACCTGACGTCCATGCGCCCCGGGGTCGGCATCGTCCTTCGCCGGGGCGTCCGTCGCGCCCTCGGGGGTCGCGCCTCCGCCTTCGACGCGAGCGCGCCTCGCGGCCGGCTCACGGATCCATCACACACGACCCGTACGCTCGTGCAGCCGATGCGCGTCCTCGCTTCCGCCCTTCTCGTCGCAGTGCTCGGAGTCGGGATCGCTTCCGTCGAGTCGCCGCCAGGGCACGCGGCGCCGACGCGCAGGGCGGCGGCTGCGGACGTGTTCCTAGGGCTCGGGACGTGGATCGACGTCTACGACACGACGCTCTACGCGTCACCCAACGCGGTCGCGTCGCGCCTCGCCGCGCGGCGGGTGCGGACCGCGTGGATCGAGACGGCGAACGACCGCTCGAAGACGGACGTCGTCGATGCCGCGGGGCTCGGTCGCATGGTCGACGCCCTGCACGCGCGGGGGATCCGGGTCGTGGGCTGGTATCTCCCTGGTCACGACAACCACGCGAGGGACCTTCGCCGTGCCCGGGCGATGCTCTCCTTCCGCACGCCGCAGGGCGGCGCGTTCGACGGCATCGCGTTCGACGTCGAGTCGCTTCGCAACACGAACGTGAAGCAGCGCACCGCCCGGGTGCTCGATCTGCTCACACGTCTCCGCGCGGAGGCGGGCTCGACGCCCGTCGCGGCGATCACGTACCCGCCGCGCGCCTTCGAGCGCCACCTCACCTGGTGGCCGGGCTTCCCGTGGTCGCAGATCGCCGCGCAGGTCGACGCATTCGTGCCGATGCTCTACACCGGGGGCGGCTTCAAGGGCTACGACGCGACGTACGGCTACGTGGCACGCTCGCTTCGCCTACTGCGAGCGGCGGTCGGCGCCGACGTCGTCGTCCACGCGGCGGGCGGCGTCGCCAACCGGATGACCGCCGACGAGCTCCGGGCGTTCGACGACGCGGTGCTCGACGACGGCACGGTGACGGGCTGGAGCCTCTACGACCTCCAGACCACGACGCCGGCGGGCTGGGCCGCGATGGCGCGGCTCTCATCCTCGCTCGGCTAGGGCTCGTCGCCCGGCCAGGCGGCGCGTAGCCGTTCGCGCGTGGCCCGGAGGTGCTCGGGAACGACCTTGATGTCTGCGAGCACGGGCATGAAGTTCGTGTCCCCTGCCCAGCGGGGAACGATGTGCTCGTGCAGGTGCGCCGCGATCGATCCGCCGGCCGCCTGCCCCAGGTTCCAGCCGACGTTGAACGCGTCCGGCGAGTACACACGCCGCAACGCGTCGATCGCGCGCGTCGTGAGGACGTGGACCTCGGCAGCTTCCTCCGGCTCGAGGTCGGCGAGCTCGCCGATGTGACGCAGCGTCGCGACCATCACGTGCCCGGAGGAGTACGGGAACTTGTTGAGCAGCGCGAACGCATGCTGCCCACGCGCGACGACTAGGCTCTCGTCGGCGAGCTCTCCTGCCGCCTCCGCACAGAAGACGCAGCCGTCCTGGCTGCCCGCGTCGGCGATGTATTCGAGTCGCCACGGCGCCCAGATCGGTCGTGTCACTCGCTCATCCTCTCAATCTCCGCGATCGCAGCGGGGACGTGGCCATGTGCGAGCTCCTGACGGACCCGCGCCCGGTTCTCCGCGAACTGCGTGACCTCGTAGGTGATCAGCAGACAGAGAAGTGCCACGACGAGCGCGAGCGTCGCGAGCGCCGGGACGGCCAGGGCCACGGGGTACAGGAGCAGGCAAGCCAGCGCCGCGAGCGAGCGCTGCCGGCTGAGCGAATGGACCTGACGCCAGCGGAAAGCGACATGACCGAGGAGGTACAGCGCGACGCCGCCGACGAGCGCCGCCGCCGGCACGGTGTCGAGCGGGTCACCGACGTGCTCGAGTGTCTTCTTCAAGCCGAAGGCGGCGAGCACGATCCCCGCGACGAGCGGGAAGTGGATGATCGAGTAGGAGTCGCGCGCGAGCTCGTTCTGCTCTCTGCCCGGCGTCGCCTGCGAGAGTCGCTTCTCACCGAGCCAGACGATCACGTCGAAGTAGAGCCACCAGAGCGCCGCCGCGACGGCGACGCCGAGCACAGCAGCGGCGATGACGCCGCCGTCCACGATCTCGTTCGCGCCGAGCCCGATCGCGACGATCGACTCCCCGAGCGCGATGATCACGATCAGCCCGTAGCGCTCTGCGAAGTGCGACGGCATCAACTTCCAGCCTTCGGCGAAGAAGAGAAACGGGACGCCGACGTCGAAGGTGATCGCGATCGCCCAGAGAGCGCCCTGGAGGACGCCGTCCGTGAGCGACGCCGCCGCAAGGAGCGAGACGCCGATCGCCGTCGACCCCGCAAGCCCCGTCACCGACCGCCGCAGTCCGGGGTCGTCGCGGCTCGCGATCGTGAACAGCCAGATGTGGGCGACGCGGACGATCCCGTACGCGCAGGCGAACACGAGCGCGTCGTCTCCGAAGGCGTCGGGCACGGAAAGCGCCGCCACGAGGAACGCGGCCATCGCCGCGAAGATCGCGATCCGCACCGCCCCTTCCTCGGGATCGACGACGCTCGTCAGCCACGCGTAGCCGCCCCACGACCACCACAGCACCGCGAGCACCAACAGGGCCTGGACGAGCCCTTCCCAGGTCGGCGTCGCCCCGATCAGCGCGGTGCACTGGGTCAGCGCGAGGACGAACACGAGGTCGAAGAAGAGCTCGAGCGCGGTGACGCGCTCCTCCTCGCGCCTGACCGCGGTCAGCCGCCGGGTCCGGGTCGGGGCCGCCTCCACGGTCACGATCCTCGCACAGGCGTGCGCCGCCGCTCTATGCTCGCCGGGCTGCGGCGCCGTTCTCGAGGAGACAGCGGTGGCATACCCGTTCGTCGAAAGCCCGAACAGGACCGTGACGGCGGGTCGAACGATCGACGTCGTGGTCGTGCACACGATGGAGATCGCGGAGCGGCCCGATGCCGCCATGATCTGCGCCCGCTGGTTCGCCAGTCGCGTCTCGAAGGTCTCGGCTCACTACTGCGTCGATGCGGGGACGGTGATCCAGTGCGTCCGCGAGAAGGACATCGCATGGCATGCGCGCGGGGGCAACACACGCTCGATCGGGGTCGAGCTCGCGGGCTTCGCGCGCCAGACGGCCGACGACTGGGCGGACGCGTACTCGACCGGAGTCCTGACGCGTGCCTCGGAGGTCGTGGCGGAAATCTGCCGGCGCCGCCGGATCCCCGTCCGGTGGCTCGCCGCCGACGACCTCGTGGCCGGCCGGCGGGGGATCACCGGCCACGCCGAGGTGAGCACGGCCTACCGCAAGAGCGATCACTGGGATCCCGGTCCCGGCTTTCCCGTCGAGCCGTTCCTCGACCGGGTGCGCCGGGCCGAGCAGCGGGCACGCGCCCGCGCGTAGGCCTCAGCGCGCCAGCGTCACCTTCGCGAGGCCGTGCGGTGCGTCCGCGTCGAGGCCGCGGGCGCGCGCGAGCGCCCACGCGAACAGCTGGCCGGGGATCACCGAGAGCAGGGGGGAGAGCAGCGAGAGAGACGGTGTCGGGACCGGGACGCGGTAGGCCGCGCCGTCGATCCGCGCCGCGGCCGTCCCGCTCGCGACGAGGGTGGCGCCCATCTCTCGGATGCGCGCGGCAGCCTCCTGTACCGGGGCGAGCGTGCCGTCGTTCGAGGCGATCGCCCACACGGGGAAGAGCGGGTCGAGAGCCGCGACGGGCCCGTGCGCGAGATCCGTGGCCGTGAGCGGCTCGGCCGCCACGCGGCAGGTCTCGAGCAGCTTGAGCGCGATCTCGCGCGCGGTCGCGAACTCGATCCCGCGCCCGATCACGAACATCCGGCCGGTGTAGGCGAAGGGGAGCGCGAGCGGCGCGGTTGCCCGCTCGAGGCCGGGCAGCGCGGCCTCGGCGAGCTCCGCCACCTCGCGGATGCCGTCCGCGACCTCGGCGCCCCGCCCTGCGACGTGGCCCGCGAGGAGCGCGAGCGTCGCGAGCGTGTTCGTGTACGTCTTCGTCGCGGCAACCGCAAGCTCCGGCTCGGCCGCGAGCGGGATCGTGGCGTCCGCCGCGAGCGCGAGCTCCGACGCCGGGTCGTTCGTCACCGCGATCGTGAACGCGCCCGTCGCGCGGGCAACGCGGACGTATTCGACGACGTCCGGCGTGCGACCGGACTGCGAGAGGCCGATCACCGTCGACCCGGACATGTCGAGCGGCGTCCCGTAGTGAACGGTCAGCGTGATCGTGTCGCGCATCGCGGTCCAGCGCGGGAGGAGACCGAACGCGTACACGCCGAACGAGGCGGCGTTGTCGGACGACCCGTGCCCCACGATGCGGACGAGCCGGGCGTCACGATCGCGCAGGACGCCGCCCAGCTCGCGGATCACGCCGTCGTGCTCGAGCAGGCGCCGGAGCGCCGTCGGCTGCTCGCGGATCTCCGCGAGGAAGCGTGCACCTGGCTCGCCGCCGTTCTCAGCCTGCGACAAGGGTCTCACCGCCCACCACGGTGCGAACGACCTCGAGGTCGTCGTCGAGGACGACGACGTCCGCGCGGCCACCAGGCGCCAGTCGTCCGAGGCTCGGCTCGCCGAGAACGCGGGCGGGCACGGTCGTCGCCGCCTCGAGCGCGCGCTCGAGCGGCACGTCGACCGCGACGAGGTTGCGCACCGCTTCGATCATCGTCAGCGCGCTCCCGGCGAGCATCCCGTCCGCGCTCCGCACGACGTCGTCCGCGACGACGATCTCGATCTCGCCGAGCGCGTACGTGCCGTCGCCCAGGCCGGCGCCCGCGATCGCGTCGGTGACGAGCGACAGGCGCCCCGCTGCGACGCGCCAGAGAAGCCGCACGATGTCGGGGTCGAGGTGCACGCCGTCGACGATCGCCTGGAGGACGACCGCGGGGCGGACCAGCGCGGCGCCGACGATGCCGGGGTCGCGGTGCGCCAGCGGGCGCATCGCGTTGAACACGTGGGTCACCGCGCGGACGCCTCGGTCGAAGGCTGCGTGAGCCTCGGCCGCCGTGGCATTCGTGTGGCCGAGCGAGACGACGACGCCGCGCCCGTGGAGGAGATCGACGAGTTCGAGCGCGCCGGGAAGCTCCGGCGCGAGCGTCACGAGGCGTACCGGGCCCGCGGCGAGCAGACGCTCGAGCAGCGCCGGGTCGGGGTCGCGGCGGGCGGAGAGCCGGTGCGTACCGAGCCGGGCGGGTGCGAGAAACGGCCCTTCCAGGTGGACGCCGAGGATCCGAGGGCCGGCGGCGTGCTCGGGAACGGACGCGATCGCGGCGGCGAGGTCGGGCTCCTCCGAGGTGATCAGCGTGGGCAGATACGCCGTGACGCCGGTCTCGAGGAGCGCTTCGCCGGCGGTTGCGAACCCGTCGGCGTCCGTGCCCAGGAAGTCGACCCCGGCGAAGCCGTTGACCTGCAGGTCGACGAAGCCGGGCACCGCGATCCCGCGGCCGACGCCGTCGAGGCCGACGGCCTGGATCCGGCCGCCGTCGATCGCGACGTCGCCCGGAACGAGCCGACCGTCGACGAGCGCGGCCTCGACGCCGAGCCTCATGCGTCGAGCGCCCTCCGCACGACGCCGTCCGCGTCGGTAAGCCGCTCGCGCGCCGTCGCGGCATCCGCGTCGGCCAGCAGCATCACGATCGCGACCTTTGCCTCGCCGCCGGACGCCTCAAGGGCGGCCGCTACCTCCGGCCCGCTCGCTCCGGTCGCGAGCTCGACGATGCGGCGGACGCGGGCCCGGAGCTTCTCGTTCGTCGCGACGACGTCGACCATGAGGTTCCCGAAGGTCTTGCCGAGGCGGATCATCGAGACGGTGGAGATCGTGTTGAGGACGAGCTTCTGCGCGGTTCCCGCCTTGAGCCGCGTCGAGCCCGCGAGCACCTCCGCGCCGACCACCACGACGACCTCGCGGTCGGCAAGCATCCCGATCGGCGAGCCTTCGACGCAGACGACGCCGACGGTCAGCGCCCCTGCCCGGTGCGCTTCTTCCAGCGCGCCGAGGGCATACGGAGTGCGCCCGCTGGCGCTGATCCCGACGATCGCGTCCTGCTCCGAAACGCCGAGCGCGCGGAGCCCCGCCGCACCCGCCTCGGCGTCGTCCTCGGCGTGCTCCTGCGCGGTTGCCGTGCTCGCGGCGCCGCCCGCGACGAGCGCGACGACGCGGCCGGGGTCGAGGCCGAACGTGGACTGGCACTCGACGGCGTCGACGAGCGCGAGCCGGCCCAGGTGCCGGCGCCGACGTAGACGAGCCGGCCGCCGCGCGTGAGGCGAGCCGCAACGTCGTCGATCGCGGCGGCGAGCGCCTCGCATGCGGCCGCGACGGCGTGGGCGACGGTTGCGTCGGCCGCGCCCATCAGGCGAACAGCTCCTCGGTGGTGCGAAGGTCGAGGTCGGCGCCCGCGGGATCCCTGCCTTCGGTCGGAAGCTCGTCGAGGCGGGGCTCGTTGCGGATCGTCGCCATGTGTGCCAGTCTATGCACGCAATGGTAGAGTGGTCAAGACCAATGTTGGATCTCGTGCAGCCGAGTGGTCCTGCGAGGCACCGCTAGCGCGATCGCTACGATCGATCTCGATCGCATCACGAAGGTCTACGGCAACGGCTTCGTCGCCGTCGACGACGTGAGCCTCTCGATCGCCGACGGCGAGTTCATCGTGCTCGTCGGGCCCTCCGGGTGCGGCAAGTCGACGCTCCTGCGCACCGTCGCCGGCCTCGAGGAGGTCACGGTGGGCGAGGTCCGGATCGATGGAGTCGACGTCACTGACCTGGCGCCGCGCCGCCGCGACATCGCGATGGTGTTCCAGAGCTACGCCCTCTACCCGCACATGAGCGTCGCGCGGACATGGCGTACGGCTCAAGGTCGCACGGGCGCCGAAGGCCGACGTCCGGAGACGCGTCGAGGAGGTGCGGAATGCTCGGCTTGACCAGTTGCTCGACGCAGCCGGCGCAGCTCTCCGGCGGCCAGCGGCAGCAGTGTCGCGATGGGCCGCGCGATCGTTCGCGAGCCGCGCACGTTCCTGATCGACGAGCCCCTGTCGAACCTCGACGCGAAGCTCCGCGTCCGGATGCGCGCCTCGCTCGCCGAGCTCCACGCGCGCTCAGCGTCACGACGATCTACGTGACGCACGACCAGACCGAGGCGATGACGCTCGGACAACGCGTGGCGGTGATGCGTGACGGGCAGATCGTCCAGGTCGACGAGCCCGCAGGCGCTGTCGCGCATCCAGCGCGACGTGTTCGTCGCGGCGTTCATCGGCTCGCCGTCCATGGACCTCGTCGAGGCGACCGTCGACGGCGACGCGGTGCACGTCGCTCGCACGTGATCCCGCTCGATCCGATCAGGCGCCGGGGAGGAGGCCGCGTCGTCCTCGGCGTGCGGCCCGGGCGTTCGAGGACGGGGCCTTCGCCGACCAGCGCTTCCCGCGGCTCGACGTCCACGTCGATGTGCTCGAGCGGCTCGGTGCCGACACTCGCGCGTGCTTCCGCGTCGAGGCACGCCGCCCGAGGTCGATCTCGGCAGCGACGCGGACAACGCATCGCTGCTCCCCGGCGGCGACGCTCTCACGGCGCGGGTCGACCCCCGCTCCACCGCCCGGCAGGGCGCCGCGGCGCGATTGCCGTGACCCACGCGGCTTCCACTTCTTCGACGTCGACGCCGGCGCCGCTCTCGCCGCCGAGCCCGAGGCGGCGGTCGACGCCGAGCAGGTGCCGTCGGGATCGGGGGAGGAACTGGTCTTGACCACGAAGTCGATCGAGAGCGATGAGACGCACGGGCACGAAGCAGAGCGAGCGCGCAGCCAGGTTCTCGACCTGATCGAGCAGGCTCGGGCGTCGGGGGAGGCGATCCCCTCGGAGCGCCAGCTGTCGACCACGTTCGGCGTCTCGCGGCTCACGGTACGCGCCGCGCTCGACGAGCTCGTGCGCGAGGGCTCCTCGTCCGCCGTCACGGAAGCAGGACGTTGGTGGAGCGAGCCGAGAAGATCGCGCAGGAGCTGACGATGACGTCGTTCACCGAGGACATGTTGAGGCGCGGGATGCGCCCGCGTCGCGGACGCTCGACCTCCACGTGACTCCCGCGGGCGCCCACCTCGGTCGGCTGCTGCATGTCGCCGTCGGAGCCGGTCGTGATCATCGCGCCGCCTGCGGCTCGCCGACCGCGACCATGGCGATGAGACGCTGCACGTCCGCGAGGCACGCTCGTCCGGGCTGTCGGCCAGCGATCTCGAGCGCCAGATCGTTCTACGAGATCCTGCTCCGGCGGTACCAGGGTCGGATGTCGTCGGCGGGCACCAGGACGATCGAGCCACCGTCACGAACGACGAGTCGGAGGCTCTCGGCGTCCGCTCCACTCGCCGGCCTTCCTGTTCGAGCGGACGACACGCTCCTCGACGGCGAGATCGTCGATCTGTCCGCTCGATCTCCGCGGCGACCGGTACAAGCTCGTCGCCGAGCTTGAATCGCGGCTCGGCGCCGGGCCGGGAACGGCCGGCCGAGCCGGCGTGGCCGTGTTCGTCAGTACCAGATCTGCCAATGCCGGAACACCGCCGAGCTGTCATCCACGCATGTAACTGCTCCAGAACGAAGTGGTCTTGACGACTCGCAACATGTGCGAGTCTTCCGATCAGTGGCCAAGTGGTATCAGCCAGTAGCGGCGCAACGTCCCACGACCGATCGGCCGCAGGAGATCCGGGCGACACGCTCCGCTTCACGATGCGCTTGGGGTATCGCCCATGAGCGCGCGTCATCGGGCCGCCGTTCTCGTCGGCGTCGCCCTTGCCGTTGTCGCGTCGACCGCCTCGGGCGGCACGCGGCGGCGAACAGCGTCACCGTCTGGTTGCAGACGACGCACGGCAACGAACTCGGAACCGATCGTGAAGGCGGCCAACGCCACGTTCCAGAAGACCATCCGGCGTCGCGGTGAACATCCAGTACCAGACGTCGGGGAGACCACCTCCAGAAGCTCGACGCCACCCTGGCGGGCGCTCGACGCCCGACGTCATCGAGATGGGGAACACCGAGTGACGAAGGTACATGGCCGCCGGCGTCCAGGACCTGAGCTCCGAGAAGGCGTCGTTCCGAACTCGGGCACGTGGCTCGAGGGGCTCGCCGCATCCGGCCGCTACGGCGGCAAGCTCTACGGCGTCCCGTACTACGCCGGCTCCCGCGTCGTCACCTATCGCTCCGACCTGTTCAAGAAGGCCGGGCTCAAGGTGCCGACGAGCCTCGCGCCGTTCACGGCGGCTGGGAAGAAGCTCGCCGCGCAGGACAGCGAAGGGGTTCTCGCCGGTCTACATCGCCGGCACGGACTGGTACGTCGCCATGGGCTTCGTCTACGACTTCGGCGGCAAGATCGCGACGCAGGTCGAGCGGAAAGTGGAAGGGCACGCTCGCGTCGCCGCGGGCGATCGCGGCTGACGGCGTACGAAGCTTCTTCGACGCCGTCTCCAAGGCGTCGAAGCGACCGACGACGCGCCCGAACCCGTACGCCGTGTCGCCCAGGGCCTCGGTCGGGTCGATGCTCGGGCCGGCCTGGTTCAGCTGCTGCGTCGGTCGGGTACCAGGCTCGACCGCGCAGTTCGTGATGCCGAGCCACGACGAAGGGGTCGCCGATGCCCGGCTTCCTCGGCGGCTCGGACCTGGCGTGCCGATCGGCGCCAACAAGGCGCTCGCCGTGGACTGGATCAAGACCTACACCTCGACGGCGTCGATGACGGCGCTCCGCGGGATCGGCAACATGCCGAACGCGACGTCGCTCCTCGGCAACAGCGTCGACGAGCGGCCGCGGAGGCGAAGCTGGTTCGTTCCGACGGCGAAGAACTCGGTTCGACGTGGAGAACGGCAACATCCTCCGCGACGTGCTCTCCAGATCCTCACCGGCCGCCTCACGGTCAAGCAGGCGGCGCAGTCGGCGAGCGACAACATCGCCTCGGTGCTCAACGGCTAGCGGTGGCCGTGCGGGGCGGGATCAGCCGTGACACCTGATCCCGCCCGCACCCCGCCGGCGCGGCGGCAGTCGTCGGATGCGCCGCCGGCTTGGGACCGCCCGGCGTCGTCCGGTCGGCCTCCGCAGCGTCGCCCGCGGGGCCGTTCCGTACCTCCTCGTCGCGCCGGTCGTGCTCGCGATCGTCGCGGTCCTCGGCTACCCGCTGTTCAAGCTCGTCACGCTCTCGTTCCAGGAGTACGGGCTCCCGCAGCTGATCCAGCGCCACGGCGAGTGGATCGGCCTGGAGAACTACCTCTCCGTCCTCTCGGACAACGTGTTCTGGGACACGCTGGTGCGGACGATCGTGTTTACGGCCGCGAACGTCGCGCTGACGGTCGTGCTCGGGACGCTGATCGCGCTCCTCCTCCTGCGGCTCTCCACGCCCGTCCGCATCCTGCTCACGTCGGGGCTCGTGCTCGTCTGGTCGATGCCGGCCGTCGTCGCCGTCCAGGTCTGGTACTGGATGACGAACTTCCAGAACGGCATCCTCAACTACGCCCTCACCGAGTTCGGGCTCGGCGACTACTTCCAGCACGACTGGTACGGCTCGCCGTTCTCCCAGCTCGCGATGGTCACGATCCTGATCGTCTGGGGGGCGCTCCCGTTCGTCACGGTGACGGTCTACGCCGGGCTCGCGCAGGTCCCGCGCGAGCTCGTGGAGGCAGGTAGGCGCAGATCGACGGTGCAAGCCCGCTGCGGGTGTTCCGCGACGTCACGTTCCCGGTCCTGAAGCCGATCCTGCTGATCCTCACGAGCCTGTCGATCATCTGGGACTTCGGCGTCTTCACGCAGCCCTACCTGCTGATCGGCGCCTCGCACGTCGACGCGTCGAACTACCTGATGGGGGTCTACGTCTACATCGAGGGCTACGCGCACTCCGACTTCGGGACGGGCGCTGCGATCTCGATCCTGATGCTCCTGATCGTCGCCGCGCTCTCCGTCGTCTACGTGCGGCGAGATGGTGCGGATGGGGGACGTCACATGAGCTCGGTTCCAGTCCCCGCCCGTCCCCGGCGCGGCGCCCGCGCGCAGCTCGTCCGGCGCCGCGCCTGGGACGCGCTCGGGGTCGCGCTCTTCGTGGTGCTCGTGTTCCCCGTCTACTCGATGGTCACGACCGCGTTCAAGCCGGACGACGAGATCAACGGCGTGACCCCGACCTGGTTCCCGTCCTCGCCGACGCTCGACCACTTCCGCGAGGCGATGGCGCGTCCGTACTTCTGGGACACGGTCCGAAACAGCGTGATCGTCGTCGTCGTGGCGGTGCTCGCCTCGATGGTGATCGCGTTTGCCTCGCAGCGGTGGCGCTCGCGAAGTACCGCTTCACGGGACGCAAGCTCTTCATCGTCGCCATGATGGGATCCTCATGCTCCCGCCGGTCGGGCTCGTGATCCCGCTCTACGTCGTGCTCGCGCGATACCACCTGACGAACACGCTGACGGGAGTGATCCTCACCTACCTGACGTTCGTGCTGCCGTTCGCCGTCTGGACGCTGCGCGGGTTCGTGCTCGGCATCCCGAAGGAGCTCGAGGAGCCCGCGATGGTCGACGGCTCGAGCCGGGTCGGCGCGTTCGTCCGGATCCTCCTGCCGCTCGTCGCACCGGGGCTCGTCGCGACCTCCGTCTTCGCCTTCATCACGTCGTGGAACGAGTACATCTTCGCGAGCGTCCTGCTCTCGGACCAGTCGAAGCACACCGTCACGGTCTGGCTGTCGTATTTCTACGGGACGAGCCGCAACACTACGACTGGGGTGCGCTGATGGCCGCGTCCACGCTGACCGCGATCCCGGTGATCGTCTTCTTCCTACTCATAACAGGGCGTCATGTTCGGGCTCGCCTCCGGCGCCGTGCGTGGCTGACCGGGCGCCGGCGTTCCCCGCGATCGTCCCCAGGCCGCTCGCGGTCGGACCGGGAAGAGGCGCCTTCGAGCTGACCGGACCGCGCGGATCGTCGTCGGCGACGGCGGAGCGCGCGGCGTGGCCCGCCTCCTCGCCGAGACCCTCCGCCCGGCGACGGGCTTCCGCCTGCCGGTGACGACCGCTCGCGGCGAGCCCGCCGGCGGGGACGTCGCGCTCGTCCTGCGCCCGGAGAGTCCAGCGCTCGGCGACGAGGGCTACCGGCTAACGGTCGAGCCGGGCCGCG
>CAWGDT010000012.1:0-87090 GCA_963821365.1 uncultured Actinomycetes bacterium
CCCCTGCCCCGCACGCGGAGCGGTGCGCAGGTTGCACCCGGACGAGCCCGATCCCACAATGGAAGGCCCTCGAAAGGAACGCGACGGGAATGACCACCGTTCGCGAGACGGCAGCGACGCGTTTCCCGAGCCCGTTCGAGGTGACGATCCCTCCGGACTGCGAGGGGTGGGAGGAGATGTACGCCCGCCACGCCGTCTTCGGCGAGGCTCGGCGAGGCTTCGAGGAGAGCCGGTTCTGGTTCCAGGACGGGCTGCACGCCGCAGAGCCTCTCTATCCCTTCGACTCGTTCGTGTTCGAGTACGCCGTGGTCGCAATGAACCAGGCGAGCTCACGCCTCTTCGTCGAGCCGCGTTCCCTCGGCGTCGAGTGCCGACTCCTGAACGGCTACATCTATCTCAGTGCGAACCCGGTCACCGACGAGGCGACACTCGAACGCCGGGCGGCGCTGTTCGCGGGGCGGGCCGGCCACTACTACGAGCACTGGAACGAGCTGTACGAGGGCTGGCTGGAGAAGGTCGAGGCCGCCACGACGGAGCTCGCCGGGCTCGAGGTCCCGGAGATGCCCGAGGTCGAGGACGAGTCGATCGTCACGGATGGCCGCGGGCTCGGATCGAGCCACGCGCTCCTGCACGCGTACGACCGCCTCCTCGAGGGAGTCGACCGCATCTTCCAGTACCACTTCGAGTTCCTGCGTCTCGGCTACGGGGCGTACCTCGCCTTCTACGAGCGATGCCGAGAGCGATTCCCGGACATCTCGGAGCAGACCATCGCGAAGATGGTGTCCGCTATCGATGTGCTCGTCCTGCGCCCCGACGAGGAGCTTCGGCGGCTCGCACGACTCGCAGTCGAGCTCGGCGTGTCCGCGACAGTCGTAGGCGCCGCGGACGAGCACGAGCTCGTCGCGAACCTCGGCGGCAGCGATGCCGGCGAACGGTGGCTCGCCGACTTCGAGCAGACCAAGGACCCGTGGTTCTACTTCTCCTGCGGGACCGGCGTCTTCCACCACCACCACCGCTCGTGGATCGACGACACCAGGCTCCCGGTCCAGACGATCGGCTCCTACGTCGCGCGACTCGACGCCGGCGAGGACATCTCGCGTCCTCGCGAAGCTGCGCTCGCCGAGCGTGAGCGCATCACCGAGGGGCACCGCGCGCTGCTCTCGCCGGAGCTGTGCGAGGCCTTCGACGAGAGCCTCGCGCTTGCGCGCACGGTGTTCCCCTACGTCGAGAACCATCACTTCTACATCGACCATCGCTACTTCACGATCTTCTGGAACAAGGTGCGCGAGTTCGGTGCGCTCCTGACGCGTCACGGATTCCTCGGGGACGGAGAAGACGTCTTCCTGCTCCGCCACGACGAGGTGCGCTCCGCCCTGGAGGAGCTCCGGCTCGCCTGGAGCTCGAGTGGGACAGGGGTGGAGCGCGGCCCGCTCGTGTGGCCGCCGCTCGTGGAGCGGCGGCGTGCGATCTACGACGCGATGTACGCGTGGGCCCAGCCTCCGGCGCTCGGGCCTCTGCACGAGGAGATCACCGACCCGTTCACGATCATGCTCTGGGGGATCACGGACGAGCGCGTGCGAGACTGGCTTTCGCCCGACGGCGACGGGGCCGAGACACTGACCGGGTGCCCGGCATCCCCCGGCGTGGCAGAGGGCTTGGCGCGCGTGCTGCTGCGGGTGGACCAGCTCGGCGAGCTCGAGGACGGCGAGATTCTGGTTGCGCCGGTTACCTCGCCGAGCTGGACACCGGTCTTCCACCGGATCGCAGGGGCCGTTCTCGACACCGGCGGGATCATGTGCCATGCGGCGATCGTCGCCCGGGAATACGAGCTGCCGGCAGTCGTCGGCACGGGCACGGCGACCAAGCGCATCAGGACGGGCGACCGGCTGCACGTCGACGCCACGGCGGGAGTCGTGACCATCCTCGAACGAGCGCCGGTGTGAGCGACGTAGGGCCTGGAACAGCCATGCACCTCGATCCGCGTACATGGCCACCATGAGCGAGTCGCCATCCTGTGCCTCGTGGCTAGGATCGTGACTCGTGACGGACTTTCCGCCGACGCATGCCGACCTGCTCGATGCCCCGGTGGCGACGTTCGGCACGATCGACTCGGAGGGGCGTCCGCAGCTCACGGTGGTCTGGTTCCTCCACGAGGCGGGCGAGCTCAAGCTCTGGCTCAACGGAGCGCGCGCAAAGACGCGCAACCTGGGCGAGCGCCCGGCGTGCAGCCTGTTGATCCTCGACCTCGCGAATCCCGCCCGGTACCTCGAGGTGCGGGGGCAGGCCCGCCTCACGCCGGACCCCGACTACGCGTTCGCTCCGAAGCTCGGCGCGAAATACGGGATGGACCTGAGCGGGATCGACGGCCCCGGGGAGACACGCGTCGTGGTGACGATAGAGCCCGAGAGGGTCTACGCCGTCGACATGAGCCGCTGACACCACGGCCGCCTAACAAACCTGGCCGCTCGACGTCGCACCTGGCAGAGAGGCGCGGGTGCGCACCTGGCTCCGGCCGTCCCCTGGGGGATGTGAGGATTGCCGAGACGAAAGAACAGGTGCCGCCGCCCGCGCCTCTGTGAGAAAGATCCTCCAGGATCGTGCCCGCGGCCGCACGCGAACCCGCACGACGAAGGAGGTCTCGGATGGCGACATGGCTGGTGACCGGGGCGAGCCGGGGGATCGGGCTCGAGCTCGTCCGACAGCTCCACGCCCGCGGCGACGACGTGATCGCGACCTGCCGCGCCGGCACGCCGGAGCTCGACGCAGTCGGCTGCCGCGTCGTCGAGGGAATCGACGTCGGGAGCGACCACGTCGGCGCGGCGCTGCTCGAGGCGCTCGGAGACGGGCAGACGATCGACGTGGTCGTGGCCAACGCGGGCATCGGCCGGTGGGACACGCTCGAGACGGTCGAGCTCGACGTCGCGCGAGAAGAGCTCGAGGTCAACGCGCTGGGACCGCTCCGCGTCACGCTCGCGCTCCTGCCGCGGCTCGGGTCGGGAGGGAAGATCGCGCTCGTGTCGAGCAAGGCGGGGTCGATCGGCGATCGGCCCTCAGGCGGGAACTACGGCTACCGCATGTCGAAGGCGGCGGTCAACATGCTCGGCGCGAACCTCGCGCACGACCTGGCCGCACGCGGGATCCTCGTCGCCGTCCTCCATCCCGGTTTCGTCCGCACCGAGATGACGCACGGCGGCGGCAATGTCGACCCGCCCGAGGCCGCAGCCGGGCTGATACGGCAGATCGACGTGCTCGACGCCTCGCGCAGCGGGCGCTTCTTCCACGCGAACGGCGACGAGATCCCCTGGTAGGGACCGGAGGCTCAGGCGGCCGGGCGTGCCAGCGACACGACGATGCGGCACGACGAGCACGGCTCGAGGCAGTCGTGCGTCTCGCAGCCGACGTCCTCGACGCGGACGTCCTCGATCGCCGAGGCGACGAGGCCGCGCCAGAGGGCGTGGTCGACCTCGGCCACGGCAGGGTTGGCGACGACCAGGGGCCGGAGCGGACATGTCGGCGTGACGATCTCGGCGCGTCCGTGCTCGATGCCTGCGAGGCGGGCCTGGAACCCGAGCTCGCCCATCGCATCGCACAGGCGCTCGAGCCCGGCGCGCGGATCCCTGGCCGGCTCGACGCCCGCTGCGGCGGCGAGTGCGGTGCCGAAGAGGAGGCCGACCTCGCGGAGCCGGCGCGTCGGGACGGCGTCGACCAGCAGGCCGACCAGCTCCGGGTAGCGCCGCTCCGGGAACTCGATCGCGGTCGTCTCCGGCGCGGGCGAGTACACCTTGGCCGGCCGGCCGGCGCCGGGCCCGGTACGGCCCGGCGGTCGCTCGAAGCTCGCCGTGAGCAGGCCCGCCGCGGCAAGGCGCTCGAGCCGGCGACGCGCCACGTTCCGGTGGACGCCGGTGGCGTCGGCGACCTCGCGGATGCTCGACGCCCGCGGGCGCCGGCGGACGACGAGCAGCGTCTCGCGGAGCTCGGGGTCGCCGATGACGTCGAGGACATTCATCTCTGTGTATTCTATAGTACCTCCAGATGGTCTATAGAAGGAGCAAAGCGTGCCCGACTACCGGTACCTGATCGTCGGCGGCGGCCTGACCGGCGACGCCGCCTGCAAGGGGATTCGCTCGGTCGACGCCGACGGCTCGATCGGGCTGATCGGTGACGAGCCCGACCCGCCCTACGCGCGTCCGCCGCTCTCGAAGGGGCTGTGGCTCGGCAAGGAGGAGGGCTCGATCTGGCGCGGGACGGACGAGCAGGGCGTCGACCTGCTCCTCGGTCGCGAGGCCGTCGCGCTCGACGTCGACGCGCGCACCGTGACCGACGACCGAGGCGACGTGCACGGCTACGAGCGGCTGCTCCTGGCCACGGGAGGGCGACCGCGCGAGATCCCGGGCGCTCCCGACGGCGTCGTGTACTACCGCACGGTGGCGGACTACCGCGCCCTACGCGCGGCGGTCACGGAGGGGACGCCCGTCGTCGTCGTGGGCGGCGGGTTCATCGGCTCGGAGATCGCGGCAGCCCTGGCGGCGAACGGCTGCGCGGTGACGATGATCTTCCCGGAAGAGGCGATCGGGACGCGGCTCTTCCCGCGCGACCTCGCGCTGTTCGTGACCGACTACTACCGTGGCCGCGGCGTCGACGTGCGGGCCGGGGAGCTGGTGTCAGCCATCGAGCGCGACGGCGACGTGTTCCACGTGAGGGGCGAGAACGGCGCCGACCTCGAGGCGGACGTCGTCGTCGCGGGCCTCGGCATCGTCCCGCGCGACGAGCTCGCCGTCGCGGCCGGGCTGCCCACGGAGAACGGGATCGCGGTCGACGACCGCGGCCGCGTCGCGGGCCGCGAGGACGTGTTTGCCGCGGGCGACGTGGCGCAATTTCCGGCGCGCGACCTCGGCCGTGACCTCCGGGTCGAGCACGAGGACCACGCGAAGAGCCACGGTCACCAGGTGGGACGGAACATGGCGGGCGCCGACGAGCCCTACGACCAGCTGCCCTTCTTCTACTCGGACATGTTCGATCTCGGCTACGAGGCGGTCGGCGAGCTCGACCCACGCCTGGACACGATCGCGGAGTGGGCCGAGCCGCACCGGAAGGGCGTCGTCGCCTACCGCGACGCCGACGGGCGGCCACGCGGCTTCCTGCTCTGGGACGTGTGGGGCAAGGTCGACGCCGCCAGAGAGCTCGTCCACGCCGCCGCGCCCGTCGGCGGCGACGAGCTCCGGGAGCTGCTCGGGTGAGCTCAGACCAGCTCGTCGGTACGGGCGGCCAGCTGGCGGTCGCGGTCGGTGATGCCCCCGGCGTCGTGCGTCGTCCAGCGGACCGTGACGCGCTTGTAGCTGATGGCGATGTCGGGGTGGTGGTTCTCCGACTCCGCGAGGTCGGCGAGCCGCCCGACGAACGCGATCGCGTCGCGGAAGCCGTCGAAGACGAGCTCCCGCTCGAGAGCGTCGTCGCGCTCGGCCCAGCCTCTGTCGTCGCCCATGACGGTCATTCTTCCCTCTTCGGCCGCTCGCGCAAACCTGCGCCGACACGGGAGCTCGTCGCCGAGGTGCTCTACCGGCCGCTTGCGCATCTGCTCGTGCTCGTCCTGCTCCCGCTCCGCGTGCCGCCGCCGGCGGTCGTCCTGGCCGGGCTCGCGGCCGGCCTCGCGGCCGGAGTCGAGATCGTGCGCGGCGACCTGCTCCTCGCCGCCGGCCTGGTGGTCCTGAAGACGATCCTCGACGGCGCCGACGGCGCGCTCGCACGAGCAGCCGACCGCGTCACGGCGTTCGGGCGCTACCTCGACGCGGACTGCGACCTGATCGTCAACGCGGCGCTCTTCGCGGCGATCGGCTACGCGACGGGCCTTCCGCTCCTCGCCGTCGTCGGTTTCGTCGCGTCCACGCTCGTCCTGAGCCTCAACTTCAACCTGCGGCGGCTGTACGCCGGGACCGAGGCGATGCCGGAGGGCGGCGGCCTCGCACGTCGCGTCTACGAGCTCGTGTACGCGCCGCAGGACCGGCTGGCCGACCGCCTCGCGCGCCGTCGGCCGCGGTTGTCGACGCTCAGGGTGCTCCACAACCTCGGGCTCGCCACCCAGCACACCGCACTCGCCGTCTGCCTTGTCCTCGTCGTCGTCACCGCCTGAACGGGAAGGAGCCTCACATGTCGGAAACCGTCATCGAGCTGCCGTCGGCCTCCAGGGCTCTCGCGCACCCCCGCGAGATCCCCTCAGAGGACTGGGATCGCTACCGGTCGAACGTGGCCGAGATCCTCGAGGCGCTCGGATTGCCGCTCGGAACACCCGGAACCCGGGACACGCCCGAGCGATTCCTGCGCGCGCTCTTCGAGGCGACGGCGGGCTACGACGGCGACCCCAAGCTCGAGACGACGTTCCCGACGGAGAGCGACGTCGCGGGCGGACAGCCGTTCGCCCAGATCGTCGAAGGGCCGATCGCGTTCTCCTCGCTCTGCGAGCACCACGCGCTTCCATTCTTCGGCCACGCGCACGTCGGCTACATCGCCGGCGAGCGGATCATCGGGATCTCCAAGCTGACCCGGCTCGTCCGCCTCTTCGCGCGGCGCTTCACCGTCCAGGAGCGCCTCGGCGAGCAGATCGCCGACACCCTCGAGCAGCTCGTCGGACCGCGTGGGGTCGCGGTGCGGCTCGAGGCGTCGCACCTCTGCACGCAGATGCGCGGCGTCGAGGAGCGATCCCGGACGACGACGACCGCGTGGCGCGGGGTCTACCGGGACGCGCAGCTCCGGCGCGAGTTCCTCGACCTCACCCGATGACGGGCCTCGAGCCGCTCGCGCTCCTCCACGAGCGACCCGACGGCCGGTTGCGGCTCCCGCCGGCGCTGCGTCGCCTCTACGGCGGCGATCTCGCGCTACCGGAGCGATGTCTCTACGCCAACTTCGTCCAGACCGTCGACGGCGTCGTCGCGATCCCGTCGCTCCCCGACTCGAACCGGCTGATCGCCGGCGACAGCGGCGCCGACCGCTTCGTCATGGGGCTCCTGCGCGCCGCGGCCGAGCTCGTCCTGATCGGGAGCGGAACCCTGCGCGCCTCGGCGCGCGGACGCTGGCAGCCCGAGACGGTCTTCCCTGCCGGCGGCGAGGCCTATGCGGCCGCTCCGCCGCGATCTCGGCCTCGAGCGACGGCCGCGCGTCGCGATCCTGACCGCATCCGGGTCGATCCCGCCGGACCGCGCGGTGCTCGAAGACGCCCCGATCGTCCTGACGACCGAGGCGGGTGCCGCACGCCTCGCGGGAGCGCTCCCCGCCGGCACCGAGGTCGTGGCGCTGCCAGGCGACGCCGAGGTCGACGTCCGGTCGGCCGTCGAGCTCCTGCGCGAGCGCGGCTACGGGCGCATCCTGAGCGAGGCCGGACCGCACGTCTTCGGCTCGCTCGTCGCCGCAGACCTCGTCGACGAGCTGTTTCTCACCGTGTCGCCGCTTCTCGCGGGGCGGCACCCGTCGGGATACCTCGGGCTCGTCGAGGGCATCGCGCTCCTTCCGGAGCGCACGCGGCACGCGCAGCTCCGGTCGGCCCGCGCGCACGGGAGCCACCTGTTCCTGCAGTACGCGCTCGGGTAGCTACTTGAGCAGCAGCTTTGCGAGCCTTCGGTCGGCGAGCACGAGGAAGACGGCGGTCATGGCGGTGAGGTAGGCGATGCTCGCGACCACCTCCCAGCCGACGTCGCCGAGCGTGAACGCCCGCAGCATCACGACGCCGTGGTACAGCGGCGTGAGGGGCAGGATCCACCGCACGACGTCCGGATACGTGTCCGCGGGGACGAAGGTCGCCGAGAACAGGAACATCGGGAGGGTGCAGAGCTCGACGAACGCGAAGTCTGCCCACGAGCGCATGAGCGTCGTGCCGAACACCGCGGGTGCGGCGAAGGCAGCCGAGACGAGCAGCGCGCCCGGGATCGCGAGCACGGCCCAGGGCGAGTCGAGCAGGCCCATCGCGAGCATCACCGTGACGAACCCGATCGAGTAGACGGTGCCGCGGATGAGGGTGTAGGTGAGCTCGCCGAGCGCGACGTCGCGGACGGTCATCGGTGTGGCGAGCACGCCCTCGTAGGTGCGGGCGTACTTCAGCTTGAAGAAGACGTTGCCCGACTCGTAGACCGCCCCGTTCATCGCCGAGGCCGCGAGGAGCGCGGGCGCGACGAACTCGCGGTAGCCGACGACCTGGCCGCCGGCGTCGACCGTGCCCACGAGCGCGCCGACCCCGACCCCCATCGCGAAGAGGTAGAAGAGCGGTTCGAAGAAGCCGGAGACGAACACGAGCCAGGCACCGCGGGAGCTGGCGATGTTGCGCTCGACGAGGCGCCACGACCGTGGCGTGTGGAGCCGCGGGAGGATGCGGAGCGTCGTGTCGAGCGTGCTCATCGGGCGAGCTTCCCCCGCTGCGCGCGCACCGTGAGCACGGCGCCGACGGCGGTCAGCGTGACGAGGTAGGCGACGTGGACGGCGGTCAGCAGCGGGTCGACGTCGTCGGTGGCGAGGCTCCGGCAGAGGGCGACGCCGTGCCAGAGGGGCGTCGCCCACGCGAGAGCCTGCAGCAGGGCGGGCAGCTGCGAGATCGGGAAGAACGTGCCCGAGAAGAGGAAGAGCGGGACGAGCCCGAAGCGGAAGATCGCCGCGAGCCACTCGTCGCCCTCGACGCTCGAAGTGACGGCGGCGAGCACGGAGCCGAAGGCGAGCCCGCAGAGCAGCGCCGCGAGCGGCGCGAGGACCGCGAGTGGAGAGACGAACGCCCCGCCGATCGCCGCAACGACCGCGAAGATCGTCACCGCGACGATCACCCGCACGCCACACCACGCGAGGATCCCCGCCACGAGCTCGCCGACGCGGATCGGCGTCGAGACGGCGGCGTGGTAGGTCCGCAGCCACTTGAGGCCGGCGCGGACGGGGAACGTCGTCACGCTCGCCGCGGTCTGCATCGCGGTCGTCGCCAGCAGGGCGGGGGCGACGAACTGCAGGTAGCTGAGACCGCCGAGGTCGGGGTTCGACTCGTCGATCAGGCTGCCGAGCAGGACGCCGATCGAGACGAGGAAGAAGATCGGGTTGAGGAACGAGACGGTGATCGAGCCGCGCCAGAGCCGGCGGAAGGAGTGTGCCTGCCAGCTGACGACCGCGAGCGCGCGGCGTGTGGCCTCCATCAGTCGATCAGGCTCCGGCCGGTGAGCCGCAGGAAGACATCCTCGAGCGTCGAGCGGCGGACGAGGACGGTCTCCGGCGCGAGGCCCCGCGCGTGCACCTCGTCCACCACGGCGTCGCCGTCGTCGGTGCCGATCACCACCCGGTCCTGCAGCACCTCGACGTGCGCGGCGATGCCGTCGAACGACGGCCCGCCGTTCTGCTCGGCGAAGCGGAGCTCGACGACCTCGCGCTCGACGAAGCGCTCGATCAGCTCGCGTGGCGAGCCCTCGGCCACGATCTTCGCGCGGTCCATCACCACGAGGCGGTCGCAGAGCTGCTCCGCCTCGTCCATGTAGTGGGTCGTCAGGACGAGCGTCACGCCGCGCTGCTTGAGCCGGTAGAGCCGGTCCCAGAGCGCGTGTCGCGCCTGAGGGTCGAGCCCCGTGGTCGGCTCGTCCAGGAGCATCAGCTCCGGCTCGTTGATCAGCGCGCGCGCGATCGTCAGGCGGCGCTTCATCCCGCCGGAGAGCGAGTCGACGCGCGACTCGCGCCGGTCGGCCAGCTGGACGAACTCGAGCAGCTCGTCGGTGCGGCGGCGGATCTCGTCGCGCGGGAGGCCGAAGAAGCGGCCGTAGACGTGGAGGTTCTCCCCGACGTCGAGCTCGAGGTCGAGGTTGTCGTCCTGCGGCACGACGCCGAGGCGCGCGCGGATCGCCGGCCCGTCGCGCTCGGGATCGCGGCCGAGGACGCGGAGCTCGCCGCCGCTCGCGGGCGAGACGGCGCCGATCATGCGCATGGTGGAGCTCTTGCCCGCGCCGTTCGGGCCGAGGAAGCCGAACGTCTCGCCGCGCTCGACGCTGAAGTCGATCCCGTCGACGGCGACGAACTCGCCGTAGCGCTTCGTGAGGTCGCGCGCCTCGATCAGGGGTGCGTCCGCCATGAACGAGCCACGCTACAAAAAGCGCCGAACCCCGCGACTCCGAAGAGCTACGGGGTTCGACGGGGAGGATCCTCGCATGTGCCCGACGGCATGTCAAGCGAGAACCATCGGCGCGGTCGCTCCGCGGTCAGGGATCGATCGCGAGCGGCAGCTCGGCGAGGATCCGCGTTCCCTCGCCGTGCGGGCTGTGCACGTCGAACGAGCCGTCGAGCGCCTCGACGCGGTCGCGGAGGCCACCCAGGCCCGAGCCCTCCGTCGGTCGCGCGCCGCCACAGCCGTCGTCCGTGACCTCGATGACGAGCACGTCATCGCGAGGGGCGACGCGGACGGTCGCCGAGGACGCCTGCGCGTACTTGAGCGTGTTGGTGAGCGACTCGGCGACGACGAAGTACGCGGCGCTCTCGACGACCGGGTGCCACCGCTCCGCGTCGTCGACCGTGATCACCGTCACCGCGATCGGCGCGCGGCCGGCGAGGGCGCGCACGGCGGGGCCGAGGCCCTGGACGCTCAGGATCTGCGGATGCAGCCCTCGCGCGAGCTCGCGTAGCTCCTCGTGGGCGGCGGTCAGCTCGACCAGCGCCCGCTCGAGGTGCTCCTCCGCCTTGCCGGGGTCGGTGCGGAGCGAACGGGCCGCGAGGTGGATCGAGTGCGTGACGGTGACGAGGTTCTGCTGCGCGCCGTCGTGGAGGTTGCGCTCGAGCCGCTTCCGCTCCGCGTCCCCGGCAGAGACGATGCGCGCCCGCGAGCGCCTGATCTCCTCCTCGACCTGCTTGCGTGCCGTCACGTCGAGGCCGCACAGGAGGTAGCGGAGCGCGCCCTCGGCGTCGTGCACCACCGTCGCGGTCCAGTCGACGACGAGCCGCTCGCCGTTCGGCCCCACGTGCTCGTACTCGACCGTGCCGGGCGGGGCGCCATCCCGCATCCGTCCGAAGTCCTCCTTCGCCCGCTCGGCGTCCTCCGAGGCGATGAACAGCTTCCAGAACGGGATGCCGAGCCACGATTCCTCGGGGATACCGGCCGCCCGCTCGAGCGCGCGGTTCACGCCCAGCAGGGTGCCCTCGCCGTCGACGAGCGCGAGGAAGCTCGGCGTCGAGCGGACGACCGTGCGGCTGAAGTCGCGCTCGCGCTGCAGGATGCGCTCCTGACGCGTCCGGTCGGTGAAGTCGCGGACGATGAGGACGAACTCGTCCGGCCCGCAGGCCACGACGCGGCCCTCGTAGTCGCGCTCCTCCGCACGCAGCTCCAACGAGTACTCGATCCGCTGGATCTCCTGCTCGGCGACGGCGCGGCGGCCGGCCGCGAGAATCGCCTCGGCGACGTGCGGCGGGAGTCGCTCGTGGACGCTCCGGCCGATCACCTCGTCCGGCGGCGTCATCAGGTCCTCCTCGGAGTCCACCTTGAAGCCGCGGTAGACGCCGTCGGTCCCGATCCGGAAGATCGGGTCGGGGATCGCGGCGACGAGCGCGCGCGCCGTCGCGTCGCTCGTCGCGGGCCGGTCGAGCCTCTCGTCCGTCGGCGGGCCGGTCACCCGTCCCTTGTAGCAGGCGAGGCAGTGCGGGCGGGTTCCCGCCGGCCGAGTCGTGGCGCCGCGTGGTTGCCCCTGGCCGCGCGCGGGTAGCAGAATCGGGCCAGTCCCCGACCGAGGAGGCAGCAATGAGCGTCGCGAAGGTGATCGAGATCACCGCTTCGTCCCCGACCAGCTTCGCCGAGGCGGCGAAGGCCGGGATCGCGAAGGCATCGGAGACGGTCCACGGGATCAAGGGCGCGTGGGTCTCGGAGGAGAGCCTCGTCGTCGAGAACGATCAGGTGACCGAGTTCCGCGTGACCTTGCGCGTGAGCTTCGTCCTGGACTGAGTCTGTTCGCGAGCGGGAATCCGCGAAAGCGGATTCCCGCTCGCGAAGAGAACTAGTGAAGATAGGGCCGGAGCGCGTCGCGGGCGATGAGGAAGCCGCGCTTCACGAGCTCGTCGGTCTTCTCGAAGGTGCGGTCCTCGTGCTCGACGGAGACGACGCCGTCGTAGCCGACCCGGTAGAGCTGCGAGAGGAAGCGGTCCCAGCGAATCTCGCCGAGGCCGGGCAGGCGCGGCACCTGCCAGCCCATGCCGAGCGAGACGACACCGTTGCGGTAGAGGCCGTCGCGGTCGACCTCCATGTCCTTCGCGTGGACGTGGAGGATCCGGGAGGCGTAGTCGCGGACGACGCGCTCGTGGTCGATCCCGAGCCAGACGAGGTGCGACGGGTCGAGGTTGAGACCGAAGCGGGGGGACGGCACGATCGTGAACATCTCGTCCCAGACCGCGGGCGTCGAGGCCAGGTTCGTGCCGCCCGGCCATTCGTCCCAGCTGAAGATCATCGGGCAGTTCTCGATCGCGACGTTGACGCCCTTCCCCTCGGCGTAGGCGACGAGCCGCGGCCAGACCTTGCGGAACTCGCGGAAGTTGTCGGGGACGTTCTTCGTCCTGTCGCGTCCCACGAACGTGCCGACCGTCGGCACGCCGAGCTTGGCGGCCGCGTCGATCACCTTTCGGAGGTGGGTGTTCGCGTCGCGCCGCTCTCCCGGGTCGGCGTGGAGGTTGTTCGGGTAGTACGCGAGTGAGGAGATCTCGAGGCCGTTCCGCTCGAGGACGTCCCGCACCTTGCCCACGTCGAGCCTGGCGACGTCGATGTGGGAGACCCCCGCGTACCTCCGGCGCTCACCGCCCGTCGCCGGCCAGCACGCGACCTCGAGCATCTCGAACCCGTTGCCCGACGCCCACGACGCGACACGCTCGAGGCGCATGCGCGGGAATGCGGCGGTCAGCAGACCAAGCTTCATGTCGGAAGTACGCTACTGCGCATGCCGACGCCTGCGTCCGGTACCCCGAGCGCAGCCTCGTTCGACGCCGCCGCCTGGCACGAGCGGCTGAGCGAGCTGACCCAACGGCACCGCGTCCCCGGCGCGACGCTCGGGATCCTCCACGGCGCGGAGATCACCGACACGGGCGTCGGGGTCCTGAGCACCGGGACAGGCGTCGAGGTGACGCCCGGCTCGCTGTTCCAGATCGGCTCGATCACGAAGGTGTGGACCGCGACGCTCGTCATGCAGCTCGTCGACGAGGGGGCTCTCGACCTCGACGCGCCTGTCGCAGAGGCGCTGCCCGGCTTCGGCGTCGCCGACCCGGTCGTGACGCAAACGGTGACGACGCGCCATCTCCTCACCCACACGAGCGGGATCGACGGCGACGTGTTCACCGACACCGGCCGGGGGGACGACTGCGTCGAGCGCTACGTCGCGGGCATGACGGACATCGTGCAGAACCATCCGCTCGGCGCGACGTTCTCGTACTGCAACGCCGGCTACGTCCTCGCCGGCCGCATCGTCGAGCACCTCACGGGTTCGACGTGGGACCGGGCACTCCGCGAGCGCCTGATCGAGCCACTTGGGTTGGAGGGGACGGTCACCCTGCCCGAGGAGGCGTTGCTGCACCGGACGGCAGTCGGGCACGTCGGCGAGCCGGGAGACGACCCGGCGCCGACGCGAACCTGGGCGCTGCCGCGCTCCATGGGGCCCGCGGGCCTGATCACCGCTCGTGTCCGGGACGTCCTCACCTTCGCCCGGATGCACCTCGAGGGCGGCATCGCTTCGGACGGCACGCGGCTTCTCTCGGCCGCGAGCGCCCGGTCGATGGCCGAGAAGCAGGTCGAGCTACCCGACACGCGGACGCTCGGGGACTCCTGGGGGCTCGGCTGGATCCGCTACGGCTGGGGCGACGAGCGGCTGATCGGCCACGACGGCAACACGATCGGCCAGTCGGCGTTCCTGTCCGTCCTGCCGGCGCGGGGGATGGCGGTCTCGCTGCTCACCAACGGGGGCGCCGCCCAGGATCTGTACCACGAGCTCTGGGGCGAGATCTTCGAGGAGACCGTCGGCGTCGAGAAGCCCGCGCCGCTCGAGCCGCCCGCCTCTCCGCCCGAGTTCGATCCGGCGCGGTACGTCGGCCGGTACGAGCGCGCCGGCATGACGACCGAGGTGATGGAGCGAGACGGTGGGCTCGTGCTTCGGGGGACGACGACGGGGCCGCTCGCGGAGCTCGTCCCCGAGCCCGTGCGCGAGTACCCACTCGTCCCGGTCGAGCCCGACCTGTTCGTCCTCAAGGACCCCGCCCTGACGACCTGGACGGCGGTGCGGTTCTACGCGCTCGCCGACGGCACGCGCTACGTCCACTTCGGCGCCCGCGCGAACCCGCTCGTCGAGGGCTAACCGGCGTCGGCGAGGAGCTCCTCGACCGTCGCCGACACGACGAGCTTGAAGCCCGGGCGCCCCGCCCCGACGGGCTCACGGGCCCCTGTCGGGCGAAAGCCGGCCCGCACGTAGAGCGCGCGACCCGGGGCATTCGACTCCTGCACGAAGAGGACGACGAGACCAGCGCCGCGGTCACGAGCCCACGTCGCGACGGCGCGGATGAGCGACTGCGCCACGCCGCGCCCGCGCGCCGCGGGATCGACCCAGAGCGACACGAGCTGCACCTCGGTGGGATCGAGCCGCCGGAAGCCGCCGACGACGCCGAGCACCGCGCCGCCTTCCTCCGCGACGAAGAGCACCTTGTCGGCACTCTCGGCCGCGTCCGCCGTCCAGGTGCGCCAGACGGCCTCTGGCTCGCGGACGGCGTCGTCGTAGCGGGTCGAGAAGTACGCCGCCTCCTCCCTGAGCATGCGCAGCCGCGCCTCGCGCCAGAGGCCCCACTCGTCGGCTCGGATGCGGCGAACGTCGATCCGGCGAGGCTAACCAACCCGCCCCGGCGGGCGGTGGGCGTCCCGTCGCCGGGACACCCACCGCCTCGGGCCTACCTGTGGAGGTCGACCGGGAACGAGACGAGCCTCCGCGTCGAGATCCCGCCGAGCACGTTGCCCTCGGGGCCGCGCGCACGGACGAACATCACGAGCAGCTGCTGCCGCGGCGTCGCGGGGAAGCCCCGCTCGCGATTCATCCGCAGCTCCGCCCACCCGTCGGCGCCCGTCGTCGCTTCCGGAGGCACGGAGAACATGTTGTACGGCACCGCGGTGACGTACACGAGCGCCCCCTGGACGGGCTTGCCGTTGCAGGCGGTGACCCGGTACCGCGCCACGATCGTGTCCGTCGAGCTGACGATCACGCCCGGCGAGACCTGCTGACCCGCGATCAGGAGCCGTTCGGGCGGCTTCAGCTCGCTCGCGACCGGCGGGTTCTTGTCGCACGGGTTCGCCGCGGGAGGAGGCGTCGGCGAGGCCTCCTTGACCACCGCGGTCGGCACCGACGTCGCGGTGGTGCGCCCGTCGGCATTCTGCGCGGTCACCCCGAGGCGGAGGGTGTTGCCCTGGTCGACCTGCTTCAGGACGTACGTCTTGTCGCTCGCGCCGCTGATCAGCGAGCAGCTGCCGCCGTCGGAGTCACAGCGTCGCCAGGCGTAGTGGAACTCGGTCGGGCTCCCCGTCCAGTCACCCTCGCGCGCGGTGAGGGTCGAGCCGACCTGCGCCGTGCCGGTGATCGTCGGGGGCCGTTGGTTCACCGGCTTCGCCTGCGTCGCCGCTGTTCCCTGCCCGGCCCCCATCAGCATGACCGCCGCGAACGCCGCCGTCGCGGCGAGCGCGCCGATCGGCGCCAGCCTGCGTAGATGATGTCGCATTTGCCTCACCTCTCGTGATGTCGAGTGTCGGGGCACAACGCGTGCCGGGTACCCGTCGCTTACCCGTCGCTGGATCGGCGAAACGCGGGCGAGCGCCCTGTTCACGGGTTCCTTACAAGCGCGGGTGCAGGACGCTCAGGTGCGGGCGCTCACGCGTGGCATTCGCCCGTCAGGCCCTCGCAGCAGCCGACCTTGAAGCGGCAGCGCGGGCACTGGAACGTGCCGTGACGCCATTCCATCTCTTCCGCGCAACGGGGGCAGGGCTCGATCGTGCGCTCGGGCGTCGCCTCCACGGGCTGCGGCGTGGTCATGCGGCGACGGTACGCGGTGCAGCGGACGTCGTTTCGCGTGGGCCGGGGCCTGGCGTTGTTCTTGACGCGCGCGAGCCTGCCACAGAGGATTGGGCCAGGGCTCCGGGGGGAGTCAAGGGATGGGTGCGGCGCTCTTCTCGCCTACACGGCATCACGTGCCACGACCTCGACTCGTGGCGGAGCTCGAGCACGGCCCCGTCGCGACGATCGTGGCGGGAGGCGGGTACGGCAAGACGACGCTCGCGCTCGAGTACGCGCACGCGCGAGGGATCGCGTGGGCGGTCGCACGGCTCGAGCCGGGTGACGAGTTGCCGGATGGGCTGGTCTCGCGGATCCGGGCCGCACTTCGGCGGGCCGGCCTCTCGGACGCGGCCGAGTCGCTCGAGCCCGGAGCCGGGACCGCGGAGGCGGGCGTGGATCGACTCCTGGACGTGCTCGCGGGCAGCCACGATCCCGTCCTCCTCGTCCTCGACGAGGTCGGCCTTGCGGGGGACGGTGCGGGTTCGCTGCTCGCGCGGCTCACGCGGGAGCTGCCGGCCGGGAACGAGCTGCTGCTGGTCGGGCGGGCGCTGCCGTCGCTGCTCGAGCCACCGACGTCCGAGCCCTCTGTCGTCCGGCTGGGGCAGGCCGAGCTCGCGTTCTCCACCCACGAGACGGAGGCGGTTCTCGAGCGAGCCGGTCTGGGAACCGACGCGTCGTGGGCGTCTCGCGTGCACCGCGTCACCGAGGGATGGCCCATCGCCGTGCAGCTGGCCGCCGAGCGTCTCGCACGCGCCGCCGACGGTGAGGCGGAGCTCGTGCGCATCGAGTCGACGCCCTCCCTCCTCGTAGGGCTCGTCGGCGAGCCGCTCGATGCGCTCGCGCCCGAGGCGAGGGATGCTGTTGTCCAGCTCGCGCACCTTCCGGAGCTCTCCATGGCGCTCGCCGACCGGGCGACGGGGGTTCCCGGGATCGTTGGGCTCGCGGTGGCGTCCGGTCTGCCACTCGACGTCCGCGGGGATGGTCGCGTCGAGCTGGCAGATCCGGTGCGCGAGGTCCTCGCAGCGCGCGGACCGCTGACAAAGGAGGTCGCCCGCCGCGCGGCCGAGGGGTACGACGGGCAAGGTCAGGGGCGCGAGGCGATCCGGGTGCTCGTCTCCGCCGGCGACGCCGACCGGGCAGCTGCGACCGCTGCGGCACTGACCCCCCAGGAGGTCAGCCGGCTCGACGTCCGCGAGCTCCGCGCGCTCCTTGCATCGATTCCCGACCACGCACTCGATCGCCATCCGCGAGCCTTGATGCATCTCGCGCGGGCGTGCGAGGCCTCCGCCGAGCGAGCGCTCAGGGCGGAGGTTCTCGAGCGCGCCCTGGCGGGCTCCCGTGGCGACGCGGCGCTCGTGCGCGAGGTCGACGCGGAACGATCGCGGGACCTCGTGCGCGACGGGCAGGTCGAAGACGCCCGCGAGGTCGCCGAACGCCTGCTCGCCGAGGCCGGCCCGGACGAGCTCCAGACCCGCGTCCGCGCGCTCCATGTCCTCGGCCGAACACATGCGTGGAGCGGCGAGCCCGAAGGTCTTGCGGCCGCCGAGCCGCTGCTCGAGGAGGCCGCCGAGCTCTACGGGCGGCTCGGCTTCCAGACGGCGCGGGCACACGCGTTGCTCGCGCTCGCATACGACGTGCATACGCTCGGCGGGAGGTTCGAGGCCGCGGTCGAGGCGCTCGAGCGGGCGCTCGGCGGCCTTCCCGGGCGCTCGCGGCTTCGCGGCGTTCTCCTCGTGTTCCTCGCCGAGGCGTTGATCGATCTCGGCCGGCCGCTCGAAGCGGAGGCCGGCCTCGTGGAGGCGGAGCAACTCGGTGAGCAGTTCGGCGACACACGGACGCTCGGGTACACCGGCTGGCTGCGTGCTCGCGCGGCTGCGTCCCTCGGCGATTCCGGCCGTGTTCGGTCCCAGCTCGCCGAGGCGGAGCGGCATCACGGTGAGTGGTTCGTCCACCACACCGGGGCCGAGTTCCTCGCCGAGGCATCGCTCCTGCTCGGACAGGTCGGCGACCCGGAGCTCGCAGCGGGGTACCTGCGCCGCGCTCTGGAGCGCGCGGCCGAAAGCCCGAGGCACGTGCAGCTTGCCGAAGGCGCGTTCGAAGCGCGATACGGCGATGCCGTGAAGGCGGAGACCGTGCTGGCGAGCCTGGCGGGGCGCGCCGACCTCGACGTCCGCGACGGCTGGCGGCCGGCACTGCTGCGCGCATGGGCCTGGCGGCGGCGCGGCGATTCGTCGCGCGCGACGTCGCTCGCGCGCGACGCTCTTGCACTCGCGAAGCGGACCGGCGCGCCCGATCTTCCCGTGCGGCGCGAGCCCGAGATCGCCACGGCGCTGTTCGCGCTCCTCGACGGCTCCGCCGCTGACGGGGCGGTGTCGCCCGCGCCCAGCATCACCGTGCTCGACGGCTTCGGAGCACATCGCGCGGGTCTCGTGCTCGAAATCCCGGCCGGGCGACCCGCCTCGCTCGTGAAGCTGCTCGCCCTGCACGGCGGTCGGCGGCCGGTCGACGCGGTGATCGAGGAGCTCTGGCCCGGGGTGGAGGCGTCGAGCGGCCGCAAGCGGCTTCGCAACGTGCTCAACCGGCTTCGCGAGGCATGTGGCGAGCTCGTCGAGCGCGACGGCTCGACCCTGGCGTTCGTCGAGCGGACGAGCGTGGACGCAGTGCTCTTCGAGGAGCGCGCGCTCGAGGCTGTCGCTTCCCCCGACGACCCGGCGAGCACCGATCGCGCCCGCGCTGCGCTCGGCCTGTACACCGGTGAGGCGCTCCCGGACGACCGCTACGAGGACTGGGCCGCCGAGCCCCGTGAGCGTCTGCGGTCGCGCGCGCTCGACCTGCTCGACCTCCTCGCAGCGTGGGCGGAGCGTGACGGGGACCTGGACGAGGCGCTCCGCCTGCTCGAGCGGGCGATCGAGGCCGACAGGCTCGACGAGTGGAGGTATCTCCGCTCCGCGGAGCTGTTGCTTCGGCAAGGCCGGCGGGGACGCGCCCTCGGCATCTTGCGTGCGAGCGCCTCGGCGTTGCGGACGCTCGGTCTCGAGCCTTCCGCCGAGCATCGCGCTCTCGTGCGAGCCGCCCGCACCTGAGCCGCGAGCCGCCGTGGGACGGCGGTGGGACGCCTCGTCCCTACCGTGGCTCGTCGTGACGGTCTCGGTCGTCCTGCGGCTTGCTCCGGCGGCACTCGCTGCCGGCCGACTCGCGGGCGAAGCCGAGCTCGTCGCGACCGGCGAGCGCGCCACGGTGCGCGATGCGGAGGAGCTGGTTCGGTTCGTGATCCGCTCGCGCGCAACGGGGACGCCGCCCGAGACCGATGGAGCTGTCGTGCAATCGGAGCGGAGGAGCGGGTGACATGCGGCGGAACCGGTGGAACAAGATTCGGCGGGGCCTCGAGGGAGGTGCCACGGGCCTGGTGGCAGGCACGCTCGCCGCGGCGGCGGCGCTCGTCGTCGCATTCCCGACGTCCGGCGGCGCGGCGACCGCAGCCGAGATCGACGTCCCGGGTCGGATCGTCCTCGAGTCGTGGGAGCCTGGCGGGCTGCCGAACGACCCGAATCGGTGCATCACGGTGCATTTCCTCGAGTTCGGCGCCGTTCAGGGAGCGGGCGCGTACACCGCAGTCGTCCTCAACCAGGTGTTGAGCCAGAACCAGACGTTCACCGCGGGCCCGACGATCTTCCCGGGTGACTCGTACACGATCTCTGCGGGAGCGGGGAAGGTGCACACGTTCTCCGCGCCGGGCGGCTCGCATCGCATCATCCTCGGCGCGGACTCGAGCGGACAAGGCTGCACGACGTCGCCGCGCTTCACGCTCGTGTCGCTGAAGACGACCGTGGCGAACCCTCCGCCCCGCGCGTCGTTCACCTCGCGCGTCTCGGACGACAATCCGCTGACCATCCAGCTCGACGGGTCCGGCTCGACCGACGACGGACAGATCGCAAGCTGGGAATGGGCCTTCGGCGACGGCCAGGCCGGAAGCGGCGAGGCGACGAGCCACACCTTCCAGACGCTCGGGGACGTTCCCGGTGACGTTGACGGTGACCGATGACCAGGGTGCGACCGGCACCGTGACGATCGACGTCAGCGTCGGCGGCAACGAGCCTCCGGTGGCGTCGTTCACGTGGCGCGCGTCGGACAACGACCCGCTCACGGTCGAGTTCGACGGCTCGAGCTCGACGGACGACAAGGGGATCGACACATACGGGTGGGACTTCGGCGACGGCGAGAGAGGGACCGGCGAGACACCGCCTCCACACACGTACGACTCCGGTGGCACCTATCAGGTGACGCTCACGGTCACCGACACGGAAGACGCGACCGACAGCGAGACGCAAGACGTCCAGGTCGGAGTGTGCTCGGCTCCGCTCTCCGCCTCGGCGTCTCCACGAACGCTGGCACGCGTGGCAGCCCGGACGCTCTGCGCCCTCGTCGTGACCACGAACGGCGACGAGCCCGATCCCGATCTCGAGGACGGCCGGTGCGACGTCGACCCCGATGCCGATGGTGACCAGTGCACTCTGCGCGCGGCGATCCAGGAGGCGAACTCCCCGAACCGTCCCGACGCCGACGCGATCTTCTTCGACATCGACGGATCGCCGGAGATCGTCGTGGGCGACCCGCTTCCGGCGATCACCGGGCAGACGACCGTGAACGGCTCCACGCAGGCCGGTGTCGTGATCGACGCCGGCGGCGGTCGGGGGCTCGTCGTCGAAGCCTCGGGATCGGTTGTCCGCGACCTCGCCGTCGTCAACGCGGCACCAGCCGGCATCGAGCTTGCGGGGACCGGCGGTCACACTCTCGACGGCGTGCTCGCCGGCCTCGCACCGGGCGGCGCGCAGCGCGCGAACGAGACGGGTGTATGGGTGAGAAGCGCCGGCAACACGCTCACCCGCGTGGTGGCATCCGGAAACGCAGGTGTCGGCGTGCTCGTCGAGGGCTCGGGGAACCGGCTCGAGAACGTCGTCGCCGGCCTGACCCCGAACGCATCGTCGCTCGCTCCCAATCGCGTTGCCGGGCTCGTGTTGCGAGGCGACACCAACACGGTCACGGGTGGTGTCTTCACAGGCAACGGAGGAGCGCAGATCTCGGTCGACGGAGACGGAAACGAACTCGACGGTGTCATCGCGGGCCTTTCGGGCGACGGGGCGACCGTGGTGCCGGGCCAGACGCGATCGGCGGCCGGCATCGCCGTCGTGGGCGGGTCCGGAACGACGATCGGCGGGGCGAAGGTGCACGGCCAGGCGATCGGCGTCCTCCTCGGCGGCGGTCGGGCACACCGCGTGGAGGGAAGTCGGATCACGGGGGCGTCGGTCGGAGGCATCGTCATCAGCCGTTCGGCGGTCAACGAGGTCGTCGGCAACGTGATCGTCGCTGCTGACGGCGGTCTGGCCGGCGTTCTCGTCTCGGTGGCGCCGGAGGGCTCCGCGCCGCCCACGTCCGATTCCCAGCCGACAGAGGACAACCTCGTCCAGGCCAACGTGCTCGGCGCGCAGGGCATCGGGAACCCTTCGGGTGTGCTGGTGAACGGAGCGGCCCGGACGGTGATCGTCGGCAACTGGATCGCCGGCAACAACGGCCCCGGCGTCTCCGTCATCGCCCGTGACGGCACGCCGTCGGGAACGGTCGTCAAGTCGAACGCGATCGGGCTCCAGACGACGGGTAGCTACGAGCCCAACAGGGGGCCGGGCGTGTTCGTGGACGGTGGCACCGGCGCCACGATCGGCGGCACCGGCGACCTCGACCCCAACCTCATCGCCTACAACAACGGGCCGGGCGTCCTCGTCTCGACCGCCGCGACCGCGACGCGGATCCTGCGCAATCAGATCGTCGGGAACACCGGCCTCGGAATCGAGGCCGGCGGCTCGGATGCAGCAGCCGCTCCCGAGGTTCCGCTCGTCACTCCCGACCGGGCAGGTGTCCGGATCCGAGGGACGACCGGGTCCACGCACCGTGTCGAGGTGTTCGCAAACGACGCGTGTGACCCGAGTGGCGCGGGCGAGGGCGCGCAGTTCGTCGGCACGGCGACGGTCGTCGTCGGGTCGGGCGGTGTCGGCACCGCGGAGATCGCCTTCGCGTCACCCGTCGCCCCAGGCACGCAGCTCACAGCGACGACAACACCGGTCGGTCGCAGCACGTCGCCGTTCTCCCGCTGCGCGGCGGTCGCTGCGAGCGCCAGGCTGACGGCCCCCGCCGTGGCGGGCGCGACCCGGCTCGAGGTGGCGTCGGCCGGACTCGTTGGGCGGGTGGTCGACATCGGGACGGGGTCGTCGGTGGAACGGAACTACGGCGTCGCCTCGGGCTCGTTGGTGCTTGCGCGGTCGACGCGCTTCGCCCATGCGTCGGGTGATCCGGTCGTCGCTGTCGGCGACACATTGTTCGTGTCGGTCGACAAGGGGGTCGTAACCCGCTCGTCGCGGCTGCCGGACGTGGCGGTGTTGATCGGCCGGTTGCGCGCGATCCAGGGGCGGAACGTGGCGTGCGGCGAGGATGTCAGGCTCACCCTCGACGGGGACCTCGTCGCCCAGCGCGTAGCGGGCACGCGGTTCGTGCGCCAGTCGGGGAACCGGTGCGTCTTCGTCGCGAAGACCGAGAACGGCATCGGACGGCTCGAGCTCGATCTCGGCAAGGGCACCTGGACGGCGGAGATCGTGCGTCGTGACCTCGAGCGGCTCACGAATCCGGTCGAGGTCGGGCTCGAGATCGGCGACGACGCGGGAAGCGAGACGCTGCGGTTCCGCGCCGACGGTGCGATCTGGACCTACGCGCGGTAGCGCCCGTTTGCACAGGGCGGCGGCGGGCCCGTCACGGGCCCCGTCGCCGCCCTGGTCGAACCAACGTCTCGGAAACCCCCGTGTGACCGAACACCGACAAGGCGACGAGCGGATTCGAACCGCTGTACGAGGCTTTGCAGGCCTCTGCCTAACCACTCGGCCACGTCGCCCGGAAGCCGCATGGTAGCCCGGTTCACGCGGCGCGCCTCGGGCTCCCCGTTGCGAAGCCGCCGGCACCCTGACATGATCGATGTCGGCGTGGAGGAGCCTCGCGGTCGGGGGTACACAGGGAGGGAGAGACGAATGGGTCGTTCAAGGTGCAGCTGGTGGTTCGTGCGCGGCGATCGCGACCGTTGCGCTCATCGCTTCGGTGGCGGGTGCGGGGAACCGGACCGCGGTCGTCACGTTCCAGGGCGTACCGGCCCTCGGCGTGACGGCCGGGCAGAACATCGCGTACCGGCGACGTTCACGAACACCGGTCAGGAGCATCTTCACCCACGTCGAGTTCCACAGTGACGATCCGACGGCGACGTCCGGGTGTCGTCGTATCCGGCGCGCTCGTGTCCGCGAGCTGCAAGACGGTCACGACCACGGCGAAGCTCGTCTGTGAGTCGGGCAGGTCAAGAGCGGCGAGCCCGCTCGTCCAGGTTTCGATGGTCTGGCAGACCCCCCGTGGCGCCGGCGGCGAAGGCTGTCTCACGTCGACGGGCCGCTGGCTGATCAAGGAGCGCGACAAGACAAGGGTCGGAACGACGACCAAGACAGAGGCAAGGAGGACGACAACGACAGAGGCAAGAACGACGACAACGACACCTTCCCCGCGGGCACCGTCGCGACGATGATCGGGCCGACGGAGACAACGCTCGCGAGGCAGCGGGCTACGCGACGACCGGGCGCGCGGCACCGACGGGCACAGGCACCTCAGCACCGACCCGGACGTCGACGAGTCCGAGCCGGTGCGACGACCATCTGCTTGCCCGCCTTCGCGATCGACCCCGACGAACGTCGGTCTCGCAACGTCCATCCTCGAAGGCCCGGCCGAGTCCGGCGACCGGGACACCCGTCACTCGGGCGCTCGAACGTGTGTGTCGCGGCCTCGGCCAGAGCTGTGGCACGGACGGCTCCTACACGCCGTTCGGACTTCGGTCCGGCGATCCTGAGTCCATCTTCGTCTTCCGCATCTCGGCGGCCGACGTCGACTGCGAGAACGCTGAGCGTCAAGCACGGCTCGCCGCGCCCCCACGGGCATCACGAAGGTCTTCCACAACGGCGTGCCAGCTGCCGCCCATGCCCGAGCACGAACCCGAACGGCTGCGTCGTCTCGATCACGCCGCCCAGCAAGTACTCGACGAAGGGGCACTCTCCGCGCCGAAGAAGGGTGTCTGGAAGGTCGTCGCGAAGTCGTCGACCAACGGCTACTGGGACTGGTGAGCTAGCACCTCAGGTGAGGGCGGTGTCGAGCGACTCGAGGCGGGCTACCACCGCCCCGAGCATCACGACACCGCCCTTCTCCTCCGCAAGACGCCGCGCCGCCGTGTAGGCCTCCCGCGCGCCGGCGATGTCACCGGCTGCCGTCAGCACTTCTCCGAGATCGAGCTGGGCCTCGATCAGGAGGACGGTCGCGTCCGTCTGCGCGAGCAGCTCGAGCGCCTCGCGGACGATCGCCGCGGCTTCGGCATGAGCAGCCTCGCGCGAGAGCAAGCGGCCGCGGACGCACCGCCAGAGCGCCTGGGTCGCGATGTCGGCCTCCGTCGCGAGCTCGCGGCTCCGCTCACCCGCCTCGCGCGCCTCGTTCAACGCGCCCCGTGCGATCAGCATCTGCGCGAGCAGGCCCGCGACGGTGGAGAGGAGGTACCGCTCACCCTTTGCCTCGAGGGCGTCGTAGGCATCGCGGAGGGCGCGCTCGGCCAGGTCCACTTCGCCGGCGAGCATCTCGACGCGCCACGCCTCGACGGCCAGCCGCGCGGCGTGAACCTCGAGCCCGAGCTCGTCGAACAGCGCCTGCGCACGCGTGACGAGGGTCCTGGCATGGTCGAACGACCCCTGCATCGCATAGAGGCCGGCCAGCACGGCCAGGATCTGTCCCTCGGAGTGGCGGTCGCCGGCAGTCTGCTCGATGCCCGCCTCGCACCGGTCGATCGCCTCGTCCACGAGCGTCGGGCCGAGGGAGGCTGCTCCGGCATACGCGGTCGCCGCTCTACGCTCCTGTCGCACGTCCCCGGCACGCTGGGCATGGACACGCGCTCGCTCGGACGCGTCCGCCGCGTCGCCGAAACGGCACGCTATCCCTGCCGCCCACGCGCGTAGCCGCCAGGCCATCGCGAGCCCGGACTCGTCGCCGGCTGTCTCGAAGACGTGGATCGTCGAGGCGATCTCCTCGTCCGCGCGTTCGCTCCATCCCTCGCCGACCGCGGCGCGAAGCTGGACGAGTAGCCGAACGAGACGTGCGCGGGCGGCCGCCGTCGGCGCCAGAGCCTCCTGCGCGATCGCTTCCGTCAGCGCCTGTTCCGCCCGCTCGAAGCGTCCCATGACGAGAAGCGCCTCGCCGTGGTCGGGAAGGAGCCGCAGCCGCTCGGGATGCTTCTCGGGCAGAAGCGCTGCCGCCCGGCCGAGCAGGTTGGCGGCGGCGGGGACGTCGCCGCGCGCAAACGCGCGCCGGCCCGCCGACGCGAGGCGCTGCGACCCGTCCTCACCGACCGCGCGTCCCCGTTCGTCGAGCGGTCCGAGCTCGGAGAGGTACGTCCACGCCTGCTCGAGGTGGTAGCCGAGGATCTCGTCGAACTCCGACGCTCGGTCACGGTTCACTCCGTCGGCCCACACGACGAACCGCTCGTGGAGGTCGGCCCGCGCACGCTTGAGGATCCCGTCGTACGCGGTGTCGCGGATCATGATGTGCTCGAAGCGGTGGTGACGCTCGTCGCCGTCCTCGACGGGGTGCACGAGATGCTTCTTGGCGAGGGTCGTGAGCTCCGTCGGGACTCGTTCGGCAACGGCAGGCGGCGCGAGCGCCGCGACGGCGTCCTCGGCGAAGACGTACCCGACGACGGAGGCAGGCTCGATGACCGAGCGCTCGTCGCCGGCGAGAGCGTCGAGGCGCGTGGCGAGGAGAGCCTGGATCGTCGGCGGGACGTGGAGATCGGAGAGCGGGCCGGTGGCGTGCCAGCTGCCGTTCCGGCGCTCGACGAGCCCTTCGTCGACGAGCATGCGCATGAGCTGCTCGGCGAAGAGCGGGTTCCCCTCGGCCGCCGACACGACCCGGTCGAGCACCTCCGGCTCGACCGTCCCGCCGCCGAGAAGGCCCGCGACCATCTCCCGGCTCGCGTCCGCATCGAGCGGAGAGACCTCGATCCGCGACGTGCGTGGGCCTGTGCCCCAGTCGGGGCTCTCGTCGACGAGCGTCGGGCGCGCGGGGCACAGAACGAGTACCGGGGCCGTGTCGACCGAGCGGACGAGCGCCTCGAGCAGCTCGAGGAGCGACTGCTCGGCCCAGTGAACGTCCTCGACGACGAGCGTCACCGGGCGGTCGGCGGCCGCGTGCTCGAGGAAGCGACGCATCGCCCACGTGAGCTCTTCCATCGGGAACGGCTCGGGGCGGAGCCCGATCATCGCCGCGAGCCGGTCGGTCACGCCGTCGCCGGCCGGATCGGTGAGCGCCCGGAGCTTGTCGAGAGCCTGCTCGGCGTCGTCGTCGTTGACGATGCCCGATGCGTCCTTCAGCGCCTCCGCCAAAGGCCAGAACGTGATCCCGTCGCCGTAGGGGAGGCACCGACCTTCGAGCGTCGACGACCGATCGGCGATGCGCTCGAGGAACTCTGCCGTCAGTCGCGACTTCCCGACCCCCGCATCGGCGACGAGCGTCGCGAGACGGGCGGATCGTGTTGCGACCGCGTCCTCGAGGATCGCCTCGAGGGCGGCCAGCTCGCGCTCGCGTCCGACGAGCGGTGAGCCACGGTGGACGTCCAGCTCGCCGGAATCCCTCACGCGCACGAGCCGGTACGCGGGGACGGGCTCCGCCTTGCCCTTCAGCGTCAAGGGCTCGACCTCCTCGACGTCGACGCCGTCTCGCACGAGTCGGTACGTGAGCGCTCCGAGGAGGACCTCGCGCTCTCCCGCGGCCTGCTCGAGGCGCGCCGCCACGTTGACGGCGTCGCCGGTGACGAGGCGCTGCCCGGTCGACGGGTCGCCCGCCACGACCTCGCCGGTGTTGACGCCGGTGCGGTTCGCGAGCTGCACGCCGTAGATGCGCTGGAGCTCCCCGTTCAGGGCCTCGAGCGCCGCCTGCATCCCGGCTGCGGCGCGGACGGCGCGCAGCGCGTCGTCCTCGTGGAGCCTCGGAAGCCCGAAGACGGCCATCACGGCGTCCCCGATGAACTTCTCGATCACGCCGCCGTGGCGTTCGAGCTCGCCCCGCATCGCGTCGAAGTACCGCGTCATCACCTCGCGGAGTGCCTCGGAGTCGAGCGCCTCGCCCAGGCTCGTCGAGCCCTTGAGATCCGAGAAGACGATCGTCACGACCTTCCGCATCTCCTGCGGCGGGCGCGCCTCTGCAAGTTGCGTGCCGCATGCGAGGCAGAACCGCGCGATGTCGGGGTTCTCCACGCCGCAGGCCGCGCAGACCTTCATGCCGCGAGTCTACGAACCGCGGTGACAGGCCTCGCCTCGCTGCGAGAATGACGGCATGGCAGCGGAGCCGGCAGGCGCGCTACTCGCCCACGCCGCGGAGCTCGAGCGTCGCGACGAGGTGATCGCGGGCGAGCTCGAGGCGGTCCGCGACCTGGAGGAGCGGGCCGGCGCGGTGCGCGGGCGCGCCGGGGAGGTGCGCGACGCATTGCAGCGCCTCCCCGCCGAGCTCGACGAGCTCGAGGGGCTCCGCCGCGACGCAGAGACCGCAGCGACGGCGGCCCGGGAGGAGCTCGAGCGGGCCGCGTCGCGCGTCGAGGCGCTCGAGTCGAGCCGGCGACGGCGCGACGACGAGCTCGATCGGGCTCACAAGGAGTCGTCGACGGCGCGCGAGGCCGTCGCCGACGCCGTGGCGCGGCTCCGGCGGCTCGACGAGGTCGAGGCGCGGCTGTCGGAGGAGAAGCAAGAGCTCACCGCCGAGGAGACCACGCTCGCGCACAGCGCGGAGCGCATCGCGGCCGATCTGCGGCGTGTCGCGAGGGTCGCCGAGGCGGCGGGGCGTGCTCCGGGGGCGACGCTCGACGAGCTCGACGACTGGGGCGGGCGGGTGCGCTCGGCGCTGTTCGTCGCCCGGGGGACGCTCGAGGCGGAACGGGAGCGGATCGTGACCGAGGCGAACGTGCTCGGCGCCTCCGTCCTCGGCGAGCAGCTCGGGGCGTCGAGCGTCGCCCTCGTGCGGCGAAGGCTCGAGGCGCACCTGGCCTCCTAGAACGGGAAGCGCTCGTCCCCGGGGCGCCGGTCGAGCGACTCGCCGTCATGGCAACCCGTGGGCAACGCGTAGGCCGCACGGATCACGTTCCGCTCCGATAGGCGCTGGTCGTACGCCGTCCGGAGCGAACGGCGGGCCGTCGCCTCACCGAGCCCGAGGCGCACGGCGAGTGGGCCTGCTTCCTGCAGTGCCAGACACTCCGTCACCCCCTCGCGCCGCTCGCCGCCCAGGTGGACCGCCTCGTGGGCCAGTACGACCAGCGCGTCCGCGACGCGCTCGCCGCCGCTCCGCTTCCCGGCGAACGCGAGGTCGTACAGCGCGCGGCAGATGCTCGGGTCGAGGTACGCGAGCCGTGAGCCGGGGAACGCGATGCCGAGGGTGTCGCTCCCGGCGCCCGTGAAGGCGTAGCCCTCGTCGCAGCGGACGCGCACCGGCCGTCCCGCGATGCGCGACGCCTCGGCCGTGAACCGCGCCTCCGCCCGGGCGCGGGCATCGTCGGGGAGCGCACCCCAGGTCGCGGCGCGGTCGCTGCGAACCGCAAAGAAGACGACGACCGCCGCCAGGGCGGCGCCGACGAGCCAGCCGCGCCGTCGGCTGCGGTGCTCGGGGCGGGCGGGCGGCGGCACGAAGCGGAGCCCGTCCTCGTCCTCGACGAGCTCTCCGAACCCGAGGTCGGCGTCCTCCGGCCCCGGTGGGACACGCGGCGTCGTCCGCCGGGGCGCGTCACGCCGGCCGCGGAGGACGAACTCGATCTCGGCCGCGAGCAGCAGGGCGACCGGGATCCAGACCGGCACCCAGGCGCGGACGTCGGCGCTGAAGAGCCACGCCAGGACGACGACGAGCGCGGCAGCGCGGACGGCGGCCTGCAGGGTCGCGCGGTCGGCGTTCTCCCACATGTGCGCAGGGTAGAGTCGCGCGCGTGCCCGCCACCCTGATGGACGGGAAGGCGCTCGCGGAGCGGATCCGCGCAGACGTGGCGCGCGAGATCGCCGAGCTCGGGCACGTCGGTCTCGCGACGGTGCTCGTCGGCGACGACCCGGCGTCGGAGGTCTACATCCGGCTCAAGCACGGCGCCGCGAAGGAGGCCGGGATCGACGCGCGCGACGTCCGGCTCGACGCGGCGACGTCCGAGGCCGACGTCCTCGCGCTCGTGGACGAGCTGAACGCGGACGACGAGGTCGACGGGATCCTCGTGCAGCTTCCGCTGCCGCCGCACATCGACGAGACGAAGGTCACGTATGCCGTTGCGCCGCACAAGGACGTCGACGGGTTCCACCCGGTCAACGCCGGAAACCTGTACCTCGGCACACCGTTGCATGTTCCGGCAACGCCGGCGGGGTGCATGGCGCTCCTCGCAGAGTACGGCGTCGACCCCAAGGGGAAGAACGCGGTCGTGATCGGCCGCAGCGAGATCGTCGGGCGGCCGGCCGCGATGCTGCTGCTCCAGGCGCACGCGACGGTCACGATCTGCCACTCCCGCACGGTCGACCTGGGCGCCGAGGTAGGGCGTGGCGACATCGTCGTCGCGGCCGTCGGCGTCCCCGGGATCGTCGCGCCGGACATGGTCAAGCCGGGCGCGACGGTGATCGACGTCGGTCTCACCCGTGGCGAGGACGGGAAGATCCGCGGTGACGTCGATCCCGCAGCGGCCGAGGTCGCGGGCCTCCTGACGCCGATGCCGGGCGGGACCGGCCCGATGACGATCGCGTTGCTCCTCGAGAGCGCCGTCAAGGCGGCGCGCTACCGGCGCGGGATCCTTGCGTACCCGACGCTCTGACGATACGTTGTCCGCCGTTCGCGTATCTCGCGTCGGCCGAGGCCGACGCTGTTCTCAGGAGGACGTTCGTTGTCTGTAGAGACGGGCACCGTCAAGTGGTTCTCGAACGAGAAGGGCTTCGGGTTCATCGCGCGCGAGGGAGCCGATGACGTCTTCGTCCACTTCTCGGCCATCACGGGGGACGGCTACAAGTCGCTCGCCGAGGGGCAGAAGGTGGAATTCGAGGTCGTGCAGGGGCCGAAGGGTGCCCAGGCCTCGAACGTGACCCTCGTCTAGCCGTGGGGGAACCCATGGTTCCCCCACGCTTCCCCTCCTTGCCGGCAGCGTCCCGCTGACGCGTACCTGGCCTCCCGGCCGGCCAAGCCGGCCTGCGGTCGGGCGTCGCCGCGAGCGACGAGCGGCTCGGACGCTTCTGGAAGGATGAGCTGAGATGGCGATCTCGAGGGAGCAGGTGCTGCACGTGGCGCGACTGGCGCGACTCGATCTCGGAGACGACGAGCTCGAGCGCCTCACGGGCGAGCTCGGCGCGATCCTCGACGCCGTCTCGAAGGTGTCGGAGCTCGACCTCGCCGACGTGCCGCCGACCTCACATCCGCTCGACCTCGTCAACGCGTGGGCGGAGGACGAGCCGCACGAGTCGCTGCCGCTCGAGGACGCCTTCCGGAACGCCCCGGCGCGGGAGCGCGACCTCTTCCGCGTGCCGCGGACGGCATGAGCGCCGTCGTCGACACGCTGACGCTGACCGCCGAGGAGGCGCTCGGGCTCGTCGACCGCGGCGAGGTCTCCGCCGCGGAGCTCCACGGCGCGTACCTGGACGCGATCGGCGAGCGCGACGACGAGCTCCACGCCTTCCTGCGCACCGTGGACGAGGCCGACGGGACCAGCATTCCGATCGCGCTCAAGGACGTCATCTCGACCCGCGGCGTCGAGACGACCGCCGGATCGCGGATCCTCTCCGGCTACGTTCCGGTCTTCGACGCGACCGTGGCGGCGCGCTGCAGGGCGGCGGGCCTCACGCTCCTCGGGAAGACGAACACCGACGAGTTCGCGATGGGCTCGTCGACCGAGAACTCCGCGTACGGCCCGACCCGCAACCCGTGGAACACCGAGCTCGTCCCCGGTGGGTCGGGCGGCGGCACGGCGGCCGCCGTGTCCGCGGGTCTCGCGCCCTGGGGACTCGGGTCCGACACGGGCGGGTCGATCAAGCAGCCGTCGGCGCTCTGCGGGAACGTCGGCCTGCGACCGACCTACGGCACGGTATCGCGCTACGGCGTCGTCGCGTTCGCGTCGAGCCTCGACCAGGTCGGGCCGGTCGCGAAGACCGTCCGGGACGTCGCCCTCCTCTACCGGGTCGTCGCCGGACGCGACACCGCGGACTCGACGACGGTCGAGCTGCCGGCGCCGGTCGCGCTCCCGTCCGACGAGCGGCTCGACGGGATGCGGATCGGCGTGCCCCGCCAGGCAGTCGCGCTCGAGGCGATCGAGCCCGGCGTGCGCGCCGCATTCGAGGTGACGCTCGCCCTTGCGGAGGAGCTCGGCGCCGCCGTCGGGGAATGCGACCTGCCGCTCTCGTTCGACTACGGGCTGCCCTGCTACTACCTCATCGCGCCGGCCGAGGCGTCGTCCAACCTCGCCCGCTACGACGGCGTGCGCTACGGGACGCGGAGCGCGGGGGACACGTACCGCGAGATGCTCGAGCGTACGCGCGACGAGGGCTTCGGCGACGAGCCCAAGCGGCGGATCATGCTCGGCACGTACGCCCTCTCGACCGGCTACTACGACGCGTACTACGGACAGGCGCAGAGGGTGCGCACGCTCATCGTGCGGGAGCACGCGAGCGCCTTCGAGTCGTTCGACGTGCTCGCGACGCCGACGTCGCCGACGGTCGCGTTTCCGATCGGAGACCGCGCCGCCGACCCGCTCGCGATGTATGCGTGCGACCTCCTCACGATCCCGTCCTGTCTCGCCGGGCTGCCTGGGCTGAACGTCCCGTGTGGGTTCTCCGAGGAGCTTCCCGTCGGCCTGCAGCTGATCGGGCCGCAGTTCGGCGAGAACACGCTGTTCCGCGCGGGCCACGCGCTCGAGCGCGCACTCGGGCTCGACCTCGTCCCGGGGAGGCTGCGGCCGTGACATGGGAGCCGGTCATCGGCCTGGAGATCCACGTCCAGCTGAAGACGCGGACGAAGATGTTCTGCCGCTGCCGGGTCGGCTTCGGCGCGGCCGAGAACACCCAGACGTGCCCGGTCTGCCTCGGCTTCCCCGGCGCCCTGCCGGTGCCGAACCGCGCCGCCATCGAATCGGTCGTGAAGCTCGGCCTGGCGCTCGGCTGCGAGATCGCGCCGCGCGCAGTGTTCGCGCGGAAGCACTACTTCTATCCCGATCTCCCCAAGGGCTATCAGATCTCGCAGTACGATCTACCAACTTGCGTAAATGGCAGGGTGCTAGTGCCGTTGGCAGACGGAGAACATGCTGTGGGCATCGTGCGCGCGCACCTCGAGGAGGACGCGGCCAAGAACGTCCACGTCGGCGGGCGCACGGGACGGATCGGCGGGGCGGACTACACGCTCGTCGACTACAACCGCGGCGGCACGCCGCTCGTGGAGATCGTCACCGCGCCCGACATCCACTCCGCCGAGGAGGCGAAGCGGTTCCTGCAGCTCCTGCGGCAGACGATCGTCGAGCTCGGCATCTCGGACGCGGAGATGGAGAAGGGAACGCTGCGCGTCGACGCCAACGTCTCCGTGCGGCCCGAGGGCTCCGACGAGCTGCGCACGCGCTGCGAGATCAAGAACATGAACTCGTTCAGCCACATCGCGCGCGGCATCGACGCAGAGGTCGCCAGGCAGGTCGAGCTTTGGGAGTCCGGCGGCGAGGTCGAGCAGCACACGTACGACTTCGACGTCGCCACCGGGGCCCTGACGCCGCGACGGACCAAGGAGGAGGCAGACGACTATCGCTACTTCCCGGAGCCCGACCTCGTCCCCGTCGAGCCCTCCTCCGAGCTCGTCGAGCGGCTGCGCGCCGAGCTGCCCGAGCTGCCCGCCGAGCGGATCCGGCGGGTGGGGATGACGCTCGGCCACGAGCGCGCCCTCGTCCTCGTCACGGGCGGCCTGGACTCGCTGTGGCACGAGACGGTCGCCGCCGGCGCCGATGCGGTCGCGGCGAGCAACGTCATCGCCAACCAGCTCGTCGGGGCGGGGATCGCGCCGGGGGCCGTCGACCCGGCGGAGCTCGCGAAGCTCGTGGAGGCACGGGAGCGGATCCCGCGGAGGGCCTTCGACGAGGCGATCGTCCGCGTGGCCGAGCCGGGGTTCACGGCGGAGCCGTACCTCGCGCAGGAGGCCGTCTCGGACACGGCCGCGCTCGAGCCGATCGTCGACGCGATCCTCGCCGCGAACCCGGCGCAGGTGGAGCAGTATCGCGCCGGCAAGGAGGGGCTGCTCGGCTTCTTCGTCGGGCAGGTCATGAAGGAGACGAAGGGTCAGGCGGACGCGCGTGCGGTCAACGAGCTCGTCCGCGCGAAGCTCTCGTCGTAGACAGCCGGTCGCCGAGCGCGCTACGGTCGACGGCGTGTCCGTCGCGCCCGACCCCGGGATCAGCCTCGACGAGCTGCGCCTCGCGGCGAGAAACCACGCGATGCCGCTCGAGGCGCTCCGCTGGCCGATCACGCCGGTCGGGCTCCACTACCTCCTGATCCACTTCGACGTCCCGCTCGTCGACCCGACGACCTGGCGGCTCCAGCTCGGCGGCGCCGTCGAGCGGCCGCTCTCCTTCACGCTCGACGAGCTCCGTGCGCGTCCCGCGGTCGAGCTCGCCGCGACCATGGAGTGCGCCGGGAACGGCAGGGCGCTCCTCGAGCCGCGGCCGATCAGCCAGCCGTGGCTGAGCGAAGCGGTCGGCACGGGGCTGTGGCGCGGCGTCGAGCTCGCGCCGCTGCTCGACGAGGCGGCACCGGGAGCCGATGCCGTCGACGTCGTCTTCACCGGGCTCGACCGCGGCGTCGAGGGCGAGGTCGAGCAGCGCTACGAGCGGAGCCTTCCGGTCGCCGATGCGCTGGGCGCGGGGTGCGTCCTCGCCTACGAGCTGAACGGGGCGCCGCTTCCGCCGCAGCACGGCTTTCCGCTTCGGTTGGTCGTTCCGGGCTGGTACGGGATGACGAACGTCAAGTGGCTCTCGCAGATCACCGTCGTCGAGCAGGCGTTCGACGGGTATCAGGTGGTGAACGGCTACCGGGTTCGGCAGACCGAGGAGGAGGAGGGGCGGCCGGTGACCCGGATGCGGCCGCGGTCGCTGATGGTGCCTCCCGGCATCCCCGACTTTCTCACCCGCGACCGGATCGTGGAGCGGGGACCGGTCGAGCTGCAGGGGCGCGCCTGGTCCGGGCGCGCGCCGATCGTCCGCGTCGAGGTGAGCACCGACGGTGCAGACACCTGGGAGGACGCCGCCCTCGAGCCCGACCCCGATCATCGCTGGGCGTGGACCGGCTGGTCGTACACGTGGGAGCCGCGGGCGGCGGGCTCGTTCACGCTCTGCTGCCGCGCCACCGACGAGACGGGGGAGACGCAGCCGATCGAGCCGCCCTGGAACCTCGGGGGCTACGAGAACAACGCCGTCCAGCGCGTTCCCGTCGTCGTGCGCTGACCACGTAGCGGCCTCCCGCGTAGCAGCGTCCGCGGCTCGAGCGCGCGGGATCGGTCGTCGGCGAGATCGGTGTCGGACACCGTTCTGTGCCTGCCACCACCGTCGCGGCGATGGTGGCGTCCGCTGGCATGATCCCCGCGATGGCGCGGCGGATGCTCGCATGGCTCCTCGTCACTCCGCTCGCGGCGGTGGGGGTGCTCGCGGCGCACGCGGCCGCCTACACGGTCACCGGGAGCGATCCCGGGCCGGAGCACGAATACCTGGGGCACGCGCCGCAGGTGGGCGGGCTCCTGGCGACGCTCGCCCTGCTCGGGCTCGCGCTGCAGGAGCGGAGCCTCCGCCCGCGGTCGGCCCGCTGGGTCGCCCCGATCGCGCCGCTCGGCTTCGTCTGCCAGGAGCACCTCGAGCGGATCGCGCACACCGGCGAGCTGCCCTGGCTCCTGACGACGCCGACCTTTCTCGTCGGGCTCGCGCTCCAGCTTCCCGTGGCCGTCGCGTGCGTGCTCCTCGTGCGGCGGGTGACGGGGACGCTCGACGCGCCCGCCACGCGCCTCGGGCCTCCCCCTGCGCCGGGCGGGGCGTGGCTCCCGCTTCCGGCCCGCGCGGACCGCATGCCGCCGACCGTGGATGCGCCACGGCGGACCGGACGAGCGCCCCCGGCTCTCCTCCCGTCCTGAGCGACCGCCGCGCGCCGGAATGTCGCGCGGCCGAACCGAGGAGAGCCATGAGACCTGCAGTCATGCTGTTCGCCGTGGTCGCGAGCGTGCTCGCGCTCGCGGGCTGCGGCGGAGGCGGCTCGTCGTCGACGGACGCGGCGACCGTCACCGACACCGACACCACCCAGGCGACCACGCCCGCGACGACCACGCAGACGACGACGACCACTGAAACGACGACCACCACCACGTCCCCGAAGCCGAGGACGATCACCATCGTGGTCCAGCAGGGCCGGCCGCGCGGCGGGATCGCCCGGCCGACGATCGCGAAGGGCGACAAGGTGCTGCTCGTGGTCCGGACGGACACGGGCGAGGAGGTGCACCTGCACGGGTACGACATCGAGAAGCCGGTCACACCCGGAACGCCGGTGCGGATCCCGTTCACGGCGGATCTTCCGGGCCGATTCGAGCTCGAGCTCCACCATCCCGACGCCCTCCTCGCGGTGATCGAGGTGCGACCCTGATCTCTCCGGGCGTCGTCGCGCACGGCATCGGGGGGGTCCAGGACCTCCCCGTGCCGACGTGGCTCTTCTACTGGGGGGCCGCGGTCGTCCTGGTCGTCTCGTTCGTCCTGCTCGGCGTCCTCTGGCGCACGCCGCTGCTCGAGGCCCGGGAGCTCGGGCACGCGCTTCCGCCGGCGCTCTCCCGCGTCGTCCTCGGGCCGGGGCGGATCGTCGCGCAGGCGCTCTCGGTTGCGCTCTTCGTCCTCGTCTGGGTGTCCGCGGTCTTCGGGGACACCGACCCGTACCGGAACCTCGCGCCGACGTGGGTCTACGTCGTCTTCTGGCTCGGCCTCCCGGCGCTCACCGTCGTCTTCGGGTACGTCTGGCGCGGCCTCTCGCCCTGGCGCGCGCTCGCGGACGCGTTCGTGTGGCTCCGCGAGCTCGGCGGGAGCGAGGCGCAGCCTCTCGCCGAGTACCCGGCCCGGCTGGGGCGGTGGCCGGCCGCGGTCGCGCTGCTCGCCTTCGTCGCCATGGAGCTCGCCTACTCCGATCCCGCAAGCCCCCGCGCGCTGGCGTTCGCGATCGCGCTCTACACGTACGTTGCGCTCTTCGGGATGGCGGCCTTCGGCCGCGACACGTGGGAGGCGCGCGGCGAGGGCTTCGCCGTCATGTACCGCTACCTCTCGCTCATCGCCCCGCTGCACGTCGTGGACGGCCGGATCCGACTGCGCTGGCCGCTGACCGGTCTCGCCGGCGGCGAGCGCGTCGCCCGGGTCCGTGGCGTTCGTCGCCGTGATGCTCGGCTCGGTGCTGTTCGACGGGTACAGCCGGACGACGACCTGGCAGGATCTCGCCTCGCGGGTCGAGAGCCCGTACATCGTCGAGCATCCGACCGTCGGCGAGCTCCTCGTGACGCTCCTCAACGTGGGCGGCCTGCTCACCGGAGTCCTGCTCGTCGCGCTCGCCTACGAGGCCGCGTGCGCGGCGGCCCGCTGGACGGTGAACGCGCCTCGCTCGCTGACGGGGGACTTCCTCCGCTCGCTCGTGCCGATCGCGTTCGTCTACATGGTCGCCCACTACTTCACGCTATTCGTGCTGCAGGGCCAGTTCGCGATCCCGCTGCTCTCGGACCCGCTCGGCCGCGGCTGGAACCTCTTCGGGACAGCCCACGTCACCCCCGACCTCATGGTGATCGCGCCGAACACGACGTGGTACGTCCAGGTCGGCGCGCTCGTCGCCGGGCACGTCGCGGGTCTCGCGGTCGCGCACGATCGTGCGATCACGATCTTCCCCGAGCGCCGGGACGCGCTCCGGTCGCAGGTCGCGCTGCTCGCGCTGATGGTGCTCTACACGGTCGGAGGCCTGTGGGTCCTGTCCCGCGGCTGATCGGCCATCACACGAGCGGGGCCGGTCTCGTCGTCGAAGCGGTGATCCTCGTGCTCCTGCTCGCCTTCTTCGGCGGGATCTGGCTCCGGGAGCGACGCCGCCGCATCGATCGCTCGCGGCGCGTTCCGGAGATGCGCGACTGAGCGCTAGCGCCGGCTGACGAACCCGCCGTAGAGGAGCGCCGCCGCGACGGCGGTGAACACCGAGCCGCCACCCTGCCCGAGCCCGGCCAGGGCGCTTCCCGCCGCGGCGACGGCGACGCCGGCGACGATCAGCCCGTTTCCGACGGGTCGCCGTCGGATTCCCGCAAGCGCGATCCCGACGGCGGCGGCCGTACCCGCGACGTTGCCGAAAAGCGCGAGCGCCCGCGCGGGAAAGAAGGCGAGATGGGCCGACGCATTCGGGATCGAGTCGCCCGTGACCGCGGGATCGATCGGCACACCGAGCGCGACTCCGACCGCGAGGCCAGCGTAGAACAGCACGGCGGGCGCAGCCCATCGTCGACCGACACGGAGGAGCGACCCGGCGCCGAGCAGCGCGGCGGTCAGCAGCCCCCCGAAGAGGTAGTAGACACGAAAGGAGCGGTCGTCCCAGCCCGCCGCGGCCCCCCACGCGAGCGTCGCCGAGCCGGCCGCGAAGCACGCGAGCGACGCGCTCCACGCGAGGAGCTCGGGGGCACGCCGCAAGCGGTGGCGGCGGACCACGAGCGCGGCGAGCCGCAGCGACACCAGCGCCGCCGCGAAGGGGACGAGGACGTCCATCGAGCGACAAATGTACGGCGTCGCACGTACCCTTCCCGCTCACCATTCGCCCCTGCGCTCCGAAAGGGTCCTCCTCTGAACCGCCGTCTCAGCCGAGCTCTCCTCGCCGCAGTCGTCGGGTGCGTCGCGACCGCGACCGGGGCCGTCGCCGCGAAGGCGCCGTCCGACCACGCGGCGCAGGCGTGGAACGTCCTGCCTCCCGGCCAGGCGGGCGGCGTCGTCTTCACGAAGAACTCGACCGACCAGATCGCGCTCTACGAGGGCCTGACCCGCCTCCGCGACAACGTCAGGGACGCCGACCTGCGCCGGTTCTTCAAGCGCGAGACGCTCGGGCTCGCCCCTGGCGAGAACCCGGTCGAGGTGGAGCGCCCGCGGAAGGGCGTCACGATCAGCCGCGACCGGTGGGGGGTACCGCACGTCAAGGGGACAACCGCCGAGAACGTCGCGTTCGGCGCAGGCTGGGCCACCGCGGCGGACCGCCAGCTGATCATGGAGCTCCTGCGCGGCCCGGGCCGAATCGCCGCGCTCGACGCGCCCGGCGTGAACGCCTTCGCGCTCGCGCTGTCGGGCAGGCAGTTCCGTCCCAGCGCCGCGACCGAGGCGCGGCTCGCGCAGCAGTTCGGGTTGCTGCGGGCGCAAGGGGCAAAGGGCCGGCAGGCGATCCGGGTCATCGACGCGTACGTCGCGGGCATCAACGCCGAGTACCGGCACGCGGGCCTCGCGATCGCGCCCTGGACGCGTACGGACGTCGTGGCGGTCGGGGGCCTGATGGGCGCCGTCTTCGGCGCCGGCGGCGGGGACGAGGTGCGCCGCTCCGAGTTCCTCGACCTGCTCCAGCGGAAGCTCGGGCAGGAGACCGGTCGGCGCGTCTGGGAGGACCTCCGCCAGCGGGACGATCCCGAGGCGAACGTCGCCGTCCCGGGGAAGGTGGCGTACAACTCGCAGAGCTCGAGCGAGATCGGGAACGTCGTGGTCGACTTCCCGGCCGCGACGCCCGCGAACAGGTTCTCGGCGACCACGACCCGTCTGCCGATGTCGAACGCGCTGCTCGTGGCTGCGAAGCGCTCGGCGACCGGCAAGCCGCTCCTCGTCGCCGGCCCGCAGGTCGGCCAGTACTACCCGCAGATCATGCTCGAGCTCGACCTCGACGGCGGGGGCTACCGCGCGCGCGGCGCGGCGTTTCCCGGCATCTCGTTCGGGATCCTCCTCGGCCGCGGCATCGACTACGCGTGGAGCGCGACGTCGGCAGGCTCCGACCTCGTCGACCAGTACGTCGAGACGCTCTGCGGCGGAAGCGACACGATGTACCTCTACCGCGGCGAGTGCCGCCCGATGACGACGTTCGACGCCGGGACGATCGTGGGGCGGCCGGGCGAGCCCGATCAGCAGCTCGTCTACCCGGAGACGATCCACGGGCCGGTGCAGGGGTATGCGACGGTCGACGGCCGGCGGGTCGCGATCTCCGTCCGGCGCTCGACGCGCGGCCGCGAGCTCGCCTCGCTCGGCTTCTTCCTCGACATGTCGATGAACCGCGTCCGCTCTGCGCGGGACTTCGTCCGCGCCGCGGCGACGATGGAGCTGACGTTCAACTGGGTCTATGCGGACGACCGGAGCATCGCGCAGTTCACGAGCGGGCGACTTCCGGTGCGCCCGACAACAGTCGACCCGGGGCTGCCGACCAAGGGGACCGGGGAGTACGAGTGGCAGGGCTTCCTGCCCGCCTCCGCCCACGCCCAGGCCGTCAATCCGGCGAACGGCGTGATCCTCAACTGGAACAACAAGCCCGCGCGCGGATATGCGGGCGCGGACGACGAGTGGACATGGGGGCCGGTGCAGCGCGTCGACCTGCTCTGGGGCGGCATCCAGCGGCGGCAGAAGCACACGCTTGCGAGCGTCGTGGGGGCGATGAACGGCGCCGCGACGCAGGACCTGCGCCTGGAGCGCGTGTGGCCGATCCTCCGGGACGTGCTCGCACGGGGAAGCGGCACGCCGCGTGCGACCGCTGCGGCCGCCCAGCTCGACGCCTGGTTCGCGTCCGGCGGCAGCCGGCTCGACGCCGACCTCGACGGCAAGGTGGACGCGCCCGGCGCCGCGGTGCTGGACGCTGCGTGGAGCCCGATCGCGAACGCCGTCCTCGCGTCCGTGCTCGACGGCCAGGCACGTGCGGAGCTCGCGAGGCTCGTGCCCAACGACCCGCAGCTCTCCGCCAGCGGGTCGAGCGCCTACAGCGGCTGGTGGTCGTACGTGCAGAAGGACCTGCGCTCGCTCCTCGGCCGCCCGGTGACCGGGCCGTATCAGACCCGGTTCTGCGGCGGCGGCGACGTCGCGAGGTGCGCGGCATCGCTCTGGGCGGCGCTCGACACGGCGGTGGCGCAGGTGGCCGCGACCCAGGGGCCGGACCCGACCGTCTGGCGCGCCGACGCGACCGCCGAGCGGATCCAGTTCGCGCCGGGGATCCTTACGAGGACGATGCGCGGCTCGAACAAGCCGACGTTCCAGCAGGCGATCACGTTCCGGTCGCACCGCTAGCGCACTGCCACCGTCCGGAGGAGGGCGGGGTAGGCTCAGGAGCGATGACCGCCCGCCCGCAGAAGCTCCTTACGCCCGGGCCGACGTCGGTTCCCCCGAGCGTCTTGCGCGCGCTCTCGGAGCCGGTGCTCCACCATCGCTCGCCGGACTTCGCGGTCGTCTTCGAGCTCGCGCAGGCGCGTCTGCGCGAGGTCTTCCGCACCGAGTCCGAGGTGCTCGTCTTCACGTCGTCGGGCACCGGCGCCTTCGAGTCCGCGATCGTCAACCTGCTCTCTCCGGGCGAGCGCGTGCTCGCAGTCTCGCAGGGCGAGTTCGGCGAGCGCTGGCAGGCGATGGCACGTGCGTTCGGCTGCGACGTCGTCCCGCTCGCGTACCCGTGGGGCGAGGCTCCGCGCCCCGACGACCTTCGCGGAGCGCTCGGCGAGAGCGGCGCCGAGACCGTGTTCGTCGTCCACTCCGAGACCTCCACCGGGGTGGTCTGCGACCTCGAGCCGCTGCTCGCGGCGTGTCGCGACGCGGGGGCGCTCTCGGTGGTCGACGCCGTGTCGAGCCTCGGGGCGGTGCCGCTCGAGACCGACGCGTGGGGCGCCGACGTCGTCGTGACGGGCTCGCAGAAGGCGCTGATGACGCCGCCCGGCCTGGCATTCGCCGCCGTCTCCGAGCGGGCGTGGCGACGAACGGAGTCGGCGACGCTGCCGCGTTTCTACTGGGACTGGGCGCGCCAACGGCGCGCGCAGGCCAAGCGCTCGACGCCGTTCACGCCCCCGACCTCGACGGTCGTGGCGCTTGTCGAGGCGCTCCGGCTCGTGCTGGAGGACGGCCTCGAGGCCGCGTTCGCGCGCCACCGGGCGCTCGGTCGCGCATCTCGCGCGGGGATCAAGGCGATCGGGCTCGAGCTGTACTCGCCGGACGACGACAGCGCGGCCGTGCTCACCGGGGCGTTGACGCCGGACGGGATCGACGCGGTCGAGCTCCGCCTCGCACTGCGCGACCGGCACGGGATCACGATCGCCGGCGGCCACGGCGACCTCGTCTCGCGTCTCTTCCGCATAGGTCACATCGGGCACGTCACGATCGACGACGTCGCCGAGGCGCTCCACGCGGTGGAGGTCGAGCTGCGCGAGGCCGGCGCCGACGTCGAGCCTGGCCGTGCCGCGCCGGCCGCGTTCGAGGCCTTCGGCTCGGTCGCTCCGGCGGGTTGATGCGCGTCCTCGTCCGGGAGCCGATCGCCGACGCGGGGCTCGAGCTCCTGCGCGCCCGGTTCGACGTCGACGTCGACCGGGACTCCCCGCTCGAGGAGATCGTCGCCAGCTACGACGCGATCGTGATCCGCTCCGCGACGAAGCTGACCCGCGAGATCATCGAGCGGGGGACCCGCCTGAAGGTGATCGGTCGCGCTGGTGTCGGCGTCGACAACGTCGACGTCGACGCAGCGACGCGCCGAGGGATCGTCGTCGCGAACGCGCCGGAGTCGACCATCGTGTCGGCGGCGGAGCAGACGATCGGCCTGATCGTCGCGCTCGCCCGCAACATCCCCCAGGCGCACGCCGCGCTCAAGCAGGGGCGTTGGGAGCGTGCACGCTACGGGGGAATCGAGCTCGCCGGGAAGACGCTCGGCGTGATCGGGTTCGGGCGGATCGGCCAGCAGGTCGCGCGCCGCGCGCTCGGCCTGTCGATGAACGTGGTGGCCTACGACCCGTTCGTCGGCCGCGATCGGTTCCGCGACCTCGGCGTCGAGCAGCTGGAGACGCTCGACGAGCTGCTCGGCGCATCGGACGTCGTGACGCTCCACTCGCCGCTGACCGACGAGACGCGCTGCCTCGTCGATCGCGACGCGATCGCGCGGATGCGTGACGGCGCGCGGCTCGTCAACGCCGCGCGCGGCGCGCTGGTCGACGAGGACGCGCTCGTCGAGGCAATCCAGTCCGGGAAGCTCGCGGGCGCGGCGCTCGACGTGTTCTCGGCCGAGCCGTACACCGGCCCCCTGCTCGAGCTCGACCAGGTCGTCGTCACCCCGCACCTGGCTGCCTCCACGGACGAGGCACAGGACCGGGCGGGCGTGATCATCGCCGAGCAGGTGGTCGCTGCGCTGGACGGAGGGATCGTCACGAACGCCGTCAACATCCCGGTGGTCGACCAGGCCGACCTGGAGGTGCTCGGGCCGTTCATCCCGCTCGCATCGCTGCTCGGGCGGATCGCGGTCGAGCTGGCGGCCGGCGCACCGCGGCGGGTGACGGTCGCCGCGCACGGCCCGCTGTCGGAGTACGACACGCGGCTGCTCACCGCCGCCGCGCTGAACGGCGCCTTCCAGGAGCGGGTCGACCAGGTCGTGAACGTCGTGAATGCGACGGTGATCGCCGCAGAGCGGGGTATCGACGTGGTCGAGGAGCGGAACCGCTCCTCGCGCGACTACACGAACATCGTCGAGGTGCGGCTCGTGTCGGACGGCGAGGAGGTCACCGTCTCGGGCACGACGATCGGGCCCGAGCCCCGGCTCTTCCTCGGCGGCGCGCTCGGGTTCGGGATCGATCTCGAGATCGCGCCGCACATGGTCTTCGTCCGCTACTCGGACCAGCCCGGGGTCATCGGCCGCGTCGGGTCGACGTTCGGCGACGCGGGCGTGAACATCGCCAACATGGCCGTCTCGCGCACGACGGAGGGCGGCGAGGCGCTGATGGTCTTCTCGATCGACACGCCGGCGACGACCGCACTCGTGGACCAGCTCCATGCGATGGGCTTCGACGACGTCCGCTTCGTCGAGCTCGGGTGAGCGACCGCAGCATGGAGTGGCCCGAGCCCGTGGAGCGCGTCGCGGCGTTCCTGCGCGAGACCGGCGCGGAGGCGCGGATCGAGGAGCTGTCGACCCCGACGCCTACTGCGCAGGAGGCCGCCGACGCGGTCGGCTGTACGCTCGGCCAGGTCGTGAAGTCGATCGTCCTCGTGTGCGACGGGTCGCCGGTGGTCGTGCTCGTGCCGGGGGATCGCAAGGTCGACACCGGGAAGGTCGCGCGACTCGTCGAGGCGCGACGGGCGACTGTCGCCGGGCCCCAGGAGGTCGTGGCGGCGACCGGGTTCCAGCCGGGAGCGGTGTCGCCCTTCCCGCTCGAGCGCGTGCCGGTCATCCTCGTCGAGCGGACGATGCTCCGGCACCCGACGGTCTGGGCGGGAGCGGGGTCGGAGACGCACCTCGTCGCGCTGGCCCCGCCCGAGCTCGTGCGCCTGACCCGCGGGCGTGTCGAGGACGTTGTGCTGGAATCCAGGTAAGACTGCGTGGTACCGGGCTCGAGCCCGGTACCCGCTCGTTCATCACCGAGGCCGAACGGAGGACCGCAATGCAGGAGACCGCGAAGATCTGGATGAACGGCGAGCTCGTCGACTGGGCGGATGCGACCGTTCACGTGGGGGTCCACGGTCTCCATTACGGCACCGGCGTGTTCGAGGGGATCCGCGCATACGAGACCCCGAAGGGGCCGGCCGTGTTCCGGCTCGCCGACCACATGCAGCGCCTCCATGACAGCGCGCGCCTCCTCTACATGGACCTCCCGTACTCCGTCGAGGAGCTGCGGACCGCGACGCACGACCTCGTGCGCGCGAACGGGCTCCCTGCCGCGTACATCCGGCCGATCGCGTTCTTCGGTTACGGCTCGCTGGGCGTGCATACGCGCGGCAATCCCGTCGAGACGGTGATCATGAGCTGGCCCTGGGGCGCGTACCTCGGCGAGGACTCGCTCACGAAGGGCATCACGGCGAAGATCTCCTCCTGGACGCGCGTCGGCCCGAATGTCATCCCGCACGTCTCGAAGGCGACCGGGATCTACCTCAACTCCATGCTCGCGACGACCGAAGCGCAGCGCGCCGGCTACGACGAGGGGATCCTGCTGACCGACAACGGGTTCGTCGCCGACGGGCCCGGCGAGAACATCTTCGTCGTCAAGGACGGCCGCATCCTGACGCCGCCGCTGTCGACGTCGATTCTCCCGGGAATCACCCGGGGGAGCGTGATCGAGATCGCACGCGATCTCGGCTACGTCGTCGAGGAGACCGACGTGATCCGCACCGATCTCTATCTCGCCGACGAGGTCTTCATGACCGGCACCGCCGCAGAGGTGACGCCGGTGCGGGCGGTCGACGACGTCGAGCTCGGCGTCGGCGACGTCACGCTCGAGCTCCAGCGGACGTACCTCGACGTGGTCAACGGCCGCGGCGAGCAGTGGAGCCACTGGCTCGACGTCGTGGACGTGCGGGACTCCGTCGCGAACGTCTAGCTCGCTCCCGCCGCAAGCATGGTCGCGACGACGCGGTCCTGCTCGTCGTCCGTCAGCGCAGAGCCGCTCGGCAGGCAGAGGCCGCGCTCGAAGAGGCGCGCGCCGACGTCTCCGCCGAACGAGCGGTGCGACGCGAAGACCGGCTGCAGGTGCATCGGCTTCCAGAGCGGCCGCGCCTCGATGTCCTCCGCCTCGAGTGCGAGCCGGATCGCCTCGCGGTCGGCGCCGAAGGCGTCCGGGTCGACGACGACGCACGTGAGCCACGCGTTCGACGTGCCGTACGCCGCCTCGGGCATGAACGACACGCCCGGGACGCCGTCGAGGCGCTCGCGATAGCGGTCGCGGATCCGGCGGCGGGCGGCGACGCGCATGGAGAGCGTCTCGAGCTGCGCGCGCCCGAGCGCAGCGAGAACGTTGCTCATGCGGTAGTTGAAGCCGATCTCCGTGTGCTCGTAGTGGGCGACCGGCTCTCGCGCCTGCGTCGAGAGCTTGCGCGCGTGCTCGGTCCAGTCCCGGTTGTCCGAGACGAGCATGCCGCCGCCGCTCGTCGTGATGATCTTGTTGCCGTTGAACGAGAACGCCGCGAGCACGCCCTGACCGCCCGCGGGCGCACCGCGGTATGTCGCACCGAGCGATTCGGTCGCGTCCTGGACGAGGACGACGTCGTGGCGCTCGCACACCTCGCGGAGCGCGTCGTAGTCGCAGCACTGGCCGTAGAGGTCCACGGCGATCAGCGCCCGCACGCGGGCGCCGGCCGCGCTGCGCTCGGCGATCGCGCGGTCGAGCAGCGCGGGATCGATCGTCCACGTCGCCTCGTCGGCGTCGACGAAGAACGGCGTCGCGCCGGCGTAGACGATCGGGTTCGCGCTCGCGGCGAACGTGAAGTCCGAGCAGGCGACCTCGTCGCCCTCGCCGATCCCGAGCACGACCAGGGCGAGGTGCAGCGCGGCGGTCCCGCTCGACAACGCGACCGCGTGCTCGACGCGCGCGACGGCGGCGACCTCGGCCTCGAACGCGTCGACGTGCGGCCCGAGCGGCGCGATCCAGTTCGACGCGATCGCATCTGTGACGAGCTCGGCCTCGCGACCGGCGACGTGCGGAGGGGAGAGGTAGACGCGGGCCATCGAGCCGAGCCTAACGGCGTGCGCGCTCCCGGTAGGCGCCCAGGCGTCGGGCGGCGATACTACGAGGCGTGGCGAGTCACGGCATGGTGTTCCTCGGGTTCGGGAAGTACGTGCGCGCCGACCGGATCTACGCGCTCGAGCCGATCGTCGGCGACGACCGCGGCAGCGGGCGGCGGACGCTCGTCTGGGTCGAGGGGATCCCCGAGCCCGTCGTCGCGTCGCGCACGCAGGAGACGATCCTCGAGGAGATCGAGCACTTCGTCGAGCCGAGCACCGGGCGGGGCCGTCGCAACCGGCGGACGGCTCTGAGTCGGCACCCGCAGCTGTTCGAGTCGGGCGAGTGACGTTCGAGGAGCTGGTTGCGGGAAGCGTCCACGACGCGGCGCCCGGGCTGATCGGCTGGACGCTCCTCGTCGACGGGGTCGGCGGGCGGATCGTCGAGGTGGAGGCATACGAGGAAACCGATCCGGCGAGCCACTCGTTCGGCGGGCCGAGGGGCCGGAACGTCGTGATGTTCGGGGAGCCCGGACATCTCTACGTCTACCGCTCGTACGGGATCCACTGGTGCGCGAACCTCGTCTGCGGCCCTCGGGGCCACGGTTCCGCGGTGCTGCTCCGCGCAGTCGAGCCGACGCACGGGCTCGAGGAGATGCGGCTGCGGCGCGGCGTCGCCGACGACCACCTGCTCTGCTCGGGCCCGGGGCGGCTGACGCAGGCGCTCGGCCTCACCGGCGCCGACAACGGCGCCGACCTGACAGCACCGCGCTTTCGGCTGCTCTCCCCGGAGTGCGCACCTGCCGTCACCCGGACGCCGCGCATCGGCATCACCCGCGCGACCGAGCTCGACTGGCGCTACGTGGAGGCGGGCACTAGCTGGTCGAGCCGCCCCGGCCGACGAGCAGCGTGAGCGGCAGGCCCGGCTGGGCGGCGACGCCCGCCTCGAGGCTCTGCTTGACGACGGTGCCTTGCGGGCCGTCCCCGTACTGGATTCTGAGCCGGAGCCTGAGCTTGCGGCTGCGCTCGCGCGCCGCCGGGAGGCTCGACCCGACGAGATTCGGCACGAGGCCGTCCTGCGCGGCGGACACCCAGAGGCGCACCGTGCCGTTCGCCGCGAGGAATCCACCGCGAGGCGTCTGCTTGACGACCTCGCCGGGACGCGTCCTCGGCTTGGCGGGAACGAAGACCACGTCGGGCGTGAGCGGCACCGACTGGAGCGCGACGCGGGCCGAGTCCACCGACCGCCCCACGAGCACCGGGACGGACACCTCGTTCGCGTAGCAGGTCGCGGTCGAGCCGGGCAGCCGTCCCGCGAAGTACGTGATCACGCGCGTCGCCGGGCAGAAGCCGTTGTCGAGGCGCCACGTGCCGCCGCGGTACACGACGCGGGCGTCGTAGCTCGGCAGGTAGGGCGGCGAGGAGAACGTCGTCGCGGGCTTGCCGGCGAGCGCACGGGTCATGAACGCCTTCCAGATCAGCGCCGGAAGCGTGCCGCCGGCGACCGGCTCGCCGTGGAACTCCGTCTCCATCGGCTTGAGCTGGTTCGGGTAGCCGACCCAGACGGCGACGACGAGGTCGGGCGTGTAGCCGACGAACCAGGCATCGGCGTAGTTGTCGTTCGTCCCCGTCTTGCCCGCGACCTCGCGGCCCGGCAGTTGCGCGCGCGTCCCCGTGCCCTCCTGGACGACCTTCTCGAGCACCCCGGTCAGGGTCTCCGCCTCGGCCGGCGACAGGGCGGCGTGGGCGACCGGCGCGTTCTCGACGACGCTGCCGCTGCGGCGGGAGCCGACGCTCTGCACCACTCGCGGGCGGTCTTTCATGATCGAGCCGTCCACGCGCTTCCCGCCGTTCGCGATCGTCGCGTACGCGCGGGCCATGTCGAGCGGGTTGACGGCGACGAAGCCGAGCCCGATCGAGAAGTAGGCAGGAAGCTTCGAGCGGATCCCGAGCCGATGCGCGGTCTCGACGATCGACTTCGGGCCGACGATGTTCGTCAGCTGGGCATAGACGGAGTTGTCGGAGTGGACCATCGCCGTCGTGAGGTCCACGCTCCCGAGGTAGCTGCCCTCGTAGTTGGAGACCGGCCAGATCCGGTCTCCGGCGTCGATCTCGATCGGCTTGGACGTGATGTGCGTCCCGGGAGCGATGCCCTTGCGCAGCGCCGCCGCGAGCACGATCGGCTTGAACGACGAGCCCGGCTGCCGCTCGGCCTGGGTGGCAAGGTTGAACTGGCTGCGGTGGAAGTTCGTGCCGCCGAACATCGCCTTGACGGCCCCGGTGTGCGGGTCGATCGCGACGAGGGCGGCGGCCGGCCCGTTCGGGTCGGGGAGGATCTTCTCGATCGCCTCCCGCGCCCTCTCCTGGAGGTCGAGGTCGATCGTCGTCGCCACCTCGAGACCGCCGCCGAACACCTTCTCGGCGCCGTAGCGCGCCACCAGCTGGTCGGTGACGTAGGTGACGAAGTACGGCGCAGGGCCACGTGTGCCGGGTAGTCGCACGTCCTCCGGCTTCGGCAACGGGGTCGCGTTCGCACGGCGCATCTCGCCGGCGGTGATGCGACCCTGGTCGAAGAGCTGCTGCAGGACGTACGCGCGGCGCTGCTTCGCGGCGGCCGGGTGCTGCGCCGGGTCGTACAGCGACGGGCTCGCGGGGATGCCGGCCAGCAGCGCCGCGTCGGCGAGCGTGAGCTCGTCCGCGCTCTTGCCGTCGAAGTACGTGCGCGACGCCTGGAGGATCCCGTAGGCGCCGTTCCCGAAGTAGATCGTGTTCAGGTACGCCGTCAGGATCCGGTCCTTCGACCAGCGCTGCGTCAGCTGCCATGCGAGCGCGGCCTCGCGCACCTTGCGCGCGATCGTCTTGTCGTTGCGGCTGTACGCGTTCTTGACGTACTGCTGCGTGATCGTCGAGCCGCCCTCGACCACGGCTTTGTTGCGGATGTCCTCCCACGCGGCGCGAACGATTCCGCGCATGTCGACACCGTTGTGCTCGAAGAAGCGCTTGTCCTCGACCGCGACGATCGCCTGCTTCATGATCGGCGCGATCTGATCCGATTGGACGAGGACACGGCTTTCGTCCCCGCGGAGGATCGCGAGGACGCGCCGCTGGTGGTTCTTGTTCGGCGCGGCGTAGATGACGGTGTCGACGTCGCCGCGCCAGCTCGCGGGGTCCAGGGCGACGAGCTCGGAGCGAACCGCCGTCACCAGGCCGTAGCTGAAAGCCGCGGCCGACAGCGCGAAGAGCACGAGCACGAGCGCCAGGAGCCGCGGCTTCCGGATCCGGCCGCGCTTGCGCGCCGCCTCACTACGTCGTCCGAGCCGCACTGCGCCGCAGATTGTAGCCCGGAGCGGCGCTTTCGCACCCTGGAGCCGCTAACCCCCGAGGACGTCGAGCAGCTCGCCGCCGTAGCGGGCCAGCTTCGTGGGGCCGAGGCCCTTGACACCGGCGAGCTCCGCCTCGGATCCGGGGCGGCGAGCGGCCAGCTCGTGCAACGTCGCGTCGTGGAGCACGACGTACGCCGGGACGCCGTCCTCCCGCGCGCGCCGGGACCGCCAGGCCCTGAGCTCGGCGACGAGCGGTGCCGCCGCCTGGGCGTCGGCGGCGGTCGCGGCCGGCGCGCGGAACGACGGCAACTCCGCCTCCGGCCGAGCCCGGAGGACGCGGAACCCGTCGCTCTCGACCTCGACGAGCGCGCCGGCGGTCTCGAGCGCGCGCACCCAGCGCGTCACCTCCGCCTCGGAGGCCGCCGCGAGCGCGCCGAACGCAGGCGAGCGCCGCGCCGACGGGGGTGCCTTCACCGACCCTCGGAGCATCGCGACCAGACTGCGGCGGCCGAGCGGCCACGTGAGGTCCGCCACCGCACCGACGATCGTGCGCGCCGGGTCGTCCGGGAGCGGGCGCGTGACGGGCATTGCGACTCCTGCAGCTTCCGCCCGCGGCGCGCAGACGTCGCACGCGCCGCACGGCGCATCGAGTGTCTCGCCGAAGTGCTCGGCCACCTGGAGGTGGCGGCAGCGCTCCACGTCCGCGAACTCGACCATGCGCTCCACGCGTGCCGACGCGGCCCGTCCGTAGCGGTCGAGGAGCGTGTCGACGGCGGCGCCGGCCCCGGCTTCGACCGGAAGCAGCTCGATCCGCATCGCCCGCCCGGCGTCGTACCCGCGCCGCACGATGCCGGCCTGCTCGAGCATCCCGACGAGGACGCGCGGGTCGTGCGTGCCACCGGCCGCCTCGTCGAGCGCGTCGGGCATGACGGCGCCGCCCGCCTCGCGGATCGCGCGGTAGACGCGTCGCAGGAGATCGGGCGTCGGCACGTCGCCGAGCGCGAAGCGGCGGAGCGCCGCCGCGTCCGCGTCGCCCGCGAAGAGCACGGTGTCGCTGCGGCGGCCGTCCCGCCCTGCGCGGCCGACCATCTGCACGTAGCTCTCGAGCGAGTCCGGAAAGTTGACGAGCGCCACGAGGCGGACGTTCGCCTTGTCGATGCCCATTCCGAACGCGGTGGTCGCGACGACGACCGGCGTCCGGCCGGCGACGAACGACTCCTGGACGCGCGTGCGCTCGTCCGGCTCGAGGCCCGCGTGGTAGTGCTCGGCGACGATCCCGTGACCGCGCAGGGTGCGTGCGATCTCTTCGCACGAGCGTCGCGAGCGTGCGTACACGAGCGCCACGCCCTCGTCGAGCCCGCGCAGCCGGCGCAGGAGCGCGCGGAGCCGCTCTTCGGCGTTGTCGGCGCGCTCGACGTCGTACCGGAGGTTCGGCCGATGGACGCTCGTCCGAACCACGGCGAGGGGGCGGCCGAGCGCCTCGGCGATCGACTCGGCGTTCGCCGGGGTCGCGGTGGCCGTCATGCCGAGCACGGCCGGACGGTCGAGCTCGTCGAGCGCGCGTCGGATGAAGAGGTAGTCGGGACGGAAGTCGTGCCCCCACATCGAGACGCAGTGCACCTCGTCGATCACGACGAGGCCGACGCCGATCGACCGGAGCGTCCGCACGAACGACTCCTGCCGCAGCCGCTCGGGCGCCGCGTACAGCAGGCGCGTCTTGCCCGCCGCGACGGACGAGAGGCGCGCTGCCGCGTCCCCGGGATCGAGCGACGAGTTGACGAAGGTCGCGGTGGCGCCGATCTGCGGCGGCAGCTTGTCGACCTGGTCCTTCATCAGCGCGATCAGCGGCGAGAGGACGAGCGTGGGGGAGGGCCGCAGCATCGCTGCGAGCTGGTACGTCAGGGACTTCCCGGCGCCTGTCGGCATCACCGCGAGCGTGTCGACGCCGCCGAGCGCAGCCTCGACGACGGCCTCCTGCCCGGGCCGGAAATGGTCGAAGCCGAAGAGCTCGCGCAGCGAGGGGAGGAGATCCGTCACCCGAACGAGTGTACGGGTGCGGTCGGAGCGCCTTTGTGCCGCCTTCGTGCCGGTGTCAGGAGAGCGAGACGGGCGCCGACGCGATCACCGGCTTCCCGGTCGGCGCGGCGACGCCGCCGTCGTCCTCGACCGTGACCGCGACGACGGAGCCCTTCGCGACGCTGCCGTCGACGGGGATCGCGAGCGTGCCCGAGCCCGAGGCGAAGAGGCCGGCGGGCGTCGGGTGGCCGCCGTCGATCACCCAGAGCTGGTAGGTCTTCCCCTCCGGCACGGGCGGGACGTCCGAGACGACCAGCACCGCCTGCCCGTCTTGCCCCACCACGAGCCGCCCGCTGGCGCCGGTGAGCGAGGCCTCGGACGTCGGTCGTGCCAGCACGGCCGCCGCGGCCCGCTCGCGGTCGAGCGCAGAGCGCGCGTCGTCGAGGTCGGAGGAGACGGACGCACCCCAGATCCCGAGCGCGAGCGCGGCGCACGCCGCCACCGCCACGACGACCCCGAGCGCCGGCACCAGCCGCGACCGGCGCCGCTCCTCCAGCGAGACGACGTTCTGCGGCTCGGCGCGGGCGGCGTCGAGGATCCGGCCGCGCAGATCGCGGGGTGGCGCCGGGCCGACGGTCGCGGTCGCCATCGCGGACGCGACCTCGGTGAGCGAGCGCAGCTCCTCGCGCGCCTCCTCGGACGAGGCGAGGAGCTCCTTCGCGCGGGCGCGGTCGGCCTCGTCGAGGGCGTCCAGGGCGTATCCGGCGATCAGCTCGTGAGTCTCGGCGTCCACGATCCCTCGGATTCGGCTTCGTCCAGCACCTCGCGCAGGCGCGCCAGGCCGGCGAACATCCTGCTCTTGATCGTACCCAGGGGCACTCCCAGCCTCTCGGCGAGCTCGGACTGCGAGTAGCCGCCGTAGTAGGCGAGCTCGATCGCCTCGCGCTGTGTGTCCGGGAGCGAGCGCAGCGCGTTCTGCACCCGATCGCGCTCGAACCCGAGCCAGGCGACGTCCTCGGCCGAGCCGGTCGGGTCGGCCGCGTCGGGACGCGTCTCCGACTCGAGCGGCTCCGCACGACGACGCTCCTCACGGCGCACGATGTCGACGGCGCGCCGGTGGACGAGCGTCACGATCCACGTGCTCGCCTTCGCGCGCTCGGCGCGGAACGTCGCCGCCGAGCGCCAGACGGCGAGGAACCCTTCCTGCACCGCGTCCTCGGCGAGCCGGTCGTCGCGGAGGACGCGGTAGGCAATGCCGTACGCGACCCGCCCCACACGGTCGTAGAGCTCGCCGAGCGCGCTCTCGTCGCCGCGTGCCACCAGCGCGACGAGCGCCTCGTCGGAGAGGTGCCTATGCCTGGGCAACGCCAGCTCATCTTGGCGCATGCGGGCAGAGGCCGGAAGCGTGTCGACGAGCACGACCCTGGTTCGTCGAGCGCGAGTGCCCGGTTCACCCGGTCCGAACCGGTCTCGCGGCGGGGAGCGAACAAGGCCGCGATCCAGCCGACCACCTACGGAAGGAGCACGACGATGCGCAAGAGCATCGCGGCCGCGGCGCTCGCCGCCGTGGTCACATCGGCCGCGCTCGGCGCGGCGGTGGCGCTCGGCCCCGGGGACGGAACCGCGTCGAGCCACCGGGAGGCGCCGCTCATCGCGGACGACCCCTCGGCGGACCTGACGGACGTCTACGCGTTCCGCAGCCCGGACAAGCCGAACACCGTCACGATCCTGGCGAACGTGATCCCCGGCGAGGACCCGGCCGCCGGGCCGAACTGGTACACGTTCTCACCCGGAGCCCGCTACAACCTGAAGATCGACACGACGGGCGACGTCCGCCCGGACGTCATCTACCGGTTCGAGTTCCAGCGGAAGACCGGCCCGTTCTTCCTCGGCGACACGACGCAGCCGTTCACCGTGACGCGGATCGCGAAAGGGAAGCGGACGGTCGTCGCGCACGGCACGACGCCGCCGAACAACATCGGCAAGCGCTCGACGCCGGACTACCGGAGCCTCGTCACGAAGTCGATCGCGTCGTTCGACGGCGGCGCCGCCAGGGCGTTCGCCGGTCAGCGCGACGATCCGTTCTTCGGCGACGTGGGGGCGATCTTCGACCTCGTGGCGATCCGCAAGGGAACCGGGAACATGGGCGGCGGGAAGGACTTCTTCGCCGGCTACGGCGTGCACACGTTCGCCGTCCAGGTGCCGATCGCAGGCCTCGCGGCGAAGAACGGGACGATCGGCGTCTGGGCCTCGGTCGACCGCCGCAAGGTGACGACGCGCGGCGCAACGACGCGGGACGCGGGCGCCTGGGTGCAGGTCGACCGGCTCGGCAACCCGCTCGTCAACGAGGTGATCATCCCGACCGGCCTCAAGGACCGGTGGAACGCGCTCCAGCCTTGGAGCGAGTCGGAGTTCCGCAAGTACTACACCGACCCGATCCTCGCCGCGGTCATCAACAAGCTGTACAAGCTCGGGGCGCCAGAGACCGGCCGCGACGACCTCGTCGCGGTGCTCCTCACCGGTGTCCCGAAGCTGAACTTCACCGGGCCGAAGCTCGCCGACGTGCTGCGGCTCAACCTCGCCGTTCCCGTCGCCAAGAGCCCGAACAGGCTCGGAGTGCTGGGCGGTGACACGCAGGGCTGGCCGAACGGCAGGCGCCTCTCGGACGACGTGATCGACATCGCCGAGCAGGCCGTCGGCGGCTTCCTCAAGGACGTGAAGCTGCCGCTCGGCGACGGCGTCAACGCGGACGACGTCGACACGCTCGACGCGTTCCCCTACGTCGCCGACCCGAAGTCCGGGTTCGACAACACGAAGGGGCTCCAGAAGTAGGCGTTGCGGGCGGGACCGCGCCGCGCGTGCGCGCTCCCGCCCGAACCGCTCCCTTTCGGCGGGCGAACCACACCTCCATGCGCTCTCCCACTCGCCTTCTCGTGGTCGCCCTCGTCGTTGCCGGCGCGGTCGCGGGTGCTCTGCTCGGCGGCGTCGTCACCGAGCGCGGGCAGGGAGCGTCGGCCTCGCCCGCGGCCGCACGGCCCGGCGCCGCCGAGCAGGCCGCCGACGCCGCTCTGACGGGCTACGCGCAGCCGTCCTCGAGCACTCTCGTCGGGCTCGAGCGGGACGCGCGTGCACGTCCACACGATGTGCGGACGCTCACGTTCCTCGGCTACGGCTACCTCCAGCGTTGGCGCGAGACGGCCGACGCCTCCTACCTGCCGCGCGCGGCGGAGGCACTCCGGCGCGCCCGACTCGTCGACCGCCGGGACGCGCTCGTGGTGACGGGACTGGGCTCGCTCGCGCTCACCCAGCACCAGTTCCGGCGCGCGCTCGCGCATGGACGCGAGGCGCGGAGCCTCGCGCCGTTCAGCGCGCGGCCGCTCGGCATCGTCGGCGACGCGCTCCTCGAGCTCGGCCGCTACGAGGAGGCCTTTGCCGCCTTCGAGCGGATGAACGCCCTCGAGCCGAACCTCGCGTCGTACTCGCGCATCGCGTACGCGCGGGAGCTGATCGGCGACCTTCCCGGGGCGGTCAGGGCAATGCGCCTTGCGGTCGACGCGTCGGCCGGGGCGCGTGAGCCCGCCGCCTGGTCCCACGTCGAGCTCGCGAAGCTCGAGCTCCTGCGCGGCGGCCTCGCTGCCGCGTCGCGCGAGGCACACATCGCGCTGGCGCTGTTCCCCGGGTATGTCCTCGCGGAGGAGCAGCTTGCACGGATCGACGCGGCACGAGGCCGTCTCGATGCCGGCATCGCGAGGATGCGCCGCGTCGTCGCGGCGGTGCCGCTGCCACAGTTCGTCTCGCTGCTCGCCGACCTGCTGGAGCGCTCGGGCCGGACGCAGGCGGCGCGCGACCAGCTCGCGACCGTAGCTGCCATCGACCGGCTGCTCGTCGCCGCGGGCATCCGCACCGACCTCGAGTCGGTGACATTCGACGCCGATCACGGACGCGGCCTCGCGACGCTCGTCGCGCGCGCGCGCGCGGCCCGGGCCGCGCGGCCGTCGATCCAGGGGGACGACGCGCTCGCGTGGGCTCTGGCGCGGACGGGCCGCTGCGCCGAGGCGCGGCCGTGGTCGATCCGATCGCTCCGGCTCGGCACCCGCGATCCCTTGCTGGCATTCCACCGCGCGTCCATCGAGCGCTGCCTCGGCAACAGCTCCGCCGCACGGGCCTGGGCGCGGCGGGCGGTCGCGGGCAACCCGGCGTTCTCCGTTCGCTGGGGGCCGGTCGCGATGCGGATCGCCGCACGCTGAGACCCCTCGCACGGGCGGCGGCACGCGGTGGGCGGACTTCCGTGTCGGACACCGACCCCGACCGGCGCACCGCCTCGAACCGGTCTGCCTCCGTCGGCGAACACGCATCGACGCCGCGCGAGAGGAGGCTCGCCCATGATCCGCAGATTCGCCGCAGCTCTTGCAATGGCCGTTGGGCTCGTCGTCGTGCTCGCCGGCCCCGCCGTCGCGCATCCCCTCGGCAACTTCACCACGAACCACTACGACGAGGTCGTGCTCTCCGGGGAGCGGGTCTACATCCTCTCCCTGCTGGACCTCGCCGAGATCCCGACGTTCCAGGCGAGAACGCAGGTGCGCGACCGCGGTCGCGCCGGCTACGCCGCCGGCCTCGCGACGAACGTCGCGAACGGGCTCGAGCTCGAGGTCGACGGCATCCGGCGTGGACTACGCGTGCTGCGCCACCGGCTGACGTTCCCCGCAGGCGCTGCCGGGCTCCGCACGAGCCGGCTCGAGGCGGTGCTCGACGCAGGCAGGCTCACGCCGGGTGCGCACGCGGTGACGGTGCGAGACACGTTTCTCCCTGGGCGCATCGGCTGGCGCGAGATCGTGATCCGCGCCGAGCGCGGCGCGCGGCTCGTCGACTCGACGGTGCCGACGCGCGGCGTGAGCGACCGGCTCCGCTCGTACCCGCGCGAGCTTCTCTCGAGCCCGCTCCACGTCACGAGAGCGAACGCGCGAGCGCTCGCGGGTGCGGGCGCCGGCCGCGCGCCGTCGGTCGGAGCAGCGCCGACGACAACAGCGACGGTCACGGTGGACGACGGCTTCGCCTCGCTGATCGCGCGGCAGGAGCTGACGTTCGGCGTCGTCGCGCTCTCCCTGGCGATCGCGCTCTTCTGGGGCGCCGCCCACGCGCTCACGCCCGGGCACGGCAAAGCCCTGATCGCCGGGTATCTCGTCGGTACCCGGGGTCGTCCGCGGCACGCGTTCCTCCTCGGGGCGACCGTGACGGTCACGCACACTGCCGGGGTCTTCGCGCTCGGCATCGTCACGCTCCTGCTCTCGCAGTTCGTCGTTCCCGAAACGCTCTACCCGTGGCTGACGCTGGCCTCGGGCCTGCTGGTCGTCGGTGTGGGCCTCGGCGTGCTGAGGAGCCGTCTCGGCCACGCCCGTCGTGACGACCACGGCGGGCATCACGACCACGGACGGCATCACGGCGGGCATCACGACCACCACCACGCGCATCCTCATCAGGAGCACCAGCACGGCGAGGACACGCTGACGTCCCGGGGCCTGCTCGGGGTCGGGGTCGCCGCCGGTCTGCTCCCCTGCCCCTCGGCGCTCGTGGTCCTCCTGAGCGCGATCGCGCTCCACCGCGTGGCGTTCGGACTCGCGCTGATCGTCGCCTTCAGCATCGGTCTCGCGGCGACCGTCACTTCCATCGGCCTCGTCGCGGTGCTCGCCCGGCGCACCTTCGCCCGGGCGCGGTTCGACGGGCCCGTGGTCCGCGCGCTCCCGGCCGTCTCCGCGGCGGTGATCTTCGTCGTCGGCGTCGTCATTACGGTGAAGGCGATCCCCGGCGTCGTCTGAGAGGAGCGAACCGTCCCGTCGCACGCGCCGAACCACAGGCGCCCACGACGAAGAGGAGAGACGAGATGTTCGGGCTCGACGATTGGATTGCAGGCATGAGCGACGGAGCATCGATCGCCGTCGTCCTGGTGGTGGCCGCGCTGCTCGGCCTCAGGCATGCGACGGACCCGGACCACATCGCCGCCGTCTCGACGCTCGTCGCCTCGGGTCGCGAGCGGGCGACGACGGCTGCGGCACGGCTCGGCCTCTGGTGGGGACTGGGGCATGCCGTCACGCTGGTCGCGTTCGGGATCCCGATCCTCGTCGCCGAGCGCTATCTCCCCGAGGACCTCCAGCGCGGCGCGGAGACGGCGGTCGCGGCACTGATCGTCTTCCTCGCCGTCCGTCTCCTGGTTCGCTGGCGGCACGGGGCATTCGCCTGGCATGCCCACGACGGCGAGGATCACCGGCACCCGGTCAGGACGTCGTGGGGCGCGTTCGGGATCGGGCTCGTCCACGGGATGGGCGGAAGCGCCGGCGTCGGCGTCCTGCTCCTCGCCGCCATCCCGTCGAGAGAGGTCGCGATCGCGGCGCTCGTTGTCCTCGCGCTCTTCACCGCCGTTTCGATGACGATCGTCACCACCGGCTTCGGCGCCGTGCTCGGCGTTCGCGGTTCGCGTGGGCTACTCGCCGCCTCGCCTGCGCTCGGCTGCGCCAGCCTGGCGTTCGGCGTCTGGTATGCCGCCGCGGTCTGGAGCCTCGCGCCCTACCCGTTCTGAGTCGGCGGCCGCATCGTGGACTGCCGGCTCGCCACCGGCCATACTCGGACCGTGACGCCGGGAGGTGTGCGGGAGCGGGACCTGCGGGTGCTGTCCGCTGCGATCGGGCTCTCGGCGCTGGGCGACGGCGTCGCGCTGATCGCGCTTGCCCTTCAGGCGAAGAACCTCGCCGGGGAGGGCATGGAAAGCGGCGTCGCGATCGCCGCGATGTTCATCTGCCTCTGGGCGCCCGTCGTCCTGCTCTCCGGCCACGTCGGGTTGCTCGTCGACCGGATGGAGACGCGGCGCCTGCTCGTCGCCGTCTCCGCAATCCAGGCGGTCGTGGCGGTCGCCCTCGCGATCGTCGGCTCGCTCGCTGCGCTGCTCTCGCTCGCTGCGCTGCTCGGCGCCGGGATCGCCGTCGCCCAGGCAGCCGAGTTCGCGCTCGTGCCCGTCGTCGCGGGCGAACGTGCGCTCCAGCGCGCGAACGGGCTCGTCGAGACGGCGCGTGCCCTCGGCCTGACCGTCGGACCGGTGTGCGGCAGTTTGCTCGTCGCCCTCGGCGGGACCGCCGCCGCGATGTCCGTCGACGCCGTCTCGTTCGTCGTGGTCGCTCTCGCCGGGCTGTCGCTTGCGGCGAGGCGCGCCCCGCAGGCGCACGCTCCGGGTGAGCGGCGCCGCGCCCGGGACGGCATCGCGTTCCTCATGGGCGACCGGCTCGTCGGCCTGATGGTCGTCGTCGTCTTCGTGTCACTCCTCTTCATGTCGGCCTCGATCCCGGCCGATCTCGTGTACGTCGAGGACGTGCTGGGAGTTCAGGACATCGGCATCGGCGTGGTGCTGAGCGCCTGGACGCTCGGGATGCTGGTGGGGGCGAACGTCCTCGCCCGCCGCGTCGCGCTCGGGAGCCTTGCCGCCGCCACGTTCGCCGGCGTGACGGTCCAGGGCCTCGGAAAGTTCGTGGCGCCGTTCTGGCTGGTCTTCGGGTTCATGCTCGTCTGCTACTTCGTGGGCGGGATCGGGCACGGGCTGAAGAACGTCGCGTCGCGCACGCTGATCCACACGAGAATCCCCCCCGAGCGGCACGGCCGGGCGTTCGCGGCCTGGAACGGGGTGCGAAACGCCGCCGAGCTCGGTGCGCTCGCCCTCGGCGGGCTCGTCGTGGGCCTGATCGGCGCGCGGCCGACGCTCTGGCTCGCAGGCGGGCTCTCGGCACTCGCCGGGCTCGCTGGGCTGGCGGTGCTCTCCGCCTGGAGAGACCGCGTGCCGGAGCCAGACGCGGGCGTGGGTACGATCGGCTCCCCGTGAGCGCCCCTGCCGACGTCGCAACCCTCGCGCGCAACGCCGTGCACCTCTTGCCCGAGGACGGGCTCGCCGAGAAGCTCCGGCTGGGACGCCCGCTCCGCGTCAAGCTCGGCATCGACGTCACGTCGCCGGACATTCACATCGGGCGCGCCATCCCTCTGCAGCGGATGCGTGCGTTCCAGGACGCAGGCCACGTCGGGGTCCTGATCGTCGGCGACTACACGACGCGCATCGGCGACCCGTCGGGTCGGTCGGCCGAGCGCCCGATCCTCGACCCGGACGAGATCGACCGCAACGCGCAGACGTACCTCGACCAGGCGCTCCTCATCCTGGATCGCGACCGCACCGAGGTGCGCTTGAACGGCGAGTGGCTCGCGAAGCTCGACTTCGCGGACGTCCTGCGGCTCACCCGCACCACCACGGTCGCGCAGATCCTGGAGCGGGACGACTTCTCGCAGCGGATGGGCGCGAACGAGCCGATCTCGGTCTCGGAGCTCCTCTATCCGCTCATGCAGGCCTACGACTCCGTCGCCGTCGAGGCGGACATCGAGCTCGGCGGCACCGACCAGCTCTACAACCTGCTCGCCGGGCGCACAGTGATGGAGGCCTACGGCCTCGAGCCCCAGGTCGTCCTCACGACGCCGCTCCTGCTCTCGTGGGACGGCGCGAAGATGAGCTCGTCCGTCGGGAACAACATTCCGCTCACGGCGCCGCCCGAGGAGCAGTTCGGCCGGACGATGCGCATCCCCGACGAGATGCTCGAGGAATGGTGGAGGCTCGTCGCGGAGCGGCCGGTGCCCGCCGCCGAGCCGATGGAGGCGAAGCTCGAGCTCGCGCGGCTCATCGTGCGCCGCTCGCACGGAGAGGATGCGGCGCGCGAGGCGGAGGCGCATTTCACGCGCGTCGTGCGCGAGCATGCGGCGCCCGACGACGTCCCGGAGCACGGGCTGCCGACCGGGGACACGGTGCATCTTCCGGCCGTGCTCGCCGACGCCTTCGGCCTGTCGACGAGCGAGGCCCGCCGGATGATCGCGCAGGGGGGCGTCAAGCTCGACGGCGTGCCCGTCGGCGGTCTCGACGTTGGGCGGACCGAGGCCGAGGGGAAGGTGCTCCAGGCCGGCAAGCGGCGCTTCGCGCGGCTTGTCGCCTCGGCTTGACACCCCTTGGGCCTCTGGTACACTCCCTCGGCCGCCCGAGAGGGAGGCAAAGGAAAGTCCTGCGACTCACAGGAGCGCCTTCGTTCGATTCGGATACGACCTCTTTCGTCGCCCGTCGATCTCGAAGGCCTCGCGCGTGAGCGGAGGCCTTTTCGTTGCCCGGCCCTCGCCGGCACCGGTCCTTGAAAACTCAACAGCGTGCGTGTGCGACGAGAAGCGACGCTCTGCTCATGGTCCGCCTCCGGGCGGCACGAGAGTGGACGTCGTCTATCCCGTCATTATCGTCCCGCCTTCCCGGCGGGACGAGAACTGACGCCTTTGAGCTAGACGCTCCGCCTTTGCGGGGGTCGTCTAGTAACGAGCTCGAAGGAAGACACCAGTTCGCCCCGTGTAATTGGGGCAATCTGTTTCTTCACGGAGAGTTTGATCCTGGCTCAGGACGAACGCTGGCGGCGCGCCTAACACATGCAAGTCGAGCGAGAACCAGGGCTTCGGCCCTGGGGACAGCGGCGAACGGGTGAGTAACACGTGGATAACCTGCCCTCGGCACCGGAATAGCCCGGGGAAACTCGGATTAATGCCGGATAGCCCCACATCCCTGCGGGGAACGTGGGAAAAGGTAGCTTCGGCCTCTGGCCGGGGATGGGTCCGCGGTGGATTAGCTTGTTGGCGGGGTAACGGCCCACCAAGGCGACGATCCATAGCTGGTCTGAGAGGACGATCAGCCACACTGGGACTGAGACACGGCCCAGACTCCTACGGGAGGCAGCAGTGGGGAATCTTGCGCAATGGGCGAAAGCCTGACGCAGCGACGCCGCGTGCGGGAAGAAGGCCTTCGGGTTGTAAACCGCTTTCAGGAGGGACGAAGCCACTCGGGTGAATAGCCCAGAGGGTGACGGTACTTCCAGAAGAAGCCCCGGCTAACTACGTGCCAGCAGCCGCGGTAATACGTAGGGGGCAAGCGTTGTCCGGATTCATTGGGCGTAAAGAGCGTGTAGGCGGCCAGGTAGGTCGGTTGTGAAAACTGGAGGCTCAACCTTCAGACGTCGATCGAAACCATCTGGCTAGAGTCCGGGAGAGGAGAGTGGAATTCCTGGTGTAGCGGTGAAATGCGCAGATATCAGGAAGAACACCCGTGGCGAAAGCGGCTCTCTGGAACGGTACTGACGCTGAGACGCGAAAGCGTGGGGAGCGAACAGGATTAGATACCCTGGTAGTCCACGCCGTAAACGATGGGCGCTAGGTGTGGGAGGTGTCGACTCCTTCCGTGCCGCAGCTAACGCATTAAGCGCCCCGCCTGGGGAGTACGGCCGCAAGGCTAAAACTCAAAGGAATTGACGGGGGCCCGCACAAGCAGCGGAGCATGTGGTTTAATTGGATGCAACGCCAAGAACCTTACCAAGGCTTGACATGGTCGGGAAAGCCGGAGAAATTCGGCCCTCCTTCGGGACTCGATCACAGGTGGTGCATGGCTGTCGTCAGCTCGTGTCGTGAGATGTTGGGTTAAGTCCCGCAACGAGCGCAACCCCTGTCCCATGTTGCCAGCGAGTTATGTCGGGGACTCATGGGAGACTGCCGGTGACAAATCGGAGGAAGGTGGGGATGACGTCAAGTCATCATGCCCCTTATGTCTTGGGCTACACACGTGCTACATTGGCCGGTACAAAGGGCTGCAAAACCGCGAGGTTGAGCGAATCCCAAAAAGCCGGTCCCGGTTCGGATTGGAGGCTGCAACTCGCCTCCATGAAGGCGGAGTTGCTAGTAATCGCGGATCAGCAACGCCGCGGTGAATACGTTCCCGGGCCTTGTACACACCGCCCGTCACACCACGAAAGTCGGCAACACCCGAAGCCGGTGGGCTAACCCCTTGTGGGAGGCAGCCGTCGAAGGTGGGGTCGATGATTGGGGTGAAGTCGTAACAAGGTAGCCGTACCGGAAGGTGCGGCTGGATCACCTCCTTTCTAGGGAATCCGGAGCTCTTACTCCGGAGGCTGTCCGACTCGTTGATGCCCTGGGCTCGTGCCCTGGTCGTCCGATGATCGGATTCGCCTAGAACAACGTCGACCTCGTTTCACGTGTCGGTCCTCTCGAGGGCCGGCCGCACGCTGTTGAGCTTTGAAGGACCGAAACCCCAGATGGGGTGCGGCCTTCGTGTGGGGCGAGCGTCTCGAGCTCGCGCGCACCTTGAAAACTCCATAGCGACATCAACGTGTTCTTTCCGAATCAAGAGAACAAGAGCACACGGTGGATGCCTTGGCGCCAAGAGCCGATGAAGGACGTGGGCGGCTGCGATAAGCCCGGAGTAGGTGCTGACCGACCTTTGATCCCGGGATCTCCGAATGAGGAAACTCACGCGTGGTAATGCGCGCGTACTCCTGCCTGAATCCATAGGGCAGGTAGAGGCAAGCTGGGGAACTGAAACATCTAAGTACCCAGAGGAAAGGAAAGAAACCTCGACTCCCTGAGTAGTGGCGAGCGAAAAGGGAAGAGCCCAAACCCGGCCGACGTGATAGACGGCAGTCGTTGTCGTCCGGGGGTTGTAGGGCCTGTCTCGATCCGTCTGCCGGCGGGTCGGCGAGTTACAAAGTCGCGTCGTAGCGGAAGCGGATGGAAAGCCGCACCACAGCGGGTAAGAGTCCCGTACGCGAAACGGCGTGGCCTCGCTGGACAGGTACCTGAGTACGGCCGGGCACGGGAAACCCGGTCGGAACCCGCGGGGACCACCCCGTAAGGCTAAGTACTCCTTGGCGACCGATAGTGAACTAGTACCGTGAGGGAAAGGTGAAAAGTACCCCGCGAGGGGAGTGAAATAGCACCTGAAACCGTGTGCTTACAAGCGGTCGGAGCGGCCTCGAGCCGTGACGGCGTGCCTTTTGCATAATGAGCCAGCGAGTTGCTCTTCAACGGCAAGGTTAAGGAAACGGAGCCGTAGCGAAAGCGAGTCTGAACAGGGCGTTCAGTCGTTGGAGGCAGACCCGAAACTGAGTGATCTACCCATGGGCAGGTTGAAGCGGGGGTAAGACCCCGTGAAGGACCGAACACACGTCGGTTGAAAACGGCGGTGATGACCTGTGGGTCGGAGTGAAAGGCTAATCAAACTCAGAGATATCTGGTTCTCCCCGAAATATATTTAGGTATAGCGTCGCGTGTTCATTCCCGGTTGTAGAGCACTGTTTGGTCTAGGGGGCCTACCAGCTTACTGAAATCAGGCAAACTCCGAAGGCCGGGAATCCAGAGCGCGGCAGTCAGACTGCGGGGGATAAGCTCCGTGGTCGAAAGGGAAACAGCCCAGACCGTCGGCTAAGGCCCCTAATTCCATGCTAAGTGGCAAACGATGTCTGATTGCACAGACAACCAGGATGTTGGCTTAGAAGCAGCCACCATTCAAAGAGTGCGTAACAGCTCACTGGTCAAGTGATCGGGCGCGGATAATGTAACGGGGCTCAAGCATGGAGCCGAAGCTACGGACTTCAGCGCAAGCTGGAGTGGTAGGGGAGCGTTCCCATTGCGGTTAAGCGGCGGCGGAAGCCAGCCGTGGAGCGATGGGAAGTGAGAATGCTGGCATGAGTAACGAAAGAGGAGCGAGAAACTCCTCCGCCGAATGCCCAAGGGTTCCTGAGTAAAGCTAATCTGCTCAGGGTTAGTCGGGACCTAAGCCGAGGCCGAAAGGCGTAGGCGATGGACAACAGGTTGATATTCCTGTACCACGTACCGTTTGCTTGACCGAAGGCGGGACGGGGTAGGCTAGGGAAACCCAGGCGATGGTCGACCTGGGGTAACCGCGTAGGCCGGGTGATAGGGAAATCCGTCACCCATCAAGGCTGAGACGGGATGCCGAGCCCGAATGGGCGAAGTTCCTGACGCCATGCCTCCAAGAAAAGCGTCTAGGGAGAACGGGCGTGCCCGTACCAAAACCGACACAGGTGGGCAGGTAGAGAATACCAAGGCGATCGGAAGAACCCTCGTTAAGGAACTCGGCAAAATGGTCCCGTAACTTCGGGAGAAGGGACGCCTCGGTAGGGTGAAGATCCCTTGCGGATCGGAGCTCGAGGAGGCCGCAGAGAAACGGCCCGAGCGACTGTTTACCAAAAACACAGGCCTCTGCTAAGTCGCAAGACGACGTATAGGGGCTGACGCCTGCCCGGTGCCGGAAGGTCACGAGGAGAGGTTAGCCTTCGGGCGAAGCTTTGAATCCAAGCCCCGGTAAACGGCGGCGGTAACTATAACCGTCCTAAGGTAGCGAAATTCCTTGTCGGGTAAGTTCCGACCTGCACGAATGGCGTAACGACTTGGGCGCTGTCTCAACGAGGGATCCGGTGAAATTGTAGTCTCGGTGAAGATGCCGAGTACCCGTGGCTGGACGGAAAGACCCCGTGAACCTTTACTGCAGCTTTGCGTTGAAGTTTGGTGTTCGCTGTCCAGGATAGGTGGGAGGCTTTGAAGCGGGGGCGTCAGCTCTCGTGGAGCCAACCTTGGGATACCACCCTTCGGATTCTGGGCTTCTAACCCGATGCCGTGATCCGGGTCGGGAACAGCGTGAGGTGGGCAGTTTGACTGGGGCGGTCGCCTCCTAAAACGTAACGGAGGCGCGCAATGGTTCCCTCAGCACGGTTGGAAATCGTGCGTAGAGCGCAAAGGCATAAGGGAGCCTGACTGCGAGACTGACAAGTCGAGCAGGGACGAAAGTCGGCCTTAGTGATCCGGCGGTTAAGAGTGGAATTGCCGTCGCTCAACGGATAAAAGGTACTCCGGGGATAACAGGCTTATCCTCCCCAAGAGTCCACATCGACGGGAGGGTTTGGCACCTCGATGTCGGCTCGTCGCATCCTGGGGCTGAAGCAGGTCCCAAGGGTTGGGCTGTTCGCCCATTAAAGCGGCACGCGAGCTGGGTTCAGAACGTCGTGAGACAGTGGATATCGCTGTCTATAAATCTGGCTATATGCTGGAAACTCCGAGTATCCCGCACTACTCATCGTGTCGTCCGATGGACGGTTTACGATAGTGACAACGTGTCGGGTGCGGACAATCAGCAGGAAAGACTGGATTGCTACATCGCTGGTTTCGTGGACGGAGAAGGCAGCTTCTCGGTCTCGGTGCAGCGCAACACGTCGTGTCGCGTCGGGTATCAACTGGTACCTGAGTTCCATGTCAGCCAGAACGCTGACAGGGCTCAGGTGCTCGAGTTGATCAGGACGCGGCTCGGGTGTGGCTACATCAAGCGGAATAGCAGAACGGATCGAGCCCTGGTGTACGTCGTGAGAGATCGCGACGCACTTCTGGGTCGAGTCATTCCGTTCTTCGAGCGCAACCAGCTGCTCTCGTCGAAGCACGCGGACGTTCAGGCGTTCGCGAGCATCGTGAGGGCGATGGCTCGAGGCGAGCACCTGACGGAGACCGGCTTCCGCCGGCTCCTGGATCGCGCCCTCTCGATGAACGGGAGCGGCAGATCGCGGAAGGTGCGATGGCGAGAGCTCATGGCAACCCAGAATCCTCAGAGACTGCACGCCAGACAGGGCCCGTAGGGCCTGGAAGATACAGTCCGAGCTGCATGGCGACATGCAGAGCCAGGCAGAAATGACCTGGCCTCCGAGTCGGCGCTGCCCGCGCCGACGGTGGAGTAACAACACTGTCGGTCCCTATCCGCCATGGGCGTTGGGAACTTGAGAGGAGTCGTCTCTAGTACGAGAGGACCGAGATGAACAGACCGCTGGTGTATCAGTTGTCCTGCCAAGGGCACTGCTGATTAGCCACGTCTGGATGGGATAACCGCTGAAAGCATCTAAGCGGGAAGCCCACCTCGAGATGAGGTTCCCCATCACTTCGAGTGAGTAAGGGCCGTGGAAGACCACCACGTCGATAGGCGGGCGGTGCAAGCGCAGCAATGCGTTCAGCTGACCCGTACTAATTGCCCGAGGTCTTGATTTTGAACACGTTGCGTTGCTATGGAGTTTTGAGGGTGAGCGCAGCTCCGTGCTCTTCGAGCACCGGGCGCGCCCCTTGACAGTTCGGCGGTCATAGCGACGGGGAAATACCTCTTCCCATTCCGAACAGAGAAGTCAAGCCCGCTCGCGCCGATGGTACTTGGGGCGCAAGCCCCCGGGAGAGTAGGATGCCGCCGGTTACATTGGCGGGGGAACCCCATGGTTCCCCCGCCAGCCCCCTCCTTCTGCGCTGTGGCGCGGCAACGGCAAGCCTGGCCTCCCGGCCGGCAAAGCCGGCCTTCGGCCGTCAACCGGCCGGCTCCCAGGAGCGTTCTTCGCCGAGGTTACGGAGTCGCGACACCCGCTCGGCGAGCGGAGGATGCGTGACGAACATCCGCGTCACGCGCTCCGTGTCGTCGAACGGGCTCACCGTGTAGAGCGGCTCGGTCGCCGGCGAGGCGTGGAACTCGACGAGCTCGGCGGCGCGGTCGAGCCGGATCAGCGCGTCCGCGAGGTCGTGTGGGTCGACCAGCCCGGCGGCGATCGCGTCGGCGCGGAGCTCGCGCTTCGACGAGAGCAGCAGGTGCGTGAACGCCGCACCGATCGGGGCGAGCACGGCGAGCAGGAACCGTGAGAGAAAGCCTCCGACGCGGGTCAGCTCGAGAAGCGTCGTCGAGAAGAGGACGGCGTAGGTCTGCGTGAGCACGTCGCGCGCGCGAACGTGAGCGAGCTCGTGCGCGATCACAGCAGCGACCTCGGGTGGGGGAAGCGCCGTCAGGAGGCCGGAGCTGACCGCGAGCGTCGCGCCACCGGGGCCTCGCCCGACGACGAACGCCCGAGGGAACGTGTCGTCGATCAGCTGGAGCTTCGGCGGAGAGATCTGGAGCTGCGCCGCGAGCCGGTCGGTGGTCGAGCGGAGCAGCGGGTCCTCGGCGAGCGCGAACGGGCGCGCGCCGAGCATCCCGAGCAGCGCCCGATCGCCGACCGCGTATGCGGCGCTCGCCGCGAGAAGGGAACAGAACGCGAACAGCACGGCGCCCCGCAGGTCGGCGAGCAGCCAGCCGACGCCGGCGAACGCCGCCGCCAGCAGCCCGACGAGCAGCCAGGCCTTGAGGATGTTGCGTGCGACCGCTCCGCGCACGCCGCCGCGGTCAGCCTTCGTCGTCCTCGTCGTCGGGACGGTCGTCCTCGCGCTCGAGCTCCTCGAGCCCGCGCGGCGGCCAGTCCGGCTGCGGCGCGTCGCAGCGGCTCGAGCAGTGGAGGCTCGCCACGTTCTGGAGCGGGACGAGGATGTGCCCGTTCAGCTCCACGTGGGGAACGTCCTCGATCGAGCAGTATGCGGTGAGCGTGCCCTCCTGGTACTCGCCGCCGAAGAGCGCGAGCTCGACCTGCTCGCCCTTGTACTTGTTGGTGTAGTCCTCCACGGCGCGCAGCGTAGCCGTTCGCGGGTTGCCCGAACCGTTGCCGGTGCGGCCTCCACGCCCGACTCAGCGTTGCTTCACGAACCCGACGATCGTCTCGATGTCCGGCACGTACCCGTCGGTCGTGTCCACGTCGAGCGACGGCGCCGAGAGCGAGAGGCGGTCGAACCCCGCGTACGCTCGCTGCCAGTCCTCGATCTCGTCACCGACGATTCTCGCGTGCGCGATCTGCCCGCCGTCGACAGCGAGGCGCCGCCGCTCGCGCCCGACGGCGGGGTCGGCATGGCACTGGACGATCCTGAGCCGAGCCCGTCCGAGGAGGGGCTCGAGCCCCTCCCTCCAGAGCGAGTCCTGGAAGGCGGCCTCGGCGACGGTCGTGACGCCCGCCGAGATCAGGGTCCCGAGGATGTCGAAGAAGACCGGGAGCGTGCGCTGCGTGAGCGGATCCCCGGACGTGGCCCTGAAGCCCTGTCCGACGGCGTGGACCATCCCTTCCTTGATCTCGTCCCTGCAGACGGCCGGGCAGGGGACCTCCCGCGCGATCGTGTGCGCGAGGCTCGTCTTCCCCGTGCGAGGTGGGCCGCTCACGACGACGAGGGTGGGCGCGGCGATCCCGGTCACGCGCCGGACGGCTCTCCCACCACCAGGACGCCGTCGACGAGGGAGAACGGGACCGTCCCGCAGTTGGCGACCGCCGCGTGCGGGTCTCCGGCGGCGTGCCGGCGAAGCGCCCGGATGACGCCGCCGTGCGTCACGACGAGGACGGTCTCGCCCTCGTGCCGCACGGCGATCGCCGTCGTCGCGGCGACCACACGCTCGGCGAGCTGCTCCCGCGTCTCTCCGTCGTGACCGATGTCGCCTTCGAGCCACCGTGCGAAGCCCTCCGGGAACCGTTCCGCGACCTCGGCGCGGGTCAGTCCCGACCAGGAGCCGACGTCGATCTCCCGGAGTGCCGGGTCCTCGACCACGTCGAGCCCGAGACGGTCGGCGACGGTGCCAGCCGTCTCGCGTGCTCGCGCGAGGTCGCTCGAGTAGACGGCGGTGATCCCGTCACCCGCGAGCTCCTCGGCGAGCTCGACCGCCTGTTGCCGACCGGTCGCGTTGAGCGAAGGGTCGGCGTGGCCCTGCCAGCGGCCGACGCGGTTCCACTCGGTCTCGCCGTGGCGTGCGAGGAGAAGGCGCGTCATGCGGACTAGGCTAGCCCCCGTGGATCTGGGTCTCGACGGCAAGATCGCGCTCGTCACCGGCTCGAGCCGGGGGATCGGCCGTGGGATCGCGACGCGGCTCGTCGAGGAGGGAGCGAACGTCGTGTTCTGCGCCCGCGGCGAGGACACGCTCGAGGCGGCCGTGCGGGAGGCGGCCGGGCCAGGCCGCGCACATGGCGTGGTCGCCGACCTGACGAGCGCGGACGGCGCGGCAGCGGTCGTCGCCGCGGCTGTCGAGACGTTCGGCGGGCTCGACGTCGTCGTCAACAACGTCGGCGGCTCGGGCGGGCGGACGATCGACGAGCTGGACGTCGACGACCTGACCGAGGTCTTCGGCCGGAATGTCGTCCCGGCGCTCGCGGTGTCGCGCGCGGCCCTGCCGGTGCTCCGCGAGCGAGGCGGCGGCACGATCGCGATGATCGCGTCGATCTGGGGTCGCGAGGGTGGGGGAGGCGTGGGCTACAACGTCGCCAAGGCGGCCGAGATCAGCCTCGCGAAGGCGATGGCGCACGACCTCGCAGGCGACCGCATCCGCGTGCTCAGCATCGCGCCCGGCTCGACGCTGTTTCCCGGCGGCAGCTGGGAGCGGCGCGTGCGTGACGACCCCGAAGCCATGGCCGCCTTCGTCGAGCGCGAGCTCCCGTGGGGTCGCTTCGGCACCGTCGACGAGATCGCGGACGTCGTCGCCTTCCTGGTGTCGCCGCGCGCGTCGTGGGTCGTGGGCACCTGCGTCGTCGTCGACGGCGGCCAGTCGCGCGGCTTCTGACCGACGTCTGCCTCGCCTACGAGGGGCCCAGGTGCTGCCGCAGGCTCTCGGCACGGATCCGAAGCCGCTCTGCCTGCCGGCGCAAGTCGGCCGCATCCTTCGGGCGATCGCTCGTCGAGGCCCACGTGTCGGCGAGCTCGGCCGTTGCCTCCCAGAGCTCGGCGGCCCGCATCACGGTGGGTCGGGGCACGCTCACGTCGGTCCGCCCTTCGCGCAACGCCGTGTCGAGCAGTTCCTGAATCTCGCCGCATTGCGCGGCCTCCTCCTCACGACCGGCGTGCGAGAGCATCCAGGCAGCCAGCCCGGCCGCCGTCAGCGACGGCCCGACGACGCGGGCCGGCAGCAGAACGTCGTCGTCGGGCGCCACCCGCGACATCCTGCTCGACTCGTCGGACCGCCCCGCTCGGGCTCGCCCGGCCGTCGAGTCGATCCCGCATCATCACCGACCCACCGTGTCGTACGCTGGGTGCTTCACCACTGGACGGAAGGCGGGTGACAGGTGTACGCACGCGTGTCAACATTCGAGAGCGACCCCGCGAAGGTGGACGAGGCGATCGCGATGGTCCGCACCGAGGTTGCCGGCGACACGCCGCCGGGCCTCGAGGGCGCGAAGATGCTCATGCTCGTCAACCGCGAGACCGGCAAGGGTGTCGGAGTCACGCTCTTCGAGACGGAGGAGGCGATGCGGCGCGGGGACGAGGCGCTGAACGCGATGAACCCAGGATCCACGGAGCGGCGCGTGTCCGTCGAGTTCTTCGAGGTGCCGGTGCACACCGTGAGCTGACCGCGTTCTCCCGATCGGCCGGTACGACGAAAGGTGCCCACGGGCGCCCTTCACGTTGACGACGTGTAAGAGGCTCGGGCCGGGGCGGTGACTACGCTGGACGGATGGAGGTCGCAGGCCGGGTCGCGGAGACGTTCGCCGGGCGCATGCAGGCGCTCGAGGAGGCGACGCTGTCGCCGCTCGCGGTCCGCTCGTACGAGACGCGCGGCCGTGGACGCGACGAGGAGGCCTGTTCCGTGCGGACGCCGTTCCAGCGGGATCGCGACCGCCTCGTCCACTCGAAGCCGTTCCGCCGGCTCAAGGGGAAGACGCAGGTCTTCATCGATCCCGAGGGCGACCACTATCGGACGCGCATGACGCACACGCTCGAGACGACGGCGATCTCACGCGTCGTCGCGCGCGCCCTTCGGCTCAACGAGGATCTCGTCGAGGCGATCGGGCTCGGCCACGACACGGGGCACACGCCGTTCGGACACGCAGGCGAAGAGGCGCTCGACGAGGCGCTGCGCGAGCGCTTCGGAGGTCACTTCTTGCACAACGAACAGTCGTTCCGCATCGCGCGGCAACTCAACCTCACCGACGAGGTCTGCCACGGCATCCTCACCCACACCGGCGTGCGAGAGCCCGAGACGCAGGAGGGCAGGATCGTCCGCATCGTCGATCGGATCGCGTACGTGAACCACGACATCGACGACGCGCTGCGGTACGGCCTCCTGACGGAACGAGACCTTCCCGCCGGCGAGATCGAGCTGCTCGGAGTGACGGGCTCGGAGCGGATCGACACGCTCGTCCACGATCTCGTCGAGGCGTCACAAGCCGCGGGCCACGTCGTCCAGGGCGAGGAGGTCGGTGAGGCGATGCTGTCGCTGCGCTCCTTCATGTTCGAGCGCGTCTACCTCGGCCCGCAAGTGATGCCGGAGCACGAGCGCGCGCGGCGCGTCGTGCGGGTCGTCTTCGATGCCCTCGTCGACGAGCCGGAGCGGCTCCCCCCGGGCGACGGCCAGCTGGCGACGCGGGTCACCGACTACCTCGCGGGGATGACCGACCGGTTCGCGCTCGCGTACGCCGAGCGGCTCGGGGGGTAGGGTCGCGCGGTGGCGCGGATCAAGGACGCGAGCGTCGCGGCGGTCAAGGCCGCCGCCGACATCGTCGACGTGGTCTCGGCGCGCACTTCGCTGCGGCGCGCGTCGAGCGCACGCTTCACCGGGCGCTGCCCGTTCCACGAGGAGCGGACGCCGAGCTTCTCCGTCGATCCCGTCGACAAGCTCTACTACTGCTTCGGGTGCGGGAAGGGCGGCGACGTCGTCCGCTTCGTCCAGGAGACCGAGAACCTCGACTTCGCCGATGCGATCGAGTGGCTCGCCGAGCGGTTCCGGGTGGCGCTCGAGTACGAGGAAACCTCACCGCTGGCGGACGCCGCGCGGCGGCGGCGAGAGCGCCTGACCGCGGTCATCGAGCAGGCGACGTCGTACTTCGAGCGCGTGCTGTGGGAGACCGAGGCGGGCCGCCCGGTGCGCGACTACCTCGCCGGGCGCGGGCTCGGTGACGAGATCGCGAAGGAGTTCCGGCTCGGGCTCTCCCTCGGGCGGGGCCTCGTCGGGAAGGCACGCGAGAGCGGCTTCAGCGCCGAGGAGATCCGCGCCGCGGGGCTCGCGAACCAGCGGGGCAACGACTACTTCCCGTTCCGGGTGATGTTCCCGCTCGCGGACGCCCGCGGGCGGGTGATCGGCTTCCAGGCTCGACGCCTCCGCGACGACGACCCGCTCAAGGGGAAGTACGTCAACACACCCGAGAGCGAGCTCTTCAAGAAGGGCAACGTCCTCTACGGGCTCCACCTGGCCCGGCCCGCGATCGCGAAGCAGGATCGCGCAATCGTCGTCGAGGGGAACACCGACGTGATCGCGCTCCGCCAGGCCGGCGTGGAGCCGGTCGTCGCATCGATGGGAACGGCGCTCACCGAGGCGCAGCTCCGCGAGCTCGGTCGTCTGACGAAGCGGCTGTTCCTCTGCTTCGACGCGGACGCCGCGGGCCAGGAGGCGACATTGCGGGGAATGGAGCTCGCGGTCAAGCAGGGATTCGACGTCCGCGTGGTGCCGCTGCCGAAGGGCGAGGATCCCGCGGACGCGCCGGACTCGTTCTCCGCGCGCCTCGGCTCGGCCGAGAGCTACCTCTACTACCGCGTGCGCATCACACTCGAGGGGACGCCGGACCGCCAGGAGGCGTTCGTCCGGGCGCGGGAGATCCTCGCGCCGGTCGAGGACTCGCCCGAGCGCCACGACGCGCTGCGGCTCCTCGCCGACCGCCTCGACCTTCCGCGCGAGACCCTCGCGGGGCTCGCCCCGGTCCAGTCCCGGGCCGCCGCTCGCCCGGCAGCCGCGGCGACGCCGCGGCTCCTGGAGGCGGGCCTCCAGCGCGAGCGCGACCTGTTGGCGGCGGTCGTCCGCCACCCGGCGCTCGTTCCGGAGCTCGCCGCCCTGACGCCGGAGCACTTCGACGACCCGCTCCACCGGCGCTTTCGCGAGGTGCTCGTCTCGGGGGTGCCCGAGGACGAGGAGCTCGTCGCCCTGCGCGCCGAGCTCGGAGCGCGCGCGGATCGCGACCAGCTCGACGAGCGCACCGGCAAGGAGCTCCTGTTGCGCGTGCACGAGCGCAGGCTGCGGCGCGAGCTGCAGGGTGCGGATCTGGTCCGCGCGACGGAGCTCCAGGCGCGTCTCGCGAAGGTGCACTCGGCGCTGGCCGAGCTCGTCTGACGGTGAACCCGTACGCCGGCACGCTGCGGACACTCGGCCGCACGCGCGCGTTCGCGTGGGTCTTCTCGCGGGTGTTGCCCCCGATCGACGCGCGGTTCTCGCGCCGCAGTCGCTCGCTCACGAGCCTCGGGACGGAGTTCCCGCTCTGCTACCTGACGACGACGGGCCGCCGAACCGGCGGGGCGCGCACCGTACCGCTGCTGCACGTCGCCGACGGCGAGCGGGTGGTGCTCATCGCCTCGAACTGGGGACGGCGGAATCATCCGGCCTGGGCGCTCAACCTCGACGCCAACCACGAGGCGCGCGTCGCGGTCGACGGGGTCGAGCGTTCGTACCGCGCGCGACGGGCGACACCGGAGGAGGAGAGCCGCTACTGGCGCGAGGCGGTCGCGTTCTGGCCCGGCTACGACGACTACCGCGGGCGCGCGGGAAGGGAGATCCGGATGTTCGTGCTCGAGCCGGCCGGGGGGTAGGTTCGAGGCACGGCCGGTGTCGCGGGCGGAGCCGCCGGCGAGCGCCTCGGCGCGTCGCTGGAACTGGTGGTCGAGGAGGGCGCGCCGGAGTCCTCGTCGTCATCAGGGAGGGATACATGCCCGCCCGGGCTTCACTTCCAGCCCAGAAGCTCCGAGGCGTGGGCGTCGAATTCCTGCGACATGTCGATGCCCGGCTTGTGGATCGCCTCGATGAGGCTCGCGATCCTCGGCGTCATGATCAGTAGATATCGCGCTTCCTGCGACCCTGCGTTCCAGTAGGTGTGCGGCGTACCTCGCCGAGCGAGGACGGCCGCGCCTGGTCCGGCAACGGCTTCCTCATTTCCGAGCCGAAAGCCCAGCTCCCCTTCCAGCACGTACCAGGCTTCATCGTCCTCGTGATGGATGTGCAGCGGCGCTATCCAGTGACTGCCGACTTCTGCGTTCCACTCGACGATCACGAAGTCACCGGTTGGGTCGCCAAGCGCGTCGCCAGCAAACTTTCCCACGCGATGCATGAGAGGACGATAAACACCGCCGGGCGCCTGAGCCCGGACCGAGCTTCAAGGGGAGGGACGACTCCGCCGCCGACGAGCGCGGAGGAAGGGTGAACAGGAATGAGTCAGCACGCTCGCGTTGCACTGTCTGGTTGGGGACGGTGACGAGCAGACGAGCAGTTACGCCGTAGGCTGGATTTGGCGAAGCGGTTTGGCCAGGTCGACTGGGACGTCGACGCGGGGGCGCGCGAGCTCGAGGACGTCGCGGTCGGGGATCGGTAGCCGGCGAGGAAGATGGTCGCCACCTCTCCGATCCTCACAACGAACGCGCGTTCGGTGCAAGTGGGTCCGCGTGACCGAGCGGCTAGGTGGCGCGTTTTGTCTTGAGCAGCTCGTCGACGAGCTGGGCGTGTCTTGTGCGTGCGCGGCGTGCGGCTGGAGAGAGCCACCAGCAGAAGCGTTTCAGGACGAGTGTCATGTCCTGGTTGTCGGCGTGGTGGTACGGCCGGGGCGCTGCCCGGGCGGGGGGTTCGTCCCCTCCAAGGGTCTAACGCCGGGGTCGGCGTGACGGAGCGGCTGCTGACCGCGGACGAGGTCGCCGAGCAGTTGGCGGTGCCGGTGTCGTGGGTGCGTGAGTCGACCCGGTCCGGCGCGATGCCGTGTGTGCGGTTGGGCCGCTACGTGAGGTTCGAGCAGGCCGAGGTGGAGGCGTGGCTCGAAGAGTGCAGGCAACCGGGGCGAAGCATCCGGCTTCGCGGGACTACAGCTCCGCGATGACTTCGCAGACGTCGACGCTCACGAATTCGGCGGGCGCGTCCGGCATGTTGCGCAGCGAGCCGAACACCGTGGCGGCGGCATCTGCATCCGCTTCCGTCCCGAACAGCCAGAACGAGTGCTGGGTGACGCCGTCGTCCGCGACAGTCGGACGCGCCCAGAACGCGGCGCTGCCAGACATACCTCCGACGAGCCCCGGCCCATGCTCGCGGGCCATCACGGCGGTTTCCTCCTCGTGGCCGGGCTTGATGCGGACGACCCCCACAACGGCGAACATCGGGCCTCCTTCGCTGGTTGGGCCGATTCTCTCACGGCGTCGCGGTCGACGCGCTCGAGGAGCAGTTCCGTGCGACCCGCTATCGGGACGACGAGTCGATCGTGTTCGCGCATCCGGCGCTCGGGACGTCGCTCGACCCGACGAAGAGGCGGAGCCGGAGATCATCGAGCGCTGTGAGACTCAGCACGCCCGGTTCTTGCAGGGGCAGCCGCCGATGCCGACGCGATTCGTTCGCAGAGATAGGTAGAAACCCCGGTAGAAACGAAGGGCGCTCCACGCGGGGCGCCCTTCGCATTTCGTACATATGCAGGGTGTTTGCAGCTCCCCGGGTTGGACTCGAACCAACAACCCTCCGGTTAACAGGACACGGAACCGGGGTTAGCTGAGGCCCACGGCACAGTTTCAAGCCATTTGAGGGTCGCTCAGGCAGGTCAAATCACGCCAGTCGGGTACCAAATCCGGTACCAAATCGCCCGTCAGAGCCGGACCTTCTAGCGGCCCGACTCGCAGCGGTAGAGATGGTGCGGGCAGGTCCCCCGCGGATCGCATCCCTTCGGCGCGAGGGGTGGTGGGACGAAGGAACCGCGCGATCCCCACCCGCACGACTGACACTAGGTAGTGGCCGGATTGGTGCAAGGGGCCCCGACCGACCCGACGGAGCACGATCGGGCATCAAAAGCGGGCGGCCCGCCATGGCGAGCCACCCGCTCGTTGTTCCCTGGTTCTCGTCTAAGCGATCCTGGTGCACATGGCGTATGCGGTCACGATCATGATGTCCCCGGCGCCCAGGTCGCTGTTGGCCGCGCCGGTTGCCCGCCAGTTGTTGCCTTCCGGCTGCGATTGGATCAGTTGGACGCTTCCTTGCTCGGCAGGGTCGCTGTTCGAGACAGTCCCGCCGCCGCCGGTGAGCACCTCTGCTGGGAGGCATTCGGCTGCCAGGGACAACGTATCGTGCTGCACCACCCCACCGACGGCGTCCTCCGCGGTGACGATCCGCGTCGTCAGCGTCCCGCCTGCCCCCGACGGTCCCGTCGGCCCGGTGGGTCCGGCAGGACCTGTCGCACCTGCCGGGCCAGTGGGTCCGATCGGACCCTGAAGGCCGGCGGGGCCGGACGGCCCCTGGGGTCCGGTGGCGCCAACGGCACCGGAGGGACCGGACGCCCCGGCCGCTCCCTGCGGCCCTGAAGGCCCAGGCGGACCGATCGGCCCGACCAGACCCGGAGGTCCGGCTGGCCCCTGAGGGCCAGAGGCGCCGGTCGCGCCCGCAGCCCCGGCAGGACCGCTGGCTCCCGTTGCCCCGGAGGCTCCGGCCGGACCCGCCGGACCGGGCGAGCCCGCCGCACCCGGAGAGCCCGGCGCACCCTGCGAACCCCCAGAGCCAGGCGTTCCGCCAGGACCCTGCGGCCCGGATGGACCCACGGGGCCCGCGGGTCCGCTCGGCCCGACGACCGTCAGGATCACGGGGATCTCGGTACGTCGACAGGGACCCGTACGGAGCTTGAGGTCACGGCGCGTCTTGCTCAGTCCCGTCGCCTCGATACACGCGCGGAACTGCGTCGCGGGCTTCGGCCCGGTCGCGGCGAAGGCAGCAGTGTCGGCGCCCACGACCGCAACGACGATGACCGCCAACCCGACGCGCTTGACGATGCTCACGCTCACGACCAAATGGACGCTACACGGAGCACACGACCCTCATACCACCCAGGGCGTCGCGAGCCCATCCCGGTCGCCCACCACTCGAGGCAGCGCCCGTGCCACGGTAGATAGCGTAGACGCTTTTTCGCAACATCAGATTCATGTTGTAGATTTGCAAGATGGCTACAACCGCTGCCCCTGAGATGACGACCGTGACGGCTGCCGTGCCGCTCTCGATGCGAGCCGAACTCGAACGCCTCGCCGCCTGCGCCGACCGCAGCCTGTCGAGCGAGATCCGCCGCGGGCTGCGCCGCTACCTCGAGCTCGACCCGTCCACCGAGGAGAACCAGGGCGCGTGACGTCGTCGCTCGAGAAGCCGCTCATGTCGCCCGCCGGCGTCGCCGCGGTCATCGAGACGCCCGTGTGGATTGTCGACCTGCTGATCGAGCGTGGGATCCTCGCGGCAACGCGGGTGCAGGGCACGTTGCGGGTGAGGCACCGCGAGCTCGAGGCGCTCAGACGGATACATGACCCCAGCTACCGCAACCCACCGGAGGAAACAGCATGAGACTCGTCGACGAGCTGAAGGATCGTAGGCGGCTGGAGGAGCTTCTCGACCCGAACGCGCACAGGCTCAAGCTCGGCACGCCCGGGGAGCGAGAGCAGGCCCGCAGCGAGTGGCGCCGGCACAAGCGGATCGCGCGGATCGTCAACTCCGAGCGTGACGAGATCCCAAGGTCCGACCTCACCTTCATCCGGCACGGCCTCCTCGAGCACGAGCCGACTGGCCGGTGGTTCCGCAAGTGGAACGGCGACCCCGACTTCGCGGACGGCATTCCTGCCTATTACGTGACGGAGTCGGGCGACCCGGTTCTCCTCGAGCCTGCCGGCAGCCGCCAGGAGTTCGAGCAGAAGAGGGCCGAGAGGGAGGCGCGCCGGGTCGCGCAGGAGGCCGCCCGACGCGAGCGGTGGAAGAGGATCAAGGCCGGGGCGTGACCGAAACGGCGCTCATCGCGTTCGCACGCTGCTACGACAGCGACCTTGTCGCGGGGCCGGTCAAGCACTCGGGCAGCCTCTACGCCCGTGACGGTCTGCGATGGCTGCCGGCCGCGTCGGACGTACCGCTCGTCGTAGACCACGACCCGTCGCGTGAGATCGGCCGTGTTACCTCGATCTCGGTGATCCACGGGTTCGGCGGCAGGTGGTGGGCGGCGCTCGCAACCGTGACCAAGAAGCCCTACTGGCTGAAACGAGGGACGGGCGCGAGCTTTGAGTTCATCGCGCTCCACCGGATGGAGCTAAACGGGTGGGATTTTGTCCGCAGCGCGATCGTGCGTGAGGTGACCGTGACGTCGCCCTCGCATGAGCCACGCGATCCAGGCGCCAAGGTCTTGACCATAGGCCCGAGCCGCGAGAAGCCCGCCGCCGAGGGCGTGATGTTCCATGAGCGGCCCGGGACGATCATCCGGCGAAACGTGGGCCAGGTGCTCGCGGTTGGGGGAAGGGCGGTTCGCACGATCCAGGGGGATCCGGTCCGGTACGTCGGCAACGACATCATCATCGATCGGGCCGATGGTTCTCAGGACATCTACTGCGGCCGGGAAGGCCGCGCCGAAGCAATCCGCGACGGATTCCTCGTGCGCTGACGGCTGAGCACTTCGGGCGGGTTGTCCGCCCGGACTCGTCTCCCGTCGTCAGGCGTGGCGCATCCCGGCCCGGCGCGGATAGCACTTGGCCAACGCCGGCCACCTGCCGCACTTTTTCGCCGCTTTCAGATGGCGGTGCACAGTTGAAGCGTTGACGTGATTGTCCGCGGCTATCCGGCCGACAATCTCCTTCTCGCCCTCGGCGTGGAGTTGGAGATAACGGGCCACAACTAGGGACGTATCTATCGCGCCGCTCACAAGGGCCGTGTGGAGCCTCTCGGCCTCTTTATGGTCGCCTCGACACACAGTCGCGGCTATGGCGACGTACTTCTCGCGGTGGCGCTCCCAATCTCTTCGCACTTGCCCGATCTTGGCGGGCAACGATTCGTCGGCGTCCGCTTCCGCGATCGGGATCTTCGGCATCACGAGGGAGTCGGTTACAGGTAGGTGCCAGTACTCCGGCCGCATTTTCGACCCGTTCCAGTACTCGAGAAACTCGAACCGCACTGAGCACGGCGCGAGCTCCTTGAACGCGAGGACGATCCTCTGGCGTGCGTCGTCCTCTTCGCGGGCGCCGGCGGCGGGTCGCATCCATTCGACGATTGCAATGTTCGGTGCAACGTGGAACGCGTCGCGTCTCGCCACTGTTGCCTTATGAGCGCTAGCCATACCGACCCGATCCTAAGGACGGGGCCGGATCTCCTCACCGTCAACGAGCTCGCACGGCAGCTCGGTATCAGCAAGTGGACCGTCTACCGGTTCGTCCGCTCCGGCGAGCTTCCCGCGGTTCGCGTCGGTGAACAGATCCGCTTCCGGCCCGCCGACATCGACCGCTACCTCGAGAGGGGATCGGCGCCATGAGCGACGCGGACCCGCTCGAGGCGGGCCCGGACGGCGCTCTTGGCGGACGCCCTCCCAAGGTACACGTCGGCGACGACGACGGAGATCTCAGGTGGGAGATCCGCGGACGCTGCCACGCAGTCCTCGCCGAGCTCGACGTCCGTCCGGCGGTTGATTGGGACGTCTGCCAGGTCCTGCTCGCGGGCGCGGTCGAAGCGATTGAGGCGGCTTCGTGAAACGCGACGCCCGCGTCCCCGGCACACGCCGAAGGCCCGAGATCCTCGTTGGTCTCCGAGCCGTTCAGGACGACGCCCCCGAAGAGATCAAGAACGCGCAGGCGCTTAGAACGCAACTTGGGTCCAGGGCCTCTGCCCCAGCTGCGGCGCCTGGCCCCGGGTCGCTCCGCACCCGGACCTCGGCGTCGTCACCGTCACCTTCCTCCACGCGGACGACTGTCCCGTCACGGCACTCCTCGAGGCAGACGCATGAGCGTCCGCCTGTGGCCCGAAGAAGCCGAACGCGGCGTCCTCTCCGCGATCCTCGGCGCCGCGTGTATCGACGCCGACGCCGGGTTGCGCGTCCTCCGCAAAGCCCGAGCCGCCGGCCTCCACCCAACCGACTTCGGCCGCGCCTCCTGGGGCCACATCTACGGGGCCATGCTCCGGCTCGCCGACGACGGCCTCCCCGTCGACCCGGTGAGCGTCGCGGCCGAGCTCGACGACGACCACACCGACCCGCGCGCCGTCGCCAACCTCCACGTCCTCGCGCGCGAGCTGTACCCCTGGAGCGCCATCGAGCGGGTGGCGTCCATCGTCGTCGAGACGGCGGGCAGACGCGAGACCGAGGAGCGCGCGTCGTGACGGCCGCCAGCATCGGCGTCGACCATCGGCACCTCCACGTCGTCCCGGGAAAGCCAGCAGCCCCGAGCGCGTTCGCGGGCTCGGCGCGCGCGATCGACGGGAAGACCGCGATGCTCGAGTCGACCGACCATGTGCCCGCGCTGTGGGGCGAAGACGACGACGTCCTCTGGGCCGAGAACGAGCCGCTAATGCTCGCCGGCCCCGACGGCATCGGGAAGACGACGCTCGGCCAACAACTCGCGCTGTGCCGTGTCGGCGTGCGCGACAGGTTGCTCGGCTACCCAGTCCAACCCGCACCGGGGAACGTGCTCTACATCGCCGCGGACCGGCCCCGCCAAGCGATCCGGTCGATGCGGCGCATGGTCATCCCCGCCGACTACGGGCTCCTCGAACAACGGCTCGTCGTCTGGCGCGGCCCGCTCCCGCAATCGCTGGGCGAGAACCCCAAGATCCTCGTCGAGGCAGCCGACTACTTCGACGCGTCAGACGTCGTCATCGACAGCCTCAAAGACCTCCAGCCTGATCTCACGAAGGACGAGTCCGGCGGTCGCGCCAACATCGCTTTCCAGGAGCTCATCGCCACCAACCGCGAGCTCCTGACCCTCCACCACCAACGCAAGGCGCAGGCGGGCGGGGCCGCGCCGAAACAACTCTCCGACGTGTACGGGTCCCGCTGGCTGACCGCCGGCCAAGGGTCCGTGCTCATGTTGTGGGGCGAGCCAGGAGACCTCGTCGTGGAGCTCCGACACCTCAAGCAGCCCGCCCAGGAGATCGGCCCATTCCAGGTCGTCCACGACCACAGCCAGGGCCGCACGACCGTCCAGGAGAACATCGACCTGTATGTGCTCATCCAGGTCGCGCCCGACGGCCTCGACGTCCACGCCGCAGCCGCCGCTCTTTACGGCACCACAACCCCGAGCGCCAACCAGATCGAGAAGGCCCGCCGACGGCTCGAGCACCTCTGCAAGACAGGCCACGCGGAGCGCCGAACCAGCGGCCGCAAGACCATCTACATCGCCACGGAAAGGGCCGCGTGAGTGCCGTGAGACACACCGTGAGTACTCACGTGCCTCTCACGCACCTCACGCAGCTCGCGCAAACCCGCATGGACGCTACTCACGGTTCTACTCACGCATCTCACGCCCAGGGTCTACTCACGCTCCCCTATAGAGAACAGGGGAAGCGTGACCTCCCGGGAGTCACGCCGTGAGCCCCACGCTTTTTAAGAACGCCGACGACCGGTACCCCCGCTCGGATTATTTCCCTCCCCGGGGTGGTTGTGGTTGATCTCCCGGGATATCGGGCGTGCAAGCGGTGTGGGTCGCCTTTCCGTGCGAGGCATGGCAATCAGGTGTATTGCCGGCCGGGGTGTCGGCGTGCGCCGGTGAGGCAGCCGAAGTGGGTTGCGTCTGGGTCGCGGTGGTGTGAGTTGTGTGGCCGTGAGTTTGTGCCGCGGGTGTGGCATCAGCGGTTTTGCGGTCCGGGTTGTGGGGAGCGGGTTCGGGATGCGCGGGGCCGGGTGTTGTACGCGGATCAGGCGCGTCGTCGTGCGGTGTGGCGGGCTCGGGTTGCGGCTGGGGTGGTGCGGTGTGCGCGTGGGGCTGCGTGCCGGTTCGCTGAGGGTGGTGTGGGTGGGCTGATCTTGCCGGGCCAGTTGTGGGACTTGGGCCACGCTGACGGTGAGTCTGTGGGTGGCCCGGAGCACCGGGTGTGCAACAGGTCGGCGCCGCAGCGGTTGAAGGGCCGGCGGGCGTGAGCGGTCACGGCCGGGTTGCGTTCGTGGTCGGGGAGATCCCACCCGCGATGAGCATTTCGTGGGCGCCGCCAACGGCGCCGGTCGACAGCGGCTACCTCGTGTTCTTCGCTGACCTGTTGCCAGGCGACCCGGGGTTCGATGACCTCGAGCCCCAGCCGGTGTGTTTGCACTGTCTGGTGGGGGACGGCGACGAGCAGCTAGGCGGCGGGCTTGACCTGGCGCGCAAGCACGGCCAGGTGGATTGGGACCCGGACGAGGAAAAGTGGTTCGTCCCGGAGGCTGGGAAGTGAGCGGTCGGCGGCTCGGTGGCGCGTCGTCCGACAGGGCGGGGACGATGTTTGGTGCGGGCGGCGCCACCTTCGGGTGGCATCCTCGAGCGCGATTCCCCCTCGATGCTCGAGCGGTCAGCGGCCGCCGCCCGCGTCTACACCAACCCGTCGCGCACGCGGCCGACGTGTTCCTCGAGAAGTACGCCACGCAGGGCGGCGAGCGCCTTCGAGGGCGCGCAGGATCAGTTCGCGGTCGTTGATTTCGAGGGCGACGATGCGGGCTTCGCGGCTGTAGGCGCCTTCGAGGCGGTTGGCGAGGTCGGGGTCGCCGACGAGGCGGGCGAGCTCGAGGACGTCGCGGTCTGGGATCGGGTAGCCGGCGAGGAAGATGGTGGCCACCCGTCCGATCCTGTCACATCGAACAGATGTTCGCAACGGAGGTTGGCGTGACCGAGCGGCTGTTGACCGCGGACGAGGTGGCCGAGCTGTTGGCGGTGCCGGTGTCGTGGGTTCGCGAGTCGACAAGGTCCGGCGCGATGCCGTGTGTGCGGCTTGGCCGATACGTGAGGTTCGAGCACGCCGCGGTGTTGGCGTGGCTTGAGGGGTGCAGGCAACCGGGGCGGAGCATCCGGCTTCGTCCCACGAGCAGGGAGGTACGAAGGTGAGCTACATCCTCGATAGCTTCAAGACCGAGCAGGACGCCCGGAGCTTCATGAGGCGCGTGAAAGAGCTCCATCCGGAGATCGACTGCCAATTGTTCATGGACGCGCGCGAGGCACACAACCACGACGTGTTCCCGTGGGTGCAGATTCCGCCCGTTGTTCACGTCGACCGCATGGAGCACGGCGACGAAGACCTCGCGCTGGGAGCTGAGCTCGAGGAACTCGTCGAGGACTTCACGGGTGTCTACGCGGGCACGTAAGCCACTGATGAGGCGTTGCCTCCGGCCGATGAGCGGAGTACGGTCCGATCAGCGTGAATAGCAGCACGCTCCTAATCAGTTCGTACGATGCGACGCGGCCGGGAGGATTCCGGGCCGGCGTCTGCTATCGCCGTGTCCGCCTCCCGGCCGTTTCGCTGAGGAGGTGCGCGCCATGAGCGCGACCAAGCCAATGCCTGACGCCGCGGCGCTCGCACGCCAGATGTGCGAGCGGATCCAAGCGGCCCGGGAGGATCTCGCCGCAGCGTTCGAGATCGCGGACGAGCTCTACAACGCCGCAACGGGCGACCGAGGCCCGCGAGATGAGCGTGTGCTTCGCCTGGAGTACGCGGTTGGGGAAGACGTCCGGTCGTTCAGGGACACGTTCGCGCGTGACGCGCACGCGTGCGAGCTGCTCGACGAGATCGAAGGCACCGCGCGGGACATCGTCGACCTCGTCGCCCTGCCGATGACTCCGCGAGAGGCGGTGGCGTCGTGAGCGCGGCAGAGCGGAGGGCGCAGCAGGAGCGCGTCGACGATCTCCTTCTCCAGTTCGAGGCCGCGGTCGCGCAGCGGAACGGGATCGACGTCTTCCAGCCCGGCTGGCGCGACAAGTACCTTGAGCTGCAAGCGACTCGCGACGCCGAGCGGGAGGAGATCTCCAACTTGCTCGGGACACCGCACGTCGACGAGGCGATCGAACGGATGGAGGAGCAGTTCGTCGGAGGCCGCGATGCCTAGCGGCGCGGCGGTCATCCGGTACGAGGGGCCGCGCGGCATCGTGTGGCGGGTCAAGTTCGTGGACGCGGACGGGCGCCAGGTCAAGGAGACGCTCGGGCGCGAGCCGGAGTGGGACCGGAGGAAGGCGGAGCGGGCTCTCGGGGCCCGCCTCGCCGACGTCGAGAAGGGCATGCGGAAACCACGGCGCCGGACGTTCGCCGACCTCGCCGACGAGTTCGAGGCCGTGGGGCTGACGGCGAAGCCGCGGAAGAAGTCGACGGTGATCGACTACAAGGCAACGCTCCGCAACCACCTCCGCCCGGCGTTCGCCACACATGACCTCGGCCGGTTGTCGCAGTCACCCGAGCAGTTCGAGCGGTACGCGGCCGACAAGATCGCCGCCGGCCTCTCCCCGAAGACCTAAGAAACCACCTCGTGTTGGCAGGACTGATGTTCAGGATGGCCAGGCGGTGGCGGTGGGTGAGCGAGAACCCGCTCGACCTCGTCGAGACAGCCGGCGATGCCGGACGCGGAAACGGAGACGATCGACGCCACCGTGATCGGCGACCTGATCTGCGCCTACCGTGAGCTCGAGGCGGACCCACCGGAAGACACGGAGGCGGCATGGTTCGCCGCGGCCCGCAGGATGACGGTTGTCGCGCTCTCTACGGGCCTCAGACGCGGCGAACTGCTCGGGCTGAGGTGGCAGGACGTCGACCTCCTGGAACGCCGTCTGAGCGTCCGACAGCAGTTCGTCCGCAACGAGATCACGACGCCGAAGTCCAGGGCGGGGAGGCGGTCGATCCCGCTTGGCCCGGTCGCGGTCGACGCGCTCGAGGAGCAATACCGGGCAACCCGCTACCGGGCCGATGAGTCGATCGTGTTCGCGCATCCGGCGATAGGGAGGCCGCTAGATCCGTCGAAGCTCGGGCGTCACGCGAGGGCCGCGATGCGGAAGGCCGGGGTGCCGGACTCGTTCCGGCCCTGGCACGGGCTGCGTCACACGGCGTTGACGGAGACGGCCGCGGCGGGGGTGCCGGGCATGTTCGTGCAGGCGAAGGCCGGCCACGCGCACGGCTCCACCACTGAGCGGTATCTCCACGCGCACAAGACGAGCTATCCAGACGCCGCAGATCTGGCCGAGGCACGGCTGTTCGTCAGATGACCGACGTAGAGTCCGGCCACCTTGGGTTCATTGCTTGCGCTATCGACCGCCGAGTGGGCCCAACTCGTCGCCGCCGTCGCAGCAGCCGTCGCGGCCATCGGATCGCTAGCGACAGCGTTGCTCCTCTGGTTGCAATCGAGATCAGCCTTGCGACCGAATGTGTCCGCGGGCATCAACAACAAAGGGGAAGGCACGGCACTAAGCGCAACCTTCGCGAATGCAGGGCCGGGTCTAGCAATCCAGCTGACGTTCTGCCTTGAAGGCAACCCGCCACGACTGGTTGGGGACGGCCACATGCAGGCAGGCGCGCAGCTGCCCGTCGACCTCAAGGCGTCAAGTGTCGGTCTAGGCACCTCACGGATGATTTGGCTCTGCCGCGATGTGACCCAGGCCCTGCACATCTGGACTTACGACAACCGCCACATTCGGCTCTCACAGCGCAAGTGGGAGAAGATGCGGCCATCCCCGGTGGCTCTGTTCAACACCATGTATCCCGCAATACGTGAGCCCACCTAACGAAGCGGTACCAAATTCGGTACCAAGAAGGGCGCCTCACGGGGCGCCCTTCGCGTTCCTGGCTTGCCTAAAGGGATTGGCAGCTCCCCGGGTTGGACTCGAACCAACAACCCTCCGGTTAACAGCCGGATGCTCTGCCAATTGAGCTACCGGGGAAGGCAGCGAGGGCGAAGTGTAGCCGCCCCGAATCGGGGAGGAGCCCGGCGGGAGCCGGCGAAGAGGGGAAGTTCCGTGCGCCGGAACGTCGTCATCGTCGTCGCCGTGGTCATCGCCCTGGCGTCGGCCGCGCCTGCCGTGGCCGCGCAGAGCGCGAGCGTGGCCGCGCTCCAGGTCGCCCTGCGCTCGCGCGGGTACTACGCCGGAGCGGTCGACGGGATCTCCGGCCCGATGACCCGCGACGCGCTGCTCCGCTTCCAGCGCAAGCAGGGCATTCGCGCGACGGGGAAGGTCGGCATGGCGACCCGCTGCAAGCTCGGCAAGCTCGGGACGCCGCTGCTCGGTCAGCGGCAGCTCCAGAGCGGGCGGATCGGGTGGGACGTCACGTCGCTCGAGTTCCGCCTCCGGGCCTTCGGGCTTCCGGCGAAGCGCGTCGACGGGCGGTTCGACGCCGCCACCGCGGCGGCGCTCAGGCGGTTCCAGCGCGCGCGAGGGCTGACCACGGACGGCATCGCCGGGGCGAAGACCTTCCGCGCGCTCGTGCGAGGCGCCGCGGGAACCACCGCCGCCCGGCCCGCACCGGTCGTCCATCGCGTCCGACCGGGCGAGGGCTTCGCCGTGATCGCGCGGAAGTACAGGGTGAAGCCGGTCGCGCTCGCGCGGGCGAACGGCCTCACGCTCGGCAGCACGATCGTTCCCGGACAACGGCTGCGCGTCCCCGGCCGACTGGCGCCGACCGTACGGGCCGCGGCGCGGCCGACCACGCCTGCCACGACGCTCGTCCACACGGTGCAGCCGGGAGAGGGGTTCAACGCAATCGCCCAGCGCTACGGGGTGCGTCCCTCGGTCGTCGCGACCGCGAACGGCCTCACGCTGGCGAGTGTGATCTCCCCGGGGCAGCGGCTGCGCATCCCCGGTCGCCGAGCGACGGTCGCATCGACGAGCTCGCCCTCGGCGCCCGCGCGCCTGCGTCACACGGTGGCGGCCGGCGAGAGCTTCTTCTCCATCTCCCAGCGCTACCACGTCAGCCCGTGGCGGCTCGCCCGGGTGAACGGCATGTCGCTGATGACGACGATCGTCCCAGGTCAGCGGCTGGTACTCCCACAGGGCGCGCGCCTGACGAACACCGGCGCCCAGGTCGACCGCGACACGGTGCGCGGCTCGATCGACCGTTGGGCAGCCGTGTACGGCGTCGACCCGCAGCTCGCCCGCTCGCTCGCATGGATGGAATCCGGGTTCCAGGAGGACGTGGTGTCGAGCGCCGGCGCGATCGGCGTGATGCAGCTCCTGCCGGAGACCTGGGAGTGGGTCGACACCGTCCTTCTCCGCCAGCCGACACCGAGGACGTACGACGGAAACGTCCGCGCGGGCGTCCGCTACCTGCGCTGGCAGCTCGACCAGTTCGGCGGAGACGTTCGCCTCGCCCTCGCCGGCTACTACCAGGGCGCGCGCGCCGTCCGCGAGCGGGGCCTGTTCGACGACACGAAGCAGTACGTCGCCGTGATCCAGCAGCTCTACGGCTCGGTCTGAGTCGACTCGAGAGCCACCGCCGCCACG
>CAWGDT010000013.1:0-77688 GCA_963821365.1 uncultured Actinomycetes bacterium
TCCCAGAAGTCGATCTCTCGCGCGCGCTCTCGGCCGGCAACGAATTCCGGGCTCGACTCGGTCGCAAGGCCGTCCGCCAGATCGATACGGCTCCCCTCCCATGAGCCGTAGCGGGACCGCGCACCTTCGACCTCAACGGCTCCCCAGTAGAGACCCGCGCGCTCCGGGTCTCCGCGGGCCAGGGCGACCCGTGCGAGCGCCGTGAGGCTGTAGAGGGCCCAGTGCCGATTCCCGTGCTCGCGCTCCAGCCGGAGCGCTTCCGCCCCCGTACGCTCCGCCTCGGCGAGGTCGCCTCGACCGAGTGCAAGAAAGGCGAGGTTCCCGAGTTGGCCGGAGAGCCACCAGTCCCAGCCCAGGTCACGGGCCAGCTCCGCGCCGCGCCGAACGAGCGCCGTTCCTTCGTCGATACCGCCATCGGCGACGAGGATCTGTCCCAGCACGGCGTAGTTCGGGATCTCGATGAGCGGGAACCTGTCACGAGACAACCCAAGAGACTCCTCGGCCAGGCGGCGTGCTCGTCCGTAGTCCCCGAGACCGAACGCGCTCATCGCCACTCGATGCGTGAGGCTGGCGATTCCTCGCCGGTCGCCGAGCGTGCGGTACAGGGCGAGACTCTCCTCGTGCAGCCGCTCGGCGTCCTCGCGACGCCCGGACATGTCGAGAGCGCCACCGTACGTTCGCAGCGCCCGGGCACGGAGCTCGGGGGGGTCGCTGTCCGCCTGTCCGAGCAGCGCTTCGAATCGCTCTGCCCCTTCTTGCGGAGCGTGCGCCGTCCAGAGATTCTCGAGCGCGATCGCGAGCTCCAGGGCGAGCGTTCGGTGCGAGACGCTCGCCCAGTCGAGTGCAGCTCGGAGATCGTCGAGCTCGGCGAGTGCGACCGGAAGATCGAACGGCGTGTCGTCTTCCTCGGTGAGCGTGGCGGAGCGTGCGATCCGGAGCATCTCCTCCGCGTGTCGCTCATGAACGCGCCCGGCATCGTCCGAAGCCTCGAGCCGCTCGCCGGCGAACTCCCGAATCGTCTCGAGCATCCAGAAACGTGGGTGCCCGGCCGCATCCGTGCGGCGTCGCAGGAGGCTCTTGTCGAGGAGAGACGCGAGCGTGTCGACGTCGGCGTCGCAGACCTGTTCAGCGGTCTCGAGCCCGAATGAGCCTCGAAAGACGGCAAGCCGTGCGAAGAGCTCCTGCTCGTTGCGATCGAGGAGGTCGTAGCTCCACGCGATCGTCGTGCGGAGGGTCGCGTGCCGGTCATCGGCGTCGCGGGAGCCCTTCAGGATGTCCAGCCGTCGGCCGAGACGACCGACGAGCTGGCCGGGAGCGAGCAGCTTCGCACGGGCGGCCGCGAGCTCGACAGCGAGTGGGAGACCGTCGAGCCGGCGTACGAGCTCGTGGACGTCCACGGATTCTGCGAGGTCGGGCACGACCGCACGCGCCCGGTCGAGGAACAGCGTGACACCGTCCGTCTCGTTCATCGGCGGCAGGTCGATCTCGGTCTCGCCCGCGATACGCAGCGGCTCGCGGCTCGTGACGAGCAGCCGCACGGCCGGCGCGGCAGAGATGAGCGCAGCGAGTGGTGCTGCGGCAGCCGGGAGGAGCTGCTCGACGTTGTCGAGGACGACGTGCGTGCGTCGGACGCCGATCCGGGCCGCCACGGCCGGCACATCGGCGCCCGGCGCGCCGAGCAACTCGGCGACGGAGGGCAGCAGGAGCGCCGGATCCCGGAGTGGCGCGAGCGGAACGAAGACCGTGCCGCCGTCCGCTTCCTCCGAGAGCAGGCGCGCGAGCTCGACCGTGAATCGCGTCTTGCCGGCACCTCCTGGCCCCACGACGGAGAGGACGCGCGGCTCGCGCTCGTACCAGACGGAAACCGCATCGAGAAGCTCGCACTCACGGCCGAGGAATCTCGTGGCCGGGATCGGAAGCTCGACCGCCCCGGGCGTTCGAAGCGGCGGGAACGGCTCGTCGCCGAGCTGGAGAAGCCGTACGAAGCCCTGGAAGTCCTTGACGCGATGCTGCCCGAGGTCCCTCACCGCGACGTCGTCCGAGAGGAGCGATCGGGTCGGCTCGGTGATGAGAACCTGCCTCCCATGGGCGAGACCGGCCACGCGCGCGCCCCGGTGCAGGTCGATCCCGACGTAGCCCTCGGCGGTCAGTGTCGGTGTGCCCGTGTGGAGTCCCATCCGCACGCGGATCGGGCCGCGGCGAGAGCGCCGCCTGGCCCGGCGAGGGCCGCAGCGACCGCGCCCGGCGCGGTCGGGAAGGCGACGAAGAACGCGTCGCCCTGCGTGTCGACCTCGACGCCGCTGTGCGCGGCGAAAGCCTCCCTGAGCAGGCGACGGTGCTCCGCGAGCGCCTCGGCATAGGCCTCGGGTCCGAGCGCATGCAGGAGGCGCGTCGAGCCCTCGATGTCGGTGAAGAGAAACGTGACCGTGCCGGTCGGCAGCTCGAAGCGCATGGGGCCGTGATGATGCAGCACGGCGTCGTGAAGCGGCCGGCCACCGGGCGCTCGCTAACCGTGGCCGAGTGACTCGAGTCGCTTGAGCCGCTCGGGCTCGTCGGCGCGGAACGCCGGATCCACGGAGAGCTCGGCGAGCGCGCGAGCGAAGAACGGTCGTGCCTCTGCCTCGCGGCCGAGCGCGAGGAGGCACTCGCCGAGCTCCTCGAGGACGTAGCCGTCGCGCTCACCCAGGGCGTCGAGCTCGTCGAGCAACGTCCGCTGCAGGGTGAGCGCGGCCTCGACGTCGCCGCGGGAGCGGAGGCAGCGGGCGATCGACCAGCGCGCGATCCTCGCGCGGTCGGCGCGCCCGTCCGCGAGGAACGCGTCCCGGGACTGCTCGAACAGAACGATCGCGCCGTCGACGTCACCCGCGTCGTGGCGAGCCCAGCCCATGTTGTTCGCGAGCGATCCGACCCAGCGTCGGGCGACCGGATCCGGCGAGGTGCGGGCGAGCTCCATCGCGCGCTCGTTCCACTCCCACGCGATGTCTGGCGGCTCGACGATGCCGAGCATGTGGGCGGCGTCGACCGCGAGGCCGTCCTCACCTGCGGCGCGCGCCAGCTCCCAGGCGTCGAGGAATGCGCCGCGGCCCAGGTCGTCGCGCTTTTCGAATCGGTCGACCCGGCCGCGCTCGAGCAGCAGCCGGACGCGGCCGCGGCGATCGCCCGGTCGGAGCGCTCGGTCGGCCGCGGCGAGTGTCCGCCGGGCGTCGTCGAACCGGCGCTGCAGTCCTTGCGCCCGCGCGAGCTGTGTCAGCACCTCGGTGAGGAAGGCGCGGTCGTGCTCGCTTCCGGCGCGCGCGACGAGCTCGGCAAACCGCCGCTCGCTGCCGGCCGGGTCGTCGAAGTCCCAGAGGCGGTCGAGCTCTTCGAGGGGAACGGTGGCTGGGCCGACGTCCATCGCGCGGCGGCCGGCTACGCGTCGCGCAGTGCGGCGACGGCAGCGTGGGCGCGCAGCGCTGCATCGTCCGGGGCGAGCGCCCAGAAGGCGTCAGGCGTCGAAAAGATCTCGACGTCCAGCGTGCCGTCCCAGCCGACTGCGCGCAGGGCGGCGACGATCTCGGCCGAGCGGCCGCCGGGCTCGGGCAGCACCCGCACGCCGGGCAGCGGCTCGGGGAGCTCGTCGGCGACGTGGACGCCTGTGAGCCGCGGGGTAACGCTTACGAGGGCGTCGGTCGGCTCGTGGCCGAGGTTGAACGTGTCCGCCATGATCCCCACGTCGTCGGCATCAGCCTCGTCGAGCAGCGCGAGCGCGTCGGCGAGCGACGTGACGAAGCCTGCCGAGTCGCGCTGCGCCGGATGGATCGGCTCGAAGCCGAGCCGGACGCCCGCCTGTCTGGCCGCGCCGGCCGCCCGCCGCAGGCCGGTGACGACGAGCTCGCGTCCCTCGGCCTCGGCGCGGCCGCCGAGCGGTCCGCTCAGGCAGAGCACGCACTCCGGGTCGTACACCGCCAGGCGTCGGATCGACGTGCAGATCGCCTCGACGCGTTCTTCAGGATCGGCGGGCCCCTCCATCCCCGGGATGGCGAGCTGGAGGAACGAGGGGACGGTGGGAATGCAGTTCGACACCGAGAGCGCGCTGGCGCGCAGCTGCGCGACGTTGGCCACGTCGTCTTCGGGCAGCTTGAACTCCCAGAGGCCGATCGCGTCGAACCCTGCCTCGGCGTACGCGGCAACGTCGTCGGCGAAGGAGGCGTTGAGGGTGGAGATGGTGGAGAGGGAGAGCCTCACGCGTGCCTCACTTCGGGGTGTCCGACTTGAAGTCGGACACCTTCGGAAGCTTCGCGACGAGACGACGCGGCAACGGCGGCTTTGTGAGCTCCTTCGCGACGAGGTAGCCGGAGCCGGCACCGAGCCCCGGGCCGGGATGCGTGCTCGCGCCGACGTGCCAGAGATTCTCGACGGTCGTCCGGTGCCCGGGCGCGGAGGCAAACGGGCGCCAGACCAGGTTCTGGTCGAGCGCGCAGCTCCCCGCGTAGATGTCGCCGGCGACGAGATTGCAGTCGAGGGCTTCGAGGTCGACGGGGGAAAGGACCTTGCGGGCGAGGGTCGCGGAGCCGAGATTCTCGATCGACTCGCCGAGCCGCGCGACGATCCGGTCGGCGTACGCCTCGCGGAGATCTTCCGTCCACGTCCCGTCGCCGACATCGAGCTCGCCCGCGGCGTCGCCTTTCACCGGGCCGGCAGGAAGCTCTTGGAGCTGGATCCAGACGATCCACTTGCCCTCGGGTGCACGCGAGGGGTCGACGGCACACGGCTGGCCGGCGACGATCGTTGCTTCTACAGGCAACAGCCCGCGCTCCGCCTCGTTCACGGCGCGCGAGACGCCGTCGAGCCCCGGGGTCACGTGGACGATCGCGGTGCGGGTGAGCCGGTCGGCGTCCGGCCCCCTCCAGCGCGGCGGCTCGTCGAGCGCGAGGTGGATCTGCATCCCCGCGCGGCCGTAGCGATACCGGGCGGCCGCCGCGTGGACGTCGGTCGGCACGTCGCCCTCGCGGAGGAGCGAGCCGTAGAGCTGGGTCGGCGTGACGCCGGCGACGACGGCCCGAGTGGCGCCGACGGTCTCGCCGCCGGCGAGGACGACTCCCGCGGCTCTGCCGCCGGAGACCGTGATCCGGGCGACCTCGGCGTCGGTCCGGAGCTCGCCGCCGGCATCGCGGACGATTCCCGCGAGCGCGTCGACAAGCCGGACACCGCCGCCGACCGGGACCGGCATCCCGCCGAGCTGGACGGCGCAGGCGATCACCTGCGTCATGAACCCGGAAACGGCGTTCTCCGGGCCGAGCCCGGTGTGCAGCACCCAGGGGGCGAGCAGGCCGTGCGCCTCGGGTGCGCGGAACGTGGCGGTCGTCCAGTCGCGACAGGTCGAGAGCGCGTGGCCCGCGAACCCCAGCAGGCCGTGGCGGCCGAAGCGCCGCAGCATCCTCCGCCCCAGGCCGAGCCCGCCGGGCGACCAGAGCTCGGTGCCGAGGACGCCGAAGGAGAGGTCGGCGTTCGCCATGAACTCCTCGAACTGCCGCTGCCAGGCTCCGCCGTCACCGGCCGCGAAGCGCTCGAACTCGGCGACGTTCGCCTCCATCGTCGTGGAGAGGAACATCGCGCGGCCGTCGGGGAACGCGGTCGCGGTCGGAAGCTCCGTGTTGACGTACTCGAGCCCGCGGCGGTGCAGCTCGTCACCGAGCTCGGCGTACGCGGCCGAGCCGGTGAACAGCGGGTGCCAGGAGCTCAGCACCTCGTGCGTGAAGCCGGGGAGCGTGTAGTCGGCCTCCGTGCGGATCGCGCCGCCGAGCCGGTCCGACCGCTCGAGCACGCAGACGGCCCATCCCTCGCGCGCGAGGAGGGCCGCCGTCGTGAGCGTGTTGATGCCGGAGCCGACGAGGACGGCGTCGAACGTCGCCATGCGGCAACTCTACGCATCCGCCCTGGGCAGGCCCGTTCTCTGTCGTGCCGCTGAACGTTCGCTTACGAGACGCGAAACAACGCGGCTCGGCGCCTCGACGGAGGGCATGCTCGGGCGGGAACGACATGGACAGGCACGGCAGCGACGGAAGGGAGCAGCGATGAGGAAGGCAGCGCTCGGCTCGATCGGCGTGGTACTCGCAACGCTCGCAGTGGTCGTGCCCGCGACCGCGCTCGGCGGGAGCGCGGGCATGGCGCGTCCCGCGATCGAGATGAAGTCGAATCTCCCCGGCAAGAAGGTGATCGCGACGCCCGGGCGGATCGGGATCTACTACTGGGACGTCGAGAAGAAGGCCGGCGGCAAGATCCGCTGCACGGGCGTCTGCGCGACGATGTGGCCACCGGTGTACGTGAAGGGCACGGTCGACGCGCACCTCAACGGCGTCATGGCCACCTTCGGGACGATCAAGCGCGGCGCGAAGCGCCAGCTCACGGTCAACGGCCTGCCCGCGTACACGTACGAAGGCGACAAGCCGGGCGTCGTCAAGTGCGACGGCGTCGACGGCTGGCACGTCGTCCGCGCCGGCTGAAGCCGCGCTCGGGAGGCCGTTGCGCGCGCCTGCGCCGAGGGCGGGCGCGCGCGGCGGTTCCTTGACATGTCACGGCGGCCGTTGTGACAGAATCGACCACATGCTGCTGCGAGAGGTCTCGTACGCGCGTCCGTCCACCGTCGAGGAGGCCGTCTCCCTTCTCACCGAGCACGACGGGGCGCGTGCTCTCGCAGGCGGGCAGACGCTCGTCAACGTCATGAAGCAACGGGCGGCCTCGCCCGACGTGCTCGTCGACCTGGCGAATCTCGACGAGCTCCGCTCGATCACCGTCTCCGGGGCGACGCTCGAGATCGGCGCGATGGCGACCCTCGCGTCGATCATGCGCTCCTCCGAGGTCGAGGTCAGCCGCCCGATCCTCGCTACGGTCGCGGCGACCGTCGCCGACGTCCAGGTGCGAAACCGCGGCACGCTCGGCGGGAACATCTGCGTCAACGATCCGACCAACCACTTCCCGCCGCTCCTCGCCGCGCTCGACGCGTCGATGACGATCCGGAGCGCGAGCGGCGAGCGGACCGTCAGCGCGGAGGAGTTCTTCGTCGGGGTCTTCGAGACCGCCGTCGGCGAGGGAGACCTGCTGACCCGGATCAGCATCCCTGCCGCGGGCAAGGGCACGGGCGACGGCATGGCCGGCGTGACGCTCGGCGCGCACGGGACCTACGTGTCGAACGCAGCCGCGTCGGTCGTCGACGGCGCCTGGCGGATCGCGCTCGGCTGCGTCGACGCCGTGCCGCACCGCGCGACCGAGGTCGAGCAGAGGCTGTCGGGCCCGGACGTCGACGAGGCGTCCGTCCGGGCCGCGGTCGAGGGGCTCGGTGCGACGCTCGACCCGCCCGCCGACGTCCATGCGTCGGTCGAGTACCGGCGCAGCCTGGCCGAGACGTCGACCGTGCGCGCCGTCCTCCAGGCCGCCGAGAAAGCGAGGGCATGACCGTGGCAGTGGCACCCGTCTCCGACCAGGTCGTGACCGTGACCGTGAACGGCACGACGTACGAGCGCGACGTGCCCGCGAGACGGCTGCTCGTCCACTTCCTCCGCGACGACCTCGATCTCACCGGGACGCACGTCGGCTGCGACACGGGAAGCTGCGGCGCGTGCACCGTCCACCTGGACGGCGTCGCGGTGAAGAGCTGCGCCGTGCTCGCCGTGCAGGCGGACGGCGCTGCCGTGACCACGGTCGAGGGGCTCGGAGAGGACGAGCTGACCCCGCTCCAGCAGTCGTTCGCCGACCACCACGCGCTCCAGTGCGGGTACTGCACGCCGGGGATGCTGATGAGCGCGACCGCGCTGCTCGCCGACAATCCGAGCCCGACGGAGGAGGAGGTCAAGATCGGCCTCCAGGGGAACATCTGCCGCTGCACCGGCTACTGGAACATCGTCGAGGCCGTCGTGGCCGCCGGCGCCTCCGGCACCGGCGGCCACTAGAAGAACTGGGATGGATCACTCGCCGACAGCCTGCAACCGGAGGAACACGATGACCTGTTCTCCTAGCCTCGATCGCGGAAGGCGAGCGAGGCCGTGACCGCCGTCGAGACCGAGGGCACGACCACCCTGCAGAGGGGGTTCGTCGGGCAGAGCGTCCCGCGCAAGGAGGACAGCCGCCTCGTCCAGGGCCAGGGCGTCTTCTGCGACGACGTCAAGCGGCACGGGATGGGCTACGTGCACTTCCTCCGCTCGCCGTACGCGCACGCGCGCATCGTCTCGATCGACGTCGGCGCGGCGCTCGAGCAGCCGGGCGTGTACGGAACGCTGACGGGCGACGAGGTCGCGATCCTCACCGAGCCGTTCTTCCAGATCGCCGCCGACCCCGGCGGCCAGGTCAGGGACTACGCGCTCGCGGTCGGCAAGGTGCGCTACGTCGGGGAGCCCGTGGTGGCCGTGGTCGCCGAGACGCGCGAGCTCGCGCGCGACGCGTCCGAGCTCGTCGAGGTCGAGTACGACCCGCTCGACGTCGTCGTCGACGCACGCGCGGCGCTGGAGGACGGCGCCCCGGTGCTCCACGAGGAGTGCGGCGGGAACATGTCCTACACCGGCGTGTGGGAGTGGGGCGACGTCGACGGGGCGTTCGCCGAGGCCGACCACGTCGTGAAGATCTCGGAGCTCCACTTCGACCGGTTCAACTCGACGCCGCTCGAGACCGACGGCGGGCTGGTCGAGTACAACCGCGGCACCGGGCAGTGGACGATCACGACGAACAACCAGTTCCCGGGGTTCGCGGTGATCATGATGGCGCCGGCCATGCGGGTCGGAACCGACAAGCTCCGCATGGTCACGCAGGACATCGGCGGCGGCTTCGGCAACAAGATCACGTCCCACCCGCAGCTCGTCGCGCTGTGCCTGCTCGCGCGCAAGCTCAACCGTCCCGTCCAGTGGACCGAGTGGCGCACCGATTTCCACCAGTCGATGTCGCACGGGAACGAGCGTTGGTTCCTGGACACCGAGGTGGCCGTCGAGGCCGACGGCACGATGACGGCGTTCCGCACGAGGGCGGTCGACGACGCGGGCGCCTACCTCCGCTACGAGCCGCTCGGCGGCGTGATCTGGTCGCAGGTCGCCGCCGGGATGTACGGGTGGCGCAACCTCCGGGTCGAGTTCACGCAGGCGATGACGAACAAGGCGCCGGTCTCGCCGAACCGCGGGTACTCGCGCATGCAGCACCTCTGGTTCACCGAGCGGATCATCGACATCGTCGCCCACGAGCTCGGCTTCGACCGCGTCGAGCTGCGCAAGCGCAACTACGTGCAGCCCGGGCAGATGCCCTACGAGACGCCGAACGGGTGCGTCTACGACTCGGGCGACTACCCGCGGGCGCTCGACACGGTGCTCGAGCTGATCGGCTACGACTCGATCGAGGAGCGCCGCGAAGAGGCTGCCTCGCGCGGCAGGCTGCTCGGCTTCGGGATCGGCTCGACGCTCGACTCCGGGACGAACAACTTCGGCCAGTCGCAGCTCCTGAACCCGGACCTCCAGTTCTCCGGCAACAACGAGGTCGCGACGGTCAAGCTCGACATCTTCGGCGAGGTCGTCGTCACCCTCGGCACCACGCCGCAGGGGCAGAGCCACGAGACGACGGCCGCGCAGGTGGTCGCGGACATCCTCGGCTGCGACGTCGACATCGTTCACGTCCGCGCGGGGCACGACAGCTACTGGAACTCGCATGCCGGCTTCTCGGGCACCTACGCGAGCCAGTTCGCCGTCACCGGGCTCGGCGCGGTCAAGGGCGCCACGGACGAGCTCGCGCACCAGATGAAGACGCTGGCCTCGATGGTGTTCCAGTGCCCGATCGAGGCGATCGAGCTGGCCGACGGCTTCGCCCGGATCGCGGACAACCACGAGGCGGCGCTGCCGTTCATGGCGCTCGGCGCGATCCCGAACGCGAACAACGCCGGGTTCCCGGTCGACCCGCCGCAGATGAACGCCCGCTTCGTCTACCGGCCGCCGTTCGACGTGCCCGACAAGGAGCGGAAGTTCGGGAACCTGACGCTGACGTACGCGATGCAGATCCACGCCTGCGTGGTCGAGGTCGACCCCGAGACGGGCGTCTACGAGCTCGTCGACTACGCCGCGGTGGACGACTGCGGCATGCGCGTCAACCCGAAGATCGTCGAGGGCCAGGTGATGGGCGCGACCGCCCACGCGATCGGCGCGGCGATGTTCGAGGTCTTCGCCTACGACGACGAGGGCAACCTTCTGACGCCGAACTTCTACGACTACCACGTCCCGCATACGCTCGACATGCCCCCGCTCAGGACCGGGGCGATCGAGTCCCCGTCCCCGTTCACGCCGCTCGGCACGAAGGGGATGGGCGAGGGCGGCGGCGGCGGGATCCACTGCATCGGAGCCGCTCTTCAGGACGCCCTCCGCGCGTCCGGCGGTGCGATCGTGACGTCGAGCCACAACCCGTATCACCGCGTCTGGGAGATGCTCCGTCATCCCGAGCGGTCCCGCGAGAAGGTGGAGGTGACCAGGAAGTGAAGCTCGAGGGGACGAAGGAGTTCGACGCACCCAGGTCGGTCGTCTGGAGCGTGATCAACGACCCGTCGAAGATGGCGAAGACGATGCCCGGGGTCGAGAGCTTCGAGATCGCCGACGACACGCACTGGAGCGCCAAGGTCAAGGTGCCGCTCGGTCTCGGCGGCCTCAAGATGTCGATGCAGTTCACGAAGCTCGAGGAGCGCCCGCTCGAGTTCGCGTCCTTGAACGCGAAGGGCACCGGTGTCGGCGCGCTGATGAACATGACGACCTCGTTCACGCTCTCCGGCGACGGCGAGACGACGTCCATGGACTGGGAGGCCGACGTCAAGATCGCCGGCCCCGTCGGCTCGATGGGCCAGCGCGTGCTGCAGCCGATCATCAACCAGCAGGTCGGGAACGTGCTCACCGCGCTCGACGCGCAGGTGCAGGAGGCGAAGGCGCGCGGCGCTGATCCGCGGCTCGGAGGCCGGCGTGCCGGCACCTCGAGCTGCGCGGAGGCGCGTTCGCATCGCGCTCCGGCCGAGACGACGTTGCCCTTGCGCTCGTAGCGCGTCGAGCGCCTGCTCGAGCGCGGCGATCGCCTCGTCGTGCGTGCCCGCGAGCAGGAGCACCTCGGCGAGGTCGGCGTACACGTCTCCCTGCTCGTCGAGCATGTCGGTCGTCGTTCGCCGATCGCGACCGCCTCGCGCGCGAGCCGCTCCGCCTCGGCGTGCTCGCCGCGGCGCGCGAGAACCTTCGCCACTGACCTGCCGCCAGAGCATCTGGTCCAGGGCGTCGTCGCTCGCGCCGAGCTCGCCGCGCGCGACCGGCCCACGCATCCGCCTCGTCGAGCCGCTCGAGCGCGTAGAGCGCCTGCGCCAGGCACCCGGCCGCGGCGCGACAGGAAGCCCTGGTCGCCGAGCGTGCTCGTGCAGCCTGCATCCCTCTGCTCCGAACTCGGCCGCGGCGGCAGGATCACCGGCCAGAGCTCGACTCCAGACGGACTCGAAGGCAGTGAGGTTCGCCGAGCAGGAGTGCCCCCGCCGCGCTCCGCCTGCTCCGCACGCGCGTCGGCGAGGATCGCGCGCGCCTCGTCGAATCGACCGAGCATCGCCAGCGACCATCGGCCCGGTAGGCGCGGAGGAACTGATCCCGACCGGCTCGTGACTCGTTCTCGTCGAGCCACGCGAGCAGCTCCGACACGGGGGTCGTGCCGAAGAAGCGACAGAGGCGCGACAGCCCCAGGATCCAGGACGGCTGGTAGCCCGCCCGCTTCGCATGGGAGAAGGCGCGCTCGCGTGCCGCCAGGGCTGCGTCACAGCGCCCGCGCACGTACGACGACCTCCCCGAGCGCCGGAGTATCCGACGTACAGGGCCACGTCGTCGCCGGCAGCCTCGAAGCACGGGCAGCGCCTGCTCGACGAGCACGCCCAGCTTCTCCGCCGCGTCCGGCTCCAGCTCGAGGCGACGACATGCCCGCCTCGATCCTCCCGCAGAGCTCGCCGAGACGATCGCCGGCGGCAGCCGCGCGCTCGGCGAGAGCCTCCGCGCGCCGGAGCGCGCATCCTCGGGCCTGCCGTCCAGGACAGGGCCTTTCGCAAGCTCGGTCTCGAGGGCGAGGTCGACCTCGGACGGGGGAACCAGAGCGGCCGCGCGCTCGAGCAGGCGCACGGCGGCACCGTAGTCCTGCGCGCGAGCGCGCGTTCGCCGGCCGCAGTCAGACGCTGCCGTGCCGCGGCGGCGAGCACGGGATCGTCGGGCAAGTCGAGCTCGGAGCGGTACGCGAGGGCCTGTTCGAGGTGGTAGCCGAGGATCTCGTCGAGCTCGACGAGCTCGGTCCCGTGCTCCTCCAGCCAGGCGCCCAGGCGCTGATGGAGATCCGCGCGGGCCGACTTGGGGAGCGCCTCGTACGCCGCGTCGCGGAGCAGCAGGTGGCGGAAGCGAAAGCCGTCCTCGCCCGCGATCTGCGGTCTGTCCGGCCGGATCAGCTCCTTGCGGACGAGCGCGGCGAGGCGCGGGGTGACCTGCGTCTCCTCGGGTGCGAGTGCCTGGATAGCACCCCTGTGGAAGATCTCGCCCTCGATCGCGCCGCACTCGAGGATGCGTCGCTCGGCCGGGTCGAGCTGGTCGAGCCGGGCGGCGAGCAGGGCGTGCAGCGTTGGAGGCACGACGACGTCGCCCTCGGCCTCGTCGGCCATCGCGACCATCTCCTCGACGAAGAGCGGGTTGCCGCCCGCGGCGCGCGAGATTCGCTCCCGCAGGTCGTCGGGGGTGTCCTCGGGGATGAGCCCGTGGACGTCGTCGTCGGGCAGGGGCTCGAGCCTGAGCGTCACCGGCCAGGTGGCCCGCTGCTCGGTGAGCGCGGGCCGTGCCATGCAGAGCAGCAGGATCGGCGCGCCCGAGGAGAGCAGCGCGACGTGCTCGATCAGGTCGTGGAAGGTCTCCTCGCCCCACTGGATGTCGTCGAACACGACCACCAGCGGCCGCTCCGAGGCGGCCTCTTCAAGCGTCTTCCGGAACGCCCAGGCGATCTCCTCCGCCGACGTCGCCGCATCGCTCTGGCCGAGCAGCGAGCGGATCGCCGTCGCCGCCGTCTCGTCGGCAGGCATGAGGTCGAGCTGCTTCAGCACCTCGACGACGGGCCAGTAGGTGATCCCCTCGCCGTACGGGAGGCAGCGGCCGCGCACGACGGTCGCGTCGACGGACGCGACAACCTCCGCGACGAGCCGTGACTTGCCGATTCCCGCATCGCCGACCACGGTCACCAGCTCGCAGCAGCCTGCGCTCCGCGCGCGCTGCCATGCGTCCCGCAGAACCCGGAGCTCGGGTTCCCGTCCCACGAACGGCGTGTCGTGCCGCCGCTCCGGCGCGTCGTGCACCCGTACGAGCCGGTACGCGGGGACGGGCTCGGACTTTCCCTTGAGCTCGAGGGGCGCGACCGCCTCGACCTCGACCGCGTCCCGCACGAGCGCGAGCGTCGGCTGTCCGAGCAGCACCTCGCCCGGCTCCGCAGCCTGCTCCAGGCGAGCGGCCACGTTGACCGCGTCACCGGTCGCGAGCCGCTCCTCCGTCCCCGTCACCACCTGGCCCGTCATCACTCCGATCCGCCCCTCCAACCCGAGAGCCGGGAGCGCGTCCCGCATCTCCATCGCTGCCCGCACCGCCCGCAGTGCATCGTCCTCGTGCACGACCGGCACGCCGAAGACGGCCATCACGGCGTCGCCGATGAACTTCTCGACCGTGCCGCCGTGATGCTCGACGATCGACTTCATTCGCTCGAAGTAGCGCGCGAGCAGCGCGCGCGTCCGCTCGGGATCGAGCGTCTCCCCGAGCGCGGTCGACCCGGCGAGGTCGCAGAACAGGAGGGTGACGGTCTTGCGCTGTTCGTGCGGAAGCTCGTCCGCCGATTCGGCGCCGCACTCGGGACAGAACCTGAACGCTCGTTCCGACTCGAAGCCGCAACGCGCACATGTGGGCACGTGGCAAGTCTAGGAGTCTCTGACGGACCATGACGACGTCAGCCGATCGTCAGCCGGCACGTCGGGAACGTAAGGTTCGGCCGACGTGCCGCGCCATCCGCGGGATCGGGCCGACGAGCTCGAGCGGGGCCGGGAGGCCTACGCGACCCGAGCCTGGCTCCAGGCGCACGAATGCCTCGTGCATGCGGACGCGCTGGAGGCGCTCGACGCGCCGGACCTCGAGCTCCTGGCCACGACGGCCTACATGCTCGGCCTCGACGACGAAGCCGTCGCCTGGAACGAGCGCGCCCACCAGCGGTACCTCGAAGAGGGAGAGCCGCGGCGTGCCGCCCGCTGCGCCGGATGGATCGTCATGAATCTCTCGTTGCGCGGCGAGGTCGGGCCCGCGACGGGGTGGCTCGGCCGCGCGCACCGGCTCATCGCGCCGGAGGGCGATTGCGCCGAGCGCGGATGGCTCCTCCTGCCGGAGGTGTTCCAGCACGAGGCCGTGGGGGATCTCGTCGCAGCGGCAGCGGTCGCGGACGACGCGGTCTCGATCAGCGAGCGGTTCGGCGACCGCGATCTCTTCGCCCTCGCGATCCAGAGCCGCGGATACATGCTCCTCAAGAGTGGCCGCGTGCGGGAGGGCCTGGCACTGCTCGACGAGGCCATGGTCGCGGTGACGGCGGAGGAGGTGTCGCCGATCGTCACAGGGATCGTCTACTGCGGCGTCATCCTCGCCTGCCGCGAGGTGTTCGAGGTGCGACGCGCGCGCGAATGGACCCGCGCGCTGTCGGACTGGTGGGCCCTGCAGCCGGACATGGTCGCCTTCTCCGGGCGGTGCCTCGTGCACCGAGCCGAGATCATGCAGCTCGACGGCGCGTGGCGAGATGCGCTCGACGAGGCGCGCCGCGCGGGCGAGCGATTCATCGAGACGCGGAATCCCGCCGCAGGCCTCGCCCGCTACCGCCAGGGAGAGCTCCTCCGGTTGCAGGGCGACTTCACCGGCGCCGAGGAGGCGTATCGCGAGGCGAGTACTCTCGGCTGGGAGCCGCAGCCGGGCCTTGCCCAGTTGCGACTCGCGCAGGGACGTACCGACGCCGCGGTCTCGGCGATACGGCGCGCCGAGGCGGCCACGACGGAGCCCCTCGAGCGCGCGGCCCTGCTTCCCGCGTTCGTCGAGATCGCACTCGCCGCAGGCGACACCGACGCCGCCCGGCATGCGTGTGTCGACCTCGAGGAGATCTCGAGCGGGTACGAGAGCCCGATGCTCGGCGCGATGGTCGCCCACGCGCGCGGGGCGGTGCACCTCGCCGACGGCGAGCCGCGCGAAGCGCTCGCCGCGCTGCGGAAGGCGGGGGAGACATGGCACGCGCTCGACGCCCCGTACGAGATCGCGCGCACACGTGTGCTGGTCGGAGACGCGTGCCGCCTGCTGGGAGACGAGGAGGCCGCCGTGCTCGAGCACGACGCCGCGACGAGCATCTTCGAGCGCCTCGGGGCGAAGCCTGATCTCGGACGGTTCGAGGCACGGGCGACGAGTCGCCACGGGCTCTCGAAGCGCGAGCTGGAGGTCCTGCGCCTCGTCGCCGCCGGCAGGACGAATCGCGAGATCGCCGCCTCGCTCGTCATCAGCGAGCACACCGTCGCGCGGCACGTGCAGAACATCTTCGCCAAGGTCGACGTCTCCTCCCGCGCGGCCGCGACGGCGTTCGCCTTCGAGCACGACCTGGTCTGACGCCGCACGGCGTGGTCAGAAATGACCACGGTGACCAGTCGGGAGATTGGTGGATCCGAGCGAGGTTTCGCGATCCCGACAGGCCTACCCTCGAGCGAAACGACGAGGAGGCCGAGATGACAGCGCAATCCTTCGACACGGTGATCGTCGGCGGCGGTCAGGCGGGGCTCGCGACGGGCTACCACCTCAAGAAGCGCGGCGCCCGCCCGTTCGTGATCCTCGACGCGAGCGAGCGCGTCGGCGATCCCTGGCGCAGGCGCTGGGACTCGCTCCGGCTCTACTCGCCCGCCTCCTACGACGGCCTGCCGGGAATGCGCTTCCCCGCGCGGCGGACGTCGTATCCCACCGCGCACGAGATGGCGGACTACCTCACGTCCTATGCGGCGCACTTCGAGTTGCCCGTCCGCTCCGGTGTGGCGGTCGACGCCCTGACGACGGAGAATGGGCGCTTCGTGCTGCTCGCCGGCGCGGAGCGGTTCGAAGCCGACAACGTCGTCGTGGCGACCGGCGTCATGCAGAAGCCGCACGTCCCGAGCTTCGCGCCGAAGCTCGATCGGAGCATCCGGCAGCTCCACTCGAACGACTACCGGAACCTCGCGCAGCTGCAGGACGGCGCAGTGCTCGTCGTCGGCGCGAGCCACTCTGGGGCCGACATCGCCTACGAGGCGGCCTCACGGCACGAGACCATCCTCTCGGGAGTCGACACCGGGCAGATCCCTGCCAGGGTCGACACGCGTCGCGGGCGCATGGGCTTTCGCCTGCTGTTCTTCGCAGGCTCGCACATCCTCACGGCCGACACACCGATGGGTCGCAAGATGCGCCCGCACGTGCGCCACGGCGGCGCTCCGCTTCTCCGCTACCGCAGGAAGGATCTTCTCGCCGCCGGTGTGGAGCGGACGCTCGCGCGGACGATCGGCGTCGAGAACGGCCGGCCCGTGCTCGACGACGGGCGCGTCCTCGACGTCCGGAACGTCATCTGGTGCACCGGGTTCCGGCCGGACTACTCGTGGATCGACGTCCCGTTCGAGACGGGCGACGACGGATACCCCGTGCAGTACCGCGGAGCGGTCCACTCCGCTCCGGGGCTCTACTTCGTGGGGATGCTCTTCCTACACTCGTTCACGTCGATGCTGATCGGGGGAACGGGCCAGGATGCCGAGCGGGTCGCGAGGCGCATCGCCTCGCAGCCCGCCGGGGCGCGAGCCGTCACCGCACGTCACCGTGTCGCCGAGCAGGTCGCATCGTGAACGGGACGAGCCAGCACTCGGTGCCGGCCGGCGAACGGCTCGACGCGAGTGCGCTCCTCGTCTGGAACGGGCTGGTGACGAGGATCCGCCGGATCGGGGTCGAGAGGCGCGAAACGGGACGCGTGCCGCCGCCCGCGTCTCCGGCGGGGAAGCGACGGGCGTCGCGGCGGGCGGCGCAGGCCCGCGACGGCCCCTGACGTCGTCGGCTCGCGCGGCGTGGCCACCGCTCGGCAACAGTGGTAGGGTCGCCGTGACATGTCACAGCCGTTCCGGATCGGGGTCATGCAGCTGACGATGGAGCCGCTCGACGAGATGCTCGCCTCGGCGCGCGTGATGGACGAGGCCGGGATGGACACGGTATGGCTCGCCGAGGCGTATCCGTGGTGGCGCAAGCACCAGATGGAGGCGCGCTCGTCGACGGTCGTCTCCGCGTTGATGGCGCGCGAGACGAAGCAGCTGACGATCGGCTGGGGCATCATCTCGCCCTGGACACGCCATCCGGTGCAGGTCGCGATGGACGCGCGCGTCGTGCAGGAAGCGGCCGGCCCCGACCGGTTCCTGCTCGGCTTCGGGACATCGAAGATCTTCTTGAACAACATCAAGGGCCAGACGAGGAAGACGCTCGGCCCGATGCGCGACGCGGTCGAGATCGTGCGCGGCGTGCTCTCCGGCGACGCGTTCTCCTACGACGGCGAGACGTGGAGCGCCGACGTGCCCGCCCTCTCCGGCGAGGCGCACACACCGCGCGGCGTGCCTCCGGTCTACGTCGCCGCCACGGCGCCCAAGATGCAGGCGCTCGCCGGCGAGATCGCCGACGGCTGCCTGACGCCGTCGATCACGACGCCGGCGTTCGTCCGCTACACGTGCGACAACGTCGCCGCGGACATCGACATCGGCTGCACCGTCGTCGCGTCGATCGACGCGGACGACCGCGACAAGGGGCGCGACGGCGCGCGGGAGATCGCCGGCATGTACCTGGCGAACAAGGTGCAGAACATCGCCGGTGCCGCGGACACGCTGCTCGAGCTGGCCGGGATCGAGATGGACGAGATCCGCCCCGTCGCCGAGGCGATGGAGCAGGGCGGGCGGCTCGCGGCGAAGGCGCAGGTGACGGACACGCTGCTCGACAAGTGCAGGCCGATCGCGGGCACGCCGGCCGACTGCATCGCGGCGATCGAGGAATACCGCGACGCCGGCTGCACGCACGTCATGCTCGAGCTCTGGGGCGAGGACCGGCACGAGCAGATCCGGCTCTTCGGCGATCGAGTGTTGCCACACGTTCGCTCGTGAGCGAGTACGACCCGGATGCGTTCACCGCCTTCGAGGTCGCCGGCTGGGAACGCCAGGCCGCCACCTACGAGGCAAGCGTAGGCCGTGTGACGGCCAGGGCGATCGATCCCCTCCTCGACGCGGCCGGCGTCGGTGCCGGGACCGCGGTTCTCGACGTGGCCACCGGGCCCGGCGAGATCGCCGCGCGAGCGGCGGCACGGGGCGCGAACGTCGTTGCGAGCGACGTCGCCGAAGCGATGATCGAGCGGGCGCGCATCAAGTACCCCGACATCGAGTTCCGACAGGCTCCGGCCGAGCAATTGCCGTTCGAAGACGGCAGCTTCGACGCTGCCGTGGCGGGGTTTCTTCTGCTCCACCTCGCTCGTCCCGAGCGCGTTGCCTCGGAGCTCGCAAGGGTCGTGGTCACCGGGGGCCGAATCGCGACCACGGTCTGGGACGCTCCCGAGCGCAACCGTTACCTCGGCATGCTGTTCGACGCAATCGGCGACGCTGGAGCGACGCCTCCGCCGGATCTCCCTCCCGGACCGCCGATCTTCCGCTTTGCAGACGAAAACGCGCTCGCTCGGCTGCTCGAAGACGCAGGGTTCTCGGACATGACCGTCGAGACGATCGGGTTCGAGGAGCGCCTCTCGAGCGCAGGCGAGCTCTGGGAGGCCATCATGGGCGGCGCCGTGCGCCTACCACCCCTTGTCTTCGGCCAGCCCGAGGCGGTACAGCGCGAGATCCGCTCCCGCTTCGAGGCGCTGCTGGAGGAGCATCGGGTCGAGCAGGGGTTCGACGTGCCGGTGTCCGTCAAGCTGGCTTCCGGAAGGAAGCCCGGCTGATGGCCGCGATCAAGGACGGGCCGCCGTCGATCGACCGCGACCGGCTCGTCGACGCCGCGACGCGCATGGTCGGCACCTGGAGCTTCACCGGCAGCGAGCAGGCGATGGCGGAGCTCATGCGGGAGCTGTACGCGGAGATGGGCCTTTCCTGCCAGTGGCAGCAGGTCGAGGACGGCCGCGCGAACGCGCTCGGCATCTGGCACGGCGCGGGCGGCGGCAAGAGCCTCATGTTCAACGGGCACATGGACACGTCGTACTCGGGGCGCGAGCCGTGGCTCGCAGGCGTGCCGGGGTTCCAGCCCGAGGCGTTCGTCCGTGACGGCAGGCTCTACGGGCTCGGCATCTCGAACATGAAGGGGGCGCTCGCCTGCTACGTCGAGGCGGTGCGCGCACTGCAGGACGCCGGGGTGCGGCTGCGAGGCGACGTCCTGATCGCGGCAGTCAGCGGCGAGATCGAGAAGACGCAGCAGGGTGACGCGATCGGCGCGGAGTACCGCGGCTATGCGGCCGGCACGCGCTATCTCGTCTCGCACGGGGGCGTCGCCGACATGTGCCTGCTCGGCGAGCCGACCGAGGGCAAGGTCGTCCTCGGCCATTTCGGCGCGCTCTGGCTCAGGATCCGCGTGCACGGGAACTTCATCCACACCGCCTTCAGCGAGGGACGGCGCGACGAGAACGCGATCCTGCGGCTCGGGCAGGTGCTCGGCGCGGTGATGGAGTGGATCCCGACGTGGGAGGACGACCCGGCGAACGGCTACCGCGGAGCGAAGGCGATCGTCAACGTGGGGGCCGTCGACGGCGGCTTCGGCTGGCGCGTCTCGCGGACGCCGCACCATGCGGATCTCTTTCTCGACGTGCGCGTGCCGCCGACGAAGCCGATGGCGGTCGCGCGGCGCGAGGTGCTCGACATGGTGCGCGGCCTCGCCGGGCGGTTTCCCGACTACGGCGTCGAGGGCGAGGTCTACGTCACCGCGCCGGGCGCGGAGATCGACGAGGGCCACGAGCTCGTCGCCGCGATCGACGGCGCGCACGAGGAGGTCTTCGGCGATCCGCCGGGGCGCGACGTGACCCGATGGTTCTCGGACGCGTCGGCACTGACCCGCTACGGGGTCCCGACCGTGAACTACGGGACGTCGACCGGATTGATGGACGTCGAGCTGGGCGAGAACCTCGAGATCGACGGCCTCGTGAAGACGGCCGAGGTCTACGCCAGGGTTGCGATGCGCGTGTGCGGCGTCGCGTGACCCTGCCTTGTAACAGTCTGTTGCAAGGGCTTCTTCGACGCGAGGAGACGGTGTGGCGAAGCTGGTGACGTTCGGCGAAGGGCAGGGGCGCGTCGGGGTGCTCGAGGGCGAGGAGATCGCGGTGCTCGACGTGCCGACCATGCGCGAGTGGTTCGAGCGCGGCGGGGCGGACGCGACCGGGGAGCGTGTGGCGCTCGCCGAGACGCGGCTCCGCGCACCGATCGTCCCGAAGAAGTTCTTCCACACCGCGGGGAACTTCCGGGAGCACGACGAGGAGTCGAAGAACGTCAACTGGTCGCACGTGATCGCGCCGTGGATCAACTTCTTCCAGAACGTCGACGCGATCGTCGGCCCCGACGAGCCGGTGATCTACCCGGAGCACCTCACGGAGGAGCTCGACTACGAGCTCGAGCTCGCGGTCGTCCTCGCGAAGCCCGGCAAGTGGTTCTCGCCCGAGGAGGCGATGGATCACGTCGGCGGCTACGTGATCTTCAACGACATCACCGCGCGCGACATCCAGCGGGGCGAGATGAAGTCCGGCGTCTTCAGTTTCTGCAAGGCGATCGACACCTTCTGCCCGCTCGGCCCGTGGATCGTCACGCCCGACGAGATCGCCGACCCACACGACCTCGCGATGCAGCTGCGGGTCAACGGGGAAGTGCGCCAGGAGTCGCACTCGAGCCGCATGGCGGTGACGATCCCCGAGATCCTCTCGAACTTCTCGGGACTCACGTACTCGGCGGGCGACGTCCTCTCGACGGGGACGGTGTCCGGGGTGGCCGGATTCAAGTCGCCGGAGGAGCGCGCGCGGCTGTACCTCAAGCCCGGGGACGTGATCGAGGCCGAGATCGAGGGCATCGGCGTGCTCCGGAACCCCGTCATCTCGTGGCAGGAGGGGCACGGCACGGCACCGCCTCCGCGCGTGCGGCCCTGGGGCGACGCCTGAGTCGGTGCCCGTTGGCCGCAGTGGAGTAGAATCAGAACGCTGATTCTGTTTCTCGACGACGGGAGCCGACATGAAGGTCGCCACCCTGAAGGACGGAACGCGCGACGGACGGCTCGTCGTCGTCTCCCGCGACCTTGCCCGGACGGCGGATGCGGCGGAGGTAGCGCCCACCCTCCTCGACGCGATCGAGCGCTGGGATACCGTCGAGGCCCCGCTGCGCGCGCTCTCCGACGCGCTCGAGTCGGGCGCCGTCGACGGTGTGGCGTTCGATCCCTGCTCGGCGCACGCACCTCTGCCGCGTGCGCCGCAGTGGATCGACGGGTCCGTCTTCTCCAACCACGGGCGGTTGATGGCCCAGGCGCTCCATCCCGACCGGGAGAACTCCTACGAGGAGTACCCGCTCGTCTACCAGGGCGCGTCGGACGACTTCATCGGGCCGTGCGACGACGTGGTCGTCGCCGACGAGGCCGAGGGGATCGACTTCGAGGGCGAGGTCGCGGTGATCGTGGACGAGGTGCCGATGCGCACCCGCGCCGACGAAGCCGAGCGCCACATCAAGCTCCTCCTCCTCTGCAACGACGTCAGTCTGCGCAGCTACGTCCCGCGCGAGCTCGCGACCGGCTTCGGGTTCTTCAACGCGAAGCCGTCCTCGGCATTCTCCCCCGTCGCCGTCACGCCGGACGAGCTGGGCGGCGCGTGGAGCGAGGGACGCTTCGAGCTGCCGCTCCACGTCCACTGGAACGGCGAGTGGTTCGGCAGCCCGAACGCGCGGGAGATGACCTTCACGTTCCACCAGCTGCTCGAGCACGTGACGCGGTCGCGGCGCCTGCGTGCCGGCACGATCGTCGGCTCCGGGACCGTCTCGAACGTGGACCGGGCAGCCGGGTCGGCGTGCATCTCCGAGCGGCGCGCGATCGAGCTGATCGAGCAGGGGGCGCCGAAGACGGCCTTCATGCGCTTCGGCGACCAGGTGCGGGTCGAGATGCTCGACGCGGAAGGCGCGTCGATCTTCGGCGCGATCGATCAGCGGATCGCGTCGCTCTACGATTCGCTCGTCGGCACCGCGCCGTGATCCAGACCCTGAAGCCGGGTCGCAGCCAGGAGGCGAAGGCGGAGGCGAGCGCCGAGGTGCGGTCGACGGTCGAGACGATCCTTGCCGATGTCGCCGACCGGGGCGACGAGGCGGTGCGCCGGTATTCGGAGAGCTTCGACGGCTGGTCTCCGGCGAGCTTTCGCCTGTCGGGCGACGAGGTCGCCGCGTGCGTCGACGCAGTCCCGGCGCAGACGCTCGAGGATATCCGCTTCGCGCAGGAGCAGATCCGCGGCTTCGCCCTCGCCCAGCGGGAGGGGCTCCGCGATGTCGAGGTCGAGACGCTGCCGGGAGTCGTCCTCGGCCACCGCAACATCCCCGTCTCGAGCGTCGGCTGCTACGTCCCCGGCGGCCGATACCCGATGGTCGCGTCGGCGCACATGAGCGTCGTCACCGCGAAGGCCGCCGGTGTGCCCCGGGTCGTCGCGTGCGCACCGCCGTTCGCGGGTGCGCCGCACCCCGCGATCGTCGCCGCGATGCACCTCGGCGGCGCCGACGAGATTCTCGTGCTCGGCGGCGTCCAGGCGGTGGCGGCGATGGCGCTCGGGACGGAGAGCATCGATCCCGTCGACATGCTCGTGGGGCCGGGCAACGCGTACGTCGCAGAAGCGAAGCGCCAGCTCTTCGGTCGGGTCGGGATCGACCTACTGGCCGGCCCGACCGAGACGCTCGTCATCGCCGACGAGACCTGCGACCCCGAGACGGCTGCGGTCGACCTGCTCGGCCAGGCGGAGCACGGGCCGACGAGCCCTGCCGTTCTGCTCACGACGTCGAAGGAGCTCGCCGACGCGGTGCCGGCCGCGATCGAGCAGGAGCTGTCGTGGCTGCCGACCGCCGACGTCGCCAGGACGGCATGGGAGGAATGCGGGGAGATCGTCCTCTGCGACACGGTCGACGAGCTCGTCGCGGAGGCCGACCGGATCGCGAGCGAGCACGTCCAGGTGATGACCCGCGACCCCGATGTGTTCCTCGAGCGCCTGCGGAACTACGGCGCCCTCTTCCTCGGGCCGCGGACGAACGTCGCCTTCGGCGACAAGGTGATCGGCACGAACCACACGCTCCCGACGATGCGCGCCGCGCGGTACACGGGCGGTCTCTGGGTCGGGAAGTTCCTCAAGACGTGCACGTACCAGCGGGTCGAGACGGACGAGGCCTCCGCGACGATCGGTGAGGTGTGCTCGCGCCTCTGCGCGCTCGAAGGCTTCGCCGGGCACCAGGAGCAGGCCGACCTGCGCGTGCGCCGCTACGGGAGCGCGTCCTGAGCGACGCGCCCGTCGCAGTCGTCACCGGCGGCACGGGCGGGATCGGCTCGGCCGTCTGCCGGGCGCTCGCCGCCACCGGTTTCCGGGTGGTCGTCGGCTACGGGCGCTCGCGCGACGCCGCCGAGGCGCTCGCGGCCGGCCTGGCCGGCGGCCCGCATCTCGCGCTCGCGGCGGACGTCACCGACAGCGGGGCGCTCGCCGCGGTCGCCTCGCGCGTCGCGGCCGAGCTCGGCGGTTGCGACGTCCTCGTCAACGCGGCGGGCGTCACGCGCTTCGTCCCTCACGACGACCTCGAGGCGCTCGACGATTCACTCATCGACGAGATCCTCCGGACGAACGTCCGGGGTGCGATCGCCTCCGTGCGGGCGCTGCGTCCCCTGCTCGAGGCGAGCGACCGCGCGGGCGGGGGCGTCGTCGTCAACCTCTCGTCGATCGCCGCGGTCACGGGGATGGGAAGCAACGTCGCGTACTGCGCCTCGAAGGCGGCGCTCGACAGCGTCACGCGCTCGCTCGCGCGGGCGCTCGCGCCACGGATCCGCGTCGTCTCGGTCTCGCCCGGGGTGGTCGACACCGACTTCATCCGCTCGCTCGACCCGGCCTGGCGCGACGAGCAGCTCGGCCGCACGCCGCTCGGGCGGCTGGCGTTGCCGGACGAGGTCGCGGCCGCCGTGGTCGCCGTCGTCCGCGACCTGACGTTCACGACCGGCAGCGTCCTCGCCGTCGACGGCGGGCGGCCGCTCGTCGTGAGCGCGACGCACGCTGGACGGGTCGCGGTCGTGAGCGGCGCGGCACGGGGCATCGGGCGCGCGCTCGCCGAAGGTCTCGCGTCGCGGGGCGCGCACGTCGTCGCAGTCGACGTCCTCGACTCCGAGGAGACCGCCGCGGCGATCGCCGCCGCGGGCGGCACCTGCATGGCGCTCGTCGCGGACGTCGGATCGCCGCTCGAGGTCGCACGCGTCGCCCGTGAGGTCGGCCGCTGCGACGTGCTCGTCAACAACGCGGCGCTGCTCGGCACGACGCCGTTCCTCGAGCTCGACCACGAGCGGTTCCGCGAGACGCTGCGTGTGAACCTCGAGTCCCAATTCCTGCTCGCGAGGGCGTTCGCGCCGGGGATGGTCGACAGGCGGTGGGGGAGGATCGTCAACGTCGCCTCGTCGTCCCTCTTCACCTCGACTCCGGGCCTCACCGCGTACATGGCGAGCAAGGGCGGTGTGCTCGGCCTGACGAGCGCGCTCGCCAACGACCTCGGCCCGCACGGGATCACGGTGAACGCGGTCTCGCCGGGGCTGACGCGTACCCCGGGGGTCGACGCCGACGTCGAGGCGGGGATCCTCTCCGCGGCCGCGATCGACGCCGCCGTCGCGACGCAGGCGATCCCCCGCCACGGCACGGCCGACGACCTCGTCGGCCTCGTCCTCTTCCTCACCGGTGACGACGCCTCGTTCGTCACCGGCCAGTTCCTCGTCGCCGACGGAGGTGCGACCCGCAGATGAGCCACGAACCGAGATCAGCGATCGAGGTCGTCGACCGCGACGGCAAGCGGACGACGATCGTCGACCTGAGCGACGTCCTCTCGAATGCGACGGCGGGCTTCGAGCCGCTGCCCCACTCGATCGACTACATGACCGCCGAGCAGGGGGCCGAGCGGGGATTCCACGGCCTCACGCCGGACGACTGGCCGGCACGCGCGGCCATGGCCGGCGAGGTCGCGACCCTCGCGACGCACGCCGGGACGCACGTCGACGCACCCGCGCACTACGGGCCCGCCGACAGCGGCGTCGCCCGGACGATCGAGCACGTGCCGCTGTCCTGGCTCTTCGGGCCGGGCGTCGTCCTCGACGTGCGTGGCGCGTCGCGGGTCGACGGTGTCCGCGCCCCGCACGTCGAGGCGGAGCTCGAGCGGATCGGACACGAGCTCCGACCGGGCGACGTCGTGCTCGTGTGGACGGGGACGAACCTCAAGGAGCCGGGCTACGACCTCCGACATGCAGGGCTGCGGCGCGACGCGACCGAGTACCTCGTCGACCGCGGCGTCCGGCTGATCGGCATCGATGCATGGGGCCTCGACCGCCCCTTCGACGTGATGGCGGAGGAGGCGAAGGCGGGCGACACTGCACAGCTCTGGGAGTCGCACGTGCTCGGTCGCTCGAAGGAGTACTGCCAGATCGAGCGGCTCGCCAACCTCGAGCTGCTGCCACGCCCGACAGGCTTCACCGTCTACGCCTTCCCGTATCTCATCGAGGCGGCGAGCGCGGGGTGGGCCCGCGTCGTGGCGATCTACGAGGGCGGCACGTGAACGGGCGGCTCGAGGGGAAGGTCGCGCTCGTCACGGGCGCGGGTCGCGGGCTCGGCGTCGCGGTCGCCGAGGGGCTCGCCCGCGAGGGGGCGAGCGTCGCCGTGCACTACCGGGGCTCGAAGGCGGGCGCCGACGAGACCGCGGCGTTGGTGCGGGAGCTCGGCGGCGATGCGATCACGGTCCAGGGTGACATCGCGGTCTGGGAGGACGTGCGGCGGATCGCGGACGAGGTCGTCGCGCACTTCGGTCGGGTCGACGTGCTCGTCAACAACGTCGGCGACATGGCCGCCTCCCAGATGTCCTGGCGCGAGCTGACGCCCGAGAGCGTCGACCACACCCTCGACCTCGACATCAAGGGCACGCTGTTCATGACCCACGAGGTCGGGCGGCGGATGCTCGACGACCAGCAATCGGGCTCGATCGTCAACATCGGCTCACGCGTCGTCGTCGAGGGGAGCCCCCGCGCTCCGCAGTACGCTGCCGCGAAGTACGCGATCATCGGGATCACGAAGTCGTACGCGCACGCGCTCGCGCCACACGTCCGCGTGAACACGCTCGGCCCCGGATTCGTGGAGACCGAAGCGCTCCTCGCACGCGAGGACTGGCGCACGGGGCGACGCGAGGCGGTGCTCGCTCGGACGCCGCTGGCACGGATCCCGCAGCCCGAGGACGTCGTCCCGCCGATCGTGTTCCTCGCGAGCGACGACGCGCGCCACATCACCGGCGCGTTTCTCCTCTGCGACGGCGGGCACAGCATGGTCGGCGCCTGAGCGCCGGCCGCGGCCCTCAGGCGAGCCGCTCGGCGAGCCAGTCGCCGATCGTCGGCACGGTCGGGCCCTCGCCCATGTGACCGCCCGGGAAGATCCGCACGGCCTTCGGGTCGCCGTGCTCGAGGCTCAGGTAGATGTCGTCGGTCGCGTTCTGGAGGTCGTTACGGCCGTTGACGAGCAGGAGCGGCGCGGACGGCTGGTCGAGCACGCCCTGGTCGAGCAGCGAGAGCTCGGGGCAGCGTGCGACGTAGTCCTCGAACGTCGAGCCGCCGAAGAGGGCGGCGCGCGCCGCCATCAGGTCCATCAGGTAGCTCGCGGCGTTGCGTGACTTCTCCTGCCACTCGGGGGTGAACGTGATGTGGACGCCGCCGCCCCAGTTGACCGCGGCCCGGAGACGCTCGCGGTGGGTGTAGGCGAGCTTCATCGCCCAGTAGCCACCGTACGACGCGCCGAATGCAGCGACGCGGGTGCCGTCGAGGTCGTCCTGCTCGGCGAGCCAGTCGAAGACCGGCGTCCACTGCCGCTCCGCGTCCCGGCTCGCGAGGACCGGCGACTGGCCGATCCCGGGCATGTCGACGAGCAGCATGGCGAAGCCGAGGTCGAGCAGGTAGGCAGCGCGGCTGCGCATCTCCTCCTTCCAGGTGTCGATCCCGCCCCACGTCATGACGACGGGCGGGCGTGGGGCTCCCGCGGGCCGCGCGACGTAGAAGTGGAGCTCGGTGCCCTCGCCCTCGCGGCCCTCGAACGGGAGGGTCACAGCCTGGAGCGGCGGGTCGTCGAGCGCGCCGGCACGCAGGAAGTACTCGCGCGTCCGGTCGTACCAGTCTCGCTTCAGGGGATGGTTCAGCGTCGGGTAGCGCGCGACGAACGCGAACCGGTACGCCTGCAGCCACGCCTCCCGCTCGGCCGTCCGCTCCGTCGCCGCCTGGGCGTCCGCGGCGAACCGCTCCGCAGCGGAGCCCCAGGCGGTCGTCCACGACTCCGGGTCGAGCCCCTCCAGGCCCTCGATCACCTCGCGCGCGACCTCCGGATCGACCTCGTCCACCGGGTGAATCCCCTTCTCGAGCCGCTGGAGGAGCCAGTCCCGGCCGTCCTCGAGCGTGCGGGTCTCCGTCATCTCTTCCTTCCTGTGATCGAGGCGTCGGGTACCGGCTCAGGCCGCCCTGAGATAGCTGTGGAACAGGCCGTCGGGGTCCCACTCCGCACGAAGCGCCTCGAGCCGCACGTCGTTCTCGTCGGACAGGTAGCGAGCGTGCGGACGGGCGAGCAGGTTTTCGTCGGCGAGCTGGATTCCCTCTGAGAACGGCTCGAGCCTCCGCATGTGGTCGACGCCCCACGAGTGGACGGACGCGTCGTCGCTCCCGTCGGTCCAGGCGGCGAACGCGGCAATGTAGAGCCTCGCCTGCACCGAGAACGCCATGTCGGGTAGCTCCTGCGAGCGCCACGGCCACCAGAACACGTGCGACTCGTCGTTCGGGACCGTCGTGAAGAGGTCGCGTACGGCAGGGATCAGCTCGTCGGGACCGGCATTCGTCCACATGTTGTCGGGCGCATAGCGCCAGCCCTCGGGCTCGAGCGCGTCCGCTCCCGCGTAGAGCTCCTCCATCGTCGTCGGGACGGCGACCTCGCGGACGACGGCGCGGTCGAGGACGGGGCACTCCTCGAGCGGCGCGAGGCCCGCGCGTGCCTCCGCCTCGGTCGCGCAGAGTGCCGCAGCCGCGACGACGAGCGCGGTGCCGCCCTCCGCAAAGCCGCCCTCCGGGAGCCGTGGAGTCGTGCCGAGCAGTGCGAACTCCACGTTGGCCGGAAGGTGCTCCTCCACGTCCATCGCAAAGCGGAGCACCGCGTCGAGCTCGTCGAGCGGATAGACGTACGCGCTGCGGAAGATCGCCTGCGGCCGCTCGTAGACCTCGATCGTGTAGCGCGTGACGACCCCGAAGAAGCCGCTTCCCGAGCCGCGAACCGCCCAGAGCATCTCGGAGTTGGTCGTCTCGTCGGCATGGATCAGCTCGCCCGCGGCCGTCACGACGTCCACGGCGCGGACGCTGGCGCACGCGGGCCCGTGGAGACGGCCGTTCCAGCCGAAGCCGCCCTGGAGGAGGTACCCGCCGACGCAGACGGTCGGGCAGTGCCCGCCCGGGAAGAACAGCCCGTGGGCGCGGAGCGCCGCGCCGAGGTCCTCGCCCTTGACTCCCGGCTGGACGGTCGCCGTGCGCGAGGCCGGGTCGACGGTGATCTCGTCGAGCGCCTCGACGTCGACGAGCATCCCTTCCCGGACGGCCGACGCGGTCCAGCTGTGGCCGCCCGAGCGCGCCTTGACTTGCAGCCCCTCCGCCCGCGCGAGGCGCACGGCCGCGACGACCTCGTCCTCGGTCTCGGGGCGAACGATCACGTCGGGGTACCGCTCGGGCTTCAGCGCGTTGTGACCGCGGCGGCGCAGATCCTCGTAGCCCGGGTCGCCGCGGCGCAGAACGCTGCCTTCGAGCGACGACACGGTCGTCACGTCCAGCTCGCCCCGAGCGAGGTGAGTCGGAGCTCGTACGAGACCCCGCGCGGGCCCTGTCCGGCGAGGAAGAGCGCCGCGCTCGCGATCTCGGCCATCTCGACCGCGCCCTCGGGTGGAATGCCGTCGGCGGCGAGCCGCGGCGCCGACTTGGGCGAGTCGATGGGCGCGTCGACGGCGAGCACGCACGCGTGGATTCCCTCCGCGCGCAGCTCCTGCGCCGCCGACAGCGTCATCGCGCGCATCGCGTGGTGCGCCGCGGACCAGAGGCCCGAGCCCGGAGCGGGGTGGAGGGAGGTCGCGTTCGTCACTTGCACGAGCGTGCCCCCGCCGTGCGCCCGCAGCGCACGCGCTCCCAGCGAGAGGAAGAGGAACGCCTGACGCGCGACGTCGGCGCTCCAGCGCTCGAACTCCTCGACGGTGGCGTCGGCTATCGGTCCGCCGCCCCAGACGTCGCCGGGCCCCATGCGTGCGATCGAGACGGCGTCGACGACGGCGTCGAGCCCGCCCAGGGACTCGGCCGCATCCGCGAGCGCGTGCTCGAGCTCGTCGGGGACGAGCACGTCGGCGCGAATCGCGTGGGCACCGCGGCTCCGGACGGCGTCGAGCGTGTCGTCGCTCCGGGCGATCGCGGCGCAGGACCAGCCGTCCCCGAGGGCACGGTCGAGGATCGCGCCGCCGAGGTTCCTCGCGCCGAGCGTGACGAGCGCGGGCATCAGATCGTCTCCTCGGGGCCGGCGGAATAGGGTGTCACGAGGCACAGTAGAACACGAATTAGGGTTCTATTTCAAGTCGGCACGAAGGGAGACAGGGGTGGCGGACGACGCGTTCGGGACGACGATGCTCCATCACGCGGGCCTACCGGTGACCGACCTCGAGCGGGCGATCGGCTGGTACCGCGACGGCCTCGGGCTCGAGCACACGACGACGGCGCGGGTGCCCGAAGGGGTCGAGATCGCGTTCGTCGTCGACGGTGCCGGTGCCGGAGTCGAGCTCTTCGCGCTCGACCTGGCGCCGGCAGAGGAGTGGGACGGCCCGATTGCGGCGCTGCGCCGTCGCACCGGTCATGTCGCGTTCTCCGTCGACGACCTCGACGGCACGTTCGCGCGGGCCGTTGCGGCGGGCGGCCGCGCCGTGTGGGAGCCGCGCCCTTCCCCGAAGCCCGGGCAGCGGATCGCGTTCGTCGCCGACCCCGACGGGAACCTCGTCGAGCTCATGTCGGGCTAGGGCTCTCCTGCGTCAGATCGGAACGATCGACGCACCCCCGTCGACGGGGATCGCAGCACCGTTGACGAACCACGCGTCGTCGGACGCGAGGAACACCGCGACCTTGGCGACATCCTCGGGCTCGCCCACGCGGCCGAGCGGGTTCGCCCGTGCGAGCGCCCATCCCGGCCCGTCGGGATCGGTGAAGAGGAACTCGGTCGAGGGCGTGCGGACCATCCCCGGCAGGATCGCGTTCGCGCGGATGCGGTGAGGACCACCCGACGCGGCGAGGTGGTACGTGAACGCGAGCACGCCGCCCTTTGCGGCGCCGTGGGCCGCCTGCTCGGTGAAGACCGCGCCGCGGACTGCGGCGATCGAGGCGGTGTTGACGACGGCGCCGCCGCCGCGGGCGATCAGGTGGGGCCATACCGCCTTGGTCGCGAAGTAGACGAGGTCCAGCTCGTTGCGGATCGTGTGGTGCCAGTCGTCGGGCGTCAGCTCGGCGAACGGCCCCACCCGAGGCGAGGACGCGTTGTTGAAGAGCACGTCGATCCCTCCGTGCTCCATCGCGACCGCTTCGACCCACGCGCGCGTCGCGTCGAGATCGCCGAGGTCGACCGGCGCGGTCGAGGTCATCTTGCCGCCCTCCGCGCGTACGAGCGCGAGCGTCTCCTCGGCACCGGCCGGCGTCGAGGTCGCACCCTGCGACGACCGCTCCTTCGCGTGCGAAGAGCTGCGCTGCCGCCCTACCCATCCCGCGCGCAGTGCCCGTGATCAAGACGACCTTTCCGTCGAGCCGGCCCATGCTCCCTCCTCACGTCGTCGAGTGCCTGGCGTCCCAGGAATCGAATCAGTATTCTATTTCGAGATGACGAGCGGCGCCGACGATCCGACTGGCCTGTCCTTCGTGCCCGACGCCTCGCCCGCCGTCCAGCCGCCGCAGCAGGAGCGGAGCCGCGCCTCGTTCGAGCGGGTCATCCAGGCGGCGACCTCGTTGCTCGAGGAGGACGGGTACGACGGCTTCACGCTCGCCGAGGTGAGCAAGCGCGCGAACGTCTCGATCGGCTCCATCTACGCGCGCGTGAGGAGCAAGGACGACCTCTTCTACGTGATCCAGGACCGGTACATGACCGTGTCGGAGAACCGGCCCAGGCTCCAGGACACCGATGCATGGAGCGGCCTCGACGCCCACGCCGTGGTCCTCGGGATCGTCGTCGAGATCGGCGAGCTGTTCAAGCTGAACGAGCGGCTGCTCCGCGTCTTCATGCATCGCGGCATCGTGGACACCGTGGTAGCGACGCGGTCGTCGGCGAGCGTCTCGCGCTTCCACGACGAGGTCGTCGAGATCCTTCTCACGAAGCGCGATGCGATCGCCCACGAGGACCCGGAGCTCGCGATCGACGTCGCCTTCCGCATGGCGTGGGGGACGCTGGCGCGCCAGATCATGTACTGGCCGACGTTCGAGTCCAAGCGATCGATCGCGTGGGACACGCTCGTCGCCGAGCTCGGCCGCGCGTGCTCCGCGTACCTCCTCGGACCGGGGCGCCCAGGCGGCGCCACCGGCCGCGATTCTTGACTTCTCGGTGTGCGGGACGCTATAAAACCGAATCCGAATACCAATTCCGATCCGCCGGCGGATCGGATGCTCCGAGGACGGAGGCCGTCATGCCCGAGCGCCTGCTCTCCCAGCTGGCTCACGTCGAGATCCTGACCCCGACGCCCGAGGAGACGCTCCGGTTCTGCACCGACGTTCTCGGCCTCGAGCACTCCGGAACGGAGGGCTCCTCGGCCTATCTCCGCGGCTGGGGGGACTTCTTCCACCACACCCTGCAGGTGACCGAGGGCGCCGGGCCCGGGCTGGGGCACATCGGGTGGCGCGCCGAGGGGCCCGAGCAGCTGCAGACGGCAGTCGCGCGGGTCGAGGCCACGGGTGCCGGCGAGGGGTGGTTCGAAGGCGCGACCGGGCACGGGGCGGCCTTTCGCTACCGCAGCCCGGGCGGCCATCTCAACGAGCTCTTCTGGGAGGTCGAACGCTTCCGCCCGCCGCCCGAGCTCGTCTCGCCGTTCCCGAACCGGCCGCAACGCTACGTGCCGCGGGGCGCGGCGCTCCGGTGCATCGACCACGTCACGATCGCGACTGCCGATCCCGAGACCGATGCGCGCTGGCTCCGCGAGACGCTCGGCCACCGCTACATGGAGTACACGGTGATCCCCGACCGCCCCGACTTCGTCGTCTTCGCGATGACGACGGTCTGTGAACGCAGCCACGACCTCGGCCTCGTGTGGGATCCCTCTGGCGTCCCCGCACGTGTGAACCACGTCGCGTATTTCGTCGACTCCCGCGAGGAGCTGCTGCGCGTCGCGGACGTCCTGCTCAACGCCGACGTCGCCATCGAGTTCGGTCCCGGCAAGCACGGGATGGGCGAGCAGGACTACCTCTACATCCGCGAGCCCGGCGGCATGCGCGTCGAGATCAATGCGGGCGGATACCGCAACTACGAGCCGGACTGGGAGACGGTGCGGTACGAGCCGCACCAGGGCTCGAACGTCTTCTACAAGAACCTCGGGCTGCCGCATTCGATGTTCGAGTCGTTCCCGCCCGTCGAGATGACCCACGAGAAGGCGGAGGAGACGAGGGCCGCGACCGGGTTGTTCAATTGACCGGCGTCGAGCGCGTCCTCGTCGTCGGAGGAGGGATCGGCGGCCTCTCGAGCGCGATCGCGCTCCGAAAGGCACGCGTCGCGGTCGACGTCGTCGAGCTCAACCCGAAGTGGGACGTGTACGGCGTCGGGATCATCCAGCCGGGCAACGCGATCCGCGCCCTCGACCAGCTCGGACTGGGCGAGCGGACGATCGCCGAGGGGTTCGCGATCCAGGGGTCGCGCTTCTGCGACGGCGAGGGCAACGAGCTCGGGAAGGTGCCGGCGCCGCCACTCCTCGGCGACCGCTACCCCGGCATGAACGGGATCACGCGCCCGCGTCTGCATCGCATCTTTCAGGACGCCGTGCGGGAGTCCGGGGCCGATGTCCGACTCGGCGTCACCGTCGATGCCCTGGCGCAGGACGACGACGGGGTCGACGTGACCCTGACGGACGGCTCGAGCGGCCGCTACGACCTCGTGATCGGGGCCGACGGGATCAACTCGCTCATCCGTAGGCGCGTCTTTCCGGATGCCCCGGAGCCGGAGTACACGGGACAGGTCGTCTGGCGCCACAACTTCGCGAAGCCTCCGGAGCAGGACACGCTCGACACGTTCGTCGGCGTGCGCGGAAAGGCGGGACTGGTTCCGCTCGCGCCGGACCTCATGTACATGTTCGTCATCGAGCGCTGGCCCGGCGACGACCTCGACGTCCCCGAGGAGCGGCTCGCCGAGACGCTCCGCGAGCACCTCGCGGGGTACGGAGGCGTGATCGGGCAGCTACGTGACACGCAGATCACCGAGCAGTCGGAGATCGTCTATCGGCCGGTCTACTCGCTGCTCGTGCCACCGCCGTGGTACCGCGGGCGCGTCGTGCTCGTCGGCGACGCGGCGCACGCCACCTCCCCCCACGTCGGCCAGGGTGCCGCCATGGCGATCGAGGACGCCGTCGTGCTCGCCGACGAGGTCACGTCGTCCGACGATCTCGGTGACGCGCTCGGGCGCTTCATGACCCGGCGCTTCGATCGCTGCAAGCGGATCTCGGAGATCTCGCGCCAACTGGGCACGTGGGAGATCGAGGAGGCGCGCGATGCCGACTTCGTCGGGCTGACGATCGAGTCGGTGCATCTGACGGCGGCCCCCATCTGATCGTGGGCGTCGGTCGGGTCGCAGGCAAGGTCGTGATCGTCACCGGCGCAGCCGGCGGGCAGGGAGCCGCGGAGGTCGCCTGGCTCGTCCGGGAGGGGGCGGATGTCGTCGCCACCGACCTCGTCGAGGATTCGCCGAGCTACCCGTCGGGCACGGGAACCGTGGAGTACCGGCGCCTCGACGTCACGCGCCCCGATGCCTGGGAGGACATCGTCTCGGAGACGGCGGGCCGCCTCGGCGCCGTCGACGGGCTGGTGAACAACGCCGGGATCACGCACCGCGCGCGGCTCGGCTCGGTGACGCTCGAGGACTGGAACCGCGTGCTCGGCGTCAACGTCACCGGGGCGCTTCTCGGGATCCAGGCCGTGATGCCCGCGATGCGGCGCGGTGGGTCGATCGTCAACGTCGGCTCGGTCGCGGCCCTCACTGCGCACTACACCGTCGCCTACACGGCGAGCAAGTGGGCGCTCCGCGGGCTCTCGCGCGTCGCGAGCATGGAGCTCGGCCCGCGCGGGATCAGGGTCAACACGATCCACCCCGGCTACATCGAGACCCCCATGACGGCGTCGGCTCCGGCGGCGTTCCTCGAGGCGTCGCTCGAGGTCGCCCCGCTCGCGCGGGTGGGGACGCCCGACGACGTCGCGCCGCTCGTCGGCTTCCTCCTCTCGGACGAGTCGACGTACCTGAGCGGTGCGGAGATCGCGGTCGACGGGGGTCAGTCGGCGCAGGGAGGCGCAAAGGCTCTGTCGGACGCGCTGCGGCGAGCGTCGGGCGAGGTGGGAAGCGTCGGCGCGGCCGGTGCCGAGCCACAGACGAACGCCGTGAAACCGACGTCTCAACAGGCTGGGAGGCACGAGTGACAATGGCGAAGGAGGACCGAATGACGCGTGACCGTGGTGCGGGCAGGTTCCCGCATCGACTCATCGTGGGCTGTCTGCTCGTGTGTGCCGTCGCGGTCGCGGCGGCGCTCGGGATGGCATCGCCGGGCTCGTCGGCGACGACCGCGGCCGCAGCGTGCGGCACGCTGCCGAAGGTGGCTCCCAGCGACCCGCAGGGCGCCCTGAAGACGACGACCGCGACTGTCAAGGGGTACTACAACGGCTGGCCGTTCACGCTCCGCAAGAGCCAGCTCGCGAACTGGAAGCCGAAGGGCAAGGGCCCGTACACCGTCGGCATCCTGTTCGACGGCCTGTCGAACCCGTTCCAGGCCTACGTGTTCAACTCGCTCCAGAAGTTCTTGAACCGGTCGGCGGCGGTCGACAAGGTGATCGCGGTCGTCTCGGAGGCCGGGAACCCCACGAAGGAAGTCCAGAACTACCAGTCCCTCGTTCAGCAGGGCGCCGACCTGATCATCGTCCAGCCGTCGTCGGGGCCGGCGATGCTCCCGGTCGTCAAGGACGCCCTCAAGCAGGGTGTCGCGACGATCGCGTACATCAACCCGCTGTCCGACGCGTCCGCTGTGAGCGTCGGCCCGAACGTGTACACGTCGGGCGGTCAGGCGATGGCCAACCTGCTCAAGCTGAAGGGCGGAAAGGGCAACTTCCTCGGCGTCCACGGCATTCGTGTCACCGCGGTCGACAAGTCGACCTGGGCGGTCTACAACAACCTGCTCGCCGCGTGCCCGAACGTGAAGCTGGTCGGCGAGATCGACGGCAACTTCGCTCCCCCGGCTGTTCGCGCCGCAGTGCTGCAGTTCCTCGCCACCTACCCGGGTGACATCGACGCCGTCTTCCACACGGCGACGATGGGCCCGTCGATCATCGGGGCGTTCCAGCAGGCGGGGCGCGAGGTCCCGTCGGTGACGGCGATGGCAGCCCAGAAGGGCGACCTCGCCTACTGGTCGGACAATGCGAGCAAGGGCTACTCGACCACGGGCTTCGCAGGCGGCCCGACCGCCATCACGAACCTGATGGTGCGCGTCACCCTCCGCATGCTCGCGGGCCAGGGGCCGAAGGTGTCCGACATCCCGTGGCCGCAGCCGCAGATCACGCAGGCGAACTACAAGCAGTACGCAAAGCCGGGCTGGACGGTGACGACCCCGGGCACCGTCGAGCAGCCCCGCTCGACGCACTACAGCGAGACGGACCTGAGCTCGCTGTTCACCCACCCCGACCGCAAGGCGAAGGGGTTCTAGCGACCGGCCGCTCGTGGCCGCGCCCCGCGTGGGCGCGGCCACGCGGCGGACGTCGCGACGTCGCGTGAGCACCCTGACCCCGCCCACCGTTCCCGAGACCGGCGCGACGTACGCCCTGCGGACGTCCGACCTGGCGAAGGCATTCGGCCCGACGCAGGCGGTCAAGGCGTGCACATTCGACCTGCGGGTCGGCGAGGTGCACTCGATCATGGGCGAGAACGGGTCGGGGAAGAGCACGCTCGTCAAGATGCTCACGGGCGTCCACCGGCCGGACGGCGGGACGATCGAGGTCGGCGGCCGGACGCTCGCCGCGGTCCGGTCGCCGCGGGAGGCGCTCGAGCTCGGGATCGTCGCCGTCTTCCAGGAGGTGCTGGTCGTGCCTCCGCGCTCGATCCTCGACAACCTCTGGCTCGGCATCGATCCGCTGCATCGCGACGCAGTCTCGAGAGCCGAGCGCCTCGAGCGAGCGTCCGAGACGATGCTCGAGCTGACAGGTACCGCTGCCGACCTGGGCCGGCCGGTCGAGGAGCTCTCGCTCAGCGACCGGCAGGCGTGCTGCATCGCGCGCGCGCTCATCCGGCGCCCGCAGATCCTCGTGCTCGACGAGGCGACCTCGGCGCTCGACGTCGCGACCCGCGACCGGCTGTTCGCGATCGTCCGCCGCCTCGCGGGCGAGGGAACGAGCACGATCTTCATCTCGCACCGGATGGACGAGGTCGAGGAGATCGGCGACAGGGTGACGGTGATGCGCTCGGGCGAGACGGTCGCGACGCGCGCCCGGGGCGAGGTCGAGGCGGCCGAGCTCGTCCGGCTGATGACCGGTGCGGAGCATCTCACCGACACCGGCCACGCCCACCCCGAGCGCCCTCGTTCCGCCGACGTGGTCCTGCGGGCCACCGGGGTCCGGCTGCGGCAGGGCGCCAGGGAGATCGATTTCGAGCTGCACGCAGGCGAGATCGTCGGGCTCGCCGGGCTCGAGGGACAGGGGCAGGACGTGTTCCTCCAGGCCCTGCGCGGGGCGGGCGGTGTCTCCGGGCGCGTCGTCCGCATGACCCCGGAACGGGAGGACGCGCTCGCCTCCCCCGCGGCCGCAGCGCGCGCCGGGGTCGCCTACGTCCCGCGTGAGCGCAGGGACGAGGCGCTCTTCGGCGTCCTCTCGGTGCGCGAGAACTTCAGGCTGCCGACGGTCGGGCGCGACACCGTCGCGGGCTTCGTCCGTCAGTCGGCGAGCGAGCAGCGCCTGTCCGGGTACGTCGACCGGCTGCGCATCAAGCTCGGGCGCTCCAGCGACGGGATCATGACCCTCTCGGGCGGGAACCAGCAGAAGGTCGTCATCGCCCGCTGGCTCGCGTCGAAGCCGCGCATCCTGCTCTTGAACGACCCGACCCGCGGCGTCGACCTCGGCGCGAAGCGCGACATCTACGACCTGCTCGCCGAGCTGACGGGCGAGGGGATCGCCGTCGTGATGCTCTCGACCGAGGTCGACGAGCTGATCGAGCTGATGGACCGGGTGCTCGTCTTCAAGGAGGGCGAGCTCGAGGTGGAGCTCGGTCGCGCGTCGCTCACGCGGTCGGTGCTCGTCGCGAGCTACTTCGGGCAGGAGCAGCCGGCGGGTGTCTGAGATCCGGCGCTTCCTGCGAACGCGCAGCTTCGCCTTCGCTCTGCTGCTCTCCGTCGTGCTGCTCGTCGCGAACATCGCCGTGCTGCCGAGCTTCGGCAGCCCGAGCAACTTCGACACGAACCTCATGCTCTTCGCGCCGTTCGCGCTCGTGGCGATGGCCGCGACTCCCGCGATCCTGAGCGGCGGCGGCGGGCTCGACATGTCGGTCGGCCTCAACGCCGGTCTCGTCTCGAACGTGCTGATCCTCTATCTCCTCCCGCACGGGACGTGGGGGAGCGCCTGGCTCGCCGTGCCGATCGTCCTCGCGCTCGGCGCCGCGATCGGGCTCGTGAACGGGCTCTCCGTCGCCGTGCTCCGCTACCAGCCGGTGATCGCGACGCTCTGCATGCTGTTCGTGCTCCAGGGCGTCAACCAGAAGATCGCGGGCGCGCCGACCGCGTCGCCGCCGAGCTGGACACAGCACCTCGCGGAAGGGTTCGGTCCGATCCCGGGCGGTCTCGTGCTGATCGCCGTCCCGGTCGTCGTGTGGATCCTGCTCCAGCGCCTGCCGTACCATCGCGTGTTGCTCTCCGTCGGCGGGAACGACGCAACCGCCTTCTCGTCAGGGGTCGACGTGACGCGCGTGCGGATCCTCGCCTACACGCTCGGGGGTGTCTTCGCCGCCGTCGCGGGCATCGCGATCGCGACGCTGCTGCAGTCGTCGGACGGAAACGCAGGGCTCGAGTACGTCCTCATCGCCCTCGCGGCGGTCGCGCTCGGAGGGACCCCGATCGGCGGCGGCCGCGGGGGCCTACTCGGGGCGATCGTCGGGGCATCGGCGATCTTCCTCGTCCAGAACCTGCTGAGCGCCCTGCACGTCGACGCGTACTGGCTCCAGGTGGCCTACGGCGGGATGCTCATCGTCGGATCGGTGATCGGAGCGCAGCTGACAGCGCCTCGGCGGGCGGGAACGGCGTGAGCGTCGCACCCGTCGAGACGGCGAGCCGCGGCCCCGGCGTCGTCGCGTCCGTGCGCCGCTTCCAGGCCCACCTTCCGGTCGCGCAGCTCGTCGCGCTCGTCGTCCTCTTCGCGTACGGCGCCGCGACGCTCGACGGCTTCGCCTCGCGCCGGAGCATCTACTCGATGCTCGTGCTCGCGGCGCTGCTCGGCATCGCGACGGCGGGGCAGACGCTGTGCGTCCTCATCGGCGGCATCGACTTCTCGATCGCGGCGTGGATCGGGATGGGCGCGATCATGCTCGTCCAGCTGAACGGCTCCCGCGGGTGGTCGTTCGGCGCGACCTTCGCGCTGATCGCCGCTCTCGCGGTCGCGGGCGGAGGCGCGGTCGGCTTCATCTGCCATCGGTGGCGCATCGACCCGCTCATCATCACGCTGGCGATGGGGGCGATCGTCAACGGCGCACTCCTCGTCTGGGCGAAGGGCTTCATCACGGGAACCCCGCCGACCTGGCTCCAGACTCTCACATCCCCCGCAAGCGAGACGTTCGGGATCGACTTCCCGCCACTCGTCGCGGTGTGGGCGGTGTTCGCGATCGCGATCGCGATCTTCCTCCAGCGGACGCCGTCGGGACGCCGGCTGTACGCGACGGGCGCGAACATGCGCGCGGCGGAGATGGCGCTCGTCCGGACGCGGCTCGTCTGGATGGGCGTCTTCGCGTTCAGCGCGCTCGTCGCGGCGATCACCGGGATGCTGCTCGGCGGCTTCGCCGGTGCCGCAGACGCCTCGCTCGGCACGAACTACCTCTGGCAGGGCCTCACGGCGGTGATCATCGGAGGCACCGCGTTCGGGGCGCGGGGCGACTACTGGCGAACCGTCCTCGGCAGCCTGCTCCTGATCGTGCTCGGCACGCTCATGATCGGCAACGGATACGACACCGCCGACCAGCAGATCCTCTACGGGGTGCTGCTCTTCGTCGTCGTGTTCTTCTACGGGCGGGACCGCCGCCTCGGCGATCGCGTCTGAGATGGGGCGCCTCGAGGGAAAGGTCGCGCTGATCACCGGCACGGGCGGCGGCATCGGCCGGGCCGCGGCCGCCCTCTTCGCCGCCGAGGGAGCGACCGTCGTGGGCTGCGACCTCGATCCCGCCCGCGCCGGCGAGACCGTCGAGCTCGTGCGCGGCGCCGGAGGGGACATGACCTCGTCCGCACCCGTCGACGTCGCCGACGAGGAGGCGGTGCGCGCCTGGATCGACGCCGCCGCTGCCGAGCAGGCGCGGCATCGACGTCCTCTACAACAACGCAGGTCTGACGAGCTTCGCGCCCCTCGAGGAAGTGACTCTCGCTGACTGGTCGTTCACCATCCGCAACGAGCTCGATCTCGTCTTCCTCGCATGCAAGCACGCGTGGCCGCACCTCCGCGCCCGGGGCGGCGGCAGCGTGGTCAACGTCGGCTCGACGGCGGGCATGACCGGGTCGCTCACGCTCGACCGCACGGCGCACACCGCGTCGAAGGGCGCCGTGATCGCCCTGACGCGACAGCTTGCAGCGGAAGGAGCTCGACACGGGATCCGCGTGAACAGCGTGTCCCCGGGCATGACGGTGACGCCGCAGACGCAGCATCTCTTCGACGACCCGGCGCACCCGGTCGCGCGCATCGCCGACCACATCCCCCTCGGACGACCCGGCCGGCCGGAGGACGTGGCGCGCTGCGCGCTCTTCCTCGCGAGTGACGAGTCCTCCTACGTCACGGGTGCGAATCTCGTCGTCGACGGGGGCTGGTCGACCGTGCTCCCCGGGGACTGGACGAGTCGGTGACTCCGCGGGTGACACAGGACGCGCTCGGCACCCACCTCGACTGGGAGCACGAGGGGATCACGCCGAGAATGATCGACTGGTTCTGGAGCAACATGGAGAAGGGCTTCGTGCTCTGGCACCCGTCCGAGCACGAGCCTCTGAGCTGGGCGGTGCCCGTCCGGCCCGGAAACGTGGTCGGGGCCGTCCACCTCGCACCGCAGACCTGGTCCGACGGCACGTTCCGCAACCTCTACATCCGCTTCGAGGACCCGGCCACGCTCGCCCCGGAGATTCAGGAGCGGATCGTCTACGAGCACTGCGTCGTCGCCGCGGGCCTCGGTTTCGGCCCCGAGAGCCTCGACGTCGAGGAGCCGATGGGCTACCGCATCCACCAGTGGCAGAAGACCGACGCCGGGGTCGTCGGACGCTCGTCGGCCATCGGTCGGCGGGTGCCGGAGACCCCGGAGGAGGGGCTCGTGTGGGCGAAGCACTGCGCCGAGGAGATCGGCAACTGGGCCGCGTTCCTGCCGCAGCTCTACACGCTCTACCGGGTCGTGGATCGCCCTGACCTCAACCCGTTCGCCGACCTCACCGCCGTGCGTACGGACGGCGTCGTGCGTTACCGGGACGCGTCGTGAGCGAGATCAGGGCTGAGGTCGTCGGCTCGCTGCTCCGTCCGCCCGCGCTCGTCGCCGCCCGCGCTGCATTCCGGGCGGGTACGCTCGACCCCGAGGAGTACCGGCGGGTCGAGGACGCCGCGGTGGACGATGTGCTCCGTCTCCAGGAGGCGGCCGGCGTGGACGTCGTCACGGACGGGGAGATGCGCCGCTCGATCTTCTTCGAGTTCTTCGTGTCGGGCCTCGACGGGCTGAGCCCACTCCCCGGCCTCACCGTCAAGTTCCACGGCAAGCGGCCCGAGGACGCGATGGAGGTCACGATTCCCTTCTCCGTCACGGGCCGGATCGCACCACGACCGTGTCCCGGGGTCGACGAGCTCCGCTACGCACGCGAGCGCACGCGCCTGCCGGTGAAGGTCACCCTCCCGAGCCCGCTCATGGTCCTCGGGTTCTGGAACGAGCAGTCGAAGGCTGCCTATCCCGATCCGTTCGAGCTGGTGGCCGACGCGGCGGAGGCCGTCCGAGGCTGGATGCGGGAGCTGTCAGGCGCAGGGTGCGAGTACATCCAGATCGATGCACCCGAGCTCGCGGAGGCGTACGCCGACAAGCGGGTCCAGGCGGAGTACGACGAGCGGGGGATCCCGTCCGATGAGCTGCTCCGCGTCGGCACGGAGCTCGTCTGCGGGCTCGGGGACGTCGAGCTTCCGGGCTGCCGCCTGGCGATGCACCTCTGCAAGGGCAACGGCACGCAAGCGTGGATCGCGGACGGTGGCTACGACGCGCTCGCGGAGCACGTGTTCGCCCGAGCGACCGGGTTCGAGGCATTCCTCGTCGAGTACGACGACGAGCGCTCCGGCTCCTTCGAGCCGCTCGCGAGACTTCCGGACGACACGACCGTGGTGCTCGGGCTCGTCTCGACCAAGTGGGCCGACATCGAGGACGGCGAGTCGCTCGTGGCCCGTATCGAGGAGGCCGCGCGCTACCACCCGAAAGACCGGCTCGGCATTTCGACGCAGTGCGGGTTCGCCTCCGCGGGTGAGACGGCGGCGGAGCGGCGCATCACGCCGGATGTCCAGGAGGCCAAGCTCCGAGCGGTGTCGGACGCCGCCCGCCGCGTCTGGGGGCCGAGGTGAGCCGGAACCTGCTCCGGGGCTGGACGGTCGACCGCGACCGGATCTCGTTCGTCGGTCGCGACCTCCAGCGCCCCGAATGCATCCTCGCCGAGGGCGACGGGACGCTCTGGGCAGCGGACGCCCGCGGCGGCGTGATGCGCATCGACCCGGACGGGACGCAGGAGCTCGTCGCCCAGGAGGTCGACTCCAGCTTCGCGGAGTCCGCGTCCGCGGGGCGGTACACGATGGGAAGCACGCTCCCCAACGGGCTCGCGTTCGCGGCGGACGGAGACATCGTGATCGCCAACTTCGGCACCGACGCCATCGAGCGGATGACGCGCGACGGCCGCTCGACCACGCTGGCGACGGAGATCGACGGCACTCCCCTCGGCAAGACGAACTTCGTCCTCGTCGACTCGCGCGACCGGATCTGGTTCACGGTCACGACGCGGCTCGACCCCTGGACGCACTCCGTGAACGAGAAGTCGGCCGACGGCTACGTGGGGCTCGTCGACGAGCGGGGGATCCGCGTCGTCGCCGACGGGTTCGTCGGGACGAACGAGATCCGCTTCGACGAGCGCGAGGAATGGCTGTACGTCGTCGAGTCGAACGCGCGTCGGATCTCGCGGGTGCGCGTCGACGACGATGGGAGCGAGCTGCAGCGGGAGGTGTACGGCCCCGCGGACGTCGGCGGCATCCCGGACGGGTTCGCGTTCGATGCGGCCGGCAACCTGTGGATCACCCTCGTCAACGCGGACCGCTTGATCGCGCTGACTCCGGAGGGCGACGTGCTGACCCTGCTCGACGACGGCGACGCCGCGAAGGTCGAGGCATGGGACGCGCACTTTCGCGCGGGGACGATGACCCCGGAGATCCTCGGGTCGGCCCGTGGCACGATCGCGCCGATGATGGCGAGCGTGACGTTCGGCGGGGAGGACCTGCGGACCGTCTACCTCGGCAGCCTCATGGGCACGACGATCCCGTGCTTCCGCTCGCCCGTGCCCGGCCTGCCGCTGCCGCACTGGCAGGCAGCCGCCGGACGGACGTGACGGGGACCGCAGGGCCTGCGACGGCGACCGTCGACGGTGGCGCCGCGCTCGCGCGGGCGCTCGTCGCGTCGGGCGTGCACGAGCTGTTCGGCGTGCCCGCCGGCAAGCTCGGCCCGTTCCTCCGCGCGGTCGCGGGCGAGCCGCGGCTCCGGCACCTGGGGACGCGGCACGAGGCGTCCGCAGCGTGGATGGCCGCGGCGACCTTCCACGGCACCGGGCGGCTCGCGGCGTGCTACGGCGAGATGGGGCCGGGAGCGCACAACCTCGTCGGCGGGCTGGGCACGGCGCGCGCGAACGGCCTTGCCGTCCTCGTCCTGACCTCCGTCGCCCCGACGCACCTCGGGGCGGCGGGCCTCGGGCTGACGATGGCGTCCGACGTGCCCGGGCTGATGCGGGCGACGACGAAATGGAGCGCCGTCGCCGCCTCGCCCGAGGAGATCCCCGCGCTCGTCCGTGCCGCGGCCGTCGAGGCGCTGGCCGGCCGGCCCGGGCCCGTGTATCTCGGGCTGCCCGCCGACGTCCTCGCGGCCGACGCCGAGCTCGCCGTGTCCGAGCTCGACGCGCGCCCCGAGCGGATCACGCCGGCGGCGCCTTCCCCCACCGACGTGGAACGGGCGGCACGGATCCTCGCGGATGCGACACGTCCGCTCGTCGTCGCGGGAGGCGGCGTCGTCCTCGAGGATGCGGCGTCCGAGCTCCGCAGCCTCGCGCGCCGGCTGGAGGCGGCCGCGACCGCGACCCAGATGGGGCTCGGCGCCGTCTCGAGCGCGGACCCCGCCTTCTTCGGCCACGGCGGCCTGGTCGGCGGAGAGCCGGTCATGCGGGCGTTGCGCGAGGCGGACGTCGTCCTCCTCGCCGGCTGCCGCGTGTCCTCGTGGCTCTGGGAGGGCTCGACGCCCGCGCTCGGCCCGCCCGGACAGCAGGTGATCCACCTCGACGTCGACCCGACGGCGGCGCGCGGCGTCCTGCCCTCGTCCACGCTCGTTCTCGCGGGCGGCGTTCGCGAAGGTCTGACGTCGCTTCTCGAGGCGCTAGGCGACGGCGGCCCGAGAGCCGACACAGCCTGGGTCGCGTCGCTCGTCGCCGACCATCGAGACCACCTGGCGGGGCTCTTCGCAGGCTCCGACGACCCGAGCGCGCCACTCCATCCGGCGCTTCTCGCGCGCGAGCTCGGCGAGTGGCTGCCGGACGAGGCGCTCGTCGTATACGACGGCGGCCACACGACCTTCTGGAGCAACGACCTCACCCCGGCGCTCGAGCCGCGCACCCGGTTCCACGACCCCGGGATGGCGCACCTCGGTTTCGGGCTCCCGTACGCGCTCGCGCTGCAGGCGGCCCATCCCGGACGCCTCGTCGTGAACGTGACGGGGGACGGCGCGTTCGGGTTCACGCTCGCGGAGCTCGACACCGCCCGCCGCCTCGGGCTCCCCGTCGTGACGGTGATCCACGACAACGCCGCCTGGGGCGTGATCCGGTTCGGTCAGGAGCGCGCCGGATTCGAGCTCGACACCGCGCTCGAGGGGACGGACTACGCGGCGGTCGCCCGCGCCTTCGGCTGCCACGGCGAGCGGATCACCGAGCTCGGCGACGTCCGTCCGGCGCTCGACCGCGCGCTCGCGTCCGGCCTGCCCGCCGTCGTCGACGTCCGCACGCGCTTCGTCCCGCATCCGTCCCTGCCGCGCTTCGCGGCGATGGGGCGCTGACTACGCGTCGATCGTCTCGAAGAACCGGCGCTCGCGGCTCTCGAGCAGGGGCACCGCCTGGCCGAGCACATATCGCTCGAAGTGCTCCGAGCCGCTGTGCGCGGCAACGGCGTTCTCGTCGTCGTAGATCTCGAAGATGTGGAACACGCCCGGCTCGTCGGGGTCGCGGTAGGGCTGGTAGAGACGGCATCCCGGCTCGGCCCGCGAAAGCGGCGCCACCTTCGTCAACGCCTCGAGGACGGCTTCCTCGGCACCGGGACGTGCCTTCCACGTCGCCTGCAGCACGATCGCCATCAGCGTCCTCCGTTCGTCGCGGCAGGCAGGTCGTCGGCATAGCGGCCGTCGACGAGCACGAATGCCATCCGGGCGGTCGCGTCGGTGCGGTTCGACCACGCGTGGCTCGTCCCGCGCTGGACGACGACGTCCCCGGGCCGCAGGCGCGCCTCGCCCTCGTCGACCACGAGCCAGACCTCGCCCGACAGCACGATCCCGAAGTCGACGGTCTCGGTGCGGTGCATCAGGGCATGGGGACCGTCGAGCGCGTGAGCGTGCGTCGCGCCGATCGCCGTGAAGGCCGCTGCGGCCTCGTCCGGTCCGATCGCGTCCTGGACCGAGTCCGGCGGGATGTCGACGATCCTGACGCGCGTGCCTCCCTGGGGCGGTGCGAGCTGCAGGGGCCCGATGGTCGGGTCGGGGCCGTTGTCGACCGGCGCGGGGACCGACGAGGTGGCCCAGATCTCGTGGAAGACGGTTCCCGGGACGGCCTCGAGCGCGATGCTCGTCGGGGGCGCTCCCTCCTGGACGATCACCGCCCGACCCGCGGCGTCGTGGCCCGTGACGACGCGCAGAACCGGAGGCAGGGTCGCACCGACGTGCTCAGGACGGGTCGAGTGCGCCACGGCCGTGCCGATGATAGAGAACCGTCGTTCGGGTTCTCGGGGAGGCGTGCGGGCGAGTAGCCTGCCGCGAAATCGAGGGGAGATGACGATGACAGCTCGCACCAAGCCACCGTTTCGCGCCGATCACGTCGGGAGCCTGCTCCGGCCGCCCGCGTTGCTCCGCGCACGCGAGGACGCGGCCGCGGGCCGGATCACCGCGGACGAGCTGCGGGCGGTCGAGGACGAGGCGGTCGCCGACGCCGTCCGCCTGCAGGAGGAGATCGGGCTGCGCGGCGTCACGGACGGCGAGTTTCGCCGCAGCTCGTGGCACATGGACTTCATCTACGCGCTCGACGGGATCTCGACCGCGGACGACAAGGTCAAGGTCTCGTTCCACAACGAGCAGGGCGACATCGAGTTCATGGCGGCGGCGCTCCACGTCGACGGCAAGGTCGGGGTGTCGCAGACGATCTTCGGCGACGCGTACTCGTTCCTCTCCGAGCACGTCACGCACGGCGTGCCGAAGCTGACGATCCCCTCCCCGAGCATGGTCCACTACCGCGGCGGCAGAGCGGCGATCGACGAGCAGGTGTACCCCGAGCTCGACGCCTTCTGGAGCGACCTCACCGCGGCCTACCGCGAGCAGGTGCGGCGGCTCGGCGAGCTCGGCTGCACATACCTCCAGCTCGACGACACGAGCCTCGCGTACCTGAACGATCCCGAGCAGCGCCGGTACGTCGCCTCGATCGGCGGCGACCCGGACGCCCAGCACGTCGAGTACATCCGCCACATCAACGAGGCGCTCCACGGCCGGCCGGACGGGATGAGCGTCACGACGCACATGTGCCGCGGGAACTTCCGCTCGTCGTGGGTCGCCGAGGGAGGCTACGACCACGTCGCCGAGGCGCTGTTCGACGAGCTCGAGGTCGACGGCTACTTCATGGAGTGGGACGACGAGCGCTCCGGCGGCTTCGAGCCGCTCAGGTTCCTGCCCGCGGGCGACAAGCAGGTCGTGCTCGGGCTCGTGACGACGAAGAGCGGCGCGCTCGAGTCGAGGGACGACCTCCTGCGGCGGATCGAGGAGGCGAGCCGGTATGCGCCGCTCGAGCAGCTCTGCCTGTCCCCGCAGTGCGGGTTCTCGTCGACGGTCGACGGGAACGCACTCTCCCACGACGAGCAGGTCGCGAAGCTCGCGCTGGTGGTCGAGGTGGCCGAGGAGGTCTGGGGGCGCTAGACGGTTCCCTCGCTTGCCGTGCCGCGGTGTGAGAGAGTCCGTGCGTGAGCGGCATGATGGGGCAGCGGATCCTCCGACGGGAGGACGACCGGTTCCTGCGCGGTGTGGGCCAGTACGTCGAGAACCTCGAGCTCCCCGATGCGCTCCACGCGACTTTCGTCCGCTCGCCGTACGCGCATGCGCGACTCGGCGAGATCGACGCGTCGGCGGTATCGGCGCTGCCGGGGGTGCAGGTCTTCACGGCCGCCGACTCCGACCTCGGCAGGTTCCAGCCGCCGCCGGTGCCGGGCCTCGACGAGCGGATGGGCCGACCGTACCTCGCAGACGGTGTCGTCCGCTTCGTCGGCGACATCGTCGCGGTCGTCGTCAGCGAGACGCGGAGTGCAGGTGTCGACGCCGCCGAGCTCGTCGCAGTGGACTACGACCCGCTCCCCGTCGTGGTCGATCCCGGCGCGGCGCTCGAGGGCGACGTGCTGCTCCATCCCGAGGCGGGTACGAACGTGTGCACGAGCCACCCGGTGGAACGGGACGAAGCCCTGTTCGACGGCTGCGACGTCGTGGTCTCCGGCGGCCTCGTGAGCCAGCGGATGGCCGCGTGCCCGCTCGAGCCGCGGGTGTGCGCCGCCGTCGTGGGCGACGACGGGCGGTTGACGCTCTGGCTCTCGACGCAGACGCCGCACCAGGACCGAAGGGACCTCGCGGCGATCCTCGGACTCGAGCCCGCCGAGGTGCGCGTCGTCGCGCCCGACGTCGGTGGGGGCTTCGGGGCGAAGCTTCTCGGTGTCGAGGAGATCCTCGTGTCCTGGCTCGCGCGCAAGACGGGACGTCCCGTCCGCTGGACCGAGACGCGGAGCGAGAACATGATCGCGATGGCCCACGGCCGGGCAGCGCATCTCGAGTTCACGATCGGCGGCAGCCGCGACGGGGACGTCCAGGCCTACCGCCTGCGGGTGGTGCAGGAGGCGGGGGCGTACCCGCGGATCGGCGCCATCCTCCCGGGCTTCACGGCGCTGATGGCGAGCGGTGTCTACTCCATCCCGAAGATCGAGGCCGACACGGTGAGCGTCGTCACCAACACGACCCCGACGGGCCCGTTCCGCGGCGCCGGCCGACCCGAGGCCGCGCAGGCGATCGAGCGGGCGATGGACCTCTTCGCGGCCGAGCTCGGGAACGACCCTGCCGAGGTGCGGCGGCGCAACCTCTTCCCGTCGGACGCGTTCCCGCTGACCACGGCCTCGGGTGCCGGCTACGACTCGGGCGACTACGAGCGCGCGCTCGACCTCGCGCTCGAGACGGCGGACTACGGCGGACTGCGCGAGGAGCAGAAGCGCCGTCGCGGCGTCGGGCGACTCACGGGCGCTCGGCATCGGCGTCAGCGTCTACGTCGAGATCACGAACGGCCTGGTCGAGCCCGAGCTCGGCGAGGTGGAGATCACGCCGGACGGCGAGGCCGTGCTGCGCACTGGCTCCTTCTCGCACGGGCAGGGCCACGAGACGACGTTCGCGATGATCGTGGCGGACAGGCTCGGCCTTCCGGTCGAGTCGGTGCGGGTGATCAAGGGCGACACCGACGAGGTGTCGCAGGGGGTCGGCACGTACGGCTCGAAGTCGACCCAGATCGGCGGCGTCGCGGCGCGCGTAGCGGCGGACGTCGTCGTGGAGCGCGCCCGGGTGCTCGCAGCCGAAGAGCTCGAGGCGAGCGCGGACGACGTCGTCCTCGACGCCGAGGCCGGCGGCTTCCACGTCGTGGGCTCGCCGACGCCGGTGCTTTCGTGGAAGGAGCTCGCGGCCGCCGCGGACGAGCAGGGGAGGCTCGAGGAGCTGCGCGCCGCGGAGATCTTCAAGGCCGACGCGCCGACGTTCCCGTTCGGGGCCCACGTCGCCGTGGTCGAGGTCGACACCGAGACCGGCGAGGTCGAGCTCCGGCGTCTCGTCGCCGTCGACGACGCGGGCAACATCGTCAACCCGGTGATCGCCGAGGGGCAGGTGCACGGCGGTGTCGCGACCGGCGTCGCGCAGGCGCTCTTCGAGGAGTTCGTGTACGACGAGGAGGGAAACCCGCTCACGGCGTCCTTCCTGGGCTATGCGTTCCCCTCGGCGGCCGAGCTGCCCTCGTGGGACGTCGTCGAGATGGAGACGCCGACCCCGCTCAACGTGCTCGGCGCGAAGGGGATCGGCGAGTCGGGCACGATCGGAGCGACCCCCGCCGTCCAGAGCGCGGTCGTGGACGCACTCGCGCCGTTCGGCGTCCGGCACGTCGAGATGCCCGCGAACGGCGAGCGGGTGTGGCGCGCGCTGCAGGACGCGCGCACGTCCGGCTGAACAGGCGTTCAGGGCGGACTCCCGTGCCATCGGCCGGCGCACCGCGCCCGGATCGACGCTCATCCCAGATGATGGGATGGCGTCTTGACAAGTAGACGCATCCGACCGTACCGTTGACCCTGCGTGGCTGAACCCGGCGGAGGAGATGCGAGCACGGCCGCAGGGGGCCGGGCGGCGTCGTCGCGGGGCGGGCGCGCCCGTCCGACGGGAGGCGCGACCCGCGGATGACGACAGCGCAGGAGGCGACTGCCGAGACGCTCCGCCCGGCGCTCCCCGCGGCGGAGGGCGCGACGACGCCGTCCGGCGTCGCCAACGCGCTCGTGTTCGTGCTCTCGATCGCGTTCGCGTTCGCCTTCTGGGAGCTTGTCTCGCGGTCCGGACTGATCCGCGAGGAGGACCTGCCGTCGATGACGGCGACCGTCGACGAGCTCTGGTCGATGGCCCGGACGTCGGCCTTCTGGAGCGCGTTCGGATACACGGTGCGCGGCTGGGCGCTCGGGCTCGCACTCGCGACCGTCCTCGCCGTCCCGACCGGGATCGTGCTCGGCCTGAGCGACTTCGCGGGCCGCGCGTTCCGCGTGCCGGTCGAGTTCCTCCGCCCGATCCCGTCGGCGGCCTTGATCCCTCTGCTCTTCCTGACGCTCGGGACGACGCTGCGCAGCGAGGTGTTCCTCGCGACGTTCGGCGCGTTCTGGCCGATCCTCGTGCAGACGATGTACGGCGTCCGGGACGTCGACCCCGTGACGATCGACACGGCGCGCTCGTTCGGGGTGCCGCGCCGCGCGCAGCTCTGGCGCATCACGCTCCCGAGCGCGGTCCCGTACATCGCCACCGGGATCCGCATCGCCTCGGCGGTCGCGCTGATCCTCGCGTTCACGGCCGAGCTCTTCATGGGCACGCCGGGGCTCGGGAAGACGCTCAACTACGCGCAGTCGTACGGGCTCACCACACAGCTCTACGCGCTCGCGCTCGCGACGGGCGTGCTCGGCCTCGGCACGCACCTCCTGTTCACGACGCTCGAGCGGCGCGCGCTTCGCTGGCATCCCTCGCAACGTCTCGAGGCCGCGTGAACAGCCGCAGCTCCGAGGCGCTCAAGATCGCGGCGGAGATCGCCGTCCCCGTCGCGATCGTCCTCGTGTGGGAGCAGTGGGCGCGATCGGCCGACAGCCAGTTCTGGCCGCCGCCCTCGACGATCCTGAGCCAGTTCCACGACCTCTGGCTGTTCGCACAGTTCCGCTCCGATGTCGTGCCCAGCCTGATGCGGATCCTGCTCGGATTCGCGATCGGCTCGGCGATCGGCGTCGCGCTCGGCGTCCCGCTCGGACTCTCGCTCTGGGCGCGGAAGTTCGCGATGCCGCACGTGGAGTACTGGCGCGCGATGCCGCCGCCCGCCCTCCTCCCGATCTCGGTCATCCTCCTGCACTCGATCGGGAACCTCCAGAAGGTGTCGTTCATCGCCTTCTTCTGCATCTTCCCGGTGCTGCTGAACACGATCGACGGCGTCCGCGGGCTCGACCCGACGATCGTCGACACCGCCCGCGCCTACGGCGTACCCGTGCAGGAGCGCATCCGCCGCATCGTCCTCCCGGCGGCGTTCCCGCAGATCTCGGCGGGGATGCGGACGAGCCTCTCGCTCGCCGTGATCATCATGGTCGTCGCCGAGTACTTCTCGTCCACGAGCGGCGTCGGCTACGTCCTCCTCATCTCGAAGAACACGTTCCAGCTCGGCCCCATGTGGGCGGCGATCCTGCTGATCGGCGTCATCGGGTACGTCCTCAACCTCGCCTACCTCCTGGTCGAGCGGCGCCTGCTCGCCTGGCATCGCGGCTGGCGCGCGGCGACGCGGTAGCGGAGCGCCGGGGGATGCTCGAGATCAGGGAGCTCGGCAAGACCTACGGCAGCGGCGACAAGGTCACGCACGCGCTTCGCAGCATCTCGTTCTCGATCGGCGAGGGGGAGCTCGTGTGCGTCGTCGGGCCCTCCGGTTGCGGCAAGACGACGCTGCTCAAGTGCATCGCCGGCCTCCTGCAGCCCACGCGAGGCGAGGTCGTCCTCCACGGCACTCCGGTGACCGCCCCGCCGGAGGAGATGGCGGTCGTGTTCCAGGAGTACAACCGCTCGCTGATGCCGTGGTCGACCGTGCGGAACAACGTCCTCCTCCCGCTCCGCCACAAGAAGCTCCAGAGGGCGGAGCGGACACGGCTCGTCGAGGAGGCGCTCTCCGCCGTCGGCCTGACCCGGTTCATCGACCACTTCCCGTGGCAGCTGTCCGGCGGGATGCAGCAGCGGGTTGCGATCGCGCGCGCGCTCGCCTACCAGCCGTCCATCCTCCTGATGGACGAGCCGTTCGCGTCGGTCGACGCGCAGACCCGCGGCGACCTCGAGGACCTCGTCCTCCGGGTTCACGAGGAGTTCGGGATCACGATCCTCTTCGTCACGCACGACATCGACGAGTCGGTCTACCTGTCGGACCGGATCGTCGTGCTCACGAACGCCCCGACGGTCGTCAAGGAGATCGTCGGCGTCGACCTGCCGTCACCGCGGGACCAGCTCGCGACGAAGGAGCTCCCCGAGTTCGTTCACCTCCGCGCGTACGTCTACCGGCTCATCAAGCGCGACCAAGCGGCGCCACCGGTCGCCGAGGCCCCGTCGACGCTCGTCGGCGACGGGTTCCACGACTAGGAAGGGAGAAGGGATGAAGACAGTCGTAGCGACCCCGCGCCGCCGTCCGTTGCTCGTGGGCTGCGCGATCCTCGTCGTCGCCGCCCTGTTCGCCGGCGGAGCCACGGGCGCCCCGAGCGCGACGCGGGCCGACGCGACGCTGACGGTCGGCGTGCTGCCGATCGCGAACACGCTGCCGCTCGACCTCGGCATCAAGAAGGGGTTCTTCGAGCAGCAGGGCATCGAGATCAAGAAGATCACCGCCCAGAGCGGGAACGACATCATGCTCGGGCTCGCGAACTCGAACATGGACGTCGGGTTCGCGGGCTGGGTGCCCGCGATGATCGCCAGGACGAGCGGGATCCCGATCTCCGCGGTGGCGCTCAGCGAGGTCGAGGGCACGAACCAGCCGACCAACTGGCAGAACATCCTCGTCAAGGGGTCGAGCTCGATCCGGACTCCGGCCGATCTGGCCGGCAAGACGATCGCAGTCAACGCCCTCAAGGGCGTCGGCGAGGTGATGATCCGCGCGGCGCTCGAGAAGAGCGGCGTCGACCAGAGCTCGATCAAGCTCCTCGCGCTGCCGTTCCCGGCGATGCGGGCGGCGCTCAACAGCGGTCAGGTCGACGCGATCTGGACGCCCGAGCCGTTCCTCTCGCAGGCGATCCAGATCGACGGAGCCCGCGACCTGATGGCGCCGGGGCCGGTCCTCGGCGATTACTGGCCGATCGGCGGCTACTTCGTCCGCACCGACTGGGCGGCGAAGAACCCCGGTCTCGCCGCGAAGTTCCGCGCGGCGATGAACCAGTCGCTCGAGTACTCGCAGAACCATCCGGACGAGATCCGCGACCTACTCCCGGCGGCGTCGAGGAACATCCGCCTGCCGATCTGGACGACCGTGGTCAACCGGGTGCAGCTCGCCCAGCTCGCGGCCTATACCAAGAAGTACGGCGTGATCACGTCGCTCCCGAACCTCGCCGTGCTCGTGCCGAGCTCGATCGAGGGCGGGAGGATCCTGCAGGGGACGGTCGGCAACCAGTTCATCACCCTGCGCCAGGACGGCAAGCTCGTGACGAGGCTCAGGGCCGGGAAGTACTCGATCATCGTCACGGACGCGTCCGCGGCCCAGGGCTTCCGCCTGGTCGGTCCGGGCGTCGCCAAGGTGACCACGGTCAAGGGGACGGGCAAGACGACCTGGAACCTCGACCTGAAGAAGGGGACGTACGTCTACAGCTCGCCCGCGAAGCCGGGGAGCAAGAAGAGCTTCAAGGTCGCCTGAGCGATTCTCGACGGGGGGCGTGGCCGCTTCGGCGGCCTCGCCCCGCGCCGCCTTCAGGACGGGTAGACCGCGTCCGGCTCCTGTACGAGCCCCTCCGGCCAGTCGAAGATCTCGGTGAGCACCTTGAGATCCTCGTCGGTCGAGAGGTACGCGAACTTTGCACCCTCGTAGACGCCGCCCAGCACCACGCGACGGCCCTTGGCGCGCATGCCGTCGAGCGCGTCCCGGTAGGCGGTCCCACCGACGGCCACGTGGTGCAGGCCTTCGCCCTTCGACGCCAGGAACTCCGCGTAGATGCTCCGGTCGTCGAGCGGCTGGACGAGCTCCCACTGGACGCTCCCGACCATCGTCACGGCGAGCCGCCAGGCGGCGTCCGTGGGCGGCTCGCCCTCGCCGAGGGGGCTCACCTTGGCCGGGTCGAACTCGTGGACCTCCCACGGCCCGATCCCGTACTCGTCCACGTACGTCCGCATCGTCGCCTCGAGATCGCGCACGACGATGGCGATCTGGAGGGTCTCCGTGAACAGGGGCTCGCGCATCCTCGGGCTCCTTCTCTCGCAGGCGGGGGCGCCATCCTACGCCGGTGCGCTTCCGACCGCGTTTGCGCGGTGGCCGCCCGAGATGATTCGATCACCTCGTGGCGACGATGCGCGCAGCGGTGACGCGGGGCCGAGGCTCGATGGAGGTCGCCGGAGTCGACGCGCCCGGCGCGCCCGGCGCGGGACAGGTGCTCGTCGGGCCGGAGGCCGTGGGCCTGTGCGGCTCGGACTTCCACTACTTCCTGGGCGACATCGGGACGATCGACGATCCCTCGACGCTGTATCCGCGCGTCCAGGGTCACGAGGCCGCCGCGACGATCCTCGACGTCGGCCCGGACTGCCCGGCGGAGCTCGTCGCGGGGATGCGCGTCGCCCTCTGGCCGGTCGCCGCCTGCGGCCGCTGCTACGCGTGCCGGGTCGGCCGCGGCAACGCGTGCGTGAACATCAGCCTGATCGGCGTCCACGAGGACGGCGCGCTCCAGCAGCAGCTGCTCGTCCCCGCCGCGCAGGTGTTTCCCGTGGGCGACCAGGATCCGGCGCTCGCCGCTCTGATCGAGCCGGTCTCGATCGCGGTCCGGGCCGTCGTTCGCGGCCGGGTGGCCGACGGGGAGCGCGTGATCGTCCTCGGGGCGGGGCCGATCGGGCAGGCGCTCGCGCTGGCGGCAACCGACCGCGGCGCCTCCGTGCTGCTCGTCGACACGCTCGCGAGCCGCCTCGCGCGTGGCGCGGCGATGGGAGCGGAGGTGCTCGAGGTCGGCGCCGACGACGACCTCGGAGCGGCGGTCCGCGACTGGGCGGGCGCCGAAGGGCCGGAGGTGGTGATCGAGGCGACGGGCGTGCCGGCCCTCGTGCAGCGTGCGGTCGAGCTGGTCTCGCACGCCGGGCGAGTCGTGGTCGTCGGCCTCTCCGCCGACCCCGCCCCGGTACGCGTGGGCGACCTTCCCCTGAAGGAGATCGACGTGCTCGGCGTCAGCTGTTGCGGGGCGGAGGAGTTCGCCGCCGCGGTCGAGCTCGTCGGGCGGCGGCGTGACGCCGCCGCGGGGCTCGTCACGCACGAGTTCACGCTGGAGAAGGCGCCGGAGGCGATCGCCTACGCGATCGCGCATCCGGCCGAGGTGATGAAGGCGGTCGTGCGGGTGGACGCCCCGTGAACGTGTCGTCGCGCTTCGACGTGTCGGGCTTCGGGGTGATCGTGACCGGGGGCGCGAGCGGCCTCGGGCTCGCCTACGGCGAGGTGCTCGCCTCCCACGGCGCGCGGGTCACCCTGATCGACGTCGACGAGGCCGCGCTCGCCGTGGAGGTGGCACGGCTCGAGGGCGAGGGCCTCGACGTCCGCGGTGCCGTCGCCGACGTGACGGATCACGCGGCGCTCGACCGCGCGATCGACGGGGCGGCGGACGCGTACGGCAGGCTCGACGTCGCGTTCGCGAATGCAGGCGTCGACTCGGGCGTCGGTTTCGTCGCCGGATGGGCGGGAAGCGAGCGGCCGCGCGTCGAGGAAGGCGCGCTGGAGCGGTACGCCGACGAGCGCTGGAACCGGGTGATCGACATCAACCTGAACGGGATCTTCGCGACGGCGCGGGCCGCCGTCAGGCACATGCGCCCGCGCGGCTACGGCCGCATCGTCGTCACGACCTCGCTCGCGGCGACGAAGGTCGAGCCGGTGATCGGCTCCGCCTACATGACGGCGAAGGCGGGTGCGCGTCACTTCGTGCACTGCCTCGCGCTCGAGCTGGCGGCGGACGGGATCACGGCGAACGCGATCGCGCCCGGCTTCTTCGTGACGAACATCGGCGGGGGACACGCCCACGACCCGGACCTGCAGGCGATGGTCGCGAAGGACATCCCGATGCACCGGGTCGGCCGGCCGGACGACGTCAAGGCGCTCGCGCTGTTCCTCGCGGCGCCGGCGTCGGAGTACATCACCGGGCAGGAGATCGTCATCGACGGCGGCTGGGGCCTCGGCATCGCCGACTGAACCTCCCGCGTCCGCCGAAGGCGGCGGCGTATAGTCGCCCGGTGGGCGACCTCCAGGTCCTCGACGCGGGCACCGCCCAGACGGTGCAGCGGGTCTGCGACGCGATCGTGCCCGGCTCCGCGCGCGTCCGGCCGGAGGTCTACGTCGACGCGCTGCTCGCGCGGATGGACGAGGGGACGCGCGGCGCTGCCATCGCGGCCTTCGAGAAGGTTGCGGACGGGGAGATCGCCGACCACGTGGGCACACAGGAGTTCGCCTGGGTGCGGGCGCTCGCGATCGAGGCCTTCTACAGCGATTTCGTCGCGCCCGGCGTCGACGCGCAGGGCGCGTGGGAGGAGATCGACTTCTCGACGCCGCTCGCGACGCGCCTGCGCAAGGACTGGTCGTACCTGGGGATCTCGTGACCGTTGCCGAGCGCTTCGACGTCGTCGTGGTCGGCTCGGGCGCCGGCGGCGGGGTCGTCGCAGGGGAGCTCGCCGACCGTGGCCGCAGCGTGCTCCTCCTGGAGGCGGGCCCGCACCGCACCGCCGCCGACTTCACGCGCTGGGAGGCGAAGGCGAACCACGACTTCTGGTGGCCGCTGCGGTTCGCGCCGATCGACGGCGGCGCCGGAGGGGTCGTCGCGCTCCTCGCCGCCCGGTGCGTGGGCGGGACGACGACGATCAACACGAAGGTCGCGCTGCGGGCACACGACGACGACTACGCGAAGTGGCACCACGCGAGCGGGCTCGTCGGCTCCGGCGGCGCGCCGTTCGGCGCGTCGGACCTCGGGCCGCACTACGACCGCGTCGAGCAGCGGCTCGGCGTCCGCGTTCGGTCGGACTGGCGCAAGAGCGTCTACACCGTCGAGCCCGGCTTCCGCGCGCTCGGCTCCCATCTCGAGCCGGTCCACGCATACACGGACGCGAACTGCATGAGCTGCGGCTCGTGCCTCCAGGGCTGTCCGACGAACGCGGGCAAGTCCACGATGAACACCTACATCCACGACGCCTGGGCGACCGGGACGCTCGAGCTGCGCCCCGACGCGCCGGCGCAGCGGGTCGTCGTGGAGGACGGGGAGGCGAAAGGCGTCGAGTACGTCGACTCCGACGGGGCGCTCCGGCGCGTGGACGCGGGGGCCGTGGTCGTCGCGGCAGGCACGCTCAACACGCCGCAGCTCCTGATGCGCTCCGAGTTGCCGGACACGCCGAGCACGCGGCTCGTCGGCCGCAACCTGGGCTTCCATCCCGTGCGCCTCGTCTACGGCCTCTTCGACGAGCCGCAGGACGCGCACATGGTCTACCCGATCTCGGCCCACGCGATGGACCACCAGCGCGACGCCGACGGAGGCTTCGTGATCGAGGCGACGACGATCCAGGACCCGATCAGCTTCGCGACCACGCTGGAGGACGAGGGCGGGCCGCTCTGGGGGCAGCCGCTCGTGGACGCCGTGCGCACGTTCCGGCACTGGGTCGGCGTGCTGGCGATGGTGAACGACGAGAACAACGGCACCGTCACGGTCGACGAGGGCGGCGGCGAGTCGTTCGCGGCCGACTTCAACGACCGCGAGCACGCGCGGATGGACGCCGCGCTCGGATTCTCGCGGGACGTCCTCCGGGCGGCCGGGGCGACCCGAGTCTGCTGGACCGGCCTCGCGTCGACCCACGTGCAGGGCACCTGCCGGATGGGCAGCGACCCGGAGCGCTCGGTCGTCGATGCGGACGGCCGCGTCTGGGGTGTCGACCGCCTCTACGTCGGGGACGGCTCGATCGTGCCCCGCACGCTCTCCGTCAACCCGTCGCTCACGATCATGGCGCTGGCGAGCCGTCTCGCCGAGCACCTCCACGACGACCCCCACGGGTACCTCGCGTGAGCGACTCCGTCGTCGTCGTCAGCGCGCATTCGGCCGACTTCGTCTGGCGTGCCGCGGGTGCGATCGCCCTCGCCGCCGAGGCGGGTGCCGACGTCCACGTCATCGCGCTCTCGTACGGCGAGCGCGGCGAATCCGGGGAGCTGTGGAAGGAGGAGGGTCAGACCGAGGAGCGCGTCAAGGAGATCCGCCACGGCGAGGCCGAGGCGGCCGCCGACGCGCTGGGCGCGAGCTTTCGCAGCCTCGACCTGGGGGACTACCCACTCGTGCTGGATGCGCCGGCGGTCGAGCGGCTGACCGACCTGCTGCGCGAGCTGGCGCCGCGCCTCGTGCTGACCCACGCCGCGCTCGACCCCTTCAACCCCGACCACGGCGTCGCGCACGACGCGACCGTCCGCGCACGACAGCTCGCGAGCGGCGCCGGCGTCGCAAGCGGCTTCGTCACGATCACGCCGCCCGAGCTCCTCTCCTTCGAGCCGCATCAGCCCGAGCTGTGCGGCTTCGTCCCGACGACGTTCCTCGACATCACGCCCGTCTGGGAGAAGAAGGTCGCCGCGATGGAGGCGATGGGCGCCCAGTCGTACCTGCGGCAGTACTACTCGGAGCGGGCCGGGCACCGGGCGAACCACGCGCGGCGCATCTCCGGAAGGAGCGGCATCCGCTACGCCGAGGCGTTCCAGCGCGAGCTGCCGGTGGTGGTGGACGCGCTGTGACCGACTACGCCGCCCTCGCCGCGCTCGGCGTGGCCACCGTCCACGAGGCGGCGGGGCGCACGGGGATCGTCGATCTCCCGCTGACCCGGGTCGTGCCGGGGTCGCGCGTCGCCGGGCCCGCGCGAACGGCGCTCTGCGCGCCCGGCGACAACACGATGGTGCACGCGCTCGTCGCGCACGCGAGGCCGGGAGACATCCTCGTCCTGACGAGCGCCGAGCCCGCGCCCGTCGCGTTCGTCGGGGACCTGCTCGCGACGCAGGCGCAGGCGCGGGGTGCGGCGGGGATGCTCGTCGACGGCGCCGTCCGCGACCTCGACGAGCTCGCAGAGCTCGGGCTGCCGATCTGGGCGCGGTTCGTGCGCGCGCAGGGCGCGACGAAGGGCGAGGTGGGCAAGCTGGACGTGCCCGTGGTCGTCGGCGGCGATCGTGGTCAACCCCGGCGACCTCGTGGTGATGGACTGCGACGGCGCCCTCGCGCTCGCGGCCGACCGGGTCGACGAGGTGCTGCCGGCCGCGCTCGAGCGCGCCGAGCGAGAGGTCGCGGTCCGGCAGCGCTACCGCGACGGCGAGCTCTCGTACGACCTGCAGGGCCTGCGCGCGCTCGTCGAAGGCTGAGGATGGACGTCGCCGTCCTGGGCCTCGGGGAGGCCGGCGGCAGGATCGCCGGCGATCTCGTCGCCGCCGGCTGCGTCGTCCGCGGCTGGGACCCCGTCGCGCGGCCCTCCGGAGTCCCGGTCGCGAACGACGGCCCGTCCGCGGTACGAGGCGCCGCGGTCGTGCTGAGCGTCAACGCGGCGAAGGTCGCGCTCGAGGTCGCGGAAGGAGTGGCGGGCTCGCTCGACGAGGATGCCCTCTACGCCGATCTCAACACCTCCGCGCCGGGCCTCAAGCAGGCGCTCGCGGAGCGCGTGCCGGTGTCGTTCGCGGACGTCGCGCTCGTCGGCGCGGTGCCGAGCCTCGGTCTCGCGACCCCTGCGCTCGCCTCGGGGGCGGGGGCCGAGCGGTTCGCGGAGCTCTTCGGGCCGCTCGGCATGCCCGTCGACGTCGTCGGCCCCCGCCCCGGTGACGCGGCGGGGCTGAAGCTCCTGCGGAGCGTCTTCATGAAGGGCGTCGCGGCCGCCGCGATCGAGAGCCTCGAGGCGGCGCGGGCAGCGGGCGCCGAGGATCGCGTCCGGTCGGACATCGCCGCCGTCCTCGGCGAGCCGCTCCTCGAGCGCCTGCTCGTCGGATCGCGGGCGCACGCCGCGCGGCGGGTCGACGAGATGCGCGCCGCTGCGGCCTATCTCGAGGAGCTCGGCGTCACCCCCCGCGTGGCCGGCTCGGCGGCAGCGTGGCTCGAGCAGCTCCGGGACGAGCAGCCTCGCGCGTGATGCGCGACGCCACCGCCGACGCCGTCCTCGAGAAGCTGGGAATCGAGCGGCCGGACGCGGACCTCGACGGCCTGCGGTCCGTCTACGCGGCCTGGTGCGGCGCGGTCGCGTTCGACAACGTGCTCAAGCTGATCCACCTGAGCGGCGGGCGGCGGTGGCCGCTGCCGGGCTCGACGGCGCAGAGCTTCTTCGAGGCCTGGCTCGAGGACGGCACCGGGGGGACGTGCTGGTCGGGGAACGGCGCGCTCCACGACCTGCTCGGCGCGCTGGGCTTCGACGTCGAGCGCGCCATCGCGACCATGCTCTCCTCGCCCCGGGCGACGGAGCCGAACCACGGCTCCGTCGTCGCCACGGTCGACGGCGAGCGCTGGCTCGTGGACGCGTCGATCCTCTCCGGCGCGCCGATCCGCGTGCCGGAGCCCGGCGAGCCCGCGGACGGCGGCCCGCTCCCGCGGTTCGAGTGGCTCGACGGCCGCCCCGCCGTCCTGTGGCGGACGGCCGGCGCGCCGGACGGCTTCCACTGCCGTATCGAGCGGATCGGCGCGGATCCGGCCGAATGGGACGAGCGGCACCGGCGGACGGCCGGCTGGAGCCCGTTCAACTACGAGCTGAGCGCGCGGCTGCTCGTGGGCGACGCGAGCGTCGGCATCGCGCACGGCCGGCGCTACCGGGTCGGCCCGGACGGGTCGGTCTCGCTCGAGGAGCTCGACCCGGAAGGGAGGATCGGCTTCCTCGTCGAGGTTCTCGGCATCTCCGAGCGGCTCGCCGTGCTCGTGCCCGACGATCGCCCGCTGCCCCCGCGGCCCGGCTGAGCCTCCGTGGGCGCGCATGCCGCCCGAGAGCTCGCTCAGGCGGGGGCGAGCCGGTGGCCCATACCCAGCGAGATGTCCTCGGCGGTCTTCTTGACCGCCGGGGAAAACCGCGCGATCAGCTCGTCCATCGACCCCATGGTGCGGTGGATCGCGAGGTTGAGCGCCGCCAGCACCTCGCCGGAATGCGCATGGATCGGCGCGGCGATCGACCGTAGCCCGTACGCGAGCTCCTCGTCGTTCACGGCGATGCCCGACGCGCGGATCCGCTCGAGCTCGTCCCGGAACGCCTGCGGATCGGTGATCGTGTTCGGCCCCCGGGGGACGAAGTCGATCCGCGCGATGAGCTCCTCCCGGTAGTCCTCGGCGACGAAGGCGAGGATCGCCTTGCCCATCGCGGTGCAGTACGCGGGCAGCCGTGCGCCGACGTGCAGGTTGAGGTCGATCTCGCGCTGCCCCGGCTGCGCGGTGCGGCAGCGCTCGATGTAGACGACGTCGATCCCGTCGAGGATCGCGAGGTTGACCGTGTGGCCGGTCTCGTCGGAGAGCCGGCGCAGGTGGGGGGCCGATATCTCGCGCACGTCCATCGAGTTGATCGCCGAGAACCCCAGGTCGAGCACCTTGGGACCGAGCCGGTAGCGCTTCGAGTCGGGGTCCTGTTGCAGGTAGCCGAGCTGGGCGAGCGTCGCGATGTAGCGGTGTGCAGTGCTCCGACTCAGGGACAGCTCGCGCGAGAGCTCGCTGACACCGATCAGCGGCCGGTCGGAGTCGAACGCCGAGAGGATCGCGAGCCCGCGCTCGAGGGACTGCGAGGTACCCGTTCCGATCGCCGGCACGCAGCGATCGTAGCGGGTTGTCTCACCAACCGGAACGCCGTCTTGACAAACGGGCACACGGTTGAGAGGGTCGAGTGGCTCGTGCCGGGGCCGCAGTCGTCCCGCGTCCGCACGTGGGGCGCCGGCAGTCTCCGACGCGGGTTCTACCAACGGGAGGAGCGGCGCGAGGATGGGCGGCGAACTGAGCGAGCAGGTCGAGCTGGTTGCGCTCTACTGGACGGTCTCGGGGCCGGTCGAGGTGCACGTCGGGCGCGAATGGAGCCTCTTCGACTGGGCCGACCGCTGCGCCGAGGCCCGAAGGGTCGGCTTCAGCGGCCTCGGCATCTGGCACGCCGACCTCGAGCACGTGCTCGAAACCCGGAGCCTCCAGGAGATGAAGCGGGTCTTCGACGACAGCGGGCTCCGCCACCTCGAGGTCGAGTGCCTGCTCGACTGGTTCCTCGATCCGGACGACGAGCGCCGCCGCGCCTCGGACGAGACGCGCGCGCTGCTCTTCGAGGCGGCCGGCGTCCTCGACGCCCACCACGTCAAGGTCGCCAACATCTTCGGCCGCGATGCGTCCCTCCCGCAGCTGACCGAGCGCTTCGGGCAGCTCTGCGCCGACGCAGCCCGGCACACCGATGCAAAGATCGTCTACGAGCTGATGCCCCCGGACGTCAACGTCCATTCGATCGACGCCGTTCTCGAGGTCGTGGTCGGCGCGGGCGCCCCGAACGGCGGTGTCGCGATCGACACGTGGCACATGTCGAAGCTCGGGATCGCTCCCGACGAGCTGCGTCGCATCCCGGTCGAGTACCTGTCGTGGGTCGAGCTGTCCGACGGCCAGATCGAGGACATGGACGACCCCGTGGACGAGGTCATCAACCATCGTGCGCTGCCCGGGGAGGGCGAGTTCGACATCCGCGGCTACATCGAAGCCTGCCGGAGCCACGGCTACTCCGGCCCGTGGGGTGTGGAGGTGCTCTCCGAGGAGCTGCGCAACAATCCGATGGACGTCATCTTCCGGCGCGCCTACGAGACGACGATCAGCCAGTTCGAGCACGAGAGGAGCTCCGCATGACGGCACCGCAAGGAGTCGAGGCGCTCGACCGCGAGCACCTCGTCTGGATCCTCCGGCAGATGCTGCGGATCCGCGAGTTCGAGGAGCGGGTCAAGCGGACCTTCGAGGATCACCCAGGCGTGATCCGCGGCCACACGCATCTCGCAGACGGCGCCGAGGCGTCGATCGTCGGCTCGATCGCGAACCTCGGCCCGGACGACCAGTTCTTCACGACATATCGCTGCCACGGGTACCCGATCGCGCGCGGGACCGACCCGAAGGCGATGATGGCCGAGATCTACGGTCGCAGGGACGGGATCTGCAAGGGGCTCGGCGGCTCGATGCACCTGACGGACGTCTCGAACGGCTTTCTCGGCACGTCCGGGATCGTGGGAGCGGGCATCCCGCACGCGACCGGAGCCGCCTGGGGAGCCCAGATCCGCGGCAAGGGGCAGGTGGTGCTCTGCTTCTTCGGCGACGGCGCCTCCAAGCAGGGGGCGTTCTTCGAGTCGCTCAACATCGCGTCGCTGTGGAAGCTCCCGATCGTCTTCGTGATGGAGAACAACGGCTACAACGTCCACACGCGAACCGAGCAGGAAGACGCGAACCGCGCGGCGGGCGAGGACCTGTCCGTCAAGGCGAGGGCGTTCAGCATGCCGGGTGTGACGATCGACGGGCGCGACCCGCTGGAGGTGTACGAGACCGTCCGAGCGGCGGTGGCCCGCGCCAGGGCGGGAGAGGGCCCGACGCTCGTCGAGTCGCAGATGTACCGCCTCTCGGCGCACGGGAACATCATCGCGCCGCCGGGCGTGCCGCTGCACTTCCCCGAGCACGAGGCGATCGAGAAGTTCGGCGCGCCCGAGGAGTACGAGGCCGCCAAGCAGGGAGACCCGGTGCCCGCCTTCCGCGGCCGGCTCGTCGCCGACGGCGTCCTCACCGGAGAGGAGGCCGATGCGATCGCCGCCGAGGCGCGCGAGGAGATGCAGGGCGCGGTCGACTTCGGCCTTGCGAGCCCGTTCCCCGAGGTCGAGACTGCCCTCGACCACGTCTACGCATGAGGAGGCGATGACGAATGGCACATGAGCTCCCGTACATCGCCGCGATCGTCGAGGCGATCCAGCTCGAGATGGAGCGCGACGACAGCGTCCTGTACTTCGGCCAGAACATGGCGACGACCGAGAACGAGCCCTTCGTGGACGCGTTCGGCAAGGACCGCGTGCGCGTGACGCCGATCTCCGAGACGGCCGAGATCGGCATCGCGGTGGGCGCCGCGCTCGCCGGGTACCGGCCGGTCGTCGAGCTCTACATGGCCGAGTTCATGCTCGTGGCGATGGACCAGGTCGTCAACGAGGCGCCGCGCTTCCGCGGCATGAGCGGCGGCCAGGTGAAGGTGCCGATCGTGCTCAAGGCGGGCTACGGCTTCACCGCCGGCTGGGCCGGACAGCACACCGGCACGCTGAGCGCGCTCTTCATGGGTGTGCCCGGGCTCAAGGTCGTGGTCCCGTCGACCGCCGCCGACGCGAAGGGCCTGATGGCGACCGCGATCCGCGACGACAACCCCGTCGTCTACCTGCACCACTACCTGTTGACGCTCGAGCACGGCGACGTGCCGGACGGCGAGTACCTCGTCCCGTTCGGCGAGGCGTCGATTCGCCGCGACGGCGGGGACGTCACCATCGTCGGCACGGGCTGGACGGTCGACCGCGCGCTCGGCGCCGCCGAGCGCCTCGCCGGCGAGGGGATCCAGGCCGAGGTGATCGACCCCCGCACGATCGCGCCGCTCGACACGCAGACGATCCTCGAGTCCGTGGAGCGGACCGGGCATCTCGTGCTCGTCGACCAGGCGACGCGGCACGCGTCGGTGTCGACGGTGATCGCGGGCGAGGTCGCCGAGCACGGCTTCGGGTCGCTGAAGGCGCCGATCGTCCAGGTCACCGGCCTCGACGCGACGATCCCGTACTCGGAGCCGCTCGAGGCGTACGTCCTGCCCGACGAGGACAAGATCGTCGCCGCGGTGCAGCGCGTGCTCGGCACGGCGCCCGTCACCGCGTGAGCCGTTGACGGAGGAGCTCGGGGGCGAGCAGGCGACGCGCCTGCTCGCCACGATGTGGCGGATCAGGCTCTTCGAGGAGCGCGTCGGGCAGCTGACGCGCGCCGGCGAGATCGACGGGCTGATCCACCTGAGCATTGGCCAGGAGGGTGTGGCAGCCGCCGTCTGCACGCAGCTCCGGGACGACGATCACGTCTACTCCGGTCACCGCGCCCACGGGCACGCGCTCGCGAAGGGCGCGAGCGCGGATCACGTGATGGCCGAGCTGATGGGGCGGTACACCGGCCTCTGTCGCGGGCTCGGCGGGTCTATGCACCTGGTCGACGTGGAGCACGGGTTCATGGGTGCGACGGGCGTCGTCGGGGGGAACATCCCGATCGCGCTCGGGAGCGCGCTCGCGGCACGTCTCGGAGGCGCCGACGCGGTCGCCGTCGTCTTCTTCGGCGACGGTGCCGTCCAGGCGGGGCACTTCAACGAGACGGTCAACCTGGCCGCGCTCTGGCGGCTCCCGTTGATCCTGGTCTGCGAGAACAACGGCTTCGCCGAGTTCACGCCGCGCTCTGCGCACACCGTCGTCGAGCGCGTGTCGGACGTCGTCGCGCCGTACGGCCTCGAGCGAGGCACGGTCGACGGCAACGACGTCCCGGCGGTGTGGGACGCGTTCGGCCGCTACCTCGCCTCGGCCCGGACGGGCGGGGGGCCGTTCCTCCTCGAGTGTCTGACGCATCGGGTGCGCGGACACTACGAGGGCGATCCGGGCCGCTATCGCGAGGCGCTCGCCGAAGCGGAGTGGAAGGAGAAGGACCCGATCCTGCGGCTCGAGCTGCACGGCCTGGCGGAGGGCTGGTTCGGCGAGGACGAGCTGCGCGCGATCGCTGGGACGGCGGCGGACGAGGTCGAGGGCGCCGTCCACTTCGGGCGCGAGAGCCCCTTCCCGCCGCCCGACCTGGTCGAGAGCATGGTGTACGCCGATGGCTGAGACGACCACCATCGGCGCCATCAACCGCACGCTCGCCGACGCCATGCGCGCGGACGAGCGCGTGATCGTCCTCGGAGAGGACGTGGCGGAGGGCGGCCCGTACACGGCGACGGCCGGCCTGGCCGAGGAGTTCGGCACCGAGCGCGTGATCTCGACGCCGATCAGCGAGGCGGCGATCACGGGCGTCGCGATCGGAGCAGCGCAGGCCGGGCTGCGGCCGGTGCTCGAGATCATGTTCGTCGACTTCGTGACGCTCGCGCTCGACCAGCTCGTGAACGCAGCCGCGAAGGCGCACTTCATGTCCGGCGGCCAGCTGACGGTGCCGCTCGTCGTCCGAACGCAGGGCGGCGCAGGGCAGCGTGGCGCCGCGCAGCACTCCCAGAGCCTCGAGAGCTGGCTCGCGCACGTGCCGGGGCTGAAGGTCGTGATGCCGAGCCGTGCCGTCGACGCCGCCGGCCTGCTCGCGAGCGCGATCGCCGACCCGAACCCGGTCGTCTTCGTGGAGTGCAAGACGCTCTACTTCCGCAAGGAGGACGTCCCGGACGAGCCGGCGGTGGTCCCGATCGGCGAGGCGGCGGTGCTGCGGGAGGGTCGCGACGTGACGCTCGTCGCGCTCTCGCGGCTCGTGCACGATGCGCTCGACGCGGCGGAGCGCCTCGCGGCCGAGGACGGGATCGAGGCGGAGGTGATCGACCCGCGCACGCTCGTGCCGCTCGACCTCGCGACGATCGTTGGGTCGGTGGAGCGGACCGGGCGGCTGGTCGTGGCGCACGAGGCCGTCGCGCAGGGCGGCTTCGGTGCCGAGGTGGCTGCATGCGTCCAGGAGGCGGCGTTCGACTACCTCGACGCGCCGGTCTTGCGTGTCGGCGCGCCGTTCGCGCCGGTCCCGTTCAGCGGGCCGCTCGAGGACGCGTACCTCCCCGGCGCCGACGAGATCGTCGCCGCCGTGCGAGGGCTGAGATGATTCCGGCGGCGCCCGGGCCGGCGCCGTGCAACCCGTGCCTCGACACCGAAGGAGAGCTCCATGGCTGATTACGTGATCGTCGGCGCAGGGACGGCGGGCTGCGTGCTCGCCGCTCGCCTGAGCGAGGACCCGGACGTGAGCGTGCTCCTCCTCGAGGCGGGGGGGCCCGACACCGCGCCGGAGCTGCACATCCCGGCCATGTTCCCGGTCGTCTTCAAGTCGAGCCTCGACTGGGACCTCCTCGGCGAGCCCGAGCCGGGGCTCGGCGGGCGGCGCCTCTACCTCCCACGCGGGCGGGTGATCGGGGGCTCGGGATCGATCAACGCGATGATCTACCTCCGCGGGCACCGGGCCGACTTCGACGGGTGGGCGGCGGACGGCTGCACGGGGTGGTCGTACGACGAGGTGCTGCCCTACTTCAGGCGCTCCGAGGACAACGAGCGCGGCGAGGACGCATTCCACGGGGTCGGCGGCCCGCTCTCCGTCTCCGACAGCCGCTCGCTGAGCAGGTTCACCGATCTCATGCTCGAGGCCGCCGTGCAGGCCGGCTACGAGCACATCGACGACCTGAACGTCGACCGCCCCGAAGGCGTCTCGCGGTTCCAGCTCACCCAGCGGAACGGCCTGCGCTGCAGCACCGCCGACGCATTCCTCCACCCGGCCGAGGATCGGCCGAACCTGGAGGTGTCGACGGCGGTCTTCGTCGAGCGCCTCGTCTTCGACGGAGACCGGGCCGTCGGCGTGGAGCTCGTCCGGAACGGCGTGCGCGAGACCGTCCGGGCAGAGCGCGAGGTGATCGTCTCGGGGGGCACGTACCAGTCGCCGGTGCTGCTGATGCTCTCCGGGATCGGGCTCGCGGAGGAGCTCGAGCCCTTCGGGATCTCCGTCCGCCAGGAGCTACCCGTCGGCCGCAACCTGCAGGACCACTGCATGGTCAACGTCAACTACCTCACCGACGAGCCAGGCCTCCACGGGATCTTCACGCCGGAGAACTTCGCGCTGCTCGAGAGCGAGGGTCGCGGGCCGCTCACGTCGAACTACCCCGAGGCGGGGGGGTTCTTCCGCACCCGGCCCGGGCTTCCGGCGCACGACGTCGAGTTCCACTTCGCGGCCGCGCCGTTCTTCGACGAGGGCCTGACGCCGCCGCCCGACAACGGCTACGCCTTCGGGCCGGTGATCGTCAAGCCGACGTCGCGCGGCAAGGTGATGCTCCGCACGCCGATGGCGGACTCGAAGCCGCGCGTGCTCTGCAACTTCCTCACGACCGAGGAGGACCGGGCGAGCATGCTCGCGGGCGTGCGGATCGCGCTCGAGATCGCGGGGCAGCCCGCGCTCCAGGCGATCGTGCGAGAGCCGCTCAGCGTGCCCGCCTCGGACTCGGAGAAGGACATCGTCGACTGGGTCGCGCGCGCGAGCCAGACCGTGTACCACCCGACGTCGACGTGCCCGATGGGCGAGGTGGTCGATCCGGAGCTGCGCGTCTACGGCGTCGAGGGCCTGCGCGTCGTCGACGCCTCGGTGATGCCGACGATCACCCGCGCGAACACGAACGCCGCGACGATCATGATCGCCGAGAAGGCGGCGGATCTGATCCTCGGCAAGGCAGTGCTGCCGGCCGCGGGCGCGGCAGCGTCATAGCGGCGCGAAGGGCCGGCAGGTGTCCGACTTCAAGTCGGACACCATACGAGGTCAGCCGCGGGCGGCGCGCTCCCTCGCGTACGCGACGAACGGCTCGATCGCCGCGGGATCCACGAGCGCGTCGCGGCTCGCGACCTCGGAGACGGGAGCGCCGGTGATGATCCGCTTGACCGGCAGCTCGAGCTTCTTGCCGGTCATCGTGCGCGGGATCGCGGGCACGGCGTGGATCTCGTCGGGCCGGTGCCGGGGGGAGAGGCTCGTCTTGAGCGCGTCGGCGATCCGGCGCTCGAGCGCGTCGTCGAGGGGGACGCCGTCGCGGAGGACGACGAAGAGCAGCAGGTCGTCGGTCTGCTCGAGGTGGACGACGAGGCTGTCGAGCACCTCGTCCATCTCCTCCACGACGCCGTAGAGCTCGCTCGTCCCGAGGCGCACGCCGCCGCGGTTGAGTGTCGCGTCGGAGCGGCCGGTGATCACGCAGCTGCCGCGCTCCGTGAAGAGGATCCAGTCGCCGTGCCGCCAGACGCCGGGATAGTGCTCGAAGTAGGCGGAGCGGTAGCGGGAGCCGTCGGGGTCGTTCCAGAAGCCGACCGGCATCGACGGCATCGGGCGCCGGATCACGAGCTCCCCGAGCTCCTCGACCACCGGCCGGCCGTCGAGGTCGTAGGCGACGGCGTCGACGCCGAGGCACGGCGCGGTGATCTCGCCGGCGTAGACGGGAAGTATCGGATACGCAGAGACGAGGCCGGAGCAGACGTCCGTCCCGCCGCTGCCGACGTTCAGGAAGAGGTCGCTGCCGAGCTGCTCGTACAGCCAGGTGTACCCCTCCGGCGGAAGCGGCGAGCCGGCCTCGCACACGGTGCGGATCGACGACAGGTCGAAGCGGCGCCCCGGCTCGAGCCCGTCCTTGCGGCACGACATCGTGAAGGCGGGGCTGAGCCCCATGAACGTCGCCCGGGTCTCCTCGGCGAGCCGCCACTGGAAGGAGAGGTCGGGATACCCGGGATTGCCGTCGATCATCAGGATCGACGCACGGAGCACGAGGTTCGAGACCAGCGCGTTCCACATCATCCATGCGGTCGTCGTGAACCAGAGCACGCGGTCGCCGTGGTGGATGTCGAAGCAGAGGCCGAGGTTCTTGCAGTGCTCGAGGAGGATGCCGCCGTGCCCGTGGACGATCGCCTTGGGCAGCCCGGTCGTGCCCGAGGAGAAGAGGACGTACAGGGGATGGGCGAACGGGACGGGGTCGAACTCGAGGGGTCCCGGCTCGGCGAGGAGCTCGTCCCAGCCCAGCGTGTCCGGCAGCGCGTCGTCGGGGCCGCCGGCGTACGGCACGTGGACGACGTGACGGAGGGACGGCAGTCCCGCGCGGACTGCGGCCACCTGCTCCCGACGATCGACGTGCTTGTCGCCGAACCGGTAGCCGGAGATCGCGAGAAGGACGGTCGGCTCGAGCTGGCCGAGCCGGTCGAGGACGCTGCGGGGCCCGAACTCGGACGCGCACGTCGCCCAGACCGCGCCGAGGCTGGCTGTGGCGAGGAAGGCGACGAGGGTCTCGGGGATGTTCGGGAGGTACGCCACGACCCGGTCGCCCCGGCCGACGCCGAGCCGTTGGAGGCCCGCGCGGGCCCGCGCCACCTGCTCGCGCAGGTCGCCGAAGGTCAGCTCGAACGGGTCACGCGTCTGCGAGCGAGCGAGGACCGCGACAGTGTCGACGTCCTCGTCGCGCCCCAGTGCGTGCTCCGCGTAGTTCAGCTGCGCGCCGGAGAACCACACCGCTCCCGGCATCGCGTCGGAGGCCAGCACCCGCTCGTAGGGCACGCGGGCCTTGACCTCGAAGAAGTCCCACAGCGAGCCCCAGAAGCCCTCGAGGTCCGTGACCGACCAGCGATGGAGGTCGTGGTAGTCGTCGAAGGCGAGCCCGCGCTCCGCTTCGAGCCAGTCGAGGTAGCGGCCGACCTCGCAATGCGCGCGAGCGTCGGGGGACGGTGTCCAGAGAACCTGCCCCTGGACGGGCGCCGTCACGAGGCTTGCTCCCGCGCCTGGTGGTCGCGGCCGAGGAAGGAGTTCGCCCATGCGCTCGTCCCGGCGAGCGCGTTGTCCTTGACCACCACCGGGCCGTCGAGCATCGACTCCTCCTCGCCGTAGGCCTTCAGGCGCTCGTAGGCCTGCGACCAGATGCACTCGCTGTCGTAGACCTCGCAGAGCCCTTCGCGGGTCCCGCCGCACGGGCCGTTGCGCTGGTTCTTCGCGCACTGGGACTCGGGGCAGACGTAGGCGATCTCGGGCAGCGAGCAGTCTCCGCAGTCGAGGCAGCCGAAGAGCGACACCTTGGCCGCCTGCTCGACCGCGTGTGCAGCGCGGCGCGCGACGCGCGGCCCTTTCTCGAGGCCGCGGTAGACCGCCTGGCCGGTGGAGTGCAGCGGCGCCTCGGGCGCGAAGACGCCGTCGTGCATGCGGCGGCTGACGACGGTACGTGAACGGAACGCGCAGGTCGGTGCGCCGCCGTCGCTTCGACTCCAGGTACACGGCGCTCACCGTGTCGGAGGAGAGCCCCGAGTCGGGGTCGGGCTCGAAGAGATAGAACTCGTCGTCGAAGGGGTAGCGGAGCTCCGGGACGAACGACCGCCAGTCGTCCGGCGCGAAGGAGCCCGCGAGGTCGACGATCTCGCCGAACGTCGCCGCCGGCGTGTGCCCGCCGAGGTACGCGCCGTCGAAGCCGAGCCCGCGGACGACGGCGAGGTGCTTGGCCGCGAGGTCGACGAAGAAGGCGCGGCCCTTGTCCGGGCTGGCGCCGTGGCGCTCGGCGAGCTCGAGCAGCCGGTCGGTGACGACGACCCCGGGGATCTTCCCCTGGTGGAAGGCGCGCGCCGCCGGTCGCGAGAGCAGGTAGACGTTCGCCAGCGCGTGGAGGTCGGCGCCGTCCCGCCTGATCCAGCGCAGGAGCTCGTCGTCCTTGCGGACGTCCCAGCCGATCTGGTTGATCACGAACCGCGCCCCGGCACGCGCCTTCTTCGCGAGCTTGAAGTACTGCGGCATCACCTCGCGCTCGTGGCGCTTGTGGTTCGTGACGACGCAGCCGAGGAAGAAGTCGGTGCGGTCGAGCCGAACGTCGGGCTTGCGGGCGTCGGGGAGCCCTTCGTTCATCTCGGCGAGCAGCCCGAGGAGCCCGACCGAGTCGATGTCGAAGACCGGCGCGGCGAGGCCCTTGTGGCCCATGATCGGATAGTCCCCGGAGAGTGCCAGGATGTTGTGGAACCCGACCGAGCCGAGCTGCCAGCCGCGGCTCTCGAGCGCGTTGCGGTTCCAGTCCTTGCAGGCGAGGTGGATGATCACCTCCTGGCCGCGCGAGATCATGTCCGTGCCGAGCGCGTCGGGCGAGAACATCGCGTTCCCACCCGGGTTGTCCGTGATCGACAGCACGTCGATGCGCGGGTCGTCCGCCAGCTCGCGCGCGAGCCCGAGCACGCCGCCGCCGCCGTTCGCGGTGACGAGGCCGCGGCTCGTGACGATCTCCGTCGCGACGACGAAGGAGCCCGGCCCGGCGAGCTGCTCTCTCAGCGTGGCCATGGGCTCCTCCGTCCCGCCGGACTAGACGGCCGCCTGTGTCCGCCAGCCCTCCGCGTACGACGTGCGTGCCACCTCGCCGTACGGGCACGGGCTGACGATCGCGCGGATCTCCGTCTGCACGTGCCGCTCGACGACCGGCTTCGCCGACCCGCCGCCTTCCTCGCCCCAGACGATCGTGACCTCGTTGCCGAGCTCGACGTCGTCGTCGACGATCGCGAGCGAGAGCATCGAGCGCTCGTTGTAGCTGTACCCGGAGAACGTCGAGACGCCGACGGCGTGATCGCCGGCCATCACGCGGTCCGAGGGCCAGGTCGAGTAGTTCGAGAGCGGCAGGTCGATGTACTTGGCCGGGTCGCCCTTCTCGAACAGCGTCCCCATCGCCCGCGCGACGTCCTCGCCGTTCCACGCGAGCGTGACCTTCCGGCGCGTGGGCGCGTCCATCTGCTCGAGCGCCTCGCGGCCGACGAAGTCGTGGTCGTACTTCACGAAGCCGCCGTAGCCGAGCTCGTGGGGCGTCAGGTAGTAGTCCTCGATGTCGTCCGAGGCGAGGCTCCCCCCGAGCGAGCCGGTCGCCTCGTACCAGTCGGCCGGGAGCCACTCGCGGTACGCCTTCATCGAGTCGCCCGTGAACACGGCGGGAAGCGGGCACGGGATCCAGCCGGACTCGAGCGTGTTGGTCGCGTACGCGCGGGAGCCGACCTGGCGCAGGCCGAAGTCGGTGCCCGCGGCGACGATCGCGGCCCGCACGTCCTCGCGCTCCTCCCACGGGCCGAACAGCTCGAGGCCCGGCGCGCCCGACATCCCGTGGTGGAGCGCCCGCACCTCGTGCCCGGCGATCTGGATCCGGCCCATGTTGAAGAACGCGATCTCCGGCAGCGCCCCGCCGGTCGCCTTCTCGAGCACCTCGAGCGCCGTCGGGCCCTGCACCTGGAAGCGGTAGATCTTCCGTCCGCCGGTCGGGTTGACGGCCGTGCGCTCGTCGCGGTCGACGGCGACGTCGTAGCCGCCGGTCTCGGCGTGGTACTGCACCCAGTTGTGGGCCGAGGGCCGTCCGACGAGCGAGACGCGGTTCTCGTCGAGGAAGAAGAGGATCGCGTCGCCGATCACGTAGCCGTCCGGGTTGCAGCAGACGAACTGCTTCGCCTTGTCGACCGCGGCGTTCGCGAAGGTGTTGACCCCGAGGTCGGAGAGGAGCCGGATCACGTCCGGGCCCTCGAGGTAGAGGTCGGTCATGTGGTGCGACTGGTCGAACAGGGCACACGTCTCGCGCCAGGCGACCTGCTCCTCGCGCCAGTTCGTGAACTCGGGCGGCACTGCGGGGTAGACGTACGGGCCGATCTGCGAGTTCCGCGTCAGCTCGACCGCGCTGCCGGCCGCCTGCAGGGCGTCCTCCAGGCTCCGCTTGCTCATCTCTCCATCGCCTCCTTCTCGTGCGCGACGTCGGGGGTGCCGTAGGTATGGAAGCTCTCGACCGTCTTCACGCCCCAGTATTGGCCCCGCGCGCGCTCCGCGGCGCTCCAGGTGACCGGCTCGGGGTCCGGGTCGAAGACGAAGTAGCCGCCGGTGGTGACCTCGACGCGGTTCCCGCCGGGCTCGAGGCCGTAGAGGAAGAAGCCCTGCGCGACGCCGTGCTTCGACGGCGCGGCCTCGATGGGGACACCGGCGTCGACGAAGATGTCGGCGGCTCGCAGGCATTCCTCGCGCGTGTCGACCCAGAACGCGAGGTGGTGCAGGCGCCCGCGGGCGCCGTGGGCGTCCGCGACGTAGATCAGCTCGTGCGCGGCGATCGAGACGCTCATCCAGGCCCCCGTCTCCGTGCCGTCGTCGAGCTCGATTCGCTCGTAGAGCCGGTAGCCGAGCACGTCCTGGCAGAACGTGCGCGTCGGCCGCACGTCCGCCGCGAGCAGGTTCACGTGGTCGAGCCGCTTGACCGCGGCGCCGCGTCCGACGTAGCGCTGCGGCTGGTTGCGCCACGAGGGCGCGAGGTGGGGTGGGGCGACGTACCGCTCCGCCTCGTAGAACAGCTCGAAGACGTGCCCGTCCGGGTCGGTGAAGCGGTAGGCAGGGCCATGCCCGAGGGCTCCGTCGATCCATCCCGTCCCGAGCCCGGTCGCCTCGACGGCGGCGACCCGGCGCGCCAGCGCCTCGGGGCTCCAGGCGCGAAGTGCGACGTGGCCGATGCCCGCCTGCGGCGACTCGGTCAGCTCGAGGCTGTAGCGAAGGTAGTCGCCGAAGCCGCGCAGGTAGACGGAGCTCCCTTCGCGCGCCTCCTCCTCCATCCCGAGCACGTCGACGAAGAAGCGAAGGCTCTCCTCCGGCTTCGGCGTCAGGAGCTGGGCGTGGGCGATGTGCGCGACGTCGTGGAGGTGCTCGGTCATGCAGACGTCATTCTCCGGCGACCCGGCGGGACCCGGCGACGATCATCTCGCGGGTCTCGTCCTCGCCGAAGCCGGCCCCGAGGAGGCGGTCGGCCCAGAGGGCGAGCCCGTCCTCGACGGCCGGGTAGTCCGGGTTGCCGAAGTCGCTCGAGAAGAAGTTGCGCTCGAGGCCGACCGCGCGCACGCCGTCGAAGACGTGCTCGAAGGTCGTCTTGCCGGAGAAGGGCGTGCTCAGGCAGCGCTCGATCAGGCACCCGCGCTCCACGAGCGCGACCTGGTCCTCGATCGCGAAGCGCTGGGCCGTGAACTCGGGGTGCGTGACGACGACGTGCTCCACGCCCTCCTCGAATGCCGCCTCGACGACCGCGAACGTGTCGTCGCGCGCGAGGTGAGCCGTCGCGAGCACCAGGCCGTGGCGCGCGACCGCCCGGAGGACGTCGCGCGTCTCGGGGAGCACCCGGCCGTCGCCGTCCGTCACGTGGACGGGCTCGACCCCGAGGCCGAGCGCGCGCAGTTCGTGCTGGAGCCGCGCCCACTGGGGCACCTTGTCGCCAGGCTTGGGATCCGAGCGGCCGGCCGTCTCGGCGGGCGAGTCGACCGTCGGCATCCAGACGATGCGCGCGCCCTCGCGGGCGGCGATCTCGACCGCGAGCGCGTTCATGCCGCCGACCGCCTGGTTCAGCGTGATCGCGCCGAGCACCCGGACGTCCGGCACGACCCGGGTCACGACCTGGGCGCGCTCGGCGGTCGACGTGTAGTGCGACTTGAGCGCGAAGCCCGCGAGTCCGACCTCGACGCAGCGACGAGCGAGCGAGACGTCGTCGATCCGCCGCGGCGGGACGTCCGGCCCGATGTGGACGTGGAGGTCGAAGGCGCCGACCACGAGGGCGCGGGCGCGGTCGCTCGGGGCAGCGCACTCCGCCGCCGGGGAGGGTGTCGCGGGGGCGGTCGTGTGGCTCATCGGATCATCCGTGATTTTGTTGACAATATTGGTGCTGATCTGGTTGACTCGATCATACGCAAAGTTTGACGAGGCGTTCACGTTCTCACGTGGGAAGGAGACCCATGAACCGCTTTGCCCGAAGCGCCGCGCTCTGTGGTGTCGCACTGCTCGCGCTGGTGCTCGCGCTCGCCGCCTCGGCGACGAACGCCAAGTCCGACCGTAACGCCGCGCCGACGGCCGGCGCCGCGGTGACGAACTACGTCACGTACGTCCACGGGAAGCGCGGGAAGGCCGACCCGAAGAAGTCGAAGGTCTACATCGGCTGGGTCAACCAGCAGGGCGGCCAGGTCGTGATCGGCGGCCTCGCGACGGCCGGCGCCGAGCTCGCGGTGCGGTACGTCAACGACGTGCTCGGCGGCGTCGGCGGGCATCCGGTCGCGCTCGTCGAGTGCTTCATCAAGTCGAACGAGGAGGAAGGCACGACCTGCGGGCAGAAGCTCGTCAACGACAAGCGCATCAAAGTCATCGCGGCGGGCGCAGTCGCCACGGGAGCGCAGTCGCTGTTCGCGACGATCCGCGGTGCGAAGCCGGTCGTCACCGGTGTCGCCACCACGCCCGTCGACGGAGCGCAGAGGAACGCGATCGTCCTGTTCGGCGACGCGAGCCACATCCTCCTGCCCTTCGGCACGTACGCGAGGAACGTCCTCAAGGCCAAGACAGCGGCAGTCATCTATCCGCAGGCGACGGGCGTCACGGAGGCGGCGCTGACGGTCGCGGCAGGACTGAAGCAGGCCGGGATCGACGTGAAGGCGGTCGGCTACACCCAGGGTCAGACCGACCTGACCGCCCCCTTGACCGCAGCCGGAGCGACGACGGCGGACTTCGTCGCCCCCTACGGCACGGCGTCCGACTGCGCGAACCAGGCGAAGGCGCTCCAGCAGCTCGGCATCACCGACTCGCGCAAGATCATGACCGCGCCGCTCTGCCTGAGCCCGCAGGTGAGCGCCGCTCTCGGCGACTGGCCGCTCTGGACGTACGCGATCGCCTCGTCGCTCTACGGCGACCCGACCGACAAGGGCATGCCGGCCTACCAGGCGGTGATCAAGCGGTACAAGGCGGAGAAGAACGCACCGGATCCGTGGCACATCGTCGCGTTCGGACAGCTCCTGACGACCGTCCGGTTCCTCAACGAGGCCGGCGCGAAGAACGTGAGCAACATCACGCCCGCCCGGGTCCTCGCGCGGGCGAAGGCGTTCAAGGGGCCGCTCGCGCTCGGCGCGCCGAAGCTCCAGTGCGGCAAGGACAAGAAGGCGCCGGGCATCTGCAACGACACGTTCCAGGCGTTCACGTACAAGGGCAAGTTCGCATTCACGAGGGCCTCCGGCTGGGTCGGGCCGCCCAACGGCTAGACGAACGACGACCCGCGTCCGACGGGGCCGGTGCACACCGGCCCCGTCGGACGATCCCCAGGGGGCGACGTGAACGAGATACTCCTCTTCCTCCTGCTCGGCCTCGGGACAGGCGCGACGATCGCGGCCATCGCGGTCGGCATCGTCGTCACCTACCGCGGCTCCGGCTTCATCAACCTGGCCGCAGGCGCGATCGCGATGCTGGCGGGCTTCTCGTTCTGGGCGCTCCGCACGGGCGAGCTCGGCTTCACGGTTGGCACCCCGCTGGCGATCGCGCTCACCTACGCCTTCGTGATTCTCGTCACCATCGCGATCGAGCGCGCGGTTGTCCGGCCGCTGCGCACCGCTGCGCCGCTGGCGAAGCTCGTTGCCTCGCTCGGCGTCCTGCTGACGGCGCAGGCGACGATGCTCCTCGCGTTCGGCACGTCGCAGCATCCGCAGCCGACGATCATCCCGATCCGGGTCGTCCGGATGCTCGACGGGGCAGTGCCGCTGTCCAGCCTCGTGCTCAGCGGCGCCGTCGTCGGGATCACCGTCCTGCTCTGGGCGCTCTACCGCTGGACGCGCTTCGGCCTCGCGACGCGCGCAGCATCGGAGAACGACGTCGCGGCACGCCTCGCGGGCCTGTCGCCGGACGAGCTGTCGCTCACGAACTCGCTGCTCGCGGGCCTCCTGCTCGGAACGCTCGGCATCTTCGCCGGCTCGGTCGCGGCGCTCGACACGACGACGCTGCCCTTCCTCGTGGTGCCGGCGCTCGCCGCCGCGCTCTTCGCGAGGCTCACGTCGTTCGCGATCGCGTGCGCGTGCGGGCTCGGCATCGGGATGCTCGAGTCGCTGATCGAGCTCGAATCGACGAAGACGTGGTTCCCGACCAGCCAGGGCGCGGCCTGGCCGGGCGTCAAGGAGCTGCTCGTCTTCGCGCTCATCGTGGCGGCGATGTTCCTGCGCGGCGCGTCGCTCCCGACACGCGGGGAGCTCGTGGAGCAGCGCCTCCCCGACGTGCCTCGGCCGAAGCACGCCGTCAAGCTTGCGATCCCCTCGACGCTCCTCTGCGCGATCGCGCTCGTCGTGCTGCCGTTCGACTTCCGCCAGGCGCTGACGAACTCGCTGATCGGCATCGTGATGGCCCTCTCGCTGGTCGTGATCACCGGCTTCGTCGGCCAGATCTC
>CAWGDT010000014.1:0-58585 GCA_963821365.1 uncultured Actinomycetes bacterium
CGGACGCGCTCGCCTCGCTCGCCGCCGGCCTGGAGGAGGAACCGTGGCCACTGTGATTCTGCTTGCTGCGATGCTCGCGCTGCTGTGGGTGCTGCTGATCCGTCCACAGCGGCGCAAGCAGATGACGCAACAGCAGCTGCTCGAGTCGATCGAGCCGGGCGACGAGGTGCTCACCGTCGGCGGCATGTACGGCATCGTCCACGAGATCGACGAGGAGGACGACCTGATCGTGGAGGTCGCCGAGGGCATCCGGGTGCGAGTCGCCCGAAGGGCCGTCGCGGGAGTCGTCAAGCCCGAGGACGAGGCCGACGAGGACGACGTCGAGGAGACGGAGGAGCCGAATGATGAAGACGGTGTTGTCGACTCCGAGGAAATCGTGAAGACCGAGGCCCCCGAGGGTGCCGAGGCGCTCGACCGCCGCTAACCTGACCGGTCGCACATGACCCGTCGCGCAGCAGTCTTCGTCGTCGGCCTCGTCGCCGCGGCCCTCGTCGGGGTCGCGCTGCTGGCCGTCCCCGGATCGCCGCTCGAGCAGCGCCCGACCCTCGGGCTCGACCTGCAGGGCGGGCTCGAGGTCACGCTTCAGGCGGTCCCGCCGAAGGACCGCAAGCTCACGAAGGACGACCTCGACCGCTCCGTCTCGATCATGCGCTCGCGGGTCGACAAGCTCGGCGTCGCCGAGCCCGAGATCCGCACCCAGGGCTCCGACCAGATCTCGATTCAGCTGCCGGGCGTGAAGGACCCCGCCGCGGCGGCCGGGATCATCGGCAAGACCGCGCAGCTCGAGCTCTTCGACCTCGAGCGAGACCTCGTCTCGCCGTCGATCGACGCGCGCACGAGGCAGCCCATCGCGACGCCGAAGCTCTACGACCTGCTGGCCGGCCAGCAGGCGCTCGCCGCGAAGGGCACGCCGGACACGTACTACGTGTTCCGGACGAAGGGCAAGCAGCTCGTCCGCGGGCCCGTACAGACGAAGGAGTCGGCGCTCGCGAAGTGGGGCGGCAAGGTGCCGCCCGGTCACAAGCTCTTCGCAGTGCCGCCGAACACCGTGGTCGTCCGCTGCGGTGCCGGCGCGGTCGTCTGTCCCGGTGTCGGCCAGACGAACCCGACCGCGACCTCCTGGTACCTGATGCGGTACACGCCGCCCGAGGTACCGGAGATGACCGGGAAGGACCTGAAGCTCTCGGGCACGCGCCAGGACTTCGACACGCGGACGGGCGAGCCGATCGTCCTCATGGACTTCACCGACAAGGGCGGGGACAAGTTCGAGACGATCACACGGGACATCGCCCAGCGCGGCAAGCTGCTCTACAACACGGTCGGCGGCGGGCAGGGAGACGCGAGCCCGTTCCTCCAGCACTTCGCGATCGTGCTCGACCGAGAGATCAGGTCGTGGCCGACGATCGACTTCACCGAGTATCCGGGCGGCATCACGGGGTCGAACGGCGCGCAGATCTCGGGGCTTCAGAGCATCAAGGAGGCGAAGGACCTCGCGCTCGTGCTGCAGACCGGCGCCCTGCCCGTCGAGTTCCGCACGCTCGACCAGACGGCGATCTCGGCGACGCTCGGCAAGGACTCTCTGCGTGAGGCGAAGCTCGCGGCCGGTGTCGGCCTCCTCGCGGTCGCCCTCTTCCTGCTGATCCTCTACCGCTTCCTCGGGCTCGTCGCGGTCGCCGGCCTGATCGTCTACGCGGGGCTGCTCTACGCCGCCATCCTGATCTTCAACGTCACGCTCACGCTGCCGGGAATCGCCGGCCTCGTGCTGACACTGGGGGTGGCCGCCGACGCGAACATCGTCATCTTCGAACGGATCAAGGAAGAGGTGCGCGCCGGGCGCTCCGTGCGCGCGGCGATCCAGACCGGCTACACGAAGGGCTTCGCGACGATCGTCGACGCGAACGTCGTCACCGCGATCACGGCGCTCGTGCTCTTCGCGGTCGCGACCGCCAGCGTGCGCGGCTTCGCCTTGATGCTGCTCGTCGGTACCGCGATGTCGATGCTGACCGCCGTCCTCGCGACGCGCGCCTTCCTCGCGGTGCTCGCCGGGCTCAAGCTGCTCGAGAGCCCCAGGCTGATGGGCGCCTCGGGCGGCGGGATCCCCCGCTGGCTGAAGCTGGACTACATCGGCCGCCGCAACACGTGGTTCGCGATCTCGGCGGCAGTCGTCCTCATCTCGCTCGGCGCGATCGCGTTCAAGGGGCTGAACCTCGGGATCGACTTCCGGGGCGGCACGCAGGTGACGTTCGTGACCCCGAAGCCGGTGTCCCTCGAGACCGTCCGCACGGAGGCGGGAAACATCGGGCAGTCGAACGCGCAGATCCAGGGACGCGGAGCCTCGTCGGGTCCGTCAGGGGACTCGTACCGCGACTTCTCCGTGCGCACGGAGTCGCTCACGACGAGCGAGGTCCAGGGCTTCCAGTCCAGTCTCACCCGCGCCGTCGACGCCGAGTCGTTCGGGGTGAAGAACGTGTCGGCGAGCTTCGGCCGTCAGATCGCGCGCGGCGCGATCCTCGCGATCATCGTCTCGCTGCTCCTGATCGTGATCTACATCTCGGCGCGCTTCCAGTGGAAGTTCGCCGTGCCGGTGCTGATCGCGCTCGCCCACGACATCATCATCACGATCGGCATCTACGCCCTCCTCGGTCGGGAGGTGACGACCTCCACGGTCGCCGCGGTGCTGACCGTGCTCGGCTACTCGATCTACGACACGATCATCATCTTCGACCGCATCCGCGAGAACATCCCGCTGATGAAGCGCGCGTCGTTCCGCGTGATCGGGAACGTCTCGCTCTGGGAGACGATCCCCCGTTCGCTGGCGACGACGTTCATCACGCTCCTGCCGATCCTCTCGCTGCTCCTCTTCGGCGGCGACACGCTGAAGGACTTCGCCTTCGCTCTGTTCGTGGGCATCGGCTCAGGGGCCTACTCGTCGATCTTCATCGCGGCACCGCTCGTGGCGGTGTTCAAGGAGCGCGAGCCCGAGTTCGCCCGCCGACGGGACGACGACCAGGCGATCGAGGGGTCGGTCGGCGCCGCGCTGCTCGACACGCCGGCCGAGCCGGTCGCTGCAGACGTCTCCGAGCCCGTCGTGCCGGCACCTGCGCCCAAGGTCGCCACAGCACCCGTGACGGCGTCCGACGGGCCGACCTCGGCCGCCGCGGCCGCGAACCGCGAGCGACGCAGGCAGCGCCGCAGCGGGCGCCCCCACGGTCGCCCGCGCTGACCTTTCTCGCCGAGCAGGATTCGGGCCGAGCCGGATCCTGCGGTTGGTTCGCACGCCCGTAGAATGGGCGCGATGAGCGCGGAGCCCACCCACGAGCCGCGGCCCGTCTCCGAGCTGCTGCTCGCCGGCATCGGCTGGGCGACCATGAGCGTCGAGGCGATGGAGGAGATCGCGGACGACCTCGCGCGCCGGGTCGGCGCCGACCGCGACGCGATGCGGGACGCGGTGCGCGACACGGTCGCGTCGTGGCGGGCCGAGCTGGAGCGCGTCGGAGCCCGGCGCGACGAGGCGATGGAGCGAGCGCTCGCGAAGGCGGGGCTCGCGCGCCGCGAGGAGGTCGAGGACCTCGCACTTCGCGTGGCGCAGGTCGAGCATCGCCTGCGGCTGCTCGAGCGAGATCACGTCGCCTGACGGTGCGACACTGACGCAATGGCGGACGACGGCCCGCAGCGGACGCTCTCGCGCGTCACGGAGATCGGCCGCGTCGCCACGCGGCACGGGTTCGGCTACCTCCTCGACCGCCGCCGCGCGACGGGCAGCGAGCCGGACGCCGACCGTGGGCGCCGGCTCCGCGAGATGTTCGACGAGCTCGGCCCGACGTTCGTCAAGTTCGGCCAGCTGCTCTCCACCCGCCCGGACGTCGTGCCGCCGGACATCATCTCGGAGCTTCGCAAGCTTCAGGACGACGTCTCGCCGTTCCCGATGGCCGACGTCGAGCGCGTCGTCAGCGAGGAGCTCGGTCTCACCGTCGAGCAAGCGTTCCTCGACTTCGACGAGAGACCGATCGCGGCGGCCTCGATCGGCCAGGTGCACCGTGCCACGCTGCCGAACGACGTCCAGGTCGTCGTCAAGGTGCAGCGGCCGCACGCGGCGCGCCAGATCGAGTCCGACCTCAAGCTGATGGCCTCGGCGGCCCGGGTCGCGCGGGAGCGCGTGCGGCAGCTCGACTTCATCGACACGGGCGAGCTGGTGGACGAGTTCGGCCGCTCGATCCGCCTCGAGCTCGACTACCAGCAAGAGGCCCGCAACGCGGAGACCTTCCGGCGGAACTTCGCCGACGACGCGCGGATCGCCGTGCCACGCGTCTGGTGGCGCTACACGACGGGGCGCCTGCTGACGCTCGACCGTCTCGAAGGAGTGCACATCCGCGACCTCGACCTGGCATCCTGGGACGACGGAGCGCGCCGCGACCTCGCCCATACGCTGACGGACGCGTGGATGGCGATGATCTTCCGCCACGCGTTCTTCCACGGCGACCCGCATCCGTCGAACATCCTCCACCTCGACGACGGCCGCCTCGGCCTGATCGACTTCGGCCTCGCCGGACGGCTCACCGAGCTCGACATGGCGCGTCTCACGCGGCTCTTCGTCGATGCCGCGACCGAGAACGTGGAGGCGCTGCCGCGCCGGCTCACCGACTTGGGCGTGCGGTATCCGCGCGAGCGCGAAGAGGAGCTCCGCTCGCGGCTCGAGGAGCTGTACTACCGCTACTACGGGACACGCCTGTCGGACATCGACCCGATCGAGGCGATCCGAGAGGGGCTCACGCTCATCTACGCGATGAACCTCCGGCTGCCGACCCGGTTCGTGATCCTCGACAAGGCGATCGCGACGCTCGGCTCCGTCGCCGCGGAGGTGTACCCGGACTTCAACGTCTTCGAGGTCGCACGGCCGTACGCGAAGCAGCTGATCGCCGAGCGCTTCTCGCCCAGGCGCGTCGCGCTTCGCGCCCGCGCCGAGGTGCAGGACATCGCCGAGCTGGCGCTCGAGGTGCCGAGGCAGGTGCACGACATCCTCAACGAGCTCCGCGACGGCGAGCTCGAGGTGAAGATCTCGAACCCCGGGATCGACGACCTCGCGCACCACATGGACGTGTCCGTCAACCGGATCGCCGTCGCGCTCGTGATCCTCGGCGGCCTCGTCGGCTCGTCGCTCATCGGGGTGCTCGCAAAGGACGGGCCGCACCTGCTCGGGCTGCACCTCCTGTCGGTCGTCGGCTTCGTGCTCTCGGGTGCCTTCGGCGTCTGGCTGCTCTGGGGCGTCTTCCGCTCCGGCCGCCTGTGACGCGGCCGTCCCCCGAGCCGGCCCGAGTGGCGGACTACCCCGACGACAGAGGCAGCGACTCGACGGCGCCGCTGACCGTCAGGCCGGGCTGCGGGCCGCCCGCGATCGCCCACACGCGTCCGCCGAGCGCGACCACGCCGAGGCCGTGCCGCGGGGTGGGGAGGTCGGGGAGCGCAGTCCAGGCACGCGCGCCGGGACGGAGCGCCCACACGGTGCGGTTCGTTCCCGGCGGCGACTCGCCGCCGACCGAGACGATGCGGCCTGCGATCGCGGCCGCGCCCGTGCCGCCACGAGGGTCGGGCAGGTCTGGGAGCTGCGTCCACCGGTTCCGCCGCGGGTCGAAGGCCTGCACGGTGCCGAGGTTCGTGTCGAGGCCGGCGAGCCGGCCGCCGATCGCGTAGACGCGCCCTCCGAGCGCCGTCGCCGCGAGATGCTCCCGCGGGCGCGGGCCTGGGCGGGCGCTCCAGCGGAGCGTCCGGAGGTCGAGTGCGAGCATCTGCTTCGCGAGCCCGGTGCGGGTGCGGCCGCCGACAACCCACACGCGTCCGTCGCCCGTTGCGGCCGCCGCGGCCGCGGCGCGCTCCTCGGGCGGCGGAGGCAACCTGCGCCAGCGGCGGCCGTCGAAGAGGAACGCGGCGCGGAGAGGATCCCGGTCGGCTCCGTACCCGCCGACGACGACGACCCGGCCGCGCCACGACGCCGCGGCGGCGTGGTCGACCGAGACCGGCAGGTCGGGCAGCCGTGCCCATGTGTCGGAGCCGGTGTCATACGCGTCGACGCGGCGTGAGTTGCCGCCGCTTGCGAGGAAGCCGCCCACGACGACGATCCGGCCGCCGAGCGGGGCGGCAGCGACCTCGGTGCGGGGCTCCGGGATCGGGCTCGCGGCGAGCCAGGCGCCGACGGCGACGGCCGCGATGCCGACGGTCGACACGGCGGCGTCTACCCGAGCCAGGCGACGAGCAGGATCGCGAGGGCGGCCACCGACGCGAGCGCGACCGTGGCGACGTTTGCGATCAGCAGGCGCCGGAGGGTGATCGTCGAGAGTCCCGCTCCGGTCGCCGCGCCGTTCTCCGCCGTCCTTCCGACCGACTCCCCGAGCCGGGCGATGATGTAGCCGTTGAGGCTCGTCCCTTCGCGCTCCGCTGCCTGCGCCAGTTCTCCGTGGAGGTCCGGGGGCATGCGAAGGAGGAGGCGTCCGCTCGGCGACGGCGTCTTCGTGCGGCTGACCTCGTGAACGTCCGAGGCGGACGGTTGGGCACTCACCAACCGCCGAGTGTACGGGCTGGAGGCGGTCCGCACAATGCGGCGCATGCCGGCGTCAGGCTGCCTCGAGCCGATCACGCATCTTCGCGAGCGATGCCGAGAGCACCCGCGACACCTGCACCTGCGAGAGCCCCACCTCCGCGGCGATGCGCTGCTGGCTCCAGTCGCGGTAGAAACGGAGCGCGACGATGCGACGTTCGCGAGGAGTGAGCACGTCGAGCGCGGTGCGCACGAGCTCCCGCGTCTCGCTCGTCTCCGTCTGGGAGAGCGCGCGCGCTTCGAGTGCATCCTCCTCCAGCTGCGCGATCGACGACGCGGAAACGCGCTCGCGGACGTGCCGGCGCAGCTCGCCGACGATGGTGGGGACGGCGTAGGCGCCGAGGTCGCGCCCGCGATCCTCCCGAAACCCGTCCACGGCCTTGATCAGCCCGACCGCCCCGGCCTGCACGAGGTCGTCGAGAGGCTCCGAGGGACGCGAGAAGCGACGTGCCAGCGAGTGGACGAGCGGGAGGTTCTGCTCGATCACCCGCGTTCGAGCTGCCCGGTCGCCCCGGCGATGGTAGGCGGAGAGGAGCGCAGCCGTCGATCGTTGCCGCTGTCCATCACCGTGCTTCCCCCGATACGCCACCCAGTCCACCGCCTCTTGTCCGGATCAAAATAACGCGTCAACTGATCCATGTCTAGAGAGAAGCGAAAGAAATGATGAATAAAAACATCGATGTGATTGCATAGATGTCTGTGCATGGCGCCTATCACCACCGTTCGTCTCGCGACATGCGTTGTCGCCGCCACACTCGTGGGCGCAGCTGCGGCGACCCTCCCTGCCGAGGCCCGGGCCGACGACGGCTTGGCCTCCGTACCCCAGTCGCCGGCGGCCGTGCCGTCCGGTGACGCCGGCGCGGTGCTCGTGGAGGAGGCGAGCGCCGCGGTCGAGAGCGCGGTCGCAGACGCGCTCGGCGGGGACGGGCAAGCAACGGGCGAGCCGACGCCGGCTGAGGAGGCTTCGGCCGCGGTGCCGGCGGCGGAAACGCCGGTCGAGGCCGCGCCAGTAGCCGCGTCGACCCCCGAGCCCAAGCCCGCGGCCCCTGATACCACGCCAGTTCCGGTCGATACCGCGGGTGGTATCGCGTCGCGGGCGCCAACGCCGACCTCGGCGCCCGTGACGACGGCACAGTCGTCTCCGAGCAACGTCAACGTGAGTGTCCGGATCGGGAGCCCGGGGGACAACGGGCCCGTGACGCAGGTAAACATCGCCGCGTCCGGTGCGTCGTCTCGCACCCGCCGCGGCCACCGTGACCACTCCCACTCCGGCGACGACAGCCACGACCTCCTCCGAGAGCTCTGCCGGCAGCACGCCGGTGTCCCAGACGGTATCCCCGCCCGCAGCCGGTTCACCCTCGAGTGCGCAAGACGACTCAGGGACGTGGTCGTGGCAGTGGAACTGTCTGTCGATGCCCGATTTCACGACGATATCACCAGGTGGTTACGAAGGAGGATCTGTTCCGAAGAACTGGACGTGGATCTGGAACTGCGGGAGTAATCCTGACCAGTATCAGAACGCAACCGCCACGCAGTATCAGCCGTCGAACGTGAATGTAGCGATTCGCATTTCGAGCCCGGGCGACGACGGCCCGGTCAGCCAGGCAAACGTTGCAGTCGCCGTCGCCGTGGGCGCCGGATCCGCCGCGGTGAGCGCGCATCTGCCGCAGGCTTCTGTGATCGCCTTTTCCGGGCCGAGCGCCGTGTCCGGGATCCCGAGCGCCCTGTCCGACGCGGTGCTCCCAGGACTGACGTCGCTTCCCGTGACCGTCGCGCTGGCGCAGCCCATCTCGCTCGGCGACGAGATGCGCGTTCCCTCGATCCTCGAATCCATCGTTGACTTCGTCGACCCGCCGTATGTGCTTCCCCCACTGCTCGGCGTCGGCACGACCGGCGTCCGTCACCGGCAGGGGCTCCTCACCAGAGCCCGGGGCGTACCGATCGGGCAGCTGGTACCGGCAGGTCTGCTGAAGTTCGAAAGCCCGTCGTCCGGCGGCACTCTCTCCGCAGTGGCGGCGGCGGACGGCCGTTCGGCCTCGGTGGGTACGTCGTCTCCGCGGGCCACGGAAAAGCCGGCGCCGCGCTGGAGAGCGCCGCGCCCCCAGCCGATCCAGGAGTCGGTTCCGTCCGGAGCAAGCATTGCGCCCGCGACCGGCGGCGGTTCGTCAGGCGGCGGCATACCGATCTTCCTCGCTCTTCCGTTCCTGGCCGCGATGCTCGATCTGGCCAGGCGCGTCACGCTCGATCGCGTGGCGCTGCCTTCGGGCCATCGCAGCCGCATGCCCGAAAACCCGGGGTAGCGCTCCTCCCGTCCCGATCATGCCCCGGAGCGCCGGCTCCCGGGTGTTGTGTGTTTACGGAAGGAGCAACGATTCGTATGAAACGCATGACGACACTCCTCGGAGCGCTCCTGCTCGTGCTGTGCTTCGGCGCGAGCCAGGCAGTCGCCGCCGATGGAGGAGGCGCCGCGCAGACCGCCGGCCAGGCCGCCCCGAGTGGGCAGATGGCCGACGGGAACGGCAGCGCCTATCAGTCGGGAGCGAGCAACAGCGCGGGCTCGATCCGCGTTCTCAGCCCCGGCAACGACGGCGCGGTGACGCAGTCGAACTCGACGACTGCGGCCGCCATCGCCGCGAACGCCAACAAGACGAACCAGAGCACCACCCAGTCGCAGACGGGCGGCGCACCTGGCTCGGATTCCACCCAGATCGCCGGCCAGGAGGCCGAGAACAAGCAGGATGCCGACGCCGACGCCAAGGCGGTGCAGATCGCGCCGTCCAACAGCGTAGGGTCGATCCGTGTTCTCAGTCCCGGCAACGGCGGCGACGTGACCCAGTCGAACTCGGCGACCGCCGGCGCGGCCGCCCTGAACGGCAACAGCACCGATCAGTCGATCGACCAGAGCCAGGGCGGTGGAGAGTCACCGGCTTCGAGCGATGCTCGCAAGCCAGACTATCCGTCCGGTTACGGCTCGGACTACACGCAGGTCGCCGGCCAGTCGGCTTCGAACAAGCAGGACGCCGACGCGGACGCGACGGCGGTCCAGGTGAAGCCGTCGAACACGGCCTACTCGATCCGCGTTCTCAGCCCGGGCGACGACGGGGACGTCTCGCAGTCGAACGACGCGACCGCAATCGGGATCGCGGCGAACGGCAACAAGACGGATCAGTCGACCGAGCAGAGCCAGGGTGGAGAGTCGTCCGCCCCGAGCGACGCCCGGAAGCCCGATGAGAAGTCCGGTCACGGCTCGGAGTACACGCAGATCGCCGGCCAGGAGGCTTCGAACAAGCAGGACGCCGACGCAGACGCGACGGCAGTTCAGCTGAAGCCCTCGAACACGGCCTCGTCGATCCGCGTGCTCAGCCCGGGCGACGGCGGTGACGTCTCGCAGTCGAACAGCACCACCGCGGTGTCGGCGGCGCTGAACGGCAACAAGACCGATCAGTCGATCGACCAGAGCCAGTCCGGCGGCGCGGCGCCCAGCCACGCCGACGGCAAGAAGCCCGACGAGAAGTCGGGCGAGCACTCCGACGGCAAGTCGGACAAGGGCTCGAGCTACACGCAGGTCGCCGGCCAGTCGGCTTCGAACCACCAGGACGCCGACGCGGACGCGACGGCGGTCCAGGTGAAGCCGTCGAACACGGTCTCCTCGATCCGCGTGCTCAGCCCGGGCGATGACGGCGACGTCTCGCAGTCGAACGACGCGACCGCAGTGGGGATCGCGGCGAACCTCAACAAGACGGACCAGTCGATCGATCAGGAGCAGTCGGGTTCTGGCCAGGGCTCCGACTACACCCAGATCGCAGGACAGGAGGCTTCGAACAAGCAGGACGCCGACGCGGACGCGACGGCGTTCCAGCTGAAGCCCTCCAACGATGCGTCGTCGATCCGCGTCCTCAGCAAGGGCGACGGCGGTGACGTCTCGCAGTCGAACGGCACCACCGCGCTCGCGGCGGGGCTGAACCTCAACAAGACGGACCAGTCGATCGACCAGAGCCAGACCGGCGGCTACGCCGACGGCATGAAGCCCGAAGACGGCAAGTACGACGGGAAGAAGCCGGAGGACAAGTCGGGATACGGCTCGAGCTACACGCAGGTCGCCGGCCAGGAGGCTTCGAACAAGCAGGACGCCGACGCGGACGCGACGGCGGTCCAGCTGAAGCCCTCGAACACGAACGGGTCGATTCGCGTGCTCAGCAAGGGCGATGACGGTGACGTCTCGCAGTCCAACGACGCGACCGCCATCGGCATCGCGGCGAACCTCAACAAGACGGACCAGTCGATCGACCAGTCACAGGCGGGTGGAGGCCACGGCGGCTCCTACCTGCAGGTGGCGGGTCAGGGCGCGTGGAGCAAGCAGGACGCCGACGCGGGTGCGACGGCGGTCCAGCTCGGCGCGTCGAACGAGAACGCCCCCATCCGAGTGGGAAGCAAGAGCAAGGGCGAGGGCGGTTCGGTCCAGCAGTCGAACAACGTCACGGCGCTCGCCGTGGCGCTCAACCTGAACGAGGTCTGTCAGGCGCTCGTGCAAGAGCAGTCCGGCCACGGCTCGGACGCCACGCAGGTCGCCGGCCAGGGCTCGTGGGACGACCAGCGCGGAGGCGCGTGGACCCACGCGATCCAAGGGGGGATGCCGAAGAAGAAGCGGTAGTACATGGAGCAGGGGTGGCCGCCGGGCAACCGGCGGCCACCCTGGCGACGTATTGACACGTGTGCGTCAACCGACGTACCGTGAGGCTCCGAAAGGGAGGGGACGTGGTGTCCAGGTGGACGTCGTCTCTGCGGCTCAGGCGCGATTCGGTCGCGGCGGGCGTCTGCATGGTCGCGTTCGCCTGCCCGGCGGTCGGTTGGGCCGCCGGAGGAACCCCGATGCCCGCGCCCGATGACCCGCCAGGCGGGTTTGCGACGTCCTCGACCTCGAAGCCGACGAAGGCGGCCACCGCCCCCGCGTCCCGCCCGGCGAAGCGCGCGTCCGAGCCTGCGCAGGCGGTGCCCACGCCGGACGCCCCCGCCGTCTCGTCCTCGGGACCCGAGACGGCGCCGAAGCGGCCGGTCACCAGGACCGCGCCGGCGGCGCCCGAACCCGACACCTCGCAGGCGGCGCCGACGACCTCGACGTCGCGCCCCGTTACGACCACCGTGATGCCGTCTCACATCGCGCGCGCGACGCCGAAGCCGGAGCCGAAAGCGAAGCCGGCCCCCGCGCGGACGGTGAAGGCGAAGCATCCCGCAGCGAAGGTCGCGACGACGAAGCACGCGAGCCCTCCACCGGTCGCTCCGCCGAGCCCGCGTGACGCGGTTCGGCACGGGCTCCCGATCGGAGTCCTCGCGGCCCGCGATACGGGCGGCGGCGACCCGAGCGGCGCGTTGCTCGTCACGGCCGCGCTCCTCCTTGCCGCGGCCGCGGGAGGGAGCACCGTCCTCGGCGTCGCGGCGCGGAGCACGACGAGACACGCATGAGAACGTGGCGCGCGCTCTGCGCGGTCATCGTCGTCGCAGCGGGATGCGCGGCCCTTCCCGGCGCGGCCGCTGCGCTCGACCCCCCGTCGGCGAGCTGTAACGGAGGCGGCTGCGACGGATGGTTCCGCTCGAACGTCACCGTCTCGTGGTCCTACAATGCGAGCGGCGTCACGGGGACGAGCGGATGCGGCGCGTCGACCCTCTCCGAGGACACGGCGGGCGAGTCGTTCACGTGCACGGTCAACTACGGCGGCTCGTTCGTCGGGAGCAGCGTCACGGTCAGGAAGGACTCCTCACCGCCCGGCGTTTCGGCGTCGGCGTCGCGAGATCCGGACGCGAACGGGTGGTACACGAGCCCCGTGAGCTTCACCTTCAGAGGGGACGACGGGGCGTCCGGCGTCGCCTCGTGCACATCTGGGACGTACAGCGGCCCGGACGGGGGCGACATCACCGTGTCGGGGTCGTGCACCGACAACGCGGGCAACACAGGGTCGACCTCGGAGAAGATCAAGTACGACGGGACGGCCCCGACCGTCACCGGCACTCCCGCCCGGAAGCCGGACGCGAACGGGTGGTACAACCACCCGGTCGACGTGGCGTTCACCGGGACGGATGCCGGCGCGGGGGTCTCCGAGTGCTCGCCGGTGGTGAGCTACAAGGGGCCCGATGCCGCTCCCGCGAAGCTCGTCGGGCAGTGTCGGGACGCCGCCGGGCACCTCAGCGAGCCGACGACCGTCGAGCTCCGCTACGACGGGACGCCGCCGGCCCGCCCCAATCTCCGCTGGGTCCATCGGGGCGAGTCGATCTCGCTCTCGTGGACGGCCGGCAAGGACGTCGTCGTCGCGAAGGTCCTGCGGGCGCCGGGGCCGAAGGGAAAGAAGTCGGCCGTCGTCTACCAGGGCAAGAAGCGCACCTTTGTCGACCGCAAGCTTCGCGCCGGGGCGCGCTACTGGTACGAGGTGACGCTCGTCGACCAGGCCGGGAACGAGTCGTCGAAGACGATCGGTCTGCAGCCGACTGAAGGGATCTTCGCCCCGGCAGAGGGGGCGGTGGTCGCCGAGCCGCCCGTCGTCGAGTGGGTGCCTGTGAGCAAGGCCCGCTTCTACAACCTCCAGCTCTGGCGCGGGAACCTCAAGCTGCTGACGACGTGGGTCAAGCGGCCGAAGCTCGCGCTGCCGCTGCGCTGGAAGATGAAGGGCGCGCGACACTCCTTCGTCGACGGGAACTATCGGCTGTACGTGTGGCCCGCGTTCGGGACGACGCGCGACCCGCGCTACGGGAAGCTCATCGGCCAGGTCGACTTCGTCGCCAAGCGGCGCTGACCGCCGTGCGCCTTGGCCGGGGCGGCCGTGGCCGATCCGGACGCGTGTGGGGCGATCGTCACAGAGACGCGACAAACGCCATCTGGTGCGGAGCACGCCGAGCGTCTAGCGTCGGCGCGGATGAGCACGAGCGCCGTTCTTCTCGCCGAGCACGAGACATGCTCGAGGGAGCTGCTCCAGCAGTACCTGCGCGAGGACGGGTTCACCGTGTTCGGGGCCGCCTGGTCGGCTCGTGCGCTCGACCTCGCCGAACGCGTCTCGCCGGATCTCGTGATCGCAGGCGAGACCGACCTCTGCCGGAGGCTCCGCGCCGGCGAGCCGGGGCGCACGTGGGACCGGAACGTGCCCGTGATCGTCCTGACCGACCCCGACGCGGACGCCGCCGTTCGCGTCCGGGCGCTCGAGTGCGGCGCCGACGATGTCGTTCCGCGGGACCTGTACCTCGAGCTGCTCGCGCGGGTGAGGGCGCTTCTGCGCCGTGCGGTGCTCGGGCAGGCGGACGTCGTCGATGCGGGGCCGCTGAGCGTCGACCACCGTGCCCGGCAGGTGCGTGTCGGTGACGTGGCCGTGCGGCTCGCCGGACGCGAGTTCGAGCTCGCCGCGAAGCTCGCGAGCGACCCGCGGCGCGTCTTCACGAAGGCGGAGCTCCTCCGAGACGTGTGGGGGATCCGCTCCGCCGGGATCCGGACGCGCACCGTCGACTCCCACGCCTCGCGCCTGCGGCGCAAGCTCGAGGCGGCCGGCGCCGAGGGCGTCGTCGTCAACGACTGGGGCAGGGGGTACCGGCTGCTGCTGTAGGCGATGGGTGTCCGACTTCAAGTCGGACACCAAGCGGAGCGGCTCTGCTGTTGCAGGCGCGGCGCCCGCGCGAGCGAACCCGAGCCAAGTCCGGCCACGAAGTCGCCCGCTTCAAGGGATCTGCCCGCCGAAGGCGGGATTTGCCGTGATCGGAATCCGGTCGGCGGATTCCGATTCCGCGGAGAGTCACAGCATTGCTCCCTCGAGGCGCAGCAGCCGCTCCTTGCGGTCGAGGCCGCCGCCGTATCCGACCAGCTCACCCGACGAGCCGACGATGCGGTGGCAGGGGAGCACGATCGGGATGCGGTTCCGGTTCATCACCGTGCCGACGGCGCGCGAGGCGCGCGGATTGCCGGCCCGCTCGGCGAGCTCGCCGTACGTCGCGGTCTGCCCGTAGGGCACTCTCGCGAGCTCGGAGAGGACGCGCAGCGTGAACTCCGGCAGGCCGCGCATGTCGAGAGCGAGGTCGAACGCGGTGCGCCGTCCGCCGAAGTAGTCGTCGAGCTCGCGGCGGGTCTCGTCGAGCGCGCGGGGGGAACGCAGGACACGCCGACCGGCGAGCCGCGCGAGCTCCTCGACCTCGCGCTCGGGCTCGGGGTCGAACGAGATGCGCGCGAGCCCGTGGTCGGTCACCGCGGCGAGGAGCGGGCCGAGCTCGCTGTCGATCACGTCATAGGCGGCGTCGAGCAGCTCGGCGCGCGCCGCGGCGTCGCGAAAACGGCGATCGAGGTCGGTGGGAATGGTCATGTGATCCTCCTTCGCAGGCGGCGGACGCCGGACGAGGCCGCCTGGCGTGCGGCCTCCGCACTCGAGTCGAGCACGGCGGCGATCTGCTCGTAGTCGAGGTCGTACCCGTAGCGGAGTACGACCGCCGCCCGCTCCTTCGGCGGGAGCTCGTCGGTGAGGAACGCAAGCTCCTCGTGGGCGGGACGTCCGTCGTGATGGGGTAGCTCGGGGAGCTCGTCGATCGGCTCTCCGGCGCGGCGGTGCGTGTCGACGACGACGCGGGTGGCGATCGTGAGCACCCAGGCACGGAGATGCTCGCCGTCGCGGAGGCGGTCGTATGCACGGAGTGCGCGCAGGAACGTCTCCTGGAATGCGTCGTCGGCGCGCTCGCGGCCGAGGCGCCGGCGAAGGAGCGCGAGCACCTCGCCGGCGTGCTCCGCGTAGAACGTCTCGAACGGCGGGATCGACGCCACGGCAACCATCATCATGTGAAACGCAGCGCGCGCGCACGCCGTGAGATGGCCGCTGGTCCGGGCACGCGCGCGCGCGATGCGAGCCCGCGGTGCACACTTCGGTCATGCGCGTCGCTGTGGTCGGGCACGTCGAGTGGATCCGCTTCGCGCGTGTCGACAGCGTGCCCGCGGCCGGTCAGATCGCGCACGCGTTCGACGGCTGGGAGCAGGCGGGCGGCGGCGGCGGCGTCGCCGCGGTGCAGCTCGCGCTCCTTGCCGACGAAGCGCACCTCTTCACGGCGCTCGGCAACGACGAGCTCGGCCGGCGTGCCCAGGACGAGCTCGAGTCGCGGGGTGTCGTCGTCCATGCGAGCTCCGACGAGCGAGCGCAGCGCTGGGCGTTCACGCAGGTGGACGATCGCGCGGAGCGGACGATCACGACGGTCGGCCCGAAGCTTCGGCCACGGGGGCACGACGAGAGTCTGCCGTGGCACGAGCTCGCGTCGATGGACGCCGTCTTCTTCGTCGCGGGCGACGTCGACGCTCTGGTGCACTCCCGCAGAGCACGCGTGCTGACGGCGACCTCGCGCGAGCTCGAGGTCTTGCGTCGGGGCGGCGTCGCGCTCGACGCGCTCATCGGGAGCGGGGAGGACGACGCCGAGCGCTACCGGCCCGGCGAGCTCGATCCCGAGCCGGGGCTCGTCGTCACGACGTCCGGCGGACTCGGCGGCTGGGCGCGGCCGGGCGGCCCGTACACGGCTGCCGACCCGCCGGGCGAGGTCGTGGACGCGTACGGAGCGGGCGACAGCTTCGCCGCAGGCCTCACGTTCGCGCTCGGCTCGGGGCTCGAAGGGGCCGACGCGCTCGCCTTCGCGGCGCGTTGCGGCGCCGGTGCGCTCACCGGCCGCGGCGTCGCGCCTCGGCACGTGGCACGCGTCTAGGTCACGCGCGCGACGAGCTGCAGCGCGCCGGCGGTACGTGGCAGGTCGATCGTCCCGGTTGCGGCGTCGAAGCGCACCGGTCGCCCGTTCGTCTCGACGCGCTCGATTCGCTCGATTCGCTCGCCGCGAGGGAGACGTAGTCGCAGTCGAAGCGCGGGCGCCTCCGGCGCGTCGACGACGACGCTCACGGCGCGCCCGCGCCGGGAGAGGACGTACGACACCGGCCCGAAGCTCGTAGGTGCCCCCTCGACGCGAATCGTCTTACCCGACTTCAACCAGCTCCGCGGCGTGGCGAAGGCGAGCTCCAGGCCGACGGGAGCCCCGCGCGCGTTGCGGCGCTCGTGCACGAGCGCGAGCCGCAACGTCTCGAGGAACGCCGTGTTCGTGCCCCCGTTCGGCGGCTGGTACATGGACCCGAGGGTGCCGCCATCGAGAGGTGCGACCGTCGCCGCCTCGCCGGAGACGAACGTGTTGCCTGTCATCGCACCCGCGAGCGTCCCGTAGAGGCTCAGAGTGAGACGGTCAGGCAGGTCGGCGTCGGCGAGGAACCGGACGAGGTTGACGCCGTAGACCTGGTCGACGCCGGACGCAGGGTACGGCTCGCCGCGGTAGAGGCGGGCGGCGTCGGCGCGGACGAGGCCGAGCAGGAGCGCGCCGTGGCCGCTGATGTACCGCCAGATCCCACGGGCCGTCGGGCCCCTCGGATCGAGCAGGCCCGACGCGAGTGCGTACGGCATCACCAGGTTCCAGTACGAGCCGTCGCGTGACGCGGTGACCCGCTCGAACGGCCGCACGCCGTCGAGGAGGCTTGCGGGGACGAACAGCGCCCCGCCGGGCAGTGGGCGTTGCGACGCACGGACGGCGGAGCGGAGGGCCTTCCCGAGTCGTCCGGCCGCGATTCTGGCACGCCTCGCCAGGCGAGGATGGTCCGGCTCCCAGACCCGTCCGAGCGCCGACAGTCCCTGCCAGGCGATCGCCTGTCCGTGCAGCCCGAGGACACGACGGCGCACGTCGGACGAGAACTGCTCCCGGTCGAGGAGGCCGCTCCCGCTCGCCCGCCTGACCTGCCCCGCGAGGCGGGAGAGCGCCGTCGCAAGGGCGGGAGCCCCGTTCTCGAGGATCGTCTGGTCCCCTGTGAGCTGGAGGAGCTCGGCGGCCGCGACGAGCACTGCGCCCGCCCGCCAGGTCGTGAACCGGGCGGGGAGCCGCCGGAGCGCGTGATGCAGGATCGCCTCCGAGACGTCCGCGTGGCCGTATGCGGCCATCACGCGCGCAGCATCGAGCGCCTCGGCGAACGAAAGCTCTTCGTAGGGGTTCCCGACGCTGTAACGCCAGGTGAGGATCCGTTGCTGGACGAGCAGGCTCCGCTCGGCGTCCTGGACGCGCTGCTCGGGGACGTCGAACGTCGACCCGCGAGCCAGCTGGGCTTCCCAGAACCGCTCCGTGGCGAGGCGGGCGGCGTCGTACGAGGCCTCATCCACCGTGACGAGCCCGCGGCCGGGACCGTGGACCCACGCGACGTGGAGCACCCTCACACCGCGCACGCGATACCGGACGCCCTCGGGCGCGTCCACGCCGCGCCCGTCGCTCACGAGCCTGGCACGACTGCCCGGGGAGGCGACGAACCGTGCGACAGCGGTCGCGCTCGTCGCCTTTCGAGTGTCCACCGTGAGGCGCACGAAGCTCACGAGGGAGCGGACGCCCGGCACCCGACCGGCGAACGACTCCTGCGCGTAGCGGACCCCGTGGGTGTCGACGTACGTCGTACGGAGCACGGGTAGCCAGCCGCGCGCGAGCCGCGGCGCACCGAGGCGCGCGAGGCACGAGCCGTAGGCCTCCGTCCCGTTCCCGACGAAGATGGACAGGCCGGGACCGTCGGCGCGACGCGTGACGATCGAGCTTCCGTCCGCGACGTGGAGCGCGAACGCCTTGTCGCCGTAGAGGGTCAGGGGGTATGCAAACGTCAGGTAGTACGCGCCCGAGCGGGTCAGCGGCACTCCACCGTGTCCCAGCGCGTACCAGAGCGGGGGCAGGAGGCGGCGCACCGCCGCGGCGTCAGGCCCGTCGCGCGATGCGATCAGACGCTCGCCGAGGACGTCGCGTCCGGCGGTGAGCGCCCCCGCGAGGACGCTCCTGCTCGCGGTGAGACGGGGCGGCGAGCACGTGCTCCGCCCGGCGCCACGCGGACCGTCTGCCCCCGCCGGCGACGCGACGCAGAGAAGCGCGCATACGGCGACACCCGCCGTCACGCGCCGTCCTCGGAGCCCCCAGTCCACGATGCGCCCTCCCGTCGACCTCCCGACGATCGTCCGAGTGTGACACCCCGAGGTGGTGGTCACAACGCCTTCCCCGACGCGCGCGGCGGTCTCGCGCCGCGACGCCGGTCGTCGTGCTCCGTCGAGTGAGGCCTTGACAGTGGGGAAATGTGGCGTAGAGTGGGGAATCGTGGAGATCACGAAGGGGATCGGCCACACCCGCGGGCGATGTTCATCGGCACCTACGAGCACTCGATCGACGAGAAGAGCCGGCTCACGCTGCCGCGCCGCTTCCGCGACGCGCTGGGCGCCGGGGTCGTGCTCACGCGTGGGCTCGACCGCAACGTCGCCGTGTATCCGCGGGAGACGTGGAAGGTGAGTGTCGAGGACCGCATCTCCGCGCTCGACCCGCTCTCGCGCGAGGCGCGCGAGCTGCGCACGTTCTTCTTCTCGGGGGCGGCCGAGGCCGACCTGGACGGACAGGGCCGCGTCCTCGTCCCGGCCGCCCTCACCCGCCACGCCGGCCTCGAGCGCGACGTGGTCGTGGCCGGGAACTACGACCACCTCCAGCTCTGGAACCCAGCCGCCTGGGAGCAGCACCTGCATGCCGTCGAAGGGAGCGCCGAACATGCTGCCGAACGTCTTGCCGCACGCGGACTCTGACCACATCCCGGTTCTCGCCGAGGAGGTGCGCGAGCACCTCGCCGTGCGGCCCGGGGAGACCGTCGTCGACGCAACCTTCGGCGCCGGCGGCCACGCTCGGCTGCTCGCACAGGATCTCGCCGGGCGCGGCAAGCTCGTCGCGATCGACCGCGACCCCGGCGCCAAGTCGTACTTCGACCGCTTCAAGGCCGCCGCGGGTGTCGAGGTGCGCTTCCTGCGCGGCGACTTCGCGGTCGTGCTGACGCAACTCGCCGTCAACGGGATCGAGGCGGACGCGATCCTCCTCGACCTCGGCATCTCGTCGATGCAGGTCGACCGGCCCGAGCGGGGCTTCTCGTACGCGACGGACGCGCCGCTCGACATGCGGATGGACCCGTCGTCCGAGATGACCGCCGCTGCGATCGTCAACACGTGGGACGAGCGCGAGCTCGTGACCATCTTCCGGCGCTACGGCGAGGAGCGGTACGCAGTGCCGATCGCCCGGGCGATCGTCCGGCGCCGCGGCGAGCGGCCGTTCACGCGCACGGCCGAGCTCGTCGACACGATCAAGCTCGCCATCCCCACGCCGGCGCGCTTCGGCGAGGGGCATCCCGCCAGGCGCGTCTTCCAGGCCCTCCGGATCGCCGTGAACGACGAGCTCGGCCAGCTCGAGGCAGCTCTGCCCGCCGCGCTCCAGATGCTTCGGCCCGGCGGTCGGCTCGCGGTGATCTCCTTCCACTCTCTCGAGGACCGGATCGTGAAGCGGTTCGTCGCCGAGCAGGCGAAGGGCTGCACCTGCCCGCCCGACTTCCCGGTGTGCATCTGCGGAAAGGAGCCCACGCTGCGTCCGCTCACGCGAAAGCCCGTGCGGCCCGGCAAGCACGAGACCGACGTCAACCCACGTGCTGCGTCTGCGCGCCTGCGCGCGGCGGTGAAGGCCTGATGTCGACCATCGCGCAGCCCGCCCTCCGGCGCGCCCGCGCTAGCCGCTCCGCCTTCACGGGAGGCGTCCTGTGGATCGTGCTCGTCGCCGTCCTCCTGGCCGGAGTCGTCGCGATCAACGTCCTCGTCCTGCGGCTCAACGTCCAGCTCGACGATCTGCGGCACGACCGTGCCGAGTTGAAGGCCGAGATCGCCTCGACCCGCGCGCAGCTGTCGAGCGCGTCCGCGAACGCGCGCATCGAGACCGAGGCCGCGAACAAGCTCGGGCTGGTCGAGGCCGACCCCAACGCCACGACGTACCTCCGGTTGCAGCGGTGAGGCACGACAAGCGGGCGAACTCGAGGATCCGCCTGCTCGTACTGGCGTTCGCGGGCCTCTTCGCGGTGGCGCTCGGTAGGGCCGCGTGGATCCAGGTGGTCGACGGCTCCGCCTACGCGGCAATGGCCTCGAAGCAGCAGCGCGAGACGATCGAGATACCCGCCGGCCGCGGCACGATCTACGACCGCACGGGCGAGCCGCTCGCGATCGGCGAGCTGGCGACGACCGTCTACGCCGATCCGCGCCACGTCGTCTCGCCGAGGACCGCGGCGATCAAGGCGGGGGAGACGCTCGGCATCGATCCGAACACCCTCTTCCCCGGCCTCTCCGACCGCACGAAGCAGTTCGTCTTCGTCGACCGCAAGGCAGACCCGGCGAAGGCGAAGGCGCTCCAGAAGCTCGCGATCCCGGGCATCGGCTTCTACCCCGAGGAGCGCCGGACGTACCCGCAGGGACGCGTCGCCGCGCAGCTTCTCGGCTTTGCGGGAACCGACAACCGCGGCCTGGACGGACTCGAGGGCTCACTCGACAAGAAGCTCGCGGGCAGGCCCGGGTACGAGATCGTCGTGCGGGACCCGGCGGGGCGGGCGATCGACGTCGTCACCTCGCGCAAGGAGCGTCCGGGGAAGAACGTCGTGCTCACGCTCGACCACCAGCTCCAGGCGACCGCCGAGCAGCTGCTGGCGATCGCCGTGCACCGCTGGAGCGCCAGGGGCGCAACCGCGATCGTGATGGACCCCCGCACCGGTGCGATCCTCGCGATGGCCAACGCGCCGACCTTCGATGCGAACCGGTTCTCCACGGCGCCGGCCGACGAGCGCAGGAACCGCGCCGTCACCGATCTCTACGAGCCGGGCTCCACCTTCAAGATCGTCACGATCGCCGGCGCGTTGGAGGACAACGTCGTCACGCCCGAGACGTCCTTCACGCTCGCGCCGACGATCCAGGTCGCCGACCGAGTGATCCACGAGTCGCACATCCGCGGGACGGAGCGGATGACGGTGCGCCAGATCCTCGCCGAGTCGTCCAACGTGGGCACGATCACGATCGCGAAGGACCGGCTCGGCGGGCCGGAGCTCGCTCGCTGGATCTCTCGCTTCGGATTCGGCAAGACGAGCGGCTCCGACCTTCCGGGCGAAAGCCCCGGGATGGTGCTGCCGTACGATCGCTGGTCCGGGTCGACGATCGGGAACGTGCCGATCGGGCAGGGCATCGCGGTCACCCCGCTCCAGATGGTGAGCGCGTACGCGGCGATCGGCAACGGCGGCGTCATGCCGACGCCCCACGTGATCGCGACGGTCGGCGGGAAGAAGATCCGACACGCCGGCGGACGCCGGGTGGTGTCGAGGTACACCGCCGACCGCATGACGGCGATGTTCCGCGACGTGGTCGTCGAAGGGACGGGCACCGAGGCCGCGATCCCCGGCTACACGGTCGCCGGGAAGACGGGCACCGCCAACAAGGTGGAGAACGGCAGGTACGTCTCGAAGTACGTCGCGTCCTTCGTCGGCCTCGTCCCGGCGCGCAAGCCGCGCCTCGCGATCCTGGTGATGGTCGACGAGCCGCACGGGCAGATCTTCGGCGGCGTCGTCGCAGCGCCGATCTTCCGCGACCTCGCGCGGTTCGCGCTGCAGTACCTCGAGGTGCCGCCGGACGCGCCCGAGCTGAAGGCAGCCACCTCGGTCTCCGCGCAGTAGGCGGCCACTACTATCGCGCTGATGGAGCTCGACGCGCTGATCCGCGCGCTCGCCCCGGGCGACGTGATCGGACGACGGGCCGTCGACATCTCGGAGCTCGCGTACGACACGCGCCGCGTTCGCGAGGGCACGCTGTTCTTCTGCGTGCCCGGAGCGCGGGTGGACGGGCACGAGCTCGCCGCCGGTGCCGTCGCCGCCGGGGCCGCCGCGCTCGTCGTCGAGCATCCGGTGGACGTCGCCGTGCCGCAGCTCGTCGTCGAGTCCTCGCGCGCCGCCATGGCCGTCGCGGCGGACGCGTTCTACGGCGCGCCGACCGAGTGGCTCACGGTCGCGGGCGTCACCGGCACGAACGGGAAGACGACGACCGCCCATCTCCTGCGCTCGATCCTCGAGACGGAGGGACGGCGGACGGGGCTGGTGGGCACGGTCGAATGGCTCGTCGGCGGGGAGACGCGCCCCGCGCCGCACACGACGCCCGAGGCGATCGACCTCCAGCGCCTCTTCCGCGAGATGGCCGACGCGGGCGACCAGGCGGTCGTGCTCGAGGCCTCGTCCCACGGCTCCCACTACCGGCGGCTCGACCGGGTGCGCTTCGACGCGCTCGCGTTCACGAACCTGAGCCAGGATCACCTCGACCTCCACGGCGACATGGAGGAGTACTTCCAGGCCAAGCGCCGTCTCTTCACCGGTGTCGCGCCGCCGCCCGCGGCGGTGAACGTGGGCGACCCGCAGGGGCGGCGCCTCGCCGACGAGCTCGCGGGCGCGCACCGCGCGCCGCTCGTCACCTTCGGCCTGCGGCCCGAGGCCGAGGTGCGCGCCGACGGCCTCGAGCTCGGCCCGCGCGGCTCGACGTTCGCCGCGGCCGGGATTCCGATCGAGACCCGCTTGCTCGGCATCTTCAATGTCGAGAACGTCCTCGCCGCGGTCGCGTCGGCGCTGCTCCTCGACGTGGAGGAGGACGCGATCGCGGAGGGTGTGCGGGCGGTGACCGGCGTCCCGGGGCGGTTCGAGGCGATCGACGAGGGGCAGGACTTCGCGGTCGTCGTGGACTACGCGCACACGCCGGACGCGCTCGCCACCGTCCTTCGCGCGGCGCGCCAGCTCGGCGAGGGCCGCCTCGTCGTCGTGTTCGGCGCGGGCGGCGACCGCGACCGCGACAAGCGGCCCTTGATGGGCCAGGTGGCGCAGGAGCTCGCGGACAGCGTCGTGGTGACGAGCGACAACCCACGCTCCGAGGAGCCACTCGCGATCGTCGAGGCGATCCTCCAGGGGGCCGGGACGGATGTGGAGGTGGACCTCGACCGCCGTTCTGCGATCCGGTCGGCGATCGGAGGGGCCGGGGCGGGCGACGTCGTCGTGATCGCCGGCAAGGGGCACGAGCAGGGTCAGGAGATCGCGGGTGTCGTCCATCCCTTCGACGACCGCGAGGTGGCGCGGGCAGCGCTCCGAGGCGCGGGCGGGTGATTCCGCTCGGATGGAGCGAGATCGAGGCGCTCGGGCTCGGGGAGCTCCGCGGCGCGCCCGCGGACCGGGTCGTCCGGCGCGTCCACGACGACTCGCGCGACGCCCGGCCCGGCGACCTGTTCGTCGCTCTCAACACGGGCGTCGGGTACCTCGACAGCGCGCTCGCCGCCGGAGCGGCGACCCTCGTCCCGCGCGACCAGGAGGCGGCGCTCGCCGCGCTCGCGCGCCTCGTCCGCGACCGGTCGAGCGCCCAGGTCGTCGCGGTGGTCGGCTCGACCGGGAAGACGACGACGAAGGACGCGCTCGCGGCTCTGTGCGCCGCGGTCACGCCGACCGTCGCCGCCCTCGCGAGCAGGAACAACGAGCTCGGTCTCCCGCTCACCGTTCTCCGCCTCGAGCCCGAGACGCGCGTGCTCGTCACCGAGATGGGCATGCGGGGGCTCGGTCAGATCGCGGAGCTCTGCGAGGTCGCGCGACCGACAGTCGCGCTCGTGACGTCGATCGGGCCGGAGCACCTCGAGCTCGTGGGCAGCGTCGCCGACGTCGCCCGCGCGAACGCCGAGGCGATCGAGGCGCTGCCCGCCGGCGGGATCGCCGTTGTCCCCGCCGACGAGCCGCTCCTCGAGCCGTTTCTCGGCGGCGGGGTCGACGTCCGCCGCTTCGACCGCGGATCCGTCCGGCGGGAAGGCGACACATGGGTGTTTCGGGTCGGGGGCGGCGAGGTGCGGCTCGAGCTGCCGTTCACGCAGCGCCACCTCGCGGAGAACGTTCTCGCCGCGCTGACCGCCTACGACGCGCTCGGGCTCCCGCTCGAGCGGGCACGGGAGGGCGCGGCAGCGATCAGCTTGAGCCCCTGGCGCGGCGAGATCCGCGACCTGCCCGGAGGCGGGCTCGTCGTCAACGATGCCTACAACGCGAACCCCGTCTCGATGCGCGCGGCGCTCGTCGACCTCGACGAGCGCGCGGGCGCGCGGCGGCGGGTCGCGATCCTCGGCCAGATGGCCGAGCTCGGCGCGGACAGCGAGCGCTACCACGCCGAGATCGCCTCGCTGCTCGGCGAGCTGGGGATCGAGGTCGTGGTCGCGGTCGGGGACGACGCCCGCGGCTACCTCGCGGGGCTCGAGAGCGGCATCGCCGTGCCGGACGCCGCGGCGTTCGACCCGATCGCAGCGGTCCTCCGGCCGGGAGACGCGATCCTCGTCAAGGGGTCTCGCGCCGTCGGTCTCGAAGGCATCCCCATGCTGATTCAGAAACACTCCCGCACATGGTCAGAGTCCTGATCGCGGGGCTCGTCGCGATGGTGATCGCCGTCGCGGTGGGCCCGCAGTTCATCGAGTGGCTGCGACGGCAGTCGATCGGGCAGCACATCCGCGAGGAGGGACCCGCCCGGTCACATCGTCAAGCAGGGCACGCCGACGATGGGCGGCCTGCTGATCATCGTCGCGGCGTTTGTGCCCGCGCTGATCGTCTCGCTCTACACGATCCCGGGCGTCACGCTGCTCCTGGCGACGCTCGGGTGCGCGCTCATCGGCTTCGCAGACGACTTCCTGAAAGTCCGCAGGCGGCGCTCCCTCGGGCTGCCGGGCCGCTGGAAGATGCTCGGCCTGCTGCTCATCACCGCGGGCGTCGGCTGGGCGACGACGCAGATCGGCTACATGGACACGGAGATCTACTTCCCGCTCGTCGACGTCAACATCGACCTCCACTGGCTCTACTTCCCGTTCCTCTTCCTCGTCATCGCGGGCACTTCCAACAGCGTGAACCTCACCGACGGGGTCGACGGCCTCGCCGCGGGGACATGTGCCGTCTCGCTGATCACGCTCCTCGCGATCGCGTCGATCGACTGGATCCGGAGCGCCGACGTCGTGGCGAACCGAAGCGAGCAGTACCTCGACCTCGCGATCGTTGCGGCGGCGCTGATCGGCGGCGTGATCGGGTTCCTCTGGTTCAACGCGTTCCCTGCGGAGATGTTCATGGGGGACACGGGCTCGATGGCGCTCGGCGGGGCGATCGCGACGCTCGCGATCCTTACCGAGACGGAGGTGCTGCTCGTCTTCATCGGAGGCGTGTTCCTGCTCGAGGCCGTGACGTGGATCATCCAGGTCGCGACCTTCAAGCGGACGGGCAAGCGCGTCTTCCTGATGGTTCCGATCCACCATCACTTCGAGCTGAAGGCGTGGTCGGAGACGAAGATCATGGTGCGGTTCTGGATCGTCGGCGCGATCCTCTGCGCCATCGGCTTCGTCCTCTACTACCGCTACTACCTGCGGTTCCAGCTCTGAGAGGGCGGGGGGAACCATGTTCCCCCGCCGGCCCCCTTCTTCCGGCTTGTGCACGGATCACCCGAAGCCTCGCCTCCCGGCCGGCAAAGCCGGCCTTCGGCGGCAGACCGGAGTGCACACACGAACGCAAGACCCGAGCCCGTGAGGCGCGGGCGGCGCGGGCGTCTCCCGTTCATCTCGGCACCCGTCGTCGTCGCGGTGCTCGTGATGGTCGTGTGGGGCGCGACGCCGATCCTGACCCGCATCGCCCTGGAGGACATCGAGCCGCTCGGCCGTCGCGACGCTCCGCACGGTTCTCGCGGGGTTGCTCGCCGTGCCGCTCGTCGCCTACGCGCGCTCGCCGGTGCCGCGAACCACGACGACCCGGCGGCTCCTCGCCGTCTCCGGCCTCGCGGGCTTCGTCGTCTTCCCGGTCGTCTACACGATCGGCCAGGAGCGCACGTCGGGCCTGCACGGGGTGATGATCCTCGCGGCGCTGCCGATCTTCACCGGGATCTACGCGAGCCTCGCCGCGCGTCGCCGCCCCGGTCGGGCGTGGGTCGTCGGCTGCGCCGTCGCGCTGGCCGGCGAGGTCGTCCTGATCGCCGGGCGCGGGGGCGGCGCCGGCGACGTCACGTTGACCGGCGACCTGCTCGTCCTCGCCGCGGCGCTCGTCGTCTCGGCGGGCTACGTCGCGGGGGCGCTGCTTCCGCCGCGCGGCGTGCCGAGCTCGGCCGCGACGTACTGGGGCGTCGTTCTCGGCGCGGTCGTCCTCTCCCCGCTCGCCGTCGCGCTCCTGGGCCGAGACGGCTTGCCGGAGGCGGGCTGGAGGGCGTGGGCGGCCGTTGCCGTCCTCGCCGTCGTCACGTCCGTCGTCGGGTACATCGGCTGGTACTGGGCCCTCGACCGCGGCGGCATCCAGCGCATCGCGACGCTCCAGTTCCTCCAGCCGCTCTCGGGCTTCGCGCTCGCCGTCGTGGTTCTCGGCGACCACGTGACGCCCGTGATCGCGCTCGGAGGCGCGGCGATCATCTGCGGCGTCGTCATCGCGCAGCGCGCCTGAGCCTACGATTGCCGCGTGACGCTTCCCGCCCGTGCTCTCGTCGTCGGGCTCGCGCGGTCGGGGCGCGCGGCGGTCCCCGCTCTTCACGGGCGCGGCGTCGACGTCGTCGCCTTCGACGCGGATCCCACCGTGGATTTCGACGTCGTCGAGGCCGAGGTCCACCTCGGCACGTGGCGCGACGAGCTGCTCGAAGGCGTCGGGCTCGTCGTCAAGAGCCCCGGCGTGCCGTCCTCCGCGCAGCCGGTCGCCTCGGCCCGCGCGCGGGGCATCGCGGTGATCTCCGAGATCGAGCTCGGCGCCCGTCTCCTGCCGAACCCGCTGCTCGGCGTCACGGGGACGAACGGGAAGACGACGACGACAGCGCTGCTCGGCGCGATCCTCGAGGCCGGCGGCGTGCCCGTCGAGGTCGCGGGGAACATCGGCCGGCCGCTGACGTCGCTCGTCGGCGTCGTCGACGAGACGGCTTGGGTCGTCTGCGAGCTCTCGTCCTTCCAGCTCGAGGACGTCGAGACCCTGCGCCCCCGGGTGACCGTTCTCACCAACCTCGAGCCGGACCACCTCGACCGCCACGGGTCGTTCGACGCGTACGCAGCTGCGAAGCTCCGTGCCTTCGAGCGCCAGGAGGCCGACGACGTCGCGATCGTGCCGCGCGGGTTCGGCCCGGTGCCCGGAGACGCGCGGAGGGTCGAGTTCGGCGCCTCCGATCCGCTGCCGGCCGAGCCCCGGATCCCGGGCACGCACAACCGCGAGAACGCCGCCGCCGCGACCGCCGCGGCGCGCGCGGTGGGCGTCTCGGACGGCGCGATCGCCGAGGCCCTGCGCACCTTCCCGGGCGTCGAGCACCGCATCGAGGAGATCGCGACGATCGACGGCGTCCTCTACGTCAACGACTCGAAGGCGACGAATGCGGCGGCCGCGCTGCGTGCGCTCGCGTCGTTCCCGGGCCGCCGCAAGCACGTGATCCTCGGCGGCCGCGGCAAGGCGGAGCCCTACGACGCGCTCGCCTCCGCGTTCGCGCCGGGCGACCGCGCGTATCTGATCGGCGAGTCCTCCCCGGCGCTCGCGACGGCGCTCGAGGCCGCAGGCGTCCCGTACGTCGACTCGGGCACCCTGGCGGAGGCCACGGCGGCGGCGTGCGCGGCGGCGTCGGCGGGCGACGTGGTGCTCCTTTCGCCCGCGTGCGCCTCGTTCGACCAGTTCACGAGCTTCGAGCATCGCGGGCAGGAATTCCGCCGTCTCGTGGAGAACCTCCGGGGGTGGGGACCAGACGACGCGCGGACCGGGGCCAGCTCGAGCAGCGGCTCCTGATCCTGGTCACGCTCGGGCTCGTCGCGTTCGGGCTCGTGATGGTCTTCAGCGCGACCTCCGCGTCGGCGGCTCTCGGCGAGGGCGATCCGATGCGGTTCCTGATCAAGCAGGGCTTCTACGCCGGTGCGGGGCTCGTCCTCCTGGCCGTGTTCACCCGCGTCGACTATCACGCGCTCCGGCCGCTTGCGCCGCTGCTCCTCGCCGTCGCGTTCGTCGGCTGCGTCGCCGTGCTGGCGATCGCGCCGTCGATCAACGGGGCCCAGCGCTGGTTCCTCGTCGGGCCGATCAGCATTCAGCCCGCCGAGATCGCGAAGCTCGCGGTGCTGATCTGGGCCTGTGCGGTCCTCTCGCGGCGCCCGACTCCGAGCACGCTCGGGGAGCTCCTCAAGCCGGTGGGGATCGTCGTGGCCGTCTTCGGCGGCCTGATCGTGATCGAGCCCGACCTCGGGACGACGATCGCGCTCTTCGTGATGATCGCCGGGATCCTCCTGGTCTCGGGCGTGCCGGTGCGGCTGTTCGTGCTCGCGACGACGCTCGCCCTCGGCGCCGGCCTCCTCGCGATCTGGATGGAGCCCTACCGGCGGGAACGGCTCTTCAGCTTCCTCGACCCGTGGCAGGACGCGCAGGGCGCAGGCTTCCAGAACGTCCAGGCGATCATCGGCATGGGCTCGGGAGGGATCACCGGCGAGGGCCTCGGTCAGGGGATCCAGAAGGTCAACTTCCTGCCCGAGGCGCACACCGACATGATCTTCGCGGTCGTCGGCGAGGAGCTCGGGTTCGTCGGCTCGTCGCTCGTCATCGCCGCGTTCGCCGTCTTCGCCTGGGCCGGCTTCCGCGTCGCCCTGCAGTGCCGCGATCCCTTCGGCAAGCGGCTGGCGGCGGGTATCACGACGCTCATCTGCGGCCAGGCGGCGGTCAACCTCGCGGCCGTCCTCGGCATCGCGCCGCTGACCGGGATCCCGCTGCCGTTCGTCTCGTACGGGGGCTCGTCGCTCCTGGTGCTGCTCTGCTGCGTCGGAGTGCTCCTTAACATCGCGGTGAATGACCGCGTCGTCGAAGCTCGCGTGCGTGATAGCGGCCGGGGGAACCGCCGGTCACGTCAGACCCGCTCTCGCAGTCGGGGAAGCGCTCCGCGCACGCGGACTGACGGTGACGTTCGCCGGCACGCCGGACCGCGTCGAGTCGCAGCTGGTGCCTGAGGCGGGCTTCCCGCTCGACACCTTTCCCGTCTCCGGCCTGCCGCGCAAGCCGAGTCCCGCGCAGCTCCGGGCCGCCTGGCGCGCGTCGGCTGCGCCCGCCCACTGCCTGCGGATCCTCGCCCGCCGTCGTCCCGACGTCGTCCTCGGCGCGGGCGGCTACGTTGCCGGGCCGATGGTGCTCGCCGCGCGCCTCCGCGGGATCCCCGCCGCCCTGACCGAGGCGGACGCCCACCTCGGGCTCGCCAACCGGCTCGCGGCGCCGTTCGCACGGCGACTCTTCCTCGCATACGAGATCCCTGGCCGCGACGGCGAGAAGGTGCGTGTCGTCGGACGGCCGATCCCCGTTGCGCACCGCGGCGCCGGCCGCGAGGAGGGCCGGCGTCACTTCGACCTTCCGCCGGAGGGGCCGGTCGTCGCGGTCTTCGGCGCGCTCGCGGGCGCGCGCTCGCTCAACGAGATGGCGGTCGCAGCGTGGGGTGCCGGCGGGCCTGCCGTCCTCCATGTCTGCGGCGAGCGCGACTACGAGTCGCTGCGGCCGCGTGTCGATCGCCCCGGATACGTCCTGCTCGCCCGAACCGACCACTTCGGAGAGGCGCTCGCCTCCGCCGATCTCGCCGTGTCGCGCGCGGGGGGAACCGTGTGGGAGCTCGCCGCGGCGGGGACGCCGGCGATCCTCGTTCCGTATCCGTACGCGACCGCTGACCACCAGACGCTCAACGCCCGCCACTTCGAGCGTGGGGGAGGTGCCGTCGTCGTCTCCGACGCAGAGGTCGACGGTGTCCCCGCGCTCGTCGCGGAGCTCCTCGCCGACGCCGCGCGGCTCGCGGCGATGCGCGAGTCGATGCTCGCGCTCGCACGGCCGGACGCTGCGGACGAGATCGCCGACCAGCTCGTCGCGCTCGCCCGGAGCGGTCGGTGACTTCGCGGTGAGTCGGCAGGAGCCCCTCGTGGGACGGCGTCTGTACTTCGTCGGGATCGGCGGCTCGGGGCTCTCCGCCTACGCGAACGTCGCGCGCGCCTTCGGAGCGGAGGTGCGCGGGTGGGACGCGCAGGAGACGATCTTCACCGAGACGCTCGAGGGCATCGAGCTCGACCTCGGCGGCGAGCCGCACGTGCCCGAGGGGTTCGAGGCGATCGTCTCGACCGCGCACCTCGCCCGCTGCGAGGGCACGCCGCGGGCCGCGTTCCTCGCCGAGCTCGTCGCTGCGCGCCCGTCGATCGTCGTCACCGGTGCGCACGGCAAGACGACCACCACGGCCATGATCGCGTTCGCCCTCCGCGAGTCGGGCGACGACCCGGCGTGGATCGTCGGCGGCGTCGTGCCGCAGCTCGGCGGCAACGCCGGTGCCGGGTCGGGCTGGCTCGTCGTCGAGGGCGACGAGTCCGATCGCTCCGCCTTCGCACTGCGGCCGCGGGTCGCGGTGGTGACGAACGTCGAGCTCGACCATCACGTCGCATACGGGTCGACCGCGGAGCTCGCGGAGACCATCGACGCGTGGCTCGCAGACGTCCCCGAGGTCGTGCGTGGGTGGGAGCTCGAGCCCGTCGACTTCGCGCTCGCCGTCCCGGGGGAGCACAACCGGCGAAACGCCGCGGCCGCGCTCGAGGCCCTCCTTCGCGTCGGCGTCGACCGAAAGGAGGCGGAGGCCGCCCTCTCGCGGTTCGCGGGCACCGACCGGCGCTTCCAGCGCGTCGGCGAGCGCGGTGGCGTCACGGTGGTCGACGACTACGGACACAACCCGACGGAGCTCCGCGCGGCTCTCGAGACGGCGCGAGCCGAGAACGCGCAGGCGCGCGGCCGCCTCGTTGCGCTCTACGTCCCGCACGTCGTCGAGCGGACGCGCCATCTCCACGACGCGCTCGGCGAGGCGCTCGGGCTCGCGGACGTCGCGATCGTGACGGACTTCGTCGGGCGCCGCGACGCACCGAGGGAAGGGGTGACCGGACGCCTCGTCCTCGATGCTGTTCCGGACCCGACGCGGCGCGTCTGGGCGCCGACGCTCGACGACGCGGTGTTCCTCGCGCTCCGCCTCGTCCGGCCCGGCGACGTGGTCCTGACGCTCGGGGTGGGGGAGCCGTGGCGGGCCGCGCGGGCGATCGTGCAGGGTCTTCCGGACTCCGTCGGGAAGAGCTAGATGACCATGGAGATCGAAGCTGGATATCTGTTGTCGAAAGTGACGACGATTGGCACGGGCGGGCCAGCGGCGGCGTTCGCGCGGCCGGAGTCGCTCGCCGAGCTCGAGGAGGCGCTCGCGTGGGCGGCCGAGCGCGATCTGCCCGTCGTCGCGGTGGGCCTCGGCTCGAACCTGCTCGCGGCGGACACCGGTGTCGACGCGCTCGTCGTGCGGCTCGCGGGAGACCTCGCTGCGGTCGAGGTCGACGGCGATCTCCTGCGCGCCGGCGGCGGTGCGGCGAACGCGGTCTGCCTGCACCGGGCACGGGCCGCGGGCCTCGGCGGCCTCGAGTTCGCCTGCGCGATCCCGGGCACGGCAGGCGGCGGCGTGCGGATGAACGCCGGCGCGTACGGGTCGGACTGGTCGGCGATCCTCGCGCGCGCGCTCGTCGTCTCCGCCGACCGGAGCGAGTGGCTGACGCCTGCAGAGCTCGGCCTCTCCTACCGGCACTCCGGGCTCCGACCCGGTCAGGTCGTCGCGCGGGTCGAGTACCGCCTGTCGCCGCGGCCGGTCGAGGAGGTCAAGGCCGAGATCGCCGGGCTCGTCGCGCGGCGCAAGGCGACGCAGCCGACGAACAAGCGCACCTTCGGCTCGGTCTTCAAGAACCCCGCCGGCGAGCTCGGCGCCGGCCGGATGCTCGAGCTCTGCGGGCTGAAGGGGTACCGGATCGGCGGCGCAGTCATCTCCCCGCGGCACGCGAACTTCATCGAGAACGCCGACGGAGCGACGAGCGAGGACTGCCTCGCGCTGATGGCGGAGGCGCGCCGACGGGCGCGTGAAGCGTATGGCGTCGAGCTCGAGCACGAGGTCGTGCTGCTCGGCCTCACATCTCCGGGCGCCTGACCGAGCAGCCCAGGAAACCGCGTTCCCGCGCAGAACAGAGGGCGGTGGCCGGCAGGGGACGACCAGGGCGCACAGCGCGGCCTCGCACGCGGTCGGCGAGCGTCGTCGTCCCGTTTCCGCGTGCGGCTACGGCCGATCGCCTCGAGCTTGCGCCGTTCGTCCCCTCCGGCCGCTCCCTGCTCGTCGGCTTCGCCGTCCTGGGCGGCGTGCTCCTGGCCCTCGTCCTCGCGCGCGAGACACCGCTCTTCGCCGTCCGCTCGATCGACGTGACCGGCGCCGGCCCGGGCGTCGAGCGGCAGGTCGAGCGGGCGCTTCGCGACCGCGAGGGGAAGAGCCTCTTCGGTCTCGACCTCGACGCGGCCCGGGTCGACGTTGCCGCACTACCGACCGTCGCCTCCGTGCGCTTCGACCGCGCGTATCCGCACGCGCTCAGGGTCGTGGTCGTCCCCGAGCGTCCCGTGGCCGTCGTGCGCCAGGGAACGGCGTCGTTCGTCGTCTCGCAACGCGGCCGCGTGATGGCGCGCGTCGACCGGAAGGTGAAGCCGGACCTCGCGCGCATCTGGGTCGCGAAGGACATCCGACTCGACCCCGGTGCGTTCGTCGACGGCGACCTCGACACCGCCGTCCGGGCCGTCGCCCCGCTCGCGGCCATCCACTTCCCGAGCCGCGTGGTCTCGGTGCGGACGACCGACGGGTTGACCCTTCGGCTTCGCTCGGGGCTCGAGCTGCGGCTCGGCGACACGCGGGAGGTCGACCTGAAGCTCGCGGTCGCCGATCGCGTTCTCCGCGTCCTGCCAGCGGGATCGGGGTACCTCGACGTGAGCGTCCCGGATCGTCCCGTCGCGGGGCCGACGACCCTCGACTCTCCAGTAGAGGTCGAGACTGCGACCTCCAGCGGGACTTGAGGGTTGCGTTGACAATGTCGACAAGGAGACCGTACCCTGGCTCCGAATCCGGGGTTCCAGGCCCACCCGTAGCTCGATGAGAGCTTGACCCTCAGGCAGGTCGAGATGAGCACCCAGAACGGCAACTACCTCGCAGTGATCAAGGTCGTCGGCGTCGGCGGCGGCGGGACGAACGCCGTCAACCGCATGGTCGAGTCCGGTCTCACCGGCGTCGAGTTCATCGCCGTCAACACGGACGCGCAGGCGTTGCTCGACACCGACGCCGACGTCAAGATCCACATCGGCTCGAAGGCGACGCGCGGCCTCGGCGCCGGCGCGAACCCCGAGGTGGGTCTCGCGGCCGCCCAGGAGAGCCGCGACGAGCTGAAGGAGGCGCTCAAGGGCGCAGACATGATCTTCGTCACCGCAGGCGAGGGTGGCGGCACCGGCACGGGCGCCGCGCCCGTCGTCGCCGAGCTGGGCCGCGAGCTCGAGGCGCTGACCGTGGGCGTCGTGACGAAGCCGTTCGCGTTCGAGGGTCGCAGGCGCGCAGATCAGGCCGACTCCGGCATCCAGAACCTCCGCGACCGCGTCGACACGCTGATCGTCATCGAGAACGACCGTCTGCTGCAGGTCGTCGAGAAGACGACGCCGATTCTCGAGTCGTTCCGCATGGCCGACGACATCCTCCGCCAGGGCGTGCAGGGCATCACCGACCTGATCACCGTCCCCGGCCTCGTGAACCTCGACTTCGCCGACGTCCGCACGATCATGCGCGACGCCGGCTCGGCGCTGATGGGTATCGGCATGGCGCGCGGCGAGGGCCGTGCCGCGGCGGCCGCGAACGCAGCGGTGTCGTCTCCGCTCCTCGAGACGACGCTCGACGGGGCGACCGGCGTGCTGCTCAACATCACCGGCCCGTCCGACACCGGCCTCTTCGAGGTGAACGAGGCTGCCGAGGTCGTGACCGGTCACGCCGACCCGAACGCGAACGTGATCTTCGGCGCCGTGATCGACGAGACGCTCGGCGAGGACGTACGCGTGACGGTGATCGCCACCGGCTTCGGTGGTGGACGCCCGCGGCGCAAGCGCGTCGAGCCGGCGACGGCCGCCGCGGCCGGGGCATCGTCGGAATCGGCCGTCCCGAGCTTCGACCCGCGGCCCCGCGCGGACGAGACCGAGATCGACGTTCCGAGCTTCCTCCGCGACTGACCGGGGCGCGCGCGCAACCGGCTATTGTCGCGGCCGTGAGCGCCACCCTGCGCCGAACGCCGCTCCACGAACGCCACGTCGCGGCCGGGGCACGCATGGTGCCCTTCGCCGGGTGGGAGATGCCCGTCCAGTACGCCGGCGTCATTCCCGAGCATCGCGCTGTGCGCTCGGACGCGGGCGCCTTCGACGTCTCCCACATGGGGCAGCTGCACGTCGAGGGACCGGCGAGCGCCGAGTACCTCCAGTCGATGCTCTCGAACGACATCGACGGGATCGGCGACGGCGAGGCCCAGTACACGCTCCTCACGAACGAGCGCGGCGGGATCGTCGACGACCTGATCGTCTACCGCATGAGCCATGGCCACTACCTTCTCGTCGTCAATGCAGGCAACAGAGAGCCTGCGTACACCTGGCTCAAGGAACGGGAGGCACGCGGGACGGAGGTACGTGACGCGTCCGACGACTACGCGCTCGTCGCAGTGCAGGGGCCTCGCGCCCTCGAGCGGCTCGGCCTCGACGCGGCGCCGGCGTTCACGCACGCCATGGGCGAGATCGACGGCATCGAGGTGATGGTCTGCCGCACCGGCTACACGGGCGAGCAGGGCGTCGAGCTCCTCTGCGCCGGCGACGACGCCGTCGAGCTCTGGGACGGGGTGCTCGCTCGGGGGGTCGTGCCGGCCGGTCTCGGCGCGCGGGACACGCTGCGCCTCGAGGTTTGCTACCCGCTCCACGGCAACGACATCACGCAGGACACGGATGCGATCTCGGCCGGGCTCGCCTGGACGTGCGCGCTCGATACGGAGTTCACGGGGGCGGACGTCCTCCGTCGCGTCAAGGAGGACGGGCCGGAGCGCAGGCTCGTCGCGTTCGTGATGGAGGAGAAGGCGATCCCGCGCCCGGGCATGGCCATCGAGGGCGGGGGCGATGTCACCTCCGGCACGCAGTCCCCGTCGCTCGACGTGGGAATCGGCATGGGATACGTCCCGGCCGCGCACGCGGCGCCGGACACGGAGCTCGTGATCGACGTGCGTGGCAAGCCACGGCGCGCGCGGGTCGTGAAGAAGCCGATCTACCGGAAGGAGAGCTAGTGGCGACCGAGAGCTACCCCGACGACCTCCGGTACCACCCGGAGCACGACTGGGCCCGGGTGGACGGCGACGAGGCCGTGCTCGGCATCACCTGGTACGCACAGGACTCGCTCGGTGAGCTCGTGCTCTTCGACGGTCCGGAGGTCGGCGCCAAGCTGGCAAAGGACGACTCGTACGCCGAGGTGGAGTCCGTCAAGGCGGTGTCCGACGTCGTCGCGCCGCTCTCCGGCGAGGTGCTCGCGGTGAACCAGAAGGCGGTCGACGAGCCCGAGACCGTCAACGACGACCCGTACGGAGACGGCTGGCTCGTCCGGATCAGGCTCTCCGATCCCGGCGAGGCCGACCAGCTGATGGACGCCGCGGCCTACAGGGCGCACATCGCCGACCTCTGAGCATGAGCACTGCTGGCTACCTGTCCCTCACGGACGCCGACCGCGAGGCGATGCTCGACGCGATCGGCGTCGCTTCGATCGACGACCTCTTCGAGCAGATTCCGGAGGGGGTGCGCTTCGAGCGCGCGCTCGACGTGCCCGAGGCGCTGCCCGAAGCGGCGCTCGTGCGGCACCTCGAGGAGCTCGCCGCGCGCAACGCCGACACGTCGCGCGAGCTGAGCTTCCTCGGGATGGGGATCTACGACCACTACGTCCCCGCGATCGCCGACGCGTTTCTCTCCCGCGGCGAGTTCCTGACGGCGTACACGCCGTACCAGCCCGAGATGAGCCAGGGCGTCCTGCAGGCGATCTTCGAGTACCAGACCGCGATCTGCGAGCTCACGGCGATGGACGTGTCGAACGCCTCGGGCTACGACGGCACCACCGTCGCCGCCGACGCGTGCTTCATCGCCCGCCATCGCACCGGCCGCTCGAAGGTCGTCCTTGCCGAGACGCTCAACCCGCAGGTGCGCCAGGTGGTGAAGACGTACGCCCCGGGGTTCGGCATGGACGTGGTCGAGGTGCCGCACAACGGCGGCACGACGGACCCGGCTGCGCTCGGCGACGCTGCCCAGGACGCCGCCCTGGTGATCTTCCAGCAGCCGAATGCCTTCGGCTGCCTCGAGCCCGCGCCGGAGCACGCCGCCGCGGCGACGGACGCCGGCGCGCTACCCGTCGCCCATGTCGACCTCGCGTCGCTCGGCCTGCTCGAGGCGCCCGGCAACTACGGCTGCGCGATGGCGATAGGCGAGGGCCAGTCGATCGGCAACTACCAGTCCTACGGCGGCCCGCACTACGGGTTCCTCGCGGCGCGCAACGAGTTCATCCGGCGGATGCCCGGACGGATCGTGGGCGAGACGACCGACCTCGAGGGCCGGCGCGGCTTCGTCCTGACGCTGCAGACGCGCGAGCAGCACATCCGCCGCGAGAAGGCCACGTCGAACATGACGACGAACCAGACGCTCCTCGCCTTGGCGGGGCTGATCACGCTCTGCTGGCTCGGGCCGGAGGGACTTCGCGAGCTGGGGGAGACCTGCACCGCGCTCGCCGCCTATGCGAAGAAGCGGGTCGGCCTGCCGGTCGCGTTCGAGCGGCCGAGCTTCAAGGAGGTCGCGTTCCGCACGCCGATCCCCGCACGCGAGGTCGTCGCCCGCGCCCGGGAGCGCGGCGTCCACCCCGGCTATCCGCTCGGGAGGGACTATCCCGGGCTCGACGACGTCCTGCTGGTCGCGCTCACCGAGAAGCGCACGCCCGCCGACGTCGACCGCCTGGCCGACGTGCTCGCGGAGGTAACGGGCTAGTGGAGCTGATCTACGAGAAGTCCCGGCCGGGGCGGCGCGCCGGGCGGGTGCCGTCCTACGACCTGCCCGTGCCCGAGATCCCGGCGGAGCTCAGGCGCGAGGCGCCGCCGCGGCTGCCCGAGGTGCCGGAGAACGAGATCGTGCGCCACTTCACCGCGCTCGCCGACCGCAACTTCGGCATCGACACGGGCTTCTATCCGCTCGGGTCGTGCACGATGAAGCACAACCCGCGGGTCAACGAGCGCGTCGTCGGCGTCCCGGGCTTCCGCGACCTGCACCCGCTCCAGGAGGACGAGGGCGCCCAGGGCGCGCTCGAGCTGATGTGGGTGCTCCAGCAGATCCTCGCGGAGGTGGCCGGGCTCCCTGCGGTGACGCTGCAGCCGGCGGCCGGCTCGCAGGGCGAGCTGACCGGCCTGATGCTCATGCGCGCCACGTTCGCCGATCGCGGCGAGCCCGGGCGGAACGTGATCATCACGGCGGACACGGCGCACGGCACGAACCCGGCGAGCGTGACGATGGCGGGCTTCGAGCTCGAGAAGGTCGCGACGACCGACCGCGGCAACCTCGACCTCGACGACCTGCGCGCCAAGGTCGACGACCGAACGGCGGGGCTGATGCTGACGAACCCGTCGACGCTCGGGCTGTTCGACGAGGGCATCCAGCAGGTGGCCGAGATCTTCCACTCCCGCGGCGCGCTCCTCTACTACGACGGCGCGAACCTGAATGCCGTCGTCGGGCGCTCGCGGCCCGGCGACATGGGGTTCGACATCGTCCACTACAACCTCCACAAGACGTTCTCGCAGCCGCACGGCGGCGGCGGCCCCGGCGGCGGGCCGGTCGCCGTGCGCGCGGAGATCGAGCCGTTCCTGCCCGCGCCGCTCGTCGTTCGCGACGGCGACGCCTTCCGGCTCGACCACGACCGGCCGAAGTCGATCGGCCGGGTGCGAGGGTTTGCCGGGCCGTTCGGCGTGTTCGTCCGCTCGTACGCGTTCATGCGGGCCTACGGGCCGGCCCTCGTGGACATGTCCGAGGTGGCCGTGCTCAACGCGAACTACCTGCTCGCGCGGCTCAAGGACGTCTACGACCTGCCGTACGACCGGCTCTGCATGCACGAGTTCGTCCTCTCCGCGCGGACCCTCAAGCGCGAGCACGGGGTCACCGCGCTCGACGTCGCGAAGCGGCTGATGGACCATGGGATCCACCCGCCCACGATCTACTTCCCGCTCGTCGTCGGAGAGGCGCTGATGATCGAGCCGACCGAGACGGAGACGAGGGAGCGGCTCGACGAGTTCGTCGACGCCATGCGCTCGATCGCGGCGGAAGCCGTCTCGGAGCCGGAGACGCTGAAGGCCGCACCGCTGACGCGGCCCGTCCGGCGGCTCGACGAGGTCAAGGCCGCGAAGGAGCCGGTCGTCCGCTACGCGTTCGACAAGCCCGCCGCGGCTAGGATCGAGGCCGGATGACGACGACCGCCGTCTCGCAGGAGCTGATCGAGCTCGCGCACGATCTCGCTCGCGCCGTCTCCGAGCACGACGTCACCCGCCTGGAGGAGCTGCTCGCCGACGAGTTCACGCTCCAGGGCGCCGCCGGGCAGCTCGACCGCGAGGAGTTCCTCGAAGCGGCCGCCGGCCCGTACGAGATCGACGAGTTCGCGTACGAGCAGATCGACCCGGAGATCTACGGGAACACGGCCGTGCTCGTGTCGCGCTACAGCCAGGTGGCGCGGCTCGGCGACCGCGACCTGACCCACCGGATGAACGTGACGGATATCTGGACGCGGCGCGACGCGCGCTGGCAGATCGTGCGCCGTCACGCCACGATGGCCGACTGAGATGAGCTTGCAACAGTCTGTTGCAAGCAACGTCCACGCCCCGGATGGCGCGCCCGAGGCGCGTCTCGGGACGGTGCGCGCGGCGCCGCGCGACGTGGGCCTCGTCGAGCTGATCGTGCGCCGGCCGGCGATCGACGAGCGCGAGGTCGTGGACCGAGCGGAGCTCGACCTCGAGGACGGGCTCGTCGGCGACAACTGGTCGTCGCGAGGCCGCTCGGCTGGGCGCCCGGCGAACCGCGACGCGCAGGTCACCGTGATGGGCTCGCGTGCGGCCGCGCTCGCCGCGGGTGACCGGGATCGTTGGGCGCTCGCGGGCGACCAGCTCTACGTCGACCTCGACCTCTCGGGTGAGAATCTCCCGCCGGGTACGCGGCTCGCGGTCGGCTCGGCCGTCCTCGAGGTGACCGCCGAGCCGCACACGGGCTGCAAGAAGTTCGCCGCGCGCTTCGGGCTCGAGACGCTCGAGGCCTTCAACTCGCCCGAGGGCCGTGCGCTCAACCTGCGCGGGATCAACACCCGCGTCGTCGAGCCGGGCACGGTCCGCGTCGGCGACGCCGTCCGCAGGCTGTAGGTCGTCGGTCGTCGGCCGGAGGCCTATCCGCCGGTCGCGACCCGGGCGCGCCCACGAGGCGGGGTCGCGAGCTGCCCGCACGCGGCGGCGATGTCGCGGCCGCGGGTCAGGCGCACCGTGGCCGGGACGCGGGCGCGGTCGAGCTCGGCCTTGAAGGCGGCGATCGCGGCGCGGGAAGAGCCGTCGTACATCCCCGTCGGGTTGTAGGGGATGAGGTTCACCTTGAAGGCGTCGCGGCCGAGGAGGCCGGCGAGCCGCCGTGCCTGCGCCGGCGCGTCGTTGACGCCCGCGAGCATCACGTACTCGACGAACACCCGTCGCTTCGTCCGCTCCCAGTGCGTGCGGCAGAGCGCGACGACGTCGGCGAGCGGATAGCGGTCGTTCACCGGCATCAGCTCGCTCCGAAGCTTCGGCTCGGCCGCGTGCAACGAGAGCGCGAGGCGGATCGGCTCCTCGACCTCTTCCACGAACCGCGTCAGGCCGGGGAGCCAGCCCACCGTCGAGACGGTCGTCCGCCGGTGCGTGATCCCCACCTCCGGGAGCCGTCGCGCCGCCTCGAGGACGCCGTCCACGTTCATGAACGGCTCGCCCATCCCCATGAACACGAGGTGGTTCACCGGCTCCGACCGGCGGAAGTGGAGCACCTGGTCGAGGATCTCCCACGGGGTGAGGTTGCGCCCGAACGCCATCCGGCCGGTCGCACAGAAGGTGCAGGTCAACGGGCAGCCGGACTGCGACGAGACACACACCGAGCGCCGGCCGTCGCGGTACCGCATCAGCACGGCCTCGACGGGGTGGCCGTCGTGCGTCCGGAAGAGGGTCTTCACCGTGCCGTCGCGCGACCGCTGCTCCGTCTCGGGGAGGAGCGTCGAGAACGGGACGTCCGCCGCCAGCGCGTCGCGCAGCCTCCGTGGGACGTTCGTCATCGCGTCGTACCCGCCGGCGCCCCGGGCGGCCCATTCCCAGACCTGGCGCGCCCGGTACGCGGGCTCGCCGAGCTGGGCGACGCGCTCGTCGAGATGTTTCAGATCCACGCGAGCAAGGTACCCCGCTACGGAGCCGGCAGAGGCTCTCCCGGATCAGAGGAGGCTTTGATGTTCGCGCGCGTGACCACGTACGAGCTCGAAGAAGGACGCGCGTCCGAGTCGATCGACGCGTTCCAGCCCGCCATCGATCACGTCCGCGAGCTCGACGGGCTCGTCGACGCGTTCTTCCTCGTCGAGCGCGACGGCCGCCACGCGATCACGATGACGCTGTGGGAGACGCTCGACGCGATGGAGCGCAGCCGCGTCGCCGCGTCGAACGCGCGGACCGAGGCGGCGAGCGACGTCGAGGCGGAGATCACGAGCACGTACGAGCTCGAGGTCGGCATCCATGCGGGCGGTGCGGACGCGGAGGAAGGACTCCTGCTCCGCGGCCGGGGCCCGGCCTAGCCTCCGCGGCCGGGGCCTGGCCTGGCCTCGATCTGACCCGGCCTCGATAGGGTGCGGCCGTGATCGACCTCCGGTCAGACACGGCGACCCGTCCCACCGCCGGGATGCGCGCCGCCATCGCCGCGGCGGAGGTCGGAGACGAGCAGCGCCGGGAGGATCCGTCCGTCAATGCGCTGCAGGAGCGGGCTGCCGCGCTGCTCGGTCAGGAGGCTGCGCTGTTCCTGCCGACCGCGACGCTCGCGAACCAGATCGCCCTGAAGCTGCACTCGCGGCCCGGTGACGTCCTGGTCGCGGAGCGGCATGCGCACGTGGTCGTCTACGAGTACGGCGGAGCGGCGGCGCACGCGGGGCTGATGGTCGAGACGATCGAGGGGCGTGCCGGCCGGTTCGGCGTCGCCGACCTCGAGGCCGTCACCGTCCCGAGTACGAAGTCGGCCGACCAACGTCCGGCGGTGCTCGCACTCGAGGACACCCACAACTCCTCCGGCGGCCGTTGCTGGCCGCTCGCGGACCTCGAGGTGGTCACCGCCTGGGCCCGCGAGCGCGGGATGCGCGTCCACCTCGACGGGGCACGGCTCCTCAACGCGTCTGTTGCGACGGGCGTGCCCGCCGCCGAGATCGGGTGCCTGTTCGACACCGTCACGCTTTGCCTCTCGAAGGGGCTCGGCTGCCCCCTCGGCGCGCTGCTCGCGGGGTCGGACGACGCGATCGAGCGCGCGTGGCGCGAGAAGCATCTGTTCGGCGGCGCGATGCGTCAGGCCGGGATCGTCGCCGCGGCCGGCGTCTACGCGCTCGAGCATCACGTCGACCGCCTGGCGGAGGATCACGCCCGCGCGCGGCGCCTGGCCGAGGGTTGGCACGCGGCCGGGCTGCCCGTCGACCTCGGCCGGGTCGAGACGAACTTCGTCCAGCTCGACGTGGGTGCGCTCGGGCTCGGGCGTGACGAGGCACTCGCGCGGCTGCGCGACGCAGGCGTCGGCCTCTCGTCCACGATCCATCCGACGGTCGTTCGCGCGGTGACGCACCTCGACGTGGACGACGAGGCGATCGACAGCGCCATCGAGCTTGCACCGCAGGCCCTCGGGGCTCGTGCCGCAGCCTGAGAGGCTCGCCGAGCGGCTCGACCGGCTCGTCGCGACCGCGCAGTCCGAGCAGCGAGTCCCGGAAAGGCTCGCGCTCGACCTGGCGGAGGCAAATGCTGGAGGAGCTGCCGCGCGCACCGGAGCTCTGGCGCGCCGACGACGGCCCGCCCGACGACGTCGCGCCGATGCTGGGCCGCTGGTGGTCGGAAGGCAGCGAGCTCGTTCTCTCCTGGCAGGCTGGGCGCCTGCGGCTCGAGGTCGTCGACGGCCCGCCCGGCCGCAGCGTCTCCTGGCTGCGGCGGGAAGCCGACGATCGCTGGCGCATCGTGGAGGGACGCGAGCTCGGTGAGCTGCTTCGCGTGGTGCGCGAGGAGGGCGGCGCGCCGGTGAAGCTCTACGTCGCGACGTACCCGCTGACCAGAGCGCCTGCCGCGTTCGCGGACAACGCCTCCGGCTGACTGTCCCGGTCGCCGGCGATGTAGAACGCGACGACGATCACGGCATACGCGACCAGCAGCACCGACGCCGCGCACCGGTGAGGCGCGGCCGCCCCAGAGCGTGATCACCGTGACGGCGAGGCCGCCGGCGAGCGCGAGCATCTCGACCGGGCGGAAACCGAGGGAGAGCGGGTCGATCAGCCACGACAGCAGCGCAACGGCGGGGATCAGGAAGACCGCGACCTGCGCGGCCGAGGAGAGCGCGATCTCCGTCGCGAGCTTCACCTTCCCGCGGCGCGCGACAATCACAGCCCCGCCGTGCTCGGCAGCGTTTCCCACGATCGCCACGATCACCGCCGCGACGAAGAACTCGCTCAACCCCACCTTGTGCGCGAACTCCTCGAGTGATCCGACGAGGATCTCCGCGACCAGCGCGGTGACGAGCGTCGTCGCGCCGAGGACGAGGAGCGCCGTCCGGAGCGACCAGGCGTCGATCTCGTCGTCGCTGGCGACGTGGAGCCCGCGATGCCGGCGCAGGGAATAGAGCGTCACGACGACGTAGACGACGAGCAGCACGAGCGAGACCGGGACGGAGAGAACGACAATCTCGTGGCGGTTGGGGTCGCCGTGCCAGGAGGGGATCGCCGGGATCAGGAAGAGGAGGATGGCGACGGCGATCGCGCCGAAGGAGAGGAAGCTCGAGAGGCGGTCGAGCCCGCCGGGCGGGCCGGCGAGCAGCGAGAAGCCGAGCACGAGCAGCAGGTTGCCGACGACCGACCCGGTGAGCGATCCGCGCACGACCTCGGTGAGGCCGTCGTTGACGGCGATGAGCGCGATGATCAGCTCCGGGGCGTTCCCGAACGTCGCGTTGAGGAAGCCGCCGATGCCGGGACCGGTGCGCTCGGCGGCGTGCTCGGTGGCCTCTCCGATCAGCCAGGCGAGCGGGATGAGCGAGGCCGCCGCAAGCACGAACTCGGCGGTCGCGCCGAGATGGGTCGCGTAGTGGAGGACGATCGTGAGCGGCCCGAGCAGCAGGCCGACGAAGAGAGCTCGACGAATCACGAGCGCGAACCCTAGTTCGTCGGCTTCGCGCCCACCCAGGACAAGGGGCCCGGGACTACCCGTTTCGGCCACCGGCGTCAAGTCTTGCGCGATGCTGCCCGGCCTTGACACCATCCGGTGATGCGCGAGCTCGCTCAGATCACCGCGGCGCCGCCGGAGATCCCTCTTCGGCCGCAGGACGAGCTCGAGTGCCGCCGCTGCGAGGTGCACTGCGACCGGGTCGTCTATCCCGGCGCCTGCATCGCGCGCGGCTGTCCTTTCGTCTACGCGTACGAGGCGTGGGGTCACACCTTCATGGGGTGCCTCCACAAGGTGTTCGACGTCGAGATCGACGTGGACCTGCTGGGCGAGCTCGAGTCGCGTCGCGAGGGGTTCGGAGCGGTGAAAGCCCGCAGGAGCCCGCTGCCGATGTGTCACTCGGAGATCTCGGCCTGCTACGAGCACCGCCTCGACGAGCTCGGCTGCCGCAACCCGGAGTTCCACGAGCTCCCGCTCGAGCGTCCGAGCTTCCGCGTCTTCGCACGCGTCGCGGACTGAGTCGGGTCAAGCGGCGGTGGCCGCCATGCCGTTCTCGTGCATGGTCCGGAGCAGGGCGAGCTCGCCGACGTAGGTCCCGTCGGCACCGGTCGTCTCGAGGATCGCCGGGAGATCCTGGAAGGCCGGATGCGCGAGGAACGAGGCCATGCCGTCGCCGATCGTGCCCTCCCCGAGCGCCGCGTGACGGTCGCGGTTCGAGCCGAGCCCGACCTCGGCGTCGTTCACGTGGAGGCAGCGCAGCCGGTCGAGGCCGATGCGCTCGTCGAGGTCGCCGAGCGCCGCGTCGAGCGCCGGCGGGTCGGTCACGTCGACCCCGGAAACCCACCAGTGGCAGGAGTCGAGGCAGATCCCGAGTCGCGGATGGCCGTCGAGCCGCTCGAAGATCGTGCCGAGCTCGTCGACCGACCGGCCGATCGTGCCGCCGGCTCCGGCGGAGTTCTCGAGCACGAGCCAGAGGCGGTCGTCGGTCAGCTCGAGGAGCTCGCGGAGCGCCGGGACGACGAGCGCGAGGCCCTCGTCGAGGCCGGCTCCGAGATGCGAGCCGACATGGAAGACGACGGCTTCGGCACCGATCGCCGCCGCGGTCTCGAGCGAGGCGCGCATCGCCGCGACCGACTTCGCGTGGATCTCAGGGTCGGGGCTCGCGAGGTTGACGAGGTAGAGCGCGTGACAGGTCACCGATTCGACCTGCGCCTCCTCACGTCGTGCACGGAACCGCTCGATCTGCTCCTCGGTGTGGGCGGTCGGCCTCCACATGCGAGGGCTCTGGGTGAAGACCTGGACGGCGGTGCAGCCGAGCTCCTCGGCGCGGTCGATCGCGGTCGAGATGCCTCCCGCCGAGGAGACGTGGGCGCCGTACAGCACAAGGCAACGCTACCCGTGCGACATGGCGGCAAAGGGGTCGCGCACTACGCTCCGGCTGTGGCGATGCCCTTCTCCGAGCGGCTCGGCGCGCTCCGGGAGCGCGACTTCCGGCTGCTCTTCCTCGGCACGACGATCACCACGATCGGCGACCGGCTCGCGGGGATCGCGCTCGCGTTCGCCGTCCTCGACCTTGCCTCCGCGACGGCGCTCGGGATCGTGTTCGCCGTCCGGCAGGGCGTCCAGGCGCTCGTCGTCGTCGCCGGGGGAGTGCTGTCCGACCGGATCCCGCGGAACCTCGTCCTCGTGGGCGCCTCGCTCGTGCAGGCGGCGGCGCAGGCGGCGACCGCGGCCTGCGTCATCGCGGGCGTCGGCGGGGTCGCGGCGATCGTCGCCCTGCAGGCCGTCTACGGGCTCGGGCTCGGCCTCGTGCTCCCCGCGGAAGTCGGCCTCGTGCCCCAGACCGTGACATCCGGGCGGCTCCAGCAGGCGAACGCCCTCCAGGGGCTGTCGCGGAACATGATCGGCGTGCTCGGCCCGGCGCTCGGCGGCGTGGTCGTCGTGGCCTCGAGCCCGGGCGTCGCCCTCGCGATCGACGCCGTGAGCTTCCTCGTCTGCGCCGACCTGCTGCGTCGCATCCGCGTCGCGCCGCGCGACACGGCGGGCTCGCACGGGTTCGTGCACGAGCTCCGCGAGGGCTGGCAGGAGTTCACGTCGAGGACGTGGCTGTGGGCGTCGGTCGTGCTGTTCGGGATCGGAAACCTCGCGTTCGCCGGCTGGATCGTGCTCGGTCCCGCGATCGCGGACGAGCGGCTCGGCGGCGCCGGGCCGTGGGCGGCGATCCTGACCGCAGGCGGCGTCGGCGCCGTGACCGGCGGCGTCGCCGCGATCAAGGTGCGTCCCCGCCGGCCGCTCGTCGTCTGCGTCCTCGCCGCGACGCTGATCTCGCTGCAGACGCTCGCCCTCGCCCTGAGCGCGCCGACGGCGGTGATCGCGGCCGCGGCGTTCGTCGGCGGCATCGGCATTGCCGTGCACCTGACGCTCTGGTTCACGGTCTTCCAGCAGCAGGTGCCGGAGCACGCGCAGTCGCGCGTCGCGTCGTACGACACGCTCGGCTCGTTCGTCCTGATGCCGATCGGGATGGCGCTCGTGGGCCCGCTCGCCGACGCGATCGGCATCGTCGAGACGCTCTGGCTGGCGCTCGTCGTGATGTGGACGTCGTGGGCGGCGATCCTCCTGCTGCCGTCAGTGTGGGCGATCAGACGGTCTGCCGCCGCGCCGGCGCCGAGCCCCGCCTGAGCGGGGACGAGTGAACACGTCCACTAGCATCCGAGCGCGATGAGCGTCCGCGTTCGCATGGCACCGTCCCCGACCGGGCTCCTCCACATCGGGGGCGTGCACACGTTCCTCTTCAACTGGCTCTTCGCCCGGGGCAACGCGGGCGTGTGCCTGCTGCGGATCGAGAACACCGACACGAGTCGAGAGGTGCAGGAAGCGACGGAACAGATCCAGCGCTCACTCGCCTGGCTCGGCATCGACTGGGACGGGCCCGTGACGTTTCAGCTCGACGCGATGGATCGCTGCCGGGAGCTCGCCGCGCAGCTCGTCCACGACGACATCGCGTACGCGGACGAGGGCGCGATCCGCTTCCGGATGCCCGACGAGGGGGTCACCGGCTGGGACGACGCGGTGCGTGGACGCATCGAGTTCCCGAACGAGCAGCTCGAGGACGTCGTCATCGTCCGCTCGGACGGCCGTCCGACCTACAACTTCGCCTCGCCCGTGGAGGACATGGACGACGCGATCACGCACGTGATCCGGGGGGACGACCACATCTCGAACACCCCGAAGCAGATCCAGGTCCTGCGCGCGCTCGGCCACGAGCCGCCGGTGTACGCGCACATCGCAAACATTCTCGGCACCGACGGCAAGAAGCTCTCCAAGCGCCACGGCGCGGTCTCCGTGGACGAGTTCCGCGCCGCGGGATACCTCCCGGACGCGCTCGTGAACTTCCTCGCCCTGATCGGCTGGGCGCCCGACGGCGAGACCACGATCATGACGCGCGCGGAGATCCTCGAGCGCTTCACGCTCGAGGCCGTCAGCGCGAGCCCGGGCACGTTCGACCATGCGAAGCTCGACTGGATGAACGGCGTCTACCTCCGCGCGCTGACAACCGAGGAATACGCCGACCGCCTGGTGGAGTACCTGCACGACCGCGGCGGCGACTGGCCCGCCGAGCGGATCCGCTCGGCCGCTCCCCTCGTGCAGGAGAAGATCGGACGCCTCGGTGAGTTCCCCGACTTCGCGGGCTTCCTCTTCGAGGACGTCGCGCCCCCGGTGGACGACCTCGATCCGCACGTGCTCCGCGCCGCGGACGACGCCCTCGCGGCGACCGAGCCCTGGTCCGCGGCCGCGATCGAGGCCACGCTCAAGCAGCTCTGCGAGCAGCTCGGCGAGAAGCCGCGCACGGTGTACGCGCCGATCCGCGTGGCGATCACGGGCTCGCGCGTGTCGCCGGGCCTCTACGAGTCGCTCGAGCTGCTCGGCCGCGACACGTCGCTCGCCCGACTTCGGCGCGGCGCGGAGGTCGCGGCATGACGTCGCTCGACCCGCAGGCGTTCGACGAGCGGCTCGACCGATACCTGCAGGAGCGCTCGGAGGAGGCACGTGCCGTGCGCGTGGGGGAGAAGGAGACGTCCGAGCAGGCCGCGATCGTGGCCCGCTACGCCGATCTCTTCACCCGCGGCCAGCTCGACACGCTCGCTGCGGCCGAGGCCGCGGCGACGGGCGACGGCCGCGAGGAGGTCGCACGCCTGCGGCTCACCTGCCAGGAGGGGATCGTCGATCGCGAGCTCGCCGTGCGCGAGGACGCGCTCGAGAATGCGCTCCTCGCCGCACGCGTCCCGTGGCAGGGCGAGGATCTTCCGCTTCGCTCGGCACAGGCGCGCCTCGCGGTCGAGCCCGTCTATGCCGACCGCGACGCCCTCGGCGCGGCAGCGCTCGAGGTGTCGGCCTCCTTCAACGACGAGCGCCGCGCGCTGCTCGTCGCGCGGAACGAGCTCGAGGCCGACGTCACCGGCGTCGCCGACCCCGTCGCGCGAAACGAGGCCGAGAAGGGAGTTGCGCTCCGCCCGATCCTCGACGCCGTCGGCGGCGCGCGGGTCGAGAGCACGCCCGCCTTCACGCCGCAGCGTGAGCGCTGGCTCGACCGGTTACTCGGCCCGGAGCGCGAGGCACAGCCCGCGAGCGCGCACATGGCCTGGATCCGGCGCCTCTCGCCGCTCGAGGCGACCTACACGAAAGAGCGGAGCGTCGCCGTCTGCCTCGCCACCCTGACCGCGCTCGGGTTCGACCTCGGAGCGGAGCAGGGAATCCGCACCGATCTCGAGGATCGGCCGCAGAAATCGCCGCGCGCGTGCGTGATCGCGGCGGATCCACCGCGGGTCGTCCACCTCATCACCCGGGCGCAGGGCGGCCTGCACGACTACGAGGCGTTCCTCCACGAGGCGGGCCACGCGCTGCACTACGCCGGCTGCGACCCGGCGCTGCCGCTCGCCTTCCGGCGCCTCGCGCGCGACCACGCCCTCACCGAGATCTACTCGTTCCTCCTCGACTCGATCTCGTGCGAGCCCGGCTGGCACGCGGCGCACTTCGGCCTCCCGGCCGAGGAGTCGCGCGACAACGCCGACGCCGCCCGCTTCTCGAACACCCTGCTCTTCCGCCGCTACTCGGCGAAGCTCGGCTACGAGCTGGACTTCTGGGCGCGCTTCCCGACGGACGGCGGCACGCCCGACGGCTACGAGGAGCGCCTCACCGCCGCGACGGGCATCCGCTACCCGGCCGCGAACCACCTCGCGGACATGGATGCCGGCTTCTACTCGGCCGACTACCTCCGCGCGTGGGTGCGGGCGGCCCAGCTCCGTGCCCACCTGCGCCGCGACGTCGGGGAAGACTGGTGGCGCCGGCCGGAGACGGGGGCACTTCTCCGCGGCCTCTTCCGCGAGGGCACGCGCCCGACGACCGAGCAGGTCGCGGAGCGGATCGGCTTCGACCCGCTCGACACCGCGCCGCTCGTCGCCGAGCTCGCCCGGTAGCCCCATCCCGCGGACGCCCAAGGTGCTCAAGGACGACCTGCGAGCGTCCGTCACGGGGGTCGTCCGGTGAGCGAGACCGCGACGAGCGTCGACGGGCGGCCGCTCTCCAAGCGCGGCGAGCGGACGCGGCGCAAGCTGCTCGAGGCCGCGGAGGCCGTCTTCGCCGAGCTCGGCTACCACGACGCGTCGATCGTGAAGCTCACCGAGGCGGCAGGCGTGGGGCAGGGCACGTTCTACCTCTACTTCGCGAGCAAGAAGGACGTCTTCGACGAGCTCGTCGTCGACCTGAACCACCGCGTCCGTCAGGCGATGACCGAGGCCGCGTCGCAGGGAGCGACGCGCGCCGAGATGGAGCGGCTCGGCTTCGCCGCGTTCTTCCGCTTCACCGCCGAGCATCCCGCGCTCTACCGGATCATCCGTCAGGCCGAGTTCGTCTCGCCCGAGACCCTCCAGCTCCACTACGAGCGGCTGACGAGCGGCTACGTCACGGGCCTCCGCCAGGCGATGGAGGCGGGCGAGATCGCCGAGGGCGACCCCGAGCTGCTCGCCTGGGCGCTGATGGGGATCGGAGAGCTCGTCGGCATGCGCTGGATCCTCTGGGCCGACCGCGACGAGCTCTCCCCCGAGATGCTCGAGGAGCTCGGCCGGATCATCGCCCGCACTCTCGGCTCCGGAAACGGGAGCCGATGAGCCGCGTCGGGCTGGTCGCCACAGCCCACCACCTCCCCGAGCGCGTCATGACGGCCGCGGAGATCGCCGCGGCCAGCGGCATTCCGGAGACGGTGGTCGTCGGGAAGTTCGGGCTCACGGCAAGCACGTCGCCGCGGCGGACGAGCACGTCAGCGACCTCGCGGTCGCGGCCGGACGGCGCCTGCTCGAGGAGCAGGACGTCGATCCGGCGTCGATCGGCGCGCTCGTCTACTACGGCTCGACCTGGAAGGACTACGCCGTCTGGCAGGCCGCGCCGTGGATCGCCCAGCGGCTGGGATGCGAGAACGCGTATGCGATCGAGTACGACAACGTCTCGATGGGGACGCCCGTCGCGCTCCGGCTCGCAAAGGCGTATCTCACCGCGGAGCCCGAGCTCGAGAGCGTCCTGCTCGTGGCCGCCTGCCGCGAGTCGTACCTCCTCGACTACACGAACGAGCGCTCGCGCTTCATGTTCAACTTCGGCGACGGCGCGGTGGCCGGGCTGCTGGTGGCCGACGCGGATCGCAACCTCCTGCTCGGCTCGCATGCGATCACCGACGGGTCGTTCTCGCTCCAGGTGAAGGTGCCCGCCGGCGGGAGCGTCGAGCCCGCGTCGCACGCGACGGTCGACGGGCGGAGGCACTTCCTCGACGTCGCCGACCCGGCGCAGATGAAAGGCGGGCTCGACGAGGTTTCGCTCGCGAACTTCGTCGCGGCGGCGGAAGGCGCGCTCGCGCGGAGCGGCGCGACGCGCGCGGACGTCTCGTACCTCTGCGGGATCCACATGAAGCGCTCGATGCACACGGCGATCGCCGAGGCGCTGGGCGTGCCACTCGAGCGCGCCGCGTACCTCGACGACACGGGGCACATGAGCGGCGTCGACCCGCTGCTCGCACTCGACCGGGCCGTGCGCGCGGGCGACGTCACGGACGGCGACCTCGTCCTGCTGCTCGCTGCCGGTACCGGCTACACGTGGGCGGCGAGCGTCATACGCTGGGGCACCGCCCGACCGGAAGGAGAGAAGGGAGCGCGATGAGCTCGTTCACGGAGTTGCTCGGCAAGGAGCTCGGCCCGACCGAGTGGTTCGAGGTCGGCCAGGAACGGATCGACGAGTTCGCGAAGGCCACGGACGACCCGCAGTGGATCCACACCGACCCGGCGCGGGCCGCGGAAGGCCCGTTCGGGACGACGATCGCGCACGGCTTCCTCACCTTGTCGCTCTGCGTGCCGCTGATGACGCAGACCCTGGGCCTGACGGGCTACCGCATGGGCGTCAACTACGGCGTCAACAAGGTGCGCTTTCCGGCGCCGGTCCCGTCCGGCTCGCGCATCCGCGCGCGATTCACGGTGCAGTCCGTCGACGAGGTTGCGGGCGGCGAGCAGGGCGTGGTGCTCGCGACCGTCGAGCGCGAGGGCGGCGACAAGCCCGTCTGCGTCGCGGAGCTCGTGCTGAGGATGATCAGTTGAGGCGCTTCGAGGGGAGGACGGCGCTCGTCACGGGCGGCGCGAAGGGGATCGGCGCCGCGACCGCGGAGCGACTCGCAGCCGAGGGCGCGCACGTCGTCGTCGCGGACTTCGACGAGGCCGCCGCCACGGAGACCGCGGAGCGGATCGGCGGCCGCGCCGTCCGCTGCGACGTGACCTCGCGGTCGGACGTCGAGGCGGCAGTGGCTATCGCCGCCGAGAGCGGACGGGTCGACGCGCTCGTCACCTGCGCGGGGATCATCCGCGACAACCTCGTCCACAAGATGACCGACGACGACTGGGACGCGGTGATCGCGACCCACCTGCGCGGTACGTTCCTCGCGGCGCAGGCCGCTCAGGCGCACATGACGAAGCAGGGGAACGGCGCGATGGTGCTCATCTCGTCGACGTCTGCGCTCGGGAACCGCGGCCAGGCGAACTACTCGGCGGCGAAGGCGGGCATCCAGGGGTTGACGAAGACGCTCGCGATCGAGCTCGGGAAGTTCGGCGTGCGCGCCAACTGCGTGGCGCCCGGGTTCATCGCGACCGCGATGACGCAGCAGACCGCCGATCGGCTCGGCGTGACGTTCGAGGACTTCCAGACCGCCGTCGCGGCGCAGGTGCCGCTCCAGCGCGTCGGCCAGCCCGAGGACGTGGCAGGCGTGATCGCGTTCCTCTGCTCGGACGACGCCGCGTACGTGTCGGGACAGGTCGTGTACGTCCGCGGCGGGCCGTAGTGGCCGAGGCCGCGCTCGTCACGGGCGCAGCGAGCGGCATCGGACGTGCGATCGCCGAGCGCCTCGTGGCCGACGGGTGGCAGGTGCTCGCCGTCGATCTCTCCCCGGACGGGGACGGGCCGGGGGAGCCGTTCGCCGCCGACCTGACGACGCGCGCCGGGAATCGCGCCGCCGTCGACGCCGCGGTCGAGCGATTCGGCCGCATCGACGCCGTCGTCCCGAACGCGGGGTTCCAGCACGTCTCGCCGGTCGAGACGTTCGACGAGGACCTCTGGGACGCGCTCATCGCGCTCCTGCTGACGAGCCCGTTTCTCCTCGCTCGCTACGCGTGGCCCGCGCTGCGGGACTCGGGGAACGGCCGGATCGTCGTCGTCGCCTCGGTGCACGGGCTCGTCGCGTCACCGTTCAAGGCCGGGTACGTATCCGCCAAGCACGGCGTGCTCGGGCTCGTGAAGGCGCTCGCCCTCGAAGGCGCGCCGGTCGGGATCCGGGCGAGCGCCGTCTGCCCGGGCTACGTCCGCACGCCACTCGTCGAGAGGCAGATCGCCGACCAGGCGCGCGCCCACGGGCTGCCGGAGGAGCGCGTGCTCGAGGACGTGCTCCTCGCGCCGCAGGCGCTCAAGCGGATGCTGGAGCCTTCCGAGGTCGCGGACGCGGTGGCGTACCTCCTCGGGCCGGGCGCCGCCGTCTTCACCGGCGCGCCGCTCGTGATGGACGGCGGCTGGACCGCCCGCTGAACTGCGCTCCGTTTTACCCGCCGCACACGGATTCCTGACAAAGCGGTGTTTCGATCTGGCGCGTCGACGTCCCTCCGGAGGTGACTGCCATGAACGCCCGCCTCGTCGCCGTGATCGGCCTCCTGCCGCTCGCTGCCGCCCTCGCCGTCTCGACCGCGGTCGCCGGGTCGGGCGCCCGCTCGGTCTCGAAGGCGCAGCTCCGGGGTGTCAACTTCGTCAGCCGCTGCACGTTCACGCATCGCGCTCCCGACGACCCGATCGTCTACCCCGGTCAGCCCGGAGCGTCCCACGACCACTCGTTCGTCGGGAACCGGACGACGAGCGCGTCCTCGTCGCTCTCGTCGCTCCTCGCGGGCGGAACGACGTGCGAGCGCCCCGGTGACACGGCGGCGTACTGGATGCCGACGCTCTTCGTCGACGGCCAGGCCGTGACCCCCACGTTCGCGCAGATCTACTACCGGCGGAAGACGACGGCGCACGTCGAGACGTTCCCGCCGGGGTTCCGCATGATCGCCGGGAGCGCGAAGGCGACCTCGCCCCAGCCACTGCGCGTCACGTTCTGGAACTGCGGCGCCGGCGGCGGGGTCGCGCCCACGGCCACCGTGCCGACGTGCCCCGACGCGCGGCGCCACGCGCTCCGGCTGCACGTGACGTTCCCGAGCTGCTGGGACGGCAAGAACCTCGACAGCGCCGACCACCAGAGCCACGTCACGTACCCGGTCGCTGCGCGCTGCCCGTCGCGGTTCGCGCACGCGCTTCCGCAGATCTCGCTCATCTATCGCTACCCGACCACCGGCGCCGGCAACGTGTCGCTCGCGTCGGGGAGCCCGCTCTCCGCCCACGCGGACTTCTTCAACGCGTGGCGCCAGAGCGACCTGCGGGCACTCGTCGACGGCTGCCTCGACGCCCTGCGCCACTGCCAGCGCGGGGTCTGACCTCGGGAGGCGTGCGGAGGGTGGGGCCGGCCCCACCCTCCCTGCCGTCGGTCGAGGTAGGACCGGCGGCGCAAGCCTGACGGAGCGTCCGTCCGCGTGCAACCGCCCTTTCGAGGCGACGGCGCTCCCCGGCGGACTTCTGTAGCGTCGCGGGCGATGCGCATCGTCGGACTCCGGATCGCCGCCCCCAGCGCTCGGCTCCTGACGCAGGTGCTGGAGGAAGCGGGCTTCGCCGCCACCGCCGGAAAGGTCTCCCAGGCGATCGAGTTGAAGGTCACGACAGAGGCGCCGCTCACCGCCGCCGACCACGAGGCGATCCTCGTCGCGCTCGGGAGCCGGTGCCCGCCCGAGCTCGCCCGGCTCCGCCGCGAGCTCCTCGAGGAGCAGCGGCGGCTTCGCCTTCCGTAGGCGGGGTCGAGCCCGCCGCCGGCCGGTACGCTCGCTGGTCGTGAGCGGTCTCGAGCCCGGCCGCAAGCGTCGCCACCTCGCGCCGCTCCTCGCCCGGATGCTCTGGGGCATCGCCATCGGCTTCACGATTGCCATGGTCGTCGCGTTCGTGCTCCGCTGACCGGTGACGACTGCTCCAGAACCCGGGCCCGCGGCACGGTCTCCCTCGAACGAGGGGTTGATCTCGGGCAGCGGTCGATCCGAAGGAGCAAACAGGCTCTGGCTCAACGACGGTGGAGGAGAAACATGGGCGCGCGGCAGCCCACCCGGCTTACGGCGACTGCATATGGATTGCCCGAGGACGTTGTCTCGAACGCGCAGGCGGGCGACGCGGGCGGGACGCGGAGCGGCATGTATGCGCTTTTCGCGCTCGTCATCGCGCTCGCCGTCGCGACCCTCTGGTACGTCGCGCGGCCGGCCCTCGAGCAGAAGCCGATCGTGGAGCGGTCGTGCGAGGTGATCATTCTCCGGTCGGGCGCCCCGAAGTGCGTCAGTACGCCGGGACGGGCAACGCACGCGAGCCCCGCGGCGAACCGCGGCAGCAAGCGCTGACGCGGCCGATCGCTCCGGGGCGCGCGCCCTGCTCCGGATCGATCGTGGGAGAATGCGTACGGCGCGAATCATTCGCGTCGTCGATCGCAAGGGAGGCTGCCGCGATGGCATTCGCACGCGTCGTGACGTTCGAGGGCGTCGGCAAGGACCGCATCGAGGAGATGCGCAAGGGGATGGACGGGGATCCACCCGAGGGGCTGCCCGCCAAGGAGATCATCGTGCTCCACGACCCGGACGCCGAGAAGTCGGTCGTGATCGTGTTCTTCGACACCGAGGACGACTACCGTCAGGGAGATGCGGTGCTGAACGCGATGCCCACCGGCGACACGCCGGGCAGCCGCACCTCCGTCGCAAAGTACGAGGTGCCGATCCGAATGACCGCCTGAGCCGCGACGTCGAGCCGCGACCACGATCAGCGAGAAGCGGCTGAGTCGCCGCGGGCCGGTGGGGGCTCCAACTGCCCCCGCCGGCCCGCGGCGCTCCCACCGGTCGGCGGGACCGACGATCCCGCGCTGCGGCCCCAGGTCTTCTACGCCTGCGGCACGGTCTTGCTCATCACGCAGTGGTTCTTGCCCTGAGGGCGGTCATAGCCGAAGCCGGCCTGCTCGAAGAGACTGCGGGTGGCGCTGTAGAGGAAGGAGGCCGAGATCTTCTTGCCGCCGGTGTCCTGTGGGTACGCCTCCACGATGCCACCGCCCGCCTGCGCGATCAGCTCCAGAGCTCCACGGAGTGCGACCGCCGCCACTCCGTCGCGCCGGTATTTCCTGTCCACGAAGAAGCAGGTGATCCGGTAGTCGGGCAACCGGTCGAGACCTGCCTCGTACTCCTTTCGGTGCTTGATGTTCGGCAGCTCTTCAGGCGTGCCGAACTGGCACCAGGCCACAGCAAGGTCACCCTCCAACACGAGCGCGGCATGCGCTCGACCTTCGTCGACCAGCCGCTCCTTGAGGGCGCGGTTGTCCTCGGCGCTGAACGTCTTCTCGCTGTGTGGGGTGTGGAACCAGGTACACCAACAGCCGCCCCACACGCCGTTGTGCCGCTCGGCGAGCGCGGCGAAGGCCTCCCATGTTTCGGGTCCGAGCGGCTTGACGGTGTACTCGTCCCCGGCCGGCAAGTCGGTTTGACGGTGTACTCGCTCGCAATCGCCTGGACGTCGGTCATGCCGAGAGGCTAACGGCTCGAGCCGTGGTTCACGCCTCGGTGAATCATTGCCGGCGGAGACGTTTAGGTTCCAGACGACCGGTCTGATACCGCCGTGTGACGCCATTCGCATCATTGTGTGACGCCATTCGCATCATTGACTGGCGAGCGCTTCCCTTGTCGCGGCGAGCACCCTGATGAATGAGCGTCGCTACGAGGCGACCGGCGTCGCGGCTGCCGCGTGATCTGCCGCCTGGCGGCGCTGTCGGAGGCGGTCGGACTCGCGCGTTTCGATGAGAAAGGCACCTGAAAGGAGTCGCAGATGCCGGAACTGATGATCGACTTCATCACGTCACTCGATGGATATGGGGCCGCTGACGGTTGGCCTGGCTGGTGGGGTCTGGAAGGGCCCGAGTACCTGGCCTGGTTGGGAGATCAGCCGGAGGCGGACTACACGGTGCTGATGGGCGCGAACACGTATCGGCTCATGTCCGGGCTGGCCACCGACGGCGAGCCCGGCACCGATGCCCTGGCGGATCTTTCGAAGATCGTCTTTTCGAGCAGCTTGACGGAGCCGCTGTCGTGGCCGAACAGCCAGCTGATCAGCCAGGATCCCGTCGAGGCCGTGCGCGAACTGAAGGACGAAGGCACCGAGTCGATGCGCACGATCGGCAGCCTCACCCTGTGCCGCTCCCTGCTGAACGCAGGTCTCGTCGATCGTTTCCGCGTGGTCGTGTTCCCGGTGATCACGGGAAGCACTGGCAAGGAGCGGATCTACGACGGGTACCCCGACGTCTCCCTCGACCTGGCGAGCAGTCGCGTCTTCGACGGTCGGCTGCAGCTGCTCGAGTACATGCCCACGGTTCTGTCGGGGCCACCGGGTGCCGGCCGATGACTCCCGCTCGTCCGCCCGTCGTCGGCCAGACCGAGTGGGACGCGGCCCTGACGGCGCTACTCGAGCGCGAGCAGACCGTCGCCGTCGCGATGCACGAGCTCGCCGCTGCACGGAAGCGCATGCCGATGGTGCGGGTGGAGCACGACTACGCGTTCGAGGGCCCTGACGGGCGGCGATCGCTGCCCGAGCTGTTCGACGGGCGCAGCCAGCTGATCCTGTACCGGTTCTTCTTCGAGGAGGGTGTCGGCGGCTGGCCCGACGCCGGGTGCGTCGGCTGCTCGTCCGTCGCCGACGGCATCCCCAATCTCGGCCTCCTCCATGCGCGCGACATCACCTTCGCCATGGCCTCGCCCGCACCCCAGGCGAACCTCCGCCGCTACGCCCACCGCATGGGCTGGACCGACGTGCCCTGGTACACGATCCTCACCGAGCGCTTCTCGGCGGACTTCGGCGTAGACGAGTGGTTCGGCCTCAACGTCTTCCTGCGCGACGGCAACGACGTCTACCGCACCTACTTCCTCCAGCACGGATCGATGGTCCAATGGATCGGCAGCCTCTGGAGCCTGTGGTCACTGACGCCGTACGGCGCGCGGTCCGAGGACGAGGATGCGCCAGAGGGCTGGCCCAAGGCGCCCGACTCGTACTGGTTCCGCCGTCACGACGAGTTCGACGATCCACCGCCGTCAGCCATCAGCGACGCCGACGCGGACGATCGACGCTAGTCGGAGCTGCCATGAGCAAGGTGGTCGCGTTCATGTCGATGTCTCTCGACGGGTACGTCGCCGACGCGAACGACGGCGTCGCCGAGGTTTTCGACTGGTACTTCTCGGGTGATGTCGAAGTCCCCACACCGAGGTCGGACCTCTCGTCGAGCATGACGTTCCACGTCGCGGCGCCGAGCGCCGACCATCTGAAGGGCTTGATGGCCGGGGCCGGCGCTTTTCTCATCGGTCGGCGCACATTCGAGGTCGCCGACGGCTACGGCGGCCAGCACTCGTGGGATGTGCCCACTGTCGTCGTCACCCACCACGTGCCTGACGGCTGGCCAAGGCCCGGCTCCACAGTCCAGTTCATCACGGACGGCATCGAAAGCGCCGTTGCTCGAGCCAAATCGGCTGCCGACCCGAAGTCCGTGTTGGTGCACGGCGCCGGAACGATCCAGCAGTGCCTGGACGCCGGACTGCTCGACGAGATCCACATCGATCTGGCTGCCGTGTTGCTCGGCGCAGGTGTGCGGCTGTTCGACCACGTCGCGAACACGCCGGTCGTCCTCGGAAATCCGACAGTTGTCCCTGGTGTGGGTGTCACGCATCTGCGCTATCCCGTGCACACGTCGTAGACCAGGTGGGTGACTCGAAGCCAGCGTCGATGCGGGCGAGTAGGTCAATGACAAGGTCTCGACGGGACAGCAGCGGAGAGTGGCTCGTGTCCCACGCGATGACGGTCGCCGCCCTCGATGCCATCTCGTCGACGAGCTGTCGGTGGAAGGCCCGGTCGTGTCGGCCGACGACGTATGTGGATGGTGTCTGCCGCCACGCGACCCGTCGGGGGGCTTCGAGGAAGGACTGCATCGCCTGGGGGCGCAGCATCGTCCGGGCCATCGCTGCGGTCTCGGAGGGCGCGTCTGCCCAGAGAATCTCGTCGAGCTGGTCGCCGCGTAGGACGACGTCTCCTGCCTCGTCGGTATCGACGAGCGCGGCGAGACCGCCG
>CAWGDT010000015.1:0-80507 GCA_963821365.1 uncultured Actinomycetes bacterium
GGCCTCTCCTCGGAAAGCCCCGCAAACGCTAGGGATTCAGCCTGTTAGCGGCCATCCGGGCGACAGTCCGGGAGAGGCCGGGACGGGGCGATAGAGGCCCTGTCGCCCCGCGTCCGAGACTGTGTCACCGCCCTTGTCGCATCCGGGCGGCCTCGGCTACAGCGCGCACGATCGTGGCGATGCTGCCGGTCGTCTCGTACGAAGACATGAGGAACCGCAGGTCCTCGGCGAACGCCTCGTACTGCTCGGGGTAGTCCAGCAAGATGACGACCTCACGCTTGTTGCCGTACTGCGCGACGGTCGCAGCCCGAGCTGCTGCCGCCTCCGGACTCTGACCGGCATCCCCTTCCCACTCCCGACCCTCGGACTCGGGTGTCATCCCGGCAAGCTCCTGGCACGTCTCGATGTCGTCGATGTCAAAGCCCGGGACATCGACGTATCCCGCCTGTTCCAGCGCGACGATCATTTCGTAGACCGCAGCCGAGTCGATGACGCTCTTCTTCGCGATCTGGTTGTCGACGAGCAGATAGGCGAGCCGATCCTCCGCAGAGGCGAAGCTGTGCGGGATCGCTGCGATGTGCGTCCACTCCAGAACTTGGGCCGCAGCTCGGACGTGATGCCCGGCGACGATGATCCCGTCGTCGTGCAGGATGCTGCGCACCTGTCCGTACTTCTGCAGGCTCGCGCTGATCGCAGCCACGTCGCCTACGTTCGGGTTCTTCCCATGATCCTGCAGCGAGTCGATGGTGACCAAGTACTGGCGCAGAGCCTCAGCTCCCTCCCACTTCATCTCGGTCGGGACCTGCTCCAACTCGGCCATCGACCGACCGTACTCCTCCCCTGTGCGGGCGCTGTCAAGTCGCCGTAACACATATGCACCGCTAATACGACCGCCAGGTGCGAGCTGGGGACTACGCTCCCGGTGTGACGCGACTGGTAAAGATCGCCGCTCTCGCGGTCACGGTATACGCGGTTGCAACCAAGAGCGGGCGCGAACGACTGAAGCGCGCTCGGGAGGCGTACAGCCAGGAAGTCGCCTCGGGGTCGAAGCCGATCGAGGCCGTCGGCACCGCGATCGCTGCGTTCGTCGGTCTCGCGGACGGTGGCCCCTCCAACCCGATCTAAGGACGACCCGCCTTGTCGCCCCGCGGTGTGGCCCTGTGAACTTGGATCATCTCCGGCCGCGGCGACCGTAGGGCGCTGGCCGGTGGTGGAGTTCAGTCAGTGAGGGCTGAAATCGTACGTCCCAGCCCAGTGCCACAACTCGGTCGGGGTTCCCTCGACCGGTGACCGTAACCACAACGCTGGCATGGGAGGCCGGAGACGGCCGCCCTCGCGTTGCAGGAGCTTCGCTCCGGGCCTGCGGCCGGGTGGCCTAGCCCCTAGGCCAACTCGTCCGGACGGGACTGATCGAGTAGTCACCTACGGCCCCGAGACACGGCGGATCGCCGCCGAGTGGGGCTTGCCCGCCGAATGACGACGACTGAAGTCACTCATCCGAGCCGTGCTCCTCGACTGGCCACGGTCAGATGCCCTCGTGCGGCGTGGCCGCGCCGTCGATGCGCGGCAAGCCAGACGAATTCGCGCCGGGAAGTCCGGCGGCCGCTGCCCACGTTGCCGGACGGCTGCACGCATCCGCGTCACCGAGCACGAACGCGAGTGGGTGCGAACACACCCTGAGCCTGGAGGACGCGCGTCGTCCACGATGCTCGCTACGAAGAAGGACCGCACTCGGCGGCCCTTCTCACTCGGTGGCAGCGCCCTTGCTGGGCAAGCTGAGCCTAGGATTGCCTACTTCGGCTCGAACAGGATCGCGTGGACGGCGGTGCCCCCAACGTTGTTGGTCTCGTGGTCCGTTGCGTCCATCCATATCGCCGCACCTTTGGGCACGTCAAGCTCGTTGACTTCGCCCGAAGGTGCTGTGAACGCCACCTTGCTGTCGGAAAGCGAGTAAATGAGAGTGCCGGGATGCGAGTGCATCTCAGTACGGCCTCCAGGCTCCATCGTCACTTCGAGCACCCGCGTATGCTCGTTCTCAAACAGCACCTTGTAGACGTGTGGCGCGACCTTCGCCGCATCCTCGGCCATGGTGTGCCTCCTCTTCCCCTCGCTGCATATCCCCCCGCCAGCGTCGAATTCGTAGCAGATCGCACATTTATGTCAAGCGTGTCCCCAGGCGGGTAGTGGCAACACACGCCAGCGCCGTGTGGGCGCTATGGGTCTCTATTGATACTCACTAACCATGAAGATCAACGAGCAGGCTCTCGCGGCGCTTCTCCATTCACGAGAGGGACCCGTTGGAAGGCTCGTCGAGGCGAAGGCGCAACAGGTGGCCGAGCAGGCCAGGGCCAACGCGAGGACGATCATGCACCGCTTCCCCGCCGCAGCCGAAGCAGTTGACTACGAGATGGTCTCCGGCACCGAGGCGGTGGTCGGCATCCGCAACGAAGGACCGATCAGCGAATACCTCTCCGGCAAGGCTGTCCGTGAGGGCAAACAGGGCTGGCTACACCGGGCGGTCGCCGAGGCCTTCCTTGGGTAGGACGTGCCCGAACTCGCCCTTAGAGCACGAAGGGCAGAACGGGAGCAGCTCGCTGGGGTAGCGCGGGAGCGCCGCTTGACCGACGTCGGCTCACCCTGGCAGTACGGATTGCATGGGAGTAGAGTCGAGATGCTCCCAACGAAAGGATCGACAATGCCGACCTGGCTTTGGATCCTCATCATCGTCGTCGTTGTCTTGGCTGTCGTTGGCTACTTCGGCAGGGGACGCTTGTCTAGATAGCGACGCGCGATCTAGCCTCGGGGTCGGTGACGAAGCGGCTAGTGGTGGTGGCGCCGGGTATACACGACGCTCCCGGGGGTCACCAGTTTCACGTCTGGATCCCAGCGGCCGATGTACACGGCGTCGTCGGTGATGCCGATGCCGAAGCTGCCCGTTATCCCTTTCTTCGTCTCGCCGCATTCGACTGAGGGGGCGGTGTACGGGGAAACCGCGCTCTCAGAGCGGACGTGGCAGAAGACGTGCATACCGGCAACCGGCGCGATGTCGCCGGTGTGCAACGGGACGATCCGGAATCCGCCCACTGCCCCAGCCGCCGCCGCTGCCCCGAGTGCCATCCCCGCGATCCCGACTGCTACCGATCTGAAACATGTCGCGACCTCCTCCACGAGATCGGATGGTTCTGATCTTCCGACTTCGTGGCTTCCGATACATCGGGCGGTGACGGACGTCTCCTCTGAGACCAGACCCACACCGAGACGATGCGGTCAGTGGTGCGCTTTGAGCCTCTCGTGGTCGGTCTCGAGCCTTTGCAGTTCCATTGCGATCTCGCGGATAGCTTCCTCGAGGGACTGTTGCCTGGCCATTAGCCCTGCGATCGCTTCGTTAGTCGTTGTCGTATGTCGGAGCGGCCAAGAACCGCCGCGAGAGCCGATCAGCGTGTCGACCCGTTCATCAACGGTTTCGCAAGGAGAGCTGAGGCTTGTCATTCGGGGCCTCCTTGTCCGACACGATCAATGATCCGCCCTCTGACAAACGCCGCATCGGGGTTAAACCCTGATTTGGGTGTCGCTCGGCCTGGCGTTCTCTATTCGATCAGCGCTCGAAGGCGGCGGCGAGCTTCTCTCCGAGCTTCGCCCGTCCCTCGTCAGTGAGGCCCGCGTACGCCCACGCGGCGCGTGCATCGCCAACCGTTAGAAATGCCCCTCGCCCGGTTGTAGCATCGGTGGAGACCGCCCTGGCTATGCGTTTGCGTTCTACGGCGTGCGCCGGGCGACGACAGGAGGTGGCAACGTGCCCAAGTACGTGACTCTCTACAACTGGACGGATCAGGGCGTCGCGAACGCCAAGGACACCGTCAACCGCTACCAAGCTGCCAAACAGCTCGTCGAAAGCAAGGGCGGCAAGATCGACACGATTCTCTGGACGGTCGGCCCTTACGACCTCGTCACGGTCGCGGACTTTCCCGACGATGAGACTGGTACGGCTGTCGCCCTTCAGCTCGCCTCGACCGGCAACCTCCGCTCGACAACGATGCGCGCCTTCGACGAAGGCGAGATGAAGGGGATCATCGCGAAGATGAGCTAAGCCCTCTCCCGGTGGACCGCGACGATGCCCCGGCGTGCTCGGGCATCGTCGCGAAGAGCCGCATACCGAGGATCCCAAGAACACCGATGGGGCATCATTAGTACTTCCTCACCAACGCGTCTTTGCCCCGTAGTAGCCGGAAGGCCTGCCGGGGCAGGCCCTCCTGGTTGGTTAGGCCAGCGACGGAGGGCGCTGGCCGGTGGTGGAGTTCAGTCAGTGAGGGCTGAAGTCGTACGTCCCAGCCCAGTGCCACAACTCTTTCGCGGTCCCTTTATCGGTGACCGTAACCACGACGCTGGCATGGAACCAAGTGAACTTCCCTGTCCCACCCGAGAACTCGCAGTGCATCGGATTCCCGCCGAGGAAGCATGTGCCGAACGCCTTGTTGTTCCCCGGCCCCGGCAGGTCGAGTACAACGGCACCGCCCGCAAGGGTTCCAAGGCCACCCGGGTCGAGATAGAAGATCTTGGAGCCAACCTCGATCTGCGCGAGGCTTGAGGCGGTGATCTGGCAGTAGGGAGGATTGTTCGTCGGAACGAACCCTGAGCATTCCTTCGCCACAACGAGGTCTCCGCCCCGCGGGGATGCTGCTCCTGCAAGCGCAGAGGACGATCCGACGACGAGCACCAACACGACCACGGTTGCCGCCGCGATTTTGGCGGCGAATGACTGACGTACGCTCATCTGTCCTCCTCAAGGAGTGGCGGAGAGCGGAGACCCGCTCCCGTTGTCAGCGAGGAAAGAGGGTGGGCGTCGCAGACGGCTATGGCGGCCCGGCTTGCCCAGGGACGCTCGCGCGACTCGACTCGCTGTGGGAGGATTGTGCGCAGAATCACAAGCATTTGTCAAAGCCCCCGCGACGCTTCGCGCGGGGTCGTGAGCGAAGCTTTGATTGGATCGAGGAGCTGCTGGCCCCGATCCCCGTCGCCGCCTGACCCCGGCGCGCATCGCGCTCTAGGCGACGCAGCGCGCCGCACACCGCCCGCGAGTGGCCGACGTCAGCGTCTTAGGGGCTTCGACGGATTAAATCCAGCATCTCAGCGAAGATGCCCAGACCGCTGGCCGCGTACGCGACGATGCCCGCTGAAGCCATAAAGAAGACACTCCCGGCTACGCCCCAGAAGACGTCGCTATCAGCAACGACACCTGCGCCGACAGCTGCGGCGCCTACCCCGACGAGCATCCCAAGGAATATGTAGCTCCTACGCTCGCGCTTGCGTGCGCTGCGACTTACGTACCCGAGCTCCCCATCGAGATAGCTCTGGTAGCCCTCGTCTTGTAGACGGTATGCCGCTGCTAACGGCTCGCCCACCCTCCCAGGTTCGGTGAGGCCGTCTGAGTGCGGCTCGCTTGGACCTTCAGCCAACAAATCCTTCGATCGCTCGGAACGGCGCGCACCAAGTATTGCACCGTCGTGAACGAAGCTTTGATTGGATCGAGGAGCTGCTGGCCCCGATCCCCGTGACCGCCTAAGAATTCGCCGCCCGCGGCCGACATACCCGCTTGACCCTGAGGAGGCTTCGGCCTCCTCAGTCGTTGCGTCGTGGCTCAATCCACGAGCGGTTGCGTTCGGCACAACCGCCGCCTAGGGTCCACCGGCGCTTACCCGACGCGGAGGTGGGAGATGCCCGTCCAGCCATCATCGGAGCTAGAGCAACTCGCTCAGGAGGCACATGCGGCATATGAGCGGGGTGACGACGAATGGTTCAAGGCGCACTTGTCGGCCCACAATCCGATCATGCTCGGCTCGGATCCCGACGAGCAGATGATCGGCGCGGACGCCGTCACCGAGAGCACCACGGAGGAACTCGCCAACCGCGACCAGTACGCGTTCAAGGCGATGCCTCCGCGGATCATCGATGCACGCGAGTCGGGAGATATCGGTTGGATGGTCACCGAGTCCCGGTGGGAGTTCGAGGACGGGAGCTACCTCCCCGTCCGTGGGCTGACGGTCGTGCATCGTGAGGACGGCGTCTGGAAGCTCATCGCTGGCGTCGCAGCACCCGCGATCTCCAACGAACTGCTTCGACCAGGATCACCGGTCACACAGCCAGCCCGCGCCTCCGCCTAACCTGCCCTGGCCCAAATCTGGGAGTGGGATTTTGCTGGTGACCCCGGCCCGCATCCGCGCTCGACTCTGAGGGAGCTACGGCTCCCTCGGGTCGTTCCGGGGATCTCGCCCCGCCGCTGCCGCTCCGCGTTTCGCTCCGGGCCTGCGGCCGGTTGGCCGGGCCGGGGCGGAGGGGCAACACAGCCCAACAGCGGGAGAAGCCCGGAGAGACGGTTCTCGCCCACCGGTCCCGTCGCGGACGTGCTTTGGCGTTCCTGTTTGCTCGGGGAACACGCCCGAACGGAGGGACTCGTTCTCTCGGTCTCGACTTGATGACCCGATCATCCGGTGTTACCTGGCAACGAGCGAGCCAACCCACTCGTGTCGCGTCCTCCGAAACAGTCGCCACTGCGACATGCGTCTCCCACTGAGCTGAGTACTTCAGCCGAACGGGCAGCTCCGGGTCCGTGATGTGAATCTGCGGACTCGTATCAAGCCAGACGTGCGTCACAACTATGTCGCGGTCTCTGGACGCGTTCGTGACTGTGATGCAGTAAACATCCCGGCCGAAGCTAACGGAGCCGTTTGGTGCGTCGAGGACCTCCCGTGCTTGATGGACGGTGAGCCGTACCTTGCGTCGATCCTGGTTGCCAGTCGCGAACCCAACCACCCACTGCAAATGCAGGACCTATGAGGAACGTCGGCAGCGCCACAACCCGATGCTGCCAGCGCGGGCGGATGCGTCATCGTCGGGCCGCGAGCACGCCATGATCGTCTACGCCGTCGTCGATGACGCACTCTCGCCCGACTTCCCGCTCGGCGCCGCGCTCGAGCGCGCCGATCCCGCGGCGGCGGGCGTCCGGTACGGTGCAGACGAAATAGAGGCCCCCACGCCCGCCGCGAGGAACACTGAGGCGCACGCCAACGGGTCGCCGCCGGCTAGGCCGACGTAGTGCCGCCAAGGCACGTCGTCACCAACGCCGATGCGTGCATACATCTCGCGTACCCACGCCGCCTCCGGAGGTCCCTCACCGAAGCCAAGCGAGAGCACCTGCTCGTACGCGTCGAGACCGGTGTCGGTCACGACACGCGAGATCCGGACGTCCGTCGGCGCCTCGACGTCCGGGAGCGCCCGGAGGTCCGCGGCCATGCCGGGCTCCGGGCCGCCCTCGAAGCCGTGCGCTTCGAGGCGGGTTCCAAGGTCGGTTGGACGCATCGACGGCCCGACGTGCCACGAGCCCGCGACGCCGCTCGTGCGCATCAGATTCTGCGACTCGGTTATTGCGGCGTCTGCGCGCTCGGGCTCGAGATCGGCTCGCACGACGCAGTTGTGGTAGGCGATCGGCGACCCGCCGATTACCCACGTGATCTCCGCGTCGTCGCGCTCGCGACCTCCTCCCGCGCGTCCGAGCGCGAGCAGGAATTCCGCTTCGTTGTCCTCGACCGCGCGTGCGACCCAGGCGGCGGACACGTCCGTCATGTCCTCGCATGCTGCCAGTAACTACAGAGAAGCGACAATCATCGACTCGCTCGACTGCTTCGTTTGCGAGTATCGAGGGCTATTCGCCAAGAAAGCGAGACAGCTCGGCGGCCACGAGTTCGGGGGCGGTGAGGATCGCGAGGTGGCCTTCCCCGTCAAGCTCGGCCACCTGGCTGTCCGGAAGCACGGAGCGGGCGACCTCGGTGCCCGTCTTCGCCCATGCGGGGCTCTCGCTTCCGATCAGAAGCAGCGTCGGGATCGCGAGTGATGAGAACGCTTCCATGTTGGGCCGGTAGGCCTCCTCTGCGCGGATCTCCCGCGGGATCGTGTGGGCGGCGGCGACCCGTTGCTCCCAGATCGGGGAGACGCGAAGCTGTGCGAGCGCGTCGGGATCGAGGCCGGCTTCGATCAGGAAGATGCTGAGAAGCTGCTCACGGTGATCCGCGGCGAGCAGCTCATCGAGCCGGGTCAGGAGTTCTGATTCGACCTGCCGTACGCCCGGAGCGGGCTCGTACAGGATGAGCCGGCGCAGGTTGGTGGCGACTGGTGCGGCGCCGAGCGCAACCGTCGCGCCGAACGAGTGCCCAAAGAGATCGGCCGGCTCCGCAAGCGAGGCCACGACCGCTGCGACATCGGCGAATTCGTGCTCTATCGCATAGCCGTCGGTTGAATCGCCGCTCTCCCCGCGGCCACGACGGTCGACCGCGCAGAGCGTAAAGCGATCGCTGAGCAGCGGCTCGAGAAACCGGAAGCTGAAGCGCTCCACGCTTGTCCCGTGGAGGAGCATGAGCAGCGGCCCCGAGCCGCTCCGCTGATAGGCGATCCGCGTTCCGTCGCTCGACGACACGTACTCCACGGCGTTCCCGGTGGTCCGCTCGATTCAGGAAGGGGTTGGGATCGGGTGCTGCGCGAAGAATGAGGCCAGGCCGTCTGCCATCCCCTGAGGGTTTTCTACGTGAAGTAGGTGCGTGGCGCCGGGAAGTTCGAACAGCTCGACCTCGGGAAGCCAGGAGCGGAGGAGCTCGCGTCGCTCGAGAAACGTGGGAGCGCTGTTCTCGCCGACGACGGCGAGCACGGGCTGGGTGATGCGCCTCGCGTCCTCCTCTGTGAACGACCAGCGCTCCCAGAGTGCGGGCAGCTCCTGTGTGAAGAATGTGTCGGCGTCGGAGACGGCTTGCTCGAACGCTCCCGGGAGTCCTTGCTGGAGCGGGTCACGGTAGTGGGGACCGAAGACGCCGCGGAAGAATGTGTCGACTGCAGCTTCCTTGTCTCCGGCGCGGTAGCGCTCGACTGCGGGCTCCACGAACTCGCGGCGGAAGGCGGCCTGCAGCTCGGTCGGCGGAGACGGTCGCGCGGCGTCCATCGAGACGACGGTGAGCACGGCGTCCGGTGCATCGAGGGCCAACTGGAGTGCGACCGCGACGCTCGACGAGTGACCGACGACGTGTGCGCGCTCGATCTCGAGCTCGCGCATGAGGAGCCGGCAGTGCCTGGCGTGGTCGGCCATGGTCACCGACCCTGCGATGGAGCTGCTGCTTCCGAACCCGGCTCGGTGGTAGCTGAGGAGGCGGTAGCGGTCGCGGAGCGAGGGCTCGTCCAGTAGCGGCTCGGCCCAGATGGCGCTCACGCCCCAGTGGATGAGCACGACGGGCTCTCCCGATCCTCGGAGCTCGTACTCGAGCTCGAGACCGTCGACGGCTGCTCGTTCCATCACGTTCATGAGAGCCTCCTTCGTCCAGTAAATGGATTAAGAGTTACTGGAGTGAATTGATCGGTACAGTAGTGGAAATGTCCGCTCAGGTCAAGCCGTCACGACGCAGGTACAACTCTCCGCTCAGGGCGGACCAGGCCCGGCAGACGAGAGGCCGGATACTCGAAGCCGCCTATCGGCTCTTCGCCGACGGCGGCTACGCGCGGACGACGATCGCGGCGGTGGCAGATGAGGCCGGTGTCTCCCCGGAAACCATTTACCTGACATTCGGCGGCAAGCGCGGCCTGCTCGAAGGCGTGATCGAGATGGCCATCGCTCCTCCCGAGGTCGACTCGTCGACGCAGGAGGACGAGCTTTGGAAGGAGCTTGCGCAGGTCTCCGATGCGAGCGACCGTCTGGAAGCGATGGTCGGGTACAGCTGCGCGATCCTCGCTCGCACGGGACCCGTCCACGCTGTCATCCGGGGTGCGGCGGACAAGGAGCCGTTCGCTGCCGCCCTTGGCAGCCGGCTGCTGCACGACCGGCTGACAAACCAGACGGAGCGGATCGGGCGCTATCTGGGCTCCGCCCTCAGACCGGGGCTGTCGGTCTCCGAGGCGGGCGAACGGTTCTGCGCTCTCGCGAGTCCCGAGCTCTACCAGCTTCTGACTGTCGAGTTCGGCTGGACCGCCGCGCGTCACCGGAACTGGCTGACAAGCTTGCTCGATAGCGAGCTGCTCGGATCGTCGTCGACGTCGTAGACGGGTGAGCTCGAGGCGGGCGTTCGCTTTCCCGCACGTGTTCTCGTCGCGCGCTTGCGAGAGCGATGTCCATACACCGCCGTCGGCCACTTCGCGCAAGAGACATACCCGCACGCTCGCGCATGCGGCGATGAACTCGTCGCGGGTCGACCTCGGGTCGATCTAGCGGGTCACTACGAAACCGCGACAACCCCGAAGCTCGTTGACCGGGCGTCCTACTTCTTCTGCGCGGGTGACCAGACGGGCGGGTCGTTGACGGTTCTCGCGTTGACCGTTCTCGCCGGGCTGTGTGTCAGCCTCTGCTGTCCGCTGCCGTCGGCGTTGATGACGTAGATCTCGGCCCAGTTTTCGCGCTTGCTCGTGAAGGTGATCTTCTGCCCGTCTGGTGACCAGCGGGGTTCCCGCCCGCGTGTCAGGATCCGCTCTCCGCTGCCGTCGGCGTTGATGACGTAGATGTGGTCGCTGCCGCCGTCGCTGTTGCGGTCGCGTCCGAAGACGATCTTGCGTCCGTCGGGCGACCAGGGATTGGCGCCATAGCCATAGAGGTAATCGTTCGCCGCGTTGCGCGTCAGGTTCCGCTGCCCGCTCCCGTCGGCGTTCATCACGTAGACCTCCCAGTTGCCGTCGCGCTTGGTCGCGAAGGCGATCTTCTGCCGATCCGGGCTCCAGACCGGGAAGGTGTTGTCGAGTCCCCACTCGCGTGACAGGTTGCGCTGCCCACTCCCGTCGGCGTTGATCACGTAGATCTCGAAGTCGTTGGGTCCGTGGGAGCTCACAAAGGTGATCTTCCCGTCGGGCAACCAAGCAAGTAACCCGTTGTTGTCGCCGCGAGGTCGGTCAGCTGCCGCTGTCCGCTTCCGTCGGCGTTGATGACGTACACCTGCTGGCCTCCGTTCGCGCCTCGGCTGAAGGCGATCTTGCGCCCATCGGGCGACCAGGCAGGACCGGACTCGGATCCCGCGGTGCGCGTCACGTTCCGCTTCCCGCTGCCATCGGCATTGATGACGTAGATCTCGGCCTTGCCGTCGCGGGTGACGCCGCTGAAGGCGAGCTTCCGCCCATCGGGCGACCACGCAAGTCCTCCCCACGCACGGCGGTGTCAGCAGCCGCTTCCCGCTCCCATCGGCGTTCATCACGTAGAGCAGGAAGGGGCCGCCTCGGCCACAGCAGTCGTAGAGCTTGTGGCTGATGAAGGCGAGCTTGGAACCTGTCGTTCCGGCGGGAACGCCCGCCCGCGCCGCGAACGCCGGGGAAGCGGTGTCCGGCTGTGTCCCGCGCTGGACAACCGACGAGACGGCGACCACGGCCAGCGCCACCAGCGCCGCGGAAGCCGCGTAGATGCGGCGGCGGCGGCGGGCGCGCTTGCGCGCCTCCTCGATCAGCGCCTCGACGAGTGCCTCGAGCTCGTCGCGATCGACGGGATCGCTCTGGTGAGGCGGGCGTGGTGGAGCGGTGACGCTCACGGTTTCTGGGCGGGCGACCAGACAAGCCCGCTTTCGTGCCGGTCCCGGGTTCGCGTCAGGTTCCGCTCGCTGCTGCCGTCGGCGTTCATGACGTAGATCTCCGCGTTGCCGTCGCGGTCGCTCATGAACGCGATCTTCTGTCCGTCGGGTGACCAGCCAGGCTGCGCGCCCTGTGTCGTCAGCCTCTGTTGCCCGCTGCCGTCGGCGTTCGTGACATGCATCTCGAAGGTCGACGCTCTGCCGCACCCGCTACACGGACCGTATTTCTTTCGTCCGAGCCGTCGCTCGAACGCGATCTTCTGCCCGTCGGGCGACCAGGCAGGAGCGAAGTTGCGGCCCCCGTTGTGCGTCAGCCGTCGCGGTCCAGGGCTCCCGTCGGCGTTCATGACGTTGAGCTGCCAGTCGCTTTCGAAGGCGATCCTGCGACCATCGGGCGACCAGACCGGGTTCCTGTCTCCCACCGTGTTGCGCGTCAGGTTCCGCTGCCCACTGCCGTCGGAGTTCATGACGTAGATCTCCGCGTTGCCGTCGCGGCGGCTCACGAACGCGATCTTGTCTCCCAAGCGGCGACCAGGCAAGCTCGCCACCCCAAGCCTCGCTTGTCAGCCTCCGCTGCTCGCTCCCGTCGACGTTCATGACGGAGATCCCGTCGTTACCCCCGGGGCCACCACGGGCGAAGGCGATCCTTTCTCCGTCGGGCGACCAGGCCACACCGCTTTCCCAGCGGGGGTCGCTCGTCAGCCTCTCCTTGCCGCTCCCGTCCGCGTTCATGACGAAGACGTCGCTCGTTCCGGTCGTTACGTCACTCCAGGCCGTGAAAGCGATCTGCTGACCATCGGGCGACCAGCGCATCCCCCCAAAGGCGGCGGCCAACCTTTCGTTGCCCGCTCCCGTCGGGGTTCATGACCCAGAGAACGCCGGCGTAGCCCGCGTGGAGGGGCTCGCGGATGTAGGCGATCTTCGGCGTCGCCGCTCCGGCCAGACCACCCGATCGTGCGGCCAGCGCCGGGGAAGCGGTGTCCGGCTGTGTCGAGCGGTCGACCGCGAACGAGACGGCGACCACGACCAGCGCCACAAGCGCGGCAGAGGCCGCGTAGATGTGACGGCGGCGGCGTGCGCGCTGGCGTGCCTCTTCGATCAGTGCCTCGACCAGGGCCTCGAGCTCCTCGCGATCGACCGGATCGCTCGGACGAGGCGGGCGAGGCGGAGCGGTAACGGTCACAGCTGCCTCCCTGACTCAGTTGCGCTAGTGTTACTAGCATCATGTTGAATGTCAAGGTCGACAGGCGAGATCCGACGGACCTCTACGAACAGGTCGCCGCCGAGATCCGACGCGCGATCGCCGACGGCGAGGCAAAGCCGGGAGAACGCCTCCCGCCCGCCAAGGATCTCGCCGCCGTGCTCGGCGTCAACACCAACACCGTGCTGCGCTCGCTCCGCGTGCTCCGCGACGAGGGACTGCTCGAGTTCCGCCGCGGGCGCGGCACCTTGGTCGCAGGGACGCCCGAACGCGGCGCCGTCGTCCAGCGCGCAAGGGAGCTGGTCGACTTCGCCCGCAGCCAGGGCTACCGCCTCGACGAGCTCGTCGAAATCATCGAAGACGTCGGCTGACCACGACCGCGGCGCCGCGGAGGCGGTTCTGTAACTACAGAGTTGTCTTTATCCCCGCTTGGGTCTCTCGAGCGACAGTACGCGCGTTCGGTTTCGCCTTCTACGACGCGCTCGTCGCCGGCATCGAGCGCTACGAAGGCGTGCGGGAGCATGGCACGCCGTCTCGAGGGTCGCGGATCGGGGGAGTCGCCTGATCGGTTCCCGACCGCGCTGCTTCGCTCGACCTGTCAGTCCGCGATTCGCACCCTGTGAATCGTCCCTAGCCGCGACGCAGCCGTGCGGCGCTGCTCGGCCAAGCGGCTGGCGGGGGCGAACGCGCTCCAGGCGAACCAGCGACCAAAGCCGCCCTGGAGCGCTCGCGGGCCGCTCATCGTCAGCTTCCGCGCCCGCATCGCGCCGCCGAGCTCCGTCCGTCCCAGGTAGACGCGATAGAGGGTGGCCGTGTCGACCTTGACCTCGAGGTCGATGTCGAACCCGGGATGCTGCAGGCACACCGAGACCTCCGAGGGCTCGAGCACCATCCAGTAGCGCTTGGCCGGATTGCGAAAGTCGAACTTGAGCACGGTTCGGCCGGGGGAAGCTCCTCGCGATGCACATGGCGGGCCATCCAGACGATCAAGAGGTCAGGGTCTAGCTCCTCGGGGCGAGGATCGGTGAACGACCAGGTCACGCCCCACTCCCCCATCGCCTGGACGACCGGCTCTAGGTCACGGCCGGCGGGCGTCAGCTGGTACTCGAGCGTCCTGCCCTTCGGGCCGGTTCGCCGCGCGATGATCTCGGCCCGTTCCAGCGAGCGCAGGCGGTCAGTGAGGACCGAGCGCGAGATCCCTGGTAGGCCGCGCTGTAGCTCGTTGAAGCCCTTGGCGCCCCCGAGCATCTCGCGCACGATCAGGAGCGTCCAGCGGTCGCCGAGGATCTCGCTTGCCTTGGCGATCGGGCAGTACTGCGCGTAGCCTCGCATCGCGCCGCCATGCTAGACGGCAGTGCGCGGCAGGTTCGAAATCCGAGCCGGTTGGTTCGAAACTCGAACCGTTTGGTTCGAATCCCAGTCTAGCCGCATCGGGACACGTGGGCCTACCGTGGCGACGTGACCACCGATACGGCAACTCCCGACCGGGCAACCAGAGGAGCGCGACCATGAGTGCCATCCGGACATCGCCGCGCGAGACCGAGGGGCTCGACGCGCTGGGGAGCATGCTTCGCGGCGAGCTGCTCGTGCCGGCGAGCGTCGGCTATGACGCCGCCCGCAGGATCTGGAACGGCGCGATCGACCGCCGGCCGGCCGGCATCGCGCGCTGTGCCGGCGTCGCCGACGTGCTCGCGGCCGTTCGCTACGCGCGCGAGCGCGATCTGGTCGTCGCGGTGCGCTCCGGTGGCCACGGAGTCGGCGGACATGCACTCTGCGATGGCGGGCTCGTGATCGACCTTTCGCCGATGAGGGGCATCCGAGTCGACCCGGCAGCGAGAACGGCGCGCGCCGAGGCGGGCGTGCTGTGGGGCGAGCTCGATCGCGAGACGCAGCACTTCGGGCTCGCTACCGTCGGCGGCATCGTCACGCACACCGGGATCGCCGGCCTGACGCTCGGCGGCGGGATCGGCTGGCTGATGCGCAAGTACGGCGCGACGGTCGACAACCTCCTCTCCGTCGACCTCGTTACTGCGGACGGCGAGTTCGTCACCGCCAGCGAGGACCACAACGCCGATCTGTTCTGGGGCGTGCGCGGCGCCGGAGCGAACTTCGGCATCGTCACCTCGTTCGCGTACCGCCTGCACCCGGTGGGGCCGATCGTGCTCGCCGGGCCGATCTTCCACCATCTGGACGATGCCCGCGAAGTTCTGCGCTTCTACCGCGAGTTCGCCGCCACCGCGCCCGACGAACTCACGACGATCGTCGAGCTCGAGCTCGCGCCGCCCCTGCGGATCCTGCCCGAGGACGTTCACGGCAAGCCGATTGTCATGGTGGGCGCCTGCTACGCCGGGTCGCCCGAGGACGGGGAGGAGGTCGTGCGCCCGCTCAGGGAGTTCGGCAACCCGATCGCCGACCTGCTCGAGCCCAAGCCGTACCTGGCGCTGCAGTCGATGTTCGACCCCTTGGTGCCGCACGGCTGGCACCGCTACTGGAAATCGGTCGAGCTGCCGCCGCTTACGGACGATGCGATCGACACGCTTATCGACCACACCTCGCGGATCACGTCGCCGCGCTCGTACACCATTGTCCTCCAGCTCGGCGGCGCGCTGGCGCGCGTCGCCGAGGACGCGACCGCGTTCGGCCAGCGGGACGCCGCGCACAACGTCGTCGTCAACGCGGTCTGGACCGAGGACGATCCCGACGCACGCGGGCACATCGCCTGGGCGCGCGACTTCTTCGACGCCGTGCAGCCCCACGCGCGGGACCGCGTTTACGTCAACTTCCTCGGCGAGGAGGGGCCCGATCGCATCCGGCAGGCCTACGGGACCGAGAAGTACGACCGGCTGGTCGCACTCAAACGCGAGTACGACCCCACGAACTTCTTTCGCCTCAACCAGAACATCCCGCCGACGTAGCTGACGAGCCGGAGTGGTGCAGGCGCTCGGATCCTGGGAGCACAAAGGATGTTGGCAGTGCGCTGGCGACGGTCGTCGACGCGGTCCGCGAGACCGGTCGCGAGTACCCGAGAGCGTCGAACGCCGCCGTATAGACGATCCGACCGGCGAGGTCGGGGCTGTATCCCGGGAGCCGCTTGACCAGGAAAGCGTCGTCGGGGATCTTCGGATGCGGGGAGATGAAGCCGAGCGCGCTCGCCTGCTCGAAGCCGAAGCGAGGGTAGTACGCGGGAATGCCCTCGACCATGACGGCAGGCTCGCCTGCTTCTTCGGCGCGGCCGAGCGCGTCCCGGATCAGCCGTGCCCCCACACCGATGCGTTGGCGGTCGGGCCGAACCGACATCGGCGTCAGATTGAGGATCCTTGTACGGGATCCGCCTTCAACGCCGACCCAGCTCAGCATCACGTGAGCAATCACACCGGAGGAGTCCTCGGCGACCAACGCCAGCTCCGGAATGAACTGTTCCGACGCCCGAATGCGCTCGACGAACGACGCGACCTCGTCGGGATGTGCGACGAATGCCGCCCGGACGACCTCTGCGATCACGGGATGGTCCGCGTCGCGCTCGGGACGGATGACGACGCCCTCGGCCACGGGGGGGCGATGGATAATTGTCTCGAACGCTGGGCGTGCGGATGTGCAGCAGGAGCGCATCGACATGGCGGCGCGTGAACTGACCGAGGTGAGTGATCGTCTGCAAGCCGCGGCGAACGCCCTCCGCGAAGCAGTCTGACTTCACACATCGTGAGGTCGGAGACCGGCCGGCGCAGCGGAACAAGCATCTTTCAGTCGGGCGCCACTCGTAACTGCCCCGTGCCCGCACATAGACCGCGAGGCTCCTCGGGTGTAGAACGGCTTCGTGCCCACAGTCCACAGCGGACACAAGACGCTCATTTACTACCCGGACGGCACATCCGGGATCATCACCATCTACGTCCGCCCCCTCGAGGGCCAGAACCATCGCGCACGGTTGAGAGGTCACGAGGCGTCGCGCCCGGCGAGGACGATGGCGGTGGAGTCCGGGTCGACTACCAGATCTCCGTCGCACGCCCAGCAAACGAGCACAAGCCTCGATGGGGCCCGTCGCGAGGCTAACGCCTACCACTCTCTCTCGCGCGCACGCGCGGAGACCGAGGGGGGCGACAGTACCCCACCCCCTCGCGCGCATCATGGTGATCTGGGCCATGGCGCAGCACCGGGCGCCACGCTGATCGGCTCACATCGATGACATCTGCACTTGACGAGCAGCCGGCCGCGGCGTAACTCTGGCCCCGGCGCCGTGTTGCGGATCCTCGCCCTGCCGCTTCTGCTCGTCGCTCTCGAGCCGCACGCCGCGGCCGCGGCGGTGCGACCCTTGCCCGCGCCCCTCGCGTCGTCGCTCGAAAGCGGCTTCTGGCGGCCGGGCTGCCCCGTCCCGCTCTCGCAACTCCGGCTGCTCACCGTCCGGCACTGGGGCTTCGACGGCCGAGCCCATACGGGCCAGCTCGTCGTGAACCGCGACGTCGCCGCACCGCTCGAGACCGTGTTCCGACGGCTCTACGCGCTCCGCTTCCCGATCCGACACCTGAGCGTCCAGGCGATGTACGGACCCTTGCGCGCCCGACCCGCCGACGGCGACGTCAGCGGGTCGTTCGAGTGCCGGCAGGCGGTTCCGTCCCCATGCACCGGCGGGACGGGCAACGGCACGTGGTCGAACCACGCCTACGGTCAGGCGATCGACCTGAACCCCGCCGAGAATCCGTACGTCGGATGCGGGCGCACCCGGGACGCTCGCCGGTCGCGGTTCATGGACCGGTCACGGCTGCGCAGAGGCATGGTCACGCCCGCCGTCGTCCGCGCGTTTCGTTCTGTCGGCTGGGGCTGGGGCGGCGACTGGTCCGGACAGACCAAGGACTACATGCACTTCTCCACGACCGGTCACTAGTCACACGTCCTTGAACCCCCCCGCACACGGCCATCCCGCCGTCGCGCCAGGAGCCCGATGATCCCGCAGGTCAGGCCGCGCGCCAGGAAGCCTGCCCGCGACCGCTTCGAACCATGTCGAATCCACCAAGCCACCGCTGATGCCGCGGGCGGTCCGAACTGGTGCCGAGCCGACGATGCGCGCCATGATCGGAAATGGCCCACCCGCTTTCGACCCGTCGGGGAAGCCTCGCCCGCACCTGTCCGGTCACGCCGGAGGTCGCAGGCAAGTCCCTGACCGTTCGGCGCGAGATGGGCGGCCAGGGCTCGAGCGTACGACGCCCCCTCGGGTCAGATTCGTGTCAGATCACGACGAGCTTCGCCGACTAACCCTCACCGATACACATGCGCCCGACCCGCTTGAACGCTCGGTGGGCCGCACAGCGACCCACCCAGACCAGGATCGAACCGAGTTTGCAAGCTGGGGTTCGCCGGTGCGAACCCGGCGCGCTCCACTCAGGAGAACTGCAAATGCGGGGTCTTCGTCATCTCAGGAGCAAACGATCCGCAGCTCGTGCCCGGTCAATGTCCTGTTGGGGGCTCGGGGAGCCCGTCCGTTCCAGCCATCTCGACGTGAGCGGCTCGAGCAGCGAAGCTCGTAAGCGTGGAGCTCGGCGTCCGGATTCGGCTACGCGAGCTCGAGTCGCTCGAGGATCTCGAGGAGCTCTCGCGCCCGCGCCCGTCGAGCCGGGAGACGTCGTCGCGAGCGTCGCGGAGCCATACGTCGTCGAGGTCGTGCTGCTGACGCCACCCGGGGCTCGCGTCGGGCGACTGCCAGCGGACGCTCGCGTCGCACGACTGGGTCCACTACATCGCCTAACTTCGTATCGGTCTGACGGCTCGACGTATCGGCCCCTCTCCGTCCGAGCGCTTCGGGTTCCGCCGGGACGGCATCTCCCGTCCCGGCGGTTGCGTTTCGACCGACGCGACGACGCGCGCTCGGGCCTCATAGCGCCCCCCTCCACCCACCAGCCTCCGGACGCGGAGCGGATCGAGCGCGCGACCCTGTCCCGAACGCCTACCACTCCCCAATCCCGCGCACGCGCGAGAAGGACTCGCTCGAGGGTACTCCCTGCCCCTCGATGCGCTGATCGAGGTGGGCCTGGTGCCGGGGAGTGATGCCGCGGGCTCACACGCGGCCACGACCTCGACGCTTGGCGATCGCTTCGGCAGGGGCGTAGTCTGGATCGCATGATCAGCTGGCTCGCCGCAGTTGCAGCGGTGGTGTTGGCTGCGGCAACCACGCTCGCGTCAGCCGCGCATGGCGCGGCCGGAGACGTCCGCGTCGAAGTTCTCTCCGTCACGCCCCGCCCACCGCGGGCGGCGCAGCCTTTCGAACTCGTCGCGCGAGTAGAGTTCGCGCCGGCTCCGGGGTCGATCCGCTGCAACGTCTGGATCGGCGGAAAGCGGTTCAGAAACATCCGCCTCGTCTGGGACAACCCAACAGCCCGCTGCTATTTCCGCGTCCCGCCTGGTGCGCGAGCTAAGGGCCTGACCATCGGGCTCACGGCCACGCTCGGCGGTTCGCTCACCCGCACAACACTGGCGTTCCGCGTCTCCTGAGCGATCCGACGGGGCCGGCAAGACCAGACGTGCGCGCCCTTGCCATGTCAGATTCTTGTCAGATCACACCGACCAGCGGTGGCCCACGTTGCCGATGCACGCCCGACGGCGTGTTATCCGGGCTCGGAGCACCCGTAGCCTGCCGAGACCAAGCCGGGACAGAACTGTCACGCCGGAGGTCGCGGGTTCGAGTCCAGGAGCGCCTAAACCAGTGTAATACAAAACAGGCAACACCTAGACCAACTTGGATTAGGCCCATGACACTCAAACGGATGGACAACGTGGGCATCGTCGTCGACAACCTCGAAGCGACGATCGCCTTCTTCCGCGAGCTCGGCCTCGAGCTCGAAGGGCGATTCATGGTGGAAGGAGAGTGGGCGGGGCGCGTCACTGGACTGGGTGACCAGCGCGTCGAGATCGCCATGATGCGCACGCCTGACGGCCACAGCCGACTCGAGCTCTCGCGGTTTCTCGTGCCGCCAGTGGTCGCCGATCACCGGAACGCCCCGGTGAACGCGCTCGGCTACCTGCGAGTCATGTTCGCCGTGGACGACATCGACGAGACGCTCGCCCGGCTCCGCAAGCACGGCGCGCAGCTCGTCAGCAGCGAAGTCGTCCAGTACGAAGACTCGTATCGGCTCTGCTATATCCGCGGACCCGAAGGCCTACTTATCGGGCTCGCTGAGGAACTCGGCTGAGCAACACGACAATGAACGCCCCCGCCTCAATTGCCATCACGCCACTCCGCGTCGCCGACCTGCTCGCCGCGAAAGGACAAGGTCACGCGTCGGTGACCGCCGTGTCAGATTCGTGTCAGATCACGACGATCTTCGCCGACCAACCCTGACCGAACACATGCGCCCGACCCGCTTGAACGCTCAGCGAGCCGCACAGCGACCCACCCAAGCCAGCATCGAACCGAATCTGCAAGCTGGGGGTCGCCAGTGCGGGTATCGCCATCGGCAGCACGTAAGCGAGAACGTTCGCCACGCCGATCAGTATCGAGCATAGTCGCCGCGTTGCCGGGGAGGGCGAGATCCCGGTCCGGCACCGCCTCGCAAATCTCGGACGCATCGCACAGACGGAATGGCTCAACCATGTGGATTCAGGATGGCGTCTGGCCTCGGAATGCCCCCAGCGGGATTCGAACCCGCGCTACCACCTTGAAAGGGTGGCGACCTGGGCCGCTAGTCGATGGGGGCGGCGCGAGCGAGGATACCGGCGACCGGAGCTACCATCCGTAGCCGCCCGGGCGGTTAGCTCAGCTGGTAGAGCGCCTGCCTTACACGCAGGTGGCCGCAGGTTCGAGTCCTGCACCGCCCACTCATGGATAGAGCTATCGCGGCCGGGTCCTGTGCAGACGAGCCGCATTGGGTCGACGGTACAAGGAGCTCGATCGCGCCGGCCTTCGGGAGGGAGCCGGAGGGGCGGCGCCGTCGCCGCCAGGTACCGGCGGCCGCCCACGATTCCGTCTCTACGTGGATAGATGCGCGGAGCGGGTGAAACTTGCGCGGTCGCGCCACGAATCCCTCGATCGAGGCATAGGTCGGGACTGGACCATCGGACGGCGTCGCGGTGGCCGGCACGTCGGATACTCGTCGGGCGCTTCGGTGGGGAGGCGCGAACGGGGGGATTGCCGAGAGTGACCCGCGCCGCCGCGGGTCGTCTCGGCACGCCCATGCGCAGCATCTGGACTCACCGCGTCGCCTCCGCTCCTTCCGGCACGCCGCAGCGCTGCGGGCTGGACCACAGGGCGGCCGGGCGCCGGGCTACCTCAGATACGAGTCCGTGCCGTCGAGCCAGTCCTGCCGCGGCGGGCAGAAGACGTCCATGTCGAGCGTCTGCTCGAGCGCCTCGGCCTTGTGCGGCACCCCGGAGGGGATGTGCAGGACCTCGCCGGCGTGGACGTCGACCACCTCCGACTGGTCCTCGCCGAGCCAGAAGCGCAGCACGCCCTCGAGGATGTACGTGACCTGCTCGTTCTCGTGCTCGTGCAGCGGCACGATGCTCCCCTTGTCGAGGTAGATGTGCGCGACCATCAGCCGCTCGGTGCTGATGAAGCGCCGGTGCAGGCCCGGCTTCAACTCGGTCTTCGGCAGGTCCTCCCAGCGGTAGAGCGTCGTGCCCATCTCGTTCACGTGCTGCCTCCTCTCGGGATCGTTCAGGCGAACCGTTGCACGAAGGCGAGGGCGGTGTCGGCGACCGCGCGCCAGCCGCTGTCGATCGTGAGCGCGTGACCGCGGCCCGGCAGCTCGACGATCTCCGTCACGCCCTCGTTCCGCTTCTGGCGCTTGTACGACGCGTTTGCGATCGCCCACGGGACCGTGTGGTCGAGCTCGCCCGAGATGATCAGGAGCGGGCCTCGCTCGGGGTTCTTGCTGTCGACCTTCGCCTCGGTCCACGGATTGAGGTTGGCGGCCGCGGCCTGGAAGAGAGGCGCGCCCGACGCCGGGACGGCGAAGGTCTCGTACAGCTCCTTCGCCTCGTCCTCGCCCACCGCGTTCGCGAACCCGTACCGGAACTGGTCGTACGTGAGGGGCACGGCGCGGTTCCGGTTCGCCGGATTGCCGAGCACCGGGAACGCCGACTTGAGCGACGAGATCGGAAGGGGGAGCACGCCGCGGAAAGGGGCGGGGTCGATCGCCACCGAGACGGCGGCGAGACCGCGACCGGCGAGGATCTGCGTCAGCAGGCCGCCGAACGAGTGGCCCACGATCGCCGGCTTCCTGTCGAGCGAGTGGATGATTGCCTCGAAGTGGTCGGCCACCTGGCCGACGGACTTGTGCGCGAAGACCTCGGGCTTCGCCATGGCCTCCTCGACCGTCTCCGGGTCGTCGGGCCAGCCGGGCTGGAGCGCGGTGTACCCCGCTTCCTCGAAGACACCTGCCCAGCGGTCCCAGCTGCTCGGCAGGAGCCACAGTCCGTGGACGAACACGACCGGCGTGAGGCCCGAGGCGTTTGCCCGCTCGATCTCCTCCGTCTCGTGCCCGGTGATTGCCGTCTCGGTCGCCATACGCCTCCTTTCGTGGTCGTTCTCCCCTCGGCGACGCTACCAAACGGAAAGCATCGGACGATCAGGGCCACGCGCGTCCCGGCTGCGTAGGATTCGCCGGCGTGAAAGCGCTCGTCAAGAGCCGCGCCGAGCCGGGGGTCTGGCTCGAGGACGTCCCGGAGCCCGAGTTCGGGATCAACGACGTCTTGATCCGCGTCGGCACGACCGGGATCTGCGGGACCGACGTCCACATCCACCGCTGGGACGCGTGGGCGCAGCGGACGATCCCGGTCCCGCTCGTGATCGGCCACGAGTTCGTGGGGAAGGTCGTCGAGGTCGGCTCGAACGTCACCGGCTTCGCGCCCGGCGACCGCGTGAGCGGCGAGGGGCACGTCGTCTGTGGCCGCTGCCGGAACTGCATGGCCGGCCGCCGGCAGTTGTGCGCGCATTCGATCGGGCTCGGCGTCCAACGGCCCGGGGCGTTCGCGGAGTACGTCGCCCTGCCGATGACGAACGTCTGGCACCACTGGCCGCGCGTCACCGACGAGGTCGCCGCGATCTTCGACCCGCTCGGGAACGCCGTCCACACCGCCCTCACCTTCCCGGTCCTCGGCGAGGACGTCCTCGTCACGGGCGCCGGGCCCATCGGCTGCATGTCGGTCGCGGTGGCGCGCCATGCGGGAGCCCGCCACGTCGTCGTCACCGATCTCGAGCCCGACCGGCTCGAGCTCGCGCGGCGCATGGGCGCGACGCTCGCCGTCGACCCGCGCGAGAGTGACCTCGCAGACGTCCAGCGCGAGCTCGGGATGACGGAGGGCTTCGACGTGATGTTCGAGATGTCCGGCAACGCCGACGCGCTGCGGACGGGCATCGGCCAGATGGCCCACGGCGGCCGTGTCGCGATCCTCGGGATACCGACCGCGGCCGTCGAGCTGGATCTCGACCCGGTGATCTTCAACATGTTGACGCTGAAGGGGATCTACGGCCGCGAGATGTACGAGACCTGGTACCAGATGAGCGTGATGATCGACTCCGGCCTGGACATCTCACCCGTGATCACGCATCGCTTCGGTCACGCCGACTTCGAGGAGGCGTTCGCGATCGCAGGCTCGGGAGGATCCGGCAAGGTGCTCCTCGACTGGAGGGAGGCGTAGTAGACATGTACGGCGCGGTTCGTGACGACCTGCGGGCGAGGCTCGCCGGGCTGGAAGACGACGGGCTGCTCAAGCGCGAGCTCGTGATGACGACACCGCAGGGCTCCCACGTCGGAGTCGCGGAGCACGGGGAGCTGCTCAACCTCTGCGCCAACAACTACCTCGGCCTCGCAAACCACCCGGAGATGGTCGCCGCCGCGCACGAGGCGCTCGACCGGTGGGGCTACGGGATGGCCTCCGTGCGCTTCATCTGCGGGACCCAGGCGCTCCACCGCGAGCTCGAGGAACGCCTGTCCGAGTTTCTCGGCACGGACGACACGATCCTCTTCGGCTCCTGCTTCGACGCGAACGGCGGCGTCTTCGAGGCGCTGCTCGACGAGCGCGACGCCGTGATCTCCGACCAGCTCAACCACGCGTCGATCATCGACGGGATCCGGCTCTGCAAGGCGCGGCGCCTGCGCTACGCGAACGGCGACATGGACGAGCTCGAGGCGCGCCTGCAGGAGTCGTCCGACGCGCGGTTCCGACTCGTCGCGACCGACGGCGTCTTCTCGATGGACGGCTACGCCGCGAAGCTCGACGAGATCTGCGACGTCGCCGAGCGGCACGACGCCCTCGTCCTCGTCGACGACTCGCACGCCGTCGGCTTCGTCGGGCCCGAGGGACGGGGCACGCACGCGCAGTTCGACGTCGTCGAGCGGATCGACGTCCTGACCGGGACGCTCGGCAAGGCCGTGGGCGGGGCGAGCGGCGGGTACGTATCCGGCCGCGCGGAGGTCGTCGAGATCCTGCGGCAGCGCGCCCGGCCGTATCTCTTCTCGAACAGCGTCGCCCCGGTCGTCGCCGGCGCGAGCCTCCGCGCCCTCGACCTGATCGAGCGCTCGGACGATCTCCGCGACCGCCTCTGGGCCAACACGCGGGCCTTCCGCGCCCGGATGACGGAGCTCCGGTTCGACGTGCTTCCCGGCGACCACCCGATCGTCCCCGTGATGATCGGCGACGCGTCCGAGGCCGCGCGGCTCTCGCAGGAGCTCGTCGCGAACGGCGTCTTCGCCGTCGCGTTCTCCTATCCGGTGGTGCCGCTGGGGACGGCGCGCATCCGGACGCAGATGTCCGCCGCGCACACGGACGACGATCTGGAGCTCGCGGTACGGGCCTTCGTCGCCGCGCGGGACGCGACGAGCAAGTAACAGACTGTTACTTGCCGCTCGGGACGGGCGCGGCCGTGCGGGCGGGCGGCGCGGGCTCGACGTAGCGGCGAGTGTGCACGTCGGCGTCGGCATAGAGCCGCGCGTCGGCCTGGCGCTCCCACAGCGCGACCTCGATGCAGGAGACGAGCCCGACGATGGCCATGCCGGCGAGGATGCCCGCGAGCAGGGCGGCGAGGATCGGCTGGAAGGCGAGGGACGCCGCCGCCAGGACGGCGACCCCGACGGTGCTCGGCACCATCCCGCTCGCGACCGCCCGGGTCAGCGATACCCGGCCGGCGCCGTCCGGCAGCGGCTCGGCCGTCGGCTTGCCGAGGAGCAGCCAGCGCCGGTCGGTGACGAGCGCGAGGCCGCAGATCCCGGCCCCGAGGGCGAGACCGACGCCGGCCGCGGCGCCGTCGGCACCCGCGGCGATCGAGCCGGCGAAGCCGAGGGCGGCGAAACCGAGGCGAATGCCCGACAGGGCGAGCCGCTGGTGCGTGACCCGGTACACGGCCGGCTGCACGCCTGATGTCTAACAGCCCGCGAGCACGTCGACGGGTCAGGGAGCTGCGGTGCCGGAGCGCGTTCGGCGGGCGGCCTCGCGTGCCTGGCGCTCGTAGGGGCTCCGGTCGTATCCCGTCCGGACGTAGCTGAGCGGCATCGCGACCGGCCGGTGCTGCATCTGCCAGACGTGGCAGAGCTCGTGGACGATCAGGTCGTCCCCGACGTCGGCCCGCCGGAGGAAGATCACCACGTGCGTAGCGAAGCCGTCGTAGCGTCGCCACGGGCGCAGCCGGAAGAGCCACGGCGCGACGACGATCCGCACGCCACGAAGCCGGACGGGACGCGGCCACCAGTCGAGCCGGTCGAGCCGCGCCTTCGCGCGGACGAGCCGCGGGTCGCGCGTCGCCTACCCCTTGGGGAAGGGCTGCAGCTGGAGGAGCGCGTCCCGGCCGCCGATCAGCTGATACACGCCGTAGTAGAGATTCGAGCGCGTCAGCTGGTCGACGCGGCGGGCGACGGCGGACGGCATCTGGCTCGGCTGGATCAACGACCCGGACCCCGGGAGGATCCGGCTGAGCGGCTGGGAGAAGAGACCGGGGTTCTGGTTCTCGAGGACGTTGCGCCGGAACATCAGCACGACGCCGTCGACGCCGGCCGGCGGCGGGATCGGGCCGAGGAAGACGGTGACGTTGTCGACGCTCGGGTCGAACTTCATCGTGCGGAGCGCGAGCTCGAGGCCCATGCGGCGGACAAGGATCCCCCGATCCGCCGACGCGGTGCCCGGGATGGCGCAGCTCCGTCCGGCACCGCAGAGCGAGTACTGGATCGCGTCTTCGGGCTGGACGAGCACCGAGTCCTTTTCCTTGGTGCCGTCGGCCGGCCGGATGATCTGGTAGCGCACGTGGAGGAAGCCGAGGTTCCCGTCCTGGAGCGTATTGCGGCTCGCGACGACGTTGACGAGCTCGTCGCCGTTCGGGAGCCGGTAGTTGCGCTGCACCTGGTCGGCGATCTGCATCGCGCCGAGCTCGCCGGGCTCGGACGGACTGAACTGCGTGGTTCCCTTCGGGAGCGTCTCCGCGGGAGCCGGGTCGCGCAGGCCCTCGACGATGAGCGCGCCCACGGCGACGCCGACGACGAGTGCCAGCACCACGTAGATCGCGGCGAAGCGCCGGCTGTAGCTCGACTTCCGCGCCCGATCCTCTCGGTTGGCCGCCGGAGCGTCCGCGGCGCGGGCGGTCCCGGCCTCGACGACTCGTTCCTGCGACGCGACGTCGCTCACGCGGGGTCTCCGTTCGAGGCGGGCACAGCCGACGGCGCAGGCGCAGCCGGCGCCGTCCCTGGGCCACCGCGGCCGATTGCCGCCGAGAACTCGAGGGGCGGCCAGGCGGAGTCGTCGCCGTAGTCGATGTCGGGGATCCTGATGCCCTGCGAGTCGAGCAGGTCGAGCAGCTCGTCGCCCATGATCTCGCGCTTGTCCTCGAGCGCGTCGGCGATCCGCTCGATTGCGTCGCGATTGAGGATCGCGAGGTTGTGTGCGGTGACGTAGGCCTGGCCGATGACCTGCGCGGCGACCGTTCGCTTCGCCGGGTCGCCGAGCACGCCGGCGATCGGATCGGCCTCGAAGGGCCCTCCGCCACCGGAGCGGCTCATGATCTGGAGCCCGATCTTCTCGAAGCGGTCGAGCACGCGCCTGCGTGCCTCCTCCTCCGTCTCGCCGTCGCGTGGCTTCACGGCGAAGGGCTGCGGGCCCATCGCGGCCCGGCCGACCATCATCGCCGAGCGAGCGGTGACACCGGCGACGTCGCCGCCGACCCCGCTCGAGTTCTCGCCGTAGACGACGCGCTCGGCCGCCATCGCGCCGAGGCCCCAGATGATGTCCTGGAACATCTCGTGCTGGAACGAGAAGAGTCGCTCCTCCTTCTCGATCATCCAGTGGTGGCCGCCGACTCCCTGGTCGCCGCGCTTCTTGATCGTCAGGCGGGTCGACTCGCGGCTCGTCATGTAGACGTGGCCCGCCACCGCGTGGCCCGCCTCGTGAATCGCAACGGCACGTCGCTCGTGGGGGACGTACTCGGACCCGATCGCGGTGCCCGCGTCGAGGGTCGTGACGGCCTCGACGAGATCGTCCCACGCGAACGCCGTCCGGCCGGTGTGGTGCGCGATGGTCAGCGCCATCGACGTCGCCTGCTCGATCATGGCCGGGGAGTACCCGCTCATGATCCGCGCGATCTCGTCGCGCCGGTTCGGCAGGTCGAGCTCGGGGTCGTGCGAGACCTTCCCGATGTACAGCTCGAGGATGTCGAGCCGATCGTCCTTGGTCGGTGTCCGGAACCAGACGTGCCGGCCCATGCGGCCCGGGCGGATGAGCGCGGGATCGAGCCGGTCGATGGGGACGTTCGTCGCGCCGATGAAGTAGATCTGGTCATTCCGCGGCCGTGCGGCCGGCAGGCGCAGTCTCACGTTGCCGACCCGGCGCGGGACGATGAAGCTCGCGTCGAGCATCGTGTTCAGCTTGCTCGTGAACGTGCGCCGCATCCACGGCGGGTTGTCGATTCCGTCCATGACGACGAGGAGCTGGTTGAGGGCGAGCCCGCCGCCCATTCCTCCCATCGCGCCGGGGAACATGAAGTTGTAGAACTGGCCGAGCCGCGCGTACATGCCGCTCGGCACGCCGTAGGACACCGGTGCGCGCTGCTCGAACAACCGGTCGCGCCACGCGCGTGTCTCGACGATGAGGTCGCCGGAGGGGTCGCGAGAGCCCAACGGGCCGTAGAAGAGAAAGTCCTCGACGTTTGCGCCGTCCGTCAGCGGGATGAAGCCCTGGCTGCCCGTGCCGAGCGACTGCCGTCGCATGCCGACGGCGTCGATCTCGTCGATGAAGACGATGCACTGGCCACCCCACTTGCGGGCGAGCTTCTTGGCGCGACGTGCCAGGAGCCGGACGATGATGGCGTCGATCCCGATGAAGGTGGCGGCGAAGCCCGAGCCCGGCATCGAGATGAACGGCGAGTTGAAGCCCGTCGCGATCGCCTTGGCGAGCATGGTCTTGCCTGTGCCCGGTGCGCCAAAGAGGAGCAACCCCCGCTCGCGCTTGCCGCCGGCACGCTCGAACTGTTCGCCCGACTGCCAGATATCGACGACGCGCCGAACCTCTTCCTTCGCCTCGACCTGCCCGCGGACGTCCTCGAGCTTGACGCCCCACTCCGCGTCGCCCGGCTCGAACGACTGCATCTGCGACATGTTCATGAGCAGCAGGGGGCCGAACATGATCGCGAAGTTGGCGAAGAAGAGGAAGAAGACGAAGACGGCCTGGATCCAGAGCGTGGGCGAGCTCAGGATGGTGCCGATCCCGTCGAAGATGAATCCGACGGTGTCGAGCCACGTGCCGCCGCGGAAGATCCAGACGACCGTGACGACCGTGATGAAGAGGAACGCGACCTTGAACCAGAACCGCCAGAACCAGGTCCGGCGGCGTCCGACGACGTCCTCCTCGCGGAGGGTCTGGCTCTCCAGCCCGAAGAGGCTCGGCCACGGGATCAGCCGACGGAAGAGAAGGTCGGCGAAGCCGCGGAAGACGATGACGATCGCCAGCGTGGCGAGCAGGGCGACCCACCAGTCCCAGTCGTTCTGGTACGTGAACCAGACGAACAACGCCGGCGCGGTCAGGACGGCCACGACGGTGGCGGCGCGCGTCAGCTTCCGCCAGCTCTTCGCGAGCTCCAGTGAGGCCTCTCCCTGCGCCAGGGTGCCCGGAAGAGGCGCATCGATCGTCGCCATCGTTTCAGTGTACGTGGGTGCCCAAAGGGGCAGATGTTGGCGGACCGTTAAGCGCCCTTCCACCCCCTTCGTCCGCGGTCGCCTCGCCGCCGGACGCTGCTAGCGTCGCGCGCATGACACAGGCGACGCTCCACACCAGCGAGGGGCCGATCGAGCTCGAGCTCTATCCCGGCGAGGCCCCCAAGACGGTCGAGAACTTCACGAAGCTCGCGACCGACGGCTACTACGACGGTCTCTCCTTCCACCGCGTGATCCCCGACTTCATGATCCAGGGCGGCTGCCCGCAGGGCGACGGCACCGGCGGGCCCGGCTACACGTTCGAGGACGAGTTCAACGAGCACAGGATCGCCCGCGGCGCGCTCGCGATGGCGAACGCAGGGCCGAACACGAACGGCTCCCAGTTCTTCATCGTCACCGCCGACGCGTGCCCGTGGCTCGACGGGAAGCACACGGTCTTCGGCCGGGTGACGTCGGGGCAGGACGTGGTCGACCGCATCTCCCTTGCCGAGCGCGACCCGCGCGACCGGCCGGAGGCGCCGATCACCATCGAGCGCGTCGAGCTCGACTAGGACCGTTCGCCCCGCCCTCCCTCGAGCATCGTTCGCTCGTCGGGGACGTGCGGAAGCACGTTGTCGACGTAGGAGGCGACCGCCCGATCGAGTCCGACGTCGGCGCCGGCCTCCTGGGCCAGGTACCAGCGGTGCTCGAGGATCTCGTGGAAGATCTCGGCCGCCTCGCGCTTGCCGTGGAGCTCGGGCGGCACCGCCGCGATCGCTGGCTCGAACACCTCGGCGAGCCAGCGGTAGGCGACGATCGTCTCGTGCAGTGGCCTGCCGTCCTCGTGCTCGGATCGCTCCCGGAAGTCCGCCAGGTCGTTGAGCAGCCGCCGGGCCTGATTCTCCTGGGCGTGCAGGCCGGTGAGCATCAGGAGGCGGCGTCGGTGGTGGCCGGGCTCGACGACGCGAGGGTGGAGCCTGAGCCGGTACCCCTCGTCCGCGGCGAGCAGCTCGAGCTCTTCGACGTCGAAGCCGAGGTCGTTCAGGCGGTGGAGGCGCTCGTGGAGCCGGTAGCGCTCGTCGGGGCCGAACAGCTCGTCGTGGACGAGCTCGTCCCAGAGCCCTCGGTAGCGAGCGACGAGCTCCGCCGCGGTCTCGTCCGGCGGCGCCGCGAGCGGCCGTCCCGTCTCGCCGGCCACGTCCTCGAGCTCGCCGGCGAGGTTCTCCTCCGCGATCTGCAGGTCGTGCTCGCGCTGGCCGTCCGTGAGGGTCTCGTGCAGCTCGCCCGTCTCCGCGTCCACGAGGTACGCCGAGAGCGCGCCCGCGTCGCGGCGGAACAGCGTGTTCGAGAGCGAGCAGTCCCCCCAGAAGAACCCCGCGAGGTGGAGGCGCACGAGCAGCTCCGCTCCGGCGTCGAGCAGGCGGTCGCCGAGGTCGGGCCGCCCCGGTCCGGAGAAGAGCGTGCGAAAGGGGAGCGAGTAGTCGAGGTGCCGGGTGATGAGGACGGCTTCGAGCGCGTCGTCGGCGCGGGTCGCGACGCCGACCGCCTCGACGACCGGCATCTCTGCCGCGCCGAGGTCGCGGAGTAGCTCGTACTCGTGCCGGGCGACATCGTCCGGCAGCTCCTTGAGGGCGTAGACGAGGCCGTCGTAGTCGACGAAGCGCACGACATGGCGTCCGATGCCCCGTACCACGCGGACGAGCCGTTCCGACCTCCACTCCTCGAGCGGCAGCCCCCATGGCAGGTCGAGGAAGTCCGGATGGCCGGTGCGCGCCTGGAGCTGGAGCCTCGGCGGCATGGAGCGGTGGAGCCTACTTCCGAAAGGCGCGCGCGTGCGGGAACCGGACGAGGCGGGAGCACGCCACCTCGGGTTCTCCGAGCCACGGAAGACCTCGTGGCGACGAGATCGCGACGCCGCGTCGGCGTAAGATGGTTCGCGCCACCGGGAGGGCGAAAGACGAGGAGGGTCGACGATGGCCGAGGTGTCGCTGGACGGTGTCAGCAAGGTCTACCCCGACGGGACGCGCGCCGTCGACAGCCTCGACCTCGAGGTCCGGGACGGCGAGTTCATGGTCCTCGTCGGGCCGTCCGGCTGCGGCAAGACCACCGCGCTGCGGATGGTCGCCGGCCTGGAGGAGATCTCGGAGGGCACGCTTCGGATCGGCGACCGCATCGTCAACGACCTGACACCGCGTGAGCGCGACATCGCGATGGTCTTCCAGAGCTACGCGCTCTACCCACACCTCTCGGTCTACGACAACATCGCGTTCAGCCTCCGGCTGCACAAGCTGCCGAAGCCGGAGATCGACGAGCGGGTGCGCGACGCGGCGCGCATCCTCGACCTCGAGCCGTACCTCAAGCGCAAGCCGAAGGCGCTCTCGGGCGGCCAGCGGCAGCGCGTGGCGATGGGCCGTGCGATCGTGCGGCAGCCGTCGGCCTTCCTCATGGACGAGCCGCTCTCCAACCTCGACGCCAAGCTGCGCGTCCAGATGCGAGCCGAGATCAGCGAGCTGCAGCGCAATCTCGGGGTGACGACCATCTACGTGACGCACGACCAGGTCGAGGCGATGACCATGGGCGACCGCGTCGCCGTGATGCGCAAGGGCGAGCTGCAGCAGGCCGCAGAGCCGCAGGAGCTCTACGACCATCCGGTCAACCTCTTCGTCGCCGGCTTCATCGGCAGCCCGGCGATGAACATGCTCGAGGCGACCCTGCGGCACGACAACGGGGCGATGAAGGTCGTGACCGGCTCGCAGGAGATTCCGCTGGGCCATGAGACGCTACGCCAGCGACCGGCGCTGCACGGCTACGAGGGTCGGAAGATCGTGCTCGGCATCCGGCCCGAGGACCTCGAGGACGAACAGCTCGCCGGCGATACCGCACACGGCGGGAAGCTCGAGGGGACGGTGACGCTTCGCGAGGCGCTCGGCGCCGAGATCGTCGTTCACTTCGCGGTCGACGCGCCGCCCGCGTTCACGGCGGACGTCAAGGAGCTCGCGGAGGACATCGGCGATGCCGACCGCGCCGAGGTCCACGCAAAGGCGAGCTCGGCGGTCGTCGTCGGGCGCTTCGGTGCCCGCTCCCGGGTCAAGCCGGGCGAGCAGGTCAACGTCGCAGTGGACACGCGCCAGCTGCACTTCTTCGACGTCGAAACCGGCGCGGGCATCTACGGCGACGACGCCTGAGCCGTCCGTAGAAGGATCAACCTTTGACGGCGCCGGCGGTGAGGCCGGCCAGGATGTAGCGCTGGAAGATCAGCACGAGCGCGACCAGCGGCACCGTGACGATGATGGTCGCCGCCATGATCGTGCCCCAGGGTTGCTGGAACGAGCTGCCGGACTCGCCGACGAACGACGTGATCGCGATTGGAACCGTGTACTTGTCGGGGTCCTGGATGAACGACAGGGCGAACAGGTACTCGTTCCAGGCGGAGATGAACGCGAGCAGCCCGGTCGTCACAAGGCCCGGAAGGATCAGCGGTAGCAGCACCTTGTAGAACACCTGGAACGGCGTCGCGCCGTCGACGTACGCCGCCTCTTCGAGGTCGCCGGGCAGCGCTTGCATGAAGCTCGTGAGCACCCAGATCGTGAACGGGAGCGTGAAGATCAGGTACGTGAAGAGCAGCGACCACAGCGTGTCGTAGATGTTCGGGAAGTCGATCGGCCCAAGGCTGAAGCCGGAGATCATCGTGTAGAGCGCTCCGAGGATTGCGATCGACGGGAACATCGTCATCGAGAGCATCAGGTACATGACGAACGACCGCCCGCGGAAGGAAAAACGGCCCAGCGCGAAGGCCGCCAACGTGCCGATCACGAGCGAGAGCAAGGTCACCCCGCCCGCGACGATCGCCGAGTTGAGGAGCCCGCGGCGGAAGAACTCGGCCTCGAAGGCCTGCCTGAAGTTGTCGAGCGTCGGATGGTCCGGGACGTACCGGAGCGGCGTCGAGAAGAGATCGCTCTCGGGCGTGAACGCGCACCGCAGGGCCCAAGCAAACGGGAAGAGGCAATAGACGAAGATCAGGACGACGAGCGCGTAGAAGGGGACCCTCTTGACCAGGCGCCCGACCGGGCTGCGCCAGAATGCCCGGCTCCGGCTCACGGGACGGACGACGCGCGTCGTGGTCTCGGCGGCGACGCTCACCGCATCGCCACCCGCTGGAAGGTCACATAGATCACGACGAAGAGCGCGATGATGAGGAAGATCGCCATGCTGATGGCGGCGCCGTAGCCGACGTAGCCGTCGCCGACGATCGTGCTCTGCGCGTAGATCGCCATCGACTGCGTGCCGAGCCGGTTTCCGAAGAACACGTAGAAGACGTCGAACACGCGTAGGGCGTCGAGCGTCCGGAAGATCAGCGTCACGAGGATCGCGGGCGCGAGCAGCGGCATGGTGATCTTCCAGAACTGCTGCAACGGGTTGGCGCCGTCGACCTCGGCGGCCTCGTAGAGATCACCGGGGATGACCTGGAGACCGGCGAGCAGAAGCAGCGCGACGAACGGGGCGGTCTTCCAGATGTCAACTGCGCAGATGGCGCCGAGCGCCGTCGCCGGGTCGGCGATCCACGCGTGCGGGTGCGACAGGATGTTCAGCCGGGTGCCGGCGTCGCTGATGACGCCGTTCGACTGGAGCATCGACTTCCACATCTGGGCGGCGACGACGGTCGGGATCGCCCACGGCACGAGCATCACCGCGCGCATCACACCGCGGCCCTTGAAGTTCGAGTTGACGACGAGGGCGATGGCCAGCCCGAGCGCGAACTCGAACACGACGGTGATCAGCGTGAACTTGATCGTCGTCCAGACGGCGTCGCGGAAGATCGTGTCGTCGAGGAGGTCGCGGTAGTTCTGCAGGCCGACCCACTGCGCCGGCTCCAGGCCGAGGAACTCCTGGTCGGTGAAGCTCTGGTAGATCGTCTTGCCGAGCGGGTAGATCGCGACGAACGCGACCACCGCGAGCGCCGGCAGGAGCAGCACCCACGCGAGCCGCGTCTGCCGCCGCTTGAGCTTCGTCGACCTGCGCCGGCGGCGGGTGGCGGGTGCTGGGTCGGCGACGGTCGACATCGAGTGGAGGGGGAGGATGGCAGATGCCATCCTCCCCTGCAACGGGTCGCCTCGCTAGCGGAGGATCCGGTCGAGCTTGGACTGGATCGACGGCAGCACGCTGCTCGCCGGCCGGCCGTTCAGGATCTGGTTGATCCCCTGGTAGATGGCCTTCGAGCCCTCGTTGTAGTGCGTCTTGAGGTCGCGCGCGGGCCGCGTGACACGGATGACGCTGGCGATCTCTGGCTTCAGGTACGGGTTCGCCTTCACGACGGCCGGGTCCTTCGCGACCGCGGGGATCGTCGGCACGTTCGTGTTGGTGATGGCGGAGAACTTCTGCGCCGCCGCGCTCGTCATGTAGCGGACGAACTCGATCGACGCGTCGACGTGCTTCGAGTACTTGTTCACGGCGAGCTGCCACCCGCCCACCGTCCCGACCGACGACCCGGACGCGTGCGGCAGCACGGTCACGCTGAACTTGCCGACGATCTTCGACGACTTCGGATCGGCTCCGATCGAATAGGCGTACGGCCAGTTGCGCATGAACGCCGCATTGCCCTCGACGAACGCCGTGTGGGCCTCGCCCTCCTGGTAGGTCGTCACGTCCCGGGGCGTGGTCTTGCCGATCTGGGAGGCGAACAGGTCGAGGATCGCTGCACCCTTCTTGTTGTTGATGGTCGCCTTGCCGTTGTCCACGAACCCGCCGGCCCCGGCCGACTGGTACCACTCGAGCGCGTCGCAGGTCAGGCCCTCGTACGAGTTGCCCTGGAAGACGAAGCCGTAGAAGCTCGCATTCCCGGCGGCCTGCTCGCCGTCCTGGATCTTCTTCGCCATGGCGAAGAGCTGCGTCCAGGTCTTCGGAGGGGCCGTGTAGCCGTACTTCGTCAGCAGGTCGGTGCGGTAGTACAGGATCCCGAAGTCACCGAACCACGGCATCGCGACGAGCTTCCCGTCGATCGTGTCGTTCTGGATGATCCCTTGTGCGTGCTGCTTCGCCTCCTTGCCGAGCTTCGGCTTCAGGTCGACGAGGTACGGCGCGAAGGCGCCCGGCCACACGACGTCGATCATCGCGACGTCGAACGACGACGACTTCGACGAGAAGACCCGGGCGAGTTGCGAGTACGACGCGTCGGACGCCGCCGGGTGCGGAACGACCTTCACCTTGATTCCGGTGTCCTTCGTGAACTGCTTCGCGAGCGCGACGTCACGCGTGTGACTCCCGCCGACGGAGTCGCCGATGAACGTGATCGACTGGCCGCCGTACTGCTGCTTGAGCTTCGCGGCGTTCGGCACCTTCGGCGCCGGGTAGGCCGCCGCGGCGCTCGCCGCCGGCGAGGCCTTCGACGACGACGCCGCGGTCCCGGCGGACGCGACGTTCATCGACAGCGCGACGGCTACGAGCACGGCCGCCGTCGCGAGGAGGACGATGCGGGTTTTCATGTCTTCTGTCCTTTCTCCGGGCGCGGCAGGCGCGCTCGGCACCGGAGTGAACGATGTGGACGTTGCGGGCCGGCCGCGCGGGGATTCCCCGTGGCCCAGCCCTCCTGTAGACCCCAGGCCACGGCGCCAATGGTGCCGACGTGCAGCCGCCCGAGGCAAACGCGCTCCGATAGTGCGTCCGGCAGCGAGACGGTTCTCCAGACCGCGCTTCCGGTGCTAGTCCCCCCTTTTCGCTCTCGAAGACGATCCCGACGTCCGGGCCGCGCGAGGGACGTGGTTGAACTCGGCGTCGGAGACCTCCAGGTCGATTCCCCGGGATTGCCAGCGCTCCGTCGAGGTTGACCCGCTTGACAGCCCCGAGTCGAGACCGCGGCCATCCACCGATCCTATGCCGCGCTGGTGCCCCAGGGCAAACTACGCTGCGTCCCGTGGAGCTTCGGGGCAAGACGGCGATCGTCACGGGCGCCTCCTCGGGAATCGGCGCCGCGACCGTTTTGCGGCTGCGCGAGGCCGGGGCCCGGGTGGCGGGCGGCGCTCGTCGCCTCGAACGGATCGACGCCGACCTTGCGCTCGAGCTCGACGTGACGGACGAGGCCTCGAGCCGTGCGTTCGTCGGCGCCGCCGTCGCCGAGCTCGGCGGCATCGACATCCTCTTCAACAACGCCGGGCTTGCGCTCGGCCGCGTGCCGTTCGAGGAGTCGACCGAGGACGTCGAGGCCACCGTGCTCCACACGAACGTCGACGGCGTCCTGCGGATCACGCGCCTGTGCCTGCCGCACATCCGGGACGAGGGGCACATCGTGTTCATGGGATCCGTCGCGGGTCGGCAGGCGTACCCTCACGGCGCGTCGTACATCGCGTCGAAGTTCGCAGTGCGCGGGTTCTCGTATGCGCTGCGCGAGGACCTGCTCGGCCGGCCGATCCGCGTGACCACGGTCGACGCCGGGCTCGTCGAGACGGAGTTCTCGCTCGTCCGCTTCGACTGGGACCGGGAGAAGGCCGACGCCGTGTACGAGGGAGTCGACGCCGTCACGCCGGACGAGGTCGCGGAATGCGTCCTCTTCGCGCTGACGCGGCCGCTGCATGTGAACCTCGACGAGATCGTGATAAAGGCGCTCGCGCAGTCGAGCGGCGCCCGCGTGGTGCGCAGGGAGACGTAAGCCGCCAGGTGCCTCTCACCATCCTCGAGGGCTCGACGTTCTGCATCAGCGACGAGCTCGGAGACGTCCGGGGCGGCGTGGGCGGGCTGTACGCGCACGACACGCGCTTTCTCTCGACGCTGACGCTCACCATCAACGGCGCGCCTCCCCTCCTGCTCTCGTCGGGCAGGGTCGAGTACTTCTCGGCGGCGTTCTACTCGCGGAACCCGCTGGCGGGCGGGCTGGAGCAGGACGTCCTCTCGATCGCGCGACACCGTTTCGTCGGCGACGGCCTCCAGGATCACGTGGTCATCCGCAACGAGACGCGCGTTGCGCTCGCGTTCACCGTCGAGCTGGGCTTCGGGACGGACTTCGCGGACATCATCAGCGTCAAGCAGCACGACTTCGCCCTGGGCGATCCTCTCCACGCACCCGAGCTGCCCCCGGCTGCGGAGGCGTTCCACGACGTGCGCGCCGGCCGGGTTGTGCTCGAGGAGAGCGACGGCCGCGGCGGTCGGACCCAGATCGTGCTGTCCCGCACGGGTAGCGGGCACTCGGGGATCGTTCGCCTCCCGGTCGCGCTCGCGCCGCACGCGTCGTGGGACGTCCGCGTCGACGTCGTCATGTCGCTCGACGGGGCGGTCGAGCACCCGGAGCACGTCGAGCGCCGGTTCGGCACCGAGCGGGCCCGGGTTCGGGAGTCGCTCGACACCTGGTCGCTCCGGCTTCCCCGGCTCTCAACGACGTCGGACGAGCTTCGTCACGCCTTCGACCAGTCGGTTTCCGACCTCACCGCGCTGCGGCTGCGGGCGGGGCCAGGCCTTGGGCATCTGCCGGCCGCCGGGATGCCGTGGTTCATGACCGTCTTCGGACGCGACACGATCATCACGGGCCTGCAGACGGTGCTGCTCGGGCCCGAGCTCGCGATCAGCGCGCTCGAGACCCTGGCCGAGCTGCAGGCGCAGGTGGACGACCCCGCGATCGACGCCGAGCCCGGGAAGATCGTTCACGAGCTGCGCTCCGGCCGGGCCGCCGAGAAGTGGTTCCGGCGCTACTACGGGACGGTCGACGCGACGCCGCTGTACCTGGTGCTGCTGTCGGAGGTCTGGCGCTGGACGGGTGACCGGGAGCTCGCGCGCCGGCTCCGTGCGCCTGCCCTCGCCGCCCTTCACTGGATCGACGACTACGGCGACCGCGACGGCGACGGCTTCGTGGAGTACGAACGGCGCTCGGCGGGCCTCGAGAACCAGTCGTGGAAGGACTCGGGCGACTCCCAGCGCTTCCACGACGGGCGGTTCGCACAACCTCCGATCGCGCCGGCGGAGGTGCAAGGCTACGTCTACGACGCGAAGCGGCGGCTCGCCGAGATCGCGCGCCACGCCTGGGACGACGAGCCGCTCGCGGGTCGGCTCGAGGCGGAGGCGGTCGAGCTCGCATCGCGGTTCGACGCCGCCTTCTGGGTTCCCGAGCGGGGCGGCTACTACGCGCTCGCCCTCGACCGCGACAAGCACCGGGTGGACGCGCTCTGCTCGAACATCGGGCACCTGCTCTGGAGCGGCATCGTGCCGGATGCGCGTGTCGAGGCGGTCGTCGACGCGCTCGCGCGGCGGGAGCTCTGGTCCGGCTGGGGGATCCGCACGATGTCGACGTCGGACGCCGCCTACAGCCCGCTCAGCTATCACAACGGCACGGTCTGGCCGCATGACACGACGCTCGCGGCCTGGGGCCTCGCGAGGTACGGGCGCTGGGCAGACGTGCGGCGGATCGCGCTTGCGCTCCTGGAGGCCGCCCGCCACTTCGACTGGTCGCTTCCCGAGGTCTTCGCCGGCTTCGACCGCGCGGAGACCCCGTTCCCCATCGCGTATCCGACTGCGGCCCGGCCGCAGGCATGGGCCGCCGGCACGCCCATCCTGCTCCTGCGTCTCCTGCTCGGGCTGGAGCCGAATCCGCGGGAGGGCAGGCTGGGGACGCTGGACGGTGCAGAACCGGCCCCCGGGATCGGCATCATCCTCGAAGGCGTACGCGCGCTCGGGCGGACGTGGGACGTCACGTGCGGCGCGGGGGAGTCCCGGATAGAACTGACCCCGTGAGGGTCGCCGTGCCCAGCGCCGTCCGGTTCCCCGTGCCCCCTGCGTCCGGCTGACTCGTGCGGCTCCGCTCGGCGTACGACCGGCAGATCCTCCGCCTCGCGCTGCCGGCGCTCGGCGCTCTCGCCGCCGAGCCGCTCTACATCCTCGTCGACACCGCGATCGTGGGGCATCTCGGGAGATCGCAGCTCGCGGCGCTCGGCGCGGCCGCGACGGCGCTCTCGGTGCTCGCGACCTTCAACTTCCTCCAGTACGCGACCACCGCGCAGGTCGCGCGCGCGAGCGGTGCACGGGAAGACAGGGTCGCGCGCGGGCTCGGGGCGCAGGCGCTCTGGCTCTCCCTCGGGATCGGGATCGTGCTCGCCGTGGCGATCGCGAGCCTCGCCCCGCAGATCGTCGCGGTCGTCGGTGTGGAGGGCCAGAGCGCCGACTACGCGGCGACGTACCTGCGGATCGTGGCGATCGGAGTGCCGTCGTTCTTCCTCGCGCTCGGCGGCCAGGGCTTCCTGCGCGGTGTGTCGGACCTCACCTCGCCGCTCGTCGTGATCGTGGTCGCGAACGTCGTCAACGTCGTGCTCGAGGTGCTGTTCGTGTACGGCTTCGGCTGGGGGATCCAGGGGTCGGCCTGGGGGACGGCGGTCGCGCAGACGTGCATGGGCGCCGCCTTCGTCTGGCTCGTCGTCCGCCGCGTCGGGCGAGCCGACCTCCGGCCCGCGGCGAGGCTCGCGCGGCGGCTGCTGTCGGTCGGCAAGTTCATCTTCGCACGCACCACCGCCCTGATCGGCGCGTTCCTGCTGGCGGGGGCGGTCGTCGCGCGCATGGGGGACGCGGAGCTCGGCGCGTACCAGATCTCGTTCCAGCTCTGGCTCTTCCTCGCGCTCGTGCTGGATGCCGTCGCGATCGCGGGACAGATCATCGTGGGGCAGGAGCTCGGCGCGGGGAAGCCCGGCCGCGCATTCGACGCGAGCGCCCGGATGGTCACGCTGTCCGTCGCCCTCGGGGCGGTGTTCGCCGTGCTCCTGCTCGCACTCGGCGACATCCTTCCGCAGGTGTTCTCGCAGGATGCGGCCGTGCTCGAGCAGTGCGCGCTGCTCTGGCCGATCTTCGCGCTGATGCAGCCGCTGAACGGCGCCGTGTTCGCGCTCGACGGGGTCCTGATCGGCGCGAGCGACGGCCCGTACATCGCGGGGTCGATGATCGCCGCCTTCCTCGCCTGCGCTGCCTCGCTCGCCGTCGTCGTCGCCGGAGACTTCGGCGTGCGCGGCGTGTGGGCGGCGCTCGCCGTGCTGATCGTCGTGCGGGCGGCCACGATGGGGGCTCGCTTCGCCCGCAGGCGCTGGCTCGTGACGGGGTGGGCGTAGAGTGATCCCGTGACAGGCGTCAACGTCCTCGGCGGGCCGCTCGAGCCGTGCAGCTTTGCTCCGCTGACGGGCTTCTGGCGCGACGGTCACTGCCGGACGGGGGGAGAGGACGTCGGCGTGCACGGCGTCTGCGCCGTGATGACGGAGGAGTTCCTCGCCTTCAGCGCATCGGTGGGGAACGATCTGTCGACGCCGCGGCCGGAGCTCGGCTTCGGCGGGGTCGTGCCCGGCGACCGGTGGTGCCTGTGCGCGGGCCGCTGGCAGGAGGCGCTCGAGGCGGGCGTCGCCCCGCCCGTCGTCCTCGAGGCAACGCACGCCCTCGTGCTCGAGTTCTCGTCGCTCGACGACCTCCGGGAGCACGCGGCGCCCGTCTGATCCGTCAGCCGAGCGGCGGTCGCCGCCGCAGCCGGTGGGCGACGACGAAGCGCTCCTCGAAGCCGTAGCGCAGGATGTTGCGGTACGACGCGCCCGGGCTTTCCTCGCGGAGCTCGCCCGTCTCGGTGACGAGCCTCGTGCAACCCGCTGCGAGCGCACGCTCGATGCGGGATGCGAAGAGCGCGCCCTGGCCGCCCTTGCCGCGGTGCTCGGGGAGTGTCGCCGCGAAGCCGAAGTACGCGGCCGGGGCTTCTGTCCAGAGCGCCGCGGCGGCGACCGGCACGTCGCCGTCCACGGCGAGGAATGCGGTCCAGCCGTCGAGCCCCGCGGCGGCCGCGACGACGGGACGCGAATGCTCCGGAAGCCCGTACCCCTTGACGACGATGCCCGCCCAGACGCGGGCGCTCTCAGGTGTCACCTCGACGACCTCGAGGCCGGTCGCGACCTTCGGCGCCGGCTGCGCACCACGCTCGAACAGCATCCAGCCCCAGCCCGGTTCGAGTTCCCGCGCCGCGAGCAGGCCGTCGAGCGCGGGGTCCGCGTCAGGCGAGAGGGCAACGTAGAACGCCGTGTCGCCCATCGCGGCGAGCGCCTCGTCGAGCATGGCCTCGTCGACCGGGCCGTCGAGGCCGAGCCCGACGACGCGATTCAGCATCGGCGAGTCGGGCGCGTGCGGTGCGCGCAGGCACGTCGCGCTCCCGACCTCGAGCGCGTTCGCCCCGTAGACCGGGAGATAGGCCGAGAGGGAGATGCGCTCGAGCTCGTGCACGCCTTCTACGGGCGCGTTTCGGCGCCGATCGCCTCGAGCCGCTTGCGCCAGTAACGCTCCAGACCGAGGTAGCAGTGCCAGTACGGCGCCGCGCGGTCGTAGGCGTCGGCGTCGTCCGGGTCCGAGGCGGCGACGTCCGCGCGTGCGGCTGCCACGAACGTCGGCTCGTCCATTCCGTGTCCGACGCGATCGGCCCAGCTGCGTAGCGTCGCGCGGAGCGCATCGAGGTGGCGCTCGACGTCGTCGAAGACGCCGAAATGGACCAGCGCGAGCCGGCGCGGCGAGCGTCTCTCGATCTCGTCGATCGTCCGCTCCCAGGCGTCGAGGTCGATCTCGGGCGGCGGGGTCGGTGCGAAGACGAACCTGCCCGGCGCGATGCGCACCCCGGCCGCGTCGCCGTTGTACAGCGTCCCGTCCTCGTGGTGGTACGAGACGTGGTGCGACGCGTGGCCCGGGGTCGGGAAGCACGCGAGGCCGACGACGCTCTCGCCGACGATGCGGACGTTCTCCTCCGGCACGGGCACGAGCTCGCCCCAGAGCTCGTCGAAGGCATCGCCGTACAGACGGCGGGCGCTCGCGATGAGGCGCCCCGGGTCGATCAGGTGGGGCGCGCCGATCTCCGAGACGTGCACCGTCAGGTCAGGATGCTCGCGTACGAGAGCCCCTGCCGCGCCCGCGTGGTCGAGGTGGATGTGCGAGAGCAGGAGGTGCCTCACGTCTCGGAGCTCGAGACCGCGCGCAGCGAGCCCGTTGTGCAGGGCGGGGAGGCAGCTCGTCGGCCCGCAGTCGAACAGGGCGAGGCCATCCTCGGTCTCGAGCAGGTAGCACGCTATGCGGCGCGGGTCGCCGCAGTGGAGGAGGTCGAGGGGCTCGTGCGTCACGCTCAGACCGTAGTCGGGTTATCCGTACCGTGACGGCGGGTAGGGCCTTGGTAGCGTCGTCCGAGGGAGCGATGACTTTCGCGCGGCCCGGCGGTCATTGCTGGCGCATCGACCATCCCACAAGGAGGCGTTACATGCCCGCACCAACGCTCGTCACCGGTGCTCCGTGCTGGATCGACCTGTACAGCTCGGACACGGACAAGGCGATCGCGTTCTACCGCGACCTGTTCGGGTGGAACGCGGAGCCGCCGCAGGAGAGCTTCGGCGGCTACTTCACCTTCACGAAGGACGGCAAGCACGTCGCCGGTTGCATGCGCAACGACGGCGAGCAGGGATACCCGGACGCGTGGGGCGTCCACCTCATGACGGACGACGTCGAGGCGGTCGCCGAGGCGACGCCGGAGCACGGCGGCTCCGTCGCGTTCGCGCCGATGGTCGTCGGCGAGAACGGCAGCTCCACCATGCTCGAGGATCCGGGCGGCGCCCACGTCGGCGCCTGGCAGCCGAACCAGCAGAAGGGCTTCGAGGTGACCGGTGAGGCCGGGACCCCGGCCTGGTTCGAGCTCCACACGCGTGCGTACGAGCCGACGGTCGCGTTCTACCGCGACGTGTTCGGCTGGGATACGCACACGGTGAGCGACACGGACGACTTCCGCTACACGACGCTCGGCGAAGGCGAGGGCCAGCTCGCCGGGATCATGGACGACTCGCCGTATCCCGGCGACGACGAGCCGGCGCACTGGGCGGTCTACTTCGCCGTGAGCGACGCCGACGCGGCGATCGCCCGCATCGAAGCGCTCGGCGGCAGCGTCGTGCGCCCGGCCGAGGACACGCCGTACGGTCGCCTCGCGACCGTCGCCGACCCGACCGGCACGCGGTTCCGTCTCATCGCGAGCAACGACTGACCCGAACGGATGGTTCGGCGCCGCCCGGCCGAGGCCGGGCGGCGCGGGGCCGGACGATGCGCAGTGCCGGGTCGGGTGCTACGCCCGGGCCGGGGTGGCCGCGAGGGCCCGCGCGAGATCGTCGACGAGATCGTCGGCGGACTCGATGCCGACCGAGAGCCGTACGAGGTTGGGCGGTGCAGCGAACGGCCCCGTTGCAGTCGACGCGTGCGTCATTCGCGCGGGGTGCTCGATCAGGCTCTCGACGCCGCCGAGGCTCTCCGCCAGCGTCCAGACGCTCGTCTGCGCGACGAGCTCGACCGCCTCTTCCTCGCTCGAGACGAGGAACGAGACCATGCCGCCGAAGTCGCGCATCTGCCGTGCGGCGATCGCGTGTCCCGGGTGGTCGGGGAGACCCGGCCAGAGCACACGCTCGACCCGTGGGTGCTCGGACAGGAACGCCGCGACGCGACGCGCGTTCTCGCAGTGCCGCTCCATGCGCACGGCCAGCGTCTTCACGCCACGCAGCACGAGCCACGCGTCGAACGGCCCCGGAACCGCGCCGAGCGACTTCTGGAGAAACGCGAGCCGGTCGGCGACCGTCGGGTCGTTCGTCGCGGCGAAACCGCCGATGACGTCGGAATGCCCGCCGAGGTACTTCGTCGTCGAGTGGACGACGATGTCCGCTCCGAGATCGAGCGGCGTCTGCAGGTACGGCGTCGCGAACGTGTTGTCGACGACGAGCAGGGCGCCCGCCGCGTGGGCGGCATCCGCGACCGCGGCGATGTCCACGATGTTCAGCAGCGGGTTCGTCGGCGACTCGATCCAGACGAGCGTGGCGCCCTCGACGTGGGCCGACGCCTCGGTCGAGAGGTCATCCGGCGTGACGTACGAGAACCGGTACCCCTTCGGCTCGTACACCTGCGAGAACATCCGGTACGTCCCGCCGTAGACGTCGTTGACGCACACGACTCGATCGCCGGGGTCGACGAGATGCATGATCGTCGTCGTCGCGCCGATCCCGGACGAGAACGCGTGCCCGTGCGCGGCGTTCTCGAGCGACGCGAGGCACTCCTCGAGCGCCGTTCGCGTCGGGTTGGCGACGCGTGCGTAGTCGTAGCCCTTGTGCACGCCGACGGCCTCTTGCACGAACGTCGAGGTCTGGTAGATCGGCGTGGTCACCGCCCCCGTCGCCGCATCGGGCTCCTGCCCTGCGTGGATCGCGCGCGTGGCGAAGTCCATGGCGGGATGGTAGTCGGAGACGGCTCGCTCACTCCCGGAGCGCCGACGCCCACACGCGCGGGATGCGCCGCCCGACCGAGACAGTCTCGGCCCCGAGCCAGGCGGCCAGCTCGACGACCGCCTTGCGGATCGCCGGACCGGCCTCCGCGGTCGCGCGAGTCTCCGCCCAGGCGCCGTGCACGGACAGGACGAGCCTCCGGCGGTCGAAGACCGGCTCGATGCGACCGATCAGCTCGTCGCCGCGAAGAATCGGGAGCACGTAGTACCCGAACTCCCGCTTCGCCTTCGGCACGAACATCTCGAGTCGGTACCGGAACCCGAAGAGGGATTCCGCGCGGTCGCGGTCGTGGATCAGTCGGTCGAACGGGGAGAGGAGCGTGACTCTTGGCGGCACCTCGCCGTCGGCAGCGCCGGGATGCGCTTCCCAGCCGGCCGGCGACGAGCGGACGCCGAGCGCCCGGAAGCGCCGCTCGGCGAGCTCCCGCTCGGCCGTGCGCAGCGGGAGCGCCTCGGTGTGGGGGAGGGCGCGCTCGGCGACGTCCCAGAGCCGCTGTCCCCCGGTGCGCCCCGCGACGGCGACCTCGCCCCGCAGGTGGAGCGCAGTCAGCATGAGGCCGACCTTCCGAGGCCCGTACCAGCGGTGCCGCTCGCGCGCCCCGGCCGACCGATCCTCGAGCTCGCGCGACGGCAGCGGCCCGCGCCTCTCGAGCTCCCGCATCACGTACACGCGGAACGCACGGTTCTCGGCGAGGAACGAGTGCGTCCAGCGCTCCGCCACGTAGCGGGTCGACGTGCGCCACCGTCGCATCAGGCCGCGCACGAGCGGAAGGTCCTCGATCGGCCACACGAGCGCGTCCCACTCGAACAGCACCCGCTCTCGCCACAGCAGGCGGTCGAGCTCGCCGACGTCGTACGGGCCGAGCCGGCTCCAGAGGACGAGGTGCTGCGCAGGAGCGACGGTCGCGATCGGGTCGAGCTGGAGGAAGCCGAGGCGGCGCACGGTCTCGAGCACTCCACTTGCGGAGCCGTCGAGGGCTTGCGATCGGACGGCGATCCGCCTGGCTTCGGGCTCGTCGACGATCCTCCCGCGCACGCGGGGCAGCACGGCGTGACGCCTGCTGACGCTCTCAGGCACGGAGCGCTCCCGCCCAGGCGCGCGGCACCCGCCGGCCGACCTGCGTGTCGCTTGCGCCGAGCCACGCCGCGAGCTCGCGCAGCGCGCTCGCGACGTCGGCGCCTGCGTCCGCCGGTGCACCACGCTCTGCCCAGATGCCGTCGACGCGAAGGATCCCAAGCCTCCGGTCGAAGCTCGCGTCCACTCGGCCGATCAGGTCCGTGCCGTGGAGGATCGGCAGGACGTAGTAGCCGTACTCGCGCTTCGCCGCCGGGACGTACATCTCGAGCCTGTAGCGGAACCCGAACAGCTCGGCCGCCCGCTCGCGGTCGTACACGAGGCGGTCGAACGGCGACAGCAGGACGGTGCGTGGTGCACCCGGCTGCCGCTCGATCAGGTGGTTGTGCGCCCACCACTCGCCCTGGAGGCCCGCGACGCGGACCGGAACCGCGGTCCCCTCGCGCACGAGGGACTCGAACGCCGCATCGGCTCCGGGAGGGACTCCGTCGAGCTGCAGGCCGAACTCCGGGCGGCGCGCGACGCCCTTCCGTCGCAGCCCGCCTTCGACGACGGCCCGCGCGACCGCGGCGGACGTCCAGCGAGCCTCGCGCGGGAATCGGCGCTCCGCGAGATCCCATACCCGCTCGCCGCGCTCTCGTCCCACGACTGCGATCTCGCCCCGGAACCAGAGGATGTCCAGCATCCGTCCGAGGGCCTTGCCGTCGTTCCAGCCGCCCGTGCGCCACTGCACGACGGCCCGGTCCTCGAGGTCGCGCGAGCGCAGCGGCCCGCGCCGGCGGAGCTCGCGCAGGACGTAGCGGCGGAACGATGCGTTCGCCGTCAGCCACGCGCGGACGTACCGCGCCCGGGCCCCCTCGCCCCGCGGGTAGCGGCGCATCGACTCGCGGTGGATGCCGAAGTCGGTGGCCGGGACGATGTGTGCCCGGTACTCGATGAGCTCCCCGCGCTCGAGCGCCGCGGTGAGCTCCGAGACGTCGTACGGGCCGAGCCGGCTGAAGAGCACGGTGCGCTCCGCGCGCGCCACTGCGGCGACCGGGTCGACCTGCACCGACCCGAGCGCGCGTACGACCTCCGTGACGGTCGCGGGCGCCCGGCCGTCGAGCAGCTGGGCGGCGACCGCGAGCCGGCGTGCGTCCGCCAGCGTGAGCTCGATCACCGCCGGACGCTCTCCAGGCCGACCACGCGGCGCAGCCGGTCGAGCGCGCGGTCGAACGCGTCGTCGAGGGCGGCGGACGCGCGGACGCCGTCCTCCCGGTGGAAGGCCTTGACGACGAGCTCGCCGGTGCTCCGCTCCGCCTTGAGGTCTGCTCGACCGACGATCCGGTCACCCCGCAGGAGCGGCAGCACGTAGTAGCCGAATCGCCGCACGGGTGCCGGCTTGTAGACCTCGATCAGGTGGTCGAACCCGAGGGCCCGGCGCGCGAACGGCCGGTCCCAGAGGAGGTTGTCGAAGGGGGAGAGAAGCACCGCCGCGGTGGGCGCGGGGCGGTCGAGCTCCACGCCTGCGGCGAGGAGCACCGGCGCTCCGCCGTCGTCCACGGCGCGCCGCTCCAGGAGGCCGTCCTCCACGAGCCCGTCCACGACGGAACGCACGCGCGCCGCACCTCCCCTGAGCCGCCAGTGCTCGACGACGCCGGTCTCCGTCAGCACACCGCGGGCGTGCACCGCCCGGAGCGTCAGCTCACGGAGCCGGTCCGTCTCGGCAGGCGCGGGCACGTCGAGGATCGACCGCGGGAGGACGCGCTCGGGCAGGTCGTAGAGCCGCTGGAAGCCCTGGCGTCCCGCGACCACCAGCTCCCCGTGGTTCCACAGGAGGTCGAGCATCCGCTTGGCCGGCTTCCAGCCCCACATCTCTCCCTTGCGGGCCGCTCCGTCGAAGTGCCGCGAGCCGAGCGCGCCGCGCGCACGGATCTCGTCGAGGACGTGCTCGCGAAGGTGAGGATGCGTTCGGTCGATCTCTCCATACCAGCGTCGTCCGCCGACCTGCATCGCAGGGCGGAACAGGCGCCACGCCTCGGCGGGCAGGAGGCACGCCTCGTGAGCCCAGTACTCGATCAGCCGCCCGCGCCCGAGCAGGCGCGACACGGCGTCGCTCGGATACGCGCCGATGCGGCATCCCAGCGTGATCCGGTGGCTCCGATCGACGGTCGAGATCGAGTCGAGCTGCACGCAGGACAGGTGCCGCACCGCCTCCTCGACGTCCGCCGTCGTCGCGCGACGCGCGCGCGACGCGTAGCGCTGGGCGGCGATGGCGAGACGGCGAACGGCCGCCGGCGGGATGCTCGTGGGCCGCACCCGGCCTTTCTACCTGCAGGGCCGACCGATCCACCTGTCACGCTTCCGCACATGCGCCGCGTCCTGATCGCCTGCGCCGTCGTGCTCGGGCTCGCGTATGCGGTCGGGATCCCGCTCTTCCTGGGCAAGGACGACTCCTCGCTCCCGAGCCACGTCGATGCCGTCGTGGCGCTGAGCAGCTCGGAACGGACGCTGCCGGAGGCACAGAAGCTCGTTCGACAGGGCCTCGCCCCGGTCCTCGTCGTGTCGGCCGAGCGGAGCAGGCGCAGCAAGGAGCGGGCGACGCTTTGCCGTTCGCATCCCAAGCAGGTCGTCTGCGTCAACGCCGATCCGTTCACGACGAGCAGCGAGCCGCAGGTGATCGCGCGCCTCGCAACCAACCGCCGGTGGAGCACTCTGGTCGTCGTCAGCCCGGACTACGAGACGTTTCGCGTGGAGCGCGCGTTCGAGCGCTGCCCCGACCTCACCGTCGTGATGCACGGCGTCGACGAGCCGTGGTGGCGGACTGCGGTCGGCATCCCGCTCGAGTGGGTGAAGCTCGCCGTCTCCGAGACGGTCCGGCGCCGCTGCTAGTCGCCGGGGACCGACCCCGCGAGGATCGTCGCCAGCCGGTCGGGGTCGATGTTCCCGCCCGAGACGATGCACACGACCCGCCCCGTGCCGCCGTGTCCGTTGAGGGCAGCGGCGAGGGGCAGTGCGCCGGCTCCCTCGGAGACGGCGTGCGCGCGGGTGGCGAGCAGGCGCACCGCGGCGGCGGCCTCGTCGAGCTGCACGGCCACGGCGCCCGCGACCAGCAACCGCGCCCTCTCCCACATCGCGGGGAGCAGTGCCTTCGAGCCGGCGCCGTCGACGAACGAGGGCCGGTAGTCGACCTCGACCGGCGCGCCCGCCGCGAAGGACGCCGTCAGCGGCGCGCCCGTCTCCGGCTCGCAGGCGATCACGCGGGTGGCGGGCGACACCGCGGCGAGTGCGCTGGCAATGCCCGTCGTGAGCCCGCCGCCGCCCCACGCGACGAGCACCGTGTCGATCCCGTCGAGCTGCTCGGCGAGCTCGAGCCCGATGACGCCGTTCCCCGCCATCACCCGCTCGTCGAGCACGGGATGGACGAAGAGGCCGTCGAGACCGGGATAGGACCCCGTCTCCATCGTCTCCCACCAGGTCTCGAAGGGGACGGCGATCACGCGGCCCCCGAGGCGCTCGACAGCGTCGAGCTTCGCGCGCGGCGCGTGATCCGGAGCGACGACCGTGGCCGGGACGTCCAGCTCGCGCGCGACCCAGCAGACTCCCTGGGCCATGTTCCCGGCGCTCGTCGTCCACACCCCGTCCCGCCATGCTTCCGGCCCGGCCTGGCGGATCGCGCTCGTCGCGCCGCGGAGCTTGAACGACCCGATCGGCTGGAGGCACTCGAGCTTCAGCCAGACCTCGCAGGGCGCGTCGACGTCCAGGCGGACGAGCGGCGTGGTGAGGACGGACCCCGCGGTGACGCGCCGCGCCGTCGCGATCGCCTCGACGGGGATCAGAACTCGACCTCGGCGCCGATGCCCTGCTCGCGTGCGATTCCGACGCAGAGCGCCGCAGCCGCGAGATCCTCCACGGCCAGGCCGAGCGACTTGAAGACGGTCACCTCGTCGTCCGACCGCCGCCCCGGGTGGGCGCCCACGAGGAGCTCGCCGAGCTCGGCGAGGATGTGGTCGGGGCCGATGCCGCGCTCGGCGACCGCTCCCAGGTAGTCACCGGACTCGTTGACGGTCGACTCGCGGCGGTCGACGAAGAGCGATGCCGCCGCGACGACGTCCGCCTCGAGCTCGCGGGCCCACGGGCCCGACGAGCCGACGGCGTTCAGGTGCGCGCCGGGTGCGAGGTCGCCGAGCGCGACGATCGGCTCGGGTGACGCTGTGCACGTGCAGACGACGTCAGCACCGGCGAGAGCCTCCGCCACGGTCGCGCACGCGAGCCCATGCGCCTCGAGCGCGAGCGCCTCGGCGTGCGCCGGGTCCCGGCTCCAGACGCGCAGCTCCGCCTCCGGCAGCGCCTCGCGCATCGCGACCGCATGCGAGCGCCCCTGGACGCCCGAGCCGAGGATCGCGACCTGCCGGGAGCCTGGCCGGGCCAGCAGCTTCGTCGCGACCGCCGACACCGCAGCCGTCCGGATCTCCGTGATCGGCGACGCGTTCAGGACGGCCACGAGCTGCCCGGTCGTCCCGTCGTGCAGGAGCACCGCGCCCTGGTGCGGATCGAGCCCGCGGGCAGGGTTGCCCGGGACGACGACGACCTCCTTGAGCGAGATGACGGGCTCCGCGCCGCCGCGGTGCGCGGGCATCAAGCCGAAACCGAGGACCGCCTCGTCCGGGACGGACACGATCGAGCGAAGCGGCATCGACACCTCTCCGCGCGCGAGCGCCGCGAGGACGCCCTCCATCGCCTCGATGCACCGGCGCATGTCGAGCGTCGCACGCACGTCGTGCTCGCCCAGCACCAGCACGCTCATCGGAAGATCCTCTCCAGCGCGTCGCGCTCGTCGTCCGTCAGGGTGATGCCGAGAGCCTCGCGGACCGGAGCGAGGTGCTCCAACCTGCTCGGCCCGACGACCACGGCAGTGATCTCCGGCACGTGGAGGAGCCACGCGATTGCGAGTGCGGCCATCGACACGCCGCGCGCTTCCGCCTCGCGCCCGAAGGCCTCGAGCGCGTCGAAGGTTGCCTCGGCCCAGTAGTGCTCGCTGCCCTCCGGGCGGAGCGTCATGCGCGAGCCGGCGGGCGGCGGCTCGCCGCGCCGATACTTGCCGGTCAGCCACCCCCCGGCAAGCGGGCCGAAGGGCGTGAACCCGAGACCGTGCTCGTGGCACAGCGGAAACACCGTCTCGCGATCGCCACGCTCGAGCAGGGAGAACCCGTTCTGCACCCACTCGTAGCGCGTCAGGCCCTCGAGCGCCGAGAGCTCGAGGGCCTCCGCCAGCTGCTCGGCCGTGAAGTTCGAGGCCCCGACCGCGCCGACCGTTCCGTCGCGTACGAGCTCGTCGAAGGCGCCGAGCGTCTCCTCCTGGGGGACATCGGGGTCGAAGTCGTGTGCGAGGTAGAGCGGGATGCGCTCGACGCCGAGTCGTCGGAGGCTCGTCTCGACCTGGCGCCGGATCCGGGCGGCGCCGAGGCCGTGGTCGGCGCCCTCCGTCATCGGGTTGAAGGTCTTCGTCGCGATCACCACCTGGTCGCGCACGTCGGGCTTCGTGCGCAGCCACGCGCCGATGTAGTCCTCGCTGCGCCCGAGCCCGTACGCGTCCGCGGTGTCGAGCGTCGTGACGCCAAGGTCCCACGCGGCGTCGAGCAGCCTCGAGGCCTCGTCGCGCGGCGTCCCCTTGTCGACGTGGGACGGCGACGAGCCGATGCCGCCGAAGTTGCCGCAGCCGAGAACGATCCGCGACACGGCGATCCCGCTCCGTCCGAGCGCGCGCTGCTCCACCGTGCGATCGTACGCAGCCCCGGCGACCGGCCGTCCGGATAGGTCTGACGGCCCCGACGGCGAACACCGGCGTGATGGACGACGCGAAGCTCCGCTCGGCCGCGCGCGAGGCTCGTCACGAGGCGGCGCCGTTCGCCGCGGCGATCCTCGTCGCCAACGTCGGCCTCGCCGTCCTCAGCCAGCGCCTGGGCTGGGAGCTCTTCGGCCGGAGCGACTGGTGGCTGTGGCTCGTCGTCGGCGCCCCGTCGGCTCTCCTCGTTCTGACGTTCCTGGTCGGTCCGCAGCGCCTCGGGCTCGACCGTCTTCGCCGCGAGGTTGCGAGCGTCATGCTCGCGCTCCTCTGGCTCGGCACCACCACCGGGATCGCATGCGTGATCGTGTCGCTGATGCACTGGCGGCCGGGCGGTGCGCAGCTGCTCGCGAGCGCGGCGGTCGTGCTCGTGACGAACGTCCTGACGTTCTCGCTCGTCTTCTGGGAGCTCGACGACGGCGGGCCGGTGGCCCGCGCGACGGCGTCCTCACGGACTCAACCCGACTTCCAGTTCCCGCAGGACGAAAACCCGGACCTCGCACGCCCGGACTGGGGCCCGGCGCTCGTCGACTACGTGTACGTCTCGGTCACGAACTCGATCGCGTTCAGCCCGACCGACGCGATGCCGCTCACGCATCGCGCGAAGCTGTTCATGGGGCTGGAGGCGGGCCTCTCCGCCGTCACCGTCCTGGTCGTTGCAGCGCGCGCGATCAACATCCTCGGCGGCTAAGGACGCCGCTCGCGGCGCCATACGAGCCGAAGGCCCGACCACGTCGCGTCGATCGCCGCGACCTTCGTGTCGACGAGGCCGAGCGGCAGCGCGACGTCGCGCACGACGTCCTCGGTGACGTCGGTCGCGAGCTTCGACGCCCGCTTCGGCCAGGCCACCCAGAGCATCCGGTCGGGGAAGACGGCCGCCCCGAGCCGCTCGATCTCGTGCTCGAGCTCGCTGCGGGCGGTCGTGAAGAAGAGGACGACGTCGGCCCCGTTCGAGCTCTCGACGCGCCGGGCGCCTGCCGGCAGGGGCAAGAGCAGCTCGTCGACATTGCCGGGGTCGCCGAGGACCGCGAACGTGCCTCCTTCGCCGATCCCGAGCTTCCGGAGGAGCGGCGCTCCCGAGTAGCCCTGGCTCAGAGCCGAACCGACCCGTCGTCGGCGAGTGTCCACCCCGGGTTGTGCGCGACCTCCCACGGGTGGCCGTCCGGGTCGAGGAAGACACCGGAATAGCCGCCCCAGAACGTCTCTGCCGGCTCGCGGGCGATGCGCGCGCCGGCGGCCCTCGCCTCCTCGATCGCCGTGTCGACCTCGGCCGGCGAGCGCACGTTGTGCGCGAGGGTCACTCCGCCGGAGCCGCCGCCGTCCTCGACGCCGCTGTCCTCCGCGAGCGCCTCCCGGCTCCACAGCCCGACGACCATGCCGCCGGCCTGGAAGAAGACGACACCTTCCCCGGGCCCGGCCGGCGACCAGCCGAGAGACTCGTAGAAGCGCCGCGCCGTATCGAGGTCCGCGACGCCGAGCGTCACGAGGCTGAGTCGCTGCTCCACCCCTCGATCATGCCAGGACGCGAGGCCGCCGGGCCGCGCGCGAATGCGCGGTAGGCGGGCTCGAGCGCCTCGGCGAGGTCGCGTCCGCCGACCCGGATCCCGCTCCTGCCGAGCCGCTTGACGACGGCTCCCGGCGGGAGCGCGCGCAACGGGCGTGGCGGGGGCAAGACGCCGGCGAGCCACGGATCTCCGCTGCGCGAGGCCGGCGGTGCGACGGGCTCGCACCCGCGCCAGCGGAGCAGCAGCGACGGGTCGCGGTCGATCGCATCCGCGATCACGAATGCCAGTGCCGCGACGTGCTTGCACACGGGCGAGCGCTCGCGATCGGGGCACGTGCACGTCGCCCGGATCCGGCGCGTCGGCGGCACGAGGGGCTCGCGCTGCTCCGCCTCGAGGTAGTGGGCGAGATGGACCGACTGCGCCGTTCCCTCGACGCCGGTGCCGAGCGCGGGCCGCTCTCGGGCGGCCCGCACTGCGTCGGTCCAGGCGCGTGACGGCAGCGCGTTGGCCTCGAGGGAGACGAGGTAGTCGGAGCCGCTCGAGCCGACGACGCGGGCGCGGATCGCGCCCGTTCCCACCGAGACGTCCGAGACCATGCCCTCCCACGCGAGCTCTCGGCCGCGCTCCGCCCGCGCCGAGCCCTCGTCCGGGACGACCGCGCTCGCCAGGAGCCGCGCCCACGGGCCGGTGCCGATCCGGTCGCCGCCGTCGTGATCGACCTCGAGGGGCGCGCCGTCGTTCAGCAGGAGGTCGTTCACGCTGCCTCTCCGATCGCCTCGGGCGCGAGGGCGACCGCGGCCCGGATCGCGTCGAGGTCGAGCTCGGCGAGCCAGTCGTCCGCGCGCCCCGCCATCACCTGGTCGGCGAGCTCGCGCTTCGCGTCGAGCAGCGCGTCGATTCGCTCCTCGAGCGTGGCGGTGCACACGAGGCTCGACACGAAGACCGGCTTCCGTTGGCCGAGCCGGTGCACGCGGTCGGTCGCCTGCTGCTCGACCGCGGGGTTCCACCACCGGTCGAAGTGGAGGACGTGGTTGGCGGCTGGGAGGTTCAGGCCCCGTCCCCCGGCACGGAGCGAGACGACGAGCATCGAGGGATGGGCGCCGGACTCGAACCGCGCGACGAGCTCGTCGCGCGCCCGTGCCGAAAGGCCGCCGTGGAAGAAGCCGACGGACCGACCCACGCGCTGCGCGAGGTGCGGCGCGAGCCGGTCGAAGCCCGGGTACTGGGTGAAGACGAGCGCCTTGTCGTCCGCCGGCACGGCGGCGAGCAGCTCGACGAGCCGCTCGAGCTTCCCCGAGCGTCCCTCGAGCGCCCGGCCCGTGGGGACGACGAGCTCCGGATGGTTGCAGACCTGCTTCAGCTGTCCGAGCATCGCGAGCACCGCGCCGCGCCGGTCGAACGCCTTCTCGTGGCGCTCGATCTGCGGCATCCAGCGGTCGACGGTCGCCCGGTAGAGGCCGGCCTGCTCCACGGTCAGGTGGCACCGCACCTTCGCCAGCGTGATCGGCGGCAGCTCGAGGTCGACCTCCGGGGCGTCCTTCGCTCGGCGGAGCACGAACGGCCCGACGAGCGAGCGGAGCCGCTCGAGTGCCTGCGCGTCGCGCCGTACCTCGATCGGACGGGCGAACGACCGCTCGAACGCCTCGCGTGAGCCGAGGAGGCCCGGGTTGACGAGGTCCATGATCGCCCACAGCTCGCCGAGCCGGTTCTCGATGGGCGTGCCGGTCAGCGCGAGCGCCCGCCGCCGCGGGATCCGGCGCAACGCGCGATGCCGTTTCGTCCGCGGGTTCTTCGCGTCCTGCGCCTCGTCGAGAAGCAGCCGGTCCCACTCGACCCGCGACAAGAGCTCGACGTCCCGCGTCGCGACGTCGTACGAGGTGACGACGATGTCGCTCCGAGCGACGCTCTCGACGAAAGCGTCGCCGGCAAGGCGAGACGGCCCGTGGTGGAGGTGGATCCGCAGTGCCGGTGCGAAGCGGGCGATCTCCCGCGCCCACTGCTGCACGACGCTCATCGGACTGACGACGAGCGTCGGCCCGACGTCATCCCCGGCCTCTTCCCGCTCGGAGACGAACGTCGCGATCGCCTGGACGGTCTTCCCGAGCCCCATGTCGTCGGCGAGGATCCCGCCCACGCGCAGGTCGCCGAGGAGCCGCAGCCAGCCGTGGCCGCGCTCCTGGAACGGGAAGAGGTCGTGGCGCATTCCGGTCGGGGTCGCGAGTTGTCGGTAACGGCGCCCTTCCGCCCCCGCGAGAAGGTCGTCGAGGGTCGCGTCGAGCCGGACCTCGCCGAGCTCGACGCCCGCATCGTCCGTCTCGAGGCCGGAGACGGCGCGGACGAGCTCGACGACGCCCGCCGAGCGCCCGCGGTTCTCGAGGAAGCGGAGCGCCCGCTCGACCTCGGTCGCACGAAGCGCGTGCCACTTACCGCGGAGCCGGATGAGCGGCTCCTTCGCCGCGGCCAGCTCACGCAGCTCCTCCTCGCTCAGCTCCACGTCGCCGATCGCGAGCCGCCAGTCGAACGAGGCGATCGCGTCGCGGGTCAACAGCCCGCTCGACACCGCGGGCGAGCCGGTCGCCACGAGGTTGACCCGCACCCGGCTGGACGGCGAGACCCACTCGCGCGGCAGGCGCAGCGGGATGCCGAGCGCCTCGAGTTGCGGCATGGCGTCGCGGAGGAATGCACGGACCCGCTCGGCGTCCAGCGCGACGTGGGTCGGCGGGTCGCCCGCGAGGGCGATGCCTGCCTCGGCGAGGATCGGCTCGATCGTCTCGAGCCGACGCTCGAGCGCGCGGCGCGGGTCGCTGTCGCGGAGGAACCCGAACACCTCGTCGGCGGCTCCGCTCTCGAGGAGCGCCGCCGGAAGGGCGAGGGTTGGATCGTCCGCAGCCTCGAGCCACAGCTCGAGGACGACCGGCGGCGCGTCCTCGGTTCCGGGGGCGTCCGACTCGTCGAGGCGCAGCCCGAGATTCCACGGCGCGCGCGACCGCCGTGCGAGCCCACCGTCCACCCATGCGGCGACCCGCCGCTCGAGCGCGACGTAGCCGCTCTCGGCCGGAAGCTCCGGCGTCGGCGCGGCGAGGCCGGCCAGGAACCGCTCCACGGCGCCCCGTGACCGGGGCGACGCCGTCGTGAGGGTGACCCCTGCGTCCCGGAGGGCGCGCCGCGCGAGCTCGTCGACCGCGCACGCATAGAGGTCGTGGACGAACGCTCGGGTGTCGCCGTCGAAGGCGTCCGCCGCCGCGGCCGGTGCCGCGTGCGCGAGCGCCTCGAGCTCGTCGACGACGTAGTCGTCGAGCGTTGCTCCCCACAGCGCATGCCAGCGCCCGTCCGATGCTTCGAGGTGCGGGTGGACGAGTCCGGCCGTCACCGATCGCCGCGCGACGTCCAGGACCGCGAAGACGATCCGTGCGGTGCCGCCCGGCTCGATCGGGCTCGGGGCGCCGCCGCCGAGCTCGAGCAGCTCGCCGAGCTCGAGCCGCCGGGCGCTGACACCGTGCCCCGCGTGGACGAGGTCGGCGACGGCCGGCATGCCCGCGTGCAGGCCTCTCGACGAGAGCGTGCCGCCGGGCTCGCGGACGAGCACGTACGCGCTCGCATCCTCCTGCCAGAGGATCTCGAGCGTCGATTCGAGCGCAGGGTTGGCCGCTTCCGACACGAACCCACAAGCATAGGCGCGACGACCGACGTCGCCGCGGCGAATCCCCGGCTACGAGCCGGAGACGAAGGCGGCGACGTCCTGGATCTGCTGCTCGGTCAGGTCGCCCTTGAACGACGGCATCGCGCCACCACCGTTCGTCACCTGCGTCACCACGGCGTCGAACGACGGAGCAAGCTCGTCGAGGTTCGGCCCGACGCTCCCTGTCGACCCGGCCGCCGAGAGCGTGTGGCAGCCGCCGCAACCGGCAGTGGCGAAGACCTCCTTGCCCGCGGCGGCATCGCCGCTCCCCGCTCCGGCCGCCGTCGTAGCCGTCGTCTCGCCGGTGCCGCTGTTGTCGTCGCTGCCGCAACCCGCAGCGGCGAGGACGAGCGCGCCGGCGACGAGGACGAGGGCAAGCGCGCGCACGAGCCGAGTTCTACCCACTCGCCGGAGCGTCGTAAACCCTCAGCGGAGCCGCACGACGGTGGCGCCGTCCGCGGAGTCCGACTCGTGCGAGGAGACGAGCGGGTGCCGCGCGAGCTCGTCGCGGACCGCGGCGCGAACGGCTCCCGTGCCGCGACCGTGGATCACGCGGAGCTCGTCCCGCCCCGCAAGCGCCGCGGTGTCGACGAACGCGCGGAGCGCTTCCCGGGCCTCCTGGGCAGTGCGCCCCCGCACGTCGAGCTCCGACGGGGCATCCGTCGGGGTCGGCGTGCGGATCGTCACGGCCGGCTCCTCCGGCGGGTCTGCCTGTCCGTCGCGGTCGGGTCGGAGCCGGTCGAGCGGGACCCGGACGCGGAGGCCGCCACGGCCGATGACGACCGCCTCGTCCCGCGCGACCTCGGCGATCGTCCCGCGCACGCCGAGCGACGGCGCGACGACCGGGTCGCCTGGTGCGAGCGGCACGACGACGTCGAGCGGCTCGTCCGCGGCGCGGAGTGCCCGACCCGCCCGTGCGGCGCGCTCGGATGCCGCTCCGAGGCGCCGGTCGCGCTCCCGCTCCTTGGCGAGTGCCCTCGGCGTGGACGCCGAGCGACGCTCGCGCTCGAGGCGGCGCGCGGCTCGGATCTCGGCGCGGAGCGCGTCGAGCTCGGCCCGCGTGCCGGCCAGCTCCTCCTCGGCGGCGGCAAGCGCACGCTCGCGCTCCGTCCTGGCGGAGGCGCGCACCCGCTCGATCTCCGTCTCGAGCTCGGCGGCGCGGGCCTCTGCGGCGTGTCGTGCCTTCTCGGTCGCGGCACGCTCCGCGGCCGCATGCTCTCGCTCCTCGGCGGCGCGCTCCTCGGCCGCCTCCGCTTCGGCCAGCAGCTCGGTCACGCGGCGCCGCTCGGGCGCGATGTGACGGGCCGCATCCTCGACGAGCTCCGGCGGCAGGCCGAGCCGCGCCGCGATCCGAAGCGCGTGCGACGTCCCGGGTCGCCCGAGCGCGACGCGGAAGAGCGGCGCCTCGGTCTCCGCGTCGAATCCCGTCGCCGCGTTCGTGGCGTCCTCCGTCGCGCTGGCCCACTCCTTCAGCTCGTGGTAGTGGCTCGTCGCGACGGTCAGCCGGGCCTGACCCGCAAGCCGGTCGAGGAGTGCTCGGGCGAGTGCCGCACCCTCCACCGGATCAGTCCCCGCGGCAACCTCGTCGAGCAGCACCAGCGACCGGTCGGTCGCCCGGCCGAGGATCGTGATCAGGTTCCGGACGTGGCCGGAGAAGGTCGACAGGCTCATCGCGATCGACTGCTCGTCGCCGATGTCCGCAAGCACCCGGTCGAAGACGGGTAGCTCGGCATGCGCGGCGGGCGGGCGCAGCCCGCACTGGTGGAGGAGCGCGGAGAGCCCGAGCGTCTTGAGAGCGACGGTCTTGCCGCCGGTGTTCGGCCCGCTGATCACGACGGCGCGCAGATCGCCGAGCTCGAGGTCGATCGGCACCGCCTCGTCCGGATCGAGCAGCGGGTGCCGCGCGCCGCGCAGGACGACCTGGTCGCGCGGCGTCACTCGCGCTCCCCGCCAGCGCCGGGAGAGGACGCCGCAGGCGAGCGAGAGGTCGATCTCGGCAACCGCGTCGACGAGCGACCTCAGGTCATCCGCTCGCTCCCCGACCTGGCGCGAAAGCTCGCCCAGGATCCGCGCGACCTCCTCGCGCTCCGCGCTCTCCGCCTCGCGCAGGCGATTGGCGTCCTCGACGACCGCGAGCGGCTCGACGAACAGCGTCTGTCCCGAGCCCGACGTGTCGTGCACGATCCCCGGCACCGTGCCCCGCGCCGTGGCACGAAGCGCGAGCACGGGCCGGCCCGCGCGCTCGGTGACGAAGTCGTCCTGCAGATGGTCGCGGAGCGCGGGGTCGCGCGCAAGCGAGCGGAGCCGCTCCGTGATGCGCGCCCGCCCTTCGCGAAGCTCGCGACGGAGGCGGCGAAGCGCCGGCGACGCGCCGTCGCGGAGGTCGGAGCCGTCGTCCTCGACCGCCTTCGCGATCGCCTCCGCAAGCGCGGCCAGCGCGGGCTCGATCCGTGACGCGGTCTCGGTGAGCCCGGGAGCGTCGGCGAAGGAGCCGAGTGCCGCGCGCGCCGCGACAGCGGTGCCGACCGTCCCGGCCACCGCATGGAGCGTCCGAGGGTCGAGGACGCCGCCCCGTGCCGCCACCTCGGCCGCTGGGCGGGCGTCGCGGACGCCTGCGAGGTCGGGCTCGGCGGCATGGTCGAGAAGCGCCACCGCCTCGTCGGTCAGTGCCTGCCGCCGACCGACCTCCGCGGCGTCGGGCGACGGCTCGAGCGCGAGACAGAGCGCTCGCCCGGGCTCGCTCGCCGCAGCGCCGGCGAGCCGTTCGAGCACGTCGGGTAGCTCGAGAAGCTCGAGGGAGCGGGGATCCATCGCGCCAGTCTAGGGGCGCCCCTGTCGACGCCCGCGCGGGCGACGCTAGCCGGAGATGTACTCCGTGAGGAACTTGATCTGCACGCTTCGCTCGGACGACTGGAACTTCACGAGGTCGCCGATCGAGACGACGCCGACCACCTCTCGCTCGTCGGTGAGCACGGGCAGGTGGCGGATGCGACGCTCGGTCATCACGGCCATGCAGTCCTCGATCGAGCTGTCGGGTGTCATGTAGACGAGCGGGGCGGACATGATCTCGCGAACCGGGGTCGTGCGCTCGTCGCGGTCCTCGAGCGTCACGCGCCGCAGGTAGTCGCGCTCGGTGACGATCCCGGCGAGATGCCCGTCCTCCATCACGAGGAGCGAGCCGACGTTCGCGGCGACCATCGTCGTGATCGCGTCGAGCACCGTGGCCGAGCCCTCGATCGAGAGGACATCACCCGACTTCGACGCAAGGATGTCCGAGACGCTTCCCATCGTTTCGGTCATCGGGAAGTCTTGTCGACGGCCGCCGTTCGCGCAAGCGCTACGCGATCGGTTCGAGCCCGTCGGCGAGCGTTCTCGCGGCCTGCGCCACGGCCCGTCGCCCTTCGTGAAGCCGGTCGGCGAAGGCGAAGAAGCCGTGGAACATCCCGTCGTAGCGGGTCAGCTCCGTCGGCACGCCGAGCCCGCGCAACCGTTTCGCGTAGGCCTCGCCCTCGTCGCGCAGCGGATCGAGCTCCGCTGTGATGACGAGTGTCCGCGGCGACCGCGCGAGCGCGGCGTCGGGCGCGAGCAGCGGCGAGACGCGAGGGTCGTCCGGGGTGCCGCTCCCGCCCGAGAGGTAGTGCCGGAGGAACCACTGCATCCCCCCTCGCGTGAGCCACGGCCCGTCCTTCTGCGCCTCGTAGGACGCCGTCCCGCCGCGCGCGTCCGTGATGGGGTAGACGAGGAGCTGGAAGCGGAACGGGGTCCCGCCTTGCGTCACGACGGCCGCGAGGTTCGCTCCGGCGGAGTCGCCCCCGATCGCGATGCGGCCGCGGTCGCAGCCGAGCGCCTCGGCATTCTCGGGCACCCATCCCGCGACCGTGAGCGCATCCTCGAGCCCGGCCGGGAACGGATGCTCGGGCGCGAGCCGGTAGTCGACGCACAGGACGGCCGAGCCGCTTCCGGCAGCGATCTCCCGCGCGAGGTTGTCGTGCGTGTCGAGGTCGCCGAGCACCCAGCCGCCGCCGTGGAGGTACACGAGGAGCCCGAGCTCTGGTTCCGGCGTCGGCCGGTAGAGGCGGGCCGGCACCCCGCCTGCGTCGACGTCGCGCACCTCGTCGAGCTCGATCGTGGGCGGGCGGAGCCGCGAGCGGCGCAGCGCGCGCACTGCGTCCGGCGTCGACTCCTCCATCGGCGGGTCGCCGAGGGCCTCCAGCTGCGCGAGCAGCTCGGCAGCCTGCGCATCGAGGGGCACTCGTCAGAGCTCCCTCGACGACACGCTGACGCCGAGGTCGCGCAGGAGCCCGTCGTGCAGCCCGTAGACGAGGCCGTGCACGGTGAGCTCCTGGCCGCGCGCCGATGCGTCTCTGACGATCGTCGTCTCGCAGACGTTTTCCACCTGGTCGATCACGTTGAGCTCGCACAGCCGATCGACCCGTTCCGCCTCCGCGAGTGTCTCGAGCTCGGCCTCGTGCTTCTCGGCCACGTCGGCCACGTGACGGAGCCAGTTGTCGATCAGCCCGTGGCGGGCGCCGGAGAGCGCGGCGGCGACGCCGCCGCACCCGTAGTGCCCGCAGACGATCACGTGTCGCACCTGCAGGATGTCGATCGCGTACTGGAGCACGGAGAGGAAGTTGAGGTCGGTGTGCACGACCACGTTGGCGACGTTGCGATGCACGAAGACCTCGCCCGGCGCAAGCCCGACGATCTGGTTCGCCGGCACGCGGCTGTCGGAGCAGCCGACCCACAGGTACTCGGGTGCCTGGCGGTCGACGAGGTCCGTGAAGAATGCCGGGTCGTCCGCGACCATCGCCGCCGCCCAGGCGCGGTTCCGCTCGAACAGCTCGTCCGGAAGGGGCACCGGGCGGAGGCTAGACGATCGGCGACGCGACCTCGGCCGCGATCACGCGGACGTCGAGCTAGCGAGCCGGAACGACGTCCCGCAGCGAGGCGGCGATCCCGTCGACGACCTTCCGAAGCTCGTCCTCGGTGACGACGAACGGCGGCGAGATCTGCAGCGCGACGCCACGGAGGAGCCGTGTGAGCACGCCGTGCTGACGGGCGGCGAGGACCACCGAGGCTCCGGCGGCCGGGTGCTCCGCGAGCAACGCGGCGTCGAGCTCCACCGCGCCGGCCAGGCCGACGCTGCGCACGTCGGCGACGCCGGGCATCTCCCGCAGCGGCTCGAGCAGCTCGCCGAGCACGGGCTCGAGCGTCGCGACGCGTCCGACGAGAGCTTCGCGCTCGAGGATGTCGAGGTTGACGAGGCCCGCGACGCACGCAGCCGGGTGTCCGGCATAGGTACCGCCGTGGACGAACGGCGGCGCGTCTTTGCGCCAGAACGGCTCGCGCACGTGCGCTGCGACGACGACGGCGCCGAGGGGCACGTAGCCGGAGCTGACGCCCTTGGCGCAGGTCATCAGGTCCGGCGTGAAGCCGTAGCGCTCGCACCCGAACCAGCGACCGAGCCGTCCGAAGCCGGAGATCACCTCATCGGCGATCAGGAGCACGCCACGGTCGCGACAGATCCGCTCGACCGCCTCCCAGTAGCCGTCGGGCGGCGGGATCGCGCCGCCGGCGCCGATCATCGGCTCGCCAAGGAATGCGGCCGCTCGGCCTCCGAGCTCGTCGAGCGTCCGCTCGAGGTCAGCCGGGTCGTCGTGGGCGACCTCCGCGACGTCGCCGACGAGCGTCCCATAGCCGTCGCGCACTGCCGGGATCCCGGACAGCGAGGTGCCGTACGCGTTCGTCCCGTGGTAGGCGAAACGGCGCGAGACGATGACCGTTCGCCGGGGCTGCCCCACGAGCGCCCAGTAGCGGCGGACGATCTTCGCGGCCGTGTCCACGGCCTCGCCGCCCCCGGTGCCGAAGAACACGGCGGCGTCGTCGACCGGCGCGAGCTCGGCCAGCCGGCGCGCGAGCTCCAGCGCCGGCTCGTTCGCGTGGTCGCCGAAGACGTGGTGCGCGGCCAGCGTGCGGAGCTGCTCGGAGACGGCGTCCGCGATCTCCCCGCGTCCGTGACCGACGTTGCAGAACCACAGCCCGGCCGTCGCGTCCACGTACTCGTTCCCGTCGGCATCCCAGACCCTCGAGCCCTCGCCGCGCGTCAGGACGAGCTCGTGCCCGTCGACCTTCCCCATGGCGGCGAACGGGTGCCAGAGGCGCGTGCGGTAGGACGCCATGGCGCAAAACGTATCCGTCGCGGTCGTCGTTCCCTTGAGGCGGCGCTCCCCCGGCGCTCGTGGACCGACAGCAAGGATTGGAGGCAGCCCGCCTCCCACGACTGCTGCCTTCGTGCCGTTCGCACGCTCCTTCTAGAGTGTCGTCGTGCTCAAAGGACGCTGCGGGTGCAATGCCGTCGGCTACGAGGTGTCCGACGAGTTCATCGTCGCATTCAACTGCCACTGCTCGAACTGCCGTGCAATGACGGGCTCGGCCTTCTTGCCGTGGGGCGAAATCGAGCCCGAGAAGCTGAGGGTGACGAAGGGTGTGGACTTGTTGACAGTGGTCGGCGACGCCGATGGCCACCACGCGAGGCGCTGCGAGAATTGCCATTCGCTGATGTACTGGACGGGCTACGAAGGCAGGATCCGTGTGCCGTATGGGTCACTGATCGACGAGCCGGCGCTCAGGCCGACGGCGCACATGTTCGTCGGGTCGAAGGCTCCCTGGTATGAGATCCTCGACGACCTCCCTCAGCACGACGAGTACCCATGGTCTTGATCGGCCGATACGGATGAGGAGCGCGTCCGCGCCGGTCAGGCGACCCACGCGACGAGGGGGATCTCCATCTCCTGCGGGCTGAGGCCGCCGTGCTGGCCGTGCAGCTGCTGCTCGAAGCGGCCGGGCTCGTGCCAGTAGACAGCCTCGCCGTAGCGTGGGAGGACAACGACGTTGGCGAGGCGTGCCCGGAGCCGCGGCGACGGGTCGGAGAAGATGCCCTCCGAGACGAGCTCGTCGACCGGCACGACGTCGGCCATGCCTGAGAGCCGCTCGCCGAGCTCCGCGCACACCGTGTCGACGTGCTCGTCCCGCGCGTGGAGGAAGAGATCGCGACAGGAGCCCGCGGGCGCGAGGGGCTTTCCGTCGGCTCCCGTCTTCAGGTGGCCGGCGAGCTCCGGCCACGACTCGTTCACGTAGACCGTACGGGCCGGCTCGACCGGAGACATGCCGTGGTCGGCGGTGACGAGCACGAGCGTCCCAGCCGGGAAGGTCGCGCCGGCGAGCGCGTCCAGCACCACCCGCGCGCCGGCGTGGGCGAGCGGGTCGTCGGGCCCGACCGCGTGCATGAGGGAGTCGAGTTCCTCGAGGTAGACGTGCGCGTAGCCCGCACCCGCCTCCAGAGCGCTCGACGCCGCGGCGAGCGCGGTCTCGGCCGTCGCGAACGGGACGACCTCCGTGCCGCGGAGTAGGGCGATGTTTGGCGCCGAGCCCGCGATCGCCGCCGGCAGCACGACACTGCTGCGGATCCCCGCCTCCGCCAGGCGCGCGTAGATCGAGTCGACGGGAAACAGCTCGTCGGGATCGATCTGCCCCACCAGCGTGCCGCGCCTGCCGTCACCGGCGAACGAGAAGAGAAGCGGCGTGATCAGCCGGTCGAGCGAGGGCTCGTAGACGTGCCACTCGTAAAGCCCGTGCTCGGCGACCGGGAGGCCGCTGTGGATGGTGGTCACCTGCGCCGTCGTCGTCGACGGGAACTGGCTCGTCAGCTGCGCGAGCAGGCCGTCCTTCCGGGCATGCGCGAACACTGGATGGTCGGCGTGGCGCTCGAGGAACGTCCAGCCGAACGCGTCGAAGTAGACGAAGACGACGCGCTCGAAGCGCTCGCGGAGCAGCGGCTCGTCGACGGCCGGCCTGTCGGTCGCGCCTGTCAGCAGGCGTTCCACGGTCGCCGGCAGCTGGTCGAAGCACCGCCGCCCCTGTTCCGGCCGACACCAGTCCCGCATCGCGCCAACCTATCGAGGCGTCACCGATGTTGGAGGTTGCGGCCCGTTCTCGTACGATCGGCGTGGAAGGATCCAGCGGCGATGAAGGGAGACAGACCGATGGCAGGTGTCGAGGCCCGCGATTTCGAATCACCCGACGAGACCCGCGCTCCCGACAAGACGCGCAGCGAGATCGTGCGGCTCACGGGCGCGACCGTCGCTCGCCTGACGCTCGAGCCGGGCTGGCGTTGGTCGGAGTGCGTGAAACCCGTTGTCGGGACGGAGAGCTGCCAGGTCCGACACGTCGGCGTTCTCACCGAAGGTCGCTTGGGCGTCAGCCACGAGGACGGCTCCGAGGCCGAGATCGGGGCAGGCGATGCCTACGTGATCGAGCCCGGTCACGACGCGTGGGTGATCGGGGACGAGCGCGCCGTCGGATTCGAGTTCGAGTCCGGCGAGGAGTACGCGCGCGGGTAGCCGGCCGATTGCGGTTGGACGAGAGCCGCGTCACCGCGGCTCTCGTCGTCTACGCCATACGGGCCTGGGTTCAGCTGCAGCCGGTGTTGGTGCCGCAGTCGCGGCACGTGTAGCAGCTGCCCGTCCTGACCATGCGGCCGCCGCAACGGGCGCACTCGACGGCGTCCTCCCACTGGTTGAAGAGGGCGGTCTGGCCCGGGGGCGCCGACTCGACCGTCGCCGCGGCGGCTCCTGCGCCCGGATTCTCGGTGTACGCCGCCGCCAGGCGTGCCTTCACCTCGGGAGTCAGGATCCCCGCCTCCTCCTGCTGGTCGGCCGAGAGGAACTTCTTCCCCATCCAGCGGAAGATGTAGTCGACGATCGACTTGGCGACGCGGATGTCGGCGTCGTTCGTCATCCCGCTCGGCTCGAAGCGCATGTGGCTGAACTTCGAGACGTACACCTCGAGCGGCACGCCGTACTGGAGCCCGAGCGACACCGAGATCATGAACGAGTTCATGAGGCCCGCGAGCGTCGTGCCCTCCTTCGCGATGTCCACGAAGATGTCGCCGGGCGTCCCGTCCTCGAACAGGCCGACGTGGATGTACCCCTCGTAGTCCCCGACCTTGAACTTGCGGCCGACCTCGGTGCGGTCGTCGGGCAGCCGCCGGCGCTGGGGATGGGGGACGACGCCCGTCGCACCGACCGGCAGCACGACGGCGGGACCGTCCTTCGACGACGAGAGCGGCTGCGCGACCTTGCAGTTGTCGCGGTAGATCGCGATCGCCTTGACGCCGAGCTGCCAGGACTCGACGAGGAGCTGTCCGACCTCGTCGATCGTCGTCGACTCGGGCAGGTTCACCGTCTTCGAGATCGCACCCGAGATGAACGGCTGCACCGCGCCCATCATCTTCACGTGCCCCATGTAGTGGATCGCGCGTTCGCCGATCGCGCAGTCGAACACGGGGTAGTGCTCGGTCTTCAGGTGCGGCGCCCCCACGACGCCGCCGCGCTCGTCGATGTACGCGACGATCTCCTCGACCTCGCGCGGCGCGTAGCCGAGCTCGCCGAGCGCCATCGGCACGGTCTTGTTGACGATCGTGATCTCGCCGCCGCCGACGAGCTTCTTCGACTTGACGAGCGAGAAGTCGGGCTCCACGCCGGTCGTGTCGCAGTCCATCATGAAGCTGATCGTCCCGGTCGGCGCGAGCACGGTCGCCTGCGCGTTGCGGAAGCCGTGCACCTCGCCGATCTCGAGCGCCTCGTCCCAGGCCCGGCGCGCGCCGCTCAGCAGGTCGTCCGGCACCGACTCCCGGTGGTCGATGTTCCCGACCGCCGCGCGGTGCTTCGCGATCACGCCGACCATCGCGGCCCGGTTCTCGGCGTAGCCCGCGTGCGGGCCCATGCGCTGCGCGACCTCGGCCGACTTGCGGTACGCCCGGCCGGTCATGAGCGCCGTGATCGCCGCCGCGTACGCCCGGCCTTCGTCCGAGTCGTACGGGAGGCCTCGCGCCATCAGGAGCGCGCCGAGGTTCGCGTAGCCGAGGCCGAGCTGGCGGAACTTCTTCGCGTTCCGGCCGATCTCGGGCGTCGGGTAGGAGGAGTAGCCGACGAGGATCTCCTGCGCGAGGAACATCACGTCGACGGCGTGCTCGAACATCTCGACCTCGAACTCACCGTCCTCACGGCGGAACTTCATGAGGTTGAGCGAGGCGAGGTTGCACGCCGAGTCGTCGATGTGCATGTACTCGGAGCACGGGTTCGACGCGTTGATCCGGCCCGTGTTCGGCGAGGTGTGCCACGCGTTGATCGTCGTGTCGTACTGGACGCCGGGATCCGCGCACTCCCAGGCCGCGGCTGCGATGTCGCGCAGCAAGCCGCGTGCGTCGACCGTCTCGACGACCGTGCCGTCGGTGCGCGCCGTGAGCGCCCACTCCTTCCCCTCGGTGACGGCTTCCATGAACGCGTCCGTGACGCGCACCGAGTTGTTCGCGTTCTGGTACTGGATCGAGGCCCAGTCCGGCGAGTCGAGCGACATGTCGTAGCCGGCCTGCTCGAGCACGCGCGCCTTGCGCTCCTCGCGCGCCTTGCACCAGATGAACTCGTCGACGTCCGGGTGGTCGACGTCGAGCACGACCATCTTCGCCGCCCGTCGCGTCTTCCCGCCCGACTTGATCGTCCCCGCCGACGCGTCGGCGCCGCGCATGAACGACACGGGGCCGGACGCGTAGCCGCCCTTCGAGAGCTGCTCCTTCGACGAGCGCAGCCGCGACAGGTTGAGGCCCGAGCCGGAGCCGCCGCGGAAGATGATCCCCTCGCGCCGGATCCAGTCGAGGATCGACTCCATCGAGTCGTCGATCGAGAGGATGAAGCACGCCGAGCACTGCGGCGTCTCCTCGAAGCCGACGTTGAACCAGACCGGCGAGTTGAACGACGCGTACTGGTTGACGAGGATCGCCTTGAGCTCGGCGTGGAAGGTCTCCGCCTCCTCGTCCGAGGCGAAGTAGCCGCCCTGCTTGCCCCACGCGGTGGCCGTGTCCGCGACCCGGCCGACCATCTGCTTGACGCTCCGCTCGCGCTCGGGGGAGGCCATGCGCCCGCGGAAGTACTTCTGCGCGACGATGTTCGTCGCGGTCTGCGACCAGAACCTCGGGAACTCGACGTCACGCTGCTCGAACGCAGGCCCGCTCTTGCCCGGGATCAGCGCGTCACGGGTCTCCCAGTCGATCTCGTCGAAGGGGTCCCGCCCCGGGATCGTGAAGTACCGCCGCGGCGTGACGCTCGCCTCCTCCTCGAGGACGCTGTTGACGTACTCCTGCTCCTGTTCCTGCGGTGCCTGCGTCGCCTGCTTGGCGGTGGCCATGCTGTCCTCCCGAGCCGAGATGTCGAGGTACGCGGCTTGCTCCTACCGACTCCGCGCCGGGCGCACCGAGGCGTCCTGGGAGCGGACCGGCCATGCTAGGAGGCCGGTCGGACAGCACCTAAAATCCGCAATTTGCAGGAAAATCGTTGGAGCCGTCACCGCCGCATTCTAGCGGTCCGACGTGCCCCCCGGCCCGTGACGACGTGTCATGAGACGCGCCGCGGCCGCTGTCGCCAGGAGCAGCGCTGCGAGCGTCGCCAGCGCCATGACCGGGTACGGCAGCCCACGGGCGTCGGCGACCTGGACGGCGGATCCGGCCGCTACGCGGACGGGCCCGTCGAACGCGCGCACGGTCTTCGAGGCGCCGGCGCCGGTCCGCGCGGGCCCCCACGCCGTGGCGGGCCCCGACGCCGTGGCGAGCCCCGGCCGCGCGGCGGGCAAGGACCGCTCCGCGACCGGGCGTTCGGTCGGCGCGACGAGTGCGGGGGCCGGCGTCTCGGCGAGGCCGCCGACCGGGTCGGGGAGCCCCTGCGTCGCGTACGCGAGCGCGCGCTCGATCTCGTCACGGGCCTCGCTGTACTGGAGGACGTCCTCGGGGAGCGCTCGGATCGCCGCTCGATAGCAGCGCAGCGGGTAGACGCCGTCCACCCGTCCCCCGGCGTACCAGTCCCGGATCACCCGCTGCGCGCACACGTCCGTCGAGCCCGCTCCCGCCGGAAACGGGATCGCCAGTGACGTCGCGACGACCGCGGCGCAGGCGAGTGCACGAAGGAAGGCCATCCGTAGGGCCATTCCCCCACTTGGCGATCCCGAAACATCAGGACCGACCGCACGCGGTCGTCGCGCGTCGCCGCTGTGGCTACGCCGGGCCGGGCGGGCCGGCGTTCCGGCGTGCCTGGGCGCGGCGGCTCAGGTAGCCGGCGCCGCCCGCGGCGAGGAGGAGCAGCGCGAGGCCCCCGAGGATCAGGAGCGGGATCGGCACGGCCGACGGGCCCGAGGTGTCGACGCCCGGCGGTGCCGCCACGGTGTCGCTCCCCGGGTGTCGGTGATGACCCCGCCGGGCCCGTCCGGCGGGGTGGTGGTCGGCGGCTCGGCGATCGGCCCCGACCCCGTGCCCGTCGGCGCCGGGCCTCCCGCCGGGCCGGGATCCGGCTTGCCCTGCTGCGCGTACGCGAGCGCCCGCCGGATGTCCTCCTCCGCGTTCGAGTAGTCCTTCACGTCGACCGGGAGCGAGCGGATCGCGTCCAGGTAGCAGTGCTTCGGGAAGACCTCGTCGACCCGGCCGTCGCCGTACCAGTCGTCCACCACCTTCTCGCCGCAGGTCCTCGCCTTGGCGCTCGCGGCGGGCGCGAGCGCGAGCGAGGACAGCGCGACGAGCGCGACGAGCGCGACGGGAACAAGGATGCGACGGAAGAGGACGTCGGGCACGGGTATCGACGGACGTGGCGGGCTGAGTCTTCCCGCCCTCCGTGGGTCTGCGATCAGGGAAGGGTAAACGATGTGTAAGACGCCGTTCGCGGCAACCGTCCGGGCTCCTGCGCGCGGCGACCCGCATGGTAGCCTCGCCGCGTCATGGACGCGGCTCCGCGACCCGGGCGCGTCGCGGGGGCCGCCCTTCTTGCGGTCGTGGGTCTCGTGCTCGCCTGGGCGGTCCTGTTCGGCCACGGGTCGCACCGCAGCGCGCTGCCGACCGCTGGGATCGTTGCGATCGCCTGTGCCGCGGTCGGTACCGCGCTCGGGTTGCGCGGGGCGTTGCCGCTGCCGCGGCTCGACCGCGCGGGCGTCGTCACCGTCGCCGCCGCCGTCGCCCTGACGTTCTGGGCGGGGCTGTCCGTCTCCTGGTCGATTGCAGGCGACCTGTCCTGGGAGTGGCTCGCCCGCGGCCTCGTCTACGTCGCCTTCCTCGCCCTCGGCGTGCTGTCGGGAGCGCTCGCCGGAGGCGCCCGGCGCGTCGCGGCGCTCGCCGCGCTCGTGCTCGCCGCCGGGCTCGGCTGGGCGCTCCTCGGGGTCGCAATCCCGTCGCTCTTCCCGGACGGCGACCGCATCGCGCGATTGCGCGAGCCGGTCGGGTACTGGAACGCGCTGGCCCTGCTGGCGGACGCGGCGCTCGCGTTCGGCCTCTGGGTCGCGCGGAGCCCGACCATCGCGCGGCGGGTCGCCGGCCTCCTGCTCCTCTACGGCGCGGCGCTCGCGGTGCTGCTGACGCAGTCCCGGGCCGGTGTCGTCGGGGCGGTCGCGGTGCTCGCCCTCTGGCTCGTTCTCTCGGACGAGCGGCTGGACGACGCGCTGTTTGCGGTCATGGCCGGCGTCCCCGCGCTGCTCGTCGCGGGGTGGGCCTTCACGCGTCCCGCGCTCGTCGAGGACGGCGCATTGCGTGCCGATCGCGTTGCCGACGGGAGGGTGTTCGCCGCGCTGACGATCGCGGGCGCGATCCTCGTCGCCTTCGCTGCCTGGCGGGTCCCGGTGCCGCGGCTCGTCGAGCGGCAGGGGCGCGCCGTGCGCACGGCGCTCGTCGGCCTCTGCGTGCTCGCGGTCGTCGTCGGCTCGGTCGGGCTCGTGGCCAAGGTGGGCAATCCGTATTCGTGGTCCCGCTCCCAGCTCTCTCGCGGCGAGTGCGTCAACGAGCCGGGACGGCTCACCGACCTCTGCGCCAACAACCGGCTGCAGTGGTGGGGGGAAGCGCTCGACGTCGCCGCCGACCGGCCGGTCGGCGGCTCGGGTGCGGGGACGTTCGCGCTCGCGCGGCGGCGCTACCGCGAGAACGCGACACCCGTGACCGAGCCGCACAGCGTCCCGCTCCAGCTGCTGGCCGACCTCGGCGTCGTCGGGCTCGTCCTCGGTCTGACCGTCGTCGTCGGCGCCGTCGTCGGCGTCCGTGGCGCGCTCCGGCTGGTCTCCGGAGAGGACCGGGCCGCTGCCGCCGCGCTTGCGTGCGTTCTGGTCGCGTACGGCACGCATGCGCTCGTCGACTACGACCTCGACTTCCTCGCCGTGACGGGGCCCGCGCTTCTCGCGCTCGGGGCACTGCTCGCGGTCGGACGCCCGCGCGCCGCCGTCCGGGCCGGCGTGCCGGGTCTCGTCGCCGTCGGGGCCGTCGCCGTGGCCGCCGTGCTCGCTGTCGCTCTCCCCGCGCTCGCCGACCACGAGGTCGACCGGGCACTCGAGGCGATCGACGCGGGGCGGCTCGACGAGGCCGTCGACGCGGCAAATCGTGCGCGCCGCCTCAACCCGCTCTCACTCGGGCCGCTCCAGGCCCGCGCACTCGCCGCGGACGCCGCGGGCGACCGGGCAGCGGCGGTCGCCTGGTACGAGAAGGCGACCGAGCTCCAGCCGGAGAACCCGGACGCCTGGTACGACCTCGGGCTCTATCAGGCAATCGCGACCCACGACCAATGCGCCGCGTACGCCGCGCTCAACCACTCCTACACCCTCGACCCGAGCTCGAGCCGCTGGGCGACGGGAGGGCCGTTCGACGTCGCGACGCGACGCCGTCAACGCACGGCGCCTGCGAGACGTGAGGCGACTCAGCCGCCGAGGATGAGCACGGCCTGCGCGCCGTGGAGCTGGCCCGGCCGGACGCCGTCGAGCGGGCTCACGACACGAACGCCGAGATCGCGCGCGAGGCGGCGCGCTTCGCCCTGGAAGCCCGGGCGGTACATGACGAGCGACGTCGCGTAGTCGTGGCTCGGCGCGTTCGCGACGAGGCCGATCCGGTACCCCCTGCGGCTCACGCGTGACGCCGCGGCGGCGGCTGCGCCCTGACGCCCGTTGCCGTTCAGCACGAGCACCGTCACCTTGCGGCGCGGCAGCTGGGCCGGAGCCGCCTTCACGGCCTTCACCGGCGCGGGCTTCGCCACCTGCTTCGCCACGCGCTTCGCCGTGACGGCCTTGGGTGCCGCTGCCTTGCGGGCGCCCGCGGGCTCCGGCTTCGCGAGCAGCGCTCCGCCGAGCATCACGAGCAGGACGAGCTCGAGGGCGGCGATGCCGGCGACGACGAGGGTCGCTGTGCGCCAGGGGCGGACGGCGAGCTCGGCGTGATCGAGACGGATCGGATGGTCCACGACGCGAACGGGATTCGCCCGCGCCGCGGCGACTCCTTCCGGGGCGGTCAGCCGAGTGCGTCGTCGCGCAGGACGGCGTGCACGCCGACCGCGAGGTTCACGATCTGCGTCACCCGAAGGTCGACGACCACCGACGCGAGCGCGAGCGCCTCGTCTCGGGGGATGCGGTGCTCCCGCTCCATGAGATCGAGCATCCCGTCCAGGGCGACCTGCGCCGCGCGCCCGAGGTGCTCGTCGAAGCCGAAGGTCAGCCAGGCGTCGCGGGTCCGGGCGATCGGCCAGGAGAGCACGAGGTCGTCGCGGACGTCGAGCGTCAGCTGCGCCTCGACGGGGCATTCGATCGCCCAGCCGCTCACCTCGCCGTCCCCCTGGGCCGCGTGACCGTCGCCGGCGGAGAACAGCGCGCCGTCGACGGCGATCGGCAGGTACAGCGTCGCGCCCGGCACGAGCTCCTTGCAGTCGATGTTCCCTCCGCAGCGGCGCGGGGGCCTCGTCGAGTGGGAGCCGCGCTCGGCCGGGGGCATGCCGAGCACGCCGAGAAACGGCGCGAGGCGCACCGTCCTGCCGCCCACGTGCCCGAGACCGTCGCGGAGCTCCCAGTGGACGCGGTGCCCCGCCTCGTCGAAGGTCTCGCCCCAGCCGCCGGGCGCCACCTCGTCGACCCGCACCGCGAGGGCCTGCCCGGCGCGCGCGCCGCGCACCTCGATCGGCCCCACGAGTGCATGGCCCGTGTCGAGCGCCGGGTCGGGTCGCTCGACCTCCTCGTCGGGGCCGAGTCGCCAGCCCGAGTTCGGCAGCGAGAAGCCGACGGAGTCGCCGGGATCGACGGTCAGGACGGGCGGAAGGTCGCGCGAGAAGGTCCCGTGCAGGCTGGTCGACCCCGGCGGCAGCTCGTGGATCACGTCGCCGCAGCGGTCGCCGCGATGCCCTCGGCCAACCGCACGGTGGCCGTGAAGCCGAGCTCGGCGCTCGCCTTCGTCGGGTCGAGGACGCTGCGGCGAGCGTCGCCGGCACGCGCCGGGCCGTGGGCCGGCGGCGCGTCCACCCCGACCGCGCGCTCGCACAGGGCGTGCAGATCGGCGATCGTCGTCTCGACGCCGGTGCCGACGTTGAAGACGCCGCCGTCGTGCTCTCCTGCGAGCAGCAGCGCGCGCACGACGTCGTCGACGTGGACGAAGTCGCGCGTGATCGTCCCGTCGCCGAAGATGGTCGTCGGCTCGCCCGCGGCGAGCCGCTCGAGAAAGATCGCGACGACGCCACCCTCGAGCGCTGCCGACTGCCGCGGCCCGTAGACGTTCGCGAAGCGCAGCGCCGCGTGGTGCGCGCCGAAGATCCGGTTCCAGCCGTCGAGGTACACCTCCGCCGAGCGCTTCGCGAGGCCGTACGCGGAGACGGGAAGCAGCGGCGAGTCCTCCCTGGCGGGCTCGTCGACGGACCCGTAGATCGCCCCGCCCGTCGACGAGAAGACGAGGCGCGCGCCGGCGGCGCGTGCCGCCTCGAGCGTGTTCACCGTCCCCACGACGTTCACGTCGGCGTCGAACGACGGCCGCTCCATCGACGTCCCGACGTCGGCCTGCGCGGCGAGATGGAAGACGACGTCCATGTCGGTCTCGAACGGCTCGCGGATGTCGTGCGGGCGGAACAGCGCGGCCGGGTTGACGTACTCCCGGCGGCCGGTGCTCAGGTCGTCGATCACGACGACCTCGTCGCCCCGCGCGACGAGCGCGTCGACGAGATGGGAGCCGATGAATCCGGCCCCGCCGGTGACGAGCGCGCGCATCGGGGGAGCCTACTCGCGTTAACGTCCGCCGATGTTCGTCACCTTCGAAGGGCTCGACGGCTGCGGCAAGACGACGCAGGCGCGGCTGCTCGCGCGCTCGCTGGAGGCGGACGGCGTCAGCGTCGTGCTCACGCGCGAGCCCGGAGGGACGCCCCTGGGAGAGCAGATCCGCGACCTCGTCCTCCACGGCGACCACGTCGCTCCCTGGGCCGAGGCGGCGCTCTACGTCGCGGCGCGCGCGCAGCACGTCGACCAGGTGATCCGTCCCGCCCTCGAGCGCGGTGCGACCGTCGTGTGCGACCGCTACCTCGACACGTCCGTCGCCTACCAGGGCGGCGGCCGCGGCCTTGGAGTCGACACGATCCTCGAGCTGAACCTGGACGCAGTCGGCGGCCTGCTTCCCGACCTGACCTTCCTCGTCGAGCTCGACACAGAGACCGCGCTCGCGCGCGTCGGCGAAAAGGGCGACCGCATCGAGCGTGCGGAGGCGGAGTTCTGGCCGCGGGTCGTGGAGGCGTATCGGACGCTCGTGACACGCTTCCCGGAGCGGTACGTCGTGGTCGACGGACGACGAGCCATCCCCGAGATCGCGGCGGAGATCCGTGACCACCTTCGCTGACGTCCCGGAGCAGGTCGAGGCGAAGCGGCTCCTCGAGGCCGCGCTCGCCGAGGGCCCGGCGCACGCCTATCTCTTCCACGGGCCCGCCGGTGTCGGGAAGCGACCTGCGGCGCAGGCGTTCGCCGGAGTGCTGCTCGGAGACCCGCGGCGCGTCGATGCGCGGACGCACCCCGACCTGCACGTCACCGAGGCGCTCGGCGCGATGATCCGGATCGACGAGATCCGCGCGCTCCACCACGACCTGCATCTGCGGCCGTTCGAGGCCGACCGGCGCGTGTACCTGATCCTCGACGCGGACCGGATGAACGACGAGGCGGCCGCGGCTCTGCTCAAGGATCTCGAGGAGCCGCCCGGCTACGCGACGATCGTGCTCGTCGCGGACGAGCTCGGCAAGCTCCCGGAGACGGTCCGCTCCCGGTGCCAGCTCGTTCCCTTCCGGCGGCTCTCGCGGTCTGCGGTGGAGACGTGGATCGCGGCACGGGCGCCCGGGCTCGCGGCCTCGGACGTCGCCGTCGTCGGGCGGCTGGCCGGCGGACGGCTCGACCGGGCCGCACGCCAGCTCGACGACGAGGCGCGCGCCCGCCGCGACGCGCTGCTCGACGCCGCACGCGGGGCGTATGCCGACGCGGAGTTCGATCCCGCGGCGGCCGCCGGGATCATCCTCGACGGCGCTCGCGCGCTCGGCGGCGGGGCCCGCCGCCGCGAGCAGGATCTCGTCGACGCGCTCGACCTCCCAGCACGGGACGCGGAGCAGCGCGTTCGACGGGCGGAGTTCGGCGCCGAGAGGGCGGAGGTCCTCGCCGCGCTCGACGACCTCGGAGCCTGGTACCGCGACCTCGTCGTCGTCGCGAACGGCGCCGAAGGGGCGGTCGTGCACGCCGATCGGCTGGCCGCCCTCCACGAGGACGCGACGGGTCCCGCCGCGCGGGGAGCGGAGGAGGCGGCCGCAGTCGTCCGCCAGGCATGGCGGGAGGTCGAGGAGCTCAACCTCAACCTGCCGCTGTTCCTCGAAGCCCTCTTCGTCCGGCTGCGTCGCGCGTTTTCCTGACTCGAGTCGAACCACCGCTTCGAGGGATGGGGTCGGGACCCGCACGGCCGACGAGGGAGGTGAGGCACGGCCGTCGCGGCCGGCCCGGCATCTCGGGCCTCTGCGGAAATCCGGCAGGAGAACCTGTCGTCGGCTCCTCGTCACGCGTGCGGCGTGGCTCCGGCGCTTGGTGCCTGCCGGCGCCACGCCTGCCGCGCGCCCTGAGCCCGGACGCCGAGCGCTAGAATCCGCGGCCCGCCGACGTAGCTCAGCTGGTAGAGCACTTCACTCGTAATGAAGGGGTCCCCGGTTCGAGTCCGGGCGTCGGCTTCCAGCATTGATGCGGGATCGGTCGCAGCCCTCGCCAGTTCGTCGGTCAGAGGAGGGCTCGCGTGGCGCTGGAGCTCGAATCGCCTGGTAGAGGGCCGCGCCGGCCAAGGCTCCGACCGTAGGCCCGACGACGTAGATCCAGAACTCCGTCCAGGTCCCGGAGACGAGCGCCGGTCCGAATGACCGCGCGGGATTCATGGAGGCACCAGTCACGTCTCCCCCGAACAGCGCATCGAGTCCGACCGTGGCGCCGATCGCGATCGCCGCGGCCGATCCCGCCGCCCGTGTGTCGGTTGCGACCGCCACGATGACGAACATCAGCAGGGCGGTGAGGATCAGCTCGTAGACCAGCGCCGAGCCTGTGCCGACGCTTGGCACGGTGGCACCCAGGTCTGCGGGTGTCCAATCCCAGGCAAGCCGAAGGACGAGCGCGCCACCAACGGCCCCGACGAGTTGCGCTGGAACGTAGACCGCCGCGTCACGTGGCGGGAAGTGCCGCGTCACGGTGAAGGCAACCGTCACCGCGGGATTGATGTGCGCGCCCGACAGATGGCCCGTGGCGTAGACCAGCGCGAGAATCACCAACCCGAACACGGCTGCGATGCCGACGGTGCCGAGCGCCTGTTCGCGCTCGGCATTGACGACGATGGCACCGCAGCCGGCGAAGACGAGGGCGAAGGTCGCGAAGCCCTCGGCCAGCGCTCGCCTTGCCAACCCGGGCCTAGGCAACGAGGTCAGCGATCAGTCGCTGGACGCGGCTATCGATCTCGTCACGGATACGCCGGGCTGTCTCGACGTCCTGGCCGGCAGGGTCGTCCAGCGTCCAGTCCTCGTAGCGTTTGCCCGGGTAGATCGGACAAGCGTCGCCGCATCCCATGGTGATGACAACGTCGGCCGCCCGCACGACCTCGTCGGTCAGCGGCTTCGGGAACTCCTCCGACATGTCCACCCCGACCTCGGCCATCGCCTGGGCGACGGCCGGATTGATCTCCTCGCCCGGATCGCTGCCGGCCGACCGGACGTGGATCCGTCCGTCGGAGCGGAGCTTGACGAGCCCCGCTGCCATCTGGCTACGGCCCGCGTTGTGGACGCAGACGAACAGCACCTCCGGCATCTCCTTCGTCATCAGTCCCTCCGTCTGTGCCAACGCCTTGAGCCGCTCCCGCGCAAAACGATGCGCGAGCACGGGAACGAACGCGTCGAACTTCCTCGGTCCGAGAAGGTCGAGCGACTCGGCGATGTACCGCTCGATCGTCTCCTCCGAGACCACCCCGGCGAACTCGCCGCTCAGCGCTTCGGCCGCCTGCCGAACATGGTGCTGAGTGACCGGATCGAGCGTCTGGCTCATCGCGCTGTCCCCACCACGTCGCCCTCGTCAGCAGCAGCCCGCGGTGGCCGAGGGCTGGACGACGGGCAGTCCTTTCCGCTCGGGCTCGTGGGTCTTGATCGCCTTGACGATCGCTCCGTGCATGCCGTCGGCCACTTCGTGCGTGAATTCGACCGAGACATCGATGAACCCCGCCGCCTCGAGGCCTGCCTCGTACTCGCCCACGGATAACGCTCCGGCGATGCAGCCGACGTAGCTGCCGCGCTCCGCCCGTTCCCCGGCGGAGAGGCGATCCTCGGCGACCACGTCGCTGATCCCGATCCGTCCTCCCGGCCGCAGCACCCGCGCGATCTCGGTCAGCACGGCGGGCTTGTCGACGGAGAGGTTGATGACGCAGTTCGAGATGACGATGTCGACCGAGTCGGCCGGCAGCGGGATCTGCTCGATCGTCGCCCTTGAGGAAATGAACGTTGGGCACGTCCGCGTCCCGTGCGTTCTGCATCGCGAGCGCGAGCATCTCGTCGGTCATGTCGAGCCCGTACGCGACGCCGGTCGGGCCGACTCGCCTGGCGGAGAGGATCACGTCGATCCCACCGCCGGAGCCGAGGTCGAGCACCGTCTCGCCCTCGCGCAGGTTGGCGACAGCCGTCGGGTTCCCGCAGCCCAGAGATGCCAGAGCAGCCGCCTCGGGAACGTCGCCACGCTGGTCGGCGTCGTACAGCGCCTCTCCGAATGTCGCCCCTTCGCCCTCCTCCGAGCAGCACGAGCCGCTCCCACAGCCACAGTTGCTCGATCCCTCGGTCACCGCGCGCGCCGACTCGGCGTAGCGGCGCCGGACTTCCTCGCGGAGCTCGTCGGCAGTGGCGGACATCAGCAGCACGCTCCTTTCAGGTCGGCGACGACTGCCAGCCGTTCGACCGCCTCGCGTCGCAGTGAGAAGAACGCCCACCTCCCGCGCTGCTCGCGCTCCAGGAGGCCGGCGTCTGTCAGCTTCTTCAGGTGATGGCTGACGGTCGGTTGCGAGAGCCCGAGCGCCGGCTCGAACTCGCAGGCGCACACCGGCTCACTGCTCTGCGCCAGTGCATTGACGATGCGGATGCGCGCGGGATCGGCGAGCGCCTTGAAGACCTCGGCCGTCGTCTTCGCCTCGTGCTCGTCCAGCAACGGCGCGCCCAAGGGCATTGCGCAGCAGGCGACCGAGGTCTCGACCGTCGCCATCAGGTCCTCGGTCCCGCCAGGGCCACCTTCAGCGACGCCCGCTCACGTACGGCGTCGGCGCGACACTCGCGGTCGCACACGACGCCGCAACGCCGGCATACGGCGACCCCGAACACCTCGGGCTCTCGAAGTACCTTCATTGGCCACCACCTCGTATCGACGACGGTCAATGTATCGAAACTCTTCGATTCGTGCAAGGTCGTCTCGGTGCCTGCCCTGGCGTCCCCACGGCCCCGGCGAGGTCGGCATCCTCGCGTGTGGCCCGAGCCTCGCCGCCGTCAGGGCCCGAGATTCAAGCGGGCTTGCGGCGGCGAATCACCAGGTAGGCGCCGAGTGCGCCGAGCGGCAGACCGAACGCGAACCCGGTCAGCGTCTTGCCCATGCTCTGCTTGGCGCTGTTCGCCCCGGCCGGGTAGTCGAGCACAGGCGAAGAGGCGGAGCGGATCAGCACCTGCGGCGCAGGCGCGTCGGCGGTCGGGTTGCCGATCCACCGCACCACGTCGCCGTTCGAATACGTCTGGAGCGCCTTGAAGGTGAGGAGCGTCCCGGCCTTCGACGTCGGTGCCTTGATCGAGATCGGGAACGAGAGGAACTGGCCGGGCCCGATCCGTCCACCCGTGAAGACCACGCGGTCGACGCGGCTGGAGACGGAGAACCCGGGCTCGATCTCGACCGGCTTGGAGAGCCTCTTCGTGATCACGCGCGTCTTCCAGCCCGGCAGGGCCGCGGGCGACGCGACGTAGATCCCATTCGGGAACTCGACGTCGACTCTGACCGTGGAGGCCCTGTCCCGCTCGTTGGGCACCTGGACGTCGATCACCGTGAAGCCGCCCGAGGGCAGCGCGTTCGGATGCACGGTGACGTGCGCCTGCGCGATCGCGACCGAAGCGAGCCCAGCGACCACGACGGTCGAGAGAGCAGCGAGACGTGCCTTCATGTCCTACCGGTCCTTTCGGATTGGAATGGTGACAGTGGTACTCCACTCGTCGAAGTCGCCCTGACGCACGTCGACGCGCAGCCGCCAGTCGCCGACGAGTGGGAAGGTCGCGGCCGGAACGACGGCGTGCCCCGGGCCGGCCGGCACCGCCCGAAGGCGTATCGGGCCAACGCCCGCGGCCGGCAGCGAGGCACCGACACGGACCTCGTCCACCTCGGCGGGCTGACCTGTCGAGTGGTCGAGCAGATGCAGGCCAACCTCGTTCGTCCCCGTCTTCGCCGGGTCGACGACGAGCTCCAGGTGGAACGGACCGAGGATCGCCTCGCGTGACACCGGCCCGGCCGGCGCCGCAAGCTGCGCCTTCGCCGGGGGCTCGGCTACGAGCACTGCCGTCACCCCGACGATCGCCACCACCAGCGCAAGCTCGGCCGCCGTCGATCGAAGAAACCGACGCCGCTCGACTGCCGGGGCGGTCCCGGCCCTGAGTCTCGGCACCGAGACGCGGTTGTTGAACGAGCCCAGCGCCAGCACCGGCAGGACAAGGGCCGCCTTGACGAGCAACAGCCGCCCGTACGTCGTCTCCCAGAGGGCGCTCCACGAGCTCACTTCGAGCAAGCTGCTCACGACGCCGGCCACCAGCAGGGCGGTGACGGAGACCACCGCGAGAGTCGAGAACCGCGGCACCGCCCGAGTGGCGAGCGACCAGCGCGCGCCACCCGATCGCCAGAGCGCGACGAGCACGAACACGAGCCCGCCGATCCACGCGGAGGCCGCCAGCACGTGCACCCAGTCACTGACGACCGCCAACGCCCCGACGACCCGCGCGTGCCCGGAGAGCGCCGGCGTGGCCGCGATTCCCACTCCGAGCGCACACGCCACGAGCGCGACCGCGTGCTCGCGGCGTCGCGGACCCACGAGCACGAGGGCGGCGAGACCGGCGACCACGATCGCGAGCACGGCTCGGACGAGCCAGGCACGACCGAACTCCGTCTGCAGCACGTCGCCGATCAGGGACGTGCGGAACGCGGCGTCCAGGCCGAGCCCGCTCGCCTTCGCCCCCTCGAGACCGATCCCCGCGACCGACACGACCGCCAGCAGCGCAGCGCTCACCGCAAGCGCCGCCCACAGCGGCGTGCGCACCGTCGCCGCCTCGGCTCTCAGCACCAGGGCGAGGATGCCCGCCCCGCCGACGCAGAGCAAGATGAACGCGAAGTTGAGGAACCGAACGACATCGAAGCTCCGGTCGACCGTCCGCGAGCCGTTCTCGTCGTCCAGAACCCGACTCGCAACACCGGCGGCGCCGGCTCCCGGCTTGCCGACGTGGAAGACAAACGCACCACTGACCGGGTGCGAGTCCGCCGACACGACCCGCCACGCGACCGTATAGGTCCCCCGCGCCAGGCCCGACCGAAGCCTGACGGCGACCTCCCGCGGCTCGAGCCGCGTCGTCCCGCCGTCGTCGACGCGACGAGCTGCACCGTCGTACACCCGTACGGAGCCGAATGCCGTCTCGACCGGCTCGCTGAAGCGCAGCACGACACGCTTCGGAGCACGGGCCAGCACCTCGTCGTTCGCGGGCGTCGACGACTCCAGCGCCGCGTGCGCCCACGCGGTCGATGCGGCCGCCGACGCGGCGACCGCAGCCACCGTCACTGCTACGCACATGCGCAGCGCTGACCTCCGTCGCGTGCCGGGTATCGCCGATCCCTCTATCGCGTTCGATCGCGGCGCGCGAGGGCCGCCGT
>CAWGDT010000016.1:0-161123 GCA_963821365.1 uncultured Actinomycetes bacterium
CCATACGGGATTCGAACCCGTGCCGCCGCCGTGAGAGGGCGGTGTCCTAGGCCACTAGACGAATGGGCCGTGGCGAACGGGGAGTGTACCGAACTGCTCCCGACGCGACCGGCGTCGGCTGCACCCGGCGACGACGCGGCTCAGGCGGCCGCGGGAGGCGTCGGGGTGAGTGCGGCGTCGGGGTCGCGGGCGTCGATCCGCTCCTCGAAGCGCCGCCGAATCTCCTCGCCCGTGGCGAGGAGGTCATAGCGTGCCCGGCGTGGCGGGAGCTTGACGATACGGACCGACTCGTCGCGGTCGCCGTGGCAGCGCGCATACGCAGCTGCCTCGTCGAGAGGCCTCAGGCGGTCGGGCTTCCGCCAGAAGGGCACGATCGATCTACTACCAGCGATCGCGCGTCGTGGGAACCCGGCCGGCAGCCCGCGTTCCGCACTTTGCGCACGTTTCGTTGTCGGCGCTCAGTACCACGGCTTGCACGACCACGGGCTCCAGTCGCGGCCCGAGCGGACGAAGTAGCGGTATGCGGCCTGCGCCTGCTCGAGCGCGGTCTCGCCGTGGCCGAAGAGCCGGCGCTCGCTGGTGCCCATCTGGAAGAGGCCGAGGTACTCCCCGTTCTGGGCGTCGACGCTGTAGCCGGACTCGCAGGCGGCGACCCGGAGAGCCTCGCCGCAGTGCGAACCGAACACGTGGCAGATCGCCTTCTGCGGCGAGCGCTCGAGCGATGCGAGCAGCCGCGTGCGCTCGACCTGCGCCTTCCGGCGCACGAGAGCGGCACGCGTGCGTGCCGCCTTGGCCTTGCTCGCCGCGAGCGTGTGACGAGCGATCCCGAGCCTGAGCGCGGCCTCCTTCTCGAACCGGGGATCGGAGAGGAGCCAGCGGTGGGTGTCGAAGAAGTGGATCACCGACGTCGACTTCTCCATCGTCGCCACGTGGCGGGCGAGCTCGGTGCCGACATCGGCGGACGAGCCGGCCTGGGCGGCGGCCGGTGTGACGACGAGGACGAGGGCGCACAGGCCCGTGACAAGGGCTTTCAGGAGAGAACCTCCGCGTGGGAGACAGGGACAACGGCGCGCGCCGCATTCGGGCTCCAACGCGGAGAGCCCGGCGCCAGCCGTTCGTGTCAGATCAAGCGAGGCTACCGACGGGCATAGCCGTTCCTGCCAACGCTTACCAAACCTTCACAGCGTGTCACGAGCGTTTACGGCTCGAACAACGCGAAACGCCCCGTGAGGGGCGTTTCGGAGGCTGCGGGACAGGGACTCGAACCCCAACTTCCGGAGCCAGAATCCGGCGTCCTACCATTAGACGATCCCGCAGGGCGTCGAGCGGATTGTAGCCGCCCGGACGGCTCAGATCTCGAGTCGATACTCCGGGACGAGGCGCTTCTCGGCGTCGGTGTCGATGTGGGCGATCACCTCGACGTACGGCTCGAGCCCGGATCCCCGGAGCTTCGCCCGCAGCAGCCCGTCCACCTGGAACAGGCCGGACGAGTTGTTCATCACGATCTCGATGCGGACCGGCTTGGTCTCTCCATCGGCGATCAGGACCTCCTCGACCGCCGCGGCGGAGAGCGAGTGCATCGAAACCTGGCCGCGCTCGAACGGGATCCGCGATCGTCCCTTCGCCATGTCGAGCGCGTCGGCGACGCGCAGAATCCCGGCCTCGAGCGAGAGCGGCTCACCGTCGGCGCGGTGGCTCGTGATCGCCTGGAGCACCTCGGAGACGATCACCGTGCGGTCGGGCTCGTCGTAGATGCCCTCCAGCAGCTCGCGGAGCTTCGGCTCGGCGAGGAACAGGCTCCAGTCCTCGTGGCCCTTGCGGTGCACCGACATCCCCACGCAGTGGGTGAGCGCGGCGAGGACTACGACCATCTCCGAGTCCTCTCTCTCCATCCCGTAGTCGCGCACGAGCGACGGCTCGACGCCGTTCTTCGTGAGCTGCCGGAGAAGCTTCAGTGCGATGTTGGCGACGATCTGGATGTGCACCCAGGAGTGGTCGTTGATCTCCAGCCGGACGACCGCGTTGACGTTCGCGACGTGCCACCAGCCCTTGAGCTCCAGGTCGGCGTTCGTGCGCTCGAGAACGCGCCGGAGCTTTCGGTTGCCGCGGTCCGGCAGATGGATCCGCATGTGCTCGACCGCCTCGGCGGGGGTGAGCCGCGCCTCGCGTACGGCGTCCGCGGAGGCGGGCTCCTCGATCCGTGCCTCGGTCTCCCGGTCGAGCGTCACGCGTCGCCGGGGATCGGGGAGACCGATCCCGCTTCCCGGAGCCGGACGTAGGTGATCGCGATCGCAATCGCGCTGAACGGCAACACGGCGGCCCGCGCGACGATCGTGCTGCCGATCAGGATCTGCTCCAAGGCTTCCACGAGGTTGACCGCCGCGAAGACGACGAGCGCGATCACGAAGAACCGAAGGAAGAACCGTGTGAAGAGGGTGCAGGTCTCGTCCAGGACGGCGCCGATGGTCACGTCGCGATCCTATGCGACGGCGAGCCGCTCGAGCTCGCGGCGGACGTGCGTGAGTGCCTTGCCGAGCCGCTTGCGGTTCGTGTCGTCGTTGAGCCAGCCGCTCGCCCCCGAGGGGTGGGGCAGCGGGACGGCGATCGCGTCGTCGAGCACGTAGCTCTTGCCGATCGCCTCGGTGAGCCGCCGGACGCCGAGGAGCTGGTGCGCCGCGACGAGCCCGACGGTGACGATGAGGGCGGGTCGGAGGAGGCGCAGCTCGTCCTCGCGCCACGGTGCGCAGAGCGCCTCCTCGGCCGGGGTCGCGCGGCGGTCGCCGCGGCCGCTCGCGCTCGGCCCGGGAAAGCAACGGGTGACGGATGCGCAGTAGAAGAGCGCGAAGAAGGCGTCCTCCTCGAGCCGCAGCCAGCGACGGAGCGTCCGACCCGCGCGGCCCTGCCACGGCAGGCCGGTCTCGGCCTCGACGTGCCCGGGAGCGAGGCCGAACAGGTACGCGCGCTGGCCGGCGCGGCCGACGAAGACGGGACGCGGGTCGATCGGGAACCCCGCCGCGAGGCAGCGCCGGCACTGCGCGTTCTGCCGCTGGAGCGCGGCGATCGATCGGACGCGGCTCACCGCGGCGAGCGCACCACGACGAACCAGGGGCCGGTGTGCAGCACCTCACCGCCTCCGAGCTCGTCGAGCAGGCCGTCCGGCGTGAACCAGCGCTTGTACACCTTCCAGCTCGATCCGTCGCGGAGCACGCGCTCCGACCACTCCTCGCCGGTGTGGGATCGCTCGCGCGACGCGTCGGCGATCACGAGCTCACGCGCGACGCGACGAGCCTCGCGCAGGAACGCTCGCGCGCTGCGCCGTGTCGAGGTGACCGTAGAAGTGGCCGCTGACGAGACGGTCGAAGGTGTCGTCCGCGAACGGAAGCGCGAGCGCGTCGCCCTGCACGAGCGTCGCGTCCGACAGCCTCGTCGCGGCCACCTCGAGCATCCGCGCGCTCTGGTCGAGCCCGGTCACGTCGCCGCGGAGATGCCGCGTGAGGAAGCCGGTGCCGCACGCGACGTCCAGCGTTCGCGCGGGCTCGAGCGTGGCGAGCGTCTCGCAGACCCGCGCGAGGTCGTCGTCGAATCCTTCGCGATCGCGCGCCGCGTAGAGCCCCTGACCCAGGTACCAGTCGTCGTACTCGGGCGCGCGGCGGTCGTAGTAGGCCGGTGCGGTCGGCTCGCGCATCGGTCGTAGGGTACGCGCCGTGGCCCTGCTCGAGTCCGTGCCGAACGTCTCCGAGGGCCGCGACGCGTCAGTGGTCGCCGCGATCGCGGACGCCTTCGCCCGGGGAAGTGCGCGCGTGCTGGACACGCATCTCGACGCCGACCACAACCGTGCCGTGGTCACCCTGGTCGGGGACGACGAGGCCCTCGAGGACGGGCTCGTGGCCGGGATCGGCGAGGCGAGGCGACGGATCGACCTTCGGGTGCACCGGGGCGTGCATCCACGGGTCGGGGCTACGGACGTCGTTCCCGTCGTGCCGCTCGTGCCGGGAGACCTCGGGCGGGCAGTGGACGTCGCCCGCGCGGTCGGCGTCAGGGTCGGCGAGGAGCTGCGACTCCCGGTCTTCCTCTACGGCGAGATCGGCCAGGGCCGCCGGCCGGCGTTCTTCCGGCGCGGCGGGCCGGCCGAGCTGCAGCGGCGCGTCGACGCCGGCGAGATCGCACCGGCGTACGGCCCGCGTCGGCTCGACCGCGCCGGGGGCGCGGTGCTGCTCGGCGTGCGCAAGCCGCTCGTCGCGTTCAATCTCGAATTGCACGGGACGCTCGGCGTCGCACGCGACGTCGCGGCGGCCGTGCGCGAGTCGTCAGGCGGGCTCCCCGGCGTCCAGGCGCTCGGACTGCAACTCGGGAGGGGCCGCATCCAGGTCTCGACCAACGTCATCGATCTCGATGCGACGGCGCCGCACGAGATGGTCGCGCGGATCGTCTCGGAGGCGAACGCCCGAGGAGCAGAGGTGGGGAGGGGGGAGCTCGTCGGGCTGATGCCGGCAGCCCCCGTGGAGAAAGCGGCGCTGGCCGCGGGCATCGCCGAGCCGCTCGATGCCCGGGGCGTCCCGACGGCGGCTGCGCTGGATGCAGCGCGCCGCGCGCTGCGGCTCGGGCGCCTGGACGCAGATCGCGTCCTCGAGTGGCACCTGGCCGGCTGATGCGCCGCCCGATGGGCGCGTGCGCCGCCGAACCTCGCGGCGCGCACGCTGTCCGACGAGAGCGACTGTCGTGGGGCGGCTGCAACATCGGTCGCGCGCGCCGGCCGCCGTCACGAAGTCGGCACGAAGCCGGCACACGCCTGTGACACCGTGCCCGATAGCGTGACTCCAGGGGGCCTCGGTCCCCTGTGGGGGTCGGCGCCGAACCGGCGTCTCGGTCGTGCTGCCCAGAGTCCCGTCGTCTGCCGCGTTGAGCGAGAGCAGCGACGGACCCGTGGCCGAGGCCGTGCGATGCCGCGGGCGACGGCGGACTGACCGCGCGACCCGGGCGCAACGGGCGGGTCTACACTCGCGCCGTGCCGGCCGCTGTCGAGCTGACCGGGGAGCACCTCGAGATCGCCGACGTCTGGGACGTCGCGGTCGAGGGTCGTGCCGCCGTCCTCGCCGCGACCGGCCGCGAGCGCGCCGCCGCCGCCCGGGCGTTTCTCGAGGCGCAGGTCGGTGACCACACATACGGCGTCAACACGGGGTTCGGGCGCTTCGTCTCGGAGTCGATCCCGCCGGAGCACGCGGCCGAGCTGCAGCTGCGGCTGCTTCGCAGCCATGCCTGCGGGGTCGGCGAGCCGTACGCCGACGAGGTCGTGCGTGCCGCCATGCTGCTGCGCGCCAACACGCTCGCGAAGGGGTTCTCGGGCGCGCGTGTGGAGACCATCGAGCTGCTTCTCGGCGTACTCGCGGCGGGGATCGTCCCGTTCGTCCCCTCGCGGGGCTCGGTCGGGGCGAGCGGCGACCTGGCTCCTCTGGCGCACCTCGCCCTGCCGCTCGTGGGGGAAGGCGAGGCGACCGTTGCCGGGCGGCGCGTCCCCGGCGCCGAGGCACTCGAGGCCACCGGGCTGGCCCCGATCACGCTTGCTGCGAAGGAAGGCCTGTCCCTCATCAACGGGACGCAGTTCATGACCGCGATGGCGTCGCTCGCGCTCGTGCGCGCCCAGCGCCTCGCGCGCGCGGCAGACGTGGCGTGCGCGATGTCGGTGGAGGCGCTTCAGGCGACGCCCACGAGCTTCCACCCCGCGATCCACGCCGCGCGGCCGCTTCCCGGCCAGGGCCGCAGCGCCGCAACCCTCCGGGCTCTCCTCACCGGGTCGGCGATCGTGGAGTCCCACCGCTGGTGCGACAAGGTGCAAGACGCCTACTCCCTCCGCTGTGCGCCGCAGGTGCACGGCGCGAGCCGCGACCTCCTCGACCACGTCGAGCGCACCGTGGCGGTCGAGCTGAACTCGGCGACCGACAACCCGCTCGTCCTCCTGGACGAGCAGCTCATCGTCTCGAACGGCAACTTCCACGGCCAGCCGATCGCGATCGGGCTCGACTGCATCGCGATCGCGTGTGCGGAGCTCGCCAGCATCAGCGAGCGGCGGACGGAGCGGCTCGTGAACCCGAGCCTGTCGGACGGCCTGCCGCCGTTCCTCGTCGCTCGCGAGGAAGGCCTCAACTCGGGCTTCATGATCCCCCAGTACGTGGCCGCTGCGCTCGTCTCGGAGAACAAGGGCCTAAGCCACCCCGCTTCGGTCGACTCGATCCCGACGAGCGCCGGTCAGGAGGATCACGTCTCGATGGGGAACGGCGCCGGCCTGAAAGCGCTCCAGGTCGTCGGGAACGCCGAGCGCGTTCTCGCCATCGAGCTGCTCGCGGGCGCGCAGGCGGTCGAGTTCCTCGCTCCGCTGGAGCCCGGGACGGGCGTCCGCGCGGCACGGGCATTCGTCAGGACGCTGTCCGAGCGCGTCCGCGAGGACAGGTCGCTGTCGGCGGACATCGAACGCGTGGCATCCGCGATCCGGGACGGCTCGCTGCTCGACACGATCGGCCGAGACGTCCCGGAGGTGACGGAATGAGCGATCTCCCGGCGCCGCCGCACCCGTACCGCGGATCCGCGATCCTCCACGCGATCCTCGCGCTCGTGATCCTCGTCGTCGCCGCGATCTCCGGCGGCAACATCGTGAAGGCGCTTCTGATCGCGCTGGCGTACTTCCTGGTTGCGACCGGCTGGACGTGGTTCAGGTTCCGCCAGCGCGAGTCCCGGGCGACGCCGGAGCGAAACCCCTCGAGCAACGGAAGCCGGCGTCCGTGACCGAGGCGCTGGTCGAGAGCCTCGTCGGCGACCTCTCCGCGATCCGCGCACCGCGTGGCAGCACCCTCAACGCGCGGTCGTGGACGACCGAGGCGCCGCTTCGCATGCTCCTCAACAACCTCGATCCCGAGGTCGCCGAACATCCCGAGTCGCTCGTCGTCTACGGCGGGTCCGGGCGCGCAGCCAGGTCGCACCAGGCGCTGCGGGACATCGTGCGGACGCTCCTCCGGCTCGGCGACGACGAGACGCTTCTCGTCCAGTCGGGCAAGCCGGTCGGCGTGTTCCGGACGCATCCCGATGCGCCACGCGTCCTGATCGCGAACTCCCTTCTCGTGCCCGCGTGGGCGACGTGGGACGAGTTTCGCCGGCTCGAGGCGGAGGGGCTGACGATGTTCGGGCAGATGACCGCCGGGTCGTGGATCTACATCGGAACACAGGGGATCCTCCAGGGGACGTACCAGACGTTCTGCGCGGCGGGCGAGGCGCACTTCGGGTCGTCCGATCTCTCCGGGAGGACGGTCCTCACGGCGGGATTGGGGGGAATGGGAGGAGCCCAGCCGCTCGCTGCGACGATGGCGGGTGCGGCGATCCTGTGCGTGGAGGTCGACCAGCGCTCGATCGAGCGTCGGCTCGAGACGAGGTACCTGGACGAGCAGGCGGAGTCGCTGGACGACGCCCTCGCAGCGATCCGTGCGGCCGCCGCGGCGAGGAAGCCGCTCTCCGTCGGGCTGCTTGGTAACGCGGCGGACGTCCTGCCGGAGCTCGTCGCACGCGGCGAGGCGTTCGACCTGGTCACCGACCAGACCGCGGCCCACGACCCCCTCACCGGCTACGTCCCGGCCGAGGTGCCGTTCGAGGAGGCGGCGGCGCTCCGGGAACGAGATCCGCGGGAGTACCTCCGGCTCGCAGCGGAGTCGATCGTCACCCACGTCCGGGCGATGGTCGATCTCGTCCGGATGGGTTGCTACGTTTTCGATTATGGAAACAACCTGCGAGGTGAGGCGTATCGAGCCGGCCTGAGCGACGCCTTCACATACCCGGGCTTCGTCCCGGCCTATATCCGGCCGCTCTTCTGCCGGGGGATAGGGCCCTTCCGCTGGGTCGTCCTCTCCGGTGAGCCGGCGGACATTGCGGTGATCGACCACGCTTTGCAGGCGCTCTTTCCCGACGACGTGCTCTTGCAGCGGTGGTTCGAGCTGGCCCCCGGGCGGGTGGCGTTCCAGGGTCTCCCGGCGCGCATCTGCTGGCTCGGCCACGGCGATCGCGCGAAGGCGGGTCTCGCGATCAACGCGCTCGTTCGATCCGGTGCAGTGTCAGCGCCGGTGGTGATCGGGAGGGATCATCTCGACTCGGGGTCCGTCGCATCGCCCTACCGCGAGACCGAGGCGATGCGGGACGGATCGGACGCCATTGCCGACTGGCCGATCCTCAACGCGCTCCTCAACACCGCGGCCGGCGCGACGTGGGTCAGCGTCCACCACGGTGGCGGCGTCGGGATCGGCAACTCGATCCACGCGGGCATGGTCGTCGTCGCCGACGGTACGGCCGACGCCGAGCGGCGCCTCGAGCGCGTGCTCACGACCGACCCGGGCACCGGTGTGATGCGGCACGCGGACGCGGGCTACGAGGAGGCGATCGACGCCGCCCACCGCGGGGGGCTCGACCTGCCGGGCGTGACCTCGTGACGACTGCGACGCCCGGTCGCCCGAGCGGATGAGCCGACTCCTCATCCGCGACCTCGCGCAGGTCGCAACGCCGGCCGGCACGCATGCGCCGCTCCGCGGCCGAGCCCTCGGCGACGTCGACGTGATCGACGACGCCTTCGTCTTGACTCGGGACGGCGCGGTCGAGGCGTTCGGGCTCATGCGCGACCTGCCGCTGCTCGACGGCGACGTCGAGGAGATCGACGGTCGCGGGCTCTCCGCGATCCCCGGGCTCGTCGACTGCCATACGCACCCGGCGTTCGCCGGCGACAGGGCCAACGAGTTCGCCCTCCGAGCCGCGGGGGCCACGTACGAGGAGCTGCTGGCGGCAGGCGGTGGGATCCTCTCGACGACGCGCGCCACCCGTGCCGCTGGCGCGGCGGCTCTGGGCGAGATCGTCGTGCGTCACCGCGACGCGATGCTCGCCCGCGGCACGACGACATTCGAGGGGAAGAGCGGCTACGGGCTCGACCGCGATACCGAGCTCGCGCAGCTGGAGGCGGTCCGCGCCGCAGGCGGTGTTCCGACCTGGCTGGGTGCCCATGCGGTTCCGCCCGAGCACCCGGACGCCGACGAGTACGTCGACTGGGCGATCGCACAGGTGTTGCCCGAGGCGGCCCGGATCGCCGTCGCGGCCGACGTGTTCGTCGAGCGGGGGACGTTCGACGTCGAGCAGGCGCGCCGGTATCTGCTCGCGTGCCGGGAGGCCGGCCTGGACCTCCGCCTCCACGGCGACCAGCTCACCGAGATGGGCGCGGTGGCGCTCGCGGTCGAGATCGGCACGCGGTCGATCGACCATCTCGAAGCAACGGGTCCCGGCGGCGTGGCGCGGCTCGCCGCGAGCGACGTCGTGGCGGTTCTGCTGCCCGTCGCCGCGCTCTACCTCGCGCGCCCGATGCCGCCTGGGCGCGCGCTCGTCGACGCGGGCGCCGCGATCGCACTCGCCACCGACTTCAACCCGGGGAGCGCGTTCTGCGAGAGCCTGCCGGTGGTCTGGACGCTCGCGTGCACGCAGCTCGGGCTGTCGCCGGAGGAGGCGCTCGGGGCGTGCACCGTCAACGCCGCGCACGTACTCGGCCTCCACGACCGTGGCCGGATCGCCGCCGGCCTGCGGGCGGACGTCGTGCTGATCGACGCGCCCGACTGGCGGCACCTCGCGTACCACCTCGCCGGGGACCTCGTCCACACGGTCGTCAGCGAGGGCCAGGTCGCGCACACGCGGGCATAATCGAGGCGATGGCCACCCAGAAGCAGCGCCGCAAGCGGGCGAAGGAGAAGCGCCATGCCTACGACCTCGTCGAGATCGACGCCGAGGGCAACGAGACGGTGCTCAGCGCCGGCGACCTGAAGACCGAGGCGCCCCCGAAGCCGAGCGCGAAGGGAGGCGACACGAGAGGCTCGAAGTCGAGGTCGGCACGCGGCACCGCGCAGCCGCCCACGTGGGGACGGGTCCTCAAGCGCGGCGCGATCTTCGCCCCGATCTTTCTCGCGACCGTGATGCTGCTCGGGCGCGGCCGGCTCACGCTGGCGGGTGCGATCGTCCAGACGATCTTCCTGCTCGCGATCTTCGTGCCGTTCAGCTACCTGATGGACCGTCTCGTCTGGCGGTCGCACGAGAAGCGCCTCGAGAAGGCGAAGCGCACGGGACGCTGACGCCCTGCTCCCGCCCGGGAGGGTGGTCGCGTGGGTCGCTACGGCCTAGGAGCGCGTCTCGCCCTCGAGGTAGTGGCCGGGGCCGGGCCACGGCGCAAGGATCAGGAGCAGGCGTGCGCCGCCCTCGCTCGAGACGGCATGGCGCTCGCCCGGCTCGAACGTCACGAGCGTCCCGACGCCGCCGTCGACGACCTGGTCGCCGCAACGGATCCGGGCACTGCCCTCGACGATCACCACCCACGCGCGTTCCCGCACTTGATGGTCGCTCATCTCCTGGCCCGCCTCGAGGCGGATCGCGATCGCTCGTGCCCCGTTGTCGGTCGTGAGCACGACCGGGTCGACGGTGCCACCGGGCGCGTCGATCGCGATCAGGTCCCACGTCTGCACGGCGAAACCGTATCGTTCCTCGGCGCGCAGCGAAACCACCGAGCGTCCGTAGACTCGCGTGGTGCCCGCCGTGATCGACCAGTTGCCGCTCGGTCCGCTCGAGACGAACTGCTACCTCGTCCGGGCCGAACGGGGGGCACCAGAAGCCCTCGTCGTCGACCCGAGCGGCCCCGCGACGGACGTTCGACTCGCCCTCGCGTCGCACGGCGCGCGGTGTGCCGCGATCCTCGTCACGCACGGCCACTTCGACCACATCCTCGGGCTTGCCGAGCTCGCCGAGGGCACCGGCGCGCCGGTCTACGGCCCTGCGGGCGAGCGGGCGCTGCTCGAGTCCCCGGAGGCGTTCACACCACCCGGGCTTCACGTCCGGCCACGGGCTGCGGACGTGCTGCTCGAAGGCGGCGAGTCACTCGAGATCGCCGGGCTGCGCGTCGGCGTGCTCGCAGTCCCCGGCCACTCTCCGGGGCACCTCGCATACGCCGTTGACGGCGCGCTCCTCTCGGGTGACGTGCTCTTCGCAGGCTCTGTCGGCCGCACCGATCTCCCCGGCGGCGACTGGCCGGCGTTGCTCGCCTCGATCGGCGGTCTCGTCGAGCGGTTCCCGCCCGAGACGGCCGTCCACCCCGGGCACGGGCCGTCGACGACCCTCGGCGCGGAGCTCGCCCGCAACCCGTTTCTCGCGGAGCTGCGCGACGCGGGGCCGAAGGCGGCAGGATGAGCGACCGCGTGAAGATCGAGCGGCCGCGCGGGACACACGACGTCGTCCCGGCCGAGATGGCCGCCTGGGACAACGTGACGCAGGAGATCGAGCGGCTGTGCCGGCTCTACGGGTACCGCCGGATCGTGACGCCGGTGTTCGAGGACACGGCGCTCTTCGCGCGCACCTCCGGCGCGGGCTCGGACGTCGTGCAGAAGGAGATGTACAGCTTCACCGATCGCTCGGACCGCTCGCTCACGCTGCGACCCGAGGGCACCGCTCCCATCTGCCGTGCGTACGTCGAGCACGGCATGCACCGTGACCCGCAGCCGGTCAAGCTCTACACGATCGCCTCGATGTACCGCTACGGCGCACCGGGCCGTGGTCGGTACCGAGAGCACTGGCAGGCCTCGGTCGAAGCGCTTGGCAGCGACGACCCCGCCGTCGACGCCGAGTTGATCCAGCTCTACGACACGCTGCTCGGCCGCCTCGGCGTCACGCGCTACCACCTCGAGCTGAACTCGATCGGGTGCCGCGACTGCCGGCCCGGGTACCTGAAGGCGCTGCGCGCCTGGCTGACCGCGAACGGCGAACGCCTCGACCAGGACACACGCGAGAAGGTCGAGGTGAGCCCGCTGCGCGTGTTCGACAACTACCTCGCCAAGCCGCCGGCGGTGCGCGACGCGCTCGACGAGGCGCCGAAGATCGGCGAATCCCTCTGCGCCGCCTGCGTCGAGCACTTCGCAGCCGTCCGGGCAGGCCTCGACGCGACCGGTGTCAGCTACACCCTCGTCCCGACCCTCGTGCGGGGCCTCGACTACTACTCGCGCACGACGTTCGAGTTCATCGGCCCGACGGAGAACCAGAACTCGACCATCACCGGCGGCGGCCGCTACGACTACCTCGTCGAGGAGATCGGCGGCCCTCCGACCCCCGGGATCGGCTTCGGAGCAGGAATCGAACGGCTCCTCATCGCCATGGAGGAGGAAGGCGTGGAGGCCCCGGGGAACGAGGGGATCGACGTCTTCGTCGCGCTCGACGACGGAGCGCCCCGCGATCAGGTGGTCCGCTGGCTCGCCGAGCTCCGGCGCGTCGGGCTCGCCGCCGAGACCGACTACGCGGGCCGCTCGCTCAAGGGACAGCTGACGCAGGCTCGGCGCCTGCGAGCGCAGCGCATCGTTGTCGTCGGCCGAGACGCTGCGATGCTCCGCGAGCCCGGCCGGCCGGACGAACCGCTCGACCACGCCGAGCTCCTCTCTAGGCTCTCGGCGTGAGCTGGAGGGACATGATGTGCGGCGAGCCGCGGCTCGAGCAGACCGGGCGCACCCTGACGCTCGCCGGCTGGGCGGCCCGCCGTCGCGACCACGGCGGCCTCGTGTTCGTCGACCTGCGCGACCGCACGGGGATCTCCCAGCTCGTGATCAACCCGGAACGCGCCCCGAAGGCGGCCGAGCTCGCCGGCGAGATCCGCAACGAGTTCGTCCTCCAAGCGCGCGGCGAGCTCGTCGCGCGATCCCCCGAGACGGTCAACGCGAGGATGCCGACGGGGGAGGTCGAGCTCGCCGTGGACGAGCTGACGATCGTCTCCCGCTCGACGCCGCTTCCGTTCCAGCTGGACGAGGAGAACGTCGACGAGACGCTGCGCCTGCGCTACCGCTGGCTCGATCTGCGTCGCGAGAAGCTGCAGCGAAACCTCCGGCTCCGGGCACGGATGGTCGGGATCATCCGCCGCCACATGGAGGCGGCCGGATTCCTCGACATCCAGACGCCGCTCCTCTACAAGTCGACGCCCGAGGGCGCGCGCGACTTCGTCGTTCCGAGCCGCCTGCACAAGGGGAAGTTCTTCGCGCTCCCGCAGAGCCCGCAGATCCTCAAGCAGCTGACGATGATCGCAGGCTTCGATCGCTACTACCAGATCGCGATCTGCTTCCGCGACGAGGACCTCCGCGCCGACCGCGTGCAGGAGATCACGCAGCTCGACGTCGAGACGAGCTTCCCGGACCGCGAGGTGCTCTTCCGCCTGATGGAGGAGATGTTCGCCGCGATCTGGCACGAGTGCCTCGGCGTCGACATCGCCACGCCGTGGCCGCGAATGACCTTTGCCGAGGCCGACCGCCGCTTCGGCTCCGACAAGCCCGACACGCGCTTCGGGCTCGAGCTCGAGGACGCGACCGGGGTCACGCGCGCGTCGGAGTTCGGTGTCTTCGCCCGGGCGGAGGCCGTCCGCTTCCTCCGCGTGCCGCGCACGTACTCTCGCGCCGAGCTCGGCGCTCTCGAGGAGCTCGCCAAGGAACGCGGCGCGAAAGGCCTCGCGTACGTCGTTTGCGACGAGGACGGCGAGCTACGCTCGCCGATCGCCAAGTTCCTCTCGGAGCGCGAGCTCGACGAGCTCGCCCCGGCGGCCGGCGAGACGCTCCTCTTCGTTGCCGACACGTGGGAGACGACCTCGCGCGTCCTCGGCCACCTGCGACTCCACACCGGACGAGAGCTCGACCTGATCGACGACTCGGCGTTCACGTTTCTGTGGGTCACCGACTTCCCGATGTTCGAGTGGGACGGGGACGAGGAGCGCTGGACGGCGGTGCACCACCCCTTCACGCGCCCGACCGACGAGTGGCGCGACCGCTTCGACGAGGACCCGCGCCACGCGCTCGCATACGCGTACGACATCATCGTCAACGGCAACGAGCTCGGCGGCGGATCGTTCCGGATCCACGAGCCGGACGTCCAGGCACGCGTCTTCGACCTGCTCGCGCTGACGGACGAGCAGCAGCGGTCGCAGTTCGGCTTCCTGCTCGACGCGCTGGCGATGGGCGCCCCGCCGCACGGGGGCATCGCGCTCGGCATCGACCGGATGACGATGGTCCTCGCCGGCGAGCCGAATCTGCGCGACGTGATCGCGTTCCCGAAGAACCAGGCCGGGCTCGACCCGATGTCCGGCGCGCCGAGCGAGATCACCCAGACGCAACTCGACGAGCTCGGCCTCACCGTCGTCGCGCCGGAGGAGCCCGGCTGAGCGCGCGCGTCGTCCAGCGCCTGCTGTCGCTCGCCGCGGTTGCCCTGCTCGCGGGCCTGATCGCGGTCGCGGTCGTCGAGCAGCGTGACGCAGAGCCCGTGGTGGCGCCCACCGGCGCGGTGGCCGCGGGCGGCGGCTGGTACGAGGCGCTCGCCGCGCCGAGGGCGCCGGGCGTCGACGCGGAGCGGACGAGCTGTGGGCTCGTGCTGACGCAGCGCTCGCTCGGTGTCACGCACCCGGTGCTCCCGTGCGGCGCGAAGATCCTGATCCGCTACGGCGGCGAGACGGTGCTGACGGAGGTGATCGACAACGAGCTCACCGCCACGGGGAGGCAGTTCGAGCTGACCCCGGCGCTCGCGACGCTCGTCGGGCTGGACGGCACGCAGGCGATCGACTGGCGCTACGCGACACGTCAGTGACCGTGGGGACGGAAGGCGAGTAGACTGGGACGACAGCTCGACGTTGCGCGTGACCTCGGGCTCTCAACGTGAACCAACGACAACACGAAGGGAGCCCGGGTCCGGAGGACGGTTTCACCGGAGTCCGGCAGGGCACCCACCTGGAGAAGCGGGTTCGCTTTTCCGGCCCGGGGTCACGCGGAACGCCGAGCTCGTCCCGATGAGCGGCCCAATCGTCGGGCTCGACCACGTCCAAGTCGCCGCGCCTTCCGGTTGCGAGGACGAGGCGCGCCGATTCTACGGGGCGCTCCTCGGGCTCGAGGAGATCGCAAAGCCGCCCCTCCTCGCTGCGCGCGGCGGCGTCTGGTTCCGCGTCGGCGGACAGGAGCTCCATGTTGGCGTCGTGGCCGAGTTCACGCCAGCTGGAAAGGCGCATCCCGCGCTTCGGGCGGCGTCGCGCGACGAGCTCGTGCAGCTCGTAGCCAGCCTCGAGAGGCTCGGCATCGACGTCAGCTGGGCCGATCCGGACGAAATTCCCGGCGCTGCCCGCTGCTTCGTGGACGACCCCTGGGGAAACCGCATCGAGCTTCTCGCCTGACGGCTACAGCACGTCCGGGTGGAGGACATCCGGACGGGGCAGACAAGTAGTTCGACAGAATCGACATCGCCGTCCACGACGAAGGAGGAACGATGACTTCGATTCTCAACTCGGTGACGCGCATCGCTACGAAGCGCTGGGTCGCGCTGGTGCTTCTCGGAGCAGCTGTGATCGGCGTGCTCGCGCCGACGGCTTCCGCGCGGCAGCAGGACGTGCCGGCGAACACCGCGGAGCCGGCGATCACGGGCAGCCCCGCGCAGGGTCAGACGCTCACCGCGACGCCTGGGACCTGGACGGGTACACCGGCACCGACTTTCGCGTACCAGTGGCTCCGGTGCCCGCCGTCCGGCGGTGCGTCGAACGGCTCGGATTGCGCCACGATCGACGGCGCGACCACGGCTTCCTACGTCGTTGCCGCAGGCGACGTGGGCTTCCGGCTCCGGATAAAGGTCACTGCGACGAACTCCGACGGCCAGGCCTCCGCGGTCTCCAACGCAACGGCGGCGGTCACGGTCCAGGCCGGACCGCCGAACACCGCACCGCCGACGATCACGGGCTCGACCGTCGTCGGTGAGGCGCTGACCGCAAACCCGGGCACGTGGACCGGCAGCGGGATCACGTTCGCGTACCTTTGGTCACGCTGTGATGCATCCGGTGCCGCGTGCACGGACATCACGACCGCGACCCAGAGCACGTACAACCTCGTCACCGCCGACGTGGGCAAGACGCTCCGCGTCAAGGTCACCGGGACAAACGCGAGCGGATCGAACGCCGTCACGTCGGCGCAAAGCGCCATCGTCACCACGGCACCCGCTCCGCCTGCCACGGGCTGCCCCACGGGAACGGGCCCGATCAAGGTCGCCGACCTCTCCTCGCCTGCTCGCCTGTTGCTCGACAAGCAGCAGATCCTCCCGAACCCGGTGAGGAGGGACACGCAGACGATCCGCATCAGGCTCCGCGTGTCGGCCTGCGGCGGCAGGATTGTCGAGGGTGCCCTCGTGTATGCCACTCCGACGCCGTACCAGCAGTTCTCGGCGACGGAGCAGCCGACCGGCGCGGACGGCTGGGCGACCCTCACGATGCGCCGGCTGAGGTTCTTCCCGGCGAGCAACCAGCAACAGCTGCTCGTCGTGTTCGCCCGCGCCCGAAAGCCCGGTGAGGACCTGCTCGGCGGCGTCTCGACTCGCCGCCTCATCTCCTTCCCGGTCAGGCTGCACGGCTAGCCGACACATGGGGAGCCGGTCACGGCCGGCTCCCCATTCTCCGCGCGGCTGGTCGCTCTCGTCGGTGGATCGCGCGCCCGGGGGCAACCGAGTGCGACGCCACGTCGAAAGGCGACTGGCACGAAGTCGGCACGAGCTCGTGACTCCCGCGGCACGGTTCGACCGATAGCGTGGCATCAGGGACACGGGAGTGCCCCTGGGGGAGTTTGGAGACCGGGGCGGTGGCCAGAGCCGTGCCGCAGAGCGGGCGGCAGAGCCCGCGTGAGGGCAGCGTGTGCGACGCGCACGTCGCCGAGTGGCCGCACGGGCGCGGCGGGCACGCTGCGGCGCCCCGCCTTGGGGGGCTCCCGTACGGGCGCTAGCCTGGACCCGATGCCCCTCGAGCTGATCGGAGACTCGGCGCGGGGCGACGCGTACGCGGTCGCCCGGCTCGTCGTCGAGGGCGACCGGATCGTCGAGGCCGACGCGGCCGGGATGTCGCGGCAGCTCGTCGGGCTGACCCTGCTGGAGGCCGCTGCGGTACCCGGCGAGACCCTTGCGGCGGACGCGGTCGCGAACGCGCTCGCTCCCGTGGTCGCCGCCGCGCCCAGAGCCGGCCGCGTCGCGGTGGCGATGAGTGGAGGCGTCGACAGCGCCATCGCCCTCCACCGCGCGAGAAAGGACGCGGTCGGCGTGACGCTCCGTCTCTGGCTCGACCCGGCAGGTCCGAGTGCGGAGCGCGCGTGCTGCTCCCCGGACGCCGTGATCCGGGCACGCGAGACCTGCCACGCCCTCGGCCTCCCGCACGTCACTCTCGATCTGCGCGAGGCGTTCAGGCACACCGTCGTGCGGGCGTTCGTGGACGGCTACGCCGCCGGCCAGACGCCGAACCCGTGCATGCGCTGCAACGGGGCCTTCCGGTTCGACGCGCTCGTCGCGTTCGCCGAGCGGGTCGGCGCCGAGGTCCTCTGGACGGGTCACTACGCGCGGATCGTCGAGCGCAACGGGATGCGCCTCGTCGCGCGCGGCGCCGACCCTGCGAAGGACCAGTCCTACATGCTCGCGACAGTCGATCCCGCGCTGCTCGACCGCGTTGCGTTCCCGCTCGGCGGCGACACAAAGGACGAGGTGCGGGCGGAGGCGGAGTCCGCCGGCCTCGCCGCGGCGCGCCGGCCCGAGAGCCAGGAGGCATGCTTCCTGGCCGGCGGCGACTACCGCGGCTTCCTCGAGCGAACCGGGCTGGAGCCGTCCCCCGGCGACATCGTCGACGAGGCCGGGACCGTCCTCGGCCGTCATGACGGCCTGTGGCGGTTCACGCCGGGCCAGCGCCGCGGGCTCGGCGTCGTGTCACGGGAACCGCTCCACGTCCTTCGCTCCGAACCCGGCTCCAACACGCTCGTCGTGGGTCCGCGCACCGCGCTTGGCACGCGGTATGTCACCGCGCGCGGGCGGCTCTACGACATCGTCCGAGAGGCCGAGGCGAAGCTCCGCTACCGCTCGCTGGCCGTCGGCGCGGACGTCTCCCCGACACGAGATGGCTTCGCGCTCGAGCTCTGGCGCCCGGTCGATGCTGTCGCGCCCGGACAGGTCGCCGTCGTCTACGACCGTGACGTCGTCGTCGGAGCAGGCGTGATCGAGAGCGCGACGGGGTAGGATCCCGCGCGATGACGCTCGCCTTCTCCGCCGGTGACGCCGCCTACTGGGGCCTGGCGATCTTCCTCATTCTGCTCGGCGTGGGGTCGCTGTTCGCGCTCGTCAAGCTCGGGCAGATGTTCGGCAAGGTGTCGTCGCTCGTCCGCGGGACGGAGCGCGACGCCCTTCCGGTCGTCGTCAAGGCCGGCGGAACGGTCGACCGCGTCAACTACCAGCTCGACAAACTGGACACCGTCACGGACAGCGCCGTCTCGATGGCGGACAGCGCGGACACCGCGGTGCGGGCCGTGTCGACCGCGATCACCAAGCCCGTCGAGAAGGTCTCGGGCTTCGCAGCGGGCGTGGCGCACGGCTTCGCCTCGTTCCGCAAGAGCCGGAGCACGTCGGACGCGATGGACGCGGCCAGGGAGGCGGCACAGCGCCGCGAGCAGGACCTGGCCGACGACCTCCGCGGCGCCGGCCCGACGCCGCAGACGAGCGAGCGGCCGACGCCGACACCGACTCCGACGCCCACGCCGAAGCCCGATCCGTGGCCGCGGCCGGAGCCGACGCCGAGGCCGGACCCAGCGCCGATCCCGCCGGACGAGCTTCCCTGAATCCGGCTCCGCCTCCGGTCCACGGGTGGTACCGGCGCACCTCGGCCCCTGTGAGGAACGGAGCGTCGAACGCGGCACGAAGGCGGCGCGAAGTCGTTACCCCCGCGTCACGATTTCGCCGATAACGTGACATCAGGGACACGGGAGTGCCCCTGGGGGAGCTTGGGGCCGTAGCTGGCGGGCCGCCGACCGACCCGCCCTCGCGCCGCCGGCTACGCCCCGCTTTGCGTCCGGGCACAACGACGGGGGTCGAAGGGGCGGTAGTTCGTCCGAGCCCGCACGCGGCGGGGTCGCGTCTCCGCCGCAGTCGGCTCACGGCGTCCGGAGGAGGAGCACCGCCGCGAGAATCACGTCCGCCGTGTTCGGGAGCAGCGGTCGAAGACCCCGATCGCGTCGAGCCGGACCCACGCCGGAGCTCCTTCTTCCGACGGCGTCACCTCGCCGTCGTAGCGGTCGGTCGCGAACGCGTGCAGCGAGAATCGCTTCCACCCGTCCTTGCGCCGGATGCGCGCCTCGTAGACGGTCGGGATGTCGATCGGGTAGCTCTCGTCGACCCGGAGCCCTGTCTCCTCCGCGAGCTCGCGCACCGCGGCCGCTCGAGCGGTCTCCCCGGCGTCGATCGCGCCCGCGGGGATCCCCTCAGGAACCGGTGATGTGGCCGGCACCCTCTCCAGGCTCGATCAACAGCACCCGGTCCCCATCGACGACGACGACACCGGCGGTGGCGATGACCTCCTTCAACACACTGACTCTCGCACGGATGTGAGCGCGAGTGCCATCCGGCGCGAGCGCGTCGGCACAATGACGCGTCCCGCGGCTGCGCGGGGTCGCCGCCCAGGTCCCAACGACGCGGGAGACGGGGAACGACCCCGGTACGATCGGCGCTGTGCGCACGACGGCAGAGCTCCGAGAGGGATTCCTCTCGTTCTTCGAATCGAAGGATCACCTGAGGTTCCCGTCCTTCCCGCTGATCCCGCCGCCCGAGGATCCCTCGACGCTCTTCGTCTCGGCCGGGATGCAGCCGCTCAAGCCTTATTTCTCGGGCGCGAAGAACCCTCCGGCGCCGCGATTCACCACCGTCCAGAAGTGTCTTCGGGCGGGCGGCAAGGACACCGACCTCGACGAGGTCGGGATGACCGCGCGCCACGCGTCGATGTTCGAGATGCTCGGGAACTTCTCGTTCGGCGACTACTTCAAGGACGGAGCGGTCGACTACGCCTGGGAGTTCGTGACCGAGCATCTGCGGTTCGAGCCCGACCGGCTCTGGGCCACGGTGTTCGCAGGCGACCCAGGCCTCGGGCTCGGCGAGGACGAGGTCGCCGTCGCCGCCTGGCTGCGCAAGGGGATCCCGCGTGAGCGCATCGTTCCCTTTCCGCGCTCCGACAACTTCTGGGGCCCCGCCGGAGAGACCGGCCCGTGCGGACCGTGTTCCGAGCTGCACTACGACCGCGGCGCCGAGCACGGCTGCGCCGAGCCCGACTGCGGCCCGAACTGCGAGCGCTGCGACCGGTATATCGAGTTCTGGAACCTCGTCTTCATGGAGTTCGACCTCGCCACCGACGGGTCGCTCACCCCGCTGCCCGAGCAGAACATCGACACCGGGATGGGTCTCGAGCGCTGTGCGATGCTCGTCCAGGGCGTCGACTCGATCTTCGACACCGACGGCTTCCGGCTGATCATGGACTGGATCGCCGAGGAGTCGGGCGTCGCCTACGGGACTTCGCAGGAGGCGACGAAGGCGCACCGCGTGCTCTGCGACCACGGCCGCGGAGTGACATTCCTCGTCGCGGAGGGGGTGACGCCGTCGAACGAGGGTCGGGGCTACGTCCTGCGCCGTCTGATCCGCCGCTCGGTCGTCCAGGCGCGCCGGATCGGCCTCCCCGCGGTCTATCCGCTGCCGCGCATCGTCGTCGAGCAGGTCGGCCCGTGGTATCCCGAGGTGGTCGAGAATGCGGCCGAGATCGAGCGCGTCGTCCGGGCCGAGGAGGAGCGGTTCCGCGAGACGCTCGACCGCGGGATGAAGGAGTTCGAGGAGCTCGCCGGGAGCGACATCGGGGCGGACGACGCGTTTCGACTCGCCGCGACGTACGGCTTCCCGATCGAGGTGACCGTGGAGCTCGCGCGCGAGCGCGGCCACAGCGTCGACGTCGACGGATACCGGGCCGAGATGGAGCGGCATCGCGAGATCTCGCGCGGGACGGGGGAGAAGGGGCTCGCCCAGCGGGCCGCCGACTTCGCCCAGTCCGCCGGGTTCGCGACCGAGTTCGTCGGCAACGCGAAGGTCGACGTGCTCACACAGCTCGGCGCGCTCGAGGATCTCGGCGACGGGACGTTTCTCGCCAAGCTGCGCGAGTCGCCGTTCTATCCGGCCGGCGGCGGTCAGGTCACCGACCACGGGTGGATCGAGCGCGACGACGACGCCGCGGTGCGCGCGGAGCTGATCGACGCCCACCGCTTCGACGCCGACCAGGTGCTCGTGTTCCGCGGCCACGGCCTTGCGGCCGGCGACCGCGTCCGCGCCGTGGTGCCGTGGGGCATCCGGTTCCCGACCATGGCGAACCACACCGCGACCCACCTCCTCCAGGCGGCGCTCCGCGAGGTGCTCGGCGAGCACGTCGTCCAGGCGGGCTCGGCCGTCCGGCCCGACAAGCTGCGCTTCGACTTCACGCACGGCTCGCAGCTGACGCCCGAGGAGCGCGAGGCGATCGAGCAGCGCGTCAACCGCGTGATCTTCGCGAACCTGCCGGTGCACACCTTCGAAACGACGCTCGACGAGGCTCGCAGACTGGGCGCGATGGCGCTCTTCGGCGAGAAGTACGGCGACGTCGTCCGCGTCGTCGACGTTCAGGGCACGTCGACCGAGCTCTGCGGCGGCACCCACGTGCGCTCGACGGCCGAGATCGGCGCCTTCGCGATCCTCGGCGAGGGCTCGGTCGGAGGCGGGACACGGCGGATCGAGGCGGTCACCTCCGGCGAGGCGTGGGCGTCGCTGCGGGCACGCGCGACCGAGGTCGACGCGCTGCGGGCCGAGCTCGAGGAGACGCGGCGGGAGCTCAAGCGCACGCCGCAGGCGGCGGCGGCGTCAGCCGATCCCGTCGCGGTCGTCACGGCGGTCGACGGCGTCAACGTCGTCGTGCAGGCCGTCGACGGCTTCGAGGGCGACGCCCTCCTCGATCTCTCCGACCGGTTCAAGCAGCGCCACGCGCCGGCGGCGGTGGTGCTGGGCTCGACCGGCGACGGCAAGGTGGCGCTCGTCGCGAACTTCGACGAGGCGGTCGCGAGCCGGGTCAGCGCGGCCGACGTGATCCGAGGCGCGGCGCCGCTCGTCGGCGGAGGCGGCGGCGGACGGCCGACGATGGCGCGCGCGGGCGGGAAGGACGCCGAGAAGCTCCCCGAGGCGCTCGCCGAGGCGGAACGCCTGATCCGCGCAGCTCTGTGAAGGCGCTCGCGCTGGACTACGGCGCCGCGCGCACCGGCGTGGCCGTGTCGGACGCGACGGGGACGCTCGCGCGTCCGGTCGGGATCGTGGAACGAGCCGCCACCGGCGCCGGGCTCGACCGGGTGGTGGAACTCGTCACGGAACACGCGGCCGAGGTCGTCGTGGTCGGGCTGCCCCTGACACTGCGCGGCGAGCACGGCGCGCAGGCGCGCGAGACCGAGGCGTTCGTGGAGACACTGCGCGAGCGGCTCGACGTCCCGGTGGAGATGGAGGACGAGCGCTTCACGACGGCACTCGCGCAGCAGACCGGTGGACGGGCGCCCGAGGACGCGCTCGCAGCCGCACACCTCCTGCAGGGATGGCTGGGGCGCGCGCGATGAGGCGCGGGCTCGCCCTCGTCGCGCTCGCGGCGCTCGTCGGGGCCGGCGCGTTCGCGGCGATCGCGTGGGTCGCCGGTGGAGACGACGAGACACCCGCGGTCACCGCGACCGCGCCGCCGCCGCTCGCCCGGCTGACGATCATCTTCCCCGAGGGCTTCACGATCAGCGAGATGGCCGACCGCGTCGCGGCGGTGCGCGGCATCGCGATCCGCAAGCGCGGCGTCACGCCGCGACTGACGCGGGAGGGATACCTGCGCGCGGTCGAGAGAGCGGTTCCCCCACCGCGCTTCCGCAAGGACGTGACGCGCGACTCGATGGAGGGCTTTCTCTTCCCCGCGTCGTACGAGTTCACGCAGAAGACGACGGCGCGAGAGCTCGTCGCCGATCAGATCACCGCCTTCCGCGAGCGGTTTGCGACCGTCGACCTCTCCTACGCGCGGGCGAAGAACCTCACCCCGTACGACGTGCTGATCATCGCGTCGATGATCGAGAAGGAGACCGCCGTCCCACGCGAGCGGCGGCTCGTCGCGGCCGTCATCTACAACCGCCTCAGGAACCGGATGCCGCTCGGGATCGACGCCACGATCCGCTACGGCCTCGACATCCCCGGCACGGAGTCGTTGACCAAGGCTGCGCTCCGCTCGACGTCGCCCTTCAACACGCGCCTCCGTCCGGGGCTGCCGCCGACACCGATCGCGAACCCCGGCCTCGCTTCGATCCGCGCCGCCGCGAATCCGGCGCGCGTCGACTACCTCTACTACGTGCGCAAGCCGAAGTCGCTCTCGCACTACTTCACCGCGAACGAGACCGACTTCCTCCGCAGGGTCTGCCAGTACGGCTACGCCTGCGACTGACGCCCGCGGTCGTCGCGGCGGAGCGCGTCTCGCTGTGAGCGGACGCGCTCTCGCGCCTGCTCGACCAAGGCGCCGAACACGTCGTGGAGCGAGTCGGCGGGCTCGCGATCCGCGTTGAGCCACTCGGGCGGAAGGAGCTCGCGCCGTGCGCGCTCGTGCTCGCGACTCGCCTCGAACCGAGCGAGAAGCCTCCGGTCGACGTTGTCGACGCCCACGACGTCCGTATCGGCAGTTCGTGGCGTCGAGCTGAGCGCCCTCGTTCCAGCGGTGCCCGGCGATATTTCCCCGATGCCGAGCCCCGCGGCACGACGGCGCTCGTCGGGCCGCTCGGCCGGCCGACGTCGCCGCCGAGCGACGGGTATACGTCGAGTCGGCCGGAGTGGCGACCCGAAGTGTCAGCTGGATCGGCGTTCCCCGATCGCGCTCCGGCCGTCATGATCCACATGGGTGTCAGGTGGGTGAGCCGGGCAGCTCCGGCTCCTCGCGGCTTCACCGCGACGGCCCGCTCAGGCGGGCCGTCGCTTCTTCCGGCGATACTGCGCCGCGTGCCGAGCTACTACCAGGATCCCGGTGCGCCGACCCCCAATCGTCCGCGCCGCGTCGGGGTCGTCGCCTTCATCGAGCGCGACGGATCGCTTCTGCTCGAGCGTCGCGCGGACTTCGGAACCTGGGGCATTCCTGGTGGTGCTCTGGACGAAGACGAGGACGTCGAGCAGGGGATCGCCCGGGAAGTCCTCGAGGAAACCGGTCTGGAGGCACTGTCGATCGAGCTGCTCGGCGTCTTCTCCGATCCGTCGCGAATCGTCGAGTACGACGACGGCAACGTCTACCGCCTACTGACGCTCGCATTCGTCGTCTCCGTGGCACCGGGGAGACCGCGCGTCAGCGAGGAGTCCCTCGAGCTCCGCTTCGTCCCGTTCTCTCTCGTGCGCGATCTAGAGATCGGCGCTGCCCTCCGACCGGTCATCGACGCGTTCCTGGAGAGGCGAGCGCGACCGGTCATCGCATGATCGAGATCCGCGGCACGACGACGCTCGTCGGCCTGCTCGGCTGGCCGACGTCGCACTCCCTCTCCCCGCCGATGCAGAACGCGGGGTTTGCCGCGCTCGGGCTCGACTGGGCCTACGTGCCGCTCCCGGCGCCGCCCGAGGCGCTCGCGGGCGCGGTTCGTGGGCTCGTCGCGACGGGATTCGCGGGGGCCAACGTCACGATCCCGCACAAGGAGGCGGTGATCGCGCTCTGCGACGAGCTCGACGAGGTCGCAGAGCACGCGGGCTCGGTCAACACGCTCGTGGTCGCGGACGGGCGGGTGGTCGGCTCCTCGACGGACGGCCTGGCCGTCACCTCGCAGATCGAGGCGCGCGGGCGGCGGGCGCTCGTGCTCGGCACCGGCGGGGCGGCGAAGGCGGTCGCAGCCGCGCTCGGGGACGCGGGGGCGGAGGTCGTCGTCCGCGGGCGGCGCGATCCCGGCTGGCCGCCGTCCGCCGAGGGATTCGACGTCCTCGTCAACGCGACCCCGGTGAAGGATGAGCTCGTCGTCGCACCACGCTCGGGAATGCAGGTCGTCGACCTCGCCTACCGGCCGGACGGCCGCCCCACCGCCCTCGTCGACGCCGCCCAGGCGCTCGACTGTCATCCGTGCGTCGACGGGCTCGACGTCCTCCTCGCACAGGGCGCCGCCTCGTTCGAGCGCTGGACGGGCGAGCCGGCTCCCCTCGTGGCCATGCGGGCCGTGCTCCGCGGTCGCTGAGCACGGCCCGCATCCCGCTGCCTCATCGATCGAGGCGCGAATGGCCCCCGGCCGTCATCCGAGCTGCGAGCGGATCGCCCCGGCCGGATGCTCCTTCGTGTGGACGTTCACGTAGAACCCTGCGGGATTGCCGACGATCTCGCCGATCAGGGCGGCGTCCACGTTCGCGACGCACCCGCTCGAGTTGCCGTCCTCGCCGGGCGCGGTGAACGGAACCACCACCGGTCCGTTGACCGCCGCCGCACCCCGGTGGATGTGCGCGGCCACGGTCGGCAGCGTGACGTTCGCGGCGTGCAGCCGGTAGCAGACCATCCCCGCGTCCTGTCGGATGCGGACGACGGCGGTCCCGGTGGCGTTGGGCTCGCTCGTTCCCTTGAGGTCGACGGCCACCACCCAGCCGAACGACGCGGTCGACGTACCCGTGAGCTGCCCGCGCACCGCGCCGGCCTGGAACTCGGCGGTGTGGACGTTCACGTAGTACGACGCCGGCTGGGCCAGGATCGCCGACACGAGTGTCCGCGCCGCAGGTGCGCAGCCACTCGACTTGCCGTCTGCGCCCGGGGTCGTGAGCGGCACGACGACGGGCCCGGCCACTCCGCTCGCGCCGCGGTGGATGTGCGCCGCGGCGGCGGCCGCGAGATTCTCGACCGCCAACTGGTAGCAGACCTGCCCCTGCCCGGCGCGCAGCCGGATCGTCGAGGTGCCCGTCCCGACGGGATCGCCGACGGGGGTCTCCGACTCGCCGGTGAGCGCGACGGTGAACGCACGACCGCCCGCCGTCGGGGTCATCACGGCCTTCGGGCATGCGCCGAGCGGCGTGCGGACGATGTCCGCAGCGTGCTTCAGATGGGCGCGGAGCTGGCGGGCGGAGACCGCGAGCTTCACGTACGGCTTCGTCGCCGACGAGGTTCTGTGACAGATCACCCGGGGCGTCGCGTTCGTTCCCGCGTTCGCGGTCGCGAGCGCGCCACCGGCGAGCCCCGTGACCAAGAGCAGCAAGCCGAGACGCTTCATTTCCACTCCCTCCGGTCGGTTGCCTGCATCTACGTCGCCGGCGGGGCACCGGATTGCCCCGCGCGACCAGTCGTCGTCGACCGGCCGGAGGCTGCGTAGGATCGCGGCATGTCGCTCCACCTCGTCACCGCGGGCGAGTCCCACGGGCCGGCGCTCGCCGCGATCGTGACCGGGCTTCCCGCCGGCCTGCGACTCGACAAGAAGGCGATCGACGCCGACCTGCGCCGGCGGCAACAGGGATACGGGCGGAGCCCGCGCCAGAAGCTCGAGTCGGACGCGGTCGAAGTGCTGACCGGCCTGCGCCACGGGCTCACGCTCGGCACGCCGCTGACGCTCGTCGTTCGCAACCGGGATCACGCGAACTGGACGTGGGGGATGAGCCCCTGGCCGCCGGAGGGCGAGCCGTCCGGGAAGGGCACGAAGCCCGTGACGCTGCCCCGGCCGGGCCACGCCGACCTCGCGGGCGTCCTCAAGTACGCCCACGACGACGTCCGAAACGCGCTCGAGCGCGCCTCGGCGCGCCACACGGCGGCGCACGTGGCGGCCGGCGCCGTTGCGAAGTCGCTTCTCGGAGAGCTCGGGATCGCGGTCGCCGGACGACCGGTCGAGATCGGCGGCGAGACGGGTGACGAGCGGATGCGCGAGGCGACCGACGCCGCGCGGAAGGACCGGGACACGCTCGGCGGGGTCGTCGAGGTGGTCGCAACCGGCGTGCCTCCGGGGCTCGGCTCGTACGCGGAGAAGGTCGACCGGCTGGACGCGCGGCTCGCCCTCGCGTTGATGGGCATCCAGGCCGTCAAGGCGGTCGAGGTCGGAGACGGCCTCGCGCTCGCCCGTCGCCGCGGGACGGACGCCCATGACGAGATCTACCCGGGCCTCGAGCGGCACTCGAACCACGCCGGCGGGATCGAAGCCGGTATCTCGAACGGCGAGCCCGTCGTCGTCCGGGCGGCCATGAAGCCGCTCCCGACCCTCATGCGGCCGCTCGACTCGGTCGATCTCGAGACGGGCGAGCCCGCGAAGGCCCTCGTCGAGCGGTCGGACGTCCAGGCGGTCGAGGCGCTCGCCGTCGTCGCCGAGGCGGCGGTCGCGTTCGAGCTCGCCCGCGCCGCGCTCGAGAAGCTCGGCGGCGATGCGATGGTCGACGTTCTCGCCGCCCGCGACGCATACCTCGCCCGGATCGGCGAGCGATGGCAGTCGCGCTAGGCGCCGGCCCGTTCGGCATCGCGACCGGTGCATACATCGCGGAGCGCGACGACTGGTCGGCCGCGGTCGGCAGAGCGCGCGCCGAGCGTTGGCGCCGGATCGAGCTCACCGCGATCCGGGGGAGGCTCGCGTCGCTCGTCTGCTTCCTGGGAGCGCATGCCGAGGTGCTCGCGCCGTTCGAGCGTGTATCCATCCACGCGCCGGCGGTGATGACGGAGGCGCCTGCAGACGTGCTCGAGACACTCGACCCGTACGGCTTCGACGTCGTGCTTCACCCGGACGTCTACGGTGCGGAGCCCGCGTGTGCCGCCATCGGAGGGAGGGCGGTGTTCGAGAACATGGACGTCACGAAGGCATCGGGACGCGACATCGAAGACCTCGCGGATGTCTTCACGAGGTTCCCGCAAGCCGGCTTCTGTCTCGACGTCGCCCACGTCTGGACGAACGATCCGACGCTCGCGCTCGGTCACGACCTGCTCGACGCTTTCGGCGGCAAGCTCCGTCAGCTCCACGTCTCCGGCATCGAGGCAGACGGTGCGCATCGACCGACGACGGCCGCCGACCTCACGCTCTACGAGCCGTTGCTCGCACGGTGCGCGAACGTGCCGTGGCTGCTCGAGGCAGAGCTCGCGGGTGACGTCCGATGAGGCCGCTGAACGTCCTCGGGCGGCACCTCGCGCTCGCGGGGTTCATGGGCTCGGGGAAGACGACCGCGGGCAGAGTCCTCGCGGAGCGGCTCGGGAGAAGCTTTGTCGATCTCGACGACGAGATCGAGGCACGCGCCGGGGCGACGATCGCGGACCTGTTCGCGGCGCGCGGCGAGGCGGGCTTTCGCGAGGTCGAGGAGCAGGTGGCGGCCGACGTGCTGCGCGACGGCGAGCCTGCAGTCGTCGCGCTCGGCGGCGGAGCCGTCCTCTCGGAGCGCACGCGACGTGATCTCGCGGCCCGCGCCTTCACGGTGCTGCTCGACGTCGACCCCGAGATCGCGTGGGAGCGTGTCGCCGGCGGTGAGCGGCCCCTGGCGAAGGACGCGGACGCCTTCCACGCGCTCCACCGCGACCGCCAGCCGCTCTACGAGGACGTCGCCGACGCCCGCGGGCGCGACGTCGACGGCGTCCTCCTCGCGGCGGGCGGCGTCCAGGTCGAGGTCGGGGCGATCGACGAGCTCGGGGAGCTCGTTCCCGGCGACGGGCCGGTCGCGCTGGTGGCCGACGCGCACGTCTCCGGGATCCACGGGATCAGGGCGCAGGTTGCGCTCGGCGCGCGGGACGTCGAGCAGCACGAGGTGCCGGCCGGCGAGGCCGCGAAGACCACCGCGGTGCTCGAGCGGCTCTGGACGACGATGCGGATCGGCCGCGACGGCTCGCTCGTCGCGCTCGGCGGCGGCTCGACGACCGACGTCGTCGGGTTCGCGGCCGCGACCCACATGCGCGGCGTCCGGTGGACTGCCGTGCCGACGACCCTGGTCGGCCAGGTCGACGCCGGGATGGGGGGCAAGACCGCGATCGACCTGCCCGGGGCGAAGAACGCGGTCGGCGCCTTCCACTGGCCGGCGCGCGTCGTCTGCGACCCGTCGCTCCTGACGACGCTCCCCGACGAGGAGCGCCGGAACGGTCTCGCCGAGGTGGTCAAGACCGGCCTGCTCGCCGGGCAGCCGCTCTGGGAGCTCCGCGAGCCGGAGCAGGTGCGCGCCTGCGCGGCGTTCAAGACGGCCGTCTGCCTCAGGGACCCGCACGACCGTGGCCCGCGGAACCAGCTGAACCTCGGTCACACCTTCGGCCACGCGCTCGAGGCGGCCGCGGGGTACGAGCTCCCCCACGGACGAGCCGTCGCGCTCGGGCTCCTCGCCGCGCTCCGCCTCTCGGGCCTCCCGGCGGAGGCACGCGTCGTCGAGGAGGTGCTCGCCCCGGAGCCCGTGCGGGTCGACCGGGACGCCGCCTGGGGAGCGCTCGCGCGCGACAAGAAGGCCGAGCGTGGATCGCCGCGCCTCGTCCTTCTCGACGGTCCCGGGCGACCGCGGTGGGGCGTGGAGGTGCCCGACGACGACGTGCGACGGGCACTGGACGAGCTCATCGCGTGACCGGCCGGGCGGCGCGGCGGCCGCCAGTAGCATCCGGCCCGTGCGCATCGACGTGCTCAACGGCGTCAACCTCGACCTGCTCGGACGGCGCGACCCGGCGCAGTACGGTGACGGGTCGCTGCAGGACCTCGAGACGCAGGTCTACGCGTGGGCACGCGAGCTCGGGCTCCAGGTGCGCTGCCGGCAGACGAACCACGAGGGCGAGTACGTCGAGTTCCTCCACGCGGCGCTCGACAACGCGGACGCCCTCGTCGTCAACCCCGGCGCGTGGTCGCACTACAGCTGGGCGATCCACGACGCGCTGGAGCCGTTCGCCGGACCGGTCGTCGAGGTCCATCTCTCGAATGTCGAGGAGCGCGAGGAGTGGCGCCGGTCGAGCGTCCTCGAAGGGCTGACCACGGAGCGCATCGTCGGAGAAGGGATCAACGGCTACCGGCGGGCGCTCGCGCGGCTCGCCGAACGGAGGGACGGATGAATCGGATCGAGCGCCTCGCCTCGCGGCTCGAGGGCCCGCTGCTCGTCACCGCGGTCGTCAACGTGCGCTACCTCACGGGTCTCCAGAGCTCGAACGCCGCTGTGCTCGTCGACCCGGCGGGCGCGGCGACGCTCTACACCGACTTCCGCTACGCGGAGGCGGCGCGCGACGTCCAGGGCGTCGAGTTCCACCAGACTCCTCGGTACGTCATCTCCGCGCTCGCCGAGCTGCTCTCGGGCAGGCGCGTCGCGGTCGAGGCCGCGCACCTCACGCTCGCGTCGGCCGATGTGCTTCGCACCGGAGGCGTCGAGCTCGTCTCCACGACCGGGCTCGTCGAGGGCCTTCGCGCCGTCAAGGAACCGGAGGAGCTCGACGCGATGCGGCGTGCGGGCGCGATCTCGGACCAGGTGTACGAGACGCTCGCCGAGCAGCCCTTCGTCGGGCGCACAGAGGCCGAGCTCGCCTGGTGGCTCGAGCAGGCGTGGCACGACGCGGGCGCGGACGGGCCGTCGTTCGACGCGATCGTCGCGTTCGGCGAGAACGGCGCGCGGCCGCACGCGAAGCTCCGCGACGTCCCGATCCCGGAGGGGACGCTCGTGGTGGTCGACGCAGGGTGCTCGGTCGACGGGTACGCCTCGGACTGCACGCGCACCTTCTTCACCGGCCAGCCCGACGGACGCCTGCGCGAGATCTACGACCTTTGCCTGCAGGCGCAGCTCGACGGGCTCGCCGCGATCCATCCGGGCGCGGTCGGGCGGGACGTCGACGCGGCGTCACGGGTGGCGATCGAGGCGGCCGGGCTGGGGGACAGGTACGGGCACGGCCTCGGCCACGGGGTGGGGCTCGACGTCCACGAGGAGCCGAGCCTGCGTCCGGAGTCGAGCGCCGTTCTGGAAGCCGGCAACGTGGTCACCGTGGAGCCGGGGATCTACCTGACCGGCGACGTCGGCGTGCGGATCGAGGACATGGTCGTCGTCACCGAGGACGGCTGCGAGCGCCTCACCGCGGTGACGAAGGAACCGGTCGTGGTGGGCTAGGCTGGACGCGCCGTCGTGGCGGACATCGTCAACACGAACCAGTTCCGGAACGGGATGCACATCGAGCACCGCGGCTCGGTGTGGCGCATCGTCGAGTTCCAGCACGTGAAGCCCGGGAAGGGCGGCGCGTTCGTCCGCACGAAGCTCAAGAACCTCGAGACGGGTGCGGTCGTCGACGACACCTTCCGCGCCGGCGAGAAGTTCCCGCGGGTCCACACCGAGGTGAAGAACGTTCAGTTCCTCTACGACGACGGGAGCGAGGCGCACTTCATGGACCAGGAGACGTACGAGCAGTTCGCCCTGCCGCGCACCGAGGTCGCGGGCGAGCTCGCGTACATGCTCCCGTCCTCGACGGTGCAGATCCTCCAGGTGAACGGCAAGCCCTCGGGGCTCCAGCTTCCCGCGTCGGTCGAGCTCGCCGTCGCGGAGACCGAGCCCGGCGTGCGCGGCGACACCGTCTCGAACGTGACGAAGCCCGCGACACTCGAGACGGGAGCCGTCGTCCAGGTGCCGCTCTTCGTGGACGTCGGCGAGCGGATCAAGGTCGATCCGCGCGAGGCGCGCTACATCTCGCGCGCCTGAAACGTGGGACAGCGCGTGAGCGCTCGTCGTGACCCTAGCTCGACGATGCTCGTTTGCTGGTCCCATCCCAAACCCCCACCCACCCACGGGGCACCGACGGTAGCGGCCGAGGTGTGACCGGTCCGTGCCGCGCACGTGCCAGGTCCGTGTCAATTCGCCCACTGCGTGCCCGTTCAGCCGCGGGGGAGCGGGTGCGGAGCACGCGCTAAGGTGCGGCGTCGTGCCGCAGCTCTACGACACCACCATCCGGCTCCTGTCGCAGGAGCCGCTCGCCGGGCGTATCCCCACGGGCGAGGTGCTCCGCGTCGCGGAGATCCTCGACCGCGCCGGGTTCGCCTGCCTCGAGGTGTCGGGCGGCGGCGTCTTCGACGCAGCTGTGCGGAGAGGTGTCGAGAGCCCCTGGGAGCGGATCCGCGCGATCGACGCCCGTACGACGACGCCGCTCGGGCTCGCACTCCGCGGCAGGTTCCTCGTCGGCTCGAGGCCCGTCTCGCCCGACATCGTGCGCCGGTTCGTCGCGTGCGCGGCCGAGAACGGGATCGACGTCTTTCGGCTCCACGACCCGCTGAACGACGTCTCGAACCTCGTCGAGGCGGGGGAGGCGATCGTCGAGGCGGGGTGTCAGCTCCAGGTCGGGCTCGTCTACAGCCCCGGTCGCGGCGGCGAGGTCGACGCGCTGGTCGAGCAGGCGCGAAAGGTGGCCGACCTCGGCGCGTCCCGCGTGCTGCTGAACGACCCGACCGGTGGGCTCCTCCCGCACGTGACGCAGGAGCTCGTCGAGCGCCTCGGCGAGGCGAGCGGCCTGCCCGTCGGCCTCTACATCCAGGCGGCCGGAGGCACCGCGCTCGCCAACGCGCTGGTGGCGACCCGCGTCGGCGCCGACGTGGTCGCGACGGCGGTCTACCCGCTCGCGCTGACGCTGCACCGCATCGCCGGGGAGTCGCTCGTGGAGGTGCTCGAGGGGCTCGAGCGGCCGACGGGCGTCGACGTCGCGCGCCTCTGGGAGGCATCGGACGTCGTGGACGAGCACCTCGGTGACGAGCCGCTCGCGCCGCTCTCGCCGCGCATCGCCGTCCGGGCGGCCGAGTACGACCTGCCCGCCGGCCTCGTTGCGGCGCTCGACGTCCACCTTCGCGCGCAGTCGGCGGGCGATCGACTGCTCGACACCCTCATCGAGGTTACGCGGATCCGCGACGAGGCGGGCCGGCCGCCGCTCGCCGCGCCGATCGGGCTGATTCTTGGCTCGCAGGCGCTTCTCAACGTGCTGTCGGCGCGCCGCTACGGCACCGTGCTCGACGAGTTCCGCCAGCTCGTGACGGGTGGCTACGGGACGCCGCCGGGTGAGATCGACCCGACCGTCCGTCGCGCCGTCGAGCTGCTGGCCGGCGCGGCGCCCGCGCTCGAGGACGATCCGCCGAGCGTGGACGACGTCCGCGAGGCCGCCGAGGGGCTCGCCTCGTCGGAAGAGGATCTCGTCCTGCTCGCGATGTTCGGCGAGGAGGCGGAGACGCTGCTGCAGACGATCCGCCAGCGCCACTCACGCGAGGGGTCGCTCCTCGGCGGCGACGTCGACGCCCAGCGCGGAGAGCGCATTCGCGAGCTCGTCAAGATCGTCCAGGAGTCGGGCGTCGGCGAGATCGAGATCGAGGACGATGGAATGCGTGTCTCCGTGCGGCGTGCGGACGAGCCGGGGACGGTCCCGGCGGCGACCGTCGCGGTCGCCGAGCTCGCCGGGCCCGACGCGGCCGAGCCCGCCGCCGCGCGCGGGACGATCCGCGTCGAGTCGCCGATGGTCGGCATCTTCTACCGTGCCCCGCGGCCGGGCGCGCCGCCGTTCGTCGAGGTGGGCGAGGTCGTCGCCGCCGGGCAGACGTTGTGCGTGCTCGAAGCGATGAAGCTCTTCAACGAGCTCAAGGCCGATGCCGACGGGCGCGTGCGCACGGTCCATGCCGACAACGGCCAGGCGGTCGAGTTCGGGACGCTTCTCTTCGAGCTCGAGCCGATCGTCGCGCCTCCGGTCGTCTGATCATGTTCACGCGCGTCCTCGTCGCGAACCGGGGCGAGATCGCGGTGCGCGTGATCCGGGCGCTCCACGAGCTCGGGATCGAGGCCGTCGCCGTGTACTCGACCGCCGACGGCGAGGCGCTCCACGTCCGCCTCGCCGACCAGGCGGTCTGCATCGGGCCGCCGGCCGCCGTCGAGAGCTACCTGCGCATCCCGAGCGTCGTTGCCGCCGCCGAGACGACGGGGTGCGAGGCCGTGCACCCCGGCTACGGGTTCCTGGCGGAGAACCCTGCCTTCGCGCGCGCGTGCGCCGAGAACGACCTCGTCTTCGTCGGCCCCTCGCCGGACGTGATGGAGCGCCTCGGCGACAAGGCGTCCGCGAAGGCGGAGATGCGGGCCGCCGCCGTGCCGCTCGTCCCGGGCACCGCCGGCCCGGCGCCGCTCGAGGAGATGCGCGAGGCGGCGGCGGCGATCGGCTTTCCGGTGCTGCTCAAGGCGACGGCGGGCGGCGGGGGAAAGGGTATGCGGCTCGTCGACTATCCGGACGGGCTCGACGACGCGTTCGCGGCAGCGTCCGCCGAGGCAGAGGCGGCGTTCGGCGACGGCTCGCTCTACCTCGAGAAGGTCGTCGCTCCGGCGCGTCACGTCGAGATCCAGGTGCTGTGCGACCGCCACGGGAACGTGCTCACGCTCGGCGAGCGCGAGTGCTCGATCCAGCGGCGCCATCAGAAGCTCGTCGAGGAGTCGCCGTCGCCCGCGCTCTCGCCGGAGACGCGCGAGGAGATGGAGGCGGCGGTCGAGCGGGCCTGCCGCGCCGTCGGGTACGAGGGCGCCGGGACCTTCGAGTTTCTCCTCGGCCTCGAGGGCGAGCCGTACTTCATCGAGGTGAACTGCCGGCTCCAGGTCGAGCACCCCGTGACGGAGTTGCTCACCGGGATCGACATCGTCCGCGAGCAGGTCCGGATCGCCGCGGGCGAGCCGCTCGGGATCACCGGCCGCGCGCCGCGCCGCGGGCACGCGATCGAGATCCGCATCAACGCCGAGGACCCGGCGCGCGGCTTCGCGCCCTCGCCCGGTGTCGTCGAGCGGTTCCGACCGCCGCTCGGCCCGGGCGTGCGGGTCGACACGGCCGTCGAGGAGGGCACGGCGATCCCGCCGTACTACGACTCGCTGATCGCGAAGGTGATCGTCTGCGACGACGACCGGCCCGCCGCGATCGAGCGCGCCCTCCGGGCGCTCGGGGAGCTCGAGGTCGCGGGCATCCCGACGACGCGGGAGCTCGCGCTCGACGTGCTGCGCTCGGACGGCTTCCGGTCGGGTGCGTACTCGACCGGCTACCTTGAGGAGATGGACGCGCACCTGCCCTCGCTCCGTCCGGCATGAGCGGCGAGACGACCCGGCCGAAGCCGGCGCCGAAGCCCGTCGGCCGCAGGAAGGCGCGCCGCCAGGCGCTCTTCCTCCTCTACCAGTGGGACCTCACCGGTCAACCGCTCGCGTCGCTCTTCGAGGGCGAGCCGGACGAGTTCGCGCAACAGCTCGCCGCGTCGGTATCGGCCGTCGCGCCCGCCCTCGACGCGCGCCTCACCGCCGTCTCGGACGGCTGGCCCGCCGACCGCCTGGGTACGCTCGAGCGCAACATCCTGCGCATCGGGGTCTACGAGCTGGAGGAGCATGCGGTGCCGACGGACGTCGCGATCAACGAGGCCGTCGTGCTCGCGAAGCGCTACGCGAGCGAGGACGCCGCCCGCCTCGTGAACGGGATCCTCGGCAGGATCGCAAGGGACGAGCGATGACCGGCGGCTCGGACGCGTCGCTGCAGCGGGCAGAGGAGCTGCTGGAGCGGCTCAAGACGCGGGTCGACGCCCTCGAGGCGAGCGCGGACGGGGGCGGCGACATCGACGAGGCGGTCGACGGGCTCGCCGAGATCGCCGAGCTCGCGAAGGCGATCGAAGCCGAAGTGCAGCGCGCCCGTCAGGCCGCCGATGCGGGCGCCTGACGAGCTCCGCGAGCTGGTCGAGCGGGAGCTCGCCTCACCCTCGTTCGCCAGGTCGTTGTCCGGCCTCTCCGAGGCCATGCGCTACGCGCTCTCCGGTGGGGGCAAGCGCATCCGCCCCGTGCTCTGCCTCGCGACCGCGGAGGCGGCCGGCGGACGCGCCGAGCACGCGCTCCCCGCGGCCGTCGCCCTCGAGCTCGTCCACACGTTCTCGCTGGTGCACGACGACCTGCCCTCGATGGACGACGACGACGAGCGCCGCGGCCGCCCGAGCGCCCACGTCGCGCACGGGGAGGGGGTCGCGCTCCTCGCCGGCGACGCGCTGCTCGCCGAGGGCCTGCGGCTCGCGCTCTCGTACGACCGTCCCGAGCCGGCGCGCGAGCTCGCCGACGCGACGCTCGGGATGATCGGCGGGCAGTACCTCGACGTCACGGAGGCGGACGTCGCTCTCGCCGACCTGCACCGGCTCAAGACGGGGCGACTCTTGGCCGCCGCGGTCGGGCTGGGCCTCTGGGCCGCCGACGTGACGGCCCGCGCGCAAGCGCCGTGGCGGGCCTTCGGCGAGGAGCTCGGCATCCTCTTCCAGGCCGTCGACGACGTGATCGACGGCGACGGCTACGCGGCGGTGCTCGGAGAGGACGGCGCACGCGACGTCGCCGCGGCCGCGGCGCGCCGGGCGCACGAGCGGTTGGACGCGATCGACGCCGAGACCGACGTCCTCGCCGCGATCGTCGACGAGCTCGCCGTCAGGACGGCATAGCCCTAGGAGAGCTCCCCGGCGAGAAGGTCCATCAGCAGCGCGTCGTGCCACTCGCCGTCGACGCCGCGCGCGTAGCGGCGCATAACCCCGACCGGACGGAAGCCGACTTTCTCGTAGCAGCGGATCGCGCGCGCATTGTCGACGTCGGGGTCGATCACGAGCCGGTGGTGGCCACGCTCGCCCACGAGGTGCCGCGCGAGCGTCCGGACCGTGTCCGTCCCGATGCCGCGCCCGTGCACCCGCGGGTCGAGCCCGACGTCGATCCCGGCGTGCCGCAGGTCGGGGTCGTCGTCCTCGTAGTACTGGACGAGCCCGAGGACCGCGCCGTCCACGAGGACGGCGAAGCAGACGGCGTCGCCATCGCCCGCAACCTTCTTCTCGAGCTCTGCCTCGTCGAGGCCGGGCCACCAGCGGGCGAACCCCGGAGCCCGCCCGATCGACACGAGCGCCGGCATGTCGTCGGGCCGAAGCCGTCGCAGCGTCACCCGGTCGCCGACGAGCTGCATCGGGAGAGATCATCGCAGCCGACTACGCTGGTCCCATGCGCAAGCGGCTCGACGTGCTGCTCGTGGAGCGCGGGCTCGCCGAGAGCCGGGAGCAGGCGAAGGCGCTCGTGATGGCGGGGCTCGTCCCGGGCTACGACAAGCCGGGCCAGCAGGTCGGCGACGACGCGGCGGTGACCGTCGAGCGGCCGCCGCGATTCGTGTCGCGGGGCGGCGAGAAGCTCCTGCACGCGCTCGATGCGCTCGGCGTCGACCCGAGCGGGAAGGACTGCCTCGACCTCGGGGCGTCGACGGGCGGCTTCACCGACTGCCTGCTCCAGCGGGGCGCGGCGCGGGTGATCGCGCTCGACGTCGGCTACGGGCAGCTCCATCCACGGCTGCGCGACGACGACCGCGTGACCGTGCTCGAGCGCGTCAACGCCAGGCACCTCGACGGGCTGCCGTTCCCGCCCGAGCTGATCACGTGCGACGTCTCGTTCATCTCGGCGACCCGCGTCCTGCCGCCGGCGATCGCGCTCGCCGCGCCCGGCTGGGAGGCGCTCGTCCTCGTCAAGCCGCAGTTCGAGGCGGGCCGCGCCGACGCGCCGAAGGGGGTCGTGCGCGACCCCGAGGTGCACCGGCGCGTCCTGCGCGAGTTCTGCGCCGCCGCCGCTTCCTGGGGTGCGCACGTGGCCGGCGTCGTAGACTCGGGGCACCCGGGGCCGAAGGGGAACCGGGAGTTCGTCGTCCACCTGATCGAGAGCGAGAAGCCTTCCGACCCCGATGAGCTCGAGCGCCGGATCGACGTTGCCGTCGGGTAGCGGGGCGACGCCCGTCGCCCGGGCCGCGCTCGTCACGCACGGGCGCCAGGAGCAGATCGGCGATGGCATCGAGCGGCTCGTGGACGTGGCCGGGGAGGCGGGCGTCGAGCTGATCGTCGCGGCGGACGAGGCTTTCCGGCACGGCCTAGAGGCAAGCGGCGATCCGCGTGAGGCCGACCTCGTCGTCGTCCTCGGCGGGGACGGCACGATGCTCCGGGCGCTCCGCACGTACCTCGGCTCAGGCACCCCTGTGATCGGCGTCAACTATGGCCGCGTCGGCTTCCTCAGCTCGATGCAGCCGGAGGAGCTCGAGGTCGGGCTGACGCGGGCCTTTCGGGGCGATCTGGAGGTGGTCGAGTTGCCGACGCTGGAGGTCGAGAACGGCGAGACCGGGCACGTCGCCGTGAACGACGTCGTCGTCACCTCGGCCGTCCTCGGCCGCATGGTCGAGCTCGAGTGGGCTGTGGGCGGCGAAGACCTCGGCAGCGTCCCCTGCGACGGGATCATCTGCTCGACACCGTCCGGCTCGACCGCGTACAACCTCTCGAACGGGGGACCGGTGCTGATGTGGGGAATCGACGCGATGGCGACGGCGTTCGTCGCGCCCCACTCGCTCCACGCACGACCGCTCGTCGTACCGCGCGGCAAGGACGTCGTCGTCGTGAACAGCACGTCAGACGTGCCGGTCGCCGTCCTCGTCGACGGGCACCGCGTGGGCGAGGCCGCGCCCGGCGGGAGGGTCGCCGTGCGCCTCGGCGCCGCCCGCAGCCTCCTCGGGACCCTCCCCGACGCGACGTTCGTCAGCCGCTACCGGGAGAGCTTCTCGACGTAGACAGCGGTTTCGGACACCTGCGGCGCACGATTGGCCGAACTACGATCTTCACGTGCTGCGCCGGCTGCGGATCGAGAACCTCGTCCTGATCCGCGAAGCGGAGCTCGAGCTCGCGCCCGGGCTCGTCGCTCTCACGGGAGAGACGGGCGCAGGGAAGACGATCGTCACGCAGGCGATCGGACTGCTGCTCGGGGCGAAAGGCGATGCCGCGTCCGTTGGCGCCGGCGGGTCCGACGCATACGTCGAGGCCGAGCTCGACGTCCCGGAGGGGTTCTTCGACGAGGAGGGGCTCGAGGCGCTGCGCGAGCTGCGCCCCGACGACGAGCCGGGCCTCGTCGTCGCCCGGCGCGTGACGGCCGACGGGCGCTCGCGCGCGTACGCATGGGGGCGCACCGTGGCGCGCGACGATCTCGTGGCCGCGACCGACCGGCTGCTCGCGCTGTCGGGCCAGTTCGCACAGCGGCGGCTCGCGCGAACGTCGCACCGGCTGGACCTCCTGGACACGTTCGCGGGGCCCGACCAGCGGCAGCGGCGCATGGAGGCCCGCGAGACGTGGCGCGCGCTGACGGCGGCGAGGCGGCGCGTGGGGGAGCTCGAGCACGGTGCCGACACCGAGCGGGCGCGGCTGGCCGAGCTCACCACGCTCGTCGAGGACACGGACGGGCTCGAGCCGGCGGAAGAGGAAGCGCTCCGCGCGGAGCGCGAGCGGTATCGCCACGTCGCGGAGCTCGGCGAGGGCGCCCACGCAGCCGCGGCGGCGATCGAGCCGGACGAAGGCGACGGCGCCCGATCGCTCGCGGCGGCCGCCGAGCGCGCGCTCGCCCCGCTCGAGCGCCTCGCGCCCGAGCTCCAGGTGGCCGCCACCGAGCTGCGGGAGCTCGTCGTACGCCTGGGCGAGGTCGGAAGCGACCTCCGGCGCTTCGCCGAGGCGCTCGACGCCGACCCGGCCCGCGTCCGCCATGTGGAGGAGCGGCTCGACCGTATCGCCGACGCGAAGCGCCGCCACCGGGCGGCGAGCCTGGACGAGCTGCTCGAGCGCCGCCTCGCCGCCCTCGAGGAGCTCGAACGCGTCGGCGCCGGGGGCGACCCGCTCGAGCGCGCCCTGGCGAACCGGGACGCGGCGCAGGCGCGCTTCGACGCCGCGGCGGGGGCGCTGGCCGCCGCCCGCAGTGCGGCCGCCGGCCCGTTCGCCGAGGCGGTCGCGCGGGAGCTCGCCGACCTCGGGATGGGAGAGGGCGAGTTCCACGTCGAGCTGCGGGAGCGCGAGCCGGGGCCGACCGGGGCCGACGAGGCGGTGTTCCTCGTCCGCCCGAACGCGGGGCTGCCGCTCGCGCCCGTGGCCGAGACGGCCTCCGGCGGGGAGCTCTCGCGCGTCGCGCTCGCGATCGCGGCCGTCGCGGGAGGAGAGACGGTCGTGCTGGACGAGATCGACGCCGGCGTCGGCGGTGTGACGGCGCACCGCGTCGCGGACGTCCTGCGCCGTCTCGCCGAGCGCGCGCAGGTCCTGACGATCACGCACCTGCCGCAGATCGCGAGCGTCGCCGACCAGCACCTCCGAGTCGAGAAGGTCGAAGGCGACCCGACGCACACGCGGATCGTCGTGCTCGACGACGCGCATCGCCGTGACGAGCTCGAGCGGATGCTCGGCGGCGAGGAGTTCGTGAGCGCGGTCACGGCGGACGGCCGCGGATGAACGGCGTGATCACCGGCCGTGCGCGGCTCGGCCGCCGGACGAAGGACCTCGTCAAGCGGCTCGGCCCCCAGGACGTCGCGATCGTCGACCACGCGGACATCGACCGCGTGTCGGCCGAGGAGCTCGCGGAGTGCGGTGTCCGCGCGGTCGTCAACGTCTCCCGCTCCACGACCGGGCGGTTCCCGAACCCGGGCCCGCTCGAGCTCGTTCGCGCGGGCGTCCGCCTGATCGACGCCCCCGGCGCGCCGCTCTTCGACCTGCTCTCCGACGGGGAGCCGGTTCGCGTGGACGGCGGCAGCCTCTGGCGGAACGGGACGCTTCTCGCGGAGGGCACCGTGCTCGACGCGGCCTCGCTCGAGGAGGCGCTCGCCGATCAGCAGGGCCGCGTCTCGCACGCGCTCGAGGCGTTCGCGGAGAACACGCTGCGGCATCTCCAGGAGGAGGCCGGGTCACTGACGGCGGGCATCGAGCTGCCGGCATTGCACACGCGCTTCCGCGATTGCCACGTCCTCGTCGTCGCCCGCGGCCCGGGCTACAAGTCCGACCTGCGGATGGTGCGACCGTACGTCCGCGACTTCAGGCCCGTGCTCGTCGCGGTCGACGGCGGCGCGGACGCTCTGCGCGAGGTCGGGCTCGCGGCCGACGTGATCGTCGGGGACTTCGACTCCGTCTCGGACGGCGCGCTCCGTGCGGGGGCCGAGCTCGTGGTCCACGGCTACCCCGGCGGAGCGGCGCCGGGAGCCGAGCGCCTCCGCCGCCTCGGGCTCGCGCATCACGTCGTCTCGGCGCCGGGGATCAGCGAGGATCTCGCCCTCCAGCTCGCCTACGAGAAGGGCGCGACCCTGATCGTCGCCGTCGGCACGCACTTCAACCTCGTCGAGTTCCTCGAGCGCGACCGCGAGGGGATGGCCTCCACCTTCGTCACGCGTCTCAAGGTGGGGGAGTTTCTCGTCGACGCGAAGGGCGTCTCGCGCCTCGTCAGCCGCCGCGTCGGCATCTGGCCGGTCGCAGTGTTCGCAGCCACGGGCGTCGTCGCGATCGTCGGCGCGGTGCTCGCCTCGCCGGCCCTGCGCAACGTCATCCAGTCGACCACGCGCGCGCTCGCCAACGGCCTCGGCCTGTAGGGCGCGCCTCGACCGGTTACCGTGGCGCGAGATGTTCGACCTTCGCTACCACGTCGCGTCGCTCGCGGCGGTGTTCGTGGCGCTCCTGCTCGGGATCTTCGTCGGCGTCGGGCTGTCGGGGAAGGGGTTCGTCTCGGACGCCGAGCGGGAGAACCTCCAGGCGCAGATCGACGCGCTGCGCGGCGAGCGGGACAGCGCGGTCGCTCGGGCCGCGAGCGCCGACGAGCGCGGCGTCGACCTCGACCAGTTCGCGAAGACGACCTATCCGGAGCTCGTCTCCGGGATGCTCGACGGCAAGTCGGTGGGTGTCGTGTTCGTCGGCTCGGTCGACCAGGGGCTCGCCAACACCCTCCGGCGGTCCGTGGGCGACGCCGGCGGCCGGGTCGCCCTCGTGCGCGCCCTGCGGGTGCCGCTCGACCCCGACGCGGTCGACGCGGCGCTCCGCGCGGAGCCGGACACGCGGGGGCTTGCCGGCGCCGACAACCGCGAGCGGCTCGGGCGCGAGCTCGCGCGCGAGCTCGTCACCTCGGGGCCGAACCCCGTCTTCGATCGCCTCGCGCGAGTGATCGTCGAGGAGCAGTCGGGCGCGGCCGGACGGGCGCTCGACGCCGTCGTGGTCGCCCGTCCCGCGGCGCCGCAGCAGGGGGAGACGCAGGAGCTCCTCGCAGGGCTCTACGGCGGCCTCGCCGCGGCGCCCGTGCCGTCCGTCGGCGTGGAGAAGCTCGAGGCCAGGACCAGCGCGATCCCGGTGTTCCACCAGCGCGGGCTCGCGACGGTCGCGGGTGCCGACGACGTGGCGGGCCAGGTGGCGCTCGTGTTCCTCCTCGCGGGCGCGCGGCCCGGGAGCTACGGGGTCGGGAACGGAGCGACCGACGGGATCATCCCCGACCCCCCGCCACCACCTCCGGTCGCGAGCAAGGGGTGACGGAGCCGGGGCTGACGGTGCTCGTCGCCGCGCGCGACGAGGAGGAGCGGATCGGTCGGACGGTTGCGGCTCTGCGCGAGGCGTTCCCCGAGGCGGACGTCGTCGTCGCCGACGACGGCTCCCGCGACCGCACCGCGGCGTTCGCGTCGGAAGCGGGCGCGCGCGTCGTCTCGCTCCCGCGCAGAGGCAAGGGGCAGGCGCTGACGCTTGCCGAGCGCGAGTGTCGCGAGGGGCCGCTGCTCCTGTGCGATGCCGACCTCGCCGGCGACCTGCGGCCGCTCGTGGAGACCGATGCCGACCTCGTCGTCGCCCGCTTCTCGCGGCGCGCCGGCGGCGGAATCGGGCTCGCCAAGGGCGTTTCGCGCACCTTGATCGAGCTCCGTGGAGGGCGCCGCGTCGTCGAGCCACTCTCCGGGCAGCGCGCGCTCTCCGCGCGGGCGCGCACCGAGTTGTTCCCCCTCGCCGCCGGCTTCGGCGTCGAGACGCGGATGACGATCGACGCGCTGCGGGCCGGCCTCGACGTCCGCGAGCTGGAGCTCGACCTCGAGCATCGCGCTACCGGACGCGACCGCGCCGGTTTCCTCCACCGCGGCCGACAGCTTCGCGACCTGCTCCTCGCGGCCTGCGCCCCGCAGGGGGTCAACTTCCGCGGCCTGCGGCTACCCCTCGTCGGCGCGATCGTCGGGGTCGTCGAGCCCTCGGTCGCGCCCGTCGCCGTGGTCGGGGTCGCCGACGACCTCTGGAGCGGCCCCGAGCGTGGCTTCCGCGCCCACCTTCGAGGCGGTGCGACCACCGGCACGCTCAAGCTCGTCGCCATCCCGCTGTGGGCGCTCTGGCACACGCGCTCGGTCTCCGGGGCCGTGCTCGTGGGCCTTTCCGCGAACGTCCTGAACCAGCTCGACACGCGGCCGGGTCGGGCGCTCAAGGCCTTCCTGATCGGCTCCGCTCTTGTCGGCGGGCGCCGGCGACGGGCGGCCGCGGTGGCCGTCCTCCTCGCTCCCTACGATCTTCGCGAGATGACGATGTTGGGGGACGGGGGGTCGAACGCCTTCGGGGCCGTGCTAGGTTTGGAGTCCGTGAGGCGGTTGACGGGCCTACGGAGAGCGAGCGCGATCGGGGCGCTCGCCGCCATCACCCTCGTCGCCGACCGGCGGTCGCTCGGTGAGCTCATCGAGGCGACGCCCGGCCTGCGGTCGCTCGACGCGCTCGGAAGGCATCCGTGAGCGACGGGCCGGAGACCCGCTACGTCTTCGTCACGGGCGGGGTCGTGTCGGCGCTCGGCAAGGGAATCGTTGCCGCGTCGCTCGGGCGGCTCCTGAAGTCGCGCGGCCTGCGCGTGCAGTCGCAGAAGTTCGACCCGTACCTGAACGTCGACCCGGGCACGATGAGCCCGTTCCAGCACGGCGAGGTGTTCGTCACGGAGGACGGTGCCGAGACAGACCTCGACCTCGGGCACTACGAGCGGTTCGTCGACGAGAACCTCTCCCGCAACGCGAGCCACTCGGCGGGCGTGATCTGGGACACCGTGCTGCGCAAGGAGCGCAAGGGGGAGTTTCTCGGCGCGACCGTGCAGGTGATCCCGCACATCACGAACGAGATCAAGGCGCGGATCCGGCGGGCCGCGAAGGCCGACCCGGCCGACGTCGTCATCTCGGAGATCGGCGGCACCGTGGGCGACATCGAGTCGCTGCCGTTCCTCGAGGCGATCCGCCAGTTCCGGCGCGAGGTGGGGCCGGAGAACGTCCTCTACCTGCACGTCACGCTCGTCCCGTTCATCGAGGCCGCCGGCGAGCTCAAGACGAAGCCGACGCAACACTCGGTCAACGAGCTGCGCCGCATCGGCATCCACCCGGACGCGATCGTCTGCCGCTCGCGCGACCACCTGTCGGAGGACATCCGCGACAAGATCGCGCTCTTCGCGGACGTCGATCCGCGCGCGGTGTTCTCGTCGCCGGACATGCCCGACGTGTACCTCGTCCCCGAGCACCTGATGGCCGAGGGGCTCGACGCCTACGTCTGCGAGCGGCTCGGGCTCGAGACGCCGCCCGCCGACCTCGCCGAGTGGCGCGAGCTCACCGACCGGATCGCCGAGCAGACAGAGGAGATCGAGATCGCGCTCGTCGGCAAGTACGTCAAGCTCCGCGACGCCTATCTCTCCGTGCACGAGGCGCTCAAGCACGCGGGAGTCGCGGCCGGGACGCACGTGCGCGTCCGCTGGGTCGATGCCGAGGACATGTCGTACGAGGAGGCGGCCCGAGAGCTCGAGCAGGTCGACGGCGTGCTCGTCCCCGGCGGATTCGGCTCGCGCGGCTGGGAGGGGAAGATCCTCGCCTGCCGCGTCGCGCGTGAACGCGGCATCCCGTACCTCGGGATCTGCCTCGGGATGCACGTCGCCGTGTCGGAGTTCGCGCGGCACGTCGTCGGGCTCGACGGCGCCAACTCCACGGAGATGGATCCCGAGACACCGTTTCCCGTGATCGACCTGCTCCCCGAGCAGAAGGAGATCGAGGAGCTCGGCGGCACGATGCGCCTCGGCGCGCAGGCGGTCGAGCTGACGGACGGGACGCGTGTCCGGGACATCTACGAGGAGGCGGTGATCCACGAGCGGCACCGCCACCGCTACGAGGTCAACAACCAGTACCGCGACCAGCTTGTGGCGGCGGGGCTCGTCGTCTCGGGGACGTTCCAACAGGGTCGGCTCGTCGAGATCGTCGAGCTGCCGGACCACCCGTGGTTCGTCGCGAGTCAGTTCCACCCCGAGTTCAAGTCGCGCCCGACCCGCCCGGCCCCGCTCTTCCGCGAGTTCGTGATGGCCGCGCTCGAGCGCTCGCGGACCCGAACAGCGGTAGCGGCCGAAGCGCGGTAGCGCCAACCGTCGGGTCGGCTGTGGAGCACGCTGCGCACGGTCGGCACGATCTCGTTTCAGACACGTCCATGTTTTCGGATTAGGCTCGAGGCGTGGGGAGGAGGTCGGTGGCCCGGGCAGACGCAGCCGGACATGTCCCGACAAGACATGTCCAAATGTGAGTGTGAGATCCGCGACGCTCCGGGCGTCCCATGGGGGTCGGGCTGTCCCGTAGCGCTCGTAGGATGACCGCCGTGGAGCAGCCGCAGCTCACGTCGCGCGTCGTCGACCTGTTCCTCGAGCTCTGCGCGATCCCGAGCCCGCCCGGTCAGGAGCGCGCGGTCGCCGACCGGATCACGCGCGAGTTGGACGCGATCGGGCTCGAGTGGGACGAGGACGGCTGCGGGCCGGCGATCGGGTCGACAGCGGGAAACGTGCTCTGTCGCCTGCCGGGCAGGGTCGACGCAGGCGTGCCGATCTTCCTCTGCGCCCACTTCGACACCGTCCCCTTGGACGGCGAGCTCGTGCCGGTGCTCGAGGACGGCATCGTGCGCAACGGCGGTGGCACGATCCTCGGCGCGGACGACAAGTCCGCGCTCGCGGTGATGGTCGAGGCGGCACGGCGGATCGTCGAGGACGGGCTGCCGCACGCGGGCGTCGAGCTCCTGTTCACGCCGATGGAGGAGATCGGCCTCGTGGGTGCCGACGCGTTCGACGCGACCCGGCTCGAGGCCCGTGTCGGGTACGTCTACGACCAGGCGGCGCCGATCGGCGACGTGGTCGTCGGCTCGCCGACCGCGCAGGAGCTCGAGCTGACCTTCGTCGGCCGCGCGGCCCACGCGGGCATGTATCCGGAGGAGGGCCGCTCGGCGATCCTGGCGGCGGCGCGCGCGATCGCGGACATGCCGCTCGGCCGGATCGACGAGGTGACGAGCGCGAACGTCGGGCTCGTCCGGGGCGGCACGGCCCGGAACGTCGTTGCCGAGCGGTGCTCGCTCGAAGCGGAGGTGCGCTCGCACGACGACGCGCGGGTCACCGAGGTGGTGCAGCAGATCGTCGACGCCGCTGCGTTCGCGGCGAGCGTCTCGGAGTGCAGCCTCGAGACGCGTGTCGAGCCCAAGTACCGCGGCTACCGGTTCCGCGACGACGACCTCGCGATCCGCCTTGCGGTCGACGCGCTCGGCCGCGCCGGCTTCGTGGCGACGCTCGGGCTTTCCGGCGGCGCGGCGGACGCGAACGTCTTCAACGCCCGCGGTCTCCAGTGCGTCAACCTCGCGAACGGGATGACGGACATCCACACGCCCGACGAGCGGATCGCGATCGGGGACCTCGAGCGCATGGTCGATGTCACGCTCGCTCTCGTCGACGCCGCCCGGGAGCACTAGTGCCGCTCGGGCTGCGCTGGGGCAACGTGACGGCGGTCGGCGAGCGTCTGGACGGGCTCGTCAGGCTCGAGGTCGACGGCGCGCCGTGCGTCGCGTACCCGCGGCTCACGGGCAACGTCGAGGTCGGCGACGTCGTGCTCGTGAACGGCCAGGCAGTCGAGCTCGGCCTCGGCTCGGGAGGCTTCGACGTGCTGTACGCCAACCTCACGCGCGGCCTCCAGTTGCCCGTCGAGGAGGGCGCCCACGTGATGGCGCTCCCGTACACGCCCGGTCAGTTCGCAAAGCGCTTCGCGGAAGAGGACGAGCACGACGGTGCAGAGCGGCTCGACGGCCTGCCCGTTGTGTGTCTCGGCCTCCACAGCCAACTCGCCCCGACGTGCGCGGCGCTCGCCGGACACCGCGTGGTGTATGTCCAGCTCGGAGGCGGGGCGTTGCCGGTCTCCCTCTCGGACACGGTGCGGGCGCTCAAGGCGCGTCAGCTTCTCGACACGACGATCGCCGTCTCGCCGTGCCTCGACGGCGACGTCCAGTGCGTCACGCCCGCCGCTGCGCTCGTGCAGGCTGTCGGGCATGGGGCGGAGGTCGTGGTCTGCGGGCTCGGCCCCGGAATCGTGGGCACGGCGTCTCGTTGGGGGCACGGCGGGCTCGCCGTCGCCGAGGCCGCCAACACGGCGTCGGCCCTCGGCGCGCAGCCGATCGTCGCGCCCCGGGTGTCGTTCGCCGACGAGCGGCCGCGCCACCACGGCCTTTCGCACCACACGCGGTCGGCGCTCGCGCTGTGCCTCGGCGCGGTCCGCGTGGCGTGGCCGGTCGGGCTCCAGCGGCCCGAGGGAGTCGAGGTCGTCGAGGTGAACGCAGCGGGTTGGGAAGTCGCGTGCGCGCGCCTGCCGCTCTCACACATGGGGCGAGGGCCGGGAGAGGATCCGTGGTTCTTCGCCGCCGCATTCGCCGCCGGGCGCCTGTCGCTCGCCTGACCGCCCTTGGAGCGGTGGTGCGGTATCGTCCCGCGCGCCGTGCGGATCGGGGTTGCGAAGGAGATCAAGCAGCAGGAGTACCGTGTCGCGCTCACGCCGGCCGGCGCGCTCGAGCTCGTACAGCGGGGACACGAGGTCGTCGTCGAGCAGGGCGCGGGGGTCGGCTCGGGCTTCGCGGACGAGGCCTACTCCGCGGTCGGCGCCCGGCTCGCGGACGTCGAAGAGGTCTGGTCCTCCGCCGAGCTGCTGCTCAAGGTCAAGGAGCCGATCGAGCCCGAGTACGCGAGGCTGCGCGAGGGGCTCACCCTCTTCACGTATCTCCACATCGCCGCGGACGAACCGCTCACGAGGGCGCTGCTCGACTCCGGGGTCACCGGGGTCGCCTACGAGACGGTGGAGACGGCCGACCGCCGCCTGCCGCTGCTCGCGCCGATGAGCGAGGTCGCGGGCAGGCTCGCGCCGCAAATGGGCGCGTGGGCGCTCGAGAAGGCGCACGGCGGGCGCGGCATTCTGCTCGGCGGCGTCCCCGGCGTTCCGCCGGCGAAGGTCGTCGTCCTGGGCGGCGGCGTCGTCGGCCTGAACGCCGCGATCATCGCCCTTGGGATGCAGGCCGACGTCTGGGTGCTCGACAAGTCCGTCGACCGGATGCGCGACCTCGAGATCGCCCTCGACGGCCGCGTCACGCTCGCGATGTCGAACCGCCTCCAGGTCGAGGAGGTGCTGCCGGACGCGGACATGGTGATCGGCGCCGTGCTCATACCCGGCGCGGTCGCGCCGAAGCTCGTGACGCGCGAGATGCTCACGCTGATGCGACCCGGATCGGCGCTCGTGGACGTCGCGATCGACCAGGGCGGCTGCTTCGAGACCTCGCACGCGACGACGCACGACGACCCGGTCTTCGAGGTCGAGGGGATCGTCCACTACTGCGTCGCGAACATGCCGGGCGCGGTGCCGGTGACCTCGACGAAAGGGCTCACGAACGTCACCCTGCCGTACGTCGAGGCGATCGCCGACAAGGGGCTCTCCCGAGCGATCGCCGAGGATCAGGCGCTCGCGAGGGGCGTCAACACTCTCGCCGGCAAGCTGACCTACCGCGCAGTGGCCGAGGCGCACGGCCTGCCGCACACCCCGCTCGAAGAGGCCGAGCGGGCTCTGGTCTGAGTCTTCCGCGAGCGCGGCCGCAGGCGCGGATCCCGCGTGCGGGCATCCCCGCCTTCGGCGTCAGGCGGTCGCGGTCGCGGCCGGCGTGGCCGTCCGCTACGTCTCGGCCTTGCCCTTCGCCTGGGCGCGCTGCTCCTTCGCGCTCTCGGACGGCGAGACCCTGACGACCGCCCAGGTGACGGACATCGAGAGCGCGAGGATCCCGGCGATGTACAGGAAGAGCTCCATCAGGCTGATGACGGTGTCCATGGGCGGACTAGGATAGCTCGCTGTGCCGCGTGCCTGTGTCATCGTGCTGGACGCCGTCGGAGCGGGGGAGCTGCCCGACGCCGCCGACTGGGGCGACGAGGGCTCGGACACCCTCGGCAACGTCGCGCGCGCCGTTCGCGGTCTCGACCTGCCGAATCTCGAGGCGCTCGGGCTCGGGAACGTCGAGCCGCTCGAGGGCTGCCCGCCACAACCGTATGCCCCGGCCGTTGCCGGCCGCCTGCTCGAGCGGTCGAAGGGGAAGGACACGACCGCGGGGCACTGGGAGCTGATGGGCGTCGTCACGCCGACGCCGTTTCCGACCTATCCGTACGGCTTCCCCGACGACGTGATCGACCCGTTCATGAACCGCACGGGTCGCGGCGTGCTCGGCAACAAGGCCGCCTCCGGGACGGAGATCATCCAGGAGCTCGGCGAGGAGCACCAGCGCACCGGGAAGTGGATCGTCTACACCTCGGCCGACTCGGTCTTCCAGATCGCCGCCCACGAAGAGACGATCCCGCTCGAGGAGCTCTATGCCGGCTGCCGTATCGCGCGCGAGATCCTCACGGGTAAGCACGCTGTCGGGCGCGTCATCGCGAGGCCCTTCATCGGCTCGCCGGGCCACTACGAGCGGACGCCGAATCGGCACGACTTCTCGCTCGAGCCGCGCCGCCCGAACTACCTGACGGCGATCCGCGACGCGGGCCAGACGGTGTACGGCGTCGGGAAGATCTCGGACATCTTCGCCGGCTGCGACATCGACGAGTCGTTCCCGACGAAGTCGAACGTCGACGGGATCAACCGCACGATCGAGCTGCTGGAGAACGTCGACTCGGGGCTCGTCTTCGTCAACCTGGTCGAGACCGACCAGCTCTGGGGCCACCGCAACGACCCGGAGAACTTCCACCGTTGTCTGCAGGACTTCGACCGGCGGCTGCCGGACATCCTCGACGCGCTCCGGGACGACGATCTCCTGATCCTCACGTCCGACCACGGCTGCGACCCGACGACGCCCTCGACCGACCACTCTCGCGAGCACGCGCTGCTCCTCGCCTACGCCGCCGGGAAGAACGCTGCCGGGACGATCCACGAGAGCGGCGAGTTCGGCGACGTCGGCGCAACCGTCTCCGCCTGGCTCGGCGCGAAGCACCCCGGGAAGGGCGCTCCCGGCCGTCCGATCCTCGAGCGATGACGGTCGTTCGCCGTCTGAACGATCCAGATCACGTCATTCGCCAGTACGAGACGGAGGCAGGGCTCGCGGCCCGCAAGTCCGTGTACCGCGACGCGTCGGGCCCCGATGCACGGGAGCTCGCCGTCGAAGCGGTTCTCCGCGGAGCGCCTGACCGCGTGCTCGAGGTGGGCTGCGGTGAAGGTGAGCTCGCCGCGCGACTGACGGCGGCGGTCCCGGGAGTCGTCGCCGTCGATCAGTCCCCCCGGATGGTGGAGCTCACGCGCGCGCGAGGCGTCGATGCGCGCGTGGCCGATGTCCAGGAGCTGCCGTTCCCGGACGACAGCTTCGATGCCGTCCTTGCCGCCTGGATGCTCTACCACGTTCCCGATCTCGACCGCGGCCTCTCGGAGATCGCTCGGGTCCTGCGCCCGGGCGGACACCTCATCGCCACGACAAACGGCGCCGACCACCTCGCCGAGCTTCTCGCCCTTGGAGGGATCGAAAGATGGGATCTCCCATTTGGGGCCGAGAACGCCGCAGAGACCCTCGGACGTCACTTCGCGCACGTGGAGCGGCAGGACGCCCACGGCACGGTGACGTTCGGCGACATCGATCTGGTTCGCTCGTACTTCGGCTCCTCGGAACGTCTGTCCGGTGCCCTTGACTTGCTCCCTCAGGCTCTCCACGCTCCGCTGATCGCGCGTCGCCTGCCGTCCATCTTCATCGCGACGAAGAGCGGCTTGCAACAGTCTGTTGCAAGGGCGTGATGCGTCCGTCCGAGCTGATCGAGCAGAAGCGGAACGGCGGCGAGCACGACTCGGCGGAGCTCGCGGAGCTCATCCTCGCGTATGCCCGCGACGAGGTGCCTGACTACCAGCTGGCCGCATGGTGCATGGCGGTCTACTTCCAGGGACTCACCGCGCAGGAGACGCAGGCGCTCACCGACGCGATGATCCGCTCGGGCGAGACGCTCGACCTCGGCGCCGCGCTCGGCCGCAAGGTCGTCGACAAGCACTCGACCGGCGGCGTCGGGGACAAGACCTCGATCGCCGTCGGCCCCATCGTGGCCGCGTGCGGCGTTCCGCTCGGAAAGATGTCGGGTCGTGGGCTTGGCCACACGGGCGGCACGCTCGACAAGCTCGAGTCGATCCCGGGATTCCGGGTCGAGCTCACGACCGAGGACTTCGTGGCCCAGCTGCGCGAGGTGGGAATGGCGATCGTGGGCCAGACCGCCGACCTCGTCCCGGCGGACAAGAAGCTCTACGCGCTCCGCGACGTCACGGCGACCGTCGACATCGTGCCCTTGATCGCCAGCTCGATCATGTCCAAGAAGCTGGCCGCCGGCGCGCAGGCGATCGTCCTCGACGTGAAGGTCGGCGACGGGGCGTTCATGAAGACGCTCGAGGACGCGCGAACGCTCGCCGAGGTGATGCGGGAGATCGGGACGATCGCCGGCCGCGAGGTGACGTGCCTCCTGACCGACATGGACCAACCGCTCGGACGCGCAGTGGGCAACGCGCTCGAGATCCACGAGGCGCGCGACACGGTTCGCGGGGACGGTCCCGCCGACCTCACCGAGCTCGTGCTCGACGCCGCGGCCCGGCTGCTCGCATACTCCGACCTCGGGATCGACCTGGACGAGGGCCGTCGCCGGGCGGAGGCGGCTGTCGAGGACGGCAGCGCGCTTCGCACGTACGAGCGGTGGATCCGCGCCCAGGGCGGCGACCCGGATCCCGCCGTGCTCGAGCAGGCGCCCGTCCGTCGGGTCGTGCCCGCTCCGCGGGACGGCGTCGTCACACGTCTTGGTGCGCTGGACATCGGCCTCGCCGCCCTGGAGCTCGGCGCCGGACGGCGCACGAAGGCGGACCCGGTCGACCACGCGGTCGGCATCCTGTGCTTCGCGAAGCGCGGGGACACCGTGCTCGCGGGTGACGATCTCGCGGAGGTGCATGCGCGGGATGACACCGCCGCCGACCGGGCCGCAGCGGCGGTTCTCGCGGCGTACGAGCTCGGCGGCGACGCTCCCGGAGAGCGCGGGATCGTGCTCGACGTCGTCGGCTGAGCGTCCCGGCTACACGCGCTGGAGGTGGGTGTCCGCGAAACCCGCCGGGTACTTGAGCCCGTAACCGAGCGCGCGGTCGACCCCGATGTGCGCGGCCCAGATCAGCGCAAGCTGGACGGCGAGGTCGCCGCCTGCGAACACCCCGGCGGTGCCGAGCGCGACGGGGACGGCATACGTGTGCGCGGCGTCGTAGGCGATCGCGCCGGCCCTTGGTCCGGCGACGTAACCGACCATCGAGAGATCCGGCGCGAGGGCGAGAAGCAGCAGAAGCCACCACGCGTAGCCGAGGTGGAAGTAGAGCGTGACGGCGGCGACGGCGACCACGACGCCTTCGAGGTGCAGGAGCGAGCGCGGGAGCCGGCCAATCATCCGACGATCGTAGCCCCGCTCGGTGTGGAAACCCGCACCGCACGCGTACGGCTGATGCCTCCCCCGGGGCCGCCTGGCCGGCGTTTGATGTCGACACGCGGATCGAGGAGGGCAGGACATGAGCGGAGATCGCTACGACGTCGACTCAGAGGTCATCCTCCCGGCGGGGATGGAGATCGTCGTTCCGCCGGCGGCGACGCGGACGAGCGACGAGGCAGAAGACGCCCGTCGGAGCGTGGCCGGTCGCCCGACATCCAGCGCGAAGCGGGTGATCTTCCCGCCTTTCGTGCACCGCGGCGCATTGCGCCGGACGCCGGCGCTCTGAGAGCGGGCACCGCCCGTACGATGCGGCGGTGCCCGAGTTACCCGAGGTCGAGACCGTCCGCCGTCGCATCGCGCCGGTCGTCGAGGGCGCGACCATCGCGGGCGCCGAGATCCTCGACGCGAGGCTGACACGACCCGTCGAGCCGGGCCTGGTCGCGGACGCTCTCGTGGGCGAGCGGATCGCGGCCGTCGAGCGACGCGGCAAGTACCTCCTCTGGCGCCTGGCGAGCGGGCGCACCCTCGTCGTGCACCTGCGCATGACCGGGGCGCTGCTGCATTCCCCGGCGGGAGGCCTACCCGCCGACGCGCACCGCCGCGCGACGCTCGCGCTCGACACGGGCGCCGAGGTCGGCTACCGCGACGTTCGCCGCTTCGGCACCTGGGAGCTCCTCGACGACGGGCACCTGCAGCCGTACCTCGCGTCGCGACTCGGCCCCGAGCCGCTTGCGCCCTCGTTCACGAGCGCGCGACTCGCGCGCATCGTCGACGGGCGGCGCGCACCTATCAAGGCGCTCCTCCTCGACCAGCGCCGGGTCGCCGGGATCGGGAACATCTATGCGGACGAGGCGCTCTGGCGCGCGCGGATCCACCCTCGGCGTCCCGCGGGCGAGCTCGACCCCACGGAGATCTCGCGCCTGCATCGCGCTGTGCGGGCCGCGCTCCGCCGCGGCGTCGAGCTCAACGGCTCGACGCTCAGCACTTACGTGACGCCGGACGGCGAGACCGGCGGGATGCAACACGAGTTCCACGTGTACGGACGGCTCGGGCTGCCGTGCGACCGCTGCGGCAGACCGATCGAGCGGATCGTCGTCGCAGGACGCGGCACGTGGCTCTGCCCGCGCTGCCAAACATTGTGACGTCCGGCCATGGCACTCGACGTCGGAAGCGGCGAGGTCGGGGTCTTCGGCTGTCGTCGTGGACGGACCGACCGCGGTTGTGGAGCGATTGGCGCGAAGCCGGCACGATCTCGTGTCCCATTTGCATCTGTTGTCGAATTAGGCTATGAGCCGTGGGGAGGAGGTCGGCGGCCCGAGCGCGGTTGGGCCGGACATGTCTCGAATGGACGGCCCACAGGCGGCGCGGGCGTGGAGACGAGCGCCACGGCCGAGGAAACGGGCGGCATCCCTGTGGAGTCGGGGGCGGCATCGCTGCGGAGGCGAGCGGTACGACTGGGGAGGCGAGCGGCATGGCTGGGGAGGCGAGCGGCACGGCCGTGGTGACGAGCGCGCGCTGCCACGTCGCGTCGCGCGCCTACACTCGACTCCATGGCCGCGCCCACGATCACCGAGGCAGTCGTGCTCCGGTCGTTCGCGTTCGGCGAGGCCGACCGCGTGCTCCACGTCTACACCCTCGCGAGCGGTCGCATGGGAGCCGTCGCCAAAGGCGTCCGGCGGACGAAGAGCCGGTTCGGCGGCCGGCTCGAGCCGTTCTCGCACGTGGAGCTGTCGATCCACCGTGGCCGCGGCGAGCTCGGCACGGTCACAGGGGCGTCGCTCGTCCGCTCGCACGACGCGATCCGGGTCGACCCGTACCGCCTGCAGGTCGGGCTCGTCGGGCTGGAGGCGATGCTCCGTCTCTACACGGAGGAGGAGCGGAACGACCGCGCGTTCCTCGCGCTGACACGGTTTCTCGACGCCCTGGACGTCCGGCCGCCGCAACCGGGCAGGAGGCCCGCGCTCGATCCGCTCGTCCTCTCGTTCCAGCTCAAGCTGCTCTGGGTCGAGGGCTTCCTGCCGCATCTCGAGAGCTGCGTCGAATGCGGCGTGGAGGAGAGGCTCGTCGCGTTCGCGCCGTCTGCGGGCGGTGCGGTGTGCGCGGCGTGCGATCACGGCGGCATCGGGCTCTCGCCGTCAGGGCTCAGCGGCCTTCGGATGCTCCTCGGCTCCCCGATCGCGGATGGTCCGGCCCTCGGGATGGACGACCGCGCGTCCCGCGACGTCCTCGCGGTCGTGACGTCGTCGTACGAGCACCACGGCGGCTTCCGTCTGCGGACCCTGTCCGCGTAGCTCTCTGAACGGAGGCGACGGGGCAGTCTGCCCCGCCGCAGGCGGGGATTCAGCGGTGCGATTCCGCGTCTGGGGGATCCCGCCGGCGTCCGCCCGCAGACGCTGTCCGCGTAGCTCCCTGAACGGAGGTGGAGTCGGGGCGGTTGCGGCCCCGGCAGGGGACGCCTTCAGGGATGTGCCCCGCCGAAGGGCGGGGATCCGAGCGCAGGATTCCGCTCCTGCGGAATCCTGCTTGCGAACAAGACTAGAATCGCTCGAGCACGTGCTCGAGCGCGCCCTCGGAGATGAGCTGGTCGGTCAGCTCGTTTCGGCCCGGGCGCACCTCGCGGCGGACGAGGCCGCTCTCGCCGAGCCGGTACTGGCCGACCCAGTCGAGTCGCGGCGAGTAGACGTGGATCGTCACGGCCGGGTCGCCCCGCTCGTGCCGCACCCGGTGGATGTAGCCGGGGCCGCCCTGGCGCGTGTCGCCGGGCCCGAGGTGGAGCTCGACGTCGGGGCCCCCGTAGACGAGGAGATCCTCGCGTACCCGACCCTGCGCGCAGCAGAGGCCGACACCGGAGATGTAGTGGTCGTGGAAGCCGGTCCCTTGCCCGGGCATCCAGGAGAGCACCCACGCGTCGACGTGCTCGTCCTCGTAGACCAGCTCGTAACGTCGCTGCTCGGCGTCGATCCGGACGAGAGGCTCCCAGATGTCCGGTCGCTCGAAGACGTCGACGGCGAGCTGCTCGAGCTCGTCCGTGGTCAGAAGGCCGTCGTGCGGGCGGAGATCACCGAGGGACGCGAGCGCCGGCGTAAAGGGGGGCGCAGATGCCATCTCGGAGTGATTGTATCCTCAAGCACCTGGTGTCTCAGTCCCGCGAAGGCGGGCTCCAGGGTTCCGCGAGCCGGTCGAGCAGGTGCTCGCGCGCTCGGGCGATCGAGATCCGCTCCTGGGCGAGGGAGTCCCGGTCGCGGATCGTGACCGTCTCGTCGGCGAGCGTCTGCTCGTCGATGGTGAGGGCCCACGGCGTCCCGATCTCGTCCTGACGCCGGTAGCGGCGCCCGATCTGGCCGCCGTCGTCGTGCTCGGCGACCATCACGCGCCTGAGCTCCGCGTGCAGCGCTCGGGCGCGCTCCGCCATTCCGGCGTCGCGAGGCACGAGCGGCAGCACCGCGACCTTGACCGGAGCGATCTCGGGGTGGAGCCGGAGGACGGTGCGCTGCCGGTCGGCGACGACCTCCTCGTCGTAGGCATCGCAGAGGAAGGCGAGCATCGCGCGGTTGACGCCCGCAGCCGGCTCGATCACCGCGGGGACGTACCGCTCGCCGCTTCCGCCGTCGACCCACTCGAGCGTCGTCCCGGACGACTCGGAGTGTGCGGTGAGGTCGAACGTGCCGCGGTTTGCGATCCCCTCGAGCTCCGACCAGCCGATCGGATAGAGGTACTCGACGTCGCTCGTGGCGCTCGAGTAGTGCGAGAGCTCGTCCGCCTCGTGGGCGCGCACTCGCAGGCTCTCCGGGCGGATCCCGTACCTGACGTACCAGCCGACCCGCTCGTCGATCCAGTAGCGGTACCACTGGTCCGCGTCGGCCGGAGGAACGAAGTACTCCATCTCCATCTGCTCGAACTCGAGCGTGCGGAAGATGAAGTTCCCGGGGGTGATCTCGTTGCGGAACGACTTGCCGACCTGCGCGATCCCGAACGGGGGCTTGCGCCGCGCGAGCTGCGCGACGTTCTTGAAGTTGACGAAGATCCCCTGGGCGGTCTCCGGCCGGAGGAACACGTGCTGGCCGGTCTCCTCGACCGGACCGACGCGGGTCTCGAACATCAGGTTGAACTGGCGCGCCTCCGTGAGGTCGCAGTCCGGCGTCTCGCCGGGGTGCCTGCTGGGCTTGCGGCCGCACTGTTCCTCCGGGAGATGGTCGGCGCGGAAGCGCTTCTTGCAGGCACGGCAGTCGACGAGCGGGTCGGTGAAGCCGGAGACGTGCCCCGACGCCGCCCAGATCTTCGGGTGGAGGATGATCGCCGAGTCGAGGGCGACGATGTCGTCGCGCTCCTGCACCATCGCCTCGAGCCAGCGCGCCTTGACGTTCTCCTTGAGGAGCACGCCGTAGTGGCCGTAGTCGTACGACGAGCCGAGCCCGCCGTAGATCTCCGAGGACGGGAAGACGAACCCGCGCCGGCGTGCGAGCGAGACGATCTTGTCCATCGTGACGCTCGGCCATGCGTCAACGCTACCCTCGCCCGCGTGGCAGGGAAGGGGACACCGGCGATCGCCGCCGCGACCCGCGCGGGCGTCGCCTTCGCGGTGCACGAGTACGAGCACGACCCCCGCTCGTCGTCGTACGGCCTGGAGGCGGTGGAGAAGCTCGGCCTCGATCCTGCGCGCGTCTTCAAGACGCTCGTCGCGGACGTCGACGGCATGCTGACCGTCGCCGTCGTGCCCGTCGAGGCGCAGCTCGAGCTGCGCGCCCTCGGCAAGCGCGCCCGCATGGCGGACGCGACCGCGGCGGAGCGGGCGACCGGGTACGTCACGGGCGGGATCAGCCCATTGGGTCAGCGACGTCCGCTGCCGACGGTCGTCGACGACTCGGCGCTCGCGTTCGAGACGATTCACGTGAGCGCCGGGCGTCGCGGCCTCGAGCTCGAGCTCGCACCGACCGACCTCGTCGAGCTGACGGGGGCGCGGGTGGCGCCGATCGCTCGCGGTTAGGCTCCGCTCCGTGAACCAGCAGGTTCCCGTCGAGCTCCACATCGTGTCCGACTCGACGGGGGAGACCGCCGCGCGGCTCGTCCTCGCGCTCGAGGCGCAGTTCCCCGACCTTCCGTTCGACGAGGTGCGACACCCGCGGGTCGAGTCGATCGAGGATCTCGCCCTGGCGGTCGCGCGGGCCCGGGGACGGCCGGCGGTCATGGTGTACACGCTGGTGGAGCCGGGTCTTCGCGACGAGATGCGCCGGCAGTGCCGCCGGGCCCGTGTCCACTACTGCGACCTGCTCGGGCATCCGATCGACTCGATCTCGCGCGTCGCCGGCGTCGCGGCCCGGATGGAGCCGGGCGTGCGCGCCCCGCTCGACCAGACGTACTTCAAGCGGATCGAGGCGATCGAGTTCGCCGTGCGCTACGACGACGGGATCGGCGGCGGCCTCGACGAGGCGGACATCGTCCTCGTCGGGGTCTCGCGGACGTCCAAGACGCCGCTCTCGATCTATCTCGGCTACCTCGGGCACAAGGCGGCCAACGTGCCGATCGTACGAGGAGTCGACCCGCCGGCGCCCCTCTTCGAGATCGACCGTGCCAAGATCGTCGGCCTCACGATCGACCCGGAGCGACTCGCCGAGATTCGTGAGGAGCGCGTCCGCTCGATGGGCGGCCCACGGCGGCGCTACGCCGACCTCGAGGTCGTGTTCGAGGAGCTCGAGGCGGCGGCGCGCGTCCACCGGCGGCTCCGCTGTCCGGTGATCGACGTGTCGGAGCTCTCGGTGGAGGAGACCGCGATGCGGATCATCCGGCTCGTGGCCGACCATCACCGGCGCCGGGAGCCGGCCTCGGCGTGACCTCGCCGAATGCGAAGTACGGCCCGCTCGCTGGCGGGATCCGGCGCGATCTCTCCGAGAAGGGCTGGGTGCCGCTCCGGTACTGGATGATGTGGTGGTGGGCGCTCGGGGTCGCGATGGTCGTGTTCTACGTCGTCCTGACGCCGATCTGGCTCGGCCTGCGGGCGGCTGCCTGGGTCGCCGAGCTTCGCTCTCGGCTCCGATGACGACGACGGTTGCCGAGCGCCCGCGGCAGGACGAGGAGCCGTGTCAGACACCGATTCTCGTCGAGTCGGGACTGCGCCGAATGTGCATCGATCCGTCCCGGCATCAGACCGACCGGAGGAACGCGTCCACCTCCGCCTGGGAGCGGAGGCGTGCGACGCGGAACCGGGCGAGCTCACGCGGATAGCGCTGCCGTCGCCGGGGCGCGGTGCGGAGTGCGTAGGCGACAAGAGAGTCGGAGCCGGAGAGGACGCCGCGCAGCGACTCCCGGTTGCCGTTCCACAGCTCCTCGCGCCGCACCAGCCGGCGGATGGTTCTCGCCACGAGCCGCGCCAGCCACACGCGCCTCGGGAGGTCGAGCCAGACGATCGTGTCCGCCCCCTCGAGCACGAGGTCCCCGAGCTTCCCGCGATAGGACCCGTCCACCACCCACGCGTCGCCGGCGACGATCGACTCGATACGGCGGCGCAGCTCTGCCGCGTCGAGCTCGGTCCATCCGGCCTGCCAGTGGATCGCGTCGAGTTCCACGAACCTCACACCGAGCCGCGCCGCGAGCGCGCGCCCGACGGTCGTCTTGCCGCATCCGCTGGCAGTGGCGATGATCGCGACGCGTCGCACGGAGTGCCACTTGTAGCGCGCGCGGGAGCCGCGCGCCGTACGTAGGATCCGCGCCGTGCGGCTCGCATACGCATTCGACGAGCATGCCCCGGGCGGCCGCGAGCTCCTCGGCGGAAAGGGGGTCGGACTCGCGGAGATGACGGCGCTCGGGATCCCGGTGCCTGCGGGCTTCACCGTCACGACCGACGCGTGCCGTGAGACCATGCGGACGGGCGAGGCGCCGGAGGCGCTCTGGGCCGAGGTCGACGAGCACGTCCTTCGTCTCCAGGAGCGCGCCCGAAAGCGCTTCGGCGATCCCGCCGACCCGCTTCTCGTGTCCGTCCGCTCGGGCGCCGCGATCTCGATGCCCGGGATGATGGACACGATTCTCAATCTCGGCTTGAACGACGTCGCGGTCGAAGGGCTCGCGGCCGCGACGGGGAACCCCCGCTTCGCGTTCGACTCGTATCGCCGGCTGATCCAGATGTACGGGGAGGTCGTGGACGGCGTCGACGGGCACCTGTTCGAGGGCGAGTTGCAGAGCCTCAAGGAGCGCCGCGACGTGCGCCAGGACGTCGAGCTCACGGCGGACGACCTGCGCGAGCTGAACGCGACGTTCCAGCAGATCTACGAGCGCGAGGCGGGCTCACCGTTCCCGCAGGACGCCCGGGAGCAGCTACAGCGCGCGATCCGCGCGGTGTTCGAGTCGTGGAAGTCGCCACGCGCGCGGGTCTACCGGCGTACCTACGACATCCCGGACGACCTCGGCACGGCCGTGAACGTCGTCCAGATGGTCTTCGGGAACACGGGCGACACGTCGGGAACGGGCGTGTGCTTCACGCGCAACCCGTCGACCGGCGAGCGTCGGCTGTTCGGCGAGTTCCTCGTCAACGCGCAGGGCGAGGACGTCGTCGCCGGCATCCGGACGCCGGAGCCGATCGAGCGGATGCGCGAGCTCCTCCCGGAGTCGTATGCCCTGCTCATCGACACGCTCGACCGGCTCGAGGAGCACTACCGCGAGATGCAGGACGTCGAGTTCACCGTCGAGGACGGCACGCTCTTCCTGCTCCAGACCCGCACCGGCAAGCGCACGGCACAGGCCGCGCTCAGGATCGCCGTGGAGATGACGGGCGAGGACCTCATCTCGCGCGAGGAGGCCGTCGTGCGCATCGACGCGGGCCAGCTCGACCAGCTGCTTCACCCCCGGATCGACCCGGGCGCGCAGGTCGAGGTGGTGGCGACGGGGCTCAACGCGTCTCCCGGCGCCGCGTCCGGGGCGATCGTGCTCGACGCCGACCTCGCGGAGGAGCGCGGTCGCGCAGGCGAGGACGTGCTGCTCGTGAGGTGGGAGACGACGCCCGACGACATCCACGGGTTGATCCACGCGCGCGGCGTGCTCACGGCGCACGGCGGGATGACGTCGCATGCCGCGGTCGTCGCCCGTGGGATGGGCAAGCCCTGCGTCGCCGGCTGCGAGGCGCTCTCGATCGACACGGCGGCCCGGACGCTCACGATCGGCGACGTCGAGCTCCGGGAGGGCGACCCGCTCACGATCGACGGCGGGTCGGGCCGCGTGATCGTCGGCGCGGTGCCGCTCGTTGCGCCGGCGATCGACGAGAACTTCGAGACGATCCTCGGGTGGGCGGACGACTTCCGGCGCCTGCGGGTCCGAGCCAACGCGGACACGCCCGAGGACGCCCTCAAGGCGCGCGAGTTCGGCGCCGAAGGCATCGGCCTCTGCCGCACCGAGCACATGTTCATGGCTCCCGACCGGCTCCCGGTCGTGCAGGAGATGATCCTGGCGACGGACGAGCGCTCGCGCCGGGCCGCCCTCGACCGGCTCCTCCCCGTCCAGCAGGGCGATTTCGAGGCGATCTTCGAGGCCATGGCCGGCTACCCGGTCACTATCCGCCTCCTCGACCCGCCGCTGCACGAGTTTCTCCCTGCCGCGGAGGAGGCGACGTCCGAGGCCATGCGACGCCGGATCGAGCAGCTCCGCGAGGCGAACCCGATGCTGGGTACTCGCGGCTGCCGCCTCGGCCTCCAGTGGCCCGAGATCTACGAGATGCAGGTGCGCGCCATCGTCCGGGCGGCGCACGCGGTCGCGGAGCGGACAGGCGAGGCGCCCCGTGTCGAGATCATGCACCCGCTCGTGGGGTTCGCCGAAGAGCTCCGCCGCTTGCGCGAGCTGACCGAGCGGGTCGCCGCCGAGGAGCCGGAGGTCGAGTACCTGTGCGGGACGATGATCGAGCTTCCGCGCGCCTGCGTCCGTGCCGACGAGATCGCCGAGATCGCCGACTTCTGCTCGTTCGGCACGAACGACCTCACGCAGACTGCGCTCGGCTTTTCGCGCGACGACGCCGAGGGCAAGTTCCTCACGTACTACCTGGAGCACGGCGTGCTCGACCGAAATCCGTTCGAGGTGCTCGACCGCGAGGGCGTCGGCGACCTGATGCGGATCGCCGTCGAGCGCGGTCGCGGCGTCAAGCCGGAGCTCAAGCTCGGGATCTGCGGCGAGCACGGCGGCGAGCCCAGCTCCGTGGCGTTCTGCCATGAGCTCGGCCTCGACTACGTCTCCTGCTCGCCCTACCGCGTGCCGCTCGCACGCCTCGCGGCGGCGCAGGCCGCCCTGGCCGACGCGGGCGTCACGTCGGTCCCCGTCGGCGGCTGACCGGGCTACCGAGCATGCCCGCGTCCCCCGAGGCGGCGATGCGCAAGGTCGAGCAGCGCCTCGTCTCGCCGACGAGCGGCGGCGCTGCCGCCTCGCTCGGCGAGCGAATGGCGCACTACGCCGTGCCTGGCGTCTCCCTGGCGCTGATCGCGAAGTCGACGATCGCACTCGAGGGCGGCCACGGCGTCAGAGAGGCGGGCCGCGACGATCCGGTGACCGCGGCAACGCGCTTCCAGGCCTGCTCCATCAGCAAGCCGGTCACCGTGCTCGGCATGCTCCTGCTGGTCGAGCGGGGCGTCCTCGACCTCGACGCCGACGTGAACGACGTGCTCACGTCGTGGCGCGTTCCGCCGAACGCCTCGTGGCAGCCGCGCGTGACCCTGCGGCAGATCGCGAGCCACAGCGCCGGCCTGACGGTCGGCGGCTTTCCCGGCTACCGCCGCGGCGCACCGCTGCCCACGCTCACGGAGATCCTCTCCGGAACGTCGCCGGCGAATACTCCCGGCATCCGGGTCGACACGCTGCCGGGCGCCGAGCTCCGCTACGCGGGCGGCGGGACCACGGTCCTGCAGCAGGTGCTCGAGGACGTCACCGGCCGCCCGTTCGCCGACCTGATGCAGGAGCTCGTCCTCGAGCCGCTCGCGATGTCGTGCAGCGGCTACACGCAGCCGCTCCCCGACGAGCTGCACGACCAGGCGGCGACCGCGCACGGGACGGACGGCGTCCCGGTGGAGGGCGCGTGGCACGTCTACCCGGAGCTGGCCGCCGCGGGCCTCTGGACGACGCCCGGCGACCTCGCGCGTTTCGCGATCGCCGTGCAGCGCGCGTCTGCCGCCGCCCCCGGAGCGATCCTCGGGCCGGCGCTGACGGAGTCGATGCTCACGTGCCATGCCGCCCCGACCTCCAGGCTGGGCGGCCTCGACTCCGTCGGGCTCGGCCTGTTCCTCCGCAGCCCCGATGCGGCGTGGTTCGGCCACAGCGGCGGCAACGAGGGCTTCAGGTGCCACCTGATCGCGCATCGGGACGCAGGCTGCGGCCTTGCGGTGATGACGAACGGCGACCGCGGTCATGCCCTCGTCGCCGAGATCCTCGACGCCGTCGCGGAGGCGATGGAGTGGCCGGACTGGGAGGCCTCCGGGCCGGCCGACGACGCGGAGCCCGTGCGCCCGCTCGACGCCCTGACCGGCGTCTACGAGCTCCGGCCCGGCGCGACGATCGAGGTTGCGCGGAACGGAGACGAGCTGGCGGTCGCCGCGCTCGGGCAGCCACCGATCCGGTTCCTGCGGGTCTCGGAGACGGAGTTCGGCTCCTTCGCCGTCGAGACGATCCTCGCGTTCGACGGGGACGAGCTCGTTCTCCGCCAGAACGACGGCGAGCTGCGCTGCCGTCGCGCGGACTGAGCTACACGTAGCTCTCGACGCGCACGTACGCCACCACGATGCTGGCGACCATGATCAGGCCGACGAGGACCGGCCCCAGCGACCGCGGGCGCGTGTACTGGAAGTGGAGGAGGGCGAACGTCGCGAGAGTGCCGCCGACGAGGCCGCCCACGTGCCCGCCCCACGAGATGTTGGGGATCACGAAGGACAGCGCCAGGTTGATCACGATGAGCCCGAGCGCCGGCCCGGCGAACGTTCCCGTGGCCCGGTACTCGAGGATGAGCAGGGCGCCGAAGATCCCGTAGATCGCGCCGGACGCGCCAACCGTCACGGCGAACGGGCCGCTGAACAGGAGTGCGCCGGCCGAGCCCGCGATGCCGGAGACGAAGTAGACGAGCAGGAAGCGCCAGGTGCCGAGCGCCCGCTCGACGACGGTGCCGCACCAGTAGAGGACGAGCATGTTCAGTGCGATGTGGAGCAGGCTCGCGTGCAGGAACATCGCGGTGACGAGCCGATACCAGTCGTCCTGCGCGTAGATCTGCGCGCCGACGAGCGCGCCCTTGTCGAACAGCTCGCCTCCGGGAGCGCTCACACCGGCGCCCTGGTAGACGGTGACGAGGTACACGAGGACGTTGAGCGCGATGAGGCCGACGGTCGCGGGCGCGTCGAGCCGGGTGATCGTCGAACGTGCCTGACGCGCCGGCTGCATCGCACGCTGCGCTTGCCGGCGGGGCCCGCCGACACCGGCGTGGTCGGGGCACTTGATCCCCACCGGCGCGAACGTCATGCACTCCTCGCAGATCGGTCGCCCGCACTCCGAGCACGAGACGAGCGTCTCGCGGCCGGGGTGCCGGTAGCAGTGCGGCGTGTCGCTCACCTCGCGGCTAGCGTACCCGCGTGCTGGTTCACGTCGCGTTCACTCCCGACGAGGCCGCGAAGGCCCCGACGGGGGTCGTGATCGACGTCATCCGCGCAACCTCGACGATCTGCCAGGCGCTCGACGCCGGATACCGCCGCGTGTGGTGCGCGGCCGAGGTGGAGGACGCCCGCGCCCTCCGCAACGGCGATCGCCGCGTCACGCTCGGCGGCGAGCGGCTCGGCGTGCGTATCGACGGGTTCGATCTGGGGAACTCGCCGCGGGAGTACCTCGAGCCGCGGTCCGAGACGCTCGCGATGTCGACGACGAACGGCACCCGCGCGATCGTCACGGCGGCCGAGCGCTGCGAGCGCGTGTACGTGGCGTCGCTGCTCAACCTCCGTTCCGTCGTCGAGGTCGCCCGCGCGCACGGCGAGGACGTGGCGGTCTTCTGCGCCGGTGTGAAAGGGGCGTTCGCGCTCGACGACGCCTACGTCGCGGGTCGCGTCGCGGACGGGCTCGGATTCGAGCGGAGCGACGCCGCCGAGGCGGCCGTGCGACTCGCCCGGTCGTACGCGAGCGCAGAGGAGGCCTTCCGCGAGTCGCGCTCGGGCCGGAACCTGATCAATCACGGGCCCGAGCTCGAGGCGGACATCCCGTGGTGTGCCCGCGAGAGCGTGCTCGGCGTCGTGCCGCGGCTCGCAGGCATGCACGGCGTCGCCGCCGAGATCGCTCTGTAGGGGCCAGCGCTAGCCGGTCTGTACGCCGAGCTCGCCGGTCAGCCAGTCGAGTCGGTCGGTCTCCGCCTGCTCGTCCAGCGCATGGTCGGTCGGGTACCACTCGACCTTCGTCCCCTTCGGGGCGGCCGCGATCACGGCCTCGAGCGCCGCGCGGGGGACGATCGAGTCCTTCCGCCCCGCCTGGACCAGCACCGCCCCTGCCGCGTCGTCGATCCTCGTGAGCGGGTCGATGGGCTCGAGCACCTCGCGGACGACGTCCTGGAGCTCCGCCGGGGCGCCCTCCACGTACGCCGCCACGGGCGCCGCCCCCGCCGACATCAGCACGGTCGCGCGAACGCGGTCGTCGACGCCCGCGACGAGCGCCGCGAGGCGCCCGCCCATGCTCCAGCCGACGAGCCCGAGCCGGTCGGGGTCCACGCGGTCGTCGTCGGCGAGGACGTCGAGCGAGCGCCGGGCGGCAATCACGTCGTCCGCGATCGTCCCGCCCTGCCACCGGACGAGCTGCTCGCTGGTCGCCCCGGGAGGTGGGGTCTTGGCACCGGAGGGTGCAGTGATCGTGAGCGCGATCGCACCGCGCTTCGCGAGCTTCACCGCGGTGCCGAGCTGTTCCTCGCGGTCACCGCCCGCGCCGTGGAGGAAGACGACCGCCGGGAGCTTCCCGCCGGTCGACGAGGGCGAGACGAGATAGCCCTCGACGCGGTCGTCGCCGCTTGCGTAGGAGACGTCCTGCACGACGACCCCGTCGCGCTCCGAGCGCGTCCCCTGTTGCAGGGCGACCGGAGCGCCGTCGTCGTAGGAGAGCGGGTCGTCGCTCGAGGTGTCGCTTCCGCCGCCGCACCCCGCGAGAAGCACGGCGACGAGGATCGGGAGAAGGGAGACGCGGCGCACGCCGCCGAGGATACGCTCGGCCCATGGCCGCAGAGCGAGAGGGCTGGCTCGAGCGAGCCGCGTCGTTCGGCGGCGTGGCGGACGCCTACGAGCGTGCGCGGCCCGGCTACCCCGACGACGCGGTCCGCTGGCTCGCGGGCGACGAGCCGTGCGACGTCGTCGACCTCGGCGCCGGCACCGGCAAGCTGACCCGCTCGCTCGTGGCTCTCGGCCATCGCGTGACGGCGGTCGAGCCGCTCGAGAAGATGCTCGCCGAGCTGCGGCACGCCGTGCCCGGCGCGACCGCGGTGCGGGGCAGTGCCGAGTCCATCCCACTGGCGGATGACTCGGCGGACGTCGTCACGTGCGCGCAGGCGTTCCACTGGTTCGACCACGAGGTCGCGCTCTCCGACATTGCCCGGGTGCTGCGGCCGGGCGGCCGGATCGCTCTCGTCTGGAACACGCGCGACGACTCGCAGGGGTGGGTCGCGGAGCTCACGGACACGGTCATCGGCCGGAGCGAGTTCCGCAAGGGCGGTGTCGTCGCGAGCACTGCGAGCATCGACGGGAGCGGTCTCTACGGGCCGGTCGAGCGCGCGTCGTTCGCCCATGTGCAGGTGCTCGGACGGTCCGACCTCGTCGAGCTCGTCCGCTCCCGCAGCCAGTGCGCCGTGCTCTCCGAGGACGAGCGTCGCCCGGTGCTCGAGCACGTCGAGACGCTGTTCGACGTGCACGCGAGGGACGGGGTGCTCGCGATGCCGTACGTGACCGAGTGCTTCCGCGCCGTCAGGCTCTGAGACACGCCGCGTCACCGACTCGTCAGTAGACGCCGGGAACGAGGCGTCGTGTGCGACGGGCGTAGTCGGCATACGGCTCGCCGAGCTCCCTGCGCAGGAGCTCCTCCTCTCGCGGAATCCGCTCGAGGTATCCGATTGCCGGGAGAGACAGGCATACGGCGAGGCTCAGTGCGTTCCCGAGACCGACGCCGACGCCCGCGAACATGAGGATCGCCCCCGCGTACGAGGGGTGGCGTATGTGCCGATACGGCCCGCCGACCACGATCTCGTGATCCACCGCGACCTGGAGGTGCCGGGTGAACCGCGCACCCAGCGTTCGAATCGCCCACCACCGAACGCTCACGCCGGCCAGGCCGACGACACAGCCCAGCACGGGCCAGGCCCACACGGGGCCGGGGAGCTCGGCACCGGGAACCGCCTTGGCGACGAGCACTCCGAGAAGCAGACCGGCGAGCTGCCACGCCTGCAAGCGCCGGTAGGTCCGGTCGGTGAAGCGGCGCCGGGAGTCCCCGCGGAAGCGACGACCCTCGGTCAGTACCGACCCGACGAGGGGCCCGAACACGAGGACGGTTGCGACCGGGTTGTCGAGTGCGAGCGGAGCCGACATGACCGAAAGGGAGACCGCGCCGCCACTATCGGTCAACGATCTCTTCCTGTCCAGGCACGTGGCTCGGACGGCTCTCTTGACACACGAACACATGTTCGCTAGAACATCTGTTCCCGATGATCGCATGCCTCCTCATCCCGGGATACGAGCTCCGCGCGGCGCTCCGGTCCCGGCCGAGGCTCGCGGTCGTCCCCGCGGCGCTCGCGCCCGAGCCCGGGCGGGAGCAGCTCGTCGGGCCGGTCACCGCGGCGGCCGAGGCGGCGGGGGTCACGGCGGGGATGCGCCTGGGGGAGGCGCTCGCGACGTGCCCGCAGCTCGTGCTCGTCGACCCCGACCCGGCGGGCGCCGAGCGGGAATGGGAGGGCGTGCTGCGGCGTCTCGAGGACGCAGGGTTCACCGTCGAGCCGGTCGAGCCGGGGGTGGTCGTGTTCGAGACCCGTGGGGTGGAGAGGCTCTACGGAGGGGTGGAGGCGGCGCTCTCGAAGGCGCTCGCCTCCGTCGGGCCTGCCTGGGACCCGCGCGCAGGCGCGGGACAGCGTCGCTTCGTCGCCCTTGCGGCGGCGAGCGTCGCGCGCCCGGGTCAGGCGGTGATCGTCGAGGGGGAGGAGGAGCGGACGTTTCTCGAGCCGCTCCCGCTCTCGCTCCTGCCGCTCGACGAGGGGCGGTACGCCGAGCTCGAAGGGCTCGGCGTCCGCACCCTCGGCTCGCTCGCCGCCCTGCCTGGGGGCGCCGTGGCCGAGCGGCTGGGTCAGGAGGGGAAGCGGGCGTGGAGCCTTGCCCGCGGCGGGGAGCGCCGCCGCGTGCGCGGGCGATCGCCCGCGGCAGAGCTGATCGAGGCGCTCTCCTTCCCCGAGGCGGTCGCGAACGAGCTCACGCTGCGCCGCGCGTTCGGGGCGCTGCTCGACCGGCTGCTCGCGCGTCCCGAGCGCGCGGGGAGGCCGTTCCGGAAGCTGGCGCTCGCCGCCCGGCTCGTGGGAGGCGGCTCGTGGCGGCGGACCGTGACGCTGCGGGAGGCGTCCGGCGAGCGGGGGCGGATCCGCTCGGCGCTCGGCCCGAAGCTCACCGAGATCCCGGCCCCCGTGGTCGAGCTGCGGCTCGAGGCGGTCGAGCTCGCCGAGCACGCGGGCCAGCAGCTCGCGCTCGTCGCGCCCGACGGGGAGGAGGCGGGCGCGCGCCTGCGGGAGGGCCTTCGCCAGGTGCGGGCGAGCGCGGGGGGCGGCGCCGTCGGAGGCGTCGTCGAGGTCGCGCCCTGGTCGCGGATTCCCGAGACGAGAGCGCTCGTCATCCCGAGAGATGTCTGAACATGCGCGAGGACACCGACGTATCGCGGCCGGAGGCCGGCTTTGCCGGCCGGGAGGCCAGGAACGGGTCTCGGTGGCGCGCACTGAAGGAGGGGGCTCGTGGGGGAACCATGGGTTCCCCCACGCCTCTGAACGCGCCCCGCCCGGCACTCGTCGAGACGGCGGTGAGCGGCGAGCCGCGGCTCGTCGACCGCGAGCTCGTCGTCGTCGTGCGGGAGGAGTGGCGCGTCGTCGACCGCTGGTGGACGGACGACCCGGTCGATCGCCGCTACTTCGAAGTGGTGCTCGAGTCGGGCCGCAACGTATGCGTGTATCGCGACGGGGAGCGACGGTGCTGGTTCACGCAGCGTGCATAGCGCTTCGCCCATGCACGTCGACTCACCTGCGGAGAACATGAAGTTGTTTCCGGGGTTGCGACCGCGACAGCGGGCGCCTTCAGGGGTGTGCGCCGCCCGTAGGGCGGGGATTTGCCGCGGCGGGATTCCGCTTCCGCGGAATCCCGCCTTGCGGAGAAATCGTGTGATCCTGCGCGACCGCCTCGGCGGCGAGCGGCTCCCACTCGTCGGCCTGCTCGGGCGGGACGACGACCCACTGCCGGAACGGCTGACCGCGGCCCGACGGATCGAACAGATGGGCACCGGGGACGGCGAGCGCCCGCGCGTGCACGTCGGGATCGGTCAGCTTGAACACCATCCCCGTGCGCGAGAGCCCGAACACGACCCGGCCGGAGCGCTTGACGCACGGCATGCTGAACACCTTCCCGGCCCGGCACTCCGGATGCCACGCGCTGATGGCATCCACGATGTCGTCGTAGCGGTCGCGTGCGCCCACGGATCAGGGGCCGTCGACGAGGCGGCGGATCGCCTCCTCCGTCTCGCGGACGAGCGTCTGGACGAGCTCCGCCGCAGGAAGCTCACGGAGTCCCGCCGCTCCCTGTCCGGCGAGGACGAAGAGCAGGTCGGCGCGGCCTACCTCGAGCGCCGCCGCGCGAACGTCGGCCGCCACGGAAAACTGGAGAGGGAACGGCAGTGGGTCGACGTCGGCGCCAGCGACCACATCGACGAGCCGTGTCCGCACGAGGCGCGCCTGCCTCCCCGAGTAGGCGCGGGTCACGACGGTCGCGTCGCCGGAGCCCTCGAGCACGTCGCGCTGAAGAGCTGTCGCGCCGCTCTCCGGGCAGCCGAGGAACGCCGTTCCGAGCTGCACACCCTCGGCGCCAAGCGCGAGGGCAGCTGCGATCCCTCGGCCGTCCATGATCCCGCCGGCGAGCAGCACGGGGACGGAGACGCGGTCGACGATCCGGGGCACGAGCGCGACACCGCCGACGACCGCGTCCTCGAAGGGGCCCAGGAAGGTCCCGCGATGTCCGCCCGCCTCGCCCGCCTGGGCGACGATCGCGTCCACGCCGAGCCGCTCGAGCTCGACGGCCTCGGCCGCCGTTGTCGCCGTGCCGAGGATCACGCTGCCCGACGCTCTGATCTGCTCGATGGGCAGGACGCCGAACGTGAAGCTGAACACCGGTACGCACTCCTCGGCGACCACCGCGAGTTGCGCTTCGACCAGGCCGGGCGGAGGAGCCGAAGGGACGTCCCGCGGCTCGGGCAGGCCCAGCTCGGCGCGAAGGGGCGCGAGCATGGCCTGCATCGCCGCGATCTGCTCGGCGTCGGCCAAGGGCGGCGGCACCGGCGCGAAGAGGTTGACGGCGAACGGCCGTTCGGTCAGACGGCGGACCGCGGCGATCGCGTCTCGCAGCTCGTCGGGCCCGAGCGTCGCACCTCCGAGCGAGCCGAGAGCACCCGCGTTCGAGACGGCTGCCACCAGCTCGGGCGTCGTGAAACCGCCCGCCATCGGCGCCTGCACGATCGGGTAGCGCGTCCCGAGAAGCCCGGGGACACGGGTGTCGAGGCCGCCCATCGCTCAGGCGCCCACGTCGAACGTCACGACCACCGCGTTGCTCGGATCGAGCCCACCTTCCGGAGGCGGCTCGTGCTGGTCGAAGCCGGGGTTTCGCCCGCGGAGGTACTCCCCGAAGCCGCACGACGGCGCGTGGACGTTGAGGAAGCGCGTGGCCGCGTCGCTCGCGTTGTCGAACGAGTGGACGACGTCGGGCGGGATGAGCACGAACGTCCCGGCCGGCGCCTGGAGCGGCCCGTCTTCGAAGGTGATCTCGAGCTCCCCTGCGAGGACGAGGAATGCGTCGGAGTGGTCGTGGTGGACGTGCGGGCTGGCGCCACGCTGACCCGATCCGTAGTCGAACTCGGTCAGCGTCAGGTGCTCCGAGTCCGTGAGCAACGTCACGCGGCGGCCGGGGCGGTCGGTGATCACTTCCCCGTCGCCACCCATGCGGGTGACCACGACCGCCGACGCATCGGCGCCTCCGCCCGGGCCCAGCGCCGGCTGCTGGTCGAACGCGGCTCGTGCGCGGGCGAGCACGTCCTCGTCCCCGGCGGCCGAGAGCGCACGCACGAATGCGCCGTATCCGGTCGAGGGCGCATGGACGTCGAGGAACCTGACCTCGCCTTCGGCCCGGAACGAGTGCTCGACGCCGGGCGGCACCACGACCAGCGTGCCCGCGTCCGCGACCGTCTCCCTGCTCCCGAGGGTGAAGCGGAGCGACCCGTCGAGCACGAGGCATGCCTCCGTGTGCTCTGCGTGGACGTGTCGCGGCGGGGTCGGCCCCGCGCCCGGAGCGAAGCGCGCCGCCGAGACGGCGAGGCTCGGGTGGTCGACCAGCGCGACGGTCGCGTCGGGCCCTGCGACGAGCGTCTCGGCCGGCTGGATGCTCGGTGCCACCGGGGAAGAGCGTAATGGGTCGCTCCTACGTCGAGCTCCACTGCCACTCGGCGTACTCCTTCCTCGACGGCGCCTCGCACCCCGAGGAGCTCGCCGCCCGCGCGGCGGAGCTCGGCTACCCGGCGCTCGCGCTCACCGACCACGACGGCGTCTACGGCTCGCTCGAGCTCGCGCACGCCGCCAAGTTCGCGGGAATCCAGCCGATCACCGGCGCCGAGGTGACACTCGGCGGCGTAGGCTCGACGGAGCCGCCCGGGAGCGGAGGTGCCGGCTTTGCCGGCGCCGGAGCGGGGGTCGGCGGCGTAGGCTCGACGGAGCCGCCCGGGAGCGGAGGAGCGCACGTCACGCTGCTCTGCGAGAGCGGGAAGGGATACGCGAACCTCTGCCGGATCCTCACCGCTGCACATGCCGGGACGCGGCCCGAGGGGAAGGAGCACCGCGTTCTCCTCCCGCCCGCCGTCCCGCTCGAGACCGTGGCGGAGCTCAACGAGGGGCTCGTCTGCCTTTCCGGCTGCGCCCGCGACGGGCTCGCGCTCCACGACCCGCGCGGCGCGGCACGACTCGCGGCCGCGTTCGGCCGGGAGCGGTTCTACGTCGAGCTCCAGCGCCCGTACGAGCGGGGCGACTCGCGGCGTCACGCGATGCTCCGCGACCTCGCCGAGCACCTCGGCGTCGAGACGATCGCCACGGGAAACGTCCACGCGCACGCGCCGCGCCGCACGCTGCTCCAGGACGTGCTCGTCGCGATCCGGTGCCGCACCTCGCTCGACGGGAGCGAGCGCGAGCGGCGGGGGAACCGCGAGGCCGTGCTGCGTGCCCCCGAGGAGATGGTCGAGCGCTTCGCAGGCATCGATCCCCAGGCAGCGAGCCGGACGGTGACGCTCGCCGAGCGGCTGACCTTCGACCTCACCGAGGAGCTCGGCTACCGCTACCCCGACTTCTCCGACGGTGACGACCCCGCGATCAGCCAGCTCGCCGCGATCTGCGAGCACGCATTCCGCGAGCGATACGGCACAAGTAACAGACTGTTGCAAGCGGGGGCCCGCGCCCGCCTGGACGGCGAGCTCGCGCTGATCGGGAGGCTCCGTCTCGCAGGGTTCTTCCTCCTCCACCACGAGGTGCTCGAGATTGCGCGGGAGTGCGCGCTCGAGGTGCGCGGACGCGACTCGCCACGGATGTTCCTGCCGCCGGGGCGGGGGAGAGGCAGCTCGGTCGGCTCGATCGTCTGCTACCTGACAGGGCTCTCGCACGTCGACCCGGTCGAGAACGGCCTCTCGCTCGGCCGCTTCATCAACCACGAGCTCACGTCGGTGCCCGACATCGACCTCGACTTCCCGCGCGACATCCGCGAGAAGCTGATCGTCCGCGTCACCGAGCGGTACGGGCACGAGCACGCGGCACTCGTCGCGAGCTTCGCGACGTACCGCTCGCGGGGTGCGATCCGCGACGTCGGCAAGGCGCTCGGGCTGCCGCATTCCGAGCTCGAGCGACTCGCCCGCGTGACCGACGGCTGGCACGCGGAGCACGTGGCGGACGAGGTCGCGGCGCTCCCCGACGCCGACCAGAAGCTCCTCTCGAAGCGGTGGCGCGCCTTCCAGTTCCTCACGCGGGAGATCGCGGGGCTGCCGCGCCACGTCTCCCAGCATCCGGGCGGGATGGTGATCTCGTCCCGGCCGCTCGTCGAGCTCGTCCCCGTCCAGCCGGCGGCGATGGCGGGCCGCCAGCTCTGCCAGTGGGACAAGGACTCGTGCGCCGACGCCGGATTCCTCAAGATCGACCTGCTCGGGCTCGGGATGCTCTCCTGCCTCGAGGAGTGCGTCGAGAAGATCGCCCGGCTCCACGGCGCACCGATCGACCTCTCGCGCGTCCCACTCGACGACCCGGCCGTGTTCGCCGAGATCCAGGCGGCCGACACCGTCGGCGTGTTCCAGATCGAGAGCCGCGCGCAGATGCAGAGCCTGCTCCGCACGAAGCCCGAGACGATCGACGACCTCACGATCCAGGTCGCGCTCGTCCGTCCCGGGCCGATCCAGGGAAAGGCCGTGCACCCTTACATCGAGCACCGCCGCCGGTTGCGAGAGGACCCGTCGTTCGTCTTCGGAGTCCCGCACGAGTCGCTCCGCGAGCCGCTCGCGGCGACGCTCGGCGTCGTCGTCTTCCAGGACCAGGTGCTCGACGTCGCGATCGCGCTCGCGGGGTTCACGATCGGCGAGGCGGAAGGGCTGCGGCGCGCGATGAGCCGCAAGCGAAGCCACGAGGCACTCGAGGCGCACCGGGCGCGCTTCGTCGAGGGCGCGGTCGCGAAGGGCGTCGCCGAGGAGGTGGCCGACGGCGTCTTCGACACGCTCGTCGGCTTCTCTGGCTTCGGCTTCCCGAAGGCGCACGCCGCCGCGTTCGGCCTCCTCGCCTACCAGTCGGCCTGGCTGCGCCACCACTATCCGGCCGAGTTCCTCTGCGGCCTCCTGAACGAGCAGCCGATGGGCTTCTATCCGCCTGCGAGCCTCGTCCGCGACGCCCAGCGGCGCGGGGTCGAGGTGCGCCCGCCCGACGTCAACCTGAGCGAGGCGCGCTGCTCGCTCGAGCCCTGTGCTTGGGGCGTACAGGGCGAACGAAGCGTACGGGGCGTGGCTTCAGCCTCGCCCCGTACGCTCGAGCCTTGCAACAGTCTGTTGCAAGGTCGCTCGCACGCCGTCCGCGTAGGTCTCGCCTACGTCTCGTCGGTCGGGAAGGAGGACGCGGAGGCACTCGAGGCGGAACGGGAGGCGAACGGGCCGTTCCGCGACGTCGGCGACCTCGCGCGCCGCGCGCAGGTCTCCCGTGAGGCGCTCGAGGCGCTCGTCCGCGGTGGTGCCTGCGACGGTTTCGGACCGCGCCGCCGCGATCTCCTCTGGGAGCTCGGGCTCGCGACCCGGCCCCGCTCGGTCGAGGGCACGCGCGGCGAGGCGAAGCAACTCCCGCTCCCGCTCGACCCGACCGCGGAGACGCCCGACCTGCCCGACCTCACCCGTTGGGAGCGGATGCTCGCCGATTACCGCGAGACCGGCCTCTCGGTCGGGACGCACCCGATGACGCTGCTCCGGCCCCATCTCCCCGTGGGGACGCTCTCGAGCCCCGAGCTCCACGAGGCGCGGCACGGGTCCACGGTCGCGTACGCCGGCATGGCGATCGCGCGGCAGCGGCCCGCGACCGCCAAGGGGATCGTGTTCATGCTGCTCGAGGACGAGCACGGTCAGGTGAACCTCATCGTCCCCAAGGACGTCTACGAGCGACACCGCGGGATCGTCCGCTCCGAGCCGATCGTCCTCGTCCGTGGCCGTTACGAGCGCGTCGAGCGAAACCGGAACATCCTCGTCCGCGAGCTCGAGAGCCTGTCCCCGCTCGCCCGCAGCGTGGCCGCGACCCCGGACCTCGTCGCCGCCCTCCCGCGGGCCCACCACTTCGGTCACCGCTGAGCGAGTCGGAGCGCGGCGTCGACGAGGTCGACGCGCTCGAGTTGCGCCACCTCCCCGAGCGGTATCCACGCTGCCCAGTCCGTCGTGCCGCCGACCTCGGCCGCCAGCTCACCGCCGACGATCCGCGCCTCGAAGACATGGCGGATGGACACGAGCGGCCGCGGGACGCCGTCCACGCGCTCGTCGGCCGGCACGGTGAACCGGTCCCGCCCGAGCAGCCGGACCAGCTCCACGTCGTAGCCCGTCTCCTCCCGCACCTCCCGGACCGCTGCGTCCTCCGGCGCCTCGCCGGGCTCGACGCCGCCGCCCGGGAGCGTCCATGCCGGTGGGTCGGCCTGGTTCCAGAGCGCGAGCAGGACTCGTTCCGCGTCGTCGACGAGCACGGCGTACGCGCCGCTGCGCGTGTCGTGCCCGTCGCGACGCACGTCTGTCAGGCCGCGACCCGCGCGAGGCGCTCGGCCTGCTTGCCGGCGAGCCGGAGGGTTCCGCCGAGCGTCACGAGGTAGCCGACGAAGTGCAGGCCCGGCGCCGCCGGGTGCTCGTCGGGGCCGTGGACGAGCGGGACACCGGCCTCGTCGAGCACGCCGAGATGCCCGACGAGCGGCTCGAGACCGGTTCGGAAGCCGGTCGCCGCGACGATCCTGTCGACCTCCAGGAGTCGTCCGTCGGAGAGGACCGGCGTGCCGTCCTCGAAGCGCTCGAGCCCCGGGACGACCTTCACCGCCCCGTTCCTGACCGCCGCGACGAGCCCGACGTCGACGATGGGGATCACCCTGCGGCGGAGGAACTCCGAGTACGGCTTCTCCGGCGCGGGAAGCCCGAGCGAATCGAGGTTCCCGAAGGCGACGCGGCGAAGCGTTGCCGCGATCCGGTCGACCGCGCCGGTCGGGAGATGCGTGCTCGCGATCCCGAGCAGCTGGCTCGGGACGCCAATCGTGTCGCGTCGGACGACCGCGGGCGGCGTTCGCACCGAGAGGTGCACTTCGCTCGCGCCCGAGCGCGCGACGTCGATCGCGATCTCCGCTCCCGAGTTTCCCGCTCCGACGACGAGGACCCGTAGGCCGCGATACGGGTCGCCGCGGCGGTAGTCCGCCGAGTGCACGAGCTCGCCGCCGAACGACCCCGGCCAGTCGGGCAGGTAGGGGACGTTGCTGTAGCCGGTCGCGACCACGACGCGCTCCGCGCGCGTCGGCTCGCCGTCGACGGTCACCACCCAGCCGTCGCCGTCGCGGTCGATGCGCCGGACGGCGCCTCCCGTCCGCACGTCGAGCGAATTCCTGCTCGCGTACGCGCGCAGGTAGTCGACGACGCGGTCGCGCGAGGGCCACTTCCCGTACGAGCGCGGGATCCCGTACCCGGGCAGGCCGGAGAGCCAGCGCACCGTGTGGAGATGGAGGCAGTCGTAGCGCGCCTGCCAGGCGGCGCCGACGTCGTCGCGCTCCAGCACCACCACCTCGGCCCCGGCACGGCGGAGCGCCGCCGCACTGGCCAGCCCCGCGCCGCCGGCACCCACGACGCAGATCACGGCGGCCCCTCGCTCGCGCCGGACGCCGAGAGCATCACCTCGACGTAGTCGGCGGCGTGGGCGAAGCCGAGCTTCGCGTAGGTGCGGATCGCGGCGGCGTTGTCGGCTCGGACGTTGAGGGAGATCACGTCGATCCCATCGTCGAGCAGGATGCTGCAGAGACACGCACACGCCGCGGTCGCCAACCCGTTCCCCCGAGCCGCCGGCACGGTCGCGACGTTGCCGAGGCATGCGACGCGCCACGCCGGCGACCAGACGTGGACACCTGCCACGCAGGCGAGCTCGCCGCCACGTCGGATGCCGACGTAGCGTTCGGTCTCGAGCATGCGGGGCTGGAACCACGTCCCCGGATAGGCACGGTCGTAGAAGTCCTCGACCTCGGCGAGGTCCGCCGACGAGAGGAGCACGGCGTCCGCGGTCTCGTGCGCCCGGACGGCATCGGGGTCGACGAGCCCGAGCTTGAGGTGAGGTGCAGGCGGGCCCGACGGGGCGAGCTCGGGCGCGAGCGCAGCGAGGAGATCCGGGGAGAGGTGGGCGTACAGGCGCGCCGGCAGTTGGCGCGCGATCGAGCGGAGCAAATCGTGCATCCCCTGCTCGGGCTCCTCCGCAAGCGCGAGCAGCACCGGCGGGTCGGGCTCGTCGTAGACGAGCGCCACCTGCTCGACGCGGCCGTCCGGCTTCCACCCGAGCCAGCGCGTGTGGGGCCAGAAGAAGTCGTCGAGGTCGCCGAGCTCGTAGGCGTGCACGGCCGGACGGCGCCGGAGAAACCGCGCGAGGACGTCTCGGTCGTGGAGCTCGACGACGGCCATGAGGCCGAGCGTACGCCCACTCAGCTCGGCTCCGGGCCGGAAGATGCAGGCCTCGTCTCGTCCGTCGCCGGGAGCGTGGCACGGCGGCACCAGCCCTCGTCGAGCGTGAGCGCCGCGTCGACCAGCGTCAGGTGCGTGAACGCCTGCGGGAAGTTCCCGACCAGGCGCGCGGCGTCCACGTCGTACTCCTCGGAGAGCAGGCCGAGGTCGTTGCGGAACGCGAGCAGCCGCTCGAAGAGCGCCTCCGCCTCGGCGAGGCGGCCCTGGAGCACCATCACCTGGACCAGCCAGAACGAGCACGGCAGGAACATCCCTTCTCCGGGCGGGAGCCCGTCGACGCTGGTGTTCTCCTCGTCGGCGCGGTACCGCTCGACGAGCCCGTCGCGCACGAGATGCCGCTCGATCGCCGCGATCGTGCTCGCCACCCGCGGGTCCTCGACGGGGAGGAAGCCGACGAGGGGCATCAACAGCAGGCTCGCGTCGAGCCGCGGCGAGCCGTAGAACTGGGTGAACGCGCCGAGCTCCTCGTCGAATCCCTTCTGACAGACCTCGTCGTGGATCTCGTCGCGGAGCTGGCGCCAGCGCCCGACGGGGCCGTCGGCCCCGTCGCTCTCGACGCCGCGTACGGCACGGTCGAAGGCCACCCACGCCATGACCTTCGAGTGCGTGAAGTGACGGGGCGGCCCGCGCACCTCCCAGATCCCCTCGTCGGGCTCGCGCCAGCCGTCCTCCAGCCACCCGAGCAGCTTCCTCGTCAGCGCCCATGCCTCCTCCGACGGCTCGAGCCCCGAGACGCGCGCGTGGTAGAGCGCGTCGAGGACCTCCCCGTACACGTCCAGCTGACGCTGGCGGGACGCGGCGTTGCCGATCCGCACGGGGCGCGAGCCGTCGTATCCGTCGAGCCAGTCGATCTCGAGCTCGGTCAGTCGCCGCTCGCCCGCGATCCCGTACATGATCTGGAGCTCCTCGGGGAGCCCCGCGATCGCGCGCAGCAGCCAGTCGCGCCATGCGCGGGCCTCGTCGTCGTAGCCCGCCCGCACGAGCGCGAGGAGCGTCAGCGTCGCGTCCCGGAGCCAGCAGTACCGGTAGTCCCAGTTGCGGACGCCGCCGAGCGACTCGGGCAGCGACGTCGTCGGGGCGGCGACCATGCCCCCCGTCGGCGCGTACGTGAGTGCCTTGAGCGTGACCAGCGAGCGCACCAGCGGCTCGCGGAAGCGGCCGGTGTGGGTGCAGTCCGTCACCCACTCGCGCCAGAACTCCTCGGTGTCCGCGAGCGCCTCCTCGGCGTCGGTCTGCGAGGGCGGCGGCGTGTTCGACGGGTACCACGTGAGCACGAACGGCACGCGGTCGCCTTCCCGCACCTCGAAGTCGGCGACGGTGTGGAGGTTTCGGCCGACGAGCTCGACCGGTGTCGCGAGGAAGAGCGCGTCGGGCCCGGCGATCGCGAGAAGGCCCTGCTCGCGCCGACGAACCCACGGGACGATCGAGCCGTAGTCGAACCGGATGCTCAGGCGCATGTGCACGGGAACCGTTCCCTCGACGCCCTCCACGATGCGCACGACGTCCGGGGCCTCCCCGCGCGGGGGCATGAAGTCGATCACCCGGACGATGCCGTCGTCGCACGAGAGCTCGGTCTCGAGGATCAGCGTGTCGTCGCGGTAGCGCCGGCGGGCACGGGTGATCTCGCCGGCGGGCCGGAGCGACCAGCGGCCGTTCTCCTCGTTGCCGAGAAGCGCGGCGAAGCAGGCGCCCGAGTCGAAGCGCGGGAAGCAGAGCCAGTCGATGCAGGCGTGTCGCGAGACGAGCGCCGCCGTCTGCAGATCGCCGATGAGGCCGTAGTCCTCGATCCGTGCGGCCATCGCCCGCACGCTAGCGCGTGCGGGCTAGAAATCCCGAATGCGAGCGGTCGTCCAGCGGGTGTCGAGCGCGTCCGTGCGCGTCGACGGCGAGACGGTCGGTGCGTGCGGCCGCGGCCTGCTCGTCCTCGTCGGTGTCGGTCACGAAGACACGCCCGAGGCGGCCGAGCGGCTCGCAGCGAGAGTTGCCCGGCTGCGGATCTTCCCGGACGAGGCGGGCCGCTTCGACCGCTCGCTTCTCGTCACGGGCGGCACAGCCCTCGTCGTCAGCCAGTTCACGCTCCTCGCGAGCAGCACGCGTCAGAAGGGAACTCGGCCCAGCTTCTCCGATGCCGCGCCCCCCGAACAGGCCGAACCGCTGATCGAGGCGTTCGTCGAGGCGCTCCGCTCCCAGGGTGTCCACGTCGAGACGGGAGTGTTCGGGGCGCACATGGAGGTCGAGCTCGTCAACGACGGGCCGGTGACGCTCGTCCTCGATCTCTAGCTCGGGAACACCCTGTGCGGCCAGAGGTCTGCGGATCACGTCTCAGGAGACTGCTCGCTCGCCGGGCGTGCGACCGAGATCTGGTACGCGGTCGCGACGTTGGCGTCATCGTCCTCGGCAGGCTCGACCTGCGTGACCTCCCAACCGTGGGCGATGATCTGGCCCTCGACGGGGCGGACGTAGAGGGTGATGACCTTCGACGTGCCGTCCGGGTAGCGCACGAGCGTCTTGTGCCCGTTGGGGACCATCGGCATGGTGCCGTTCTACACCCAGCGAGCCCTGCAGTCGAGAGCGAGCCGCCGCTCGACCGGCTCCTGCAACCGGTGCGCGTCGGACTGCGAGGACGCCGCGCGACGCCGGACGCGGCCGATCGAGGGTGCGGCGCAGGCCTCCGGTGGCTGACGTTCCGGCCGGGCTGCGCGCCTGTTCGGCCGGCCCGACGGTGCTATCCTTGGTTGACCACATTTCACCGGCTTGGCGAAATGGGCGCGGGATGCGCCCATTCGTTTTGAGAGGACACGGTTTCGATGGCGACGGGTACGTACGACAGGGAGCGCGAGCTGACGGCGGCGATCACGCCGGCCGTCGAGTCGACGTTGCCCGACGTCGAGGTGCTGGCCGTCGAGCTCGTCTCGCCGGCCCGGTTTTGCGTGTACGTCGACCACCCCGACGGAGTGGACTTCGCGCTCTGCGAGCGCGTCACGCGACTGCTCGAGGACTATCGGGCCGACTGGACGATCGACGTCTCGTCGCCCGGCCCCGAGCGGCCGATTCGCCGGCCGGAGCACTTCCGCCGGGCGATCGGCGGCACGGTGAAGCTCAAGACGGCCGATGCGAAGCGCCTGCGTGGGACGCTCGTCGCGGCCGACGATCGCGCCGTGACCGTCTCGGTCGACGGCACGGCATACGAGGTCCCGGTCGAGAAGATCGTCCGGGGCAACCTGATCGACGAGGACGGTACGCAATGAGCCAGGAGATCATCGAGGGGATCCGGACGATCGAGAAGGAGAAGGGCATCGAGACCGGCACGCTCGTGGCCGCGCTCGAGGATGCCCTGCTCGCCGCCTACAAGAAGACTCCAGGCGCCGCCCGTCATGCGACCGTCGAGCTCGACGACGAGGGAGAGTTCCGCGTCTTCGCGCTCGACATCCCGGGCGACCTCGAGGAGCGCCTGCTCGACGAGGCGCGCGAGCGCGCGATCGACGAGCTCGAGCGGATCGAGGAGGAGACCGGCGAGAAGCAGCACACGCTGATCGTCGACGACGAGCTCGACCTCGACTGGGAGCAGGTGCCGGACGCACTGATCGACCGCACCGACGCGACTCCGGACGACTTCGGCCGCATCGCCGCGATGACGGCGAAGCAGGTCATCCAGCAGCGGATCCGCGAGGCGGAGCGCGCGATCATGTACGACGAGTACGTCGACCGGCAGGGCGAGGTCGTCACGGGAATCGTCCAGCAGGCGGGCGACCGCAACAACGTTCTCGTCGACCTCGGCAAGGTCGAGGCGCTCCTGCCGCGCTCCGAGCAGGTCGACGGCGAGCGCTACGAGCAGGGCTCGCGCATCAAGGCCGTGATCATCGAGGTGCGCTCCGGGACGAAGGGACCGCAGGTGATCCTGTCGCGCCGCGCGCCGCAGCTGATCGAGGCGCTGTTCGAGCTCGAGGTGCCGGAGATCGCCGACGGCCTCGTCGAGATCCGCGGGGTCGCGCGCGAGCCCGGCTACCGCTCGAAGATCGCCGTCGAGTCGCACGTCCAGGGGGTCGATCCCGTCGGCGCCTGCGTGGGGCCACGCGGGTCGCGCGTGCGCATGGTCGTCTCGGAGCTCCGCGGCGAGAAGATCGACATCATCCCGTGGAACACGGAGCCGGCGCGGTTCGTCGCGAAGGCGCTCTCGCCCGCGCGCGTCCGCGAGGTCTACATCGACGACGAGAGCCGCGACGCGACCGTCGTCGTCCCGGACGACCAGCTCGCGCTCGCGATCGGCAAGGAGGGGCTCAACGCCCGCCTCGCGGCGCGACTGACCGGCTGGAAGGTCGACATCAAGTCCGACTCCGAGTTCGCGCAGGCGGAGGCGGACGCCGCATTCGCAGGAGAGGACGACGGCGACGGCGACTTCTCCGGCCGCTGCGCCGCGCTCCTCTCGAACGGCAAGCGCTGCCCGAACGCGGCGCTCCCCGGATCGAAGTACTGCGGCGTGCCCGCTCACCAGGCGCTCGTCGACAATCCCGCCGCCGGTGCCACCGTCGCGGCAGCCGAGGCGGTCGCGGACGACGTCGCGCTGGCCGAGGAGGCCGTCGCCGAGGTCGAGGACGCGCTCGAGGCCGGCGAGCTGACGATCGACGAGGCCGACGCGATCGAGGGCGCTATCGCCGACACGGCCGAGGTCGCGATCGCCGTGGACATCGAAGCGGCAGGGGTCGCCCCGGCGGTGGATGAGCCACGCGACGAGGCGTGAACGTCGCGTTCCCGTCAGGACGTGCGCCGGCTGCGGCCGGCGCGCGCCGCAGTCCGAGCTTCGGCGCTTCGCCGCGGTGGACGGCGTGCTGACGCAGGGCCGCAATCTCCCAGGGCGCGGCGTGTACACGTGCAACCGGCTCGAGTGCTTCGAGGAGGCACTGGCGCGGCGGGCGTTCCGGAGGACCCTGCGCGCCGACGTGACCGTCGGCCCCGAGCTCGCGCGCATCTACACTGAGGGGTCGGATGGCTGACGGCCCGAACAGACCGAATCGCCCGATCCGCCCGCGCGGCGGCGGGCCCGGCGGCCGGCGCCGGCGCGTCGTGATCGAAGGCGGCGCGGCGCGCGGACGCGACGCCCGCGCCGCGCGCGACCGCTCCCAGCAGGCTCCACCGCGGACGCAGGCACCGGCGCAGCCGACCGGGCCCGTCACCGTCGAGTCCGGCGTCACCGTCAAGGACCTCTCCGCCGCGCTCGGCGTGCAGATGGCGCAGATCATCAAGATCCTGATGGGCCTCGGCCAGATGCGGACGGCGACACAGTCGCTCTCCGACGAGGAGGTCGAGCTGATCGCAGCCGAGGTCGAGCGCGAAGTGACGATCAAGCACGCCGCCGACGACGAGGAGCAGGAGATCGTCGAGGACGCCGAGGCCGACCTCACGGCCCGTCCTCCCGTCGTGACGATCATGGGGCACGTCGACCACGGCAAGACCACGCTGCTCGACGCGATCCGCTCGACCGCCGTCGTCGAGACCGAGGCCGGCGGCATCACGCAGCACATCGGCGCGTACCAGACCGACTTCGACGGCCGGAAGATCACCTTCCTCGACACGCCCGGTCACGAGGCGTTCACGGCGATGCGCGCCCGCGGCGCGAAGATCACGGACATCGCGGTGCTCGTCGTCGCGGCCGACGACGGCGTGATGCCCCAGACGAAGGAGTCGATCAGCCACGCGCGCGCGGCCGAGGTGCCGATCGTCGTCGCGATCAACAAGATCGACGTGCCCGACTCGAACATCGACCGCGTCAAGACCGAGCTCGCGTCCGAAGGGCTGCAGCCGGAGGACTGGGGAGGGACGACGCAGTTCGCGCAGGTCTCGGCGAAGCAGCAGACCGGCCTCGAGGACCTCCTGGAGCGGATCCTGCTCGTCGCCGACGCCGAGCTCGACCTGCGCGCCAACGCGAAGGCGGAGGCTTCGGGGCCGATCATCGAGTCGCGCCTCGACGTCGGCCGCGGTGCCGTGGCGACGATGCTCGTTCAGCGCGGCACCCTGCACGTCGGCGACGCGATCGTGGCGGGTGACGCCGCAGGGAAGGTCCGCGCGCTCTATGACTACCGCGGCGAGAAGGTGCGCGAGGCTCACCCGGGCGAGCCCGTCGAGATCCTCGGCTTCGACCGCCCGCCGCCCGCCGGCGAGCTCGCGCGGGTCGTCGAGCACGAGCGGCAAGCGAAGGACATCGCGGAGAAGCGGGCCGAACGTCTCCGCCGCGAGCAGCTCGCGCAGCGCTCGAAAACGGCCGGGGTCTCGCTGGAGACGCTGTTCGAGCGGATGCAAGAGGGTGCCGTCCAGGACCTCAACGTCGTCCTGAAGGGCGACGTGCAGGGCTCGGTCGAGGCGCTCATGAGCGAGCTCGGGAAGATCCAGCATCCGGAGGTGAGGGTCAACGTGATCCACACCGGCGTCGGCGGGATCACCGAGAACGACATCTACCTCGCGTCCGCGTCGAACGCGCTCGTGGTCGGCTTCAACGTCCGGCCGAGCGCGGAGGCGAGGCAGCTCGCCGAGCGCGAGGGCGTCGACATCCGCACCTATCGCGTGATCTACAAGCTGACCGAGGACATCGAGCAGGCGCTCGTCGGCATGCTCTCGCCCGTCACGACCGAGGAGGTGCTCGGCGAGGCCGAGGTGCGGGCGCTCTTCAAGGTCTCGCGGCTCGGGACGATCGCAGGGTGCATGGTCACGAACGGCGTCGTCCGCCGCGCCGCGCACGTCCGCGTCGTCCGCGACGGCACGGTGATCCACGAGACGACGATCGCCCAGCTCAAGCGGTTCAAGGAGGATGCGCGCGAGGTCGCCGAGGGCTTCGAGTGCGGCATCCTGCTCGAGGGCTTCAACGACGTGAAGGAAGGCGACGTCCTCGAGGCCTTCGAGACCCGTGAGGTCGAGCGCACCGACCTCGCGACCTCCGCGGCCGGCGAGTAGCGGCACGCCCTCGGTCTACGCCGCGCAGCCGCGGACGAGGCGGGCGATCGCTGCGGCGCGCGCGCGATAGCCGGTCATCGTCGGGTGGACGCCGTCCGAGCCGAACCACGACGGATGCGCCCTCGCCATCGACACCCAGTCGAACACGCGCAGGTTCCCGCGGCTCTGCGCGATCTCCTCGAGCGCGCGGTTGTAGGCGGAATACGAGACGCCCCGATACGGGGGGCGGAGGACGGTCGACCAGACGACGCAGCGCGAAGGCCCGGCGATTGCGAGCGTCTCGCGGACGATCCGTGCGAAGCCGGCGACGCGGCCCGGGTCGTCGTTCGTGCCGGCGCTGACGACGATGACCCGTGGAAGCGCGGTCCCGAAGCTCCGGAGCGCACCGGGCACGTCCTCCGCGTGCCTCGAGATCGCGGTGACCGATCGCACGTGCCAGCCGCGGAGATAGCCGCCGAGGAAGAGGTCGGTGCCCACCGAGAGCGAGTCGCCGTAGCTCAGGACGCTGCGGCTGCCGGCGGCCGGGCCGGGGGAGGCGACGACGAGCGCACAGGCGAGCGCGCCGAGCACCACGGCCACATGGGCGGAACGGGGCACGCGATCGTCTACGGTAGCCGCGGCGCCGCTCCTTCTCGGGCCCCGAAACATGTCCACCGGATACGTCGGCATCCTCTCCTTCGAGCTCCACTTCCCCGAGAGCCGCTCGCTCAAGGAGAAACGGATGCATCTCCGCTCGGTGAAGCAGCAGCTCGCGAACCGCACGGGCTGCTCGATCGCCGAGGTCGACCACCACGACACGTGGCAGCGATCCCATCTGACGCTCGCGTGCGTGACGCGGCAGGCGAGCGAAGCGGAGCGGCTGCTCGACGAGGCCGAGCGCTGGCTCCACGGCCAGCCGTTCGAGCTCTTCGCCCGGCACCGCGAGCTGATCGCGCCGGACGCCTCATGAGGTGTACGAAGGTGTATCGTGGTGTACGATCCTGCCATGGGTCGTACGAACGTCGTCGTCGACGACGCCCTCATCGAGAGAGTGATGCGGCTCTACGGACTCCGTACGAAGCGCGAGGCAATCGACTTCGCGCTCCGTCGCACGCTCGTGGTGGTCGACGACCCGCACGCACGCGCGCTGGCGTTGGAGGGGACCGGCTGGGACGCGGATCTCGAGACGATGCGCGACGACCCGGTCCCGCCGCTGTGATCGTCGTCGACACGTCTGCCTGGGTGGAGCTCTTACGGGCGACGGGAAGCCCGGCCCATCGCCGGCTCCACCAGGCGCTGTCCGACAGCGAGGAGGTGTGCGTGACCGAGATCGTCGTGGCCGAGGTCCTCGCCGGCGCGCGGGACGGACGCCGAGCGGAGGAGCTGCGGAGCACGTTGCTCGGCTTCACGCTGCTTCCGCTCGACGGGCTCGACGCATTCGAGCGTGCCGCTGCGCTCTACCGGGCCTGCCGCAGTGCGGGAGAGACCTTGCGCAGCATCGCCGACTGCCTCGTGGCCGTCGCCGCGATCGCGGCCGGTGCCCCCGTCCTGCATGCCGATCGGGACTTCGGGACGCTCGCACGTCACACGCCCCTCGAGGTCGTGTCGTTCGAATGACCCGGCCGGAGCGCATGCGGCGGGTCGACGAGGCGATGAAGAAGGTCATCTCCGAGGCGATCCCGACGCTCAAGGACCCGAGGATCGGGTTCGTCACCGTGACCTCCGTCGAGGCGTCGCGCGACCTCGACCACGCGAAGGTCTGGCTCAGTGTGTTCGGCTCGGAGAAGCAGCGCCAACAGACGCTCGCGGCGCTCGACGGGGCCGCGGGCGTGCTGCAGGCGAGGATCAACCGGGAGCTCAAGCTGCGCAGGACTCCGCATCTCGAGTTCGTCTACGATCGCGCGGTCGAGCAGGGCGTTCGGATGACGCACCTGATCGACGAGCTGGCCCCGCCGCCCCACGAAGACGACGATGCTGCCGACTGACACGAGCGCCGTCGTCGAGGCCTTGCGCGCGAACGACCGCTTCGTCGTGACGTCGCACGACAACCCGGACGGCGACGCGCTCGGGTCGCTGCTCGCGGCGCACCTCGCGCTCGAGGCGCTCGGGAAGGACTCCGTGATGGTGCTGGGCGGGATCGCGCCGCTGCCCGGCGAGTACGCGTTTCTCGACCTCGAGGCGCACGGACTGCTCCGTTCGGCACCGCAGGACGCAGGGGAACGGGTGCTCGTCGCGGTCGACTGCGCGCAGGAGAGCCGGATCGTCGAGCCGACCCTCGTCGCGAACGCTGCGCTCACCGTGAACGTCGACCACCACCACGACAACACGCGGTTCGGCGACGTCGACCTCGTCGCCCCGGACGCCTCGTCGACGGGCGAGGTGCTCGCCGACGTCTTCGCCGGGCTCGGGGTCGATCTGACCCCTCCGATCGCCGAGGCGCTCTACACGGCGATCGTCACCGACACGGGTCGCTTCCAGTACTCCAACACGACGCCGAAGGCCCTCCGCCTCGCCGCCGAGCTCGTCGAGGCCGGCGCCGACGTGAGCAAGGTGTTCGTCGAGATCTACGAGTCGACGCCGTTCCCGAAGCTGAAGCTGCTCGCGCGCGCGCTCGAGCGGGCGACGGAGCTCGCCGACGGCCGGATCGTCGTCTCCGAGCTCCGCCGAGAGGACTTCGACGCGGCGGGGGCCGAGGAGCCGTACTCCGAGGGGATCATCGACCACCTGCGCGCGGTCGACGGTGCCGAGCTCGTCGGGCTCGTCCGTGAGCTTCCCGCGGGCGCGGCGGCGGCGCGAAAGGGATCGCTCCGCTCCCACCCGGACGGCGTCGACGTGTCGGCGATCGCTCGCGGCTTCGGGGGCGGGGGGCACAAGCGGGCGGCGGGCTTCTCGACCGACCTGGCGATGGACGAGATCACGCGGCGGATCGTCGACGCCTTTCTGGCGGCGAACGGCGACCACGCGGGCTGATGGCGATCCCCAAGGCGCTCGAGCCGACAGGCGTCATCCTCGTCGACAAGCCCGCCGGCCCGTCCTCGTTCCAGGTCGTCGCCCGCGTCCGCAGTCGAACCGGCGCGAAGACGGGCCATGCCGGGACGCTCGACCCCTTCGCGACGGGTCTCCTCGTCCTGCTCTCGGGACGGGCGACGAGTCTCCAGGATCGCTTCATGAAGCTCGACAAGCGCTACCTGACCGAGGTCGATCTCGGGGCGCGCACCTCGACCGGCGACCCGGAGGGAGACGTCGTGGAGGCGCAGGAGCCACCCTCCCGCGCCGAGCTCGAGGCGGCGCTCGAGGGCATGCGCGGCGCGGTCGAGCTACCCATCCCGGCCGCGTCCGCGGTGAAGATCGGAGGCGAGCGCGCCTACCGGCTGCACCGACGGGGGGTCGCAGTCGAGATGCCGGCGCGCGTGATGCGCATCCACGAGCTCACGCTCGACTCCTACGCGGCGGGCGTCGCGCGGCTCGAACTGCTCGTCGGGTCCGGGACGTACGTGCGGTCGATCGCAGACGCGCTCGGCGGTCACTGCCTCACGCTCCGTCGGACCGAGATCGGCCCGTTCGACGTCGAAGAGGCGGACGAGGAACGCGTCGTGCCGCTCGAGGAGGCGCTCCCCAGGCTGGCGGCGACGCGATGAGGATCGCCCACGCTCCATCTCAGCTCGAGCGGCGGCCGCGCGCCGTCGCGATCGGCACGTTCGACGGCGTCCACCGGGGCCATCGCTCCGTGCTCCGGGCGGCGATCGACTCCGGCCTCGAGCCGACCGTGATCACGCTCGACCCGCACCCGCGCGTCGTGCTCGGCAACCGCGTCGATCTCATCTCGACGCTCGAACGCCGGCTCGAGCTCCTTGCGGAGGCCGGCGTCGCCGACACGCTCGTCGCGGCCTTCACGCCCGAGTTCATGCGCCTCGCGCCGGACGAGTTCATCGCGACGTACCTGACGTCGATCGGGGCGGAGGCAGTCGCGGTCGGGGAGGACTTCCGGTTCGGCCACAAGCGGTCCGGCTCCATCGAGACGCTCGTCGGCGCCGGACTGGAGTTGCTGCCGGTGACCGAGGTCGAGGGCGTCTCCTCGACCGCGATCCGAGACGCAGTCCGCGACGGCGCCCTCGCCGACGGCGCGGCGATGCTCGGCCGGCCCTTCGAGCTCGACGGCACGGTCGTCGCAGGCGACCAGCGGGGCGGCACCCTCGGCTACCCGACCGCGAACATCGCGATGGACCCGCAGCTTCTCTGCCCCCGCTACGGGATCTACGCCGGCGAGGCGCTCGGGTACCGTGCGGCAGTCTCGATCGGCACCAACCCGCACTACGGCGGCACCGAGCGCCGCATCGAGCCCTATCTGCTCGACTTCGAGGGCGACCTCTACGGCCGGCGCCTCGTCGTCGAGCTCTGGGAACGCCTCCGCGACGAGGAGGTCTTCTCCAGCGAGGACGCCCTCGTCGCCCAGATCGCCCGCGACGTCGAGGCGACGCGGGCGGCGGTGCGCCCGGCCTAGCTCCGTTCCGGGCGCCGCCCGAGGAACATGGGCTGGGGCGCGTCATCGTCCTCCGGCCGGGCCGGGATCGCCGTCGCGGTGAAGCCCGCCGCCTCGAGCAGATGGAGCCACGCGTGCTCGGGGAAGACGCCGAGTTCGTGACGCTCGTGGACGACGCGCGGCTCCCGGCCGGGCTCGTGGATGACGACCGCGAAGTCGACGTCGTACGTCGAGTCGGACGGGTCGACGTCGGTCGTCCATTCGAGGTAGCGGAGCGCGCGCCCGTCGGCGCCGTCGTGGCCGCCGTGGTCGGTGCCGAGCGTGAGCGTCTCGCGCGTGCAGTCCGGGACGAACAGCGCGACGCCGCCGGGACGCGTGTGGGCGAAGGCGGTGCCCATGCACGCGGCGAGGTCGTCCTCGGTCGTCAGGTAGCCGACCGCGTCGTGGACGAAGACGACGTCGAACGTCCGCCCGAGCCGGAGCGTCCGCATGTCGCCGAGCACATGCTCGCACTCGGGGTTCAGCTCCCTGCTCAGCGTGAGCATCTGCGGCGAGAGGTCGGACAGGGTGCAGGAGACGTGCCGTTTCAGGTGCGACGCGTTGTTACCTCCGCCCGCCCCGAGCTCGAGCAGCGTTTGCGCCTCGGGCAGCGCGTCGACGACGGTGCTCAGATACCGCTCCGCCTCGACCGCGTAGTCCTCCGGCGCGGTGAGCAGATGGAACCAGGGCGCGAGATCGCCGTAGAGGCGCACACCGCATTATCCCGTCCGGCGGAAGACGACGAGCGCGGCATCCTCGAGCAGGCGCGTCGAGTCCCGATAGCGCGCCGCGTATGCCCCTCGCGCCTCGTCGCGGAGCGCGCCCCCGGCCAGCGTCCCGACGACGCCGTGCCTCTGGCCGCGAAGGAGGACGACGGCCGGGCCGGGCTCTGCGAACGCTCTCCACCAATGCTTCCGGACGGGATCGACCGCGATCGCGACCAGCTGCCCGTCAGCCGTCTCGGCGTAGCGGAGCGGGATCGCGAACGTCCGTGCGGTCGTGCGGCCCTCGTACTCGAGGATGATCAGCGAGCCGCTGAGCAGCCGATGCGCCGGCGAGCGCAGGATGCCCCGGACGAACGGGTTCCCGAGCCGAAGCAGCCGAAGCGGAGGTCGAACGGGCATACATGACAGGTACCATGCGCGTCAGACCGCGATCGCGGCCGCCCGTGTTCTTCCTTCACGGCGTGCGGGGATTGCGGAGACGAACCAACGAGAGGAGATACGTGGCTCTCACCAAGGAAGCCAAGCAGGAGCTGATCGACAAGCACGGGGCAAACGCCCAGGACACCGGCTCGACCGAGGTCCAGGTGGCGATGCTCACGCGGCGGATCAACGAGCTGACCGAGCACCTCCGGACGCATCCGAAGGACCACTACTCGAGGCGCGGCCTCCTGAAGCTGGTCGGCCGCCGGCGCCGGTTCCTCGACTACCTGCAGCGCAAGAACCTCGAGGGCTATCGCGCCCTCATCAAGGAGCTCGGTCTCCGCCGCTAGGAGACGGGGCCAGACGGGGACGGAAGGTGGGCGTTTGATCGAGCTTCGCGGGGCCGCGGAGTTGGCTCAAACCTCCACCTTCCGCCACAACGGAAGAGTGGAAGGACAGAACACGGTATGAGCACCATCAGCACCGGGCAGCAGGCCACGGTGTCCGTCGACGTGGGCGCCAACGACCTGCGCTTCGAGACGGGCAAGCTCGCAAAGCAAGCGGACGGCGCGGTCGTCGTTCGCAGCGGGGACACGATGATCCTCGCAACCGCCGTCGGCCGGCAGGAGACGCGTCCCGACGCGGACTTCTTCCCCCTCACGGTCGACGTGGAGGAGCGGATGTACGCCGCGGGCAAGATCCCCGGCGGCTTCTTCAAGCGCGAGGGCCGCGCCACCGAGCGGGCGACGCTCACGGCGCGCATGATCGACCGTCCCATCCGGCCGCTCTGGCCGAAGGGCTTCAAGAACGAGGTGCAGGTGATCTGCACCGTGCTGTCGGCCGACATGGTCGTGCCGCACGACATCCTCGCGATCAACGGCGCCTCCGCGGCGCTCGCGATCTCGCCGCTCCCGTTCCTCGGCCCGGTCGGCGCGGTACGCATCGGCCGGATCGAAGGCGAGTTCGTCGTCAACCCGACCTACCAGCAGATGGACGAGTCGGCGCTCGACCTGATCGTCGTCGGGACGCGCGAGGCGCTCACGATGATCGAGGCCGGCGGCGACCAGGTGCCGGAGGAGACGATGCTCGAGGCCTTCGCGCTCGCGCACTCGGAGATCATCCGCATCTGCGACGCGATCGACGAGCTCGCTCGCGAGGTCGGCAAGGAGAAGTTGATCGACGTCGAGCTGAACGCCGAGCTCGACGCCCGGCACGGCGAAGCCGTCTCACGGCGCATCGCCGAGGTCGGCCTGCGCGAGGCCGGCACGGTCGTCGACGAGCTGCTCGCCGCCGACGCCCCGACCATCACGATGGACTCGGGCGAGAGCGAGATCGTCCGAGAGACGCAGCTCCGCAACGGCCTGCAGATGCTGCTCGAGACGAAGCGGCTCGCCGCGGTCGAGAGCGCCGTCCGGGCGCAGTTCGAGAGCGAGCTCCGTGCGTTGACGGACGCCGAGCAGGACTCGAAGGAGCTCAAGTCGCGCAAGCGCGACATCCTGCTCGCCCGCATCCAGGACGAGCTGCAGCTTCCGTTCCCGGTCGGCGACGGCGACGAGCCGACGAAGGACTCCGTCACGAAGAGCTACGTGAAGAAGGCCGCCGACGCGATCTACAAGGACCTCGTCCGCAAGAAGATCGCCGTCGACAAGCGCCGCCCCGACGGGCGCGGCACCGAGGAGATCCGGCCGATCACGACCGAGGTCGGTATCGCGCCGCGGACACACGGGTCGGCGCTCTTCACCCGCGGCCAGACGCAGATCCTCACCCTCTGCACGCTCGGCACCGCGAAGGAGCAGCAGCGGATCGACGACCTGTCCACCGAACAGGAGCGCCGCTACATCCACCACTACAACTTCCCGCCGTACTCGGTCGGGGAGACGGGCTTCATGCGCGGCCCGAAGCGGCGCGACATCGGCCACGGGGCGCTCGCGCAGCGCGCGCTCGAGGCGGTCATCCCGTCGACCGAGGACTTCCCGTACACGATCCGCCTGGTCTCGGAGACGCTCGAGTCGAACGGCTCCTCGTCGATGGGCTCGGTGTGCGGCTCGACGATGTCGCTGATGCACGCAGGCGTGCCGATCGCGGCGCCCGTCTCCGGCATCGCCATGGGCCTCGTCAAGGAGGGCGACGACTACGCCATCCTCACCGACATCCAGGGCGCCGAGGACCACCTGGGCGACATGGACTTCAAGGTCGCCGGGACGCTCGAGGGCATCACCGCCCTGCAGATGGACATCAAGATCACCGGCGTCACGCAGGAGATCATGCGCTCCGCGCTCGAGCAGGCGAAGCGCGCGCGGGCGTTCATCCTCGACCGGATGCTCGAGACGATCTCCGAGCCGCGGGCCGAGCTCGCGGGCCACGCGCCGCGGATCTCGTCGATCCAGATCAACCCCGACTTCATCGGGATGGTGATCGGCAAGGGCGGCGAGACGATCCGCTCGCTCGAGGGCGATTACGACGTCCAGATCGACATCGAGGAGGACGGCACGATCCTCGTCTACGCGACCGAGGGCACGAACGCCGACGCGGCGATCTCCGCGATCGCAGCGATGACGAAGGAGCCCGAGGTCGGCGATACGTACACCGGTCGCGTCGTCAAGACGACCGACTTCGGAGCGTTCGTCGAGCTCAAGAAGGGCACCGACGGCCTGCTCCACGTCTCGAACGTCGGTCCGGGACGGGTCGCGCACATCGAGGACGTGATCGCCCGCGGCGACACGCTCGACGTCGTCGTCCAGGAGGTCGACAAGGAGCGCGGCCGGATCGGCCTCAAGCTCGTCGCGAAGCACGAGGACGGCGAGCTGGTCTCGCCGGAGACGCTCGTCGAGCGGGCGAAGGACGCCCCGCCGCGCGAGCCGCGACCGCCCCGCGACGACCGCGGCCGCGATCGCGACCGCGGCCGACGGCGCAACTAGCAGGGCTTGGCTCGGGCACGGCGCGGATACGATCCGCGCCGTGCCCGAACCGCAGATCACGACGCTTCCCGGAGGGGAGCGTGTCGCCACCGAGCCGCTCCGCGGCGTCCGCTCGGTCGCGCTCGGACTCTGGATAGGCACGGGCTCGCGCGACGAGCCGCCCTCCCGCGCGGGCGTGTCGCACTTCATCGAGCACCTGCTGTTCAAGGGCTCGTCGCGCTACAGCGCCCAGGACATCGCCGAGCTCTTCGACGCGATGGGCGGCGAGCTCAACGCGGCGACGTCGCGCGAGACGACCGTCGTCTACACGCGCGTTCCCGACCGGCGTGTCGAGGAGGCGCTCGACGCGATGGCCGACATGGTCTTCGCACCGGCCTTCGAGGACGTCGACTCGGAGCGCGAGGTCGTGCTCGAGGAGATCGCGATGGTGGACGACAACCCGCAGGACCTCGTCCATGACCTCGCTGCGGAAGCCGTGTTCGGCGGGCACCCGCTCGGCCGGCCCGTGATCGGGCGCGCGGAGGTGATCGCCGGCGTCTCGCCGCGCGCGCTGCGCGGCTACCACGGCGGTGCCTACGTCGGCCCGAACGTCGTGCTCTCGGCGGCGGGCCATGTCTCCCACGACCGGCTCGTCGAGCTCTTCGCGTCGCGGCGTGCGGGGACGGAGAACGGCGTCTCCAGCGTCCGCCGGCCGCTCCTCCGTCGCGCCCCGAAGCCCGGGTACCGGTTCCTGCGCCGGAAGACCGAGCAGTACCACGTCGTCCTCGGCGGGACGGGGATCGGGCGCGACGACACGCGGCGCTACGCCGTCTCCCTCCTCGACGCGATCCTCGGGGGCTCCGCCTCGTCGCGCCTCTTCCAGGAGATCCGCGAGAAGCGCGGGATGGCGTACAGCGTCTACACCTACGGCTCGCAGTACGCGGAGACGGGCCAGGTCGGCGTCTACGTCGGCACCCGGGAGGACAACCTCGACGAGTGCCTCGCGGTGACTGCCGCCGAGCTGCGCGACGTCGCCGCGGGCAACCTGCGCCCCGGCGAGCTCGACCGCGCGAAGGAGAACCTCGAGGGGCGGCTGCTGCTCTCGCTCGAGAGCACGTCGAACCGGATGACGCGGCTCGGGAAAGCGCTCGTCACGGACTCCGAGCTCGTCTCGCCGGAGGAGACGCTCCGGCGCGTCCGGGCCGTCACCGAGGCCGACGTGGCGACGGCCGCGCGCGAGCTCTATGCGCCGGAGCGGCTCTCCGCGGCAGGCATCGGGCCGCGCGAGAGCCGGTTCCGTGCCGCGCTCGCCCGCATCAACCCGGCACTCGCCGAGCGGTCGTGAGGGTCTGCCTCTTCGGCGCGGCCGGCAAGGTCGGGTCGGTGCTCGGCCCCGCGCTCGCCGACGCCGGGCACGACGTCGTAGACGGGCGCGCGGACGGGCCGAACGGGTGCGACGTTGCGGTCGACTTCACCCGGCCGGACGCCGTGCTGGACAACGCGGCCCGCTCCCTCCAGGCCCGTGTCCCGCTCGTCGTCGGGACGACCAGCTTCGACCCGGACGAGCTCGATCGCCTCGCGCACGAGGCGGGTATCCCGTGCCTCTACGCGCCGAACTTCGCGCTCGGAGCGGTCCTCATGATGCGCTTCGCCGCGGACGCCTCCCGGGTCTTCCCGCGAGCCGAGATCGTCGAGCTCCACGCCGAGACGAAGCTCGACGCGCCGTCCGGGACCGCGAAGGCGACGGCGGCCCGCATGCCGGAGGGCACGTCGATCCACTCCGTGCGGCTTCCCGGTCTCGTGGCGCACCAGGAGGTGCTCCTCGGTGGGCCGGGGGAGACGCTGACGATCCGGCACGACACGACCTCCCGCGAGGCCTTCGTCCCCGGTGTGCTGCTCGCGCTCGAGGCCGTGCGTGAGCTGCCGCCTGGCCTGACCGTTGGCCTCGAGGCGCTGCTCGGGTGACGGGCCTTCGCGCCGAGCGCTGAGGCCCACAGCACGTCGATCGCCAGGACCGTGCCCCTCGTGCAGGCGAGTACAATCGCGCAGGTGCTCGGCGAGGTCCTCACTGCGATCGTGACTCCGTTCCGCAGAGGACGGCTCGGTCGACGTCGACGCGTTCCGGTCGCTCGCGGCGTTCCTGCTCGAGAACGGCTCGGACGGGATCGTCGTCGCGGGGACGACCGGCGAGGCGCCGACGCTCTCCGACGACGAGCGGCAGGAGCTCTTCGAGGCGGCCGTCGACGCCGTCGGCGATCGCGGCACGGTGATCGCGGGGACGGGGACGTACTCCACGGCCCATTCGATCCACCTCACCGAGCGCGCGCACGAGGCTGGGGTGGACGGCTTTCTCGTCGTGACGCCGTACTACAACCGACCGCCGCAGCGCGGGATCGTGGCGCACGTGGAGGCGGTTGCTGCCGCAACCGACCGGCCGGTCGTCTTCTACGACATCCCGTCGCGGGTGGTCGTCGACGCCGAGCCGGAGACCATTGCCCTGCTCGCCGAGATCGAGAACGTGCACGCCGTGAAGCAGGCGAAGCCGAGCATCCCGGCGGCGCGGAACGTCGTGGCGTGCGGGCTCGACCTCTATGCGGGAGACGACGACCTGATCCTCCCGTTCCTCGAGGTCGGCGGCGTCGGCGGCATCTGCGTCCACACGCACGTGGTCGGCCCACAGGTGAAGGAGCTCGTCTCGAGCTACCGGGCCGGGGACGTCGAACGGGCACACGCGCTCGACGAGGAACTCCGGCCGGCAATCGAGATCCTCCGCGTGCAGACGAACCCGATCGCGATCAAGAAGGCGCTCGAGCTTCTCGGCCACGAGGTCGGCGGGCTGCGCCTGCCGCTCGTCGAGGCCGACGAGGTCGAGACGGCCGAGATCCGCGACTGCCTCGAGCGGCTCGGCCTCCTCGCCGCGGTCGCCTGACGTCGTGCGCGACTCCACGCGAGCCCTGCTCGACGGGTTGATGGGAGCCGGCGCCGCCATCCCGGCGACGCCGGGCTTCGGTCTCCCGGGCCTCACGGGCGCCGAGCAGCCCCGCGGCCCGTGGGACGTCGTCACGTCCGCGCACGCGCCCGAGCTGCCCGGCAGCACGGTGAGCTTCGTCGCGCTCGAGGACGGCACGCTCGTCGTCGACGACGACATCCCGGACGGGAGCGCGACGCCGCTGGCGGACGCCGTCGAGAAGGAGCTCCAGCCGCCGTACGAGGCGGCCGCCCTGCGCGGGGAGGACGAGGACGGCCTTTGGCGCGTCGCAGCAGTCGACGTGCTGGTCGCGACCGCGGAGCCCGGCGATGCGGAGCGCGTCGACCTCGCACGCGTCGGTGGGGAAGTCACGGCGACCGTGGACGGCGCGGAGGCCCCGGAAGACGCGGCGCCGCGCGGGCTGCTCGATCTGCTCGCGCACCTCGAGGGCGACGCTGCGCTCACGGCCGAGCGGCTCGACGAGACGACCTGGGTCGCGCGACGCTGGGTGCTGTGAGACCCCCGGCCGGCGGTTTCGCCGTCGAGAACCGTCCGTAGACTCCGAAGCGTGGCAGAGAGCCTGCGGATCATCCCGCTCGGTGGCCTCGGCGAGGTCGGGAAGAACATGACCGTGTTCGAGGCCGGCGACGAGCGCATCGTCGTCGACGCGGGCCTCGCGTTCCCGCGCGACGAGCACTTCGGCGTCGACCTGGTGCTGCCGGACTTCTCGTACCTCGTGGGAAGGCCCGTGCGCGCGATCGTCCTGACGCACGCCCACGAGGACCACGTGGGCGCGCTGCCCTACGTCCTCCGCGAGGTCGACGTAGCCGAGGTGATCGGGACGCGCCTGACGCTCGCGCTGGTCAAGTCGAAGCTCGACGAGCACGGCCTCGCCGCGGTCACCGCGCTGACCGAGGCCGAGCCGGGCCGCGGGCCGATCGAGCTCGGTCCCTTCCGCATCGAGCTGATCCGGATGGCGCACTCGATCCCGGACGCGGTCGCCCTCGTGATCGAGACCGCTGCGGGGCGCGTGCTGCACACGGGCGACTGGAAGCTCGACCACACGCCGGTCGACGGGCTGAAGACGGACGTCGGCGCGCTCGCGGCGCTCGGCAACCGTGGCGTCGACCTGCTGCTGGGGGACTCGACGAACGCCGAGCGGCCCGGGATGACCGGCTCCGAGCGGCTCGTCGGGGAGGCGTTCCGCCAGCTCATTCCGCTCCGGACGGGGCGTATCGTCGTCGCCTCGTTCGCGTCCAACATCCACCGGGTGCAACAGGCGGCCGAGGTGGCGATCGCGAACGGCCGCAGGGTCGCCGTGGTCGGCCGCTCGATGCGCAAGAACATGAACATCGCCCGCAGCCTCGGGTACGTCGACCTCCCGGACGACGCCATCGTCTCGCCGAAGGAGGCGATGGATCTCCCGCCCGGCGAGGTGCTGATCCTCTGCACGGGGAGCCAGGGCGAGCCGATGTCGGCGCTGACGCGGATCGCCTACGGCGACCACCAGAACGTCGAGGTCGAGCGCGGGGACACCGTGATCATCTCCGCGAAGCCGGTTCCCGGGAACGAGCTCCGCGTCCACGACTCGATCAACCGCCTCGCCCGGCTGGGGGCGGAGGTGCTCCACCAGGAGATCGCACCCGTCCACGTGTCCGGCCATGCGTGCTCGGAGGAGCTGCGGACGCTGCTCTCGCTCGTGCGGCCGCGCGCCGTGATGCCGATCCACGGCGAGTACCGCATGCTGGCCGCCCACGCGCGACTCGCCCTCGACGCGGGCGTGCCCGAGGAGTCGATCCTTCTCGCGGAGAACGGCTCCGTCGTCGAGCTGACGCCCGGCGGGGCGCGGATCGCCGACCATGTCGAGGCCGGCGTCACGTTCGTCGACGGGCTCGGCGTGGGGGACGTCGAGGACGTCGCGCTGCGCGACCGCCGGCGCCTGTCGGAGGACGGCGTCCTGATCGTCGTCACGACGATCGCGCTCGACGGCGACGGCAGCGACATCGCGCCGCCGGAGCTGATCGCGCGCGGGGTGGGGGAAGACGAGGAGCTGATCGACGATCTGCGCGCGGAGGCGGAGCGGATCGTGCGCGAGCTCGTCGGCAACGGCGTCACCGAGATCAAGCTGCTCCAGGAGCACATCCACGACGGGATCGGCCAGGCCGTCTACCAGCGGACGCGCCGACGCCCGATGATCCTTCCCGTCGTGATCGAGGTCTAGCGATGCGGGACTGGGCCGACGTCCTCGAGGCAAGCGGCAGCACACCGGCGACGGTGCGGAGGCTCGTCTCGCAGCTGCGTGCGTGCGAGGTCGCGGCGATCGCCTTCTGTCGGCTGCTCGAGCGCTGGGGCAGGGGGGACGCCGTCCCGGCGACGCCCGGAGCGCGGCGCGCAGCGTTCCGGCACGCGGCGGACCGCGTCGAGACGGCGCTCGCGGGGCTCGACGCGCCTCTCTCCGCCTACCTCGTCGAGCTCGAGCCCGACCGGGCCGAAGGCCACTCGTGGTACGGCGGCCCGGGCGCGGGCGAGCTCGTCGAGTGGCGTCCGGTGCTGGAACGGGCCGGTGTCACCGCGTGCCCGAACCGCACGGCGGCGGTGTACCTCGAGCTCGCCGTGCTCGTCCGCGCGCTCCAGGGGCTCGACGACGCCGTGCGCCTCGACGTGATGCCCGATCGCTCCTCGCTCTGGGCGGGGCTGTTCGACCTGCGCGACACCCTGCTCGGCGCGACGGTGGACGACCTTCGCGCGCTCGCCGCCTGAGCGTGGGGGAACCCATGGTTCCCCCACGAGCCCCCTCCTCCAGCGCAGTTCACGGACGATTCCTCGTTGGCCTCCCGGCCGGCAAAGCCGGCCTCCGGCCGCCAGGCACGAAGCACGGAAAGCGGTTGCCGGTGCGAGGATGCACACATGTCACCGCGGATCGTCGTCGTCGGCTCGGTCAACCTCGACCTCGTCGTGCGGGTCGAGCGGTTGCCGGAGCCGGGTGAGACCGTCGGCGGCGGGCGCGTTCAGTCGCGTGCCGGGAGGGAAAGGCGCGAACCAGGCGGTCGCCTGTGCTCGGCTCGGGGCGGATGTGACGATGATTGCGGCGGTCGGGCAGGACCCTCAGGCGGAGGAGGCGCTCGCGGGCCTTCGTGCGGCGGGCGTGGACCTCGTGCTGCAGGCGACTGAGGCGCCCACCGGCGTGGCGCTCATCCAGGTAGACGCAAAGGGCGAGACGACGATCGCGGTGGCGCCCGGCGCGAACGCAACCCTGGGCGCCGGCGATCTGCCGTCGCACGACGCCGTCCTCTGTCAGCTCGAGATCCCGGACGAGGCAGTCCTCGCGGCGTGGGAGGAATGCACCGGGCTCTTCTGCCTCAATGCCGCGCCGGCGCGGCCCATCGCGGTCGATGCGGACCTCACCGTCGTGAACCGGCACGAGCTGGAGACGCTCGTTCGGAAGGACGCGCTCGTCGCTCTGACGCTCGGCGCGGAGGGCGCCGTCCTCCTGGAGGACGGCGAGGAGATCGCCCGCGCGGCGCCACCGCCCGTCGACGCGGTGGACGGCACGGCTGCGGGAGACGCGTTCACCGCGGGGCTGCTCGTCTCGCTGCTCGAGGAGCGCTCCCACGAGGAAGCACTTCGCCGAGCGTGCGCGGCCGGCGCCCTCGCCGCATCGCGCTTCGGGGCGCAGCCGTCGCTGCCGACCGCTGCCGAAGTCGACGCAATCCTTGCTCGGGGATAATCGGCCCGATGCCGACGCCCATCATCCTCGACTGCGACCCCGGTCACGACGACGCGATCGCGCTGCTGCTCGCCCTCGGAAGCCCCGAGCTCGTGCTGCTCGGCGTCACGACCACGTACGGCAACCAGACGCTCGCCAAGACGACGGCGAACGCGTTGCGCGTGCTCGAGCTCGCCGGTCGCGGCGACGTGCCCGTCGCGTCGGGCGCTTCGGCGCCGCTCGAGCGCGAGCTGGTCGTCGCCGCGCACGTCCACGGCGAGAGCGGCCTCGACGGGCCGACGCTGCCCCCGTCGAGCCTCGAGCCCGTCTCGGACGACGCGGTCGAATGGATGGCAGGGGCGGTCGCGGACGCCGCGGGCCCGGTCACGCTCGTTCCCACGGGCCCGCTCACCAACGTCGCGCGCTACCTCGAGCGCCATGGCACCGACGGCATCGAGCGGATCGTCCTCATGGGCGGCGCCATCGCCGAGGGGAACATGACGCCGGCGGCGGAGTTCAACATCTGGGCCGATCCCGAGGCCGCGCAGGCGGTCTTCGACGCACCGCTCGACGTCACGATGATCGGGCTCGACGTCACGCACCGGGCGGTCACGGGGCCGGACGTCCAGCGGCGGCTGCGCGACGCGGGGTCGATCGGCGTCTTCGTCGCCGAGCTCGTCGACTTCTTCACGGTGTACCACCGCCAGACCTACGGCTGGGACGGCGCGCCGATCCACGACGCCGTCGCGGTCGCGCACGTGCTGCGCCCCGGCCTCGTCGAGACGAAGCTCCGCAACGTCGTGGTCGAGCGCGAGTCGGAGCTCTGCCGCGGCCGGACGGTCGTCGACCTCTGGCTGCGCACCGATCGTCCGCCGAACGCCCACGTCGGCGTCGACCTCGATGCCCAGGCGTTCTTCGACCTCCTGGTCGAGCGCGTCGAGAGACTGGGCTAGGTTCAGCGCGTGGCGGACGTCATGGTCTTCGTCGAGGTTCCGTCGGGGTCGCGGAACAAGTACGAGGTGGACGCCGAGACGGGGCACATCGTGCTCGACCGGCGGCTGTTCACGTCGATGAGCTACCCGGCGGACTACGGCTTCGTCGAGGGGACGCTGGGGGAGGACGGCGACCCGCTCGATGCGCTCTGCCTGGTCGGCGAGCCGACGTTCCCGGGCTGCCGGATCCGCGCCAGGGTCGTCGGGGTCTTCCACATGACCGACGCGAAGGGGCCGGACGAGAAGATCCTCTGCGTCCCGCTCAAGGACCCCGCCTGGATGCGCGTCCACGACGTCCACGACATCCCGCCCGAGCTCCGCAACGAGATCGAGCACTTCTTCCAGGTCTACAAGGACCTCGAGGCGGAGAAGGTCGAGACCCGCGGCTTCGGCAACCGCGCCGAGGCGGAGGTGCTCGTCGAGGAGGCGCGCTCCAGGAACCGCTAGGGCCCGTCTGCCCGGGGCACTCGGTGGCGCAGGAGACCCTGCGTTTGCGCAGAACCTGCAAGCCCATGGCCACGAGGAAGAAGCGGGCTGCGCCGGCGCGGACGCGCAAGCCGCGGAGCCCTGCCCGCGTCCGCAAGAAGACGAAGAAGACGCGCGGCCATCACCATCCCGAGCTCTGGGGGCTCGGCCTCGTCGCGATCGGGCTCGTCCTCGCCACCGTGCTCTGGCTCGGCTTCGACGGAGGCCCCGTCGGCGCGCACGTCACCGGCTGGCTGCACGACGGCCTCGGCGCCGCCGCGCCGCTCGTGCCGCTCGCGCTCGTCGGCGTGGGCTGCCTGATGCTCGTCCGCAGCGAGCTGATCGACCTCCGGCCCTTCCGCACCGGCGTCGCGATCGGCCTTGTCGGGCTGATGGTCGCCCTCGGGGAGAGCCACGGCGGCGCCGTCGGCTCGGCGCTCGGCGGCGGCCTTGCACGCGTGATCGGCGAGGCGGGGTCGCTGATCGTCGGAGTCGCGCTGGTCCTCGCCGGGCTCTTGCTCGTCACGGGCGCCTCGGCGGGCGCGCTGCTGCGGAGCTCGGGGCACGCCGTCCGGCAAGCGGGGAGCGCCGCGCGGCGCTCGATCGAGAGCATCGAGTGGGCCGACTGGGGCGATTCCGAGCCGTCCGCCGACGGGGTCGACCCGGGGCGGGGCCTCCCACGGACGCCGGCCGTGCCGGTCGACGGCATGGAGGCGTACCCGGACGTCGTCGCGCCGGGCCCGCTCTCGGCGGAGCCGCCACCGCTGCTTCGGCCCGAGCCGGACGAGGAGCCGACGGCCGACGACACGGCGCTCGACTTCGACTCCGCCGCCGGGGGCAGCGAGTACCGGCTGCCCGACCGCTCTCTCCTCAAGGCGAGCCCGCCGACGCGGGCCGACTCGGCGGACGTCAGCGCGCGCACCGCGCAGGTGCTCGTCCAGACGCTCGCGCATTTCGGCGTCGAGGCGACCGTGGTCGGCACGATTGCGGGGCCGCGCGTCGTCCGCTACGAGCTCCAGCTCGCGCCGGGGACGAAGGTGTCGAAGGTCGCCGGGCTCAAGGACGATCTCTCGTACGCGCTCGCGACGACGGAGATCCGGATCCTCGCGCCGATCCCGGGCAAGCAGGCCGTCGGGGTCGAGGTCCCGAATCTCGCGCCACGCATGGTCACGCTCGGCGACATCTTCGACGACCTGCCCGGCACGGCGAGCCCGCTGTCGGTGTGGCTCGGCAAGGACATCTCGGGGAACGCCGTCTGGACCGACCTCGCGCGCATGCCGCACCTCCTGATCGCAGGCACCACGGGCTCGGGAAAGTCGGGGTGTATCAACACGCTGCTCACCTCGGTCCTGCTGCGCGCGACCCCGGACGACGTGCGGATGATCCTCATCGACCCGAAGCGGATCGAGCTGAACTTCTACGAGTCGATCCCGCACCTGCTGACGCCCGTCGTGTCGAGCCCCAAGGAGGCCTCGGCGGTGCTCCAGAACGTCGTCGCGGAGATGGAGCGCCGCTACGAGCGACTGTCGCTGATCCGCGCGCGAAACCTGCCCGAGGCGAACCGGACCTTCCGGGCGCGCGGCGAGGACCCGCTGCCGTACCTGCTGGTCGTGATCGACGAGCTCGCGGACCTGATGATGGTGTCTCCGCAGGCGGTCGAGGACGCGGTCATCCGGCTCGCGCAGAAGTCGCGCGCGGTCGGCATCCACCTCGTGCTCGCCACGCAGCGCCCGTCGGTCGACGTGATCACCGGGATGATCAAGGCGAACGTCCCGAGCCGCATCGCGTTCGCGGTCTCGAGCCAGACCGACTCGCGGGTGATCCTCGACGGCGCCGGCGCGGAGAGCCTCCTCGGCCAGGGCGACATGCTCTTCAAGCCGCTCGGGACGTCGCGCCTCCAGCGCGTGCAGGGCGCCTTCGTGACGGAGGACGAGATCGCGCTGGTCGTCGAGCAGTGCCGTGCCCAACGCGGCCAGCAGCTCGACGAGACACTGCTCGAGGCGCCCGAGGGACCGCCGCCCGAGGAGGGCGACGACGTCGACTTCGACCCGGACGAGGACCCCCTGCTCGACCGCGCGATCGAGATCGTCGTCCAGACGCAGACGGCCTCCGTGTCGCTCCTCCAGCGCCGTCTCCGCGTCGGATACACACGGGCGGGCCGGCTGATCGACATGCTCGAGCGACGCGGGATCATCTCCGGCTACGAGGGCTCGAAGCCGCGGCGCGTGCTGCTCGAGGAGCACCAGCTCGCCACCGTCATCGGGTCGCAGTAACGCGGTCGCGAAGACACGATTCCTAACAACAGAAGACGGCGAAAGCGACTACTCTTCGGCGGTTGCGGCTCCGGTCCAACTTCGTGTTGAATCCCGCGTCACAGAGGCGGGAGGCTCCGTCAAAGCACCATCAAGGAGGGTACGTTGGCGATTCGTAAATGGATGGTCGTCGCCTCGCTCGCGCTCGTCGCGGTCGTGGGACTGACCGTCGCTTCGATCGGCTCGGCGAAGAGCGAGGCCAATTCGCCGATCAAGGTCGCGGTGGTGACCGACATCGGCGGCCTCAACGACAAGGGCTTCAACGCCCTGGCGGCAAAGGGCCTCAAGAACGCGGAGAAGCAGCTCGGCGTCACCGGTCGCGTGTACATCTCGAAGACCGCAGCCGACTACATCCCGAACCTGTCCTCGGCCGCACGTGGCGGCTACGACCTCGTCATCGCGAACGGCTTCCTCATGGGCGATGCGACGGCTGCCGTCGCGAAGCGGTTCCCGGACACGGACTTTGCGATCATCGACTTCCCGTGGGTCGCCCTCAAGGGCAAGCCGAAGAACGTGCGCGGCCTCATCTTCAAGGAGGCCGAGGCCGGGTACCTCGCCGGCGTCGCGGCTGCGACGGTGGCGAACGGTGAGCCGGTCGCGTCCGTCGGTGGCCAGGACGTCCCGGCCGTCGTCGCGTTCCTCGCCGGCTACAAGGCCGGGGCGAAGAAGACAAACCCGGCGACGAAGGTCATCTCGGGCTACTCACAGGACTTCGTCGACCAGGCGAAGTGCAAGGAGCTCGCGACCAACCAGATCTCGCAGGGCGCGAAGGTGGTCTTCGCGGCCGCGGGCGGCTGTGGTCTCGGCGCCCTCCAGGCGGCGAAGGAGCAGGGCGTCTGGGGGATCGGCGTCGACTCCGACCAGGCGTACCTCGGCACGCACATCCTGACGAGCGCAACCAAGAAGGTCGACCTCGCGGTGTTCACGACTGCCAGCCAGGTCAAGGACGGCAAGTTCAAGGGTGGCACCGACGGCATCTTCACCGTCAAGAACGGTGGCGTCGGCTTCGGCAAGGTCAGCGTGAAGGCGCCCAAGCGGGCCGCGCTGATCGCGAAGCTCACCGCGGTCTCGAAGCAGATCGCGGCCGGCAAGATCAAGGCGCCGGTCAAGTAGCTTCGGCGCAATCGGCACCACGCGGCGGGCGGGCCTTCGGGCCCGCCCGCCGGCGTTTGGACCACCGGGCCGCCGGCGACGTCCATGTCCGGCGCCTCTGACGCCGCGGCTCGACGGACTCGCCCCGCGCGGAGGGGGACTATGATCGCGCGGATGCCCGAGCGGCCCGTCGTCCTCGAGATGCAGCACATCACGAAGCGCTTCCCGGGCATCATCGCCAACGACGACGTCAGCTTCGACCTCCGCGAGGGCGAGGTCCACGCTCTTCTCGGCGAGAACGGCGCGGGCAAGTCGACCCTGATGAACATCCTCTACGGGCTCTACCACCCGGACGAGGGCGAGATCCGGATCAAGGGCAAGCCCGTCCAGCTCGGCTCGCCGCGCGCCGCGATCGACGCCGGCGTCGGGATGGTGCACCAGCACTTCATGCTGATCCCGGTGATGACCGTCGCCGAGAACATCGTGCTCGCCTCGGAGCCGGTGCGCGACGGCGTGCTGCTCGACCTGCGTGCCGCGGAGCAGCGGGTCGCGGAGCTGTCGGAGCGCTTCCAGCTCGAGGTGAACCCTCGCTCGCGCATCGAGGACATCACCGTCGGGCAGCAGCAGCGCGTCGAGATCCTGAAGGCGCTCTACCGCAACGCGGACATTCTCGCACTGGACGAGCCGACCGCAGTGCTCACGCCGCAGGAGGCGCGGGAGCTGTTCGAGATCGTGCGCGGCCTCACCGCGCAGGGGACGTCCGTCATCTTCATCAGCCACAAGCTGAACGAGGTCGCAGAGATCGCCGACCGCATCACCGTGCTGCGCCGGGGCAAGCTCGTCGAGACCCTGCCGGCCGAGGGCGCCACGGAGGCGAGCCTCGCCCGGCTGATGGTTGGCCGCGACGTCCTGCTCCGCGTGGACAAGGCCGAGGCCACGCCGGCCGGGACGCTGCTCAGCGTCGAGGACCTCCAGGTCTTCGACGACCGCGGGATCGAGAAGGTGCGCGGCGTTTCGTTCGAGGTGCGCGCCGGCGAGATCGTCGGCATCGCGGGGATCGACGGCAACGGCCAGACCGAGCTGATCGACGCGATGACCGGGCTGCGGCGCGTCGACGGAGGCAGAGTGGTCGTCGACGGACAGGACGTCACGAACGTCGGCGTCCAGGACCACTTCGACTCGGGCCTCGGGCACATCCCGGAGGACCGCCAGCGACGCGGTCTCGTGCTCGAGTTCTCGATCGCGGAGAACATCGCGATCCACGACTACCGCAGCAAGTCGGACTCGCGGTTCGGCTGGCTCTCTCCGTCCCGCCTGATCGACCGTGCCCGGAGGCTGATCCAGGAGTTCGACGTGCGGGGCGGCGGGCCGCGCACCCGGGCGGGCGGCCTCTCGGGCGGGAACCAGCAGAAGGTCATCCTCGCCCGCGAGATCGACCGCGACCCCAAGGTCCTGATCGCCGCGCAACCGACGCGCGGCCTCGACGTCGGCGCGATCGAGTTCGTGCACCGCCGCATGGTCGAGGAGCGCGACGAGGGAAAGGGCGTCCTGCTCGTCTCGCTCGAGCTCGAGGAGATCCTCTCGCTCTCCGACCGGATCCTCGTCGTGTACGAGGGCGAGATCGTCGGTGAGTTCCCGCCGACGGCAACCGAGGAGCAGCTCGGCGTGGCCATGACCGGCGGCCGGAACGAGGAGCAGGCGGCGTGAGCAACGCGGGGGACGGCTCGGCGCCGCCCCCCGGCGTCGACCCGTCGGGCCTCGGGCCGGAGCTCCAGCCATCGCTGATCGACCGGTACGGCTGGGCGCAGCGCGCAGAGGGGATCCTGGCGCCGGTCCTGACGACCCTCCTCGCGTTCTTCGTCGGCGGGCTCGTCGTGCTCGTGACCACGGGCAAGAACCCCGTCACGACGTACCGCGCGATCTTCGAGGGGGCGGGGCTTTCGTGGTTCTTCGAGGTCGGCAACAACGAGATCGGGCTGCCGTTCAGCGACGCGAAGGTCTGGTTCCCCTGGAACGTGAACGACGTCGAGTCGTTGGCGGCCGTCAACCTCCAGCAGACGCTGATCGTCACGACGACGCTCGTCCTCACCGGCCTCGCCGTCGCCTTCGCGTTCCGCTGCGGCCTCTTCAACATCGGCGGTCAGGGGCAGTACATCGTCGGCAGCATCTGGGCGGTGTGGATCGGCTCGTCGTTCGACGGAATGAACCCGTTCCTGCACATCACGCTCGCGATCGTCGTCGCCACGATCGCCGGCGCGGCGTGGGCCGGGATCGCGGGGTTCCTGAAAGCCACGGTCGGAGCCCACGAGGTGATCTCGACGATCATGCTCAACTGGATCGCGATCTGGGTGGGCTCGTTCCTGTTCGGGATCGGCGGCCCGCTCCAGAACGACCTGCAGTCGTCCGTCCCGATCTCGAACGACATCGTCGAGAGCGCGAAGCTCCCCATCCTCTGGGGCGACCCGCTGCTGCAGGGCCTCCACACGGGGATCTTCCTCGCGATCGCCGCGCTGGTCGTGTACTGGGCCGTCCTCAACCGGACGACGCTCGGGTACGGCGTCCGCGCAGTCGGCTTCAACCCCGAGGGTGCTCGCTACGGCGGCATCAGCGTCCGGCGCAACTACTTCCTGGCGATGGCGATCTCGGGCGCGTTCGCGGGGATCGCGGGCGCGATCGACGTGCTCGGGTGGCAGTTCCGGCTCGCGACAGGCGACATCCAGACCAGCCAGCTCGGGTTCATCGGCATCGCGGTCGCGCTCCTCGGCCGGAACACCGCGGTGGGCGTCTTCCTGTCGGCCCTGCTCTTCGGCTCGCTCGTCACCGGGACGTCGACGCGGAACCTCGACCCCGACGTCTTCCAGCCCGAGCTCGCCTTCAACCTGACGCTCCTGATCCAGGGCCTCGTCGTGCTCTTCGTCGGCGCCGACCTCATCGTCCTGTGGTTCCTCCGGCGCCTGCGGACACGGGTGTCGGCATGACGAGCGTCGCGCTGCCCGTCGCGGCCCGGATGCCCAACGGGCTCCGGCGCGTCGCATGGATCGGCATCGCTGTCGGCATCGTGGCGGCCTGGCTCGCCCTGCCGCCGCTGACCTTGCGGTCGTGGGTCCCGAGCCTCGTGCTCGCGCTGATCGCGGTGATGCTCGGCATCGGCGTCGCGATCCGCGGGGAACGCCGGTTCGGCGGGTTCGCGATCGCGTCGGGCATGATCGGCTTCGGGATCGCGTTCTCCGCCACGCTGTCGAGCGTCGGCAAGCTCGAGAGCGTCGTCGTCTGGTCGGCTCTTCTCGCCGCGATGCTGCGGTTCGCGACGCCGCTCGCGTTCGCCTCGCTCGGCGGCATGTTCTCCGAGCGCTCCGGCGTCGTGAACATCGGCCTCGAGGGGATGATGCTGATGGGCGCGTTCTTCGGGATCATGGGTGCGGACAAGCTCGACTCGTGGTGGCTCGGGCTTCTCGTGGGCGTGCTCGCGGGGGGCGCGGCGGCCTTGGTGCATGCGGTGTGGGCGATCCACCTCCAGGCCGACCAGATCGTCAGCGGGACGGCGATCAACTTCCTCGCCGTCGGCCTCACCGGCTACCTCTTCATCGACATCTACGGCACCGAGGGGACGCCGACCGACATCCCGAGCATCCCGAACGTCCATCTCGGCTTCCTGGGCGACGGCTTCGTCGGCGACATCTTCGGGCGTCTGAACCTGATGATCTGGATCGCGATCATCCTCGTCCCGCTGACGTGGGCGATCATGTTCAAGACGCCGATCGGCCTCCGGATCCGCGCCTGCGGCGAGCACCCTCGCGCGGCCGACACGGTGGGCATCAGCGTGTACGGCGTGCGCTACGGCGCGGTGGTCGTCTCCGGGATGCTCGCGGCCGCGGGCGGCGCCTACCTCTCGATCGGCTTCGTCAACTCCTTCAACGAGAACATGACCGCGGGACGCGGGTTCATCGCGCTCGCCGCCCTGATCTTCGGGAACTGGCGGCCGTTCGGCGCGGCGGCGGCGTGCCTGTTGTTCGGCTTCTCGAGCGCGCTCGCGCAGCGGCTGCCCGAGTACTCGCAATCCGCCTCCGTGCTGTTCCAGGCGCTCCCGTACGTTCTCACGCTGATCGCGGTCGCCGGCGTGATCGGGCGGTCGATCCCGCCCGCCGCCGTCGGCCGGCCGTACCGGAAGCAGTAGGTGGTGGCAGCCGACGCCGTGTCGCGCTCCGAAGCGCACGCAGCCGGGAACGGTCGTGCGGTCGGCGCCGTCGTGCTCGGGCTCCTCTCGGTCGCGACGATGCCGCTCGCGATCGTCGCGACGCGCTACTCCGGGTCGTACGAGCTCCTCCACGCGGGGTTCGCGATCCCGCTCGCGGTGATCCTCGGGGCGGTCGCCATCGGCCTCGCACGCGGCGCTCTCCGGCTCGACGACGTGCGTCTCGGAAAAGCCGGCGGCCGCCGGCTCGCGCGGCTCGGCCGCGCGCTCGGCGTGCTCGGGATCTCCCTGGGAGCGACCTGCGCCGTCGCCCTCGCGGTCTACGGCATCCTCACCTACCTGGGCGAGCGTTGAGTCACGGTCCGCCGTCGGCGGATGACGACTAGACTGCCGGATTCGTGTTCGAGATCGGCTCCAGCCTGCGCGAGGCGCGCGTTCGCCAGCACCTCGAGTTCGAAGCGCTCGAGGAGCGCACAAAGGTGCGCGCGAAGTACCTCCGGTACCTCGAAGAGGAGCGGTTCGAGCAGCTTCCCGGCCACGCGTACACGAAGGGCTTCCTCCACGTGTATGCCGATGCCCTCGGGCTGGACGGGCAGCTCTACGTCGAGGAGTACAACCTCCGCTACGTCGGCGGCGGCGAGCAGGAAAGCGCGCCGCGCGTGCCGCGCGCGCCCGTCGGCCTGCCGCGGCGGCGGAACAGGCGCGAGTCGGGCACGGTGGGAGTCGCCCTGGCCGCGATCCTCCTCGTCACGGCGCTCGTGATCGCCGCCTGGCGCTTCGGCGGCCACGACGAGCCGCAGGTCGAGGGCGTCAATGCGCCGAGCGCTCGCACCGCCGCCTCGACGAAGCGGACGGCGACGCAACAGCAGGTGACAGTCACGATCCACGCCGTGAAGGGGCCGTCCTTCATGGAGGTTCGCGCAGGCAACGGCAGGCCGCTCTACACGGGCACGCTCGAGCGAGGACAGACCCAGCGGTTCACCAAGAAGTCGCTGTCGCTGTCGGTCGACCGGCCGCGCAACGTCGTCGTGAAGGTGAACGGCGCGCGGTACGTGTTCCCGCCGGGCGGCCGGGCACTGACGGTGTCCGGGGCGACCGCCGTCAGCGGGTGAGCTCGAGGCCACGCGCGATCGTCGTCGTCACGGGCAGCGAGCTCGTGCGCGGCGAGCGGACGGACAGGAACGGGCCCTTCTACGCGCGGGAGGCGCTCTCGCTCGGGCTCGTCCCGGAGCGCATCGTGATCGTCGGCGACGACCCGCGCGACCTCGAGGCGGCGCTCCGCGCCGCGGAGGACGCCGACATCTGCCTCGTGTCCGGCGGCCTCGGCCCGACACACGACGACCGCACGGTCGAGCTCGTCGCCCGGGTCGCCGGAGCCCCGCTGCGCGTCGACCCGGAGCTCGAGGGTCGCATCGAGGGGATTTCGCGGCGGGTCGCGGAGCGGCTCGGCCGGCCGTACGGCGACTTCGCTCCCGGCGTCACGAAGCAGGCGACCGTGCCCGCGGGGTCCGTCGTCGTGGGAATCGCGGGCACGGCGCCGGGTCTCGTCGTCTCCGGGCCACGGTGCGTCTACGTCGTGATGCCCGGCCCGCCGGGCGAGCTGCGGCGACTGTGGCCCGCGGCCGTCGCGAGCGAGCCCGTCCAGGCGGTGCTTGCGCGGACGACGCCGCCCGGCCGGCGGGTACTCCGGTTCTACGGCGTCAGCGAGTCGGCGGTTGCGCGGGCGCTCGCCGAGGCCGGCGGCGACGGCGGCGGGGTCGAGGCGACCATCTGCGCGAGGGACTTCGAGATCCACGTCGACCTGGTGGTCGAGCCGGACGCGGAGGCCCGCGCGGACGCGCTCGCAAGCGCCTTCGTCGAGCCGCTCCGCGAGTACCTCTTCACCGAGGACGAGCGGTCCGTCGCGGAGCTCGTGCTCGGGCTCTGCCGTGCGCGGGGATTCCGCCTGGGGACGGCGGAGTCGTGCACCGGCGGTCTCGTCGCCGCGCGGCTGACGGACGTCGCCGGCTCGAGCGACGTGTTCGCAGGCGCGGTCGTCGCGTACGCGAACGACGTGAAGACCGACCAGCTCGGAGTGCCAGCGGCGCTGATCGACACGCACGGCGCCGTGTCCGCGGAGGTCGCCGAGGCGATGGCCGGCGGCGTGCGCGAGCGGCTCGGCGTGGACGTCGGCGTCGCCGTCACCGGCGTCGCCGGGCCGGACGGCGGCACCGAGGAGAAGCCGGTTGGCCTCGTGTACTTCCACGTCTCGACGCCGGAGCGCGAGCGCGGCGGGGAGTTCTCCCTTCCCGCCGACCGCGACACGGTCCGCTCGCGCGCCACGGTCGGCGCGCTGCACCTCGCGCGGCGTGTCCTGACACAGAGTCGACACGAAGTCGTATGAGCGACGCGGGTAGCGTCGGGGGCGATGCGCGCCTCCGGCTCTTCCTCGCCCTCGAGCTCCCACCCGGCACGCTGGACGTCCTTGCACGCTGGGGCGTGCAGCATCTCTCGGGCGGCCGCGTCGTGCCGCGTGAGCAGCTGCACGTCACGCTCGCGTTCCTCGGGAGCCGCCCGGCCGGCGAGGTCGACGAGATCGTTCGCGTGCTGCGCGAGGCGGTCGCCGCCGGGTCCGATCCGATCGCGCTCGAGCCTGCGCGCTGGCGGGAGACGCGGAGCGTCGGGATGCTCGTCCTCGCCGACCGCGGGGGAGCGGCGACGGGGCTCGCCGGGCGCCTCCATGCCGGTCTCGAGGCGCTCGGCGCCTACCGCACGGAGGCGCGGCCCTGGCTGCCACACCTCACCGTGCTGCGGTTCCGCGAGCGCCCACGCATCCGCCCCCCGCTGCCCGAGACGGGAACATTCGTTCCGTCCGACGCGGCTGCTTTCCTGTCTCGACTGCACCCGACCGGAGCCCGGTACGAGGTGCTGGAACGCGTCTCGCTGATCGCAGGAGGATGATTCGATGAACCGGGAAGAAGCGCTCGATGTCGCGCTCGGCCAGATCGAGCGGCAGTTCGGCAAGGGCTCGGTGATGCGCATGAGCGACGCCGCCCAGGTCTCGGTCGGAGCGGTATCGACTGGCTCGCTCTCGCTCGACCTCGCCCTCGGGATCGGCGGCTTGCCGCGTGGACGCGTCGTCGAGGTCTTCGGCCCCGAGTCCTCGGGCAAGACGACGCTCGTCTACCACGCGATCGCGGAGGCGCAGCGTCGCGGCGGGATCTGCGCCTTCATCGACGCCGAGCACGCGATGGACCCGACGTATGCGCGCCGGATCGGCGTCGACATCGACCAGCTGCTCGTCTCGCAGCCCGACACCGGCGAGCAGGCGCTCGAGATCGCCGAGCTCCTGATCCGCTCGGGCGCGGTCGACATCGTCGCGGTCGACTCGGTCGCGGCGCTCACCCCCAAGGCCGAGATCGAGGGCGAGATGGGGGACAGCCACGTCGGGCTCCAGGCGCGCCTCATGAGCCAGGCGCTGCGGAAGCTCGCCGGCACGCTGAACCGCACCGACACGATCTGCATCTTCACCAACCAGCTGCGCGAGAAGATCGGCGTCATGTTCGGCTCGCCGGAGACGACGTCGGGTGGCCGTGCGCTCAAGTTCTACGCATCGGTGCGGCTCGACATTCGCCGCATCGAGACGCTCAAGGAGGGCACCGAGGCGATCGGGAACCGCGTGCGCGTCAAGGTGGTGAAGAACAAGGTGGCGCCGCCGTTCAAGCAGGCGGAGTTCGACATCATCTACGGGTCGGGCATCTCGTGGGAGGGGTCCGTGCTCGACGTCGGGCTCGAACGGAAGATCGTGACGAAGTCCGGCTCGTACTTCTCCTTCGGCGACGAGCGGCTCGGTCAGGGCCGCCAGAACGCGACGGCGTTCCTGACGGAGAACCCCGACCTCGTCCAGGCGATCCTCGCCCGCATCCAGGCCGACGCGGGACCCGAGCAGATCGTCTCGGCGCGGCTCCTGCCGACGACAGCGGAGCCTACGACGGAGGTGACGCCGGTCGACGAGGAGATGTCGCCGGTCGTCGACGAGGTGACAGCCGACGTCTAGATGGTGGCGGTCGTCACCGCGCTGCGCCCGACCCGCCACGGTGTGGCCGTCGAGCTCGACGGCGTCGCCTGGCGGACGTTCCCGATCGCGGCCGTCGTCGAGGCCGGGCTCGGTGTCGGGCTCGACCTCGATCGGGTGCGGGCGCGCGCGTTGGCCCGGGCGCGCCGTCGGCTCCGGGCCGAACACGTCGTCGTGCGCGCCCTCGCGCGGCGCGAGCACTCCCGGGCGTCGCTCGACACGCGACTCACCCGGGCCGGGGTCAGCGACGCGGTCCGTGACGACGTGCTCGAGCGCGCCGAGCGCGGCGGTCTCGTCGACGACACCCGGTTCGCCGAACGCCGCGCATGGCACCTCGCGGATCGCGGTGCAGGCAACCTGCTGGTCCTCGACGATCTGGTGCGTCAGGGCGTCGACGAGGCGGCGGCGCGTGCCGTGGTGGCAGCGCTTCCTCCCGAGACGGACCGCGCCGCGGGAATCGTCGCGAGCCGCGGGCTGAGCGCTCGCACCGTGCGCTACCTCGTGTCTCGCGGCTTTTCCGAGGAGACGCTCGAGCCGTTGATTGCGGACATCCCGAGCGGAGCGCTACGATGAACGGGCTTCATCCGGACTTCCCTGCAAACGCGTAGTTCCGAGCTCTCGAAACCGTGACCAACGTGTCGATCACCGACCTTTCGACGTACCGGGCGCGCGCGGTGCGCCCGCCGGAGGGCGCGCCGACCTAGAGCCACGCAGCAGCGGACCGGATCCCGCACGACGCGGGGAGTGCCGGATGTGAGCAGCCGCGGCGCCGCCGCGGACAACCCAGGCTCCTGGAGGAGTTGAGATGCTCACGGTGGTCGTGCTGTTGGTCGGGCTGGGCGTGGGGGCGGTCCTCACGGGCGTCTGGTTGCGCGCCTCGAGCGGCTCGGCGGTGCGCCGTGGCGAAGAGGAGCGCCGGAGGCTCGTCGCGGACGCCGAGCGAGAAGCGGAGACGATCAGGCGCGAGGCGCTCGTCGAGGCGCGCGAGGGCGCCGTCAAGCTGCGCGCGGAGGTCGAGAGCGAGGTCAGCGACCGGCGGCTGGAGATCGCGAAGGTCGAGGAGCGGATCGCGCAGCGCGAAGCCGAGCTCGACCAGAAGCTGATCGAGGTGACGAGGCGCGAGCAGGGCGTGGGTGACCGGGAGGTGCACCTGAGGCAGCTCCAGGACGAGGAGAAGGCGAGCCGGGACCGCGCCGTCGACGAGCTGGAGCGCGTCTCCGGGATGACGCAGGGAGAGGCGAAGGCCGCGATGCTCGAGCGGTCGCAGGACCTCGTCCGGCACGAGCTCGCGCGCTCGGTCCGCCAGATGGAGGAGGAGGCCCGCGGCGAGGCGAGAAGGCGGGCACGGGCGCTGGTGGCCGACGCGCTTCAGCGCGTCGCGGCGAGCCACACCGCCGAGACGACCGTGACGGTCGTCGAGCTCGCCAGCGACGATATGAAGGGACGCATCATCGGGCGCGAGGGTCGCAACATCCGCGCGCTCGAGCACCTGACCGGCGTGGACGTGATCGTCGACGACACGCCGCACGCGGTCGTGCTCTCGTCGTTCGACGGCATCCGGCGCGAGATCGCGAAGCTCACGCTCGAGAAGCTGATCGAGGACGGGCGGATCCATCCGGCGCGGATCGAGGAGATGTACTACCAGTCGAAGGCGGAGCTCGACGAGCAAATTCATCAGGCGGGAACGCAGGCGGTATTCGAGGCGAACTGCGGCGAGTTCAACGAGGAGCTCGTGACGGTCCTCGGCCGGCTCCGCTTCCGGACGAGCTACGGGCAGAACGTCCTCAAGCACACGCTCGAGGTCGTCCACCTCGCGGGGATCATGGCGGCGGAGCTCGGCGCAGGCGTCAAGACTGCGAAGCGGGCTGCGCTCCTGCACGACATCGGCAAGGCGATGACGCACGAGGTGGACGGATCGCACGCGCTCGTCTCGGCGCAGCTGGCACGACGATACGGGGAGTCCGAAGGCGTCGTCCACGCGATCGAGGCGCACCATTACGAGGTCCAGCCGCAGACCGTCGAGGCGGTCCTCCTGATCACGGCCGACGCGATCTCCGCGTCGCGTCCCGGCGCGCGCGGCGAGAGCCTCGAGCACTACATCAAGCGACTGGCGGCGCTCGAGGAGATCGCAACCTCGAAGGCAGGCGTGTCGAAGGCCTACGCGCTCCAGGCGGGACGCGAGATTCGCGTGATCGTCGAGCCGACGGAGGTCGACGACGACGGGACGGCGCTCCTCTCCTACGAGATCGCACGGCAGATCGAGGACCAGCTCGAGTATCCGGGTCAGGTCAAGGTGATCGTGATCCGCGAGTCGCGCGCGATCGAGGTCGCGAAGTAGCGCACGATCTCCCGTCGCCCCCGAAGTGGGAAGACTCCGACCTCGGGCGGCTCGCCGCAACCGCTGCGGAGGTCGCGATGGAGTGGGGCGTCGAGCTCGGCGAGCCGTTTCCCCTCGCCCGCTTCTCCTACGTCGCGCCGGCCGGCGACGACGTCGTGCTCAAGGTGACGCCTCCCTGGGACGACGAGGCCGACGAGGAGGCCGACGCCCTCCGGCAGTGGGACGGTGACGGGGCAGTTCCGCTCCTCCGCCACGATCGGGAGCGGCGTGCGCTCCTCCTCGGCCGTGCGCAACCGGGCGACGATCTGGCCTCGCTCGACGAGGACGCCGCGACCGCGATCGCCGTCTCGCTCGGTCGCAGGCTCTGGCGGCCGGCCACAGGGCCGCCGTTCCGCTGGATCGGAGACCATGTTCCGCGCTGGCTCCAGCGACCGGAGGACGGGCCGGGACGCCGGCTGATTCCCGTGGCGCGCAGCCTCCTTGCCGAACTCGACGTCGGAGCGGCCACGCTGGTGCACGGCGACTTCCACCACCACAACCTGCTCTCGTCCGGCGCCGGGTACGTCGCGATCGACCCCAAGCCGATGCTCGGGGAGCCGGAGTACGACGTCGCGTCGTTTCTCTGGAATCCGATCTCGTATCGGATGCGTCTCGACATCACGGAACGGAGGCTCGCGGCGTTCGCCGCGGCCGGCCTCGACGAATGGCGGATGCGCGCCTGGGCGGTGATCCGCGGCTCCTACCTCGGCGCGGATGAGGAGGAGGTGGACGTACTTCGGGCGCTCCTTTGAGCCCCGAAGGCAGCTTGTTGCGAGGTGTCACCGGGACGGTCCGCGAGCGCAAGCAGTGGGCGCGCACGCGCATCGGCGGGATCTGCCGCCGGAGTGGTGAGGAACGCCTGGACGAGCGTGCCTTCTTCGTCGTGGCTGTCTTGTACATCCAGCGCGCGAGGCGGCGGCAGAACTCGATCGACCGCGGCACCTCCGCGACGTGGGAATGGGCGGTGACTCCGCCGATTGGCACGGCCGGATGCTTGCACATCGCGCGAGGCGAGCCTACGAGGGCGACGGGGCTACCCTATAGCCGTGCGCAGGTACTTCGTCACGACGTTCGGCTGCCAGATGAACGCCCACGACTCCGAGCGGATCAAAGGCATGCTCGAGTCGCTCGGGATCGGCGAGGCGCCGGAGCCGGGCGAGGCCGACCTGCTGGTCTTCAACACCTGCACGATCCGCGAGAAGCCCGACACGAAGCTGGCCGCGTACCTCGGCGAGGCCGCGGCGCGAAAGCGGCGGGACCCAGAGCTCGTCGTCGCGGTGGGAGGATGCTACGCGGAGGCGCAGCGGGACCTGATCTTCGAACGGTACCCGTTCGTCGACGTCGCCTTCGGCCCCGGGTCGATCCCCCATCTCGGCGTGTGGATCGAAGCCGGGGGGCACGCGGTACCACGAGGGCGTTTCGGCGCGCACGACACGTTTGCCGCAACCTTGCCGATGCACCGGGAGCGTCGCTTCAGCGCGTGGGTTCAGGTCTCGATGGGGTGCAACTCGACGTGCGCGTACTGCATCGTCCCTGCGGTTCGCGGCCGCGAGCAGAGCCGCCGGCCGGGCGAGATCGTCGCCGAGATCGAGGCACTCGCCCGCGACGGCGTCCGAGAGGTCACGCTTCTCGGTCAGAACGTCAACTCGTGGGGGCGCGATCTGGCGCCGGGGATCCGCACGGAGTTCGGCGAGCTGCTGCGCGCTTGCGACACGGTCGACGGCATCGCGCGTATCCGTTTCACGAGCCCGCACCCGAAGGACTTTCGGGACCCTGTGATCGCGGCGATCGCCGAGTGTGGGGCCGTCTGTGAGCACGTGCATCTCCCGCTCCAGTCGGGCTCGACACGCATCCTCAAGGCTATGCGCCGGACCTACTCGCGGGAGAAGTACATGGCGCTCGTCGAGCGCCTCCGCGCGGCGATCCCGGATCTTGCGCTCGGAACCGACATCATCGTCGGGTTTCCGGGCGAGACGGAGAGTGACTTCGACGAGACGCTCGACGTGGTCGAGGCGGTCGGGTACGAGAGTGCCTTCACGTTCGTCTACTCCCCTCGCGTGGGAACCGAGGCGGCCGCAATGCCCGAGCAGGTGCCGGAGGAGGTCAAGCGGGAGCGGATGGAGCGGCTTGTTGCGATCGTCCAGCGTCGCGCCGCGAGGCGGAACGCCGATCGCGTGGGACGTGTGGAGGAGGTCCTCGTCGAGGGGCCGAGCCGGACCGATCCGACGCTGCTCCGCGGCCGCACGCGGCGGAACACGACCGTGAACTTCACCGGGACGGCTGCTGCCGGAGACCTCGTGCCGGTGGAGATCGAGGGCGCTACGTCGACGACGCTCCGGGGGCGCGAGACCTCCCTCGTCGCCGCCTGACGGCCGGCACGGCTGTGGAGCCACCGGCGCATTTCGGGCACGAAGCCGTGACGGACACGTGCCGGTTTCCGCGTTAGGCTCGAGACGTGGGGAGGAGGTCGGTGGCCCGGGTAGGGGGCCGAAACGGACATGTCGGCCGTCGACAAGCCGGACAGGCCCGACAGGCCGGACGGGCGGCCCGGGCGGGACGGGCCGGATACGCCGGACCGGAAGCACGCACGAGTCGTGCCCGGCACCTGCCGACGGCCGCAGGAGAGTCGCGAACGGGAGCGCCCGCGACGGATGAGTAGCCTCGACCGTCGATCCGCGTGACGCCCGCACCGGTGGAGGTCGTCGCGATCTTCGGACCGACGGCGTCGGGGAAGAGCGCCGTGGCCGAGGCCGTTGCCGACCGGCTCGGCACGGACGTCGTGTCGGCGGACGCGATGCAGGTCTACCGCGGGTTGCCGATCCTCGCCAACCACCCGTCCAGGCCCACGCGGCTCGTCGGCATTCGCGCGCTCGACGAGGTAATGAGCGTCGGCGCTTTCGCCGAGCTCGCCCACGGCGAGATCGACGCGCTCGTGACGGGTCGCGGCGCAGCGGTGGTCTCCGGCGGGACGGGCCTCTATCTCAGGGCCGCTGTCGCCGACCTGGACGTGCCGCCGGCAGCCGCCCCCGACGTGCGCGCCCGCGTCGCGCGCGAGGTCGACGACGACCCGGACGCCGCCCATCGTCGGCTGGCGGAGGTCGATCCCGCATCCGCCGCGGCCGTCCATCCGCACGACCGCAAGCGCCTCGTTCGCGCGCTCGAGCTCGCCGACGGGGGCATGTCGCTCGTCGCGGGCCGGGATCGCCTGTGGGACGGCGGCACCCGCCGGCCGACACTGATCGTCGGTCTCGAGATCGCGCCCGCCCTCCTGGAGCAGCGGATCCGCGACCGGACGGAGGCGATGTTCGCACTGGGCGTCGTCGACGAGGTGCGCCTCGCACTCGCCGGGCCTGTCTCGCGCACGGCCGAGAAGACGCTCGGCCTCTCGGAGATCGCCGCGCTCGGGCCCGATGCGCTCGAGCCGATCGTCGTCCGCACGCGCAGGTACGCCGCGTACCAGCGGAAATGGATGCGGCGGATCCCCGGTCTCGTCCTCGTCGATGCCGCCAGGGCGCCCGGGGAGATCGCGGACGACATCGTCGCCCGCGCACGCGGATAGCCTCTTCCTCGATGCGATTCGAAAAGTGGCACGCACTCGGGAACGCCTACCTCCTCGTGGAGCAGCCCGACGCGGGGGACCTCGCAGAGGAGCGCGTCCGCCGGCTCTGCGACGTCGACACCGGCATCGGCAGCGACGGCCTGCTGGAGGTGACCGGCCGGGACGCCGGGCGCGCGGCTGTGCGCATCTGGAACCCGGACGGCTCGACCGCCGAGCTGTCCGGAAACGGCACCCGCATCGCGGCCGCCTGGCTGCTTCGGGAAAGTGGCCTGTCGGAGGTCGAGATCGACACGGAGAACAAGCGCGTCCGCGCCGCACCGGGAGCGCGGGACGGCATGGTCCGCCAAGATCTCGGCGCCGTCTCGGTGGCCGACGACGAGGTGCTCGACGTCGCGGGGGAGCGGCTGACGATCGTCCCGGTCGACGTCGGCAACCCGCATGCCGTCGTCCTGCGCTACACGCTGTCGCGCGACGACCTGCTGCGTCTCGGTCCGGCGATCGAGACACACCCGCGCTTTCCACGACGCACGAACGTCCAGCTCGCGGCACCGGAGCCGAGGGACGTCGTCTCCGTGCTCGTGTGGGAGCGCGGCGCGGGGGAGACGGCGGCTTCGGGCTCGTCTGCGGTCGCAGTGGCGGCGGCGGCAACCGCGCGAGGCTGGTGCTCGAGCCCCGTCCGCGTGTCGATGCCGGGCGGCGACCTCGTCGTGGCGATCACGGGCGGCGAGGCGACCCTGGAAGGGCCGGCGGAGCAGATCTGCGAGGGCACGACGCGCCTGTGACCGACCAGTAGGGATGCAGCTCAGACCGCGAGCTCGAACTCCCGCAGGACGTCGTTCAGGCTGAGCCGGAGGTCGTGCGACTCCTCGCGCCAGCCGACGATCAGCGCGCACGAGAGCTGGTACGTCCCCGCCGGGAAGACCTTGGGACGGGTGCCCGGCACGACGACGGCCCGTGGCGGCACCTCGCCGCGGTACTCGACCGGCTCGGCGCCCGTGACGTCGATCACGGGCACCGACGCGGTCAACGAGACGTTGGCGGAGAGCACGGCGCCCGCTCCGACGCGGACGCCCTCGGTGACGATGCAGCGCGACCCGAGGAACGCGCCGTCCTCGATGATCACCGGAGCGGCCTGGGGCGGCTCGAGCACGCCGCCGATACCGACCCCGCCGGCGAGGTGGACGTCCGCGCCGATCTGCGCGCACGAGCCAACGGTCGCCCATGTATCGACCATCGTCCGCGGCCCCACCCAGGCGCCGATGTTGACGTAGCCCGGCATCAGCACCACACCCTCGGAGAGGAACGACCCGTAGCGCGCCACGCCGGGCGGGACGACACGCACGCCGAGAGCAGGGTCGACACGCTTGACGGGGATCTTGTCCAGGTACTCGATGCCGCCCACGTCCATCGGCTCGACCTTGCGCAAGCGGAAGTAGAGAAGGATCGCCTTCTTCGCCCACTCGTTGACGACCCAGCCGCCGGCACCCGGTTCGGCGACGCGGAGCTCGCCCCGATCGAGGAGCGCGATCGCCTCCTCGATCGGTTCCGGATCGAGCGCCCCACGTTCCCACAGGTCGTCGATCGTCTCGCGCAGGTCGTTCACAGAACAGCCTCCAGGACCGCCGCGGCTCGCCCGCATTCCTCCTCGGTCGGCACGAGCGCGTAGCGGACGTACCCTTCACCGGACGGGCCGAGGTACGAGCCCGGCGTGACGAGCACGCCGCTCTCCAGCAGGCGCGCGGCGTGGCCCTCGGAGGTCTCGTCCTCGGGCACCGCGATCCACAGGTACATCGTCGTCGGGCCGCCCGCGTCGCGCAGGCCCTTGAGCCGCAGGACCTCGAGCAGCAGCTCGCGCTTGCGCCGGTAGGTCTCGCGCGCCCGCTCGACGTGCGCCTCGTCGCCCCAGGCGACGACCGAGGCACGTTGGACGAACTCCTGCGGCGCCGTCCCGACGTTCGGCCTGAACCGGCGCAGTGCCTCGACGAGCGCCGGATCGCCCGCCACGAAGCCGCTCCGAAAGCCGGTCATCGACGAGCGCTTCGAAAGCGTGTTGAACGCGACCACGTTCGTCAGGTCGTCGAGCTGGAGCGCGGAGGGCGGCGGTGTGTCGAACCAGAGCTCCGTGTACGCCTCGTCCGAGGCGAGGACGAAGCCGTGCTCGCGAGCGAGCACCGCGAGTCGCTCGAGAAACGAGAGCGGCGCCACGGCTCCGGTCGGATTGTTCGGCGAGTTGAGCCAGACGAGAGCCGCGCGCTCCCAGACGTCGTCGGGCACGTCGTCGAGCGCAGGGAGGTAGCCCTGCGCCTCGCGGAGCGGCAGCTCGACCACCTGCGCACCGGCGAAGGCTGCGCCTCTCCCGGGCACAGGGTAGCCCGGCTCGGTGACCACCACCGTGTCCTGCCCACCCGGGACGTCGAGCACGACCTGGGCGAACGAGTAGATCGCCTCCTTCGAGCCGAGCGTCGGGATCACGTGCGTGTCCGGGTCGAGCAAGACTCCGAAGCGGCGGTCGATCCAGCCCGTCACCGCCTCGCGCAGCTCGGGCAGCCCGACGGCGGCAGGGTAGCCCATCCGCTCGCGAACCCCGTCGCGCAGCGCCTGCAGGATCGCGGGATCCGTCGGCTCCCGGGGGTCGCCCATCCCGAGGTCGATCACCTCGAGCCCCTTCGCCCGACGCTCGGCTGCGGCCTCGCCCAGGCGCACGAAGGGGTACGTCGAGGTCGCGCGGTAGACGGGGGAGAGAGGCACGATCGGACGCTAGATGATTGATCCCGGATAGGCGTGACGTCCGGGGGCGTCACCGACCAAGCAGGGTGGCACGGCCGTACCCGGTTCGTACCCAAAGGTACGGGCCGGGTACGGCCGGGTCTCCATGCGACGTGTCGGGGTCGTCATCTGGTTCGCGCCTATCCGGGATCAATCATCTCACCGAGTACGACCCGGCGAAGAGCCTCGTAGGCGCGGACGAGCGAGGCGATCTCGACGCGCTCGTCGACGGCGTGCGCGTATCGCGTCGCCCCGGGGCCGAAGTTCACGGCGGGGATCCCGCGTGAGGTGAAGTCGGCGACGTTCGTCCACGCCTGCTTCGGCGCGACCGCGAAGTCGCCCGCCGCCCGCAGCGACTGCACGAGCGGCGCGTCGATCGACACCTCTCCGGGCGGCGAGTTGCCCACGATCTCGACCGTCGCGTCCGTGGGCAGGAGCACGCGCAGGACATCCTCCGCCTCGGTCGGCGTGCGGTCGGGCGGATACCGCAGGTTGAGCGTCGCGACGGCCGACCCCGGCACGACGTTGTCCGCCACGCCCCCTTCGAGCCGCGTGACCGAGACGACCTCGAAGAACGGCAGGCCGGCCACCATCGCCTCGCGGCGCTCGTGCGCCGCCACACGCGCGAGGCCGTCGATCGCCCGGTGGATCGCGTTGTCTGCGAGCCAGGGTCGCGCGGAATGCCCGCTCCGGCCATGGAAGGTGACCCGCGCCGTGACGGCCCCGACGCAGCCCGCCTGGACCTCGAGGTCGGTCGGCTCGAGCAGCACGGCAAGCGCGGTCTCGTGCACGAGCGGGCAGCCGTCGAAGAGGGCGGGAAGCGGGTCGAAGCTCGGCGGCAGCTCCTCCCGGCCGAAGAGGAGCAGTGCGACGTCCACGGTTCCGGGCTCGCGCCCAGCGAGCTCGCGCACCAGCTCGAGTGCGACGGCGACGCCGCCCTTCATGTCGCTCGCCCCGCAACCGCGCACGAAGCCGGCCTCGATGCGTCCCGGGACGTTGCCCTGGGCGGGAACGGTGTCGTAGTGGCCGGCGAGCACGAGCAGCGGAACACCGGGACGCCGCACGCGTGCCCACAGGAACGCCTCGTCGCCCGCGTAGAGCTCGTCGAAGGGGGGCGGAACGGCCGCGCGCAGGTGCTCCCGGACCTCCGCCTCGTGCAGGCTCTCCGAGGGAATGTCCACGAGCTCGAGTGTCCGCTCCGCGAGACGGTCGGCCAGCGTGCCCACGCGGCGAGACTACCGCCGGGGGCTCCCTGCTCGGGCTCTGAGGCGGTGCGGCGCCGAAGGCGACGACTTCAGGGATCTGCGCCGCTTGGGCGGGGATCCGAGCGGCGGGAATCCACTCGGTGGATTCCCGCTCGCGAACAAATCCAGCGGCATACTTGGGCCGATGATGGCAGGCGAGCCCGAGCTCCGGGACGGTCCGGAGCCAGAACGCGGGTTGCTGCTCGTCGTGCTGCCGAAGGGAGCCGACGCCGAGGGCGAGCTCGGTGAGCTGCGCGAGCTGGCGCGCACCGCGGGCGTCGAGCCGGTCGCAGAGGCCGTCCAGCGTCGCGCATACCCCGACCCGCGGCGGTACGTCGGCAAGGGCAAGCTCGAGGAGCTGAAAGCGTCGTATGCGGACCGCCGTGCGGAGGTGCTGCTCGTGGACGACGAGCTCGATCCGGTCCAGCAGCGTGCACTCGAGGACGCGCTCTCGGCGCGCGTGGTGGATCGCACCCAGCTGATCCTGGACATCTTCGCCCAGCACGCCGTCTCCGCCGAAGGAAAGCTCCAGGTCGAGTTGGCCCAGCTCGAGTACAACCTGCCGCGCATGCGTGGCATGTGGAAGCACCTCGAGCGGCTCGGCGGCGGCGTCGGGACGCGCGGCCCGGGTGAGTCGCAGCTCGAGAGCGACCGCCGGATGGCGAACCGCCGGATCACCCTTCTCCGCCGCCGGCTGCGTGAGCTCCGCGGACACCGCGCCACGAGACGGAAGGCTCGCACCCGGTCGGAGACGCCCACCGTCGCTCTGGCCGGATACACGAACGTCGGCAAGTCGACGCTCCTGAACGCGCTCACGGGGGCCGCCGTCTCGGTCGAGAATCGCCTGTTCGAGACCCTCGATCCGACGACGCGCACCTTCGAGCACCTGGGCAGGCGGTATCTCGTCACCGACACTGTCGGCTTCATCCGCCGTCTGCCGACGCAGCTCGTGGAGGGGTTCGCGTCGACTCTCGAGGAGACGCTCGTCGCGGACCTCGTCCTCCATGTCGTCGACGGCTCGCTGCCCGAGGAGGTCCTCGCCGAGCAGATCCACTCGGTCGAGACCGTGCTCGCGGAGATCGGGGCCGGTGAGCTCCCCGTCGAGCTCGTGGTGAACAAGATCGATCGGCTCGACCCGCATGGCCGGCGGCGCGTCGCCAACCGCTTCCCCGACGCGATCGAGATCTCCGCGGCGACCGGGGAGGGGATCGACGAGCTGAAGGCGCGCATCGCAGAGCGCTTCGCCGACCGGTTCGACGAGGTGCGGCTGCTCGTGCCGTATGACGAGGGTCGGGTGCTCTCCGACCTCTACGCGCTCGGGGCGCCGATCGACGAGCGAACGGACACGGACGAGGGCGTGATCGTCCGCGCGCGGCTTCCGCATCGGGAGGTGCGCCGGTTCGCGCCGTATCTCGTTGCGGGGCTCGAGGAGGAGCAGGCATCGTGAGCCGGACGACCACGGTCACGGCACTCGCGGTCAAGCGGCTGCGGCCCGACGCGGTGGTTCCTGCGCGAGCGTATTCGGGCGATGCCGGGTTCGATCTCGCTGCATGCGAACGGGTGGAGCTCGCTCCCGGCGCGCGCGCCGTCGTCGGCACCGGGATCGCCGTCGCGCTGCCGCCGGGTCATGCGGGCCTCGTTATCCCGCGCTCCGGCCTCGCCGCGCGCCACGGGCTCGGGAAGGTGAACGCGCCGGGCCTCATCGACGAGGGCTACCGAGGCGAGGTCAAGGTGATCCTCCACAACACCGACCTCGAGACGGCCTTCGTCGTCGAGCCGGGGATGCGCATCGCCCAGCTCGTCGTCGTCGAGCTGCCGCGGATCGAGCTCGTCGAGGTCGACGACCTGCCCGCGAGCGAGCGCGGAGCCGAGGGCCTCGGTTCGTCAGGGAGCTAGGCGCATGCGTCCCGAGCCTCGGATCCGGGTGTCGGCGCTTCTCCACTGGCACGGGTCGATCCTCCTGATCCGGCACGAGAAGCGGGGACGCGAGCACTGGCTGCTTCCCGGAGGCGGCGTACGGAGTGGCGAGACCCTGGTCGACGCCCTGCAGCGCGAGCTCGCCGAGGAGACGGGACTCGTCGGGGAGCGGGACGAGCTGCCGGTGGAGGGCCCGATCGCGATCGTCGAGTCGATCTCGCCCGAGCGGAGTCTCTGGTCGAAGCACGTGGTTCACGTGGTCTTCGCCGGTGAGCTGGACGGCTCGCTCGAGGGCGCGGTGTCGAGCGACGAGGCTGTGCGCGGCCACCGGCTCTTTTCCCCCGACGAGCTGGACGGGATCGTCCTGCATCCGCCGCTCGCGCGGTTCCTGGCGCGGTGGCAGCCCGGCGACCCGTGCGTCTACCTCGGCGCCCGCTGGGCGGAGTAGCGATCAGGCAGGACGCCCGCCGCGGGCCCGAGCCCGCTCTGCGGCGACGGCGTGGGCATGGGCCTCGAGCTCGTCGTCGAGCGGCGCGAGCGGCTCCGGGTCGTCGCCGGTCGCATGGGCGATCGCCCAGGAGAGCAGGAGATCGGCGAGCCAGGGGTTGCGGGGGAGGAGAGGGCCGTGGAGATACGTCCCGACGGCGCGTCCGGTGCGGGCTCCCTCGAAACCCGATGCGCCGTCGTTTCCGTACCCCGCGACGACCCGTCCGAGCGGCTCGGCGCCGGCGTCGAGCATCGTTCGGCCGGCGTGGTTCTCGAAACCGGCGATCGTCCGCCCGGGAGCCTCGGCGAGCGTGCTCGCGAGCAGGACGTCGCCGATCATGCGCGTCTCGCCGGCGAGCGTCTCGTGCGGGAAGAGGCCGGCGCCGGCGAGCCATGACCCGTCGCGGCCCCGGTAGCCGCGCCCGAGCAGCTGGTACCCGCCGCAGACGGCGAGCAGCGCGGCGCCGCCCTCGACGGCGCCGCGGATCGCTTCTCCCCGGCGCGCGAGGTCAGGGGCGATCATCGCCTGCTCGCGATCCTGGCCGCCGCCGACGTAGAGCAGGTCCTGCGCGCCGGGCTCGAGCGGCGTCTCGAGCGTCACGGGCTCGACCAGGAGCTCGTGGCCGCGCATTGCCGCACGGCGGGTGAAAACCGCGATGTTGCCGCGGTCGGCGTAGATGTTGAGGTACTCGGGGTAGAGGTGGCCGACACGGATGATCATCGTCCGTCGCGCTCCCAGTACGGACGTGTGAGGCCGCGGGCGGTGGCGATCGCCCGCAGCTCGAGCATCGCGGTGTAGGTCGGCAGGACGACGAGCTCACCGCCGGCCGGCGTCAGCTCGAGCCCGCGGTCGAGCGCCGTCTCGAGACCGGGTACGAGCTCGAGCCGTTCGCGCGGGAGGCCCGCGTAGGTGAATCGCAGCGCGAGCTCCGCCGCACGCTCCCCCGTCACGACGATCCGCTCCGCTCGCTCGAGCACGGGCTCGAAGTCGACGTCCCAGATCCACGACACGTCGCGGCCGTCGGCGATCCTGTCGTTGAGCGCGACGACGAGGACGGGGGGGACCCCGCCTTCCTCGAGCGTCCGCAGCGCCTCGTTCGCGCCGGCCGGGTTCTTGACGAGCAGCAGGAGAAAGCCTCGCTCGCCCACCGTGAACCGCTCGAACCGTCCGAACGCCGCCGTGAACCGCTCGAGCCCGGCGACGACGTCGTCCAGCGCGATGCCCAGGGACATGGACAGCGACGCCGCGGCGAGCGCGTTGTACACGTTGTAGAGCCCCGGGACGGCAAGACGGACACGCGCGGACCCATCCGGCGTGGAGAGCGCGAAGGAAATGCCGTCGAGCCCGTCCGGCTCGACCTCCCGCGCGGCGACGTCGAGCACGGGCCGCGCATGGCCGCACGACTCGCAGCGGTACTCGCCGAGATGGCCGACGTACGCGGCGTCGTAGCGATACGGGTGGCCGCAGCGGATGCAGTACTTCGAGTCGGAGGCGTGCTGGAGACCCGCGCGCGCCCGCCGCCGGTCGTCGACGCCGAAGAGAAGCGTCTTCTCGCGTCCGTCGGCAAGCGCCCCGACGAGCGGATCGTCGGCGTTCGCGACGAGCGTCCCCGCAGGGTCGAGCCCGACGACGGCGTCGCGCCAGCGCTCGGCAATGTGCTCCAGCTCGCCGTAGCGGTCGAGCTGGTCGCGGAAGAGGTTGCCGAGGCACACGACGCGGGGATGTGTCCGGCGCATCACCTCGGGCAGCACGAACTCGTCGACCTCGAGCAGCCCCAGCTCGGCACCGTCCGCGGCGAGGAGAGTCGACGTGACACCCGACGCGAGGTTCGCCCCCGAGTTGTTCCACGCGAGTGTGCGGGTCGGGGCGAGGATCGCGCCGGCCATGGCGGTCGTCGTCGTCTTGCCATTCGTCGCCGAGACGAGTGCGACGCCATGGGGGAGCCGCGCCGCGAGCGCGTCGAGGGCGCCCGGGTCGAGCTTCCAGACGAGCTTGCCGGGCAGCGTCGTGCCGCCGCCGCGCCCTGCGGCGCGCGAGAGCCGCCCGACGAGCCGAGCGGCCGAGGCCTCGAGCGCGAGTCGTGCACGCATGCGCGCGAGGGTAGTCGAAGCCCCTCGCTCTGCTTGACTTGCAGATGGTCGAAAATGCTCTAGATTGATTGCATGGGCCGCCAGCGCCGACGACATCCCGCGCTCGAGGGCATCGACGCGGACGCGCTCGCCGAGTTCCGCGCAGGGCTGCGGCGCCGGTACACGGACGAGGAGATCCTGACCGAGCTGCGCTCGTCGGCTGCCCGCCTGGGGCGGTCGCCGACGATGCGTGAGTTCGCCGCCGACCCGGAGGCCGGCGTCCACCCGCAGACCGTGATCGAGCACTTCGGGACGTGGAACGCGGCGAAGCGCGCCGCGGGCCTCCAGCCGCGTCGGTTCATCAGCCGTGAGGAGCTGGTCGAGCAGCTCCGCGAGCTCGGGGAGGAGCTCGGTCGGACGCCGACCGTGCGTGACATCGAGGAGCGGCGCGGCCGGATGGCGTCGAAGTCGCTGATCTGGCACACGTTCGGCTCGCTCGCGGCGGCGCTCAAGGAGGCCGGCTTCGACGTCCCCGTCGGTGAGGAACGGCTCGAGCGCGCGATCGCCGACGGGGCCGTGCTCGCACGCGAGCTCGGGCACCTGCCGAAGATGGCCGAGTGGAAAGACGCGCGCGCGCGGGACAAGACGCTCCTCTCCGAGTGGCAGGTCTACCGTCTCGTCGACGTCAACCCGGGCGCGTGGTCTGCGTTCCAGTTCCTCGTCAGCCAGCGGCTGCGCGAGGAGGGCGTCGAGGTGGGCGCGGATGGCACCGTCGCGGCCCCCTGAGACCGTGGACTCGGCCGATGGCTCTCGTACCGCTTCGCTGCGTGAAGGCGTACTGAGCGGTCAGGCCGGCGCGATCAGCGCGGCGAGGCGTTCGAGGCAGAAGCGACCCTCGTGCGGGGCGCGGACGGCAGGCAGGGCCTCGTCCTCGCGATAGCCGCGGTCGGGGCTCCAGCGGCGCTCGTCGGCGAGCGAGCCGCCGACCAGCGTGAGAAGGCGCCCCTCCTCGACCTCCGTCTTGCGGAACGTCGTCCGGAGCGCCTGCTCGACGACCTCGAGCGCTGCGCGCGTCGACGCGAAGAGCACCTCGTGACGGCCGCGCGCCAGCCAGAGCGGTCGGCCGACGCCGCGGGCGACGTGGAGCACGTCCGGGCTCCGCTCGTCGACCCACGCGGCGGCCATCGCGCCGACGAGCTCCTCGAGCACCTCGGGGGAGGTTCCGCCGGCGTCCACCAGCGCGAAGATGACCTCCGAGTCGACCGTCATCTCGGGCGTGTCACGTTCGATCGCGTGGCGCGCGAGGAGCTCCTCGTCGTTCGAGATGATCCCGTTGTGGATCCCCGTCACGCGGCCGTGCCGAACCGGATGGTTGTTCGCCGCGATCGTCGGGTGCCCCTTGGTGTAGTCGCGGACGTGGATCAGCGCCTGACCGGTGGCGGGAGGAAGGACGACCGCGTCGAGGAGCGCGCTCGCTCCTGTCTGCTGCTTGTGGACGACGAGTGGGCCGTCCGCGCGGTGTGCGTACCCGACGGCGTCGGCGCCACGTTCCGCGATCCCGGCGAGCAGGGCCTGCGCCGCGAGCGTTCGATCCACCCGCGACGCGTTGCCGAAGCTGTAGCCAGCGATGCCGCACATTGTCGATGCTCCTACATGGAAGGCCGGACGGCCCACGTCTCACCGTACTCGGACATCCGTGAGCAAGGTGTTCGGATTTCGGCGGGCGATTCCTCGCGGCGTCTGGTCTAGCCCTTCGGGCGCGGAGGTCAGGCCGAACGACCAGTTGGTGGTCCAGAACGGCACGGTAGCCTCGGCGATACCTCAAGGGGGGGACGCGGACGGCCGATACGTCCTGCGTGGAGATGAACGCAGCAGAACCACTTTTCGACGCCACACACGAAGCGCCAGACGAGGTCGAGACCGGTGAGCCGGTCTCCGACCCGCTGAAGCTCTACGTGCGCGCGATCGGCGACGGTCGGCTTCTGACGCCGGCCGAGGAACGCGAGCTCGCGCGGCGCAAGGACGAGGGCGACGAGATCGCGCGACGGAAGCTCGTCGAGTCGAACCTCCGCCTTGTGATGTCGATCACGCGCAACTACACGCGCGCGGACGTGCCGCTCCTCGATCTCATCCAGGAGGGCAACCTCGGGCTGATGCGTGCTGTCGACAAGTTCGACTGGACGATGGGCTTCAAGCTCTCGACGTACGCGACGTGGTGGATCCGGCAGGCCGTCCAGCGCGCGCTGGCCGAGCAGAGCCGGACGATCCGCCTTCCCGTGCACATCGCCGACCAGGTGCGCCGCGTCCAGCGGGCACGTCGCGCGCTCGGCCAGCAGCTCAGTCGCGACCCGACGTTCGACGAGATCGCGGCGGAGACCGACCTCACGCCGCTGCGCGTCTCGGAGCTCCTCGATCTCGTTCAGGACCACGTGAGCCTCGAGACGCCCGTCGGCGACGGCGAAAGCGTCATGAGCGACCTGATCGAGGATCCGAACGCCGCCGGTCCGGAGGCAGAGACCGCGCTCAGGCTTCGCTCCACGGAGCTCGCCCGGGCGCTCTCCCAGCTGAAGCCGCGGCTCCAGCGCGTCCTCGTGCTCCGCTACGGCCTCGACGGCTCCGGTGGCCGGACGCTCGAGCAGGTCGGCGTGGAGCTCGGCATCACGCGGGAGCGGGTGCGCCAGCTGGAGACCCGCGCGCTGCGGGAGCTGCGCCACGCCGCCCCGGGGCTCGAGCTCTACCTCCGCGCGTAGAGGCGCTACCCCTGGACGGCCTGCATCTCGCGAAGGAGCGAGAGGCGGCGGAGCGAGTCGAGCTCGATCTGACGGACGCGCTCGCGCGTCAGGCCGAGCCGGCGCCCGATCTCCTCGAGCGTCCGGGGCTCGTTGCCGTCGATCCCGTACCGAAGCGTCACGACCTCCCGCTCGCGGTCAGGTAGCGACAACAACGCGTCGAGCAGGACCTGGCGCCGGAGCTGGACGTCGACCTCGTCCTCGGGGAGCGGCTCGTCGCCTGCGACGAAGTCGCCGAGCGTCGCGTCCTCGTCGTCGCCCACGGGTGCGTCGAGGCTCGTCGACGCGCGCGCGGCAGCGCGCACCTCGAGCACCTGCTCGGGCGTGAGCGACGCCTCTTCGGCGATCTCCGCGAGCGTCGGCTCGCGCCCGAGTTGCGTCCAGAGCGAGCGCTCGGCCCGGTTGATCTTCTGCAGCCGCTCGACGATGTGGACCGGCATCCGGATGGTGCGCGCCTTGTCCGCGAGCGCCCGCGCGACGGCCTGGCGGATCCACCACGTCGCGTACGTCGAGAACTTGAAGCCGCGCCGCCAGTCGAACTTCTCGACCGCGCGGATCAAGCCCAGCGTGCCCTCCTGGATCAGGTCGAGGAACGGGAGGCCCTGGTTGCGGTAGTTCTTGGCGATCGAGACGACCAGCCGGAGGTTCGACTGGATCATCTCCTCCTTGGCTCCGGCGTCGCCACGCTCGATCCGCTTGGCCAGCGTGACCTCCTGCGCGGCGGTGAGAAGGCGGTGGCGGCCCGCCTCGCGGAGGAACAGCTGGAGCGCGTCGGTCGTGGACTCGACGGGTGTCGGAGGAACCGGTGGGCGTTCCACGGGCGCCGCCTCGACGATCTCGATGCCGCGCTTGTCCAGCTCCCGGACGAGCGCCTCCTGCTCGAGCCCGGTCAGCTCGTTCGCCTCGACGATGTCGTGCACGTCCGGCGCCCGGATCGAGCCCCGCTGCTCGCACGCGTCGAGCATCGCCCGTAGCTCCTCCTGGGCGAGCAGGCTCTCGATGTCGACGGTAGTCACGGGGGAATCGGGGGACGGACCGTGCGCCGGCGCTCCTCACGAGGTTCCCACAGTTGGCGTGTGCCCGCAACCCCTTTTCCGGCCGAAACCCTCTGGCGCAGCCGCGAATCCTCCGTAGTGTGCGGCTCAGGGGAGGATGAGCGAACGAACTCACGGAGAGAGGAGGCGCGTGCCGGCGCGTTGCGACGGGTGCGGGCGCAGCGCCCACGAGGCTGGGATGACCGACCGCGGGTGGACGATCAGTCCGCCGTCGGCGGCTGTGCCCGGGACGTACTGTCTGAGCTGCGCGTCCGCGCTGCGCATGCTCGACTGGTTCGTCCGCTGCGTCGACTGCGGCGCCGTCGTCGAGAACGAGGTCGAGGCGGAACGCTACGGCTGGCGCTTCCACCCGGACGAGCTCGGCCAGCTCCAGCCGCATTGCGGCATCTGCAGCGCAGAGCGGCGCTGACGAGCGGACGTCGACTCCTCTCGTGTTCCCGGATGCTCGAGCGCCGGGGTGGCCGTCCGAGGTCACGAACGTACGTTCCCAAATGTGCGCATCTGACGTGGGTCGCGACACTAGCCCTGCCGACCCGAATCCCTGGCTATGCGTCTAGCCCTTCGCGGCCGCCGCGTCGGCACCATCAGGGCTGCGGCGGCGGGGGGTCGGCTGGCCGGGGAATGATGCGGCGGTTCCTTTCCAGCCGTCGCCGCCGCAATTCGCTTCTCGATCGTTCTTCTCGATGTGCAGGCAACTGCGGCGGAGGGTCGAAAGATCCGCAATGTGGCCGATACGACGGAAACCAAAGCAGCCCGTCTTGCAAGCCGAGCCCGACTCGGGTCGACGTGAGCTCCTCGCGTCGCAACTCCGCGACATGCAGAACTACGGGTGGGACGGCTCAGCGCACGACGCTGCCGAGTTTCTCGATTCGCTTCCCGCCGCCAACGATGCGTCGCACGTCATGGATCGGATAAGTGGCAAGACCGCGCCGCCGACGAGTGACGTCCCGCCTTCGGTCTGAGGTCACCCCGCGAGCGAGATCCCGAGGATCCAGACCACGCCGGCGACGGCCATGGCGGTCGCGGTCAGCGCGGCGGGCCACGAGAAGCGACTGGGTAACAGCATCCGCCACAGCACCAGGGGTAGACCGATGGAGGCCACGAGCCCGAGGGCGAGGGCGAGCAGGTACGCCGAGCTCGGCTCTCCGTCGCGATCCCCGAACCCGTCGCGCTCGAAGAGCGCAGCAACGAGGACGCCGACGGCGCAGAGCGCCCCGAGCGCCAAGCCCACGACCACGGTCAGGGCCCGGACGGCGACCACGCCCACATTCTCGGTGCGACGCCGGGCGACGGCAAGAGAAGCCGATCGTCGACCTGTGGTGAGGCCGTTTGCGGAGCTGAACGCACGGTAACCGACGGAGTCGTGCGGTCGGCGTGTGAGAGTGGGGCGGGGGACCTACCGAGGCGAGCAGCCCGAGCTCCCTTACGCTGACTTCTGCGCGATGAGGCTTGCGTAGGCGATGTGCCCGAAGAACTCCCCGGCATCGGACCGACGGCGAGCCTCGGCCTTGAGCGCGTTGCTCGCCTCGAGCGTTATCCGACCACTGGCGAGTAGCGCATCGGCCCCGCGGTCGACGATTGCGAGCATGTAGCCGTTTGAAGATGGCGCTTCCATGTAGCTGTGACTCCGAAAGCGCCCAAGCTCGAAGCCTGCGGCGCGTACGAGCTTGGGCAGCCGACGGATGAGCCAGCGGTCGTGCACCAGGGAGTCGACGCAGGCTTCGGCGCACGCCTGTAGTGGATCGAAGTCGCCGCACGCGCACGTCGTCGTCGCGTAGTCGCCGTCGAAGACGGCGAGCAGCCCGCCGGCGACGAGAACGCGTGAAGCCTCGGTCAGGGCGAGTTCGGGACCGGGGATGTGGCAGAGGGTGGTGTGGAAGACGACCACGTCGAATGATCCGTCCTCCAGCGGGAGTGCACGCGCGTCTCCCTCGACGAACCTGAGATTCGCGAGGTCCTGCCCACGCTCTCGGCCCTTGGCGACGAAGATCGGTGACGGGTCGACGCCAACAACCGTCCCGACACCCGGTTGGGACGCAAGAGCCCGCGCCACCGGCCCAGGGCCACAGCCGACCTCGGCGACACGCGCACCAGCGGGAAACCCGATATCCGCGAAGTACGCCTCCCGCATCTCACGCTGCTGCGGATCGGCCGCTCGGAGCTCGAGGATGTCGACGAGCCCTTCGACGACGGCCGGTTCAGCGTCGGTAATCGTCGCGTAGACGTCGGGCAACTGACCGAACCTCCACTCGGAGTCAGTGCTCGATCTTGAGTCTCCACCCGGGGCCGAACCAGGTCAACCTCGGCCCGAAGAGGAGCCCTTCGACCTGTCAGATCCCGTGAGCGGACACTCTTGCGAGGACACGAACGTGTGTACGGTCTTCTGTCATGTGGCTCGCAGCCTCGCGGTTAGCCTCCGCGACGCCGAACTCGTCACCAGTCCTCCCGGCGGTGTCGTTCGCGAGCAGCGCTCCTATGCCCAGTTGACCGCTGATGGGTTGACCGCGTCGGCCCGCCGCATTGACTCATTCGTGTCATTTGCGAACCCGCGACTCGCGCCTACCGTGCATGCATTCCCCGGATCGGGGCATTCAGGAGGCCAACATGCCTATCTCCGACTTGCCGATTTCGAAACCACACGACTACGAGGACGAGGTCGACCCGCTCACTGACGACGGGGCGTCCACGGCGCGATTGGATCTGCTCTCCGCGTACACAATGCACGGGAGGCTGGAGCGCGACGGGCTGCTGCCCTCGTCCGTCACGGCCACAGGCGAGGAGGCCGTGCCCGTCGTCGAGCCGCGCGCGTGCGCGGATGAGGGGTACCACTACAAGGCACCTAGCGAGAACACCTGGAGGGCGGCGTCCAACGCACGGTAATCGACGGACTAGTGAATTCGGGGCATGCTCCCTAGCGGCGAAGGGCTCTGGGTTGACCTGTCGTGCGCCGCCGCGATCTCCGGGAATGCTTGCCGATGCCACGGTGGCTCGAACCGCCGTACTCCTCGATCGAGACGGGGACGAACAGTGTGCCGTCGTGCCCGTGGATCCGGGCGGCGTCGTCGATCGAGTCGTAGACGCCGACGCTAGTGACCTCCGCCTTGCCTGGAAGCCAGGAGAGGGCAAAGCGTCCGTTCGAGAACAACATCCCCTCGGCGACGAGGCCGGTGCCAGAGCAACCGCTCACATCCCGCTCTCTGTAGAGCCTGTAGAGCTTCATCGCTCTAGCGGTACGCCCAGAGCTGGAACGCGACCGGTCCGTGTCCATTTAGCAGCAGTGAAACGAACCTCTCCATGTACTTCTCCAGTCTGCGGAAAGGCTCCGCCGTCGGCACTGACCGAACGGCTAAACGGCACTGACCGAATCGCCTGAGTGCGAGCTACCAATGGCCGCCCGACTCCTCTACTCCGGAGTAGCTGGCGTTCTTCACGCGCGAACCCATGAGAGCGCCCGCTTGACGCCGGGGGAATGCCAGCGTCCGCCGCGTGGGGTGGGGACGCTCTCGTCGTTCTGAACCTGCTTGCTGCGCTTGTTCTGGAGGACGGCCGGCGGTGGGGCGAGGCGGCCGTCGACGTGCAGCGGGACGACGCGAGGGCGGTGCTGAACCAATCGTCGGTGACGCCGTATCACTGGCTTGGCCGTGCCCGTGGCTACTCGAAGACAACCGATCTTGGCGGGAGGCGGTTGCTGTTCTGCTTGCGCAGGCACCGGAGCGGGCGCGGCTGTACGCGATCGCGGCCGACCAGGGCCAGGGAACGCTTCTCGTTGACTCGGTGGGCGGGTTCGCGAACCGCACCGCCGAACTAGCGGGCGCTCTCACGATCCAGGAGTTCAAGGTGGTCGCGAACCGCTCCGGCGCAACGTTGACGATCCTGCCCGCGGACGCCTCCTCGGTTTGGGGGTTGCGTCCCTTCTTTGATCGAACAGCTCCGCATGGCGCAACCCACCCTGCGGGAGCAAATCGCCGTCCGGCTCCTCGGCAGACTGGGGCTACGCAAGAACGAGCTTCGACTCCTCAAGGTCGCCGACTTCGACCTGACACAGGGGACGTTCCTCGTCCACGGAAAGGGCGGCAAGGTCGTCGTGATGCCGATCGCGTTCGCCGACCTGAAAGCCGACCTGGAACTCGAGCTGCGCGCGCGCGAGCCCGACGAGTACCTGTTGCACCCGAAGTGGTCACCGAAACGCTCGTTCGACCCGTCCGCGCTACACCTGCACTTCAAGAACTGGCTGGAGCGGGCAGGGCTACCCGCGACCATCACGATGCACGAGCTGCGGCATTCCGCAGCCGACAACCTCTGGCGCGAAACCGGGAACCTGCTGCTTGCGCAACAACTCCTCCGGCACGAGTCGGTCGCGACCACGCAGGCGTACCTGCACCCGTCGCGCGACGACCTCGCACAGGCGCTCACCAGCCTGCAAGTCGTGAAACCACAATCCGATGCCTAAACGGCTCCCGGCTTCCATTCACGATAATCGACGTTATGTCAAGTAGCGATATTTGGCCGGAGCCCGCCCCCAGGCGCCTCTCGGCCCCCACGCCGCGAGACGGTGCTCAGAAGGTCGCGCTGCGGGCGCCTGCGACGATCAGGAGGACGATGATCGCCGCAACGACGAGGCGATAGACGACGAACAGGCCGTACGTGTGTCGGCGGACGTAGCCGAGCAGCCACTCGATCGCTAGGAGGCCCGTGCCCCAGGCGGAGAGCACGCCGACGAGGAACGGCCCCTTCCAGCCGTCCGGCAGGTCGCCGAACACGACGTCCTGGAGGCCTTTGAGCACGACGGCGCCGAGCACCGTCGGCACGAGCAGGAGGAACGACAGGCGCGCCGCGGCGTCCCGGTCGAGCCGGAAGAACCGTCCGGCGGTGATCGTGATCCCCGACCGGGAAACCCCGGGCGCGAGCGCAAGTGCCTGGGCGAGTCCCACCGCGAGACCCTCCTTCAGCGACAGCTCGTGCGCCTCCCGGGTCGCCGGACGCCGGTCGACGAGCCAGAGGACGCCGGCGAACACGGCGAGGAGTATCGCAATCTGCCAGGGCTCGCCCAGGCGGGCCGTGATCGTGTCCTCGAGCGCGAGCCCGACGACGCCGGCGGGTATGGTCGCGACGAGGACGATCCAGGCGAGCCGCTCGTCGGGCGTCTCGAGCCGGCGTGTGCCGAGCGTCCGGACGAACGCGCGCACGAGCGCAACGAGGTCGTGGAAGAAGTAGCCCACCACCGCGAGCATCGTGCCCAGGTGGAGCGCGACGTCGAACGTGTGGTTGAAGTCGTCGTGCTGCTCGAGGTACGTCCAGTCACCGAGCCACGGCACGAGCACCAGGTGGCCGGACGACGAGATCGGCAGGAGCTCCGTGGCTCCCTGGACGACGCCGAGCACGAACGCCTGCCAGTCCGGAAAGCCGGCTCTGTCCCCCACCCCGGCGATCGTGAGCAGTGCCGCGGCGCCGAGGAGCGCGGCGGCGAGCACGTAGGTCCGTCCGCCGCGCATCGCGGCAATCGTAGTCGGAGGCACGCCGCCGAACCGCCCACGCGCCCCCGGAAAGGAAACCGCGCAAAATGCGGACTTCTCCGATCCAACCTGCTTGACCTGGCTCCCCCACGGCAATAGGTTTGCCATGCACCGAGCACGGAGCGCGACTAGGTCGAAGCCCGTCACGCAGGCACTACGCGCAAGCGGAAGGTCGATGTGGCGGGGGGACGAAAGCGCCACCGGCTCGGTGAATTCTTTTTGGTCCGCAAGATGGGAATCCGCCGAGCGGATTCCCATCGCGGGGAAGTGCCTAGTGCCCTGAAGGCGTCCGCTTCGCGGCCGCAACAGCTCGTCGACGGCGTCGCGCGCCAGTGCGAGCGATTCCCACCCGAGCCGCAAGCCAGCCGAGGCGATCAGATTCCCCACCCGCCGAGTGAATGTCCCGAAGGCGGCCGCTTCGCGGCTCGTCGCCCGATAGGATCGGGGCCCGTGCACCTGCGCATGCCGAGCATCGACCGCGGCGTCCAGAGCTTCATCTGGGCGGTCGTCTTCTTTCTCTTCCTCTACCTCGGGATGGTCGCGATCCAGGTCGCGAAGGGGACGGCGCTCGTCCTCTCGCTCGTCGCGGGGTTTCTCACGTTCCTGATCGTGCGCACGCGCGGTGGGGACGACCCGCGCGATCGCGCGTAGCCGCCTCGCCGGCGTGCAACGCGCTCTAGCGGCGCTCGCCGCTCAGGCGCGTGAGGAGCTTGCGCGTGAGCTCGGGGCCGAGCGCCTCCTCCAGACGAACCTTCGCCGGGAGGCGCCGAAGATCCGGCTTTCCCAGCGCGAGGCAGTCCAGGAGGACGTGGAGGTCGCGGGCCTTCGAGTCCGCGAGGGTGGTATCGACGGCTGTTCCCATGCTCTTGAAGATCGGCCGGGAGGGCACCCGCGGGTCATCCCTCCCGGGAGTGAACGGCGCGTCACCCATCAGAGGACCAGGCGCCTCTCGTCGAACGACGCCGAGTCGAGCTCCGCGCGGAAGGCGTCGATCGTGGGCAGGGAACGCTCCTCGAAGGCGTGCGCGACGACGCCCACGGTCGCATCCGAGTGGAACGGGACGTCGACATGCGACTGCGTCACGAGGTTGATCGAGGTCGAGTCGCACACGGGACAACGCACGGCCACGGCAACGGCCCCGGGGCAGGGCGCGAGCAAACGGAACGACGAAGGCGTGACCGGTCGCGGCGCGTCCTCCCGATGACAGAAGAAGCACCACGGCCACTCCCCCCTCCCGATCCGCGCAGACGCAAGGCCCGTGAGCTCGGAGGCCAGGTCGTCGCGGCGCGAGGTCATCAGGTTGACGTACGTGAGCTCGTCGTCGAGCCCGAGCGGCGCCCAGTCGAGCGCATCGTGACCGACCAGGCCGACGTGCTGCCCACCGCATGGACACGCGAAGACGACGCGGAACACGGCGGGGTGCGCGGGCCCCGGGAGCCGCTCGATCTGGCGGAAGGACGACAGCCGAACGCGAGTCGTCGCACCCGCCGCCGGGCAACCGAGCCGATACGTGCCGGTCAGGGCATCGACGCCACCCATGGTCTAGGTGTACTCGCGCCGTCGGACGGCGTCGAGCAACCCCGTCGCTAGTAGGCGATCAGCGAGTGCACGTCGGTGCCGTCGAGCTTCTCGCGCCCTGCGAGGAACGTGAGCTCGATCACGAAGAGCGCGCCGACGACCTCGGCGCCGAGCCGCTCCACGAGCTCGACCTTCGCCCGCGCCGTCCCTCCCGTGGCGAGCACGTCGTCGAGAACGATCACGCGGGCGCCCGGCCGGAGCGCGTCGGCGTGGATCTCGAGAGAATCGCTGCCGTACTCGAGCTCGTACGTCGCGCGCACCTTCTCCCACGGCAGCTTGCCCGGCTTCCGCGCGGGGACGAATCCGCAGCCCAGCTCGTACGCGAGCGCGCCCCCAAAGATGAATCCCCGTGCCTCGGCGCCGAGGATCACGTCGGGTCGACGCGGCCGTGCCCACTCGGCCAGGTGCTGGATCGTGGAGCGGAACGCCTCGGCGTCGCCGATGAGCGGCATCAGGTCCTTGAAGACGATGCCCTCGGTCGGGAAATCGGGGACGTCCCGCACCATGCCCTTGAGCTCGTCGGTCGTCATCGCTCTGAGGCCTCCCTGAGGTCGCGGACGAGAAGGTGCTGCGCGAGCTCGGTGGCGACGGCTGCGAGCGCCTCGAGGTCGTCGAGCGCGGCGCGGCGCCGCTCGAGATCCCGGGAGCGCAAGCCGGTCGCGACGAGCTGCTCGAGCAGCGCGGACTGACGGCCCGCGGCGGTCCGGAAGGCTCGCAGGTGACGAGCGTCGAGCCCGTGGCGCGCGAGCCGTCCGCAGGCTGCCGCGATGTCGACCTCCCCCTCACGGTACATGCGCTCGCCGGCTTCGATGCGAGGCGTGACGAGGTCGTACTCCTCGAGCCGGCGGGCGAAGTCCGGCTTGATCCCCGCGCGCTCGCAGAGCTCGCCGAGGTCGATCTCGCCGCCGGCGTCGCGCAGCGCGGGCGGCCGCCGCTTCGCGGTGGTGGTGCCGTGCGCGTCGAGCTCGGTGCGGATCACGCGCAGCGGCAGGAACTCGTCGCGCTGCAGGCGCAGGATCGTCTGCAGCCGCTCGATGTCGCCCTCGGAAAACAATCGGTACCCGCCGCGGGTCCTGCGTGGCTGCAGGAGACCCTGGTCCTCGAGGTAGCGGATCTTCGAGATGGTGATGTCGCTGAACTCGGTCCGCAACCGCTCGCAGACGGCGCCGATGGTGTGAAGTCGCTGCCCCGTCGCCTGGGGTTCGGCGGTCGTGCTCATGGCAGGAGGAACGTCATCCGGTACTTGCCGATCTGCACCTCGTCGTCGTCCGCGAGCGCGGAGCTCTCGATCCGATGCCGGTTCACGAACGTCCCGTTCAGGCTCCCGAGGTCACGGATCACGTAGGCGTCGCCCTCGTGGACGATCTCCGCGTGGCGACGTGAGACGGTGACGTCGTCCAGGAAGACGTCGCACTCGGGCGAGCGGCCGATGAGCGTGCGCGGCCCGTCCGTCTCGAAGCTCTCGCCGGCCCTCCCGCCGCCGGCGCGGACGACGAGCGCCGGCCCGCGCGGCTCGCCCGAGGAGGCCCCCCCGCCGCCGAGCTCCTCCGGCGTGAGGCTCAGGGTCGTCTCGCCGTGCTCGTCGCGGCGGAGATAGGCGCCGCACCGGGCGCAGTAGTTCGACGCCTCGGGATTCTGGAAGCCGCACTCCGGGCAGTAGACATGGCTCATCGAGGACCGCCGAGGATCGTGCCCAGATCCTTCGGGTCCACGTGATGTCCTCTGCGCCTTCGCTCGCGCTCGGCGCGCAGGATGTCGATCCGCCCGTGAAGGACGCGGCGGTGCAGGGAGATGTCGTCCTCCTCGTGCTCGAGCGCGAGGATCGTCGCGCGAAGCTCGTCGTCGGAGAGCGAGGGCGGACGGCGGCTGGGACGTCCTCGCGGTCCGCCGGCTCGCCGGGCGGGTCCCCGGTGCCCTCGAAGATCGAGCGCTCGAGCACCTCGGGCGTCGGCATCGAAAGGGTTCCCGCGGAAACCTGGCCGCGAAGCCGTGAGACGCGCTCGCCCCGGAGCTCGTCGATGCGCTCGTGGAGGCGCCTGCGCCGCTGGGAGATCGCGTCCTCCTGGTCCTCCGTCTCGCGGATCAGGCGGTCGAGGTCGTCGTCGCTCAGGCGGGCAAGATCGGGAATCGCGTCCACGGCGTACGGGCACCTTTCGTCGGGAATGACCGATTGAAGCAGCAGGGAGGCCGAGGGGTCAACCTCAGCTTGAGGCTTGCTCCAGGGTTCGCTGCTCGTCGGCGTCTCCCTGCACGACGACGTCGACGTATGCGGCGACCTCGTCGGCCAGCTCGGTCGTGAGCTCGTCGGTCTCGCCCTCGGCGTAGAGCTGGACGAGCGGCTCGTCCTCGTCGGGGACGACCTGTACCCATCCGCGCTCGTCGTACGCCTTCACACCGTCCGAAAGATCGAGTCTCCGCGCGGCGAGGTGCTCGTTGAGAAGCCGCATGACGAGACCCTTGCGGCTCCACGGGCACGGCAGCGCCCGGTGGACGAGCGTCGGGCGCGGGAGCTCCGCGACGAGCTCGGACAGCGGCCGCTCCTGGCCGGCAAGCAGCTCGAGGATCTTGCAGAGGGCGGTGACGGCGTCGTAGCCGGGGACGACGTCCGCGAAGACGAACCCACCGGTCGGCGCGGCGGCAAGCACCACCCCGTCCTCCGTCGCGGCCCGGGTGAGATCGGCGAGGGAGTGCCGCGTCCGCACGACCTCCAGGCCGGAGCCCTGTACGAGATCGTCGATGTGCCGGGTCGCGGTGATCGGGACGGCGATGCTGCCCGACCGCCCGGCGAGCGCGAGGAGCCGAACGACGAGCAGGAGGCCGAGCTCGGCGGGAACCGACTCGCCGCGCTCGTCCACGAGCAGCAGCCGCTCGGCCGCGCGGTCGAGCACGACCCCAAGGTCCGCACGCACGCCGGTCACGATCCGTCGCGCGTCGATCGACTCGAGCTCGTCCGACGCGTCGTCCTCGACGAAGAACCCCCGTGCGCCGATCGCCTCGACGCCGAGCGGGCCGAGCACCAGGGGGAGCGTGAACGCCGCCGGGGAGTAGCCGTAATCGATCGCGACGCGGAACCGGCGGCGCCTGACCGCCTCGACGTCGACGGAATCGAGGATGTCCTGCGCGTAGCTCTCGCGGACCCGTGCCGGATACGTCGTCTCCCCCACCTCAGCGAACGTCGCGCGCCGCAGCTCGTGGCGGCTGAAGTGCTTCTCCACCTCCTTCTGCAGGCCCGAGGTCATCTGGCTCCCCGGCCACTCGAAGACGCGGATATTGATCATCTCGGGATCCGAGCTCGAGCGGCCGACGTGGACGCCCGCCTGCAGGCCCTGGGTCTTCAGAACGTGGCGCGTGACGGCCGCGGGCGAGATCCGCAGGTCGGCGACATGCACGCCGGTCGAGGTGAGCCCGGAGATGAGCGCGCGCTGGATCATGCGGCAGGCGTCCGCCGAGGCGCGGCTCGCGACCACCCGGTCGCCACGCCGGAGCGCCGTCCCGAGCGCCGCCGCGAGCCGTACCGCCGTCTCGGGCGAGAGATCCACGTTCACGAGCCCGGTGGCGCCGTCCCGCCCGAACGGCGAGTTGGCCGCCCGCGTCTCCCACACGACGTTCTCGTGGATCTGGGCGCCCGTCTCGATCTCCTTGAAGGGATAGATCCGGACACCCGGAAAGATGCTCGCCTCCGGCCCGATGGTCACCTGGTCGCCGATCGCGACGCCCTCGTGCACCCGCACGTGGTCGCGCACGTCGCACCCGCGGCCGATGATCGCCCCCTCAACCACGGAGCTCCGGCCGAGGTAGGTGCCGGCGTCGATGACCGTCCTGACGACGCGGGCACCTTCACGCACGATCACGCCACGCGAGAGAACCGAGTAGCCGCCGATCGACGCGCCCTCCGCGATCCGGCAGTTCGAGCCGATGAACGCCGGCCCGGCCACGCCCTCGACCTCCTCGATGTCGACCTCCTCGCTGACCCAGACGTTGCCGCGCAGCTGGAGGCCCGGGATATCGAGCTGGACTGCGCCGTCGAGGGCGTCGAAGTTCGCCTGGCGGAACTGGTCGAGGTTGCCGATGTCCTGCCAGTAGCCGTCGAGCACGTACCCGTAGATGGGTCGGCCCATGTCGAGCAGGAGCGGGAAGAGCTCCTTCGAGAAGTCGTACGGGCGATCGGTCGGGACGTGCCGCAGGACCTCGGGCTCGAGGACGTAGATCCCCGTGTTGATGGTGTCCGAGAAGACCTGGCCCCACGACGGCTTCTCGAGGAAGCGCTCGACGCGGCCCTCCTCGTCGGTGACGACGATCCCGAACTCGAGTGGGTTGTCGACCGACTTGAGCCCGATCGTGACCGCCGCTCCCTTCGTGCGGTGCGCGTCGACCAATGCGGTCAGGTCGACGTCGCAGAGCGCGTCGCCGGAGATGACGAGAAACGTGTCGTCGAGGCGGCGCTCGGCGAGCTTCACGGAGCCGGCCGTGCCGAGTGGCTGCTCCTCGACGGAGTAGTCGACGTCCATGTCGAGCGACTCGCCGCCGCCGAAGTACGTGCGGATCGCCTGCGGCATGAATGCCAGCGTGACGACGACCTCGTCCATCCCGTGTCGCCGCAGCAGGTCGAGGATGTGCTCCATGCACGGCTTGCCGACGATCGGCACCATCGGCTTCGGCTGGTTCGAGGTCAGCGGCCGGAGCCGGGTCCCCTCCCCGCCCGCCATCACGACGGCCTTCATCGCCGAACCTCCCTCATCGCCTTTGCAACGTACTGCCCTGCGGCGACCACGGCCAGCGCGAGGCTCACCCAGAAGAGCGCGAGCGGCCACCATGTGTCGCGCTCGGTGACGAGGACGAGCGCCAGCGACGCGTAGAGCCCCCAGGTCGCGACCTTGCCGAGCGGCGACACCTCGAACTCGTACCCGCGCGGGACGACGAGCTTGTAGCCGCCGACCAGGAGCAGGTCGCGCAGCAGGATGACGAGGGCGACCCACGGGAGTCGGTCGTAGACGACGAGGAGCACGATGCAGACGTCGATCATGAGACGATCCGCTAGCGGGTCCGCGACCTTCCCGAAGCTCGACTCGACGTGCCAGCGACGGGCGAGCCAGCCGTCGAGCTGGTCAGTGATGCCCGCGAGGCCGAACACGATCCCCGCCGCCCAGCTCGGCCCGTCCTGGTCCGAGACGAGCAGCACCACGAAGAGCGGGATCGCCAGGAACCGCAGGATCGTCAGCACGTTGGGAATCTGGCGGAGCGGTTCGGGCACCGACCTCGAGGCCTGCATCGCCGCGTAGGTTAGTGTCGACGCCCGTGGCGCGAGTGGTCACGCTCCCCGGCTTCGTGAACGCCCACAGCCACGCGTTCCAGCGGGCGCTCCGCGGCCGGGCGGCGGGCGGCGACTTCTGGGCCTGGCGCGAGGGCATGCTCGCCGAGGCGGAGCGCCAGACACCGGACACGGTGCGCGAGCTCTACGAGCGCACGTATCGCGAGATGCGCGCGGCCGGCTTTACGGCAGTCGGCGAGTTCCACTACCTCGGGCTCGACACCGCTCTTGCCGCCTCGGAGGCAGCCGAGGCGGCCGGGCTCGCGTTCACGTGCCTCCACGTCGCCTACGCTCGCGGCGGTCTCGAGCGCATGCGTCAACCGTCGGTGGCCGCGTATCTCGGAGAGGTGGAGCGACTCCGCGGGCGCGGGATCGCGGTCGGGATCGCCCCCCACTCCGTCCGCGCGTGCCCCCGCGACTGGCTCGACGAGCTCGGCAGATACGCCGCCGCCGAGGAGCTCGTGCTCCACATCCACGCCGACGAGCAGCCGCGCGAGGTCGAGGAGTGCCTCGCCGAGCACGGGATGCGGCCGATCGAGCTGCTCGCCGCAGCCGGCTGCCTCGGTCCGCTGACGACGATTGTCCACGCAACGCACGCGGACGGCGCGGAGCTCGACCTCCTGCGGGACAGTAGCTCGACGATCTGCGCCTGCCCGACGACCGAAGCCGACCTCGGCGACGGCTTTCTCCCGGCAATCCGCGTGCTCCACCGGGGGATCCCGCTTTGCATCGGCACCGACTCGAACGTCCGGATCGACCCGTTCGAGGAGCTTCGCGAGCTCGAGGGGATCGCGCGGCGTCAGGACGGCCGCCGCGGCGTATTCGACACGGACGCGATCTGGGCGGCGGGCGGGGAGAACGGCGCGCGCGCGCTCGGCCTCGACGCCTGGAGCGACATCGAGGTCGACGTCGGACACCGGTCGCTCGCCGGTGTCGCGCCGGAACATCTTCGTGCAGCGCTCGTCTCCGGCTGCGCCGCCGACGTCGTCGTCGCGGCGCCTTGAGCCCGCGCGCCGCCGGTACGCTGGCCGGAGATGGACGTCACGGAGCAGACCTTCGACGACGCGGTGCTCGAGCGCTCGCGCGAGCTTCCCGTCGTCGTCGACTTCTGGGCCGAGTGGTGCGGGCCGTGCCACGCCCTCGCCCCCGTCCTCGAACGCGAGATCGCCGACCGCGCGGGGCAGATCGAGCTCGTCAAGGTCGACGTCGACGCGAACCAGGGCCTCGCCGCCCAGTTCGGCGTCAGCGGGATCCCCGCGGTGAAGGCCTTTCGCAACGGGACGGTCGTGAAGCAGTTCGTCGGAGCCCAGTCGCGGGCTCTGGTCGCCGCGTTCCTCGACGACCTGCTCGCGCCCCCGCGTGCCGAGACGCTGGTCGAGGAGCTTCGGGCGAGCGGAGAGCTGCCGGAGGTCGTCGCAGCGCTCGACGCGGACGACGTCGAGGCGGCGCTGTCGCTCCTCGTCGACGCCGTCCCGCGGGCGGAGCCGTCGGACAGGGACCGGTTGCGCGAGGTCGCCGTCGCGCTCTTCGAGCAACTCGGTCAGGACGACCCGATCGTCTCCGGGTACCGCCGGCGGCTCGCGACCGCGCTCTACTGACCCACTGAACGCGCGCGGAGCGGCGCTTCGACGGCGCCGCGCAGGCGGTCGACCCAGTACGTCGTGCGGTCGAGGTACGCCCGCTGCGCCCGACGCCCGTCGAGCCCCCAGGCGCCGTCGTAGGAGAGGTACAGCCCGTTCGAGGCGCGTGCGGGCTCGATCTGCGTTCCCTCGTGCCACTCGTTGTAGCTCGTGATCGTGACGGTGTCCGGCGAGGCTCGGACGGCCGCCTGCCACATGTGGTCGTACCAGCCACCGTCGTTGCGCTCGCGGACGCGCGGGTCGCCGGTCGCGCGACGGGCGTCGAACCCGGGGCCGACCGACGGCGCGCACAGGAGGCCCAGCTGCCTCGCGCCCTGGCACATCCGCGGGAACGAGCCTCCGTCGTAGACGAGCACGTCGTACGTGTAGATGCCCTGGAAGCCGCCCTTGAGCGCCTTCCCCGGAAGGGACGTGTTCGCGAAGACCCTGAACCCGGGCAACCCCGCGAGCGCCGCGCGCCAGTCCTCGTCCGACGAGGTCGGCGAGTCGTAGACGTACGCGTCGCGGATGCCGAGCCGGCCCAGCCCCCGGAGCGCGTCGACGACGCCCTGCGGCGTCCGTCCGCCCCACGGCTCCACGTGGATCGCGACGTGCAAGCCCGCGGCGTTAGCCGCGGCCGCGACGGACGGCAGTCGCGCGTCCTCGACCGACCCCGGCCCCCACCACGACACGATCACGGTGTCGATGCCTGTCGCCGCGATCTCGCGCATTTGCGCCCGCACGATCGACGCCCGGCCCGACGAGTAGGCGCCGCGGGCGGGGTAGAAGTTCGAGCCGATCGCGCGCGGCGGCTCGTTCCCGCCCTGCCCCCAGTGTTCCCACGCGCCGTCGGAAGCGGGCGTGCCGTACCAGGCGTAGTAGAAGATCGCGACCTGCGGCGTCGGCCGGTCTGCGGGCGTGGGTGCCCCGCCCGCAACACCTGCGCAGGCAAGGGCTGCCCCCGCCGCAATGAACGCCGCTCGCCGCATGGAAACCGTGGGGATCCTACTCCGGTTGGAACCGCGTGTGAAGCCCGCCCGTCCAGCGCCCGCCGGCTCTAGGCCGCGACGATGATCTCGTCCGGCGCCTCGACGCGGACGCGCTTGGCCTCGGTCACCCGGATCGGCGTGTCCGCGTTCGGCTCGACCCGGGTCACATACGCGAGCAACGGCTCCGCGGGCTCCGCCTCCGCGAGGTCCGTCTCTGCGACCGGGGCCTTCGTGATCGTGATGAGATCGCCCACGCGGGGGAGCCAGGCGTCCGTGTACCGGTATGCGCCCACCTCGAAGTAGGGCAGCCCGGGGCCGGCCCGCATCAACGTCACCGGAAACGTCCGCTCCTCGCTCATGGATCCAACGCTAGGCCGCCACCGGCGCCCTACCCGAACCATTCGTCCAGGTTTGTCCGGCGAATCGGACGGGGTCCCCGACCACGCGGGCACTACGAAAGCCCTGCAACTCCAAAGCCTTTCCGTAGACGGGTGGACTGGAGTGTGGGAGCGTGTACCTACGCTCGGACGCGCGCGAGCGTTCGTGCGGCGAGCTCCCACGCAAGAGCGAGGAGCGCCGTCCAGGCGATCGCGACCGCCAATCCGAAGATCGGGTCGGTGTGGTCGACGAAGACGCTTCCCGCCAGCAGGAGGAAGACAGCCGTCAGCACGACCGCCTTCACGCGGCCGGCGGTGGCCCACCCCGGGCGGACGTTCGCGACGGGCTCGTCCGTCAGCCCGAGCGACGTGTGGCGGGCGTCGAGGGATGTGTGTTCGCTCATCCCCACTCACATGCGTTGGCAGGCGACGGATGTCAACCCCCCGCCGGGTGATCGAGCAGCGCCCGCGCGCCGGCTCGCCGCCGCGCGTCACTGAATGGTCGCGCAACGGGACGGAGACGGCCTTCGGCTGGTCTCTCGGTTCCTGCGCGAGGCGCCTCTGGTGGGCCGCCCCCGCGCCAGATGGCGCGTGGTTGTCTCAGCGAGCTTGTAGCTCCCGCTGGCTGTCGGTCCGTCGGACGAGCGCCGAGTCCGCAGGGACGGCTCGAAACTGTCGGTCCGTTCTGACGCATGCGAACGTCCATTGGCGGGAGCGGCTCGCAGCCATGGTTACAGGGGCTGATGCCGCTCGTCTCCGTTCCGGACGATCGTCGGCCCGAGATCCTCTACGCGGTGGTGAAGTCCGCCGCCAGCTGCGACGGAGGCGGCGAACGAGTCGTAATAGCTCCTCAAGCCCGAAACCGGTCGCAAACGTGCGGGGCCGTCGGGACGGCCCCGCCGATTGCTTCGGCCGCGTTCCCTAGGGGACGTTGGCCGAAACCGAGCTGCCCGACTCCTGGAACAGATCGCTGATCGCGGGGCCGAGAATCACGATGCCGGCGATCACGAGGATCGCGATCCCCCCAAGGATGAGCGCGTACTCGGCCATTGTCTGACCGCCCTGACTCGCCCGCAGTCTGGACAGCGTGCTCTGTAGGTGCACGACGAGTGCCGCCATGACGGAACCCTCCCTCAGTTGTAAGAAGCGCCCCCCCGGACGCTACGCCTCCGTCCCCCCAGGAATAGAAGGCGCGCTCGGATCGTGCTTCCCTTCACCGCGCATGTCAACAGGTCGAGGGGTCGCGCGGACGAAACGAGCGAGAACGCGGCCGAAGGTTCGAGCACTGCTTGGGCACTGCGACCTCCGCTCGACTCGCGGGGTCACAGTGTTCACGCGGCCTTCAGTCGGGGCGCCGAGATTCGAACTCGGGACCTCTAGACAGTTCAGGCGGTTGGCGGCATGTGGACCGAGGTGGCGGAAGGTGGCTTGAATAAAGGTGTACAGCGGGCTCGGAGCACGCGAGCTCGCATCCCTCCGTCCCCCACTCCCGAGACGTTTGCGGACTGAATGCGGACTCTCGGAGATGGTGCGGGCAGGTCCCGCACGGATCGCATCCCTTCGGCCCGAGGGGTTTGGGACGAAGGAACCGCGCGATCCCCGCCCGCATCGCTGACACTGGGCAGAGGCGGGGTTGGCGCAAGTCGCGCTCAAGGCGCCCCGGTTCGTAAGCCCGGGACGCCTCGATGTGTCAGGGATGCGACTCGTCCGCGGCGGGTGCCGGCCGCTACGAGCTCGGGAAGCTCTTGACCGAGCTGCCGGTCTTCTGGAACAGGTCGCGGATCGCCGGGCCGAGGATGATGATGCCGGCGATCACGAGGATCGCGATGCCGCCGAGGATCAGGGCGTACTCGGCCATGGTCTGGCCCTCCTGACGCTCGCGCAGCCGCGCCCATGTGTTCTGGAGATACACGACGAGTGCCGTCATGTGAGTGGTCCTCCTTGCTGGTTAGGGGGAACGCCCTCGAGCGTGATGCCCCTCTGTACGTTCCCCCCGGTTCGGGAGGCTCACGGATCCTGGTCGCGGCCCGACCTGCTGGCACCGCCAGAGGGTCTAGTCCTCGCTGGTCGCTCGAGCCGGCCCCCTGACCAGCCGACCCGGGCTGGGTCCCCACCCATTGGTCTCGGTCAAAGACACGGTCGACCTTGGTCGTCAGACGGACATCATGCGCATCCGTTCTTGCGTCATATCCACTTTAATATATATATATTTGCGATATTGCCACATTGACACAGGTGGCGCCGGTGACGGCGATCATCCCGCTCACGATGCGAAGCGAGCTCGAGCGCCGAGCACAGGAGAACGACCGCAGCCCCTCCTCGGAGATCCGGCGGGCCGTCCGCGCGTACCTCGCGACCGAGAGAACCAGCGCGTGACCTCGTCGGTTGAGCGGCCCTTGCTGTCGCCCGCCACCGTCACGGGGCTGCTCGGCTGCCCGGTGTGAATGGTCGACCTGCTCGTGCGACGACGGCTCCTCTACGCCACACGCGTCGGAGGGACGCTTCTCATCCGTCACCGCGAGGTCGACACGCTGCGCCGCATCCACGACCCGTCCTACCGCGACCCGGCCCTGACCGACCCCGCGGAGACCCCGTGAGACTGATCGACGAACTGAAGCAACCCCGGCACGTGGCGGCAGATGCTCGACCCGGCGAGCCCGCGGCTCACGACCGGCACCCCCCGAGGAGCGGCAGGAAGCACGCCGCGACTGGTACCGCAACAGGCAGGACAACTTCCTCGTGTCCGACCAGCTAGGTCAGAGCGGCTCGCCGTAGGCGATGTGGGCGGCGCGCGGATCCGTCGGGCACGGACGCGCGACGGTGATCTGCCGCCTCGAAACCGTGCCGTTCGGCCCCCGCACCTGTCGGACATCTCCGACACGGGCGCGAATCTCGCTCAGCGTCCACACCTGGCCCTCCGGCTTGGTGAGGTGGAACGGTGCTGTTGGGTCGCCCATACGCTGAGATCTTGGTGACCATGGCGGACGTAGCCGCGGATCTGCGGACTGTATGCGGACTCCGACCAGGCCGCGGACGGCTGAAAGCCTGTGTCCATGCGGCCTGCAGTCGGGGCGCCGAGATTCGAACTCGGGACCTCTAGTCCCCCAGACTAGCGCGCTAACCAGGCTGCGCCACGCCCCGCGACCCGGCCATCCTAGCGGGCGTCCCGATGCGGGCAAACGCGTGCTCGACGGTGACCAGGTCGGTCCCCCCTCCCCGCTCGCGAGCTCGGCATGGACGAGGCGCGCAACCCCGCCCTTCCTCGGCCTGGGCCGGAAGCGTCGATGCCGCCGCGGGGTCTACCGGTCGACCATGGCCCCCACCAGGTGTGATCGGCAGACCCCGCGGCCCGTGGAGCGCGTCGCACACGCTCCGGGGAGGATGTTCGCGTCGCGGCGCGCGGCGCTCTTCGACTCTTCGGCTGGACCGAGACTGGACCTAGGCCGGGTTTGCGTGGCCTTCGGCTCCGCCGGCAAGTCGACCCCGCGCCACTGGGTCGCTCCAAGAGGAATCTGCGGCGGCACCGGCCGGAAGGGAACTCGCCGCAAGCTGTCCCCCACCACCCCCTCGGTACCGCCGCAGGGCGAGAATGATGCCGTGGCGCACCGCGCTTCGGGCTAGACCGTCGGCCAGAGATCGGAGACGTTTGGGCTAGTACCGGCCGGTCACGTCGAACACAGGCAAGGGCGACCCGCTTCCGCTGCCGACCCGGAGGCCCGTCTCACCGTCCCGTGTCCGTAGCATGCGCATCATCCGACGCCAGGGAGGTGTGGGCCTTGTCTCTCAGGGTGACCGACGACGAGTTGGCCGCACTCGTTCAACGGATAACCGAGGCGGCGCAAGCTCTGATCTCGGGGGATATCGAGGGCTATGTGGCCCGGATCGAGCATGCGGACGACTACACGCTCATGTCGCCGTACGGTGGCGAGCCGGTACGAGGATTCGACGACTCGGACCGGGCCTTGGAAGCTCTGGCGCAGTTCTTCCGCGGCGGCGAGGCCGAAGTCGAGGTCGTCGAGACCTACACCTCGAGCGACCTGGCGGTCCTCGTCGTCATCGAACGACAGCACGGGACGATCGGGGATCTGCCGGAGCAGGACTGGTCGCTGCGCGTGACGTGGGTCTTCCGCCGCGCCGCAGAATCGGACTGGGAGCTCGTGCATCGTCACGCTGACCCGCTCGTGCATGCCATCGACCACAAGAAGTTGGGAGTACTCGCGCGCGGTGAATGACGGCGCCCGCACCCTTATCACGGTTGGGTCGTCTTACACCCCCCGGCACGAGCCGACGGAGCTCGGGACACTACGGGTTCGGGCCGGCGACATAGTCGAGGCACTCTTGCTCCGTGTCGAAACCGAGGTCGGTGTAGCGCTTGTAGCCTTCGTTTTCGCAGTCCTGCGCCGTCTTCGGCTCGGCGAACTCGGTCGTGTTGGTCGGCGGATTGAACGTGTTCGGCGTCACCGGCGTCGTCGACCTGTCCCAGAGCCCGCTCACAGCGCCGCCGAAGAACAGGACGACGGCGATGCACGCGATTCCGATCCCCGCCACGACGACGGCGAACTCGGCCTCGGTCTGGCCCACAGCAGACACTGCCCTCCGCACCCACCCCACGCCCTGACGGTAGCCGACGGGGTGGACGTCGTCTACCTACCTGTCGTCAGGCGAGAAGATCCTACGAGAGGCGCTTGTAGAGGCGATCGACGAGCGCGGGAGTCTCCTCGAGCTTGCCGATGATGATGCGGACGCGAACCTCGCGGAAGTAGTCGGGCTTCACGCCGAGCGCCTTGCCGATCCGGGTGATCACCTCGGTCGACGGCACCCGCCGGTTGCCGTGGACGATGTGGTTCAGGTAGCCGGCCGAGAGGCCGGACTTCTCCGCGAGGGCGCGGTACGTCACGCCCGTCTCGGCCATCAGCTTCTCGATCGCCGGCCCGAGCGGGTCGCTCGCGTAGGTCCGTCTCTTTGCCGCCATCAGTCCTCCGTCGTCCAGTCAATCACAGACGCGCGCGGCACGCGCGTGTCTTCGGTCTCGGTGCGTCGACGGACGTCGACGGAACCGTCGTCCAGGGACTTCTTGCCCACGGTCACGCGCAGAGGGCAGCCGAGCAGGTCGGCATCGGCGAACTTCTCGCCCGGCCGCGCGTCGCGATCGTCGAGCAGCACGGCCCGCCCCGTCGCCCCGAGCTCCTCCGCGAGCCCGAGGGCCAGTGCCGCGACCTCGTCGGAGCCGGCGGCGAGCGAGAGCACGTGCGCGTCGTACGGCGCGACCGACCCCGGCCAGACGATGCCCCGCTCGTCGTGGCGCTGCTCGACGATCGCCGCCAGCACGCGGCCCGGCCCGATCCCGTAGCACCCCATCACGACCGGGTGCTCGACCGACTGCTCGTCGAGGTACGTGGCGTCGAGGGGGACCGAGTAGACCGTCCCGAGCTTGAAGATGTGGCCGACCTCGATCGCAGTCCGGAAGCGCAGCGCCCCGCCGCAGCGCGGGCACGTGTCTCCTTCGTGTGCAAGGCGGATGTCGGCGAGCTCGGCGTCGAAGTCTCGTCCGTGCTCCACGCCGCGCACGTGGTAGCCGGTGCGGTTCGCGCCGGCGACGAACTGCCCCGTCCGAAGGGCCTCGTCGAGCACCACGTCGCCGCCGAACCCGACGGGCCCGAGCGAGCCGGGATCGGCGCCGAACGCCTCCCTGATCTCGTCGGCGTCGGCGGGCCGGACGTCTGACCCGATGACAGCGGCGAGCTTGCCCGCGTCGAGCCTGTCGTCGCCGCGCACGAGCGCGAGGACGACCTTCCCGTCCGCCACGACGGGCATCGCCTTCGACGTCGCCGCGACGTCGAGCCCGAGGAAGTCGGCGAGCGCCTCGCAGGTGGTGATGCCGGGCGTCGCGACCTCGGACGGCGCGTCCAGCCGCTCCGGGAAGGACGGCGGGCGCGGCACGCCGCGCGCGATCTCGAGATCGGCCGCATAGTCCCCGCGCTCGCACGTCACGAGCGTGTTCTCACCCGAACCTGCGGGCGCAAGGAAGTCGATCGACTCGGTCCCGCCCATCATCCCGGACTCGGCCTGAACGGCGACGGCGTCGACCCCGCACCGCTCGAACATCCGCGTGTACGCGCCGGCGTGTGCACGGAACGAGGCGTCGAGCCCTTCCTCGTCGCGATCGAACGAGTACGCGTCCTTCATCACGAACTCCCGCACCCGGATCAGCCCGCCGCGCGGCCTCGGCTCGTCACGCTCCTTCGTCTGGAAGTGGTAGAGGACCTTCGGCAGGTCGCGATAGGAGCCGAGCTCCCGCGCATGGAACGTGATGGTCTCCTCGTGCGTCATCGAGAGCACGAACTCGCGCCCACCGCGGTCGGCGACCTTGAGCAGCTCGGGAATCCGATACCGGCCGGTCTTCTGCCAGAGCTCGGCAGGTGCCAGGACGGGCATGGACATCTCCTGGCCGCCGATCGCATCCATCTCCTCGCGGATCACCTGCACGACCTTCTCGTGGACGCGCCAGCCGGCCGGGAGGTACGTCCAGAGGCCCGTCACGACCTGGCGGATCAGGCCCGCGCGGACGAGTAGCTTGTGGGAGACCGCCTCGGCATCCGCGGGGTCCTCGCGCAGGGTCGGGAGGAAGAGCGTCGACTGCCGCTGCACCATCGCGACAATCTAGACGACAGGTCGCGCGGCTCAGCCGTTCAGGCGGACGAAGCCGCTGACCTTCGTGACGTCCCCTTCGCCGCTCGCCTGGAGGATGAACGAGTCGACGACGGAGATCGCGTCCTTCGCGTCGGGCGGCACCGACCCGCCCACGTGCTCGGCCAGCGGGAGCAGCCCGTCCACGTCGACGTAGACGAAGCCGCGCGTCTTCTCGCCCATGTCGACGGCCTCCGCGGCCCGCTCGTACGCGTCGCTGTCGACGAGCTTCGGCCCGTCTGCGAGGAACGTCCGGATCCCGTCGGCTCCGGTGGTGGCGACGATCGTGTCGTCGGTCACGCGCGCGTAGGAGACCGTGAGCTGGTCGGTCTCGACGCGCCGCACCTCGATGCCGTTCTCCGTCCTCACCGTGACCGTCGTCTTCGCCTGCTCGGCGAGCTTCCGTGCGACGCGGTCGAGCGTGTCCCAGGTCTTCGAGGCGTCCGGCGGGCGCAGGACGAGCGTCACCTCGGGCACGTCTTCCCCGCCCGGGCGGACGTACAGCGCGCCCTCGCCGCTCAGCGCGTCGGTGAGCCCCTGCAACGAGACCCCCGTGAGCTTCTCGATCGTGGCCGAGACCTTGTCGACGTCGACGTTCCCCTGCACGCGGTCGAGAAGACCCTGCGTGCCGCCGAACGAGAGCGCCGCGACGGCGTCGGCGGGCACCCGCTCGAACAGCTTGGGCTCGTAGTGCGTGTCGCCCCCGCCCGGCATCCGCATGCCGAGGGTGAGGAGCACCCCGTCGTCCTCCGCGGAAACCGCCGCGGCGAGCCAGTCGAGGCCGAGGTCGACCTCCGAGGAGGCCTGTTCGACGATCTGGCCGAGATCCTTCGAAAGCCGCGCCGTGTCGACCCAGACGCGGGCGAGCGCCTCGGACGGCAGCGCCTCGAAGCCCTGGGTGAACGCGTCGACGCCTTCCAGCGTGCCCTTGTCGAGCGCCGCGCGGTAGCCATCGAGCGCGGCCTGGCTCTGCGCCAGCGCCTGCCAGCCGTCGACTTCGGCGCGGACGTAGGTCGTGTCGCTCTTCGCGAGCAGCGCGTCGAGCTTCGCCTCGTCGGACGGCTGCACGAGCACGATCGGCTGCTTGTCCGCCGTCGCGACGACGACGAGCTCGGAGCCGACGGCCGGGCGGATGTCGTTCGTCCAGTCGATCCCCTGCTCGCCGAGAGCCGATCCGACCGAGCCCGACACGCCGTCCCGCGCACCGGGGATGCGCTCGAGGAGGCTCGCCGCCTTCTTCCACTGGTCGGAGCCCTCGTCGGTCGTCACCGTCGCGTACGCGAGCGCGGTCGCGGGGGCGAGCGACGCCGACTCGGGGATCGACGAGGAGGTCGACTTCGCGCCGGCGCAGCCCGTGACGAGCGCGAGGGCAGCGAGAACGCAGGCGGTGGGAAGCGCGCGCCGCAGCATGCCCAGACGGTATCGGCCGGTGCGGCCGGAAGCTGAATGCACCTCAGACGGTGGTCGCCGGGGAGCCCATCGGGATCAGGCTCGCCTCCGCCATCGCCAGCGCGGCCGGCTTCGCGAGCTTGAGCCGTTTCGGGCGCGGCATCCCGGCCTCGATCCACCGGTCGATCTCGCAGAACAGCTCGTCGATCAGGATGTCGGAGGAGACCTTCTTGAGCACCCTGCCGTGCGCGTACACGAAGCCCACGTCGCGGCCGCCCGCGATCCCGAAGTCGGCGTCGCCCGCCTCACCCGGGCCGTTCACCGCGCAGCCCATCACGGCGACCTCGAAGGCCTGCGGGTACTCGCGCAGCCGCTCCTCCACGACGACCGCGAGGCTCTCGACGCCGACGTTGTCGCGCCCGCACGAGGGGCATGCGATCATCACCGGCCCGCGCTCGCGCAGCCCGAGCGCCTTCAGGATCTCCCAGGCGACCTCGACCTCCTTCACCGGATCGGCCGTGAGCGAGACGCGCATCGTGTCGCCGACGCCGTCCATCAGGAGCGTTCCCATGCCGACGGCGCTCTTGATCGAGCCGGCGAACGGCGTCCCCGCCTCGGTCACGCCGAGATGGAGCGGGTAGGGCACCTTCTCGGCCAGCATCCGGTAGGCCCGGATCATCGTCGGCACGTGCGAGGCCTTGACCGAGATCTTGAAGTCACGGAAGTCGAGCCGTTCGAGGATCTCGACCTGCTCGAGCGCCTCCACGACGAGCGCCTCGGCCGTGTCCTCGCGGGCGAGCCCCTCGAGGTGCTTCGGGAGCGAGCCGGCGTTGGCGCCGATCCGCATCGGGATCCCCGCGCGCTTCGCGGCCTTCACCACCTGCTCGGTCTTGTCCGGCCCGCCGATGTTCCCGGGGTTGATACGGACGGCGTGGACGCCCGCGTCGATCGCGTCCAGCGCGAGCGAGGCGTTGAAGTGGATGTCGGCGATCACCGGCACCGGCGAGAGGCGGACGATCAGCGGCAGCGCGCGCGCGTCCTCCTTCTTCGGGACGGCAACGCGGACGATCTCGCAGCCCGCCGACGCGAGCGCGGCGATCTGCGCCGTCGTCGCCTCGACGTCGTGGGTCTTCGTGAGGGTCATCGACTGGACGACGACGGGCGCGCCGCCACCGATTGCGACCCCACCCACGCGAATCTGGTGCGCGCTCGCCATCGACGGTCAGGGTACCCGCCCCGTCGCCGGGCGACGGGCGTGCACCATGCCGGCGTGCCGGTCGAACCCCCTCCCACGTCATGGCGGCTCGAGGCGCCACCGGACGACGACGGAGACGACCTCTGGGCCATCGGCGCCGACCTCGCGCCGGGAACGCTCGTCGCCGCCTACCGCGTCGGTCTCTTCCCGATGCCGGTCGGCGGCCGCATCGGCTGGTTCTCGCCCGCGAGACGCGGTGTGGTGCCGCTCGAGCCGTTCGCGCCCTCGCGCACGCTGCGCCGCGCGAGGCGGCGCTACGAGATCCGCGTCGACACGTCGTTCCGCGACGTGGTCGCGGGATGCGCGCGTCCGGGTGACGCCGCGAGCTGGATCGACCCGGCGATCGAGGCGGCGTACGGCCACCTGCACGCGCTCGGCTGGGCGCACTCCGTCGAGGCGTGGGACGCGCATGGTCTCGCGGGCGGGCTGTACGGCGTCGCGGTCGGCGGGCTGTTTGCCGCCGAGTCGATGTTCCACGCGCGTGCGGACGCCTCCAAGGCCGCCTTTGTCGGGCTCGTGGAGCTCCTGCGGGCCGCAGGCGCGGCCGACGGCCGCCTGCTCGACGTCCAGTGGGTCACGCCCCACCTCGAGACCCTCGGCGCGGTCGAGGTGACCCGCTCCGAGTACCGAGTCGCGCTGTCCCGAGCGCTCGATCTTCCGTGTCCCTGGCGGTGAGGGACACTCCTGCCCTGGCGGCCGGAGGCCGGCTCTGCCGGCCGGGAGGCCAACTGCGGGTCTGTGTGCGGTGCGCTGAAGGAGGGGGCTCGCGGGGGAACCATGGGTTCCCCCACGCCTAGGAAAGCCGGCCGATGTCGTTCGACAGGCCGATCACGAACAGGAGCAGGACGAGGCCGATGCCGACCACCGAGACGCGCTCGTAGATCTCCCGGCGGACCGCGCGGCCGCGGACGCCCTCGGCGATCGCGAACACGATGTGACCCCCGTCGAGGGGCAACAGCGGCAGGAGGTTGAGCAGGGCGATCGAGAGCGAGATGAGGCCGAGGACGAACAGGAAGCTCTCCGTTCCCTGCTTCGCCGCCTCGGACGAGCCCTGCACGATGCCCACGGGGCTCGAGATCTGGTCGCGTCCGGAGCCGGTCACGAGGCGGCCGAGCGACGAGCCGATGTCGCGGGTCACCTCGCCGGTCAGGGTGAGCGCCTCCCCGGCTGCCTGGAGCGGGGCAGCCCCTCTCCGGCCAGCATGAAGCCGAGGCGATAGGAGCCGTCGCGCCGTTCGGCGGACGTTGGCGGCAGCGTCACGCGTCGCCCGTCGCGCACGACGACGACCGTCAGCTTGCGGCCATCGGAGCCGGAGATCAGGTGCGAGATGTCCTCGGGCTGGACGACCGCCCCGTCGATCGCGACGATCCGGTCGCCCGCCCGCAGGCCCGCGGCGGCGGCGGGTGTCCCGGTCGAGACCGCCTCGACCGTCGTGGTCGCCTTCCCCACCGAGGTCATGAAGAGGCCCGTAAAGAGGACGAGGGCGAGCACGATGTTCGCCGCGGGGCCGGCGCCGATCGCGGCCACGCGCTTCCACGTCGGCGCTCTCCAGTACGCCGTCGGCCCGAGCGCATCGGTGAGGTCGTCGAGCCCCTTCTGGAGCGAGGCCGCGGCGTGCGGTGGGAGCTCCTGCTCGGCGGCGAGCTCGCTCAAGACGCGGAGCGAGTCGCGGGCCGCGTCGTGGTCGTCGGCCGCCAGCGCGCCGCGAAGGCGGGCGGCTGCACCCTCGAGCGCCGGGGCCTCCCTGAGCGCGCGGCCGAGACCGAGATCGACGTCCTGCGGGGACGGGCGGTGCATTCCCGGGATCTTCACGAAGCCTCCGAGCGGGATCGCCCCCACGCCGTACTCGATGCCGTTGCGGGTCCGCTTCCAGATCGCCGGCGGGAACCCGATGTAGAACCGCCTCGGCCGCATGCCGAGAACGAGCGAGACGACGAAGTGACCGAGCTCGTGCACGAGGATCAGCACGCCGAGGCCGACGATCGCGACGAAGAAGGTCATGCCGGCTGCAGCGCCCGCGCGGCAAGCCGCCGCGCCTCGTCGTCGGCCGCGACCAGGTCGTCGAGGTCGCGCGCAGGCGCGCCGTCGACGCGCGCGAGCGTCTCCTCGACCACCGTCGCGATGTCCAGGAAGGAGAGCCGGCCTTCGAGGAACGCCGCGACTGCGACCTCGTTGGCGGCGTTGTATGCGCAGGGCGCGGTCCCGCCGCGCTCTCCGGCGGCCCGGGCCAGCCCGAGCAGTGGGAACGCGGGGTCGTCGACCGTCTCGAAGGCCAGCGTGAGCCCCTCGAGCGGCAGCTGCGGCACGGGCGTCACCGCGCGCGCCGGGTAGCTCAGCGCATACGAGATCGGGACGCGCATGTCGGGGAGGCCGACGTGCGCGAGAAGGGCGCCGTCGCGGAAGCGCACGAGCGAATGGACGATCGAGGCCGGGTGCACGACGACCTCGATCTCGTCGTACGGGACCCCGAAGAGCCAGTGAGCCTCGATCAGCTCGAGCCCCTTGTTCGCCAGGGTCGCCGAGTCGACCGTGATCTTCGGCCCCATCCGCCACGTCGGGTGGGGCGAGCGCCTGCTCCGGGGTGACGTCGGCGAGCTCGTCGCGCGAGCGTCCGCGGAACGGCCCGCCCGAGGCGGTCAGAACGAGGCCGAGAACGCTTGCCGGGTCGCGCCCCTCGAGGCACTGGTGGAGCGCCGAGTGCTCGCTGTCCACGGGGAGAAGAAGCCCTCCCCCCGCTCGTGCGCGACGGTGGCCAGCTCGCCGGCCGCGACGAGGCTCTCCTTGTTCGCGAGCGCGAGCGTGACCCCGTGCTCGAGCGCCCAGAGCGTGGCACGGACGCCCGCGAACCCCACGACGGCGTTGAGGACGACGTCGGGGCCGCTTCGCTCGAGGAGCGGGACCGGATCGCCACCGACCTGGACGTGGTCGGCCGCATGCTCGGCGGCGAGCTCCTCCAGCGGGGTCGAGCCGGACTGGAGCGCACAGAGCTCGAGCTCGGGGTGCGCGGCGACGACCTCGATCGCCTGCCGGCCGATCGACCCCGTCGCTCCGAGGATCGCGACGCGTTTCACGCCGCAAGGATGCCTGACCGTCCGTGAAGGAGCGGTTCAGGCCCCGGGCTCGACGTGAGCGCCAGCAGCGTGACGTACGCCGCCGGGCCGGCCCAGAGGAGCGAGTCGACCCGGTCGAGCACGCCCCCGTGCCCGGCCAGGAGCCGCCCGGAGTCCTTGACGCCGAGATCGCGCTTCACGGCCGACTCGAAGAGGTCGCCGAGCGTCGCCGCGACCCCGACCACGAGGCCGAGCACGAGCGACTCGCCCGTCGTGACGATGTCCTGGTCGTAGAGCGCGAAGAACGCCACCGCGACGGCGGCGACGGTGCCGCCCACGAACCCTTCCCACGACTTCCCGGGCGAGATCACGGGCGCCATCCGGTGGCGGCCGATCGCGCGCCCGACGAAGAACGCCGCCGTGTCGTCGGCGAACACCGTCAGGAGCGCGACGAAGATCAGCAGCCGCCCGTCGCTCGGGATGTCGCGTAGGAGCATCAGATACGCAAGCCCGCCGCCGACCCACACCACGCCGAGCACGGTCACCGCGAACCCGGCGACCGCATGCTGGCGCGCACTGGAGACGAAGAACACGAGCAGTGCGGCGGGAATCGTCGCGAGGATCCCCGGCAGCACCCACGTTGCCCCGCCCAGCTGGGCGCCGAGGAGGGTCAGGAGCACGCCGACGTAGCCGCCGAGCACGATCGGCCGCAGGCCCCGCGCGATCGTGTAGAGCTCGTGGAGTGCCAGCAGGCCGCCGACCGCCGCCAGACCGAACAGCCACCAGCCGCCCAGCCAGACGATGCCGAGCACGAGCGGGAGCAGCACCGCCGCGACGACGAGCCGCGAGAGGAAGGGGCTCACCGGGCCGCGCGCGCCCCGAAGCGGCGCTGGCGTGCGGCATACGCGTCGACGGCCGCACGCAGGTCGTCGACGTCGAAGTCCGGCCACAGCGTGTCGGTGAAGACGAGCTCCGCGTAGGCCAGCTCCCAGAGCAGGAAGTTCGAGATGCGGAGCTCGCCCGACGCGCGGATCAGGAGATCGATCTCGCGGAGCTCCGGCGCGTAGAGCCGCTCGGCGAGCGCAGCCTCGTCGACGTCGTCGGGCCGGACGCCGTCCTCGACGAGGCGGCGCGCTGCCTCGACGATCTCGGCACGTCCGCCGTAGTCGAATGCGATCCAGAGCCAGAGCGTGTCGAGATCCGCGGTCTCGTCCTCCAGAGACCGCATCTTGTCCCGGATCCCCGGCTCGATGCGGTCGCGGCGGCCGAGGAAGCGAGTGCGGACGCCCTGCTTGGCAAGGTCCGGGAGCTCCTCGTCGATCGTCTCGGAGAGCAGCACCATCAGGTCTGCGACCTCGTCCGACGGTCGCGTCCAGTTCTCCGTCGAGAACGCGTAGACGACGAGGGTCTCGATCCCGAGGTCGATCGCGGCCTCGACCGTCCGGCGGAGCGCGCGGGCGCCCGCGCGGTGACCCTCGGCGACCGTCGTTCCGTGTGCCTCCGCCCAGCGGCCGTTGCCGTCCATGATGATGGCCACGACCCGCGCTTCGCGCGACTGGTGACCAGAAGGGACTGGCTCGTCTGCGGGCACGCGCTTCCAGAGACTTGACGCCGCGAGGCGTCAAACCTCCATGATCTCCGCTTCCTTGTGCTTCAGGAGCTCGTCGATGCGCTTGACGTGATCGTCGGTGAGCTTCTGCACCTGGGTCTCGGCGCGGCGCTCCTCGTCGTCGCCCACGTCGCCGTTCCGGACGAGCTCCTCGAGATGGCGCATGACGTCGCGGCGGACGTTCCGGATCGCCACCTTGCCGTCCTCGGCGTAGCGGCGGACGAGCTTGACGAGCTCCTTGCGCCGCTCCTCGGCCAGCGACGGGATCGGCAGGCGGATCAGCTTGCCGTCGTTCGACGGCGTGAGCCCGAGGTCGGACTCCATGATGGCCTTCTCGATCGCTTGATCTGGTCGGGGTCGTACGGATGCACGGAGAGGAGGCGCGCCTCGGGGGCGCTGATCGTCGCCATGTTCGACAGCGGGGTCGGCGTGCCGTAGTAGTCGATCGTGATGCGGTCGAGCAGCGCGGTGGAGGCGCGGCCGGTCCGGATCGAGTTGAACTCCGTGCGCGTGTGCTCGATCGAGACATCCATTCGCCGCACGCAGTCATCGAGGAACTCCTCGATCGATCCACTCGCTCGCCCTCCCGGCGGTTGTCATCCCCGTCGATCGCCGGCGTCGAGACGATCGTGCCGATGCGCTCGCCGGGCGCGAGGCCGATGTTGCCCTCGGCGAGTTCGAACACGTGGATCGGCACGTGGTTGTCCATGCAGAGCGACAGCGCCGTCGTGTCCATCACCCGGAGCCCGCGCTCGATCGCCTCGAGGTGGGTCAGCTCGGGGAGGAACCGGGCGTCCGGGTCGAGGCGCGGGTCGCCGTCGTAGACGCCCGAGACGCCGTTCTCCCGCATCAGGATCGCCTCCGCGCCGATCTCCAGCGCCGGGCGGCGGCCGTGTCCGTCGTGAAGAACGGGTTGCCGGTGCCGGCGGCGAAGATCACCACGCGCCCCTTCTCGAGGTGGCGGATCGCCCGGCGGCGGATGTAGGGCTCGGCCACCTCGGGACACCGTGGACCGCGGACTGGGACGCGCGTCTGCGCGCCGAGCCGCTCGAGCGCGTCCTGGAAGGCAAGCGGCGTTCAACAGGGTCGCGAGCGTCCCCGGCGTAGTCGGCGGTCGCCCGGTGCATGCCGTCGCCGCCGCGCTTCATGCCGCGGTAGAAGTTCCCGCCGCCGACGACGACCGCGATCTCCGTCCCCGCGGACTGCACGGCGAGCACCTCGCGGGCGATCGACGCGACGGTGCGCGGATCGACGCCGTACTCCCGGTCGCCCATCAGGCTCTCGCCCGAGAGCTTGAGCAGCGCTTCGGCGGAACGCGGGAGCGGCCCCTGGCGGCCGCTCGACGAGCTCC
>CAWGDT010000017.1:0-10918 GCA_963821365.1 uncultured Actinomycetes bacterium
TTCTTCGGCGTCGATGTGACTTCCTGCCGAAGCCGGAGCCTGCGCTCGACGAGGGCGCAGGCTCCGGCTTCGTTGCTCGCCCGGCGGCCGAGCTCGAGCCGACCTCGGATTCGGCGCCGGGCTCAGCGCGGCCGGACGAGGCTCTCGACCTCGAAGAACTGTGGCTGTGCCTTCAGGCCGGATCCGGTGACGGCCTGCACGGCGGGCGCGATGCGGTCTGTCCCGAACCGCCGGAACTTGTCCGACGACTCCCAGATGTCGTAGACGTACCAGCCACCGTTCGACGGGCCGGCGCTGTGGACGATCAGCCCATCCGGCGCGTCGCCGGGGCGCATCGGGTAGTGGCCGAACAGCTTCTCGGTCACCTGCTCGAACTGGCCCTGCGTGAGCCCCGGCATCTCGACTCGCACTCCTACCGCCATCCTCCGACCTCCTCACTCGTGGTGCGCCCGCCTCGATGAAGGTTCGCGCCCGTCCTCCCCGTGCGATAGGGGCCAACCGGACGATCCCACGGCCGGTCTGCGCTCGTACGCGGCCGCGGAGCCGGGAGGCGTGCCCTCCCGGCTCCGCCCCTCCCCCAAGGGGGTTCGGCCGGCGCACTCCACGGAACCCTTCCCGACCGGCGGGTAGGCGAGGATCCGCCGATCGGTCGATCAGCCGGCCCGGCCGGCGAGGACGGCCGGGGGAGGAGCTGCGTCCAGCGGGTGGTGGCACGCAGCGAGGTGACCGTCGCCATGGTCGGTCAGCTGCGGCTCGACCGCGCTGCAGATCGCGGTCGCATACCGGCACCGCGTGTGGAAGCGGCACCCCGACGGCGGCGCCACCGCGCTCGGCGGGTCGCCCCTGAGGACGATGCGGCTGCGCAGCCGCTCGCGGGCACTCGTCTCGACCGTCGGCACGGCGGATAACAGCGCCTCCGTGTACGGATGGACCGGCCGCGCGTGAAGCTCCTCCGCGGGCGAGAGTTCGACGATCTTCCCGAGGTACATCACGGCGATCCGGTCAGAGACGTGTCGTACGACGTCCAGGTCGTGCGCGATGAACAGGTACGTGAGCCCGAACTCGCGCTGGAGATCGGCGAGCAGGTTGAGGATCTGCGCCTGGATCGAGACGTCGAGCGCCGAGACGGGCTCGTCCGCGACGACGAGCTTCGGCGTCGTGATCAACGCCCGTGCGATGCCGATTCGCTGCCGTTGGCCGCCGGAGAACTCGTGCGGGTAGCGGTTGTAATGCTCGGGGTTCAGGCCGACCACCTCGAGCATCTCCCGAACCCGCGTCCTGCGTTCCGAGCGCGTCCCGATGCGCTGGAGGCGGAGAGGCTCGGCGACGATCGCGCCGACCGTCCGGCGCGGGTTGAGCGACGAGTAGGGGTCCTGGAAGACGAGCTGCATCTCGCGGCGCAGGGGGCGGAGCGCGCGGTTCTTCCAGTGCGCGATGTCCTTGCCGTCGTAGACGACCTCGCCGCCGGTCGGCTCGAGCAGCCGAATGACGAGGCGCGCGACAGTCGATTTCCCGCAGCCAGACTCGCCGACGAGCCCGAGCGTTCCTCCGCGGAGGATCTCGAACGACACGCCATCGACCGCGTGCACCTGTCCCCTCTCACGGCCGAGGAACACGCCGCGGCCGAGTGGGAAGAGCTTCTCGAGGTCGCGGACCGAGACGAGGGGGAGGCCGCGCTTCCCAGCGCCGTTTCCCGCGATCGTCGCCGGGGTGGGACGGGCAAGGCCCGGGCCGGTCACGCGCGCGCTCCCTGCGGGCGCACCTCCGTGCCGATCGCGCGCCTCGTCGCAGTCGGCAGGTGGCAGGCGACGGTGTGACCCGGGGTCGTCCCGCGGAGCTCCGGCCGCTTGCCCGGGCAGATCGGCAGGACGTACGGGCAGCGCGGGTGGAACGCGCAGCCGCCTGGGACCGAGATCAGGCTCGGCGGCGAGCCCTCGATCGGATGAAGGGGCTCCGAGCGCGAGGTCTCGGCGCTCGGCAGGGACCGCAGCAGCCCCCAGGTGTAGGGGTGCTCCGGATGGTCGATCACGCCGGTCAGCGGCCCGAGCTCCGCGATGCGCCCGGCATACATGACCGCGACTTCGTCCGCCGTCTCGGCGATCACGCCGAGGTCGTGCGTGATGAGGACGACCGCGGTGCCGTGGTCGGCCTGGAGCGAGCGGACGAGGTCGAGGATCTGCGCCTGGACGGTGACGTCGAGCGCGGTCGTGGGCTCGTCGGCGATCAGGACCTCGGGATCGAGGACGAGCGCCATCGCGATCATCACGCGCTGCCGCATCCCGCCGGAGAGCTCGTGCGGGTAGCTCGAGATCCGCTCGGCGGCGTTCGGGATGCCGACCTCCGAGAGGGCCTCGAGCGCGCGGGCGCGGGCGGCCTTCTCGGAGACGCGCTCGTGCGCCCGGATCGCCTCGACGATCTGCCAGCCGATCTTGTAGAGCGGGTGGAGCGAGGAGAGCGGGTCCTGGAAGATCATTGCGACGCGCCTGCCGCGCACCCGGCGAAGCTCCTCGGATGGGAGCTCGAGCAGGTCGACGCCGTCGAGCAGGACCGCTCCCTCGATCGTCGCGTTCGGCAGCCGCGTGAGCCCCATTACCGTGAGCGCGGTGACGCTCTTCCCCGAGCCGGACTCCCCGACGAGGCCGAGCGTGCGGCCGCGGTCGACCGCGAGCGAGACGCCGTCGACGGCATGGACGGCCCCGTCGCGCGTCCCGAACCGGACGCGCAGGTCGCAGATCTCGAGGAGCGCCATCAGTAGCGCACCCGTGGGTCGAGGAACGCGTAGACGATGTCGACGAAGATGTTCGCGGCGATGATGAAGAAGGCGCCGAACAGGACGGTGCCCTCGATCGCGGGCAGGTCCGAGTTGACGATCGAGTCGTAGGCGTACCGCCCGATCCCAGGGATGTTGAAGACCGTCTCGGTGAGGATCGCGCCGCCGAGCAGGATCCCGATGTCGAGCCCCGCCATCGTGACGACGGGGGTCAGCGCGGCGCGCAGGCCGTGGCGGGCGATCACGCGCCGCTCGGTAAGTCCCTTCGCGCGGGCGGTGCGGATGTAATCTTCGCCCATCGTGTCGATCAGGTTCCCGCGCACCATGCGCGCGTAGAAGGCGGCGAACCCCGCCGCGAGCACGCACCAGGGCATGACGAGCGACGTGAGCCAGTGCCAGGGCGAGACCGAGATGGGCGTGTACGTACCGGCGCCGGGCAGCAGGTGGATCACGCCGATGTCGTTCGAGAAGAGGAACAGCGCGATGAGCCCGAGGAAGTAGACGGGGGCGGAGATCGCGACGAGCGCCGCACCCATCGTCGCCCGGTCGAGCAGCGACCGGCGCCGGATGGCCGAGATCACGCCGATCGGGATCGCGACGGCCATCCAGATCACGAACGAGCCCACTGTGAGCGAGAGCGTCACGGGAAGGCGGGTCAGGATCTGGGACTTGACCGAGACGCTGTTCTGGTACGAGTAGCCGAGGTCGAAGTGCAGGACGATGCCCTTGAGGAAGAGCCAGTACTGGATGTACAGCGGCTTGTCGAGGCCGAGGTTCTGGCGGATCTGCGCGATCAGCTCGGGCGTCGCCTGGCGGCCGGCTCGGAGCGCGGCCGGGTCGGCGGACGGGAAGACCGTGAAGATGACGAACGTCAGCGCGCTGACCACGACGAGCAGGACGGCGCCCCAAAGGATGCGGCGGACGACGTAACGCAGCATCGACGAGGAGGCGACGGCTGCGATCGCGCCGACGATCGCCCCTCCTCCCCCGGGCGGGCGGGGCCGGGGGGAGGAGGGGACGGGCGTGGTGTCGAGCGTCGTGGACGTGGCGCTCCTAGGAGCCCGACACCGACATGAACGTCACGTCGGGGGAGCCTCCGTTCCACAGCTCGGACGCGGGTGTGACGCGCTTCGAGTAGAGCGACGGGAAGTTCTCCCAGATCCACGGGATCGCTCCCGCGGACTGCGTGACCATCCGGTCGACCTTGCCCCACGCCGCCCAGCGTGCCTGCGGCGAGACGATCGTCTTCGCGTGGGCGATCGCCGCGTTGATCCCGGGGGCGTTCAGGAGCGGCCAGTTCGAGTTGTTGACCGGTGTGATCCTGTTCCCCGCGAACGTGACGTCGAGCACCGTCTGGGGCTCGTGGAAGTCCGGCAGCCAGCCCACGTTCGGGCAGATGTTCGGCTCGTTCTTCGGCACGTTGCAGTACTTCGTGTACATCGTCGAGTGGGTGACCGAGATGGTCTTCACGTCGAAGCCGATCTTGGCCAGGTCGGCCGCGACGACCTGCGCGGTGTTCGAGCCGGGCGGCGAGTTGTCCGAGACCATCGTCACCTGCGGCCCTTCGAACATCCCGCTCGCGTAGCCGGCCTTGCGCATCAGCGCCTTCGCCTTCGCCACGCTGCCCCTGAAGCCCGGGCTCGGGAACGGGTCGAACCCCAGGCCGCCGGCCTGCTTGAAGCCCTGGCCAGAGAAGCTCGGGTCGATGAAATGGGTTGCGATCCGGCCGTCGATCGCGCCGCCGCGCGTAAGGCGCATGGCGTTGCGGTCGAGGACGTAGGCGACGGCCTGCCGGACGTAGAGGTTGTCGAACGGCGGCTTGCTCGTGTTCAGCGCGACGTAGCGGCTCCCGCCCGTGGGCGTGAAGTGGAGCTGACCACGCTCGGACGAGCTCGCGAGGATCGACTCGAGCTCGGCCGGCGGGGGCGGCGAGTCGCCGTTGACGTCGGCCGTCCCCGAAAGGATCGTCCTCGTCATCACGGTCGGATCCTGATAGCCCTCCTTGAAGAGGACCTCGTCCGCGTTCGCCGGCCGCCAGCTCGTCTTCGGATTCCAGTTCGGGTTCCGGACGAGGTCGATCAGCTGGCCCGGCTTGTAGCCGACGCCGTTGATGTTCCCCGAGGAGTCGTTCTTGATCATGTACGGCCCCGTCGCCACCTGATGCATGCCGTACGTCGAGATCGTCTGGTCGTCGAACTGCTTCGCGTACTCGCGAGGCACGGGCGCGGTCATGAGCAGTCCGAGCGAGCCGGTGAACACGCCGTCCGGCTGTTTGAGCTCGAACACGATCGTGCTCTTGTTCGGCGTCCGGATGCCCTTGATGCTGGGAACGCCCTTCGTGGCCCGCGCGGGAGCGCCGACCACGTCGCCGAAGTAGGCACCGGCGTATCCGTTCGCCACGCTCGCCGCGAAGCCCCGCTCGATCGCGTACTTGACGTCGGCGGAGGTGACGTCGCGGTTGACGGGCGGGCTGAAGCGGACGCCCGGCCGGATGTGCACGGTGACGGTCTTCCCGTGCTTCGAGTAGATCGGCATCGCCGACGCGAGGTCGGGGATCGCGTTGATGCTGTTCGGCTTGTACGAGAGCAGCGGTCGCTGGGTGGCGTACGAGATCTCGTACGTGAACGAGTAGTACGCCTGGCCAGGGTCGATGTGGTCGACGTCGCCGGCCGAGAGGACGGTGATCGTCCCGCCGGCCTGTCGGTGGGCTGCGGTCGCTGCGCTCGCCGCGAGCGCCGAGACCGCCACGGTGAGCAGAGCCGCGGTCACCGCCATACGGCGGCGGCCGACGACCCTCGTGAGTGCTGACATCGCTCCTCCTTCGAGCGTTGGGTTGGTCATGCCGCTTTCGGGTCGAGGGCATCGCGGATCCCGTCGCCGAGCAGGTTGAAGGCGAGCACGGTGAGGAGGAGCGCGAGCCCCGGGAAGAGGAAGAACCACCAAGCGGTGGCGAAGATGGGTGTCGCCTCGGCCAGCATCTCGCCCCAGCTCGCCTGCGGCGGGTTGATGCCGACGCCGAGATAGGACAGCGCCGCCTCGAGCAGGATGTTCTGCGGGATCACGAGCGTCGAGTAGACGACGATCGGCGCCACGAGGTTCGGGAGGAGCTCGCGGAACATGATCGCCGTGTTGCCTGCGCCCGCCGTGCGGGCGGCCTCGACGAACTCCTTCTCACGTAGCGACATGACCTGGCCGCGGATGATGCGGCCGATGTACGTCCAGTTGACGACGACGATCGCGACGATCACCGTTGAGAGGCCGGGCTTGATCGTCCCCCGGAGGCACCCGTTCCCGAGCGAGCACGACGACGCGATCCCGAGGGCGAGCAGGAGGATCGGGAACGCGAGCGTGACGTCGATGACCCGCGAGATCAGCGTGTCGACCGTCCCGCGGTGGAAGCCGGCGAGCAGTCCGGCGACGACCCCGAGCCCCACGGACAGCGCCGTCGCCACGAGGGCGACCTGGAGCGAGACGCGCGCGCCGTAGACCACCCGCGCGAACACGTCTCGCCCGACGGTGTCGACGCCGAACAGGAACTCGCGCGACGGCCCCGTCGGCGTGCCGAAGTTGGGGTCGAGCGTCTCCGGGTACTGCGCGTTCGGCGGATGGCCGAGGAGCCTCACGATCCAGGGCGCGAAGACCGCCACCAGGATCTCGAACGCGATGAAGCCGAGTGCGACGAGCGCGACCCTGTCTTCCTTGAACCGCTCCCAGAAGAGCTGGAAGGGCGTTCGGCCCGCGATCGTCGCCGGATCGCCCTGCGGCGCGCTGCCGGGCCGAACGTCGAGGACCGGGGCTGCAGTCGTCGTCATCGTCCGCGCCGCGGGCTCGCATGGACGTCCATACAGCCACGCTGCACGCAGCCCCGGCGCCGGCCGATCCTGCGGAAAGACGATCGCACGTACGCTCGCGGTAGGTCGTCAGGCGGAAGCGGCCATCCTCCGATTGGACGACACGTCCGCTACGAACGGCTCCCGGGCGGCATGACTCCTGGGATCGAGTGGGCTCGCGGATCCTACGAACGGTCGAGGCCGCGGAGCTCGGAGATGAGCCGCTCGACGTGCACGACGCCCTCGACCTCCTCGTGGAGGCCGTCGAGCTCGAGCATCGCCGCCGTCAGGAGCGCCACCTTCTGCCGCTCCGTCAGCGGGTGGCCGCACTCCTCGCAGAAGCCGAAGCCGGTGACCGTCGCCTGGGCGACCCGTTGCGCGGCGACGACGTGGAGCGTGGACTCCACTCCCTCGGTCGCTCTCCGCTCGGGCCGCATGCCGGGATGATCGGCGCCACCACCCGCCGCGGCAATCGTCCGACCGCAGGATCGAGGAGGCGAGCCTGCCTCAGCCGTCGGCCCGGCCGTCCACCTCGATGCGTTCGGGGACGCGCACCTCGACCCGGGTCCCGCCTCCGGGCGTCGAGAGCAGCTCCATCTGCCCCCCCGCGGCTTCGACGCGCACGCGCTGCGCGGCGAGGCCGATGTGCCCGTCCGCGAGGCGCTCCTCCGGGCGCCCTGCCGGGAAGCCGCAGCCGTCGTCCTCGACCACGAGCACGAGCTCGCCGTCCCGCTCCGCGAGTCGCACCCCGACGAGCGTCGCTCCCGCGTGCCGGACGACGTTCGTGAGCAGCTCGCGCGCGGCCGAGAAGACGAGCTGATCCTGCGCGTGAGGCTCGGGGCCGTGCAGGTCGAGCCGCAGGCGGAAGCGGCCCCGTGCAGCCGCCTCCTGCGCGATCGAACGAAGTGCCGCTTCGAGCCCCGCGGCCTCCAGCACGTACGGATGGAGGTCGAAGACGGCCTCGCGGAGCTGCCCGGCGGCCGCGACCAGCGCCGCGTCCGCGCGCGCGAGCGCGGGATGCGCGATCGTCTCGGCGGCCTCCTCGAGCTCGTGCCTGGCGGAGAGCAGGTTCTGGATCGCGTGGTCGTGAAGTGCCTCGGCGAGCGCCTTGCGCTCGCGCTGCTCGGCCTCGAGGGCGTCCGTCAGCAGACGCGACCGGTCGGCAGCGAGCCGCGACGCGAGCGCGGTACGCCGTTCGAGGAGGAGCGAGAGCATGACGCAGGCCACGCCGACCCAGGCGAGGTATCCCGCCTGCGTGACGATGAACCGCGTCACGGCGGGCTGCGCGATACCGGGGTGGACGGCGGCCTGGATCACGTACGTCGCAGTCGTGACGACGACCGCGAGGGCGGTGAACGTCGGCCGGAAGCGGAACGCGACCGCGACCGGGATGAGAAAGAAGGCGAGCCGCGCGTGCGAGTACGCGCCGCCGGAGAGCACGGCCAGCAGGCCGATCGCGCCGATGTCGACGGCGGTTGCGACGATCGCGAACCGCTCGCCGGCCCGCATGGCGTGGACGTAGACGAGTACGCCGGCGCTCCAGGTGGCGAAGAGCGCCAGCATGACGACGAACCAGGTCCGCTGCTCGTTCGGGCCGATGCTCTCGCCGAGGGCGATGAGCGCGATGGCTGGGAGCCGCAACCATGCGACGGCGCGCTCGGCCTCCGCGGTCGCATCCCCGGACGATGCCGGGAGGGTCGGGCGCTCCACCGCCTACTCGATCAGGCCCCGCCGCATCGCGCTCGCGACGGCAGCGGCGCGATCCGAGACTCCGAGCTTCTCGTAGAGATGCTGCACGTGCGTCTTCACCGTCGTGAGGCCGAGGTAGAGCTCCTTGGCGATCTGGGGCAGGCTCTTCCCGGCGGCGATCAGGTGCAGGATCTCCTGCTCGCGGGGGGTGAGCGCCGGCGCGTCCGTCTGCTTGCGCAGCCGGATCTCCGAGACGAGGCCGGCGGCGACGTCCGGCGGCACGACGTTCTCGCCCCTGGCGCACGCGAGCACGGCATCCGCGATCTGCTCCCGGCGCGCCTCCTTCGAGACGAAGCCTGCGGCTCCGACCTCGAGCGCCCGGTACACGACGCCGCTATCCGTGAATGCGGACACGATCAGGACGCGGGTCGCGAGCTGCTCGCGGACGACGGCATGCGTCACGGCGACGCCGTCCAGCTCCGGCAACTTGTAGTCCAGGAGTGCAACATCGGGCCGGTGCTGCTGGATCTCCGCAAGCGCGGACCGACCGTCCTCTGCCTCCGCCACGATCTCCACGCTGCCGCTCGCGAGGAGGGCCCTGACCACTCCCTCGCGGTACAGCGGGTGGTCGTCGGCGACGACGACGGTAACCCGCTTCTTCCCCTGCTCGTGCATGCTGACGTCGCTCATCGTACGCCCCCGGGCTACCCCGGCACGTCTCCGAGCTTGACGTCGACGGTGCGGGTCGCCGAGCCGCGCACCACCTGGAGCCTGACCCGGTCGCCCGGGCGAAGCGGGGCGAGGCGGTCGGACAGCTGGCCCGAGGAGGTGACCGGCGTCCCGTTCACCGCAACGATCGAGTCGCCTCCGGTGAACGCCGTCACGCCGCCGACCGTGACCTGCTGCGTGGAGGCGACGATTCCGGCACTCGCGGCGGGGCCGCCCTTCGTCACGTGAAGCACGACGACGCCATGTGCGGGAAGGCCGCGGACGGCGTGGGCGACGCTCGGCTCGATCGTCTCGATCTCGACGCCGAGCCACGGATGCTCCGCACGCCCGTGTGCGATCAGCTCGGTCGCGACGGTGCGTGCGGTCGAGCCCGGGATCGCGAAGCCGATCCCGACGTTGGCATCGACGGTACCGCCCTCGAGTTGCGCGTTGACGCCCACCACTCGGCCGAAGCGGTCGAGCAGCGGTCCGCCGGAGTTGCCGTGGTTGATCGGCGCATCGGTCTGCACCGCGCCGGGGATCGTGTGGCCGTTCGGCGCCTGGATGTCACGCCCGGTAGCGCTGACGATCCCCGCCGTCATCGTCCGCTCGAGCCCGAACGGGTTCCCGATCGCGTACACGCGGTCGCCGACCATCACGCCGCCCGCGGCGGCGAAGGAGAGCGGGTGGAGCGCCGAGGCGGGCGTCGTCACGCGGACCATGGCGATGTCGGTCGTCGGGTCGGTCCCGACGACTTTCGCCGGGTATGTCGCCCCCCCGCTGAATCCGACACGGATGTCGTGGGCGCCCTGGACGACATGGTCGTTCGTCACGATGTCGCCCTTTCGGTCGACGACGAAGCCCGAGCCGAGCGCTCCCACCTGCTCCGTACCGCCCGGGGTGAAGACCGTCGGCGGGACGACCTGGGTGACGGTGTCCGTGATCACGACGACGGCGGGAGAGTCGTTGCGGTAGATCGCCTCCGGCGAGAGGGGCGCGCGGGCACGGACGGTGCTCGCCGGCCGCGCGACGATCGCGGCCAGGGGCGAGGTGGTGGCCGAGCTCGAGCGCCCGCCGTCGACGGCGATGCCGACCGCGGCGCCTGCGACGCCGCCCACGAGGGCGGCGGCGGACAGGATGGCGAGTGTGCGTCCCGTGACGTGCTCCTGAATCGAAGAGCGGGGAGGTCGAATCGAATCGTCGCTCCCCGCACGTGCAGGCAGGATCGCCCGCTCGGGCTATCGCGCCGGCGGGGTCGTCTGGTCGGCGGACGAGCCGTGCCTCGTCTCCCCGGTCGTCCGTTCGGTCGATGGGTCCTATCTCCCGAAAGAGGCGATGCTGGCCGGTGCGATGATCGCGCCGAGGGCGGGAGAGGCCGAGCCTGGGTGACGGTGCTCGGCCGAGAGATCGTCGATGCGGTCTCGATCGCTGCGCTGACGACGGCGACCCTGGCCGGTGGCCGCCGCGAGGAGCGCTCGAGCTTCGTGCCCGAGCGCTACCACCGATCTCGCCCGCGGCTCGCGACGGCGTGCCGGCGGGCCTCTGCGCTTGGCGCGGTGGCGCTCGTCGCGGCCGTCGGCGTGGTGGCGCTGTTCGGGCCGCATCATGGCCGAAGTGGTCACCCTGGGCGAGCTCATCGTTCACCCAGCGGGAGCTCCTCGGCATGCCGGGCGTCCGTCCCACCCATCGCCGTATCGGCGGCTGCTATGCGAGCGGTGCAAACGGGCTGCGCAACCGCGACGGCGGCCGGACGTTCACGGGCGACCCGGGTGCCCTGCTCCTGGCTCCGCACACAGAGATCATCGTCGCCTGCGGAACGCCTCGGCAGCTCCCCGCCTGCACGCGCACGCCGGGGCTGCGGACCTGTTGCGGGCGGGCGCCGATTCCAACGCTCGCCCGCGGGCCACGTCTCCTAGCGGCG
>CAWGDT010000018.1:0-86566 GCA_963821365.1 uncultured Actinomycetes bacterium
TCAGGCGGCTCGTCCGGCACGCGATGCGGGAGGACGAGGCGGTGCGCGGGCTGGTGGAGCGCGTTCAGCGCCGCGAGGTCGATCCGCTGACGGCCGTCGGGGCGGTCGTCGATGCGGTGACGGGCGGGCGCGAGCCGTGATCGAGCGCCCCACGATCGCCGACGTGCGCGCCGCGCAGGAGAGGCTGCACGGCGTCGCGCGCGTGACGCCCGTGTACTCCTCGGAGACGCTCTCGCGCCTCTCCGGGCGGACAGTCCTGCTCAAGGCCGAGAACCTGCAGCGCACCGGCGCGTTCAAGATCCGCGGCGCCTACAACACGATCGCGCAGCTGTCGGCGGATGAGCGGAGCCGCGGCGTCGTCACCGCCAGCGCCGGAAACCACGGTCAGGCCGTCGCCTGGGCGGCGCGTGAGGCGGGCATCGCCGCGACGATCTTCGTTCCGGAGGCGGCGCCGATGGCGAAGGTCGAGGCGGCGCGGGGGTACGGGGCGACGGTCGAGCTGGCGGGAGACGGATTCGACGAGACGGTCGCGGTGGCGCGGGCTCGCGAGGCCGAGACGGGCGCGACCTTCGTCCACGCCTTCGAGGACTCGCGCGTCATCGCCGGTCAGGGCACCCTCGGCCTCGAGCTCGCCGGCCAGCTGCCGTCGGGCGAGCTGACGGTCGTGATCCCCGTCGGCGGCGGCGGGCTCGCGGCCGGGATCGCGATCGCGCTCGACGCGCTCCGCCCCGAGGTCAGGGTCGTGGGCGTCCAGTCGGCGGCCTGCGCGCCGCTCGCCGGGAGGGAACCGGCGGGAGCGACGATCGCGGACGGCATCGCCGTCAAGCACCCCGGCACGCTCACCCGCGAGATCCTCGACGAGCTGATGGACGAGGTGGTGGTCGTTGACGACGAGGAGATCTCGCAGGCGATCGTGCTCCTGCTCGAGCGCTCGAAGCTCGTGGTCGAGGGAGCCGGCGCGGCTCCGGTGGCGGCGATCCTCGCCGGTCGGGTCGGCGGCGACGGCCCGGCGTGCGCGTCCTCGCCGGCGGGAACATCGACGCGACCACGATGAGCTCGGTGATCCGCTACGGCATGACGGCCTCCGGGCGGTACCTCGTCGTCGCGCTGCTGATCCCCGATCGGCCCGGCGAGCTCGCGCACATCGTCGGGCTGATCGCAGAGCAGCGCGCGAACATCCTCGCGATCCAGCACCATCGCGAGGGCCGCAACATCGGCGTGCTCGAGACCGAGGCGGAGCTGACGCTCGAGACCCGCGACGAGGAGCACGCGCAGCGCTCATCCGCGCGCTCGCGGACGGCGGGCTACACGGTCCGTCGCCTCCGCTGAGGGCGCGTACACTCGCCGCGTGATCGCCTGCGCGCAGTGCGCCCGGGAGAACCCGGACGACGCCCGGTTCTGCAACGGCTGCGGCGCGCCGCTCGCCGCCGAGCCTCGGACGCGCGAGGAGCGGAAGGTCGTCACCGCCGTCTTCGTCGATCTCGTCGGCTCCACCGCGCGCGCCGAGCGCCTCGACCCGGAGGACGTTCGCGCGTTGTTGCGCCGCTATCACGAGACACTCCGCCGCGAGCTCGAGCGGTACGGCGGCACGGTCGAGAAGTTCATCGGCGACGCCGTGGTCGCCGTGTTCGGCGCGCCGACGGCGCACGAGGACGATCCCGAGCGGGCCGTCCGGGCCGCATTGGCCGTGCGTGACTCGATCGCCGCGCTCAACGAGCGCGACGACGCGCTCGACCTTCACGTGCGGGTCGGAGTCGCGACCGGCGAGGCGCTCGTCGCGCTCGACGCGCGCACGACGGCCGGGGAGTCGATGGTCGCCGGCGACGTGATGAACACCGCGGCGCGGATCCAGGCCGCGGCGCCCGTCGACGGGATCCTCGTCGGCGCCGGGACGCACCGCGCGACGGAGCGGCTGATCGTCTACCGCGCGCACGAGCCGGTCCACGCGAAGGGGAAAGCCGACCCGGTCCCCGTATGGGAGGCCGTCGAGCCCGTAGGTCGCGTGGGCGAGCCGGCGGGCGAGCCCGCCTCGCCGCTCGTGGGCCGCGAGCACGAGCGGGCGCTTCTGCTCGGCGCCTTCGCGCGCGTCCGGGTCGACCGCTCACCGCAGCTCGTGACGCTCGTCGGCGTGCCGGGGATCGGCAAGAGCCGGCTCGTCGCGGAGCTCGGCCAGGCAGTGGCGGACGACGAGGAGATCATCACCTGGCGCTACGGGCGCTGTCTCCCGTACGGCGAGGGCGTGACCTTCTGGGCGCTCGGGGAGGTCGTCAAGGCGCAGGCCGGGATCCACGAGAACGACTCGGCCGAGGCGGCATCGCGCAAGCTGGCCGCGATGGTCGACGAGATCGTCCCCGAGGGCGAGCGGCGTAGGATCGACTCGAGCCTGCGCCCGCTCGTCGGGCTCGTGCCCGAGGACGTCGCACTCTCCGATCGGCGCGCCGAGCTCGCCGCCGGATGGCGGATGTTCCTCGAGGTGCTCGCCGAGCGGAGACCGCTGGTGCTCGTGTTCGACGATCTCCAGTGGGCCGACGAGGGAATGCTCGAGTTCGTGGACGGGCTCGTCGAGCTGGTCGAGGGAGTCCCCCTGCTCGTCGTCTGCTGTGCCCGGCCGGAGCTGCTCGAGCGGCGCCCGGAGTGGGGTGGCGGCAAGCGCAACGCGCTCACGGTCTCGCTCGGGCCGCTGACGCCGGACGAGACGCAGCGCCTCGTGGAGTCGCTGCTCGGCCGCGACCCTGCCGACGAAGCGCTTCGCGCCTCGGTCGTCGAGCGGGCCGGCGGGAACCCGCTGTACGCAGAGGAGTTCGTCCGGATGCAGGCCTCCGGCGGCGCCACGTCCGAGCTCCCGGACACCGTGCTCGGGATCGTCGCCGCGCGCGTCGACCTCCTGCCGCCCGCGGAGAAGGAGCTCCTGCGCGACGCGGCGGTGATGGGAACCGTCGTCTGGTCGGACGGCCTCCGCGCCGTCTCCGGGCACGACCGGGACGAGGACGTGGGGGACCTGCTGCGCTCGCTCGGGCGCAAGGAGTTCCTCCGCCGCGAGCGTCATTCGGCGGTTGCCGGCGCGACACAGCACGCGTTCGTGCACGGTCTCGTGCGCGACGCGGTCTACGCGCAGCTGCCGCGGCCCGACCGGGTGGAGCGCCACGTCCGCGTCGCGCGCTGGATCGAGACCCTGCCGGACGACCGCCGGGAGGACCGCTCGGAGCTGCTCGCCCACCACTACGTCCAGGCGATCGAGCTTGCGCGCAGCGCGGGGCTCGATGCCGCCGAGCTGCAGCCCGCCGCAGCCGTCGCGCTGCGTGAGGCGGGCCTCCGCGCGTTCGCGATCGGCGCGTTTCCGGCCTGCGTTCGCGCCCTGCGCGCGGCCGCCGCCTGGTCGACAGATGGTCTCGACCCCGGGGCACTGCGCGTGCTCGGCAAGGCGCTCGTGTTCACGGAGCAGAGCGGCAGCGAGGAGCTCCTCCGTGCGTTCGACATGCTCCTGGCCCAGGGCTCGAACGGCGAGGCGGCCGTCGTCGCCGTCGACCTCGCACATTCACTCTGGCAGCACGGCGACGGTCTCGGCACTGCGCAGTGGGCCGCGCGAGGCGTGGAGCTCATCGAGGGGGAGCCGCCGTCCCACGACCACGCTCACGTGCTCGCCCAGGTTGCCCGGCTCGAGATGCTGGCGGGCCGGCAGCAACGGTCGATCGTCATCGCCGACCGCGCGATCGAGCTCGCGACGTCGGTCGGCGCCGACGGCCCGCGGGCGTCCGCGCTCATCACGAAGGCGACATCCCGCGCGAACGCCGGGGACTACGAGAACGTGCGCGAGGATCTCGAGGAGGCGCGAAGGCTGACCGTCGAGTACGACCCGAGCGAAGTGAGTAGGGCGTACATCAACCTCTCGAGCATCGTGCTCGACTTCGGCGATCTCGCCGGCGCGATCGCTGTCGCACGAGAGGGGCTCGCCCACAACGTGCGCACCGGGACCGCGGGTGGGACGGGCGGCTTCGCGTCGGGCAACCTCTGCGAGGCGTGCTTCCTCGCCGGGGAGTGGGAGGAGGCGGAGGCGATCGCGAACGCCGAGCTCGAGCGGGCGCGGAAGGTCGGCGGGCTGTACTACGAGCCGTTCTTCCGGTTCGTGCTCGCCGAGCTCGGTCTCGTGCGATCGGGCCTTGGCGACGAGGCTGCCGTCGTCGCGCGCCGAGCGGTCGAGCTCGGGTACTCGCGCGGCGACGACCAGGCGGTGCTTCCATGCCTTGCGACGTCGTCCTGGGTTCTCGCCCGCACCGGCCACGAGGACGAGGCATGCACCCTGCTGGACGACTTCCTCGCGCGGCGGCGAGGCAACCCACGCGGGGTGATGCCCGGGTACTGGATGGTCTACCTGTCTCTTGCACTCGAGCGGGTAGGTCGACGCGGCGCGCTCGCCTCGCTGGACGAACGGCCCGGCCCGCGGTTCCTCGAGGCCGCGCTGGAGATCGACTCGGGTCGCTTCGCAGAGGCAGCGGCGACGCTTCGCGAGATCGGCACACCGCAGCTGGAGGCCGAGGTGCTCGTGCTCGCGGCGCGGGCAGGGGACGGCAGGGCACTCGGCCGCGCGCGCGAGCTGGTCCGCGGGCTCGGGGCAGGCGCCCGCCTGCGTCAGCTCGACGCCGAAGCGCCGGACGTCAGTTCCCGCAGCGGCGGAAGCTGACCGTCGTCGCGCCGCGGGCGAGCCAGTCGGCCATGCCGCCGTCGACGACCGGGCGCGCGTCGAAGCCCTTCGCGCGGAGGAGGCTCGCGGCGATCGCGGCGCGGGGGCCCGAGTTGCAGATCGTGACGATCGGACGGTCGTCGGGCAAGCCCGGGCAACACGTCCGCATCAAGCGGTACGGGACGTGGCGACTCCCCGGGATGTAGCCCTCGTCGCGCTCGTCGTGCTCGCGCACGTCGATCACCGTCGCGCCGGCCCCGATCAGGCCCTCGAGCTCGTCGACCGTCGCCTGCGCGGTCGTCTCGGGGCCGCTTCCGAGCACGTAGCCGGCCACGTCGAGGAACGCCACGGAGCTCAGGCCCTCGACCGCGCGCTCGGCCTCGGCCGCATCCGCGGCGAGGACGGTCACGGGCGTCGACGCATCGAGCACGAAGCCCGCTTTCGTCGAGAAGCTCGTGCCGGAGACCGGGACGCTGAACGCACCGGGCAGATGGCCCGCAAGGTGGTCGGAGACCGGGCGCGCGTCGAGCAGCTGCGAGCCCGGCGCGGGCAGGGGAAGCTCGGTCGTCGGCGGCTGTGCGCCGAGAAACGGTCCCCGGTTCAGCTCGACGATCCGCGCGAGGTTCGGCGGCTTCGGCGCCGAGACGGCCGCGGATTCCGTCACGAACGCGTCGAGCTCCGCGATCGATGCCATCGGGTTGAAACGCCGCTCGAAGCCGATCGTCGTCGAGCCGCGCGAGCTCATGGCGACGCCGCACAGCGACCCGGCGACGTGCCCGGGGAACACCTCGACGCCGTCGGGCAGCTCCATCAGCCGCCGGAGCGAGCGGAAGAGCCCCTCGGCGCCCTCGGTGGCGCCGACTGCGAGGTCGGGGCGCGCCGTGTCGCCGACGAAGAGCGAGTCGCCGGTGAGGACGAGCCACGGCTCGTCCGCGCGCGTCCGGTCGATCACCGCGAGGCAACAGTGCTCGGGCCGGTGGCCGGGCGTGTGGATGCACCGGAGCGTGACGTTGCCGACGGTGACCTCGGCGCCGTCCTCGAGCGCGTCGTGGGGATACGCGACCTGCGCGGCGGGGTGGATGCTCACAGGGACGTCGTGCTCGAGCGCGAGTCGGCCGTGACCCGAGACATGGTCGGCGTGCGTGTGGGTCTCCACCGTCCGGACGAGCCGGACCTCGAGCCGATCGGCCTCCGCGAGGACGTGCTCGGTCGCGTAGGGCGGGTCGACGACGACCGCTTCGCCGGCCTCCTCGCAGCCGACGAGGTACGAGGCGCAGCCGAGGTCGTCGTTCAGGATCTGCGCGAAGAGCACCGCCCGACGACGGTAGCAACGGATGCCGCTATCGCTCTTGAAGTGGGCGGCGCCGCAGGAGCCGTAGCACCAGGAAGCTCGCGGCGATGACCACGAGACCGACCCCCCCGGCGGCGAGGGCGCGGTCGATGTGCTGTGAGGGTGCCTCGCTGCCTTCGGCGGGGAGCACCGTCAGGCCCGCGTCCCAGTGGACGCTCTCCCCGTCGTCGTATCCCTGAGTCGCCTTGAAGATCTCCGTGCCGGCGCGCGTCCGCGCCGTGACGGCCAGCGGGAACGCGACCGTGCGCTGCCCCTCGATGCGCCCGCCGGTCCAGCGAGCCCGATTGCGCGTCAGCTCGAGCTTCCAGCCGGTGGGCGGCGTCGCCGAGGCGAGCTCGATGCCCGGCGGCGCCTCGACCTCCAGCGAGACGGTGGCGTGCGGCGGGCGCTCGTTCGGCATCTCGAAGGTGACCGTCGCCCTCGCACCCGCGTCGACGAACGGGGGCGTCAGGGTGACGTGCGCCTCTGCGCGCGACGCCGCGACGAGGCCCCAGAGCGCGGTGAAGAGCACCACCGCGGCCCATGGGCGCGGTGCTCGACGCGGAGCGGCTTGCGGAAGGTCGATCGACGCCATGGCTTTGGTCCTCTCGGGCCACTGCCGAGGATATCCCGCCGAGTGTGGGCTGGTGTCGGGAAGGTGTCCGACCGAAGTCGGACACCTGCTCGCGCAGGTGACTGGGGCTCTGAGGCCCCGCGAGCGGGGCCTCAGAGCCCCAGATGCTTCGCGATCACCATGCGCTGCACCTCGTTCGTGCCCTCGCCGATCTCGAGGATCTTCTGGTCGCGGTACAGGCGCGAGATCGGGAACTCGTCCATGAAGCCGTAGCCGCCGTGGATCTGGAGCGCCTGGTTCACGACGCGGTGCGACAGCTCTCCCGTGTAGAGCTTCGCCATCGCCGCCTCGAGCGCGAACGGGCGGCGCTGGTCCTTGAGCCACGCCGCCTTGTAGACGAGCTGCCGACCCGCCTCGATCTCCACGGCCATGTCCGCGAACTTGAACGCCAGGGCCTGGAACTTTGCGATGGGCCTGCCGAACTGCCGGCGGTCCTGCGCGTACGCCTCGGCGAGGTCGTACGCGCCCTGGGCGAGCCCGACGCCCATCGCGGCCACCGAGATGCGCCCGCCGTCGAGGATCTCGAGGAACTGGTGGAAGCCCTTGCCCGGCGAGCCGAGCAGGTTGCCCTCGGGCACCGCACAGTCCGCGAACGTGAGCTCACGGGTGTCGGAGGCCTTCCAGCCGAGCTTGTGGAGCGGCTCGGAGACGACGTACCCGGGCGTCCCGTTCTCGACGACGACGTTCGAGATCTCGTCCTTGCCGGTGCGCGCGGTGATCGTCACACCCCAGGTGAGCTCGGTGCCCGCGTTGGTGATGAACATCTTCGAGCCGTTGACCACCCACCCGCCGTCTCGACGCTCCGCGGTGGTGCGGGTCGCGCCCGCGTCGGAGCCGGCGTCCGGCTCGGTGAGGCCGAATGCCGCGAGCCGCCGGCCCGATGCGAGGTCGGGGAGCCAGCGCTGCTTCTGCTCCTCCGAGCCGAAGAGGTAGATGGGCATCGTCCCGAGCGACGTGTGTGCGGCGACGGTGATCGCGACGGACGAGTCGATCCGAGTGAGCTCCTCGATCGCGATCGCGTAGGAAACCGTGTCCCCCCCTGCGCCGCCGTATGCCTCCTCGATCGGGATCCCCATCAGCCCGAGCTCGGCCATCTCGCGCACGAGCTCGACCGGGAAGCGCGCCTCGCGGTCGAGCTCCTCCGCGATGGGTGCGACCCGCTCGCGCGCGAACGAGCGGACCGTGTCGCGGATCAGCTCCTGCTCGGAGGTGAGGTCGAAGTCCATGCCGGGCGGGATCGTAGCCGCGCCTCGTCTGCCGGGCCGGGCGACGCTGGCCGGCGAACTACCGGTCGATGGAGCGATACCGCCGCACCGCGAGCGGGGCGAAGACGACGAGCAGCACGACGATCCACACGATGGACATGAGCAGCGCATGCTCGCTCGGGAACGAGTCCGACGGATACGGGTTCGGGTTGCCGAAGAGGTCGCGTGTCGCGGCGACGAGCGAGCTGATCGGGTTCCACTCGGCGACCGGCTGGAGCCAGCCGGGGAGCGTCTCGGTCGGCACGAACGCGTTCGAGAGGAAGGTCAGCGGGAAGATCACGAGGAAGCCGAGCTGCTGCGCCACCTCGACGGTCTTCACCGAGAGCCCGAGCAGAACGCCGATCCACGCCATCGCCAGCGTGAACGCGAGCATCAGGAGGACGGCGAGCAAGAACTCCCCGGCCGAGCTGTGCACACGCCACCCGACGACGAGGCCGGAGAGCATCAGCACGACGAGGATCCCGGTGTTGTAGACGAGGTCGGCGGACGTCCGCCCGCTCAGCACCGCCGACCGTGCCATCGGCAGCGAGCGGAAGCGGTCGATGATCCCCTTGTGCATGTCGTCCGCCATCCCGATCGCGGTCGTGATCGAGGCGAACGCCAGCGTCTGGATGTAGATGCCGGGCATCAGGTATTCGCGGTAGCTGCCTCCGCCGGGGAGTGGGATCGCGCCCCCGAACACGAAGGCGAACAGCAGCACGAACATGATCGACTGGAGGATCGCGAAGATCGCGAGCTCCGGGATCCGCGGCACCCGCTTGAGGTTCCGCCAAGCGACGACGCGTCCGTCGGACACGGCCTGCGTCATCGAGCTCACGCTGCGAGCTCCTCGTCGGGCTCGGCGTCCGCCACCTCGGCGGCATGCCCGGTGAGCGTGAGGAACACGTCGTCCAGGGTCGGCCGGCGGAGGCCCACGTCGTCGATCCCGATCGACGCCTCCCCGAGGAGCCGGACGACGTCGACGAGCTGTTGCGCCCCCCCGCCGGCCGCGATGGTGACGCGTCGCGTGTGCTCGTCGACCGAGGCGCCGCCGTTCGGTGTGAGCAGCCCCGCCGCTCGTGCGACATCGTCGCGGCGATGCACGACGACCTCGATGCGCTCGCCGCCGACGCTTGTCTTCAACTCGTCGGCGGTGCCACGCGCGATGATCCGCCCGTGGTCGACGACGGCGATCTCGTCGGCGAGCTCGTCAGCCTCTTCGAGGTACTGCGTCGTCAGGAGCAGCGTCGTCCCCTCGCGCACCTGGTCGCGGATGACGTCCCACATGCCGAGCCGACCGCGCGGGTCGAGGCCGGTCGTCGGCTCGTCGAGGAAGAGCAGCCTCGGGCGTCCGACGAGCGCGCCCGCGAGATCGAGGCGCCTGCGCATCCCACCGGAGTACGTCTTCGCGACGCGGTCGGCCGCGTCCGCGAGCCCGAAGCGTTCGAGCAGCTCGTCGGCACGGCCTCGTGCCTCGGCGCCCCGGAGCTGGTAGAGGCGCCCGAACATCCAGAGGTTCTCGCGGCCGGTCAGGTTCTCGTCGACGGCGGCGTATTGGCCCGACAGGCCGATCCGCGTGCGGACGGCTTGCGGCTCGCGCAGGACGTCGTGGCCCGCGACCGTCGCGCGGCCCGCGTCGGGACGGAGCAGCGTCGCGAGGATCCGCACCGTCGTCGTCTTGCCGGCGCCGTTCGGCCCAAGTAGTCCGAGCACCGTTCCCTCGTGCACCTCGAGGTCGACGCCGTCGAGCGCCCGCACCTCGTTCTTTCGCGAGCGGTAGACCTTGACGAGCCCCTCTGCCTCGATGGCAGCCAAGGCGAAAACGTAGCCGGTTGTCGGAACCGGCACGGTGCGGCAGACCGTACAGTCCGCGCCGACCGTCCGCTGGCGAGTAGCCTCGTGGCATGACAGGCGAGCTCGACCCGAGGGCGATGGCGACCCTGTCGGGCGGGCACCTGTCGGTCGACTTCGCGTCGGGCGCCGTCCCCGCGCTCCTGCCGTTCCTCTCCCACGAGTTCGACCTCTCGTACACCGCGACGGCAGTCCTGATGCTGGCGGTGCTCGTCTCCTCGTCTCTGCTCCAGCCGCTGTTCGGCTTGTGGTCGGATCGCCGCGGCGCGATGTGGCTCTTGCCCGGCGGCGTCGCGCTCGCCGGCGTCGGCACCGGCCTCGCGGCGGTCGCCCCGACGTACGTGCTCGTCGTCGCGCTGTTCTTCGCGGCCGGAGTGGGCATCGCCGCGTACCACCCGGAGGGCGCGAAGTTCGCCGCGTACGCGAGCGGCCGAAAGCGCGCGAGCGGGATGTCGTACTTCAACATCGGCGGGAACTCCGGGTACGCGCTCGCACCGATCCTGATCACGCCGCTCGTCATCTGGCTCGGCCTCGAGGGAGCCCTCTTCGCGATGGTGCCGGTCGTGGCGTTCGCCGTCGTCCTGCTGCGCGTGCTGCCGTCCCTGCGCCGGCTCGCCCCGGCCCAGGTCGGGCACCGGGTGGCGGCCGGCGACGACGATCGCCGGGCGATGTTCCTGCTCTCCCTCGTCATCGGGCTGCGGAGCGTCGCCTGGTTCGCGCTGCTCGCGTTCGTGCCGCTCTGGATCGTCGCGAACGGCGGCACCGAGGGCGAGGGTGGCCGCGAGCTCGCGCTGATGCTCGTCTCGGGCGCCGTCGGCACGCTCGTGCTCGGCCCGGTCGCAGACCGCGTCGGGCTGCGGCGCACCCTCCTCGTGACCCAGACCGCGCTCCCCGCGCTGATCGTCGTGTTCGTGGCCGTCGGCGGCGTGGTCGGGACGCTGGCCCTGATGCTGGTCGGGCTCTCCGTTGTCGGAACCTTCGGCGTGACGATGGTGCTGGGCCAGCTCTACCTGCCCCGTCGCGTCGGCCTGGCCAGCGGGCTCACGATCGGGCTCTCGATGGGAATCGGCGGGATCGCCGCCGTCATGCTCGGCGCGGTGGCGGACGCGATCGACCTGGAGACGGCGCTCTACGTCGCAGCGGCCGGGCCCGCGATCGGCGCAGTGGTCTGTCTCTTCCTGCCGGCGCCTGCCCCGAGGCGCATGCCGCAGGTCGAGCCCGCGCCCGCCGCGATTGTCTAGGCTTGCCGATTGAACGGTCAGTCAACGAGGAGGCGACATGACGGTGCAGGAGTTCTTCGAGAAGCTGCCGGAGAAGGCGGACCCCGCCAAGACGGCCGGGATGAACAACACCTACGTGTTCGACGTCGACGGCGTCGGTCAGTGGACGGTTGCCGTCGAGGACGGCGCGGTGAGCGTGAGCGAGGGCGCGAGCGAGGCCGACTGCACGCTCTCGGCGAGCGAGGAGACGCTCGTCAAGATCGCCAACGGCGAGGCGAACGCCACCACCGCCTACATGACCGGGAAGCTCAAGATCTCCGGCGACATGGGCGCCGCCCTCAAGCTGCAGAAGCTGTTCTGAATTGTCCGCAAGGTAGGAATCCGCCGAGCGGATTCCTACCGCGGGATCCCCGCCTGCGGCGGGGCACGTCCCTGAAGGCGCCCGCTTCGCGGTCGCAACTGCTCCGCAGCGTCGATTCTGTGGCTGGTGAGCAATACGAGGGAACGTCCGCTTCTGGCAGGCGCGGTCGCAACGACTCCGCGGCGTCGATTCCGTCGGAGGCGGGCGATACGAGGGATCGTCCGCGTCGCTCGACCGCGACGGCGGTGTGTAGCCTCACCGGCGTGCCGTGGGCCGTCGCAGCGCTCGTCCAGTGGGGGATCAACGTCCTCGGGCTGATCGTCGCCGACTGGGCGTTCTCCGGCCTCTCGATCGAGCGGTGGGGACCGCTGCTCCTCGCGGGCGCCGTGCTCGGCCTCGCGAACGTGTTCCTCAAGCCGCTCCTCACCTTCATCGCCCTGCCGCTGATCCTCCTGACGTTCGGGATCGCGTACTTCTTCGTGAACGTGGTGATGCTGCTCGTCACGGAGTGGATCGTCCCCGACTTCTCCATCGACGGGTTCTGGACGTACGTCGGTGCGACGATCGTCATCTGGCTCGTCAACTGGCTCGTCTCGCAGCTCGTCTGGTCGGTCGCCGACAACCGCCCCTGAAGCGGGCGTAAGGATGCTCTGAAGACGTCGGATTCCGGCCTGTGGCTCGGGTAGGGTCGCCGCCAGTGGCCCGTGTGCTCGCTCTCATCGTGACGCTTCTCGCCTGCGCTGGCCTGCTCGCGGGAACGGCGCAAGGCGCACCGGGGGTCCGGATGGGCGTCACGGACGACGCCTGGCTCGAGTTCGGCCCGGGAACGCTCGAGGAGCGGGTCGCCGGGCTCGACGGGATGGGTGTCCAGGTCGTCCGCGTGACGCTCGACTGGTACGAGATCGAGGCCGAGCAGGGCACGTACGACTGGGCGCGCGACGGGCTGCTGCTCGACGCCCTCCGCACCGCCGGGATCGAGCCGGTCGTGGCGATCTGGGGAACCCCGACGTGGGCCAACGGCGGCGGCGGGCCGAACGTGCCGCCGACCGCGGCGGCGTCGTTCGCGTCGTTCGCGCGTGCGGCCGCGGAGCGGTTCCCGTGGGTCCGGCGCTGGATCGTCTGGAACGAGCCGAACCAGCGCCGCTGGCTCCTCCCGCCGTCTCCGACGGTATATGTCGCGAAGCTGCTGAACCCCGCCGGGGCTGCGATCAAGGGCGTCATCCCGAAGGCGTCGATCGGCGGAGGCGCGACTGCGCCGCGCGGAGCGAGCGGCGGGACGTCGCCCGTCGACTTCATCCGCGGCATGGGGCGCGCGGGCGCCCGCCTCGACGCGTACGTCCACCACCCGCATCCGCTCTCTCCAGCCGAGACACCCTTCGCCGGCGGCTGCGCCTGGTGCGAGACGATCAGCATGGCCACCCTCGACCGCCTCGTCGACGAGACGCGGGCCGCGTTCGGGCCACGCACGCGCATCTGGCTCACGGAGCTCGGGTACCAGACGAACCCGCCGGACCGCATCCTCGGCGTGACGTGGGCGAAGCAGGCCCGGTTCGTCGCCGAGGCCCAGCTGCGGGCATACGAGGCGAGCCGGGTCGACCTGCTCCTGCAGTACCTGGTGCGCGACGAGCCGAAGCTGGGCGCCTGGCAGAGCGGCCTCGAGACCGTGGCCGGGAGGGTGAAGCCGGCGCTGTCGTCGTTCTCGCTTCCGCTCGCGCAGGTCTCCCGCACCGGTCTTGCGACGACGCTCTGGGGGCAGGTGCGCCCGGGCACGGGCTTCCGGGCATATGTCCTGCAGCGCCGTTCGAGCGGCCGCTGGATCGGGATCGGCGCCAGGGGGGAGACCAACGCGCGGGGGTTCTTCACCAGGACGGTGCGGGCGGCAAAGGGGACGCAGCTCCGGCTCTACGACCCCGAGACGCGACGGTCGAGCCCGACGCTCGTCGTCGGCTGAGCCCGCGGCCACCCGGGCAATCGATGGTGTAGGGTCGCCGGCATGATCCGGCTCATCGTCAGGACCCTCGTTGCTCTCGCGGCCAACGCGATCGGGCTTGTGGTGGCGTCTCTCGTCCTCGACGGCTTCTCGATCAACTTCGCGTCGTTCATCCTCGCGGTGGTGATCTTCACCATCGTGTTCGCCGTGCTCACGCCGTTCCTCGGGGTTCAGCTGCGGAGGCTCGGCAACGGCGCGATCGGCGCGACGGCGTTGATCGCGACGCTCGTCTCGCTCGTCGTCACGGATCTGCTCTCCGACGGCTTCTCGATCAGCGGGGTCGGCACGTGGATCGGAGCCGCGGTGATCGTGTGGCTCGCGGCGCTCGTGGCCACGTTCGTCCTGCCGTTCCTCGGGCTGAAGAAGTACCTCGAAGACGACAGGCGCTAGGCCGACGCGATCAGGGCGACGGCGACGAGCGCGAGCGCCACGCCGACGAGCTGGAGACCGCGCAGCCTCTCGTGGAGCACGAACGCCGCCAAGAATGTCGTCGTGACCGGATAGAGCGACGCCAGCACCGACGCGACCGAGACGGGGCCGCGCTGGAGCGCGAGCAGGAGCGTCACGCCTGCGCCGACCTCGAGGGCGCCGATGAGCGCGATCCGCGGGACGACGGCGCGGGCGACGGCGACGCCCCGCGTGACGGTGAGCGCGAGCGCGAGCACGACGGCGGCAGAGGCGACCCGGGACATCGCAACCGGCCACATCCCGGCGTCCTCGTGCACGCGCGAGAGGCACACGTAGAAGAGGCCGAAGAGGATTCCCGCCGCGAAGGCGAGGGGGAGCGCTCCGAGCCCGGTGCCCGGAACGGACGAGGCCTCCGGAGCCAGGGAGACGAGCGCGATCGCAGCGACGGCGAGCGCGATCCCGACGACCGCCGCCCTCCCGGGCCGCTCGCCCGAGCCGAGCGCGTACACGACCGGGACGACCGCTCCGGTCACCGCCGTGACCGGAGCGACGAGACTGATCAGGCCCCTTGTCATCGCGGTGTAGAACACGACCAGGCCGAGGCCCACGGCGACGCCGCTCCCTGCCGACCACGCCGCATCGGCGCCCGTGACGGCCTCGGCTTCGACGACGAGGGCCGCGGGGATCGCGAGTGCCAGCCCGATCACCTGCGCGAGCGCGGCGACCCGGACCGGGCTCACCGTGCGAGAGAGGAAGCCGCCGATGAAGTCCGCGCCGCCGATGAGGAGCGCCGAAGTGATCGCGAGGGCCGCGGTCACGCGTCTGCGTCGCGCGCGGCCGGCGCCCAGGCGGGCCTGCGGCGCTCGAGGAAGGCGCGAAGCCCTTCCTGTCCCTCCTCACTCGTGCGCCGCTCGGCGATGCGCCGCGCCGTCTCGGGGCCGTCGGGACGCTCGAGCACGAGCCGCTTGGCGTGGCGCGCGGCGCGCGGCCCGGCGGTGCGGAGCTCGCCGAGGATCCGCTCGAGCGCCCCGTCGAGGTCGTCGACCACCTCGTGCACCAGCCCGATCGCGAGCGCGGTCGCGGCATCGAAGCGCTCTCCGGTGACGAAGTAGCGGCGGGCCGCGCTCTCGCCGATCCTCCGCAGCGCGAAGGGCGAGATCACGGCCGGGACGATCCCGAGCTTCACCTCGGAGAACGCGAACACCGCCCGCGGCTCGGCGACCACGACGTCGCTGCACGCGACGAGCCCGATGCCGCCCCCGAACGCGTGTCCCTGGACGACGGCGACGACCGGGGCCGGGCAGCCGTCGACGGCCTCGAACATCCGGCGCATGGCGGTCGCGTCGGCCACGTTCGCGTCGAAGTCGAGCTCGGCCGAGGCGCGCATCCATTCGACGTCGGCACCCGCGCAGAAGCTCGGGCCGTCCCCCGCGAGCACCACCGCACGAGACGTGCCGACGTCGACGAACGCCTCCGAGAGCTCGGCGATCAGGGCCGCGTCGAACGCGTTGCGCGACTCGGGCCGTGCCAGCGTGACGCGGAGGACGTCGTCCTCCCTCTCGATGCGGAGCGCGCCCACGGCGGACAGCCTAAGGTTTCGCGCGTGGGGGCCAGGCGCTTCACGGTGGAGCTCGAGCGGTTGCAGAAGGCGGCGACCATGGTTCGGGCCGCGGAGCTTTCGCGTTGAGCCCGCGCCTGCACGGAGCGATCGCCGCGGCCTCGACGCCCCTGCGCGAGGGCGGAGCCCGCCTCGACGAGGGCGCTTTCGGGCCGTACGCCGACTTCCTGGTCGGCGCGGGCCTCGACGGCGTGCTCGCGTTCGGGACGAACGGCGAGGCAGTGCTGCTCTCGGTCGACGAGCGCCGACGGGGACTCGAGCTCTGGCTCGAGAGCATCGCGGGACGGGCCCTCGTTGCCGCCCACTGCGGGGCCCAGACGACCGCCGACACGGTGGCGCTCGCGGCACATGCGGTGGAATCGGGCGCCGACGCGGTCGCGGTGATCGGGCCGCCGTACTTCAAGCTCGACCCTCCGGCGCAGGAGGCCCATCTGCTCGCCGCGGCGAGGGCCTGCGCCCCGCTCCCCTTCTACGTCTACGAGTTCGCCGCGACGGCGGGCTACGCCTTCGATCCCACGATGCTGGCGCGCCTGCGCGAGGAGGCCGACAACGTCGCGGGGATGAAGGTCTCGGATACGCCGTGGGACGCGTTTGCGCGCTACCTGCTCGACGGGTTCGACGTCTTCGTCGGTCCCGAGGCGCTCATCCACCGCGGCCGGGAGGCCGGGGCAGTCGGAGCCGTGTCGGCGCTCGCGTCGGCATTTCCCGAGGACGTGGCGGCCGTCGTTCGCGAGCCGACCGAGGCGGGCGCTGCCGTGCTCGCCGCGCTGCGCGAGCGAATGGAGTCCTTCCCGCGCCACGCAGCGCTGAAGCGGGTCGTCGGCTGGAAGGGCGTCCCACTCCGCCCGGACGTGCGGCCTCCGCTGCGCGATCTCGACGCCGCAGAGGTCGCCGCGCTCGAGGCGTGGCTCGCGGCCGAGGTCGGAGCCCGCGCAGCGTGACCGTCGCGACCCGGGCGAACGCCGTGCTGCGCGCCGGGATCCTGCGCGCGGCCGACGATCGCCACGTCCAGGGGCTCATGGGCCGCTACGGCATGCGGCTCGGCGCCGCCCGCTTCGTCGCGGGGGAGACGCTCGACGACTGCCTCGTCGTCCTGCGGCGCCTCGCCGGCCAGGGGCTCCACGCGAACACCACGCTGCTCGGCGAGAGCATCCGCGACCGTGGCGAAGCGGAGGCCGTGGCCGAGGAGTACGGGCGCGTGCTCGAGCGGCTCGCAGCGGAGTCCCTGCCGTGCAACGTCGCGCTCAAGCTGACCCATCTCGGCCTCGAGCTCGACGAGGAGCTCGCGTACGCGAACGTCGAGCGCGTCGTCGGCGTCGCGGAGCGTCTCGGCAGCTTCGTCCGGATCGACATGGAGCAGTCGAGCGTCGTCGACGCGACGCTCCGGATCTACCGCCGGCTGCGCGAGGCGGGCCACGATCGCGTCGGCACCGTGCTCCAGTCGTACCTGTACCGGACCGAGAGCGACCTCGAGTCGCTGCTTCCGCTCTCGCCCAACCTGCGCTTCGTGAAGGGTGCCTATCTCGAGCCGCCCGAGATCGCCTACACGGACAAGGCCGACGTCGACGCCGCGTACTTCCGGCTGGTCGAGACGGCACTCCGCGGCGGTGCGTACGCGGCGATCGCGACCCACGACGAGAGACTCATCGAGCGGTGCCTCGCGTTCGCGGAGCGAGAGGGGATCGCCCGCGACCGCTTCGAGCTGCAGATGCTCTTCGGCGTCCGGCCGGCGCTGCAGCTCGAGCTCGTGCGGCAGGGGTACAAGGTCCTGGTGGCCACGCCCTACGGCCCGGAGTGGTACCCGTACCTGATGCGCCGCCTGGCGGAGCGGCCCGCCAACCTCGGCTTCTTCGCACGTAACCTGGTACGTCGCTGACCCGCGGCTCGCAGCACGGCATTGCGACCGCGTCAGCGGACGACCTACAGCGTGTCGAACTCCTCGTAGAGGTCCGGGTCGCGCCCCATCAGCGCACGCAACTCGTCGAGCTGGGCGGGAGGCGGCTCGTCCTCGTCGTCGACCACGAGCGCCCCGATCCGTTCGGCCGCCTCGTTGAGCAGGAACGCGCCGGGGGCGGCGAGCGGCTCGAGCTCCTCGATCCGCCCGCGGAGCGCCTCGAACGACGGTGCCCGCTCGTCGATCCGCCACAGGAGGATCCGGACGATCACTCGTCCGGGGGAGTCCACGGCTCGTAGACGCCGTCGGGCACGCCGCCGATGACGAGGAACGACATTCCGCCCGGGCCCGCCGCCGGCCGCCGCTTCGACTCGGCGGGGACGAGCACGTAGCGGCCCGGCTTCATCTCGACCGTCTCGCCGTCGATCTCGAGCGTCCCGGCGCCCGAGAGCGTGAGATAGACCTCCTCCTGCCGGGACTCGCGCTCGTCGTGCTCGGACCCGACCTTGTCGGGCGGGAAGTCGATCTGCGAGAGACCGAACGCCCGCGCCCCCAGGTGGTGCCGGACGAACTTGAACGTCCCCCACACGGTGGGGAGGTCGGCGACGTCCACGACCGAGTAGCTCATCCTCGCTCCTTTCACATGGGCAGGGCGACCAACGGAGCTTACGAGAGCGCATAGACTCGGCGTATGCACGTGCTCCGCTGGGAAGACGAGCCCATCGAGGCGCTCGGCACGGGCATCGGGCGGCGGATGCTGAACGGCGAGGCCATGACGCTCGCCGAGATCACGCTGGCCGCAGGGGCCGTCGTCCCGCAGCACGAGCATCCGAACGAGCAGATCGCAACCGTGGTCTCCGGGAGGCTTCGCTTCGTCGTTGGCTCGGAGGAGCACGAGGTCGGTCCGGGCGAGAGCGTGCTCATCCCCGGTGGAGTGCCGCATCGCGTCGACGTGCTCGTCGACTCCGTCGTGCTCGACGCGTTCGCGCCCCGTCGCGAGGACTGGCTCCGCGGCGACGACGCGTACCTGCGAGGCTCCTAGAAAAGACGAAGGACGCGGCTTGGCGACCACGTCCCTCGCGTAGTTGACCGGCCGGGCCGCCGGCGCTGCGGCCCGCGCGACGACCATCTCGACCGGTCTGAGGTCAGAATCGACGATGTGAACCTGCGCCCGCATCCCTCCATCGGTGGTTTCTGCGCACGACCGAGCGATACCGTCCGGAGCTCATGACCGGCGACCTCGATCCTCTCGAGCAACATCTCGTCGACGCGCTGCGCTCGCTCGCGCCGGCCGAGCAGGCCGCAGAGCTCCCCGCGGAGGCGGCTCGCGCCTGGCGCGCCCAGGTCGAGAGCCGTGCGATCGACCACGCGGCCCGCTGGCTGCAGGCGCAGAAGCTCGGCTTCTACACGATCGGCTCCGCGGGGCACGAGTCGAACGCGCTCGTCGCGCTCGCGCTCCGTCCGACCGACCCCGCACTCCTCCACTACCGCTCCGGAGGCTTCTATCTGGCCCGCGCCGCCCAGGTCGGGCGGGACGGGGTGTGGGACGTGCTCCTGGGAATGGCGGCCGCCGTCGAGGAGCCGATCGCCGGCGGGCGTCACAAGGTGTTCGGGCACCACGACCTCGCCGTGATCCCGCAGACCTCGACGATCGCGTCGCACATGCCGCGCGCCGTCGGGATCGCGTTCGCGATCGAGCGCGCCCGGGAGGTCGACGTGACCTGCGAGTGGCCCCCGGACGCGGTCGTCGTCTGCTCGTTCGGCGACGCGTCCCTGAACCACGCGACCGCGCAGTCGGCGCTCAACGCCGCGGCCCACTTCGCGTACCGCGGCGAGCCGCTGCCGCTCCTCTTCGTCTGCGAGGACAACGGAATCGGGATCAGCGTGCCGACCCCCGAGGGGTGGGTCGAGCAGTCGCTCCACGGGAGGCCCGAGCTCGCCGTCGAGCGGGTCGACGGCGACGATCCGGCCGGCGTGCTCGCGACGGCGAAGGAGCTCGCAGAGTGGGTGCGCGTCCATCGTCACCCGGCCGTCCTCCACCTGCGAACCGTCCGCTTCCTGAGCCACGCCGGGGCTGACCTCGAGACCGCCTACCGCTCGGGCCCCGAGATCCGCGCCGACTTCGAGCGTGACCCGCTGCTCGCGACGGGCCGGTGGCTCGTCGCCGCCGGGGCGGTATCGGGCGACGAGCTCGCCGACGAGTATCTCGCGATACGCGACCGGATCCACGAGCGGGCGCTCGAGGCAACCACCCGCCGCCAGATGGAGACCGCCGAGGAAGTCATGCTCCCGCTCGCCTCGCGCGATCCGTCGGCCGTGGCGGAGCTCGCGACGACGGGCGGGGGCGCGGGCGACGAGCGGCTCACGCTTGCACAGGCGATCGACGCCGCGCTCGCCGACGTCCTCGAGCATCATCCCGAGACCCTCGTCTTCGGAGAGGACGTCGGCCGGAAGGGCGGCGTCTACGGCGTCACACGAGGGCTCCAGGCGCGCTTCGGCCCGTCGCGCGTGTTCGACACGCTGCTCGACGAGACCACGATCCTCGGCCTCGCCCTCGGCACCGCGATCTCCGGCTTCGTCCCGATCCCGGAGATCCAGTACCTCGCCTACCTCCACAACGCCGAGGACCAGCTGCGCGGCGAGGCGGCGACGCTGCGGTTCTTCTCGCAGGGGGCGTACCGCAACGGGATGGTCGTGCGGATCGAGGGCTACGGCTACCAGAAGGGGTTCGGAGGCCATTTCCACAACGACAACGGCCTCGGCGTCCTGCGGGACGTCCCTGGCCTCGTGATCGCCTCTCCCGCGCGGCCGGGCGACGCGGCCGCGATGCTCCGCACCTGCGTCGCCGCGGCGAAGGCGGAGGGCACCGTCTGCGTCTTCCTCGAGCCGATCGCGCTCTACCACACGCGCGACCTCCACGAAGAAGGCGACGAGCTCTGGCTCGCGTCGCCCGACGCGGAGCACGTGCCGGTCGGCGCCGCCTACACGCATCGTGGCGGAGACGACCTGACGATCCTGACCTGGGCGAACGGCCTCTACCTCTCGCTCCGCGTCGCGCGCCGGCTTGCCGAGCGAGGGATCGGCGTCACCGTGGTCGATCTGCGCTGGTTGGCGCCCCTGCCGCTGGACGAGGTGCTTCGGGAGGCCTCGGTCAGCAACCGCACGCTCGTGGTCGACGAGACCCGCCGGACGGGCGGGGTGGGCGAGGGGGTCGTCGCAGAGCTTCTCGACGCGGGGTACGCAGGCCGCCTCGCGCGCGTGGCGAGCAAGGACTCGTTCGTCCCGCTCGGCGACGCCGCCCGGCTCGTGCTCCTCTCGGAGGACGAGATCGAGACGGCCGCGCTCGCGCTCCTCGACGACCACGCCCCCTGGGCGATCCTCTAACGAGCGTCCGTCGGCGAGCGCCTGACGACCCGGAGTAGCGGTACGCCCTGCCGGCGGGTGTGAGATGCTCGCCGGGCGGCAGGAGTGAAGCGTGCTGGACGAGCCCGTCCCGGTGCCCCCGAACGACGACCACGGGCTCGTCGAGCGCGCCCCTTCGGTGCCGGGAAACATCCCCCACGGCCCGGTGCCTACCGGGGCGCGCTCAGCGGCCCCACACTTTACGCCCGAAAGATTGCGACAGGGTTATTTCACGCTAGGCGGTTGGTCGGCCCGCCTCGGTCGCCGCGCCGACCTCGTTCAGCTTGCCGCTCGTCACGTCGTAGACGAACCCGAGGATCGAGATGGTGCCGGGCACGAGCGGGTGATCGCGGATGCGTGCGACGTCGTCGACGACACTCTGATCGCGGTCGGAGATGGTCAGCCAGTCGATGTCCTTCCCGGCCGCAGAGCCCGGCCCCTTGCCGACGTTCGTGAACCCGTCGGGCCCGAGCTCGGCCGTGTCGAGCGACCCCTCGAGAAGCTCGCCCATGAGCTCGTTGGTGAAGAACTCCATCCCGCAGTCGGTGTGATGGATCACGAACCACTCGTTCGTTCCGAGCAGCTTGTGCGAGATGACGAGCGACCGGATGGCGTCGTCGCTCGCGCGCCCTCCTGCGTTCCGGATGACGTGCGCATCGCCTTCGCTCAAGCCGGCGTACTTCGCCGGATCGAGCCTCGCGTCCATGCACGTGAGGATCGCGAACCTTCTCGCGGGCGGCAGGGCCAGGGCGCCCTTGTCGCCGAAGCCGCTTGCGTACTCCTCGTTTGCGCTGAGCACCTCGTCGCGAACAGACACGTTGGCCCCTTCCGGCAGGTTGGCTGACTCGAATACCCGTCCAATCCTACAAAAAGTAAAGCGGCTATCCGACCGCAAGTGATCCATCAGCGACGGGGAGTGATCCGATAGGCCACTCATTGCGACGTCACGCGTGGCGGCGGCGTCCAGGCGCCCAATGTGGGAACTCGTGGTTCGGCACGGCCCGCGGGAATCAGAACTAGCTGTTCCGTCGAGGGTACTCGACGATCAGTCCCTTGACGGCGAGCACGACGAGCGACGCGGCCACGACAAGCGCGACCCGCTCGAACGGACCTGAAATCCGCTTGAAACGAGCGGTTCCGTGGCTCAGTTCGATGTACCCCACTGGGCTCACGATCGCACCGCCGCCACCACCGCCACCAGACCCGTCCGCGCTGCCTCTCGCTCCGGCGCCACCACCGCCCCCGAAACCGAAGCGTGCCTTCGCCACCGGGATCACCGTGATGCGCTCGTGCGCCACAGGCTCGCCAAAGACAGTCGAGACAGTCGCACCCTGTCCAACCGTCTGGCCGATGCGTTGGAGCACCGCGTCGGCGAGTGCTCCCTCTTGGTTCCCTGCCGTCACTTTGGCCTCCTTCTCGCTTCGACTCATTCTCCTCCCCAGCGGTCGAAAGCGCCTCGCCCGTCCTGTCGAGCGAGATCCGCCGCGGGCTGCGCCGCCACCTCGAGCGCGGCCGGCCCACGGGCCGTGACGGTGCCCCGAAGTCCGCCACGATCCGACGGACGCTTGTCATCGACGAGCTCCTCGCCGGCGAGCTGTACGACCATCGAGGGCGGAGCCGCTGTCAGGGTGACGCCGGGCGCGTGTTCTGTCACCCGTTCAAGGGATCGGCGTCGACCACAAGCGGTACGCGGAGACGTTCCGGGAGGCGCTCGATCGGGCCGGGATCACCGACTACGCGCGTCCGTTCCACGATGGCCGCCACTCCGCGATCACGAACGCCGCCGCGGGCAACAGCGGACTCCCCGTCGTGCGGAGGGCCAGGCACTCGGACTTCCGGGTGACGCAGATGTACCTCGACCTCGCCGGCGTCGAGTTCGCCGAAGAGGCCGAGCGCGCCGCTGCCCGAGCCTTCGCCCATGTGCCTCGGGCAAGAGTTCGGGCAACGCCGGGGGCCGAATAGGCCGCAAAGCCAGCAGGGGCGACAGGACTCGAACCTGCAACCCCCGGTTTTGGAGACCGGTGCGCTACCAATTGCGCCACGCCCCTGGGCTGCGAGGGAGTGTACCCCGACCCCGCTTGTGACACTGTGTCACGAGGATGCAGAGGTACGCGCTGGCGGGGCTCTTCGCGGTGATCTCGGTGTCGCTCGCGCTCGTCGCGGCGTGGGCGGCGCTGTCGGGCGGCCGTGCGTGGGTCGTTGCGTTCGCAGCGGCTGCGGTCGCCCTCTGGATGGGGGATCTCGCCCGACGAGTCTGGCCAAGCCGACAGGGAAAGCTGGACAAGTCGACAGGATGAGATAGCCGCCCGGCGGCGTATTCTGCTCTGGTGGTAGCGGCGACCTCCATCCGATCGACCGACCCTGCCCCCGCGTGAGCGCACTCTCAGGGGGGGACACGCAGACGCTGTGGCACGACTATCGCGCCACGGGAAGCCAGGCTGCTCGGGATCGGCTCATTCTCACGTACGCGCCGCTCGTGAAGTTCGTGGCGGGCCGCCTCGGGTCGAGCCTGCCCTCGCACGTCGACGAGCAGGACCTCGTCTCGTACGGGCTGCTCGGGCTGATCGGTGCGATCGAGCGCTTCGACCCGGGCCGTGAGATCAAGTTCGAGACGTACGCGATCGCGCGCATCAAGGGCGCGATCATCGACGAGCTCCGCTCGCTCGACTGGGTTCCCCGCAGCGTCCGCGCCCGCGCGCGAGAGATCGAGCGCGCGATCGTCGAGCTCGAGCGGACACTCATGCGGGCTCCGACCGACGCCGAGATCGCCGGGAAGGTCGGCATCTCGGAGGACGAGCTCGAGAAGAGCCTGTCCGACATCTCTCGGTCGTCGATGGCGGCGCTCGACGAGCTGTGGAGCCCGCAGGGCGGCGGCGACCAGGTCGCGCTGATCGACACGATCGAGGATACGGCCGGCCCAGATCCGGAGTTCTCGCTCGAGCAGACGGAGCTGAACGAGGCGCTGGCGGAGGCGATCGCCCGGCTGCCGGAACGCGAGAAGCTCGTCGTCACGCTGTACTACTACGAGGAGCTGACGCTGCGCGAGATCGGCGAGGTGCTCGGTGTGACCGAGTCCCGCGTCTCGCAGCTGCACACGAAGGCCGTGTTGCGGCTCAAGGCCCGCCTCTCGGGCGGCGCCCGTGCGACCGCGGACGCCTAGCGGAGTCGCCTTCCCGTTCTCCCGCTAGCGCGGGACCTCGACCGCAAGCGTCCAGTGGGCCGAGCCGTGAACGTCGATCGCGACCGCGATCGACCGATCGCCGTCGGACGCGTCGGCGAGCACGATCGACTGGCCGGCGTCGATCTCCGTCGAGCCCTCGGCGTCGCCCGTCAGCTCGACGGCGACGGTGCCGCCAAAGAGGCCGAGGGGAGAGGTGTCGATCGTGGAGAGCACGAGGCGGGCGCCGGCGGGCACCTGGATCGTCCGGGGCGACGCGTCCTCGGTGCCCTCGAGCCGGGTCACCGCCTCCCAGTGCGGCGCGCGCGCGACGGCGATCGTCACCGTCGAGCCGAGCGCCGTCCGCGTTCCGGGCGTCGGGCTCACAGCGAGAACCGTGCCCGGCTCGACGCTCGTCTCCGGCCGCTCGCGGACGAGCGGCGAAAAGCCCGCGTCCCGGAGCGCGCGCGCGGCACCGTCCCCGTCCAGGCTCGCAAGGGAGGGTATGGGACGCTTCGGCGGCCCCGTCGACACGACGAGCCGGACGCGCACGGGGCGCTTCAGCTTCGTACCGACACCCGGGGCCGTGTCGATCGCGTGCCAGGCTTCGATCTCCGTCGAGGGTGCATAGCGTCGCGACGGTGTGAACCCGTTCCGCTCGAGCAAGGCGAACGCCTCCGCTCCCTCCAGCCCGGCGACGGACGGAACGTCGGCGTACGCGCTGCCCTTGCTCACCGACACGAGCAGGGCGCCGTTCTCCGGGATCCGCTTCCCCTCCGGGGGATCCTGGGCGATGATCGCGCCGGCGGGAGCCGACTCGGAATAGGAGCGGTCGACGACCTTGACCTTCGGCACCGGCAGCCCGTCGTCGCGGGCACGCTTCTTGACGTCGGCGCGCGCGAGAGCGACCTGCTCGCCGACGACGTCCGGCGCGTTCACCCCGGCCGGGTCGTCGCTCGCCACCGCGTAGACGCCGCCTCCCGCGATGCCGACGGCGACGAGGAGCGCGACGAGCGCGGCGGTGAGCCGCCCGCGCCGGACCGCCCGGTGTGACCTGACGTCGCGCACGATCGTGGCCGGCTCCCGCAGGATCCGCGTGACGAGCGTGGGTGCGGACGGCGCCCGCGGCACATCGACGGCGCTGTCTTCCATGCCGCGAAGCCCCGGCAGCGTTGCCAGGTCGGCTCCGAGAGCGGCGGCAGTCTCGGCGGCGTCGCCCCGGCGCGACGGGTCACGGTCGAGGAGGCGGTCGACGAGGACGACGGCGTCGGAGGGCGCTCCGGGCGCGACGCCCGCGAGCGACGGCGCCGCCTCGTGGGCACGGCGTAGGCCGGTCGCGAGCCGGTCCTCGCCCTCGAACGGCATTCGGCCAGCCAGGAGCCGGAAGAGGATGCAGCCGAGGGCATACAGGTCGGTCGCGGGGCCCGTCTCGTTGCCTGCGGCCTGCTCGGGCGCCCAGTACTCCGGCGTCCCGGCGAGCACGCCGGAGATAGGGGCGCTCCGCGACGAGCGGGCGAGCCGGGCGAGCCCGAAGTCGGTTACGACGACGCGGCCCGTCCCGCGCTCGACGAGGATGTTCGCCGGGGTGAGGTCGCGGTGGACGACACCGCGCGCGTGCGCGTGGGCGAGCGCGGCGGCCACCGGCGCGCAGTGGCTCCGCGCCTCGTCCCAGCCGAGCGCTCGACCGCGGATGACGGTGTCCAGCGCGGCGCCCTCCACCAGCTCCATGACGAGCACCGTCTGGCCGTCGTTCTCCAGGACGTCGTAGAGGCGGATCAGGTTCGGGTGCTCGAGCCGGGCGAGTGCCGCCGCCTCCCGCTCGAAGCGCTCCCGCAGCTCGGGGTCGTCAGCGACCCAGGGGTGCAGCACCTTGAGCGCGACGTCGCGGCCGAGCCGCTCGTCCCGCGCGCGCCAGACGACGCCCATGCCGCCGCGCCCGATCTGCCCCCGCAGCCGGTAGCGCCGTGCGACGATGTGCTCTTCGGTTTCCACGGTGAGTCTTCCCGGGAGCTCTCCGGCGCCCGGCACGCTATCTCCGTGTCGTTCGGAGAATGTCAAGGCGCTCCTCCACCGTCGTAGACTCGCCCCGTGGTGACCTGCGCCCGGTGCGGTCGCGAAAGCCCGGACGACTTCGGGTTCTGTCCTGGCTGCGGCGCCCCCTTTGCCGCGACCGCGCCGGTCCGCGAGGTGCGAAAAGTCGTGACGGTGCTGTTCTGCGACTTGACCGGGTCGACCGCGATCGGCGAGCGCACCGATCCCGAGGCGCTCCGCGCGCTGATGACCCGCTACTACGAGACGGCGCGCGGCGTGCTCGAGCGGCACGGCGGCACGGTCGAGAAGTTCGTCGGCGACGCCGTGATGGCCGTGTTCGGGATCCCTGTCGCGACCGAGGACGATGCGCTGCGCGCGACGCGGGCCGCGGTCGAGCTGAGGGACGTCGTGCACGAGCTCGGCCTGGGGGCGCGGATCGGAGTGAACACCGGAACGGTCGTCGCGGGCGAGGGCGACACGCTCGTCACGGGCGACGCGGTCAACGTCGCCGCGCGGCTCGAGCAGGCCGCGGGCGCAGGGGAGATCCTGCTCGGCGACGACACGCTTCGCCTCGTCCGCGACGCCGTGGACGTCGAGCCGCTCGAGCTCGAGCTGAAGGGCAAGGCCCTCGCCGTTCGCGCGCACCGCCTGCGCGTGCTCGACGCATCGGCGGCGGGTGTCGCACGACGGCTCGAGCGGCCGATGGTCGGTCGCCAGCGCGAGCGGGACAGGCTCCGTGCCGACTTCGCGGACGTCGTGGCGAGTCGCACGTGCAGGCTCTTCACGCTCATCGGGCCGGCCGGGATCGGCAAGTCGCGGCTCGTGGCCGACTTCCTCGACGAGGTGGACGGTGTCGCACAGGTCGCGCGTGGGCGCGCGCTCTCCTACGGGGAGGGGATCACCTACTGGCCGCTCGTGGAGATGCTGATCCAGCTCGGTATCGAGCCTGGGGATGCGATCCGGTCGTCACCCGCTGAGACGCAGCTCGCGACGCGCGCGCTGCTCGAGCGTCGTGCGGAGGACGGGCCGCTGGTGCTCGTGGTCGATGACCTCCAGTGGGCCGAGCCGCCGATGCTCGACCTCGTCGACCACATTGCGGACTGGGTGCGAGCCGCGCCGATCCTCCTGGTCTGCGTCTCCCGTCCGGAGCTCCTCGACGTGAGGTCGCAGTGGGCGGGCGGCAGGCTCAACGCGACGTCGATCTTGCTCGAGCCGCTCGCGTCGGACGAGGTCGACGAGCTTGCCGACGCGCTCCTCCACGGGCTCGACCTCGATCCCGAGACACGTGCCCGCATCCTGGCTACGGCCGAGGGCAACCCGCTCTTCCTCGAGGAGATGGCCGCGCTCGCGCGGGAGGCCCGGGGGACGGTGGACGTGCCGCCGACGATCCGCGCCCTCCTCCAGGCCCGCCTCGACACGCTCGACGACGACGAGCGGGCGGTGATCGAGCGCGGTGCGATCGAGGGCCAGGTCTTCCACCGTGGCGCCGTCACCGCGCTCGTGACCGACCGACTGACGCTCGACGTTCCCGGCCGGCTGGTCGCCCTCGTCCGTAAGGAGCTCGTGCGGCCCGACCGGTCGAGCATCGCCGGGGACGACGCATTTCGCTTTCGTCACCTCCTGATCCGCGACGCCGCCTACGAGTCGCTCCCGAAGGCGGTGCGGGCCGACCTCCACGAGCGCTTCGCGAGCTGGCTCGAGGCTCGGGCCGACCTGGTCGAGCAGGACGAGATCGTGGGGTACCACCTCGAGCAGGCCTCCCGGTACCGAGTCGAGCTCGACGCCGCCGACCCCGAAGCCGTCGTGCTTGCACGCGGCGCGGCCGAGCGCCTCGGCCGGGCGGGACGTGCTGCGCTCGAACGGGGCGACGTCCACGCGACGCAGAACCTCATGTGCCGCGCCCTCGCACTCGCCGACGGCCCTGCCGAGCGGCGCCGCCTGATCCCCGATCTCGCCGACGCCCTCATCGAGACACGGACGCACACGGACGAGGCGGGACGGCTGCTCGACGAGCTCGCGGGGGGCGACGAGCACGACCGTGCGCTCGAGGTCGTCCTGAGGATACGAAGCGACCCAGCGGGCCCGCTCGACGTGTTGCTCGCGCGACTCGACGAGGCGCAGCGGGTGCTCACGGAAGCCGGCGACGAGGTGGGGCTCGGCCGCGCCGAGTGTGCGCGCGCATGGGTCTACTGGGGTGCCTGTCGCATGCGCGACGCGCACAGCGCGTGGCGCAGGGGGCGCGAGCACCTGCGGAGCGCGGGGAGCGCGATACTCGCCCTCGACGTCGTGTTGGGGCTCTGCCTCAGCGCCACGTTCGGAGGCTCCGACGCCGAGACGTTCCACCGGCTTCTGGACGAGCTCGAGGTCGAGGCCGCCCGGGCAGGGCCTGCGATCTCCGCGTCGCTGCGCTCCTTCCGGGCGCGGTGGAGGTACGGGATGGGAGAGGGCGACGCCGCCGCCGTCCGCGCCGCAGCGGAGGAGGAGACGATGCTGCTCGAGCAGGTCGGAGTGGCCGACATTCCGAGCGGGACCTTCGAGCGGATCGTCATCCCGATGCTCGACGGCGACCTCGTCGGGATGGAGGCGGGGATGCGGTGGCGGACGGAGAGGACGGTCTCGACGCCCCTGTACCACGCCAACTCGCTCGCGATGTGGGCGGTCGGGCTGTGCATGCGCGGTGACTCGGTGCGCGCGCTCGCGGTCGTCGAGGAGGCACGCGCGCTTGCCGACCCCGACGACGTCGCCGACCAGCTCCAGCTCGACCTGTCCGAGGCCTACGCACGCGCGCTCGCCGGCGACGGCGAGCACGCGTGGCCGCTCGTCGAGCGGGCGCGCGCGCGGGCGCGCGGGACGGACATGGAGGAGCCCGCGCTCCACCACGAGTTCGTCCAAGCACGGGTCCTCGTGGCGCTGGGCGACCGCGACGGAGCGCGACGGCTCCTCGCGGGCCTCGCCGAGCGGTACGCGGGGCGGGGCCTCCGACGGTACGCCGACCGGTACCGCGACGAGTTGGAGGCACTGGGCTGACGCGGCGGGACTAGCATTCCGGCAGCACCCAAGGACCAGAAGGAGCGCGCGCAGATGGCTGCAACCGAGCCCGGCAAGATCCGCAACGTCGCCGTCGTCGGACACCGCGGGACGGGGAAGTCGTCCCTCGTCGAGGCGCTCCTCTTCCAGACCGGTGAGGTGAACCGGCTCGGGACGATCGAGGCCGGCACCACGGTCTCCGACTCCGACGAGGACGAGCAGCGTCGCGCCGTCTCCATCTCGCTCTCGCTCACGCACACGGAGTGGCAGGGCCGCAAGATCAACCTCGTCGACTGCCCGGGCGATCCGTCCTTCCAGGGGGAGGCGCGCTGTGCGCTGCGCGTCGTCGAGGGCGCCCTCGTCGTCGTCTCCGGCGTGATGGGCTTCGAGGTGGGCACGGCGCGGGTCAAGAAGCTCGCCGAGGAGCTCGGCCTCGCGCGCGTCCTCGTGGTCAACATGCTCGACCGCGAGCGCGCCGACTTCTTCCGCACGCTCGGCCAGATCCAGGACCAGTTCTCGTCGAAGTGCGTCGCGGTGCACATCCCGATCGGCGCCGAGCACGAGCTCACCGGGATCGTCGACGTCCTCCACATGTGCGCCTACATGAGCCCCGACGGGCAGAAGGAGTCGGACCCGGTCGCGATCCCCGACTCGATGCTCGAGCTCGCGCAGGAGTACCGCGAGAAGCTGCTCGACGAGGTGGTGCAGATCGACGAGGCGCTGATGGAGCGCTACCTCGAAGGCGAGGAGCTCGATCCGCACGACGTCGCGGCCGCACTCAAGCTCGGTGTCACGCGGGGCGAGGTCTTCCCCGTCGGCTGCTCGATCGCGACGAAGAACCTGGGCACGCATGCGCTCCTCGATCTGCTCGTCGAGGGCATCCCGTCACCCGCGAAGCGGGGCTCGCCGTTCGAGGTCGAGGGCGCGTCGACCGCGGCCTTCGTCTTCAAGACGATCGCCGACCCGTTCGCCGGGAAGATCAACCTCTTCCGCGTGCTGAAGGGCGACGTGACGACCGAGACGACGCTCGTCGACCACCGTGAGCACTCGAAGGAGCGGATGGGATCGCTGCTGCAGCTCCAGGGGAAGACGACGACGCCGGCGAGGGAGTTCGGCGAGGGCGACCTCGGAGCCGTCGCCAAGTTGAAGAACGTGCAGACCGGCGACCTCCTCACGGATCGCGAGGTCTCCGTGGAGCCGCCGTCGTTCGGGTTCCCCGAGCCCGTGATGAGCTTCGCGGTGACGCCGACGATCAAGGGCGAGGAGGAGAAGGTCGCCTCGGCGATCAAGCGCCTCGCCGAGGAGGACCCGACCCTCCGGCTGCGGCGCGACCCCCAGACCGGTGAGGAGATCCTCGCCGGGATGAGCCAGATGCACGTCGAGGTCGCGCTCGAGCGCGCGAAGCGGCGGTTCGGCGTCGACGTCGAGCTCCACCAGCCGCGTGTCCCGTACCTCGAGACGATTCGCACGGAGTCGCGAGCGCGCCACCGCTACAAGAAGCAGACCGGCGGCCGCGGCCAGTTCGGCGACTGCGAGATCGTGCTGCAGCCGATCGAGGGCCACCAGGGCTACGAGTTCGTCGACAGGATCGTCGGCGGCGTCATCCCGCAGAGCTACCGCCCGGCCGTGGACAAGGGAATCCAGGAGGCCATGCAGCATGGCGAGCTCGCCGGCGCCCCGATCCAGGGCGTCCGCGTCGAGCTGGTCGACGGGCAGTACCACAACGTCGACTCCTCCGAGATGGCGTTCAAGATCGCCGGCTCGATGGCGTTCAAGGAGGCCTATGCGAGGGCCGACCCGGTCCTCCTCGAGCCGATCATGGAGCTCGAGGTGACCGTCCCGGACGAGGCCGTCGGCGCGGTCAACGGCGATCTCAACTCGCGCCGAGGCCGACTGAACGGCATGGAGCCGGCCGCGGGGATGACGACGATCAAGGCCGAGGTGCCGATGGCCGAGCTGCTCACGTACTCGCAGTCGCTGACGTCGATGACCGGTGGTCGCGGCGACTACGCGATGCACCTCCTGCGCTACGAGCAGGTGCCCGCGCACGTCGCGCAGAGGATCGTCGACGAGACGAAGAAGGCCCGGGAAGCCGCAAGTGCGTAGCGGCGGGCACCCGCTCGCCGCGTACGCATCGGCACGGTCGCGGGCTAGCGTCCTTCGACGACCTGCTTGAGGCCCTCGAGCATCGTCTCCCAGTTGACGCGGGACTCGTCTGCCGCCTCCTCGGTGGGATTGTTGTCCTGACTCAACGAGAGATGCGTCTTTCCCTCGCGCCCCTCGAGCTCGTAGACGAGGGTGTGGTAGTTCTCGGGACGGTCCTCGAGACCGCTCGACGCGCTGAAATGCGTCAGCTTGAGGAGCCTCGGGCGCTCGATCTCCACGATCTCACCCTTGTCCTCGTACGTCTTCCCCTCGTACTCGCCCTTCCAGACGATTGGGCTACCGGGCTTCCAGTCGGTCGAGACGCTCGAGCCGAACATGTACTCCTTGATCTGGTCGGGATCGGTCAGGGCGTCCCAGACCTTCTCCTCGGGCGCATCGATCTCGGTTTCCGCTGTGGCAACGTGGTCGGCCATGTCTTCCTCCCTGTCGAGGTGAGCGCTCTCGCCACTCTCCTACCCCGTTCCCGCACATCCATGCGTTCGCCTCGCCGTGTCGCCGGTGCGATCGGCCACACGCTGTGGATTCCCGGTCAGGGGGCTATAGTTGGCCGCTGCCGTGAGAGTCACCAAGTCCAATGTCACACGCACCTGCGCGATCTGCGAGCGGACGCTCCTCATGGGCGAGCACACGCTGCGCTACTCGCCCGACGGCCACGAGTTCGTCGACGTCTGCCCCCTCTGCAGCGACGTGGCGCTCGACTACGGATGGGTGCGGGAGGGCCATGCCGTGTCGCCCGCACTCCAGCAGCATCCGCGCCGCCGCCGCCAGAAGACGCTCTGGCAGGCTCTGCTCGGAGCACGCGAGGAGGAGGCGGAGCCGGTCGTCTCCGAGCCGATCCTGCGCCGGCTCTCCGACGACGAGCTGACCCTCGTCGAGGCCGCCGACCTCTTCAACCAGTCGGACTTCCGGCGGACCGTCGCCGGGGTGGTCAAGAGCCTGGGCGAGCCGAAGGTCTCGATCGTCCCCCTGACGGGCGTCAACGCCGAGACCGTGCTCACCTTCGCGTGGGACATCACGTGGTACCAGTACCGCGTCACCCCGGACGCGGCCCAGCCGGTGCGGATCGCAGATCGCGGCCACGACATCGACGAGGTCGAGCCCGCCTACGCGCACTGGAACGCCCGGTTCGACGACACCGGCCGACTCGTGCCCGACCTCGTCACGGCCTAGCGCGGCCGGCAGCCGGCGTCCGGCGCTGACCGGGCCCTCACTACACTGACCGGCGATGACGTCGCTCGCCGCCGCGACCTCGGCCACCGAGTTGCTGGAGCGCCTCGGCGTCGATCCAGCGCTCGTCGGCGACGGCGACCTCGCCGTCCGGACGCCGATCACCGGCGAGGAGATCGGCCGCGTCGCCCGCACGACCGAGGCCGAGACGACGGCAGCCGTCGCGCGCGCCGTCGGCGCCTTCGACGCGTGGCGCGACGTGCCGGCGCCGCGCCGCGGCGAGCTCGTCCGCCTGCTCGGCGAGGAGCTGCGGCGGGAGAAGGACGCGCTCGGTGCGCTCGTCACGCTCGAGGTGGGGAAGATCGCGCAGGAGGGCCTCGGCGAGGTGCAGGAGATGATCGACATCTGCGACTTCGCGGTCGGCCTCTCACGCCAGCTCTACGGGAAGTCGATCGCCTCCGAGCGGCCCGGCCACCGCCTGACGGAGAGCTGGCACCCGCTCGGGCCCGTGGCGGTCGTCAGCGCCTTCAACTTTCCCGTCGCCGTATGGAGCTGGAACGCGGCGCTCGCGCTCGTCTGCGGCGACCCGGTGATCTGGAAGCCGTCCGAGCGGACCCCGCTGACCGCAATCGCCACGACCTCGCTTCTGCGCCGCGCGGCAGACCGCTCCGGCGGCGTGCCCGACGGCCTCTTCGAGCTCGTGCTGGGCGGCGCCGACCGCGCGGTGCAGCTCGCCGAGGACGAGCGGATCCCCCTCGTCTCGGCGACGGGCTCGACCGCAATGGGGAAGGAGCTCGCACCGCGCGTCGCCGCACGGCTCGGCCGCTCGCTGCTCGAGCTCGGCGGCAACAACGCCGCGATCGTGGCCCCGAGCGCGGACCTCGACCTCGTCGTCCGCGCCGTGCTCTTCGCCGCTGTCGGGACGGCCGGCCAGCGGTGCACCTCGCTGCGCAGGCTGATCGTCCACGAGACCGTCGTCGACGACCTCGTGGAGCGGCTCGGCTCCGCCTACCGGAGCGTGCCGATCGGCGATCCGCGCGAGGAGGGGACCCTCGTCGGCCCCCTGGTCGCGGGCGAGGCGTTCGGCCGCATGGAGGCGGCGCTCGGCCGCGCGCGCGACGAGGGCGGGGAGGTCGTCGCGGGCGGCGCTCGCGTCCACGCCGACCGGTGGCCCGATGCCTGGTACGCCGAGCCGGCGATCGTCCGGATGCCCGCGCAGACCGGCGTCGTCGCGCAGGAGACCTTCGCGCCGATCCTCTACGTCCTCACCTACCGCGAGCTCGAAGAGGCGCTCGCACTGCAGAACGGCGTCCCGCAGGGGCTCGCGTCGTCGATCTTCACCACCGACCTCCGCGAGGCTGAGCTGTTCCTCGCCGCGGCCGGGTCGGACTGCGGGATCGCGAACGTCAACATCGGCCCGAGCGGAGCGGAGATCGGCGGCGCGTTCGGCGGCGAGAAGGAGACGGGCGGGGGCCGCGAGTCCGGCTCCGACGCCTGGCGCGCGTACATGCGCCGTCAGACCGCGACGGTGAACTTCACGAGCGACCTCCCGCTCGCGCAGGGCATCCGGTTCGACGTCTAGACGATCGGGTCGACGCCCGGGCGGAGCCTGGACACGAGCGCGGCGGGCTGATATATCAGCGCCGTGACCGGCAACGGCCGAGTCGGGGCACCCCTCATCGCGGCCTCGGGGATCTGGAAGATCTTCGGCCCCAAAGCGGAACGCATCCTCGGGTCGCCGGACGCGGAGCTGGGGCGCGCCGCGCTCCGGGAGAAGACCGGCTGCGTCGCCGCGGTGCGGGACGTCTCGTTCGACGTCTGGCCGGGCGAGGTGTTCGTCGTGATGGGCCTCTCGGGCTCGGGCAAGTCGACCCTCGTCCGCACCCTGATTCGCCTGATCGAGCCGACCGCGGGGACGATCCGGATCGCCGACCACGACGTCACGGCCGCGAGCGCGGGCGAGCTGCGCGAGCTCCGCCGTCACTCCGTCTCGATGGTCTTCCAGCACTTCGGCCTGCTCGCCCACCGGCGGGTCGTCGACAACGTCGCGTTCGGCCTCGAGATCCGCGGCATGGCGAAGGGGGAGCGGCTGTCACGTGCCCGCGAGCTGCTCGAGCTCGTCGGCCTGCAGGACGTCGAGAACCAGTTCCCGGACCAGCTCTCGGGCGGGATGCAGCAGCGGGTCGGCGTCGCCAGGGCCTTTGCGACGAACCCTGCGGTGATGCTCTACGACGAGCCGTTCAGCGCGCTCGACCCACTCATCCGGCGCGACATGCAGGACGAGGTGTGCCGTCTGCAGGAGGAGACGGGCCAGACCATGGTCTTCATCACGCACGACCTCCCCGAGGCGCTCCGGCTCGGCGACCGGATCGCGATCATGCGCGACGGCGCGATCGTCCAGCTCGGGACGCCGGAGGAGGTGGTCGGCTCGCCGGCCGACGAGTACGTCGAGAACTTCGTCCGCGACGTGCCGCGCAGCCACGTGCTCACGCTGCGCTGGATCATGCGCCCCGCCGAGCCCGGCGAGGAGGGCGGGCCTCCGATCGACGTCTCGACGACGATCAAGGACGCGATCTCCGTGATCGCCTCCAGCGAGCGACCCGTGGCCGCGGTCGAGGACGGGAAGGTCGTCGGCGTGGTCGACCGGACCGCGGCGCTCACGGCGATCGCCGGCGAGGGCTGATAGGTGCCCCTTCCAGCAATGCCCTCGAGGCCGCATCACTGGAAGGGGCACTGATGTCCGTCGTCGCCGACGCAGCAACGACGAGCGGCGCGACCCCGTCGCTGCTCGTCGAGCACCGCCCCTGGTGGCGGAGCAGGGTGACCCTCACCGCGGCGGTCGTCGGTGTGATGCTCGTCTGCTACTTCGCGCTGAAGGCGGAGTACCCGTGGCCCGCCTCGCTCACGTGGAACAGCCTCCCGACGTACCTCAACGACTTCCAGACCTGGCTGGTCGACAGCCGTAACGCGGAGGATCCGAGCGTCGTCATCCGCGCGTTCAACGGCTTCGCCGACTTCCTCGACAACCTCGTCACCTGGTTCTCGAGCTTCCTCGGCTGGATGACGTGGGTCGGGGTCACCGTCGCCGGCGTGCTCGTCTCGCTCCGCTTCGGAGGCGTACGCGCCGCCGTCTGGGCGCTCGCCGCCTTTGCGGCGTTCGCCGCGAGCGGCCTCTGGGTCGAGAGCATGCAGACGCTCGCGCTGATGCTCGCCGCCGTCGGACTCTCGCTCCTGGTCGGGGTCCCGCTCGGCGTGCTGGCGGGCCTCTCCGACCGCTTCGCGCGCGGCATCACGCCGGTCCTCGACGCGATGCAGATCATCCCCGCCTTCGCCTACCTGATGCCGATCGTGATCCTGTTCTCGGTCGGTCCCGGCGCGGCCGTGATCACGACGATGATCTACGCGATCCCGCCGGCGATCAGGATCACGGCGCTCGGCATCCGCGGCGTTCCCGCCAACACGGTCGAGGCGGCACTCGCGATGGGCGCGACGCCCTCGCAGACGCTCGCGAAGGTGCGCCTGCCGCTCGCCCGGCGGATGCTGCTCCTCTCGGTCAACCAGACGATCCTGTTCGCGCTGTCGATGGTCGTCATCGCCGGTCTGATCGGCGGCCAGGGCCTCGGCGACGTCGTCACCAGCGGCCTGAACTCCTACCCGGCGCTCGCGCTGCTGGCGGGTCTCGTGATCGTGGTGATGGCGATGGCGCTCGACCGGGTCACGGAGTCGGTCGCGGAGCGGACGAACCCCGCCCGGCGCCACCTCACGGACGACCTCCGCCGCCGGCTGCGCCGCGCGTCCGTCGCGACCGCCGTCGCGGTCGTCGCGGTCGTCGCGGGCGCGCGGCTGGCCGGTGTCGGCGCCGCCTACTCCCGCACGACAGCGCGCGACTGGCTGCTCGCCAGGATCCAGTCGGTGCTCGACTACGTCCAGAACCCGGACACGTTCCTCTTCCGGGTCACGAGCTGGATCGGGGACCACATCGTCCAGTACGGCCTCGTCCCCTTCCGCAACTTCCTCGTCGAGACGCCCTGGCCCGTGACGCTGGTGGGGATCACGCTCATCGCGCTCGTCGTCAGCGGACGGCGCCCGGCGATCACGACCTTCCTCATGCTGGCCGTGATCGGCGTGATCGGCGAGTGGGCCTCCGCGATGGACACCGCCTCGCAGGTCCTCGTCGCGACGGTGCTGACCGTCGCCATCGGCTTCGGCCTCGGGGTGATCGCGGCGGAGAGCAGGGCGTTCTCGAAGGCCCTGCGCCCGGTCAACGACGTGCTGCAGACGCTGCCGCAGCTCGTGTACCTGATCCCGCTCATCTACCTCATGCCGGTGTCGGTCGTTCCCGGCGTGATCGCAGGCGTCCTCTACGCGTTCCCCGTCGTCGCGCGCCTGGTCGAGAACGGCGTCCGCAACGTCGAGGCGAACACGGTCGAGGCGGCGGCGTCGTTCGGGGCGACGCGCAGCCAGATCCTGCGCAAGGTCAAGATCCCACTCGCCCAGGACGCGATCATGCTGGGCGTCAACCAGGGGATCATCATGGTGCTCGCCGTCGTGGTGATCGGCGGGCTCGTCGGCTCTCCGGGACTCGGCTACGAGGTCGCGCAGGGCCTCGCCCGCTCCGACTTCGGGCTCGGGGTGCTCGCCTCGGTCGCGATCCTGGCGCTCGGGATCGCACTCGACCGCGTCACCCGCGGCGTGCGCCGCGCGCAACTCGGAGGGGAGTCGTGACGTCAGAGTCGGTGCGCCGCAAGCGGGCGGTGCAGCCCTGGATCCAAACGAAGCACGAAGGAGGTCGGATGTCGAACAGGAGAGCACGGCCGGTGCGCCTCGCGCTCGCCGCGCTGGCACTGGTCGTCGTGGGCGCGCTGGGGGTCTCCGCGAGCGCGTTCGGGCGGAGCGACGCCGCAAAGTGCGGCTCGCTGACGATGGACGAGAACGCCTGGGCCGGTGCGACGGCCAACGTGTACGTCCTCAAGTACGTCCTCGAGGAGAACTTGGGGTGCACCGTCAACATCGCGAAGCTGCCGGAGAGCACCCCGCTCTTCCAGGCGATGGCCGACGGCAAGGTCGACGTCCTGCTCGAGGACTGGAACAACATCCAGCTCAAGGTCAACCAGAAGTACGTCAAGAGCGGGGCGCTCATCGACCTCGGCTCGAACGGCGTGATCGGCCATATCGGCTGGTTCGTCCCGACGTACCTGATGAAGCAGTATCCGCAGCTCAAGTCGTGGCAGGGACTGAAGGGCAAGGAGAGCATCTTCAAGAGCCCGGAGTCGGGGTCGCAGGGGATGTTCCTCGGCGGCGACCCGTCCTACGTCCAGAAGGACGCACAGCTGATCAAGGAGCTCGGCCTGAACCTGAAGTTCGTCTCGGTCGGGGCGGAGCCGGCGCAGGTCGCCCGCTGGAGCCAGGCGTACAAGCAGAAGAAGCCGATCCTCTTCTACTGGTACACGCCGCAGTACCTGAACACGGCGTATCAGCTGTCCGAGATCAAGCTCCCGGCGCGGAGCAAGAAGTGCGTCGACTCGTACAACCCGAAGCTCGGTAGCAACTGGAGCATCTACCGGTGCGCGTACGGGCAGACGATCATCGAAAAGGTGATCACGTCGAAGTTCGCGAAGTCGGGCTCGCCCGCCGTCGGCGTGATCAAGCGCTGGAAGTGGTCGGCCAACGACCAGAACCTCGTGGCGAACCTGATCGCCGGCAAGCACATGGACCCGGAGAAGGCTGCCGAGCAGTGGGTCAAGGCCAACCCCGGCAAGGTGAAGGCCTGGCTCGGCAAGTGAGCTAGCGCTCGTCGTCCTGCCCGCGCCGGTCGGTGCGGGCAGGACACGGGCTCTCCCCCTGCGATGAGCACGCCCACGCTGCACATCAACCGGCCCCGTGTCGCCGACGAGCAGTCGCTCGCGGACCGGGCGTACTACGCGATCCGCGAGTGGATCGTCACGCTCGACCTCGCCCCGGGGTCGGTCGTGAACGAGCGCGAGCTGATGGGCCGGCTCGGGCTGGGGCGGACCCCCGTGCGCGAGGCGCTCCGCGACCTCGCCCGCGAGCAGCTCGTGGACGTGTTCCCGCGCCGCGGGATGTTCGTCTCGGGCGTCGACGTGGGGGACATCGCGGGCCTCTCCGAGGTGCGCCTGGTGCTCGAGGCGGAGGCAGCGCGGCTCGCGGCGGAGCGCAGCAACGACGTCGACCAGGCGGAGACCGCCGCGCTGCTCGACGACCTCGCCCATGCGGCCGGGGAGCACGAGCGGCGCCTGATCGACCTCGACGAGCGCATCCATCGCCATGTCGCCCGCTGCGCTCACAACCCGTTCCTCGAGGCGACGCTCGAGCAGTACTACGTGCTCGCGCTGCGGATCTGGTTCCTCGCGCTCGACCGCGTCGCGCTCGACGAGGCGATCGCCGAGCACCACGCGATCCTCGAGGCGATCCGCGACGGCGACGCCGGTCGCGCCGAGAAGGTGATGCGGGACCACGTCGCGAGCTTCGAGCGCGCCCTCAGGGCCGTGCTCTGAGCGCTCGTGTATCGTCCGCCGCCAACTGATATATCACCAACGGAGAGCCTCCTGCATGAGTGACGCACCCTCCTCCGCCCGCGCCGTCGTGATCGGCTGCGGCATCGTCGGCAACAGCCTCGCGTACCACCTGGCCCGGCTCGGCTGGACGGATCTCGTCCTGCTCGACAAGGGCCCGCTGCCCAACCCGGGCGGCTCGACGGGCCACGCGTCGAACTTCATCTTCCCGGTCGACCACTCGAAGGAGATGACGCAGCTCACGCTCGAGTCGCAGCGCCAGTACGTCGAGCTGGGCGTCAACACGGAGTGCGGCGGGATCGAGGTCGCGCGCACGGAGGAGCGGATGGAGGAGCTCCGTCGGCGGATGGCCTCGGCGAAGTCCTGGGGCGTCGACTCGGCGCGGCTCGTGACCCCCGCCGAGATCTCCGAGCTCGTGCCGTACATCGACGAGACGGTCCTACTCGGGGGCTTCTACTGTCCGACCGTTTCCGTGGTCGACTCCCTCCGGGCGGGCACGCTCATGCGCGAGCATGCGGTCGACGCCGGGGCGCTGACGGTCCTCGCGAACACCGAGGTCTCGGCGCTGGACGTCGAGGGCGGCCGGATCCGCCGGGTCCACACCTCGCGGGGCGTGATCGAAGCGGAGAGGGTGGTGATCGCCTGCGGGGTCTGGAGCCCGCTCCTCGCGCGGCTGGCGGGTGCGCACATCCCACTCACGCCGATGGTGCACCAGATGATCGACATCGGGCCCGTGCCGCGCTTCGAGCGGAGCACGAGCGCGATCGAGTTCCCGATCGTCCGCGACATGGACGTCTTCATGTACGAGCGCCAGGACGGGACGGGCCTCGAGATCGGCTCCTACGCACACCGCTCGATCGTCCACGACCCGGAGGAGATCCCGTCGATCGAGGCGGCGGCGCTCTCGCCGACGGAGTTCCCGTTCACGCAGGCGGACTTCGACCCGCAGCTCGCCGACGCGCTCGACCTGATGCCCGAGATCGTCGGCGACGAGTCGGTCGGCGTGAAGTACGCGATCAACGGGCTCATCTCGCTCACGCCCGACGGCATGCCGATCCTCGGCGAGACGCCCGAGGTGAAGGGGCTGTGGTCGGCCGCCGCGGTGTGGGTCAAGGAGGGTCCGGGCGTCGGGAAGTCGCTCGCCGAGTGGATGGTGCGCGGCGAGTCGCACATCGACCTCCACTCGTCGGACGTCGCCCGCTTCCACGACCACCAGAAGACGCGCGCGCACGTCGTGGCGCGGACGACGGAGGCGTTCCCGAAGACGTACGGGATCATCCATCCGGGCGAGCAGTGGTCGTCCGACCGGAACCTGCGCCTCTCGCCGATGCACGAGCGTGAACGGGAGCTCGGCGCCGTGTTCTACGAGACGGCCGGCTGGGAGCGCCCGCACTGGTACGAGGCGAACGCGCCGCTCGTCGAGCGCTACGCCGTCGAGTCCCGCGAGGCCGAGTGGGACGCGCACTGGTGGTCGCCGATCATCAACGCGGAGCACCTCGCGATGCGGGAGCACGCGGGGATCTTCGACCTCTCCGCCTTCGCGATCTTCGATGTCTGCGGCGCCGGTGCGCTCGACGCGCTGCAACGGAGCGTCCTCGCCCAGATGGACGTCTCCGTCGGCCGCGTCGTCTACACGCCGGTGCTCTCGCCGGGCGGCGGCTTCCGCTCCGACCTCACGATCATGCGGCTCGGCGACGAGGAGTTCCGGATCGTCACCGGCGGCGCGCACGGGATGGCGGACCGCAAGCTCTTCTCCGACCAGCTGCCGGCCGACGGCTCGGCGACCCTCGTCGACGTCACCACGGCGTGGACGACGATCGGCCTGTGGGGCCCGCGCGCGCGGGACATCCTCGCGTCCGTCACCGCGGACGACGTCTCGCACGAGGGCTTTCCGTTCGGGACCTGCCGGACGATCGAGATCGGCTCGCAGCTCGTGCTCGCATCGCGCATCTCGTACGTCGGCGACCTCGGCTGGGAGCTCTACGTCCCGATGGAGCAGGGCTCGCGCCTCTGGGATGCGATCTGGGAAGCGGGACGGCCACACGAGCTCACCGCGTGCGGGATCGGCGTCTACGGGACGACCGGCCGTCTCGAGAAGTGCTACCGCGCCTTCGCCGCGGAGCTCGAGAGCGAGTACACCGTGGTCGAGGCGGGGATGGCGCGACCGACCGTGAAGGAGCAGGACTTCGTCGGCAAGGAGGCGCACCTGCGCCATCGCGAGGAGGACCCGGCCGCGATCCTCTGCACGTTGACCGTCGACGATCATCGCTCGGCGAGCGGCGTCAAGCGCTACCCACTTGGACGCGAGCCGATCATCCTTCGCGACGGGACGCCGCTCACGGACGCGAAGGGCCGCCGCTCCTACGTCACGAGCGCCGGAGCCGCCCCGTCGCTCGGCACGTACGCCCTGATGTCGTACCTGCCGCCCGAGCACGCGGTCGAGGGCTCGACCGACCTCGCCGTCGAGTACATGCACGAGCGCTTCCCGGTCACGGTCGACGTCGTCGGCGCACGCGCCCTCTTCGATCCCGAGAACATGAGGATCCGGTCGTGAGAATCCTCGCATGTATCAAGCGCGTGCCTATGACCGGCGGCACGATCGTGCTCACGGACGACGCGCGGGCGATCGAGACGCGGCACCTCGGCTTCACGATCAGCCCCCATGAGGAGTGCGGGGTGGAGGAGGCGGTCCGGCTCGTCGAGGCGTACGGCGGCGAGGTCGTCGTGCTCACGCTCGGGCCCGCCGACGCGGAGGAGCAGCTCCGCGACGCGATGGCGATCGGCGCCGACCGCGCGATCCACGTCGTCACGGACGGACAGGAGTGGGACCCGCAGGCGACGGCCTCGGCGATTCTCGAGGCGATCCACGACGACGAGGCGGCGAACGGGCCGTTCGATCTCGTCGTGTTCGGCAACGAATCGGCGGACGCGGGGAACTTCCAGGTCGGGATCCGCGTCGCGCACGCGCTGGGCCGGCCGGTTGCGACAGGGCTCAAGGCGCTCACGGTCGACGCAGGCTCGGCGCGCTGCGAGCAGGAGGCGTCCGGCGGGCGCGACGTCTACGTGCTGCCGCTCCCCGCGGTCGTCACGGTGAAGGAGGGCCTCAACCTGCCGCGCTATCCATCGGTGCCCGGGCGCCTGCGCGCCCAGCGCAAGCCCGTCGAGACGCGGACGCCCGAGCGCCCGGCGGCGCGCCTCGAGCTGGTGCGGCTGGTCGTCCCGGAAGGCGAGGGAAAGCGGGCCGAGGTGCTCGGCGAGGGCGCGGCTGCCGCGCCACGCGTCGTCGAGGTGCTGCGCGAGATCGGCGTGCTCGCGTGACCGTCCTGACCTACCTCGAGCACGCCGACGGCGCCGTCGACGAGCCGTCGCTCCAGGCCGCCACGCTGGCCCGCTCCCTCGCCGGCGACCAGCCGGGGCATGCGTTCGTGGCAAGCAACAGTCTGTTACAAGGGCTCGATCCGCCGCTGCCCGTGGAGGCCGTACACGTCGCGGTGCACGACGCGTACGCCTCGTACGCGCCGCTCGGGATCGCCGAGGCCATCGTGGAGCTGGCCGGGAGGCTCGGTGCGACCGCCGTCGTCGGCCCCGGGACCGAGCGTGGGAACGAGGTGCTCGCGCACGTCGCGGCACTGCTCGATCTGCCCCTCGCAGCCAACTGCACCTCGGTGACGGGCAGCGACGTGACCCGGGTCCGCTGGGGAGGCAGCCTGCTCGAGGAGGCCCACGTTGACGCGTCGACCCTGCTGCTGACGGTCCAGCCGCACGTGGTGGCGGCGGACGCGAGCGCGGAGGGCGCGCCGACGCTCGAGACGTTCACGCCGACTCTCTCCGCTGCGGCGCTCGCGCTTCGTGTCGTCGAGCGCGTCGGCGCCTCGACCGGCGGCGTCTCGCTCGCCGACGCGAAGGTCGTCGTGTCCGGCGGCCGCGGAGCGGGGTCGGCCGAGGGGTTCGCGCCGATCGAGGAGCTCGCGGGCCTGCTCGGCGCGGCGGTCGGCTGCTCGCGCGCGGTGACGATGGCCGGCTGGCGTCCGCACACGGACCAGGTCGGCCAGACGGGCACGAAGATCTCCCCGGATCTCTACATCGCGTGCGGGATCTCGGGTGCGACGCAGCACATGGCGGGGTGCAAGGGCGCGAAGCGGATCCTCGCGGTCAACTCCGACCGGGAGGCGCCCATTCTGCAGAGCGCCGACTACGCCGTGATCGGCGACCTGCACGAGGTCGTGCAGGCGATCTCGGCCGCGGTTCGCGCCGCCCGGCCCGAATGAGCACGCTCGCCTCCGGTCTTGCGCTGTTCGCCGCGCTCACGTGGCCGGGGGTCTGTTCGCGCGGCGGGCGCATCTCCTCTACCGGATCGTCGCGCTCGGCAAGCCGACCGAGCGCTCGGGCGAGGTCGGCCGCCGCGCGCGAGCCGAGGCGACCGTGGTGCTCGGCCAGCGGAAGCTCCTGCAACGGCTCGGCCCGGGCCTCGTCCACGCGTTCGTCTTCTGGGGCTTCGTCGTCCTCCTCCCGACGATCCCGATGGCGCTCCTCGGAGCGGTCGACGCCGACTGGACACTCCCCTGGCTCGGCCACCAGGGGTGGTACCTCTTCCTCGTCGACGTCTTCTGCGTCCTCGTGCTCGTGGGCGTGGTGGCCGCGTTCGGCATCCGCAAGGTGCAGCGCCCCGCCCGGTTCGAGGGGAGCCACCTGCGCGAGGCCGACCTGATCCTCGGCCTGATCGCGCTGATCGTGACGACGCTGCTCCTCTGGCACGCGTCGCAGATCGCGCTCGGCGCCAACGAGTGGCCCGCCGCCTGGTCGCCCGTCTCCGACGCCCTGTCGGGCCTCTTCGGCGACACAGGCACCACCGAGGCACTGGAGCGCGTCTTCGTCTGGCTCCACGTGCTCACCATCCTCTCCTTCCTCGTCTACCTCCCGTACTCGAAGCACCTCCACATCGCGACCGCGGGGATCAACGTGTGGTTCGCGCGTACGCGCGCTCGCGGGAGGCTCGAGCCGCTCGACTTCGAGGTCGAGGACGAGGCGGCGCTCCGGCTCGGCTCGGGGACGGTCGTCGACATGACGTGGAAGCAGATGCTCGACACGATGTCGTGCACGGAGTGCGGGCGCTGCCAGGACGTCTGCCCCGCGTGGGCGACCGGCAAGGACCTCTCGCCGAAGCTCTTGATCATGGGGCTCCGCGACAGGCTGTTCGACGAGGGGCCGGCGGTGCTCGCAGGGCGCGAGCCGAGCGCGCTCGTGCCCGGCGCGGTGACCGACGACGTGGTCTGGGACTGCGTCACCTGCGGTGCGTGTGTGCGCGAGTGCCCGGTTGCGATCGAGCACGTCGACCACATCGTCGACCTGCGCCGCCACCTCGTGATGGCCGAGTCCCGCTTCCCCGCGGAGGCGGCGACGATGCTGCGCGACGTCGGACGGTCATCGAACCCGTGGGGCAAGGCCCAATCCGACCGTGCAGCGTGGGCCGAGGGCCTCGACGTGCGGGTTCTCGAGCCCGGCGATCCGGCGCCCGAGCTCCTGTACTGGGTCGGCTGCGCCGCGTCGTTCGACGAGCGCGCCCGCGCGACTGCCCGTGCCACGGCGACGCTGCTCCTCGAGGCGGGGCTCGACGTCGCGATCCTGGGGCCGCGCGAGTCCTGCACCGGCGACCCGGCCCGGCGGATGGGGGACGAGTTCACGTTTCAGGAGCAGGCGCGGCAGAACGTCGGGACGCTCGGCGAGGCCGGCGCGACCCGGATCGTGACGAGCTGCCCGCACTGCTTCAACACGCTCGGCAACGAGTACGGCGACTTCGGCGGCGACTACGAGGTCGTCCACCACTCGGAGCTTCTCGCCGAGCTCCTCGCCGACGGCCGGCTCGAGCCTCCCGCGGGGACCGACGCGATCACCTACCACGACTCCTGCTACCTCGCCCGGCACAACGACGTCCTCGCGGCGCCCCGGGAGATCGTGTCGCGGATCGGGCGCCCGCTCGAGATGGCGCGGAGCGGCAAGCGCACGTTCTGCTGCGGCGCCGGAGGCGCGCACATGTGGATGGAGGAGCGCGGCTCGGCCATCAACGAGGAACGCGCGCGCGAGGCGGCGGCGACCGGTGCCGACACGCTCGCGGTCGCGTGCCCCTTCTGCACGATGATGCTCGACGACGGCGTCAAGCAGACCGGAGCCGCGCTCCGCGTCGCCGACGTCGCCGTCCTGCTCGCCGAGGCGCTCGAGCGCTAGTCGGCCTTGCGACGCGACCCGGGCTAGGCCCATAATGTGGGACATCGGTTCCACACCATGAGCCAGGGCACACAATCCATCGATCGGGCCGCGCAGGTGCTCGTCCACGTCCTCGAGACCGATGACCCCCCGACGGTCGGCGGGCTCTCGACGCGTCTCGGGCTCCCGAAGAGCACCGCCTCGCGCCTGGTCGGGGCGCTCGAGCGGCAGGGGCTGATCCGGCGCGACGGAGGCGGGGGTCAGCTGGTGCCCGGCGCGGTGCTCCAGCGGTATGCCCGTCGCGAGACGGGCGACGCGGAGCTCGTCGAGCGCTCGTCGGAGGCGCTCGACCGGCTCGCCCTGGCGAGCGGCGAGACGATCAACATCGGCGTGCCGTCGCTCGGCGCAGTCGAGCTCCTCGACCAGCGCGACAGCCGGCACTTCCTCGGCTCTCCGAACTGGATCGGCCGCCGCGTCCCCGCGCACGGGTCGGCGCTCGGGAAGGTCTTCTACGCGTACGGCGCGCTGCCCGTCCCGGTCGGGCCACTCGAGCCGCTCGCGCCGCACACGGTCCCCTCGGCCGACGAGCTCGGCCTCGACGACGTGCGCGCGCAGGGCTACGCGATCGCGGTCGAGGAGCTCGAGCCGGGGCTCTGGGCGGTCGCTGCTCCCGTGCGCGACGCATCCGGCGCCGTCGTCGCGGCGCTCAGCGTCTCGGGCCCGACCGTCCGCGTGCGCCGGGGCCTGCTCCACCGGATCGGACGGCTCCTCGCCGACGAGGGGCGAGCGCTCTCCCTCCTCCTGGGCCACGACGACCGAAAGCGAGGGGTCGCATGAGCGACGAAGAGATCGTGCTGGAGTCGTTGTCCGACGACGAGCTCGTGAAGCAGATGCACGACGACCTCTACGACGGCCTGGCCGACGAGATCGTGCAGGGCACGGAGATCCTGCTCGAGCGCGGCTGGACGGCGGACAGGACGCTGAACGACGCGCTCGTCGAGGGCATGCGGATCGTCGGCATCGACTTCCGCGACGGCATCCTGTTCGTCCCCGAGGTGCTGCTCGCGGCGAACGCGATGAAGGCCGGGATGGAGGTGCTTCGCCCGCTGCTCGCGGAGTCGGACGCCGAGCGGATGGGCAAGGTCGTGATCGGCACCGTCAAGGGCGACATCCACGACATCGGCAAGAACCTCGTCGCCATGATGCTCGAGGGCGCGGGGTTCGAGGTGATCGACCTCGGGATCAACAACCCCGTCGAGAGCTACCTCGCCGCGCTCGAGGAGCACAAGCCCGCGATCCTGGGCATGTCCGCGCTTCTCACCACGACGATGCCGTACATGAAGGTCGTGGTCGACACGATGGTCGAGAAGGGCATCCGCGACGAGTACATCGTCCTCGTCGGAGGCGCGCCGCTCAACGAGGAGTTCGGCAAGGCGGTCGGCGCCGACGCGTACTGCCGCGACGCGGCCGTCGCCGCCGAGACGGCGCAGGCGCTCGTGCTCGCCCGGCGGGCGGCGGTCGCCGCCTCGTGACCTCCGCCGCGCCGCTGCTCGACGACGAGGTCGCGTTCCCGGCCGCCGCCCCGGAGGCGCGGATCCTCGTCCTCGCCTGCGGCGCGATCGCACGCGAGGTGCTGGCGGTGATCGACCTCAACGGATGGGGGCATGTCGATGTCCGCTGCCTCCCGGCGAAGCTCCATTCACGGCCGGAGCGGATCCCGGCCGCGGTCGACGCGAAGCTGACCGAGCTCGCCGGCCGCTACGACCGTGTCTTCGTCGCCTATGCCGACTGTGGAACGGGCGGTGCGCTCGAGCCGGTCCTCCGGCGTCACGGCGTCGAGCGGCTCCCGGGCGCGCACTGCTACGGCTTCCTCGCGGGGAACGACGCGTGGGACGCGATGCACGAGGACGAGCCCGCGACCTTCTACCTCACCGACTTCCTCGCACGACATTTCGACGCGCTCGTCGTGCGCGGCCTCGGGCTCGACCGCCACCCGCAGCTCAAGCCGATGATGTTCGGCAACTACCGCCGGCTCGTCTACCTCGCGCAGACCGACGACGCCGACCTCGACCGTCGCGCCGAGGAGGCCGCTGCGTATCTCGGGCTCGCGTACGAGCGCCGCCGGACCGGCTACGGCGACCTCCGGTCGTCGCTCGAGACCTTCGTCGGGGACCCCGCGCGTGCCTGAGCTGACGGTCATCTGGTGGCGGGACATCCCTGCGCAGGTGACGGCGAAGGAAGGACGCACGCGTGCCGCTCGCGAGCTGCCGCCCCGGTTCCAGGAGGCGATCGACGCCGCCGCGATGCGCGCCGGGCTGATCGGGACCGACGAGTATCTCGAGGAATGGCGACGCGAGCCGCGAGCGTGCGGCGACGACCTGGACGCCGAGGTCGCACACGAGGCCGAGCGGCTCGATGAGGCCTACACCGACGACGTGCTCGAGCGCCTCGTGCGTGCGAGTGGAAGGGAGTCCGAGTGACCGAGACGCTGCTGTCCTCGGCGACGCGAGAGGTCGTCATCGGCTTCGATCGGCCGTTCGTCGTGATCGGCGAGCGGATCAACCCGACCGGACGCAAGGCGCTTGCCGCCGAGATGGCGGCGGGGAACTTCGACACCGTCGTCGCCGACGCGCTGGCGCAGGTCGAGGCCGGCGCGCAGATGCTCGACGTCAACGCCGGCATCCCGCTCGCCGACGAGCCGGGGATCCTCGCTCGCACCGTCGAGCTGGTCCAGTCGATCACCGACGTTCCGCTCTCGATCGACTCGTCGATCGTCGAGGCGCTCGACGCCGGCCTCGCGGTCTACGAGGGCAAGGCCCTCGTCAACTCCGTGACCGGAGAGGACGAGCAGATGGAGCGCGTGCTCCCCCTCGTGGCCAGGTACGGCGCGGCCGTCGTCGCGATCACGAACGACGAGACGGGTATCAGCGAGGACCCCGACGTCCGCTTCGAGGTCGCGCGGAAGATCGTCTCGCGCGCCGAGGACCACGGCATCCCCCGCGAGGACGTCGTCGTCGACCCACTGGTGATGCCGATCGGTGCGATGGGGACGGCCGGGCGCCAGGTGTTCCACCTGCTTCGCCGGCTGCGCGACGAGCTCCGCGTGAACACCACCTGCGGCGCCTCGAACGTCAGCTTCGGGCTACCGAACCGCACGGGCCTGAACGCGGCGTTCCTGCCGATGGCAATCGCCTCCGGCCTGACGTCCGCGATCACGAGCCCGCTGCACGCCGAGATGCTCCAGGCCGTGAAGGCCGCCGACGTGCTGATGGGGAACGACGAGCACTGCGCCGCCTGGATCGCGCGGAACGGCGACGGCGCGGCGGCCGCGACGGCGGGTCGGCGTGGGGGACGCGCTGCGCGAAGGGCGACGGCGGACGCGTGAGCTCCGAGGCGCGTGTCGTCTTCCTGCCCTCCGGGCGCCGCGGGAATGTCCCGCACGGGACGACCGTGCTCGACGCCGCACGAAGGCTGGGCGTCGACCTCGACTCGACCTGCGGGGGCCGTGGGATCTGCGGACGCTGCCAGGTGGCCGTCGCCGCAGGGGAGCACGCCAAGCACGGGATCACGTGCACGAGCGCGGCGCTGACGCCGGAGACCGAGACGGAGCGGCGGTACGCGGCCGACCGCGGCCTCGCGTCAGGTCGGCGGCTCGGGTGCACGGCCCTCGTCGCCGAGGACGTCGTGATCGACGTGCCGCCGGAGAGCCAGGTCTACCGGCAGGTCGTGCGCAAGGAGGCCGACGCGCGCCCCATCGCCGTCGACCCGGTCGTCCGCCTCTACACGGTCGAGGTCGAGGAGCCGCAGCTCGGCTCGACGCGGAGCGACGCGGCGCGGCTGCGCGACGCGCTCGCGCGCGAATGGCACTTGCGTGATCTCCGGATAGAGACACACGTCTTGCGAGAAATCCAACGTGCTCTACGTACAAGCAACAGACTGTTGCTTGCGCCCTGGCACGTGACCGTTGCCGTGCACGACGGCTCGGAGGTGACGGCGATCTGGCCCGGGTTCCACGATGCGGCGTACGGGATCGCGTTCGACGTCGGGTCGACCACCGTGGCCGGGCACCTGTGCGACCTGCGAACGGGCGACGTCCTCGCCTCGGCGGGCGAGATGAACCCGCAGATCCGCTTCGGCGAGGACCTGATGAGCCGAGTCTCGTACGTGATGCTCAATCCGGGCTCCGTGAAGGAGCTGACGCGCGCCGTCCGCGGCTGCCTCGCGAAGCTCACCGCGGAGCTCTGCCGCGACTCCGGCGTCGAGCGCACCGACGTGCTCGAGGTATCCGTGGTCGGCAACCCGGTGATGCACCACCTCCTGCTCGGCATCGATCCGACCGAGCTCGGCGGGGCGCCGTTCGCGCTCGCGGTGGACGACGCGCTCCGCATCGGCGCGGCCGAGCTCGGACTGCCCGTCAACCCCGGCGCGCGCGCCTACGTGCTGCCCTGCATCGCGGGTCACGTCGGCGCGGACACGGCTGGCGTGATCCTCGCCGAGGCACCGCACCACGCCGACGAGGTGACGCTCCTCGTCGACGTCGGGACGAACGCCGAGATCGTGCTCGGCAACCGCGAGCGGCTGCTGGCGGCATCGAGCCCGACGGGGCCGGCGTTCGAGGGCGCGCAGATCAGCTGCGGGCAGCGTGCGGCGCCAGGTGCGATCGAGCGCGTCCGGATCGACCCGCAGACGCTCGAGCCGCGGGTCAAGGTGGTCGGCTGCGACGCCTGGTCGGACGAGCCCGGGTTCGCGGGCGTCCAGGTCACCGGCGTCTGCGGCTCGGGGATCGTCGAGGTCGTCGCGGAGCTCCTGCTCGGGGGGATCCTCGCCACGGACGGGACGATCGACGGCTCGCTCGCCGTGCGCTCGCCGCGGGTCGTTCCCGACGGGCGCACGTTCTCGTACGTCCTCTGGTCGGGCGAGCCGGAGCTCCGGATCACGCAGAACGACATACGGCAGATCCAGCTCGCCAAGGCGGCCCTCCACGCGGGCTGCCGCCTGCTGATGGAGCGCTACGGGATCGAGCGGGTCGACCGCGTGCGCCTCGCGGGCGCGTTCGGCGCGCACATCGACCCTGTCCACGCCCTTGTCCTCGGGCTCGTCCCCGACTGCGAGCCGGCCGGTGTCACGTCGGCGGGGAACGCGGCCGGTACCGGGGCGCGGATCGCGCTCCTGAACCGCGCGGCCCGCGACGAGATCGAGCGCGTCGTGCGCGAGGTCGAGAAGGTCGAGACCGCGGTCGAGCCGCGGTTCCAGGAGCATTTCGTCCACGCGATGGCGATCCCGCACGAGACCGACCCGTACGAGCGGCTGGCGCGGAGCGTCCAACTCCCCGCCCGCAGAACAGCACCGACGGGGCGACGCCCGAGACGTCGTCCGGCCGAGGCAGGGAGGAAGACCACATGACGGAGACACGAAGGAGGAGCGGCGGGCGCGCGGCCCGGCAGGCGGCGCGGATGCACGCCCACGTCGAGACGGTTCCGTTCCTCACCCGCACGCTCGCGCCCGTCGAGGTGCTCTCCGAGGAAGGGCTCGCGACGCTCGAGGAGAACGCCGAGCGGATCCTCTCGGAGGTCGGGATCGAGTTCCACGACGCGCCCGATGCGCTCGAGCTGTTCGCGGACGCGGGCGCGGACGTCCGTGGTGAGCGCGTGCGGTTCCCGCGTGGGCTCTGCCGCTCGCTCGTCCAGGCGACGGCGCCGTCGCTGTTCACGCAGGTCGCACGGAACCGGGCGAACGACGTCGTCTTCGGCGGACAGGGGACGATCTTCGCGCCGGCGTACGGCTCGCCGTTCGTCCGCGACCTCGACGGCGGCCGCCGCTACGGGACGATCGAGGACTTCCGCAACTTCGTGAAGCTCGCCTACGCCTCGCCCTGGCTCCATCACTCGGGCGGCACCGTCTGCGAGCCGGTCGACGTGCCCGTCAACAAGCGGCACTTCGACATGGTCCACGCGCACCTGCGCTTCTCGGACAAGCCCTTCATGGGCTCCGTCACGCGGCCCGAGCGCGCCCGCGACACGGTCGACATGGCACGCATCGTGTTCGGGCGCGACTTCGTGGAGGAGCACACGGTCGTCTTCAGCCTGATCAACGCGAACTCGCCGCTCGTGTGGGACGCCACGATGCTCGGCGCCGCCCGGGCGTACGCGGAGGCGAACCAGGCCGTGATGATGACGCCGTTCATCCTCGCGGGCGCGATGAGCCCGTCGACGGTCGCCGCGACGTGCGCGCAGACGCTCGCCGAGGCGCTCGCGGGGATGGCGTACGTCCAGCTCGTCCGCGCCGGCGCGCCCGTCGTGCTCGGCTCGTTCGCCTCGTCGATGTCGATGCAGTCCGGGGCGCCGACGTTCGGCACGCCGGAGCCGGCGCTCGTGCTCTACGTGATGGCGGCACTTGCGAGGAGGCTCGGCGTGCCGTTCCGCTCCGGCGGCGCGCTCACCGCCTCGAAGATCGCGGACGCGCAGGCCGCGTACGAGTCGGCGAACACGATGCAGCCGACGATGCTCGCGGGCGTCAACTTCGTGCTCCACGCGGCCGGCTGGCTCGAGGGCGGCCTGTCGATGGGCTACGAGAAGTTCGTGCTCGACGCCGACCAGCTCGGCATGTGGCACTCGCTCGCGCGCGGCGTCGACCTCTCCGAGAACGGCCAGGCGATGGATGCGTTCCTCACGAACGAGCCGGGGACGCACTTCCTCGGCCACCCGCACACGCTCGCGAACTTCGAGACGGCCTTCTACCGCTCGCCGATCGCCGACAACTCGAGCTTCGAGCAGTGGGAGAGCGAGGGCGCCAAGGATGCTGCTGCACGCGCGAACGCGATCTGGAAGCGGACGCTCGCCGAGTACGAGGCGCCGCCGATCGACGATGCGGTCGACGAGGAGCTCCGAGAGTGGATCGAGCGACGGAAGGCCTCGTTCCCCGACGCGAGCGAGTGATGGTCGCGGTCGGGTCGAGCCCCGCAACGCGGGCGACGGAGCTGCTGCGGCGCCCGCGCTACGAGGTGATCCCGCTCGACGGGATCGAGGAGCAGGTGCTGGCCCACGTCCCGCGCGAGGTCACGGTGACCGTCACCGCCTCGCCGACGAAGGGGCTCGACCCGACGCTCGCGCTGGCCGGCTCGCTCGCGCGGCAGGGGTACGCAGTGGTGCCGCATCTCTCTGCACGGCTCGTGTCCGGCGCGACGGAGGTCGCCGAGATCGCGGCGCGGCTGCGCGGGGACGGCGTGCAGAACGTCTTCGTCGTCGCGGGAGACGCCGAGGTTCCGCGCGGGACCTTCCACGGCGCGATCGAGCTCCTCGAGGCGCTCGAGGAGCTGGGCCGGCCGTTCGTCGAGGTGGGCATCACGGGCTACCCCGAGAGCCACCCGTTGATCGACGATGCGACGACGATCTCGGCCATGTTCTCCAAGGCGACCCACGCAACGTACGTCGTGAGCCAGGTCTGCTTCGATCCCTCGGTGACCGCGCAATGGATCGACGACGTGTGGGCGCGCGGCACCCGGCTGCCGATCCACGTCGGCATCCCCGGAGCGGTGTCGCGCGCGAAGCTCCTCCGGGTCTCGACGCGCATCGGGATCGGCGACTCGCTGCGCTTCCTGCGCAAGAACGGGAGCTTCGCGGGCCGCTTCCTCCGGGGCTTCGACCCGGACGGGCTGATCGACGGCCTCGGCGAGGCGCTCGTCGGCGAGAAGATCGGCGGGTTCCACGTGTTCACGTTCAACGACCTCGAGGACACGGAGCGCTGGCGACGGGAGCGGCTAGCCTCGGCTCCCCCGGCCCCGATCCCCGGTTCCTGACCCCAAGCGATCCAAGGAGAGCGAATGCCCGTCGAGGTCGACACCATCCGCGCCGTCAGCGTCCCGACCCGGCTCGTGCACGGGCCAGGAGCCGTCTCGAGCCTCGCGAGCGAGACCGCCGGCCTCGGCATCTCGCGGCCGATGCTCGTGACGGATCCGGGCGTCTCCTCGGCGGGCCTCGTCGACCGCGTGCTTCCCCGTCTGGACGACGCGGTCGTCTTCGACGAGGTGCGCCCCAACCCGGACATCGCGCTCGTCGACCGCGCGGCCGAGGCTTACCGCGAGGCGGGGTGCGACGGGCTCGTGGCGCTGGGCGGCGGCTCGTCGCTCGACACCGCGAAGTCGATCGGCGTGGTCGCCGTCCACGGCGGCTCGATCGCGCAGTACGAGTGGGGCCGTGACCCGATCGAGCGACGGATTCCCCCACTGGTCGCGATCCCCACGACGGCGGGCACGGGGAGTGAGGTGACCCTGTGGGCCGTCATCACGGATCACGACCGTCAGCTCAAGTTCAACGTGGGCGGCACCCCGCTGATCGGCGCGCACGTGGCCCTGATCGACCCCGAGCTGATGCTCGGCCTCCCTCCGGCGGTCACCGCCGCCACGGGGATGGACGCGCTCTCGCACGCGATCGAGTGCTACACGTGCGACTACCACCAGCCGTTCAACGACGCAGTCGCGCTGCATGCGATCGAGCTCGTCGCGGGCTGGCTGCGCGTCGCGGTCGAGGATGGGGCGAACCTCGAGGCGCGGACGCACATGGCGCACGCCGCGACGCTCGGAGGGATGGCGTACGGAACGGAGAGCGCCGGCGCGGCGCACGCGATGAGCCAGTCCGCCGGCGGCGTGCACGACTGTCCTCACGGCGCGCTCACCGCGCGCGTGCTCGGCCCGGTGTGCGAGTACAACGTCCCCGCGGCGCCGGAGCGCTACGCGCGGATCGCACAGGGCCTCGGTGTGGCCGCCGGCGGGATGGACGTTTTCGAGGCGGCCATGGCAGGCGTGGAGGAGGTCTACCGGCTGACCGACGACGTCGGGATCCCGACGATGGAGGAGCTCGGGTTCTCGCGCGACGAGATCCCGCTGCTCGCGCGGATCGCCTACGAGGATCCGCAGACGCACGGCAACGCACGCGAGGTCGACGCGACCGCGTACGAGGAGATCTACCGGACGGCGTTCGACCGGTGACCGAAGCGGCGAACGACGAGACCTGGGCACGCCGCCTCGCGGACGCCTGGGCGACCTTCGACGAGCGGACAGACGAGGAGAACCGTGCGCTGATCGAGGCGCTCGCGGCGGAGCTGCCCGAGGGTAGCGCCGAGGCGAGCTTCGAGCGCGCGTGCGTCTTCGACTCCACCGGCGCCTCGGAGCTGGCCGTCCCGCTCTACCGCGACGCGCTGGAGCGTGGGCTCGGGCCCGAGCGCCGTCGACGTGCGGTCGTCCAGCTCGCGAGCTCGCTCAGGAACGTCGGGCGAGCCGACGAGAGCGTGGCGCTGCTGACGTCCGAGCTGGCCGCCGGCTCGGACGAGCTCGACGACGCCGTCCGCGCGTTCCTCGCCCTCGCGCTGATCGACGTCGGGCGCGGCCGGGAAGCCGTGTCACACGCGCTCGCGGCGCTCGCGCCGCATCTGCCCCGGTACCAGCGCTCCGTCGCCGCGTACGCGCAGGACCTCGTCGACGAGAGGATCTAACCGGCCGCGATCAGCGCGACGCCGGCGACGACGAGCCCCGCGCCGCCGATACGGCCCGGGCCGACCCGCTCGCCCGCGAGCGGCGCGGCGAGGAACGCCGCGATGAGCACGCTCGTCTCGCGGACGGACGCGACCGCCGCCGCGGACGCACGCAGGAGCGCGGCGAGCACGAGCGCGTAGGCGACGAACGAGAGGATGCCCGCGAGCGCCGGGAGCGGCCGGGCGGCGGCATGGACACGCGTCGTGCCGTGCTCGGTGAGGAGGAGAAACCCGACGTACCCGATCGTCGCCGGCACCATCCCGAGCTCGAGGTAGACGACGGGCGAGGCGTGCTCGATGCCGTGCTTGTCCACGAGCGTGTACGCGGCGATGCAGGACGCCACGGCCACCCCGAACGCTGCGCCGACGCCGCGACCGTCGGCGTGGCCGCTCCCGATGCCGCGGACGAGCATCACGCCGAGCCCGACGAGGCACACGCCGGCCGCCTGGCCGGCGCTTGCGCCGGTCCCGAGCGCGGTCACGCCGACGAGCAGCACGAGCACGGGCGCGAGGCCGCGCGCGATCGGGTAGACGACCGACACGTCTGCGTGGCGATACGCGGTCGCGAGCGCGGCGAAGTATGCGAGCTGGAGCATCGACGTCACCGCGATGTACGGCCAGACACCCGAGTCCGCGTCGAATTGCCAGATGGCGAGGGGCGCGAAGAGGACGATCGACGCGACGAGCGCGATCGCGGTCGCTGCCTCGGGGTCGCGCTCGCGACCCAGGATGAGGTTCCAGAGTGCGTGGAGGAATGCCGAGCCGAGCGCGAGAGCGAAGGCGTCGAGCGGCATCGCGGCGACCCTACTGGTCTACGCTGCCGCGGATGCGACCCGCCCGCGCGCTCGTGTTCGACTTCAACGGCACGCTGTCGCACGACGAGCCGGTGCTCTTCGCGATCTACACGGAGCTCTTCGCCGAGCACGGACGGCCGCTGACGGAGGACGACTACTTCGGCTCGCTCGCCGGGAACACCGAGGAGGCGATCATCGGCGGCTGGCTCGGAGTCGACGGCGACGAGCTTTCCGCGCTGGTCGAGGAGCGCGTCGACCGGTACGTCCGCCGGGCCGACGGCTCGACGGTGCCGGAGACGCTGCGCGAGGCAGTGAGGTACGCGGCGGGGCGGGTTCCCGTAGCCGTCGTCTCCGGCGCCTACCGGCGGGAGATCGAGCCGGTTCTCGACCGCGCCGGTCTCTCGGAGGTCGTCTGCGCGCTGGTCGCCGCGGACGACGTGGCGCGCGGGAAGCCCGATCCGGAGGGATACGCCCGTGCCCTCGATGCCCTCGGCGACGGCCTCGCGCCCGGAGACGTCGTCGCATTCGAGGACACCGAAGCGGGCGTCGCGTCCGCGCTGGGCGCGGGGCTTCGCTGCCTCGCGGTGCGCGGCACGCTCCCCGACGACAGGCTCGCCGCGGCCGAGAGGATCGTCGACGCCATCGACGTCGAGCTCGTCCGCTCGCTCGTCGGATGACGTGGGTGATCGCGCACCGCGGCGCGTCGGCGGACGAGCGGGAGAACACCCTGCCCGCGTTCGAGCGGGCGATCGCCTTGGGCGCCGACTTCGTCGAGCTCGACGTCCAGGTCTCGGCCGACGGCGCCCTCGTCGTCTTCCACGACCTCGACCTCGACCGGCTGACGCCGCTCCGGGGCCCGCTCCGCCGACGGTCGGCAGCCGAGCTCCGCGAGCACGGGATCCCGAGCCTGGACGACGTCGTCGAGCTCACGCGCGGGCGGACCGGTGTGATGGCCGAGCTCAAGGCCCCGCACCTCTATCGGCGGCACGACGTCGCCGGCCGCACGGCAGCGCTCCTTGGCGAGGACGACGTCGTGCTCGCCTTCTCGCGCCGGGCGCTTCTCGAGGCCAAGACGCGCCGGCCCGACCTCCGCGTGCTCCAGCACGTGGGGCTCGGCGTCTCCATCCGCGCCGCGTCGTCGTATGCGTGGGGCGTCGGGTTCTGGGATCCGAGGGTCACGGGCCGCGGGCTCGCGAAGGCCCGGAAGCTCGGCCTCGCGACGACCGTCTACACGGTGAACGACGCGAGCCGGATGCGAGCGCTCGCCGCGCTCGGCGTCGACGGGATCTTTACGGATTGTCCGGGTCGAGCACGGGCGGCAGTGCGTCCTCGCTGAGCGCCAGCAGGCGGGGGCTGCCCGGCGCGAAGCTCGCGACGACCGTGCTCCCGACCGTGAGCGGCTCCGCGCGCGCCGTCGAGAGATCGGCGACGAGGCTCCGTTCCCCGTCCTCCACCCGCACACGCGTCACCGACCCGAGAAAGATCCGCGAGACGACGTCCCCCGTGAGCGCGCCGTCGTGGGGCGCGCCGTCGGCGACGACGACGTCGACGGTCTCCGGGCGGAGAAGGCAGAGCACCCGCTCACCCCGCGGCAGCCCGCGCGCCGCGTCGACCGCGAGCCGCAGTCCCTCGTAGTCGATCGCCCCGTCGTCTGCGACGGTGGCCGTGAGCCGGTTCATGGTGCCGATGAACTCGGCGACGAACGGCGTCGCGGGGCTCCCGTACATCTCCGCCGGCGAGCCGATCTGCTCGATCTTGCCGTTCCACATCACCGCGACGCGGTCGGAGATCGAGAGCGCCTCCTCCTGGTCGTGCGTCACGTACAGCGTCGTGATCCCGAGCTCCAGCTGGATCCGCCGGATCTCCTCGCGCAGCTGGACGCGCACCTTCGCGTCGAGGGCGGAGAGCGGCTCGTCGAGGAGCAGCACCTTCGGCTCGATCGCGAGCGACCGCGCGAGGGCGACGCGCTGCTGCATGCCGCCCGAGAGCTGGTGCGGATAGCGCTTGGCGGCCTGGGCGAGGCCGACCAGCTCGAGCAGCTCTGCGACGCGGGCCCTGCGATCGGTCTTCGCCTTGCCGGCGGATCCGAGGCCCGTACTCGACGTTCTGCTCGGCAGTCATGTTCGGGAAGAGGCTGTACGCCTGGAACACCATCCCCATGTCGCGCTTGTTGGGCGGCGTCCGCGTGATGTCCTTGCCGTCGACGACGATGCGGCCCGAGTCGGGCTGGTCGAAGCCCGCCACGAGGCGAAGGGCGGTGGTCTTGCCGCAGCCGCTCGGGCCGAGCAGCGAGACGAACTCCCCGGTCTCGAGCGCGAGATCGATCCCCTGCAACGCTGTCACGGGGCCGAACGAGCGGTACAGCTCCTGGAGCTCGACGTGCGCCATTACCTGCCGATCCCCACGCGCACCGTGCGCTGACCGCCACGCCGCCCGACCAGGAGGATCGACAGCATCGCCGCCCACGTGATCCCGAAGCTCATCAGCGTCGCGGCGGCCGCAGGATACGCCTGCGACTCGTTCACGTACTGGAGGTACGTCGGGAAGGTGTGGAAGGCCGAGAGGCTCGCGATGGTGAACTCGCCCATCACGATCGCGAGCGTGAGGAAGGCGCCGCTCAGCGCCGCGATCCGGATGTTGGGCAGGATCACGCGCGCGAGGGTCGTGCGCCAGGACGCTCCGAGGTTGCGCGATGCCTCGGTCAGCGTGTGCACGTCGATCGAGCGGAAGCCGGCGTCGAGCGAGAAGTAGATGTAGGGGAACGCGAGGATCACGTAGGCGCCGACGAGGAACAGGTCGGGCTTGCCCAGGAACCAGAACGGGGCGTGCAGCGTGTCCTTGTAGAACTTCAAGAGGCCGACGACCAGGATGATCGGCGGGACGACGAACGGCACGAGCGCGAGGAAGCCCACGACGGGCCGGAGGCGCGGCAGCTTGAGGTGCACCCAGTAGATCGTCGGCACGAAGAGGAGGAGGCCGATCGCGATCGTCTCGAGCGCGAGCCTGAACGAGACCTTGATCGTCGACCAGAACTGCGGGTCGTGCAGGATCACGCCGTAGGCGGAGAGGCTGCAGCACTTGCCGGTCTGGGCGTCCTTCAGGCTGAAGAGCAGCGTCGCGATCAGCGGCACGAGGAAGTAGATCGCGCCGAGCACGAGCCAGACGAGGGCGGACGCGGCGATGTGCGGCCTTCTCAGCCTCATTTCGCCCACCGCGAGGCGCGCCGCTGGAGCGGGATGTAGAAGAGCATCATCGCCGCCAGGACGACGAACATCCCGAACGCAAGCGCCTGGCCCTCGTGCGGGTTCGCGAAGACGTTGCCGGAGAGATCGTTGCCGATCAGGATCGGCACGAGCGGAAGGGCCGTCCCGCTCGTCAGCGAGTACGCCGTGGCATACGCGGCGAACGAGTTCCCGAACAGGAGGATCATCGCACCGAGGATCGACGGCATCAGCACCGGCATCCCGATGTGCCGCCAGTACTGCCAGCGGCTCGCGCCGAGGTTCGAGGACGCCTCGCTCCATTCCGCGCGCAGCCCGTCTATCGCCGGCGCGATGACGAGGAACATCAAGGGAATCTGGAAGTAGAGGTAGACCAGCTCGACCCCCCTCCGCGACCAGATCGCGAAGCCGTGCTGGTAGATGTTGACCCCGAAGACGTTCTGGATCAGCTGGGTGACGATCCCGATCGTCCCCAGCGTCGCGATGAACGCGAAGGCGAGCGGGATGCCGCCGAAGTTGGCCGCCACGCCGGAGAAGGTGCCGTATGCCGAGCGGACCCAGTTCGGCGTTCCTCTACGGATCGCTGCGTACGCGAGCAGGAGCCCGAACAGGGCGCCCAGGATGGCCGTCGTCAGGCTGATCCGGATGCTCTCCAAGAACGCGTCGCGGATGTTCGACGTCTGGACGATCGCCGTGACGTTGTCGAGCGTGTAGCCGCCGCTCTCGCCCTTGAACGCGCCGATCATCACGGTCGCCGCGGGCAGGATCAGGAACATCGAGGCGTAGGCGAAGAACGGCACGACGCCCACCCAGGCGAGCGAGAATCTCCGGCCGGGCTTGGGGCCCGGCCGGAGACCTTCATGGGTTGCCGCTTGCGTGGCCAGTGATCTAGCTACTAGCCGAGCTTGGCCGGCCACTCGGTGTTGATGACGATCTTCGCCTTCGCCTGCTGGCCGAGGCTCGCGAACTTCGCGGCCTTGCTGTTCAGCCAGGCGGCCGGGAGCGTGCTCGTCACGGACTTCGGAATCGCCTTGCGCGCGACGAGGTCGGCGAAGCGGGCGGGGTGTGCGAACCCCTTCAGGTACAGGATCTGGCCCTGGTCGGAGAACAAGAACTCCTGCCACAGCCGGGCCGCCCACGGATGCGGGGCGGTCGCGCTGACCGCCTGGCAGTAGTGGGCGCCGTACTGGCCATCGGAGGGGATGACGACCTTCCAGTTCGCCGACGGGAACTCCTTCACGTACGCGAAGTTGTTGTAGTCCCAGTCGATCGAGATCGGCGTCTGGCCGGACGACACCGTCTGCGGGGTCGTCTCCACCGGGATGTAGTTCCCGGCCGCCCTGGCCTTCGCGAACCAGTCCACTCCGGGGCTGATGTTCGAAAGCGAGCCGCCGTTGGCGAGCGCCGCCGCGAACACGCCTGCGAGCGCCGAGCCTGAGGTGAGCGGGCTCCCGTTCATCGCGACCTGGTTCTTGTAGATCGGCTTCAACAGGTCGGCGAACGACGTCGGCGGCGTCTTCACGACGTTCGCGTTGTAGCCGAGCGTGACCGAGCCGTAGTAGTCGCCCGTCCACAGGCCCCGCGTGTCCTTCATTGACCTCGGGACGCTCGCATAGTTGCGGATGTAGTACCTGGCGTAGAGCCCCGCGACGGTACCGGCGACCGCGAAGGTCGGGCTGACGTCGACGACGTCCGGTGCGCGCGGATCGCCCTTGAGGGAGACGATCGCTTGGTTCTCCTGGGACGAGGTGCCGTTCGGGTTGTCGCTCGTGATCGGGATGCCGTACTTCTTGGTGAACGTCGAGATGATCTCGCCGTAGTTCGCCCAGTCGGGCGGCAGCGCGATCACGTTCAGGTGCCCCTCCTTCTTGGCATTTGCCACAAGCTGGGCCAGGTTCTTCTTGGTGCCGCGGATCGGCGGGTCGGCGAGCGCCTTCTGCCGCGCGGCGAGCGCGGCCTCGGGCAGAGCGATGACGGTGAGACCTGCCGCTCCAGCGAGTCCGCGCTTCAGCAGCGTGCGCCGGCCGATCCGCTCCTCCTCGAGCCGTCGGAGGAACTCGTACTCCTGTTCCTGGAAATCTTCCACGGACATCTCCCTCGGGTCGTGGTGCCGTCCGGCGATCGTACGCGGTCGGCGGGCGGTCCTGCAATAGGGTCTCCGGTCGTGGATTCGCCGTGGAGAGCCGACGGAGAGTGGTTGCGCGCGGCGCTGCACACCCACACGACCAACTCGGACGGCGAGCTGGCCCCTCGGGCGCTGGCGCGGCACTACGCCCGCGCCGGCTACGACGTCGTCGCCCTCACGGACCACTGGCGCCGGAGCGCCGCCCCGTCGACCCCGGAGCTCGTCGTGCTTCCGGGCGTCGAGCTGAACTGCCTGCTCCCGGAGGACCGCGACGGGCACGTCCTCGGCATCGGGATCGAGCGAGACCCGGCCGAGCTCGAGGGCGAACGGCGCGACCTCGCGGAGACCGCGGAGTGGATCGTCGGCGCGGGCGGCGTGGCGTATCTCGCGCATCCCTACTGGACCGGCGTGCGCTCCGCGGGCTTCGAGCTGCCGCCGTCCGTCACGGGGATCGAGGTGTTCAACGCCGGGTGCGAGCTCGAGGTGGGCCGCGGCCTCTCGTCCGTGCACTGGGACGAGCTGCTCGAGGACGGCCGCTCGTGTCCCGCGCTCGTGACCGACGACAGCCACCATCCGGGCTTCGACTCCGACCACGCATGGACGTGGCTGCGCGCGGAACGGACGGCGGAGAGTGTCCTCGATGCCCTCCGCCGCGGCCGGTTCTACGGCAGCGCCGGGCCCATGCTCCACGACGTCGAGACGAGCGACGGCGAGGTGGTCGTGCGCTGCACGCCGGCCCGGTCGGTGACGCTCCTCACGGGACGGACGAGCGGGACGGCCGTCAACGCGGGGCGGCTCGGCTACCGATACGGCGCGGAGATCCTCGAGACGACGCCCGACGGGCTGATCGTCGCGGCACGTCTCGACCGGCCGGAGACGGCGCCGTTCGCACGCATCGAGGTCGTCGATGCCTCCGGTCGCAAGGCGTGGACGAACCCGCTCTGACGCGGGCGGCAGCGCGGGACGCGCTCGCCCGGACCCGGTTCGACCTGCTCGTGGTCGGCGGCGGCGTGATCGGCGCCGCGACCGCCGCGCACGCGGCGCGCGAGGGGTTGTCGGTCGCGCTCGTCGACGCCGGCGACTTCGGCTCCGGGACGTCCAGCGCGTCGTCGAAGCTCATCCACGGCGGCCTTCGCTACCTGCGCCTCGGCGACGTGCGGCTCGTCCGCGAGGCGCACCACGAGCGGCGCACGCTGACCGGGCCGGTCGCGCCGCACCTCGTGCACCGGCTGCCCTTCCTGCTGCCGCTGTACCGCGGCGGCCCTTTCCGGCCCGCGTTCGTGCAGAGCGGGATCCTGCTCTACTCGACGCTGGCGCTCTCGCGCCTCAACTGGCTCGTGCAGCCGGAGCGCGCGGGCGAGCTCGTCCCGGCCCTCCGCCGCGACGGCCTACGCTCGTGCGCGCTGTACGCGGACGCGTGGACGAACGACGCGCGGCTCTGCCTGGAGAACGTCATCGAGGCCGCGGGCCGCGGAGCGACGGTGCTGAACCGCGCCGAGGTCGTCTCGCTGTCCCGGGTCGAGGGTCGAATCGCCGGTGCCGAGGTCGCAGTCGACGGCGAGGTGATCGCGGTGCGGGCGCGCGTCGTCGTCAACGCCGCCGGGCCGTGGGTCGACCACGTGCGACGGCTCGAGGACAGCGGTGCAGGGACGTCCGTGCGGCTCAGCAAGGGCGCGCACGTGCTCGTCCCGGGTGGCGAGGGTTGGACGGCCGCGCTCACCGTTCCCCAGGACGACGTGCGCGTGACGTTCGCCGTGCCCTGGTACGGGCTCCTCCTGCTCGGCACGACCGACTCCGACTACGAGGGCGACCCGGCAGCCGTTGCCGTCGAGGAGGCGGACGTCGCCCAGATCCTCGAAGAGGCGGCGACCGCGCTGCCCTCGTCGATGCTCGGCCGCGACGAGGTGCGTGCCTCGTTCGCGGGCCTCCGCGTCCTGCCGCTCGGCGACGGCGCGACCGCGAACGCGCGCCGCGAGACGGTCTTCTCGATCGGGCCGGGCGGCATGCTGAGCGTCGCCGGGGGGAAGCTGACGACGTACCGGAAGATCGCGCTCGACGCCCTCGAGCGCGTCCGCGGATCGCTCGGCCTCCGGCACGTCGATCGACGCCCGTTCCCGCTCCCTGGCGCGCGCGGGGCGACCCCGGAGTTCCCGCTCGCGGTCGATCCCGACGTCGAGGCGCACCTCCGGCACCTCTACGGCAGCCGCGCGGCCCGTGTCGTCGCGCCCGCGGTGGACGACCCGTCGCTGCTCGAGCGCATCCACCCCGACGGGCCGGACATCGTGGCGCAGGCCCGGTTCGCCGTGACGGACGAGTGGGCCACCACGGTCGACGACGTCCTCCGCCGTCGTACGACGGTCGCGCTCCGCGGTCTCGGCGGCGCGGACGCGGCGAGCCGCGTCGAGCGCGTGCTCTAACCCGGCTCGGCGACTGCGAGCACGGCCTTGACGATGCCGTCGTAGCCGGTGCAGCGGCAGAGATTCCCCGAGAGGGCGATTCGCACCTCGTCCGCGGTCGGCGACGCGTTGCCGGCGAGGAGTGCCGTCGCCGAGATCAGCATGCCGGGCGTGCAGAAGCCGCACTGGACGCCGCCGTGCTCGAGGAACGCGACCTGCAACGGGCTCAGCTCGTCGCCGCGGGCGAGCCCTTCCACGGTCGTCACCTCGCTTCCCTCGGCCTGGAGCGCGAGGTACGAGCAGCTGTTCACGGGCTCGCCGTCGAGGAGCATCATGCAGGCGCCGCACTCGGAGTCGTCGCAGCCCTCCTTGGCGCCGGTCAGGCCGACGACGTCGCGGACGGCGGCGAGCAGGCTCGTTCCGGGATCGAGCTCGACGGGGTACGAGACGCCGTTGACGGCGAGCGTGGCCGCGACCTTCACGGGCGAGCTCCGCTGGCGGGGATCGGGACGTCGGTGCCGCGTGCCCGGGCCACGGCGACCTCGACGGCGCGCCGCGCGATCACCTCGGCCATCGCGCGCCGGTACCGCTCCGAGGCGCGCACGTCCGAGATCGGATGGGAGGCTGCGGCGGCCTCGCGGGCGGCGGCCGCGATCGTCGCTCCGTTCGCGGCGCCGCCGGAGAGCGCGGCCTCGGCTGCCGGCACGCGGCGAATCGTGGGCGCGAGCGCGGTGATCGCCACTCGGGCGTCGCGCACCCGCCCGTCCGCGAGCGTGACGACGGCGGTCGCGCCGACGACGGCGATCTCCATCTGCCGCCGGTACTCGAGCCGGACATACGCGCTGCCGGTGCCTGGCGCGGGCGCCGGCACGTCGACCGCGACGAGCAGCTCGTCGTCCTTCGCCACCGTCGCCCCCGGCCCGGCGAAGAGCTCCTCGACCGGGACGGTGCGCGTCCCCGTGGCCGAGCGCAGTGTCGCCGTCGCGCCGAGGCAGACGAGCGGGCCGCCGGTCTCCATCGCCGGAGAGGCGTTCATGACGTTGCCGCCGATCGTCCCCTGCGCGCGCGTCGCGTGCGAGCCGACGATCGCGCTCGCGTCGGCGAGCGCCGTGAACCGCTCGCGGATCGCCGGGTGGGCGGCGATCTCCGCGTGCGTCGCGAGCGCTCCGAGCCGGAGGCCCCCGGCCGCCTCGTCGATCGCGTGGAGCTCCGAGAGCCGGTGAATCGCGACGAGCGCGTCGGGCAGCGGCGCCTTGCCCTGGCGCGTGCCGACGACGAGGTCGGTCCCGCCGGCGACGGGGCGGGCGCCGGCGGCGAGCGCCGCGAGCGCCTCCTCCAGGGTCGTGGCGGTCGCGAACGTGGTCAACGCGCCTCCGTTGGAGGCGTCCTCCGGCCGGTGTCCGACCTCAGTCGGACACCCACATGCGCCGCCGCCGTCACTGCTGCCCGGCCTCCCACACGCGCTCGGGCGTCATGGGAAGCTGCCTGACCCGGGCGCCGACCACCCTCGCGATCGCGTTCGCGATCGCGCCCGCGGTCGGGACGCACGGCGGCTCGCCGACGCCCTTCGAGCCCTTGGGCCCGGCGTTCGGCGTGTCGGTCTCGATCCAGTCGATCGTGATCTCGGGCGCGTCCGAGGCCGTCACGAGCTTGTAGTCGAGAAGGTGCGGGTTCCGCTGCCGCCCGAGCTCGTCGAGCTGCGTGCCCTCGGTCAGCGCCTGGCCGATCCCCATGACGACGCCGCCGTAGACCTGCCCGTCGGCGCCGACGCGGTTCAGGATCCGGCCGCAATCGTGCACCGCGGCGACGCGGAGCACGCGCACGACGCCCGTGTCGCGGTCCACCTTGACGTGCGCCGCGTGGGCGATCAGCTGCGGTGCGTGGAACGACTCGAGTCCGAGTCGGCCGACGCAGCCCTCGGCGGACGCGGCCGGCGACTCCGGCACCTCGCCGGCCCCCTTCCCGTGGAACGTGCCGCCGGCGGCGAGGGCCGCGATCGTCACCGACTTCTCCGGCGATCCCTTGACGCGGAGCGGAGCCGGCGACGAGCTCGAGGTCGCTGCGGGCCGCCTCGAGCTCTTCCGACGCGGCGTCGAGCAGCTGCTCGCGCACCTCGGCGGCGGCCGCGAGCACCGCGCGGGCGCTGTTGAACGTCGTCTGCGAGCCGCACGAGCCGTTGTCCCACGGCGCCGCGTCCGTGTCCTGGTAGAGGAGCGAGAAGTCCTCGGGACGCATGCCGAGCTCCTCGGCGACGTAGCGGGGGAGCGCCATCACCGCGCCGGTGCCGTTCTCCTGCGCGCCGGTGACGATCGTCCCCGTGCCGTCCTCGTTCAGCTTGACGTAGGCGCCCGCCTTCGCGGGGAAGCACGGCCACCAGCCGCAGGCGATGCCGATCGCCTCGTCCTCGGGCAGCTCGTCGGCCGGGCCGATGAGCTCGACAGCCCGCTCGAGCGTCTCCTTCATCGCGATCCGCTCGAGCACCTGCCCGGTCGCCGTCACGGAGCCTTCCTCGATCAGCGTGCGGCGGCGCAGCTCGACGGGGTCGAGCCCGAGCGCCTCGGCGAGCTCGTCCATGTGCTGCTCGAGCGCCCAGCAGACCTGCGGCGCGGTCGGGGCGCGGATCGAGGACGAGGGCTGGTTGTTCGAGTACACGAGCGACGACTCGACGTCGGCCGTCTCGAGCTCGTACGGGCCGAGCGCATGCATCGCCGCCATCTGGGCGAAGAAGCCGCCCTCTCCGCAGTAGGCGCCGCTGTCGAGCACGAGCCGCGCGCGGCGCGCGAGGAGCGTGCCGTCGCTGCGCGCGCCGGTCTCGAGCTCGATCACCATGCCCTCGCGGCGGTGCCCGACGGCGAAGAACTCCTCGTGCCGGGAGAAGACGAGCTTGACCGGCCGCCGCGCGGCGCGCGCGAGCGCCGCGACGTGCGCCTCGAAGTGGAAGTCGCACTTCGCCCCGAAGCCGCCACCGAGCAGCGGGACGACGACGCGGACGTGGGACTCGGGGATCCCGAGCGTGTAGGCGACTCCGGCTCGCGCGACGTACGGCACCTGCGTCGACGACCAGATCGTGACCCGATCGCCCTCCCACTGGGCGACGACCGCGCGAGGCTCGATCGGGACGCCCTGCGTCGGGTCGGTCACGTAGCGGCCGCTGACCACGACGTCGGCCGCGGCGAGCGCGGCGTCCACGTCTCCCTTGACGATCGTGGAGAAGCCGAGCACGTTGTCGTGCCGCCCGAGCGCCTCGTCGCCTTCGTACGACGCCCAGTCGGGATGCACGCGCGGCGCGTCGTCGGCGAGCGCGGCCGCGAAGTCCGTCAGCACCGGGAGCCACTCCAGGTCGACCTCGACGAGCGCTGCCGCGGCCCGCGCGATCTCCGGCGTCGTGGCCGCGATGCCCGCGACGATGTCGCCCTCGAAGCGCACCGTGTCCCGCGCGAAGAGGCGCCTGTCCTTCACCATGCCGCCGTAGAGGACGTCGGGGACGTCCTCGTGCGTGACGACGGCGATCACGCCGGGGAGCGCGCGTGCTCTTGCGGTGTCGATTCTCGTGATCCGCGCGTGCGGGTGGTCGGCGTACCGGAACGCCGCATGGAGCTGGCCGGTGAGCGTGAGGTCGGCCGTGTACCTGCCCGAGCCCGTCACCTTCTCGTGCCCGTCCGGGCGGACGAAGCTCTCCGCGCGCTCTTCGACAACGGTCACGGCGTTATCCAACCACGCCGGGCAGGCGCCGGGAGGGCGCTACAGTCCAGCGCCGTGGCCGTCTCGTACAAGCTCGTCTGGTTCGTGCCGGCATCGCATCTCCAGGCGACGCGTGACGCCGTGTTCGCGGCGGGCGCGGGCTGGATCGGGGGCTACTCGCGCTGCTCGTGGGCGACCCTCGGCGAGGGGACGTTCTTCGGCGGGGAGGGGACGCGGCCCGCGGTCGGCGAGGCGGGCCGCGACGAGACCGTCGCCGAGTACCGCGTGGAGACCGTCGTCCCGGCGGCGAAGCTGGCCGCCGTCGTCGACGCCCTCCGCCGCGCGCACCCCTTCGAGGAGCCCGCGTACGACGTCTACGAGCGCGTCGAGGCATGAAGGCGCGGCTCTGGACGGACGGCGGAGCGCGCGGGAACCCCGGCCCGGCGGCGTTCGCCTACGTCCTCGAGGCCGAGGACGGAACGATGCTCGACGCGCGCGGCGAGGCGATCGGCGTCGCGACGAACAACGTCGCCGAGTACTCGGCGCTCGTGGCGGGACTCGAACGGGCGGTCGAGGCCGGCGTCCACGAGCTCGAGGTGCACTCCGACTCGGAGCTGATGGTCAAGCAGATGCGCGGTGAGTACCGGGTGAAGAACCGCGACCTCCAGGCCCTGTTCCTCGAGGCCTCGCGCGCGGCGCGCGACGTCGGCCGCGTGACGTACACGCACGTCCGCCGAGAGCACAACGAGCTCGCCGACCGTCTCGTCAACGAGGCGCTCGACCGCACGGCGTAGGGTTTCCCGTACCACCCGGAGTGGGGCACGCCGATCCGTGCCCGGAGACGCGGCCCCATACGCTCCGGCGATGCCGCTCGCGCTCCAGCTCCTGACTCGCCCCGTCCGCGTCGCCGGCCTCGTGGCGCTCGCCGGTGGCGTCGCGCTCCTCGCGGGGGCGCTCGCGCTCGGCGCGCACCCGCTCGCGCTTCCGATGGCGCCGGCGGTGCTCGTCGCGACCGGGCTGGTGGCCGGTGCCCTCGCGCCGCTCTACGGCCGAGGCGCCGCAGTCGGCCTCTGGACCGCGCGGGCGGGAATCGTGGTGGGCGCCGTCGCGCTCGTGCTGCCCGACGGCCGGCCGACGGCCGCCCTCCGCGTCGCCGCTGCGCTCGTCGTGCTCGCCGGCCTGCGCCTCGTGGCGCGCGGGGTCAGGCGGGCCGGCGACCTCCCCGCCTGGTCGTGCGCCGCGGTCGGCGTCGGCATCGCCGCCACGCTCCTCGCCCCGGGGCTCGGGGGCGCCGCCGTCCTCGGCCTCGCCTGGCTGGCCGTCGCGGCTGCGATCCACGTGACGTTCGTCACCCCGGCTGTGGCCGCGGTGCAGCGCGTCTAGCGTTCGCTCAGGTACAGGTGCCAGAGGAGCCGGGCCGCCGTCGCGCGGTGTGGCCGCCAGTTCTCTCCGATCGCGGCGAGCTCCTCCGGCGAGGGCCGCGCCTCGAGGCCGCGCGCCCGCCGCGCGCCCTCCTGGAGCGCGATGTCTCCCACCGGCCAGGTGTCCGGCCGCCGCAACGCGGAGAGAAGGTAGACCTCCGCCGTCCACGGGCCGATGCCCGGCAGCGTCACGAGCGCGGCGCGTGCCGCGTCGTCTTCGAGCGACGGCGACGAGGCCGAGGTCGAGCGACCCGTCCTCCAGCGCGGCGGCGAGCACGCGCACGTAGCGCGCCTTCTGCCGGCTGAAGCCGTCCGCGCGGAGCTCGGCGTCGGTCGAGGCGAGGATCCCCGCCGTCGAGAGCCCGCCGAGCCTCGTCACCAGCCGGTCATAGGCGGCGCGTGCCGACGCCAGCGACACCTGCTGCTCGAGGATCAGGAGGACGAGCGTGGGGAGGCCCGGCTCGCGTGCCCAGAACTCCGGCAGGCCGTGGCGCTCGACGATCGCGGCAAGGTCGGGATCGGCGTCGCAGAGCTGGACGGCGGCCGCGGCGAAGGTCGTCTCGTCGAGCACCTGGTGAACGCTACGTGTCACCGATGGGTTATCGTCTAGCGGATGACGCGCGAGCCTTCCGCCATACCCTCGGCCCACTCGGGCCTGCTCGCGCTCGGTCTTCTGCTCCTTCCCCGGTAGGGGAAGCGGGCGAACACATACCGACGCCGTGCTCCCGCACACGCCGGGAGAAGTACGCCTTCCCCAGGAGAGACGCCATGCCGATGCCCTTCCACCGCTACAGCCCCTACGCCACGGTCGACCTGCCCGACCGCACGTGGCCGGACGCCGTGGTCGACCGCGCGCCGACCTGGTGCTCGACCGACCTCCGCGACGGAAACCAGGCCCTCGTCAACCCGATGGACATCCCCCGCAAGCGCCGCTTCTTCGACCTGCTCGTCCGCCTCGGCGTGAAGGAGATCGAGGTCGGCTTCCCGGCCGCATCCAGGGCGGACTTCGACTTCTGCCGGATGCTCGTCGAGGAGGGCCTGATCCCCGACGACACGACGATCGCGGTCCTCACGCAGGCCCGCCCGGAGCTGATCGAGCGCACGTTCGAGGCGGTCGACGGCGCCGAGCGCGCGATCGTGCACCTCTACAACTCGACGTCGGAGACGCAGCGGCGCGTCGTGTTCCGGCTCGACCGGGACGGCATCACCGAGCTCGCCGTCCGCGGCACGGAGCTCTGCAAGGAGCTGGCGGCGCAGACGGGCACGGCGATCGTCTTCCAGTACTCGCCGGAGAGCTTCCACCACACGGAGCTCGACTACGCGCTCGAGATCTGCGAGGCGGTCGCGGACGAGTGGGGCCCCACACCGGACGAGAGGATGATCGTCAACCTGCCGACGACGGTCGAGGCGTTCCCGCCCAACGTCTACGCCGATCGGATGGAGTGGTTCATCCGCAACTTCTCGCACCGGGACGCCGCGATCCTCTCCATCCATCCGCACAACGACCGCGGCACCGCGGTCGCGACCGCCGAGCTCGGGCTGATGGCCGGCGCCGAGCGGGTCGAGGGCTGCCTCTTCGGCAACGGCGAGCGCACCGGCAACGTCGACCTGATCACGCTCGCGCTCAACCTGCTGACCCAGGGCGTCGACCCCGGCTCTCGACCTGTCGGAGCTCGACGAGGCCCGCCGGATCGTCGAGGAGTGCAACGAGCTGCCCGTCCATCCGCGTCACCCGTACGTCGGCGAGCTCGTCTACACGGCGTTCTCCGGCTCGCACCAGGATGCGATCAAGAAGGGAATGGACGCGCAGGAGCGCTCCGGTGCCGAGGCCTGGGACGTCCCCTACCTGCCGCTCGACCCGAAGGACGTCGGGCGCGACTACGAGGCGATCATCCGCGTCAACTCGCAGTCGGGGAAGGGCGGCGTCGCCTACCTGATGAGCACCGAGCACCACCTCGACCTGCCGCGCGGGCTGCAGATCGACTTCGCGCAGAAGGTGCAGGCGATCACCGACGCGCGCGGCGGCGAGCTCACCGCAGGCGAGCTGATGGACGCGTTCACCGAGCACTATCTCGGCGTGACCGAGCCGTACGTCCTCGTCTCGTACACGCACGAGAGCGGGGAGGAGGGCGACCGTCTCGCCGCGCGGATGCGGGACCACGGCGAGGGCGTCGTCGTGACCGGCGAGGGCAACGGGCCGATCGCCGCGCTCGTCCACGCGCTGGAGCAGCGGCTCGGGATCGAGATCGACGTGCGCTCCTACCACGAGCACGCGATGGCGAAGGGCGAGGACGCCACCGCGGCCGCCTACGTGGAGGCCGATGTCGACGACGAGGCCTTCTGGGGGGTCGGTATCCACCCCTCGATCGTCACCGCGTCGCTCCGTGCCGTCGTCAACGCCGTCGACCGCGCCCACGCGCTGCGCGCAGCCAGGCAGGGAGCGGTGGCCGCCTTCGACTGAGCGCGCCGGCATGGGGGTCTGGACGCGGCCAGCCGTTTGCCGACGAGCGTCCCCGGGTACGCGTACCGGCGTTCCGACAAGGAGGAAACTTGCATGGACGCTGTCTTCTGGATCGTGGTCGCAATCGTCGCAGTGCTGGTCCTCGCGGCGCTCGCAGCCTGGTCGTACGCACGCACGAGGCGGCGAACGGCGCTCGAGCAGCAGTTCGGCCCCGAATACGACCGGACGGTCAGCTCGACCGGGTCCCGCCGGCAGGCCGAGCGCGAGCTCGCGCAGCGGGAGCGCGCCCACGACGAGCTCGACATCCAGCCCCTCTCGGAGGCTGCCCGCACCCGCTACGCGGACGACTGGCAGCGTGCCGAGCAGCGGTTCGTCGACGACCCCGAGCTCGCCGCCCGCGAGGCCGACAGCATCGTCCGGAGCGTGCTCGACGAGAAGGGCTACCCGGACGACGACTTCGACACGCGCTCGGCCGCCGTATCGGTCGATCACCCGAGCGTCGTCGACCGCTACCGCCACGGCCACGAGATGGTGCACGGCGACGGCGCGAAGGGCGACGAGCGGACCGAGAACCTCCGCAAGGCGATGGTCGACTTCCGCGCGGTCTTCGAGCAGCTCGTCGAACCGGTGAACGACCCCGAGCTCAGCGCGCGGGCGTGAGCCGGAACCATGGCGGCGCCCGGCGTTCAGCCGCGCCGGGCGCCGCTATAGTTCCGGCTCCGCGGATGTAGCTCAGTTGGCTAGAGCGTCTGCTTGCCATGCAGAAGGTCGAGGGTTCGAGTCCCTTCATCCGCTCCTCGCGAAGCCCCCGCTAGTCCGGGGGTTTCGTCGTCTCAGGAGAGAACACGCGGAGCGGCGTGGCAACAAAGTGGTAACGCTCGGCGGTTTCTGCGCAGGTCCGACGGCTCCCAGCCCGGTCGCAATGCCCCTCCCGACTCCCGGGAAGTGACAGTCACCCATTGGCGCGGACTTCTCACTCGGCACGTCCCGGCTTCGAGTTCAGGCGGGCCCATATCAGCGCCAGTAGACATGCGGGATTGGCTTGAAACCGTGTGTCAGCCGTGCGAGAAAGCGCAGATTGTGCGAAACCGTGAGGCCCTCCGTGAGGCCCTCGGGAATCGGCCGTTTCGGGCACGTTCGAAGCGGCCATCTCGACGCGGCGACCTCGAGCCGTCACGCTTCAACGCGTGACGATAGGGACACGAGTAGTGCTGCGCGACGCGGCGACGCTCGACGACCTCGGCGACGTGTACGCGCCGCCGCCCGTCGAACCGGGCGACCTCGTCGCCACGGCCGATCTTCGCCACGGCCGACGGGGATCGGCTACCAGAGGCTTGATGTGAAACTCGCGATCGTTCTGGTCTGAGACGCTACTCAGGCGATACCGGCCCTCGCCTGGGCGATCGTTTGCGAATGTTCCCTGCCCATCCTGCGGGCCCTTGCGGCCCCGACGGTAAGGGCGCTAGGCGAGCGGGCTAGCGCTATCAGGCGAAGGCAGCAGCGACGGTGCTGACGACGTCGGACAGTTCCTGTCACGCGGTTGTACACTCGGGCGCCACGACCGGGATCAAGTCCCGTCGGGGCATTCGTACGCCAAGAAGAGAATCCCTTCGCCGCGCGACGCAAGACCGCGTAGAGGCTCCTTGCGGCGTCTTTGGGTCGGTCGAGATTCCCCGCTCCGACTGGCAGGATTGCGCAATGAGCCGAAAGACGAGCAGCCCCGGTCCGGATCCCGTCCACGCGGCGCGAGACGCCTACGAAAAAGCTGCCGGGCAGCTCGGGCACGCGAACATCGCAGTCATCGGCAACTCGGGCGTCGGGAAGAGCACGCTGATCAATGCGATGTTCGGGTTCGACATCGCTAAGACTGGCGTGGGTCGAAGGGTGACCGAGGAGATCGCGTATTACGAGCATCCGACGGGAGCGGTTGGGTTCTTTGACACGCGAGGCATCGAGGTTGGTGAGGCGAAGGCCCAGTTGATCGAGGGCTTCCGATCTCTGGTCGTTGAGCGGCGGTCGAGGGATCAGAGCGAACAGATCCACGTCGCGTGGTACTGCCTACGAGCGGCGAGCACTCGCTTTGTGGACGCAGACGCCGAGATAGTTCAAGCGCTACACGACATTGGGGTTCCGGTCATCGTGGTTCTGACGCAGGTCGCTCGTCGTGACGGTCGCGTTCATCCCGTGGCGCTCGAACTCGCTCGCAGCATTGAGGCGCGCGGACTTCCGCTAGCTCCCGATGGTCGCGCGTTCTTCGTGATGGCGCTCGCAGATGAGTTCGAGGGGCACGAGAGACACGGGCTGGAGGATCTTCTGGATGCGACCTTTCGCGTTGCTCCCGAGGGCGTCCACCGCGCTCTGACCGCGGGCCAGATCATCGACCTGGAGCGCAAGGAGAAGGCATCACGCAAGATCGTTCAGGCGGCTTCAGCGGCGGCCGCAACCGCGGGCGCCGTGCCGATCCCCTTCGCCGACGCTGCGGTGCTCGTGCCGACCCAGGTCGGGATGTTCGCGGGCGTGACCGTGACATACGGGTTGCCCATCAGTAAGGGGACGTTCGTCACGTTGGCGGGAGCCGCTTTGTCCTACGGCGGCTTGACAAACGCCGGCAAGTACTTGGTCACCAACTTGCTGAAGTTCGTCCCGGGCGGCAACGTCGCCGGCGGGGTCATACGTGCAGGCGTCGCGGGATCTCTGACCCTTACCGCTGGCGAGGCTTGGATCGTCGTCTGCAACCAGCTCGCTCGAATGGATCCCGAGCACCTAGCGAAGCTCGACGCGTCTGAGGTTCGCGACATATTCCTGCAGGCGTTTGAGAGACGCGCGAAGCGACTTCCGCCCAATCCTGACGAGTAAGTTCGCGTGGAGTCCCGGCAGGGCGAGCGTGCTCTCGCCTGAACGCTGACGCGGCCGGATCAGGACACGGTCGTTCTGCCCTATTGATCCACGCTACTTAGCAAGGATCAATAGGGCAGAACAGTCGCGTTACGTGGGAACACGCTCGCCCAGGCCACTCTCGCCCCGTTGGCTTCAGAGTCCTCGTCGGAGCCAATCGTCTCGGCGAACCTCGTACACCGTCATCGGCTCGCCCGAGCGCCCGAGGCCTAGGCCCCGCGCCGCGAATCCGAGGTTGGCGGCAAGGCGACGAGATGGTTCGTTCGCTCCCTCCTCGATGTAGGCCGTGATGATCTCGACATCGGTACGGCCCCAGAGGTCATGGATGGCTGCTTCCATCGCCTCGGTCGCGATGCCTTCCCTCCGCCGCTCCTCGGTCACCCACCAGCCCGCCTCGACCTCGTCGGGTGCGATTCCCTCGATGCCATGACCGGCAAGGCGCAGCTCGGCGCCGCCGAGGAAGCTCTCGTCCCGTCTGTCCCGGATCGCCCAGGGGCCGAAGCCGTGCTCTCGCCACTGCAGCTCGGCGGCGCGAGTGTCGCGCAATGCGTCGGCGGGGTTCTTCGACGCTCGTGCGTGCTCGGCCTCGTCGAGTCGTCTCAGCGGGATCAGGATCAGACGCGCTGTTCGGAGAACGATTCGACCGCGTCCCGGCCCCGCCGATTCGCCCGCGTAGCGTCCATGCACGCTCGCAGTATGGCCCGATGCGTTCTGGTGATATTCCCGAACTCATTGGCCCGCATCAGGGCGCTACCGCCTGCTCAGCGTGGACGCATAGGGCCAGTCGACGATCTTGGGCGGTGACAGAGGTGACATTCCCGGAGAACGCCGCTCGGATGCGCGAGTGTGCGGGAAGGCTGGATCTCACCGAGACCGATGAGTTCTTGGTGGACGGTCAGTCTCTACCGAGTACGGATTTGTGCGCAGTTGGAACGTTGTCGCCCAGCAGGAAACGACTCCCGGAGGCCTCATGAAGCTCTTGCTCACGTCCGCTGGCATCAAGAACCCGAGCATCCACGACGCGCTCGTCGACCTGCTGGGCAAGCCCATCGCGGAGTCCAATGCTCTTTGCATCCCGACCGCGGCGTACGGGAGCTCCTACAGCACTCCGGCCGGCCCGTGGCGGTTCATCAGCGGAAGGTCCGACCAGCCGATGACCGAGCTCGGTTGGAAATCGCTCGGCGTGCTCGAGCTAACGGCGCTTCCCAGCGCGGGTTCAGACCGGTGGGTCCAATGGGTCCGCGAGACCGACGCGCTCTTGGTGAATGGCGGCGACGCGCTGTATCTGTGCCACTGGATGCAGGAATCCGGTCTCGCGGATCTCCTGCCGTCGCTGCGCGACAGCGTCTGGGTGGGATTCAGCGCCGCGAGCATGGTGCTGACCCCCCGGATCGGCGAGAACTTCGTCGGCTGGACGTCGCCCGGCGGCAGCGACGAAACGCTGGGCGTCGTCGACTTCTCGATCTTCCCGCACCTGGATCACCCGGCTCTGCCGGAAAACACCATGGCCGAGGCAGAACGATGGGCTTCCGGCTTGACGAATCCGGCATACGCAATCGACGACGACACCGCCATAAAAGTGGTCGACGACACCGTCGAAGTCATCTCCCAGGGGCACTGGAAGCTGTTCGCCCCCAGCCCGGTAGCAAGCGAATCCGGTTAGGAGACGGGTCGCGCTCGCCTGGGCCAGCGTGCTCTCGCCTGACATCGCCCGGAAGGCCTGCCGCGCTCCTGAGCGTGGAAGGGCATCAGACGCCGCGAGACGCGATGAGTTTCACAAGAGCCTCTAGGCGCAGCGCGGTCGCCGCCGCTGAACACGAGCGCGGCTGCGTCGTCGTCACCGAAACCCGTCGAAACGACAAGCGCCCCCCGGCGGCCGCAAGCCGGGGGGGCGCTGGTGGTGCGGTGGTGCGGGGTTGGGCTAGAGAGCCGGGACGACCGGCGTGTTCGGCAGGTCGATGCCGTTGACCTGGAGGCCACCGGTGATCGACACCGTGTTCGGCTGGGCGGGAGTGCCCTCGTTCATGAACAGGACGGAACCCTCCGCGCAACCGGTGTCGCGCACTACGCGATTGCCAACGTTGGTGAAGCCGGTGGACTTGCCGGTCAGCTTGAAGCCGGTGATCTGCTTGCCGTTGCCGTTGAGCACCGGCGTGGCCTCGATCGCGGACGTGCCAGGCTGGACAATAAGCCGGTGGCCACCGCTGACGATGCTGCCGCTGTTCAGGTCGAAGCAGGTCATCGGGTAGTCCACGACGAGCTTCTCGCCGCTAACGGTGAACTTGAGCGAGCCGGCGCCCTTGTCGAACGCGGCGTTGTTCCAGCCGAGCGCGGTCTGGACGTCGCCCTTGCCGACGTAGCCGACGCCGTTGTCCACGGCGACGCTGGCGATGCCTGCGGCCGGAATTGCGAGTGCCAGGAGAGAGGCGATGGCGATGATGAACTTGCGCATGATTTCCCTTCGTAGTTGAGGCAATCAACGTGATCGCCTGACCCATCCAGCGTGCCCGTCCCTCACCGGGTAGGACACGATTGGGTCAATCCCGCTTCACAAGCGCACTCGACCGCGTAGTCCCCTGACTGCGTACTGCGTACCCCGATCGAGCTCGGGCCCTCGCCGGCGCCGCGTTCGGATCGCCGCGCCGGCCGGGGGCGTCGCCACAATATGCAACGTGATCGGATCGACCATCCACCTCTCGGACCTCGCACACGGCCACGACCACGGCCTCGACGTCGGGCACCGCGCTGACGCTCCCGTCGATCTACATACGCGGCCCCGCCGTCCCCGCCGACGGGGTGCATCCGTCGAACACGATCGTGCTCGTTCCCGGCCACCCGCTCGACACGCCGACATTCGCCGCGACGCACCACGCCCACTTCGTGCCGGTCCTCGAATACGTGCTGATGGCGATCGCCGTTTGCGCGCTGCTGGCGAAGGGCACGGCGATCTGCTGGACCGTCGTGCGAGCTTGCCTCGCCACGCTCAGGCTCGCGCCCCGTTAGGGCGCACGAGACAGAGGCCGCCTTTATCGCGGGGTTAGATTCGCCTCGACTCGCTTCGACTTGTAGTTCGTCGGTTGCGGGCCGGGAAGCGCCGAAGCCCAAGTCCGCTCAATGTTGCCTATCTTGTAGAAGAGCCGCGAGAAGATGCACGCCGTAAGACGCAGGCTGTTTCGCCGCCTCAACGGCCGCGACTCGATCCCCTGCTGCGCGGAAGGCGCGCCGACCGCGTATCGAGCGGCGTCGCCGACGGGCTTCCCCCCTGCGGCATATAACTCGCGCATGTCCGTGACCGCCGGAGTGCGGCGGATCGTCTCGGTCCTCGTCGCCGACGTGGCCGGCTCGACGTCGATTGCGGAGAAGCTCGGCCCCGAGCGGTCGAAGTTCCTGTTCGACGAGGTGGTTGCACTGATGCGGGAAGAGGTGGAGCGCTTCGGCGGGACGGTGGCACAGCTGACCGGGGATGGCGTCTTGGCGCTGTTCGGTGCACCGACGGCGCACGAGGACGATTCGGAGCGGGCGGTACGGGCAGCGCTCGCGCTGCACCAGTCGCTCGCCCGCTATGCCGCCGAGGTCGCGCCCGGCTACGGGATCGAGATCGCGGCGCGGGTGGCGGTCAACACCGGCCTGGTGGTCGTTCCCGAGCGTGAGGCGACCCCAGACGTCCTCTACAACGCGCTCGGTGACACGGTCAACGTGGCGGCTCGGCTGCAGGAGTTCGGCGACCTCGTGGTGGGGCAGGCGACGGCGCGCCAAGTCGACGAGACCTTCGAGCTCGAGCAGCTCGGCGCGCTGGAGTTGAAGGGAAGGAGCGAGCCCGTCAGCGCGTTCCGCGTCGTTGGCCTCCACGAGCCTCGTGCGCGCGTCGAGGCGCCGCTGGTCGGACGCAAGCAGGAGCTGGCGGCCTTGAACAAGGCACTCGACGGGCTGCTCGAGGGAACGGGCGCGATCGTCTCGATCACCGGCGAGCCGGGAATCGGGAAGTCCCGTCTCATCGCCGAGCTGCAGACGCGGTTTGCCGGGCGCGTCCGCTTCCTCGCGGGGCACGCCGTCTCCTATGCCGAGGCGATCCCTTATTGGCCGGTGCGCGAGCAACTTCGCAGCTGGCTTGGTCTGGGCGTCTCCGATTCCGAGGCCCGCGTCCGGCTCGAGCTACGGACGGAGCTAGCGCGCACGCTCGCCGAGGCGGACCAGGCCTATCCCTTCCTCGCGAGCCTCCTCGGCCTCGCGCTCGAGCCGGAGGAGGAGCAGCGGATCCGCGATCTCGCACGCGACGCGGTCCGCCACGAGACGTTCCACTGGCTCTACGAGCTCGTGTGCACACTCGCAGGAGAGCGACCGCTGTGCCTGGTGCTCGAGGATCTCCACTGGTCGGACGAGGCGACGCTCTCGCTACTCGACGAGCTGCTCCCCGCGGCTCAGCAGACCCCGGTCGGGTTCCTGCTCGTCCATCGCAGTGACCCCGGTCACCCCGCCTGGCAGCTCGTCGACCGCGCCCGCAGGCGCTTCAAGCCCTTGTTCGTGGAGCTCGAGCTGGAGCCGCTCCCGGATGCGGACACGCGCGCGCTCGCAGAAGCCGACGCGGGAGGCGAACTGCCCGCGGAGCTGGCGCAGCTCCTCGCCGAGCGGACAGGCGGCAACCCCTACTTCGTCGGCGAGACGATCCGCGATCTGCGCGAGCGCGGCGCGCTGGAGCGTGACAACGGCCGCCTCACGCTCGTCGGCCAAGCGTCCATCCCGGCCGCGCTCCAGGAAGCCCTGCAGGCACGGATCGGCCGGCTCGACGCGGAGGCGCGCGAGGTGCTCACGACCGCGGCCGTGATCGGGCGCTCCTTCGGCCTACCGGTACTCGAGCGGCTCCTCCCGCGCACGCGGCTGCTGCCGACCCTCTCCGAGCTCCAATGGCTCCAGCTTGTGATTGAGGAGCGGAGTGGAACCTCCCCCGAGTACCGCTTTCGCCACGGGCTCGTGCAGGAGGCCGCCTACGGAAGCCTCGTGGAAGCCCGCCGCCGCGAGCTCCACCTGCTCGTGGGCGAGGCACTGGTCGAGCTCAACCGCGACTCGGCTGCGGGGATGTACGGCCTCCTCGCTCACCACTTCGCCGAAGCCGACGAGCCCGAGCGTGCGGTCGAGTACCTGCTCAAGGCGGGCGACACCGCCCGCGCGGGCTACGCAGAGGAGGAAGCGATCGACCTCTACCGGCGCGCGCTCGGCTTCATGGACCGAACCGGCGACCAAGCGCAGGCCCGCCAGACGCTGCTCAAGATCGCGCTCACTCACCACCTCGCCTTCGACTACCACCAGGCCAACAAAGCCTTCGGCGAGGCGTTCCGCCGACCTGCACCCGTGCCTTCGCGGCTGGAGCCGAGCGAGCGGATCGCCTGGGCGACCGTGGTGGGGTGGCCCGTTGACGAGACGGCACCAGGTCTGGTATCCAGCGATTTGGCGGGCCAGGTCACGCGTAACCTCTTCCGTGGGCTCGTCGCGATCGGGCGCGACCTCGACATCGAACCCGACCTCGCCGAGCGCTTCACCATCTCTGACGACGGACGCTCGTACCGGTTCACGCTTCGCCCCGACGCCCGCTGGAGCGACGGCACGCCCGTTACGGCGCACGACTTCGAATTCACGTACGCGCAGATGGTCGACGACAAGGTGGCCTCCGCCCTCTGGCTCGACGGCCTGAGTGCAGCTGCCCTCGACGAGCGCACACTCGAGATTCGGCTCGACGAGCCGCAAAACCACTTCCTCTACCTGCTCGGTCAGCCGTGGACTTTCGCCTGGCCGCGGCACCTCTACGAGCGACGGGGACGAGACTGGTACAGGGACGTCCCGCTCGTCGGAAACGGCCCGTTCGTGCTCACCCGACGCCTCGCCCGTCCTCCGGACGGGCGCACGCCGGGCCGGATCACGCTCGAGCCCGCTCCCGCCTGGTACGGGGCGCGCGGAAACATCGGCCAGGTGACGATCGAGCTCGAACCGTCGCCGCGGGCAGCCGGCGAGCGGTGGCGAGACGGCGACTACGACCTGATATACGAATTCGTCGCCGAGCTCGCGGGTTCTCCTACCGACGAGGAGACCGTTGTGCAGCGCGCGATCGGCGGGCACACAACGTATCTCGGCCTCGACGCCAGAAGGGCGCCGCTCGACGATGCTCGGATCCGCCGTGCACTCGCGCACGCGATCGACCGGTACGCGCTGCCGCAGGCCCTCGGACAAACCCCAGCAGCCACGGGCGGACTCCTTCCGCCGGCGATTCCCGGCCACTCGGCCCGTGTCGCCCCGGCGTTCGACCCGGATCGTGCCCGCGCGCTGCTCAGCGACGCGGGCCACCCCGACGGACACGGTCTTGGCGAGATCAGGCTGGCGCACTTCACCATCCAGGAGGAGATGGCGTCGGTCATCGCCGCACAGCTCGCGGCCCTCGGCGTTCCCGTTCGGCGTCTGCCCGCCGACTCCAACGCCGATTTGGACGCCGCGATCAAGGGGGCTCACGCGTACCTTTCGGCCACTGACTTCGATCTCCCCGATCCGGGCGGTGGCTTCCTCCAACCACTCCTCCGGTGGGGTGCGCACTTCTACCGTGACGAGCAACTCGAGCAGCTGCTCGCCCGAGCGGCCAGCGTCCGCGACCAGGACGAGCGCCTGCGCGCATGCCGCGAGTTCGAACGAATCTGGATCGGCGAGCAAGCCGCCGTGGTGCCGCTCGTCTACAAAGACCGCCTGTTGTGGCGGCGCCCATGGCTCACGGGCATGTGGTTGAACGCGATCGCGGGGTCGACGTTCGCCGAGGCCGTCCTACGGCCGGAACTGCGCTCCGCGCGGGGACGAGGCTGATGCGCCGCCAGCCGTCCGAACGGCGTCAAACCGGACTCAGCGCAGCTCCTTGTTCGCCTCCTGGTCGCGCCGTGCCACATTCCGCCACGGTTTGAGGCGGCTCTGAGCGGTCCCAACCGGCATTCTCTCCACGCTGCCCGTCCGGGCATCGCGCGCCGCGGGGCCCGTCAGCGAGCCGAAATCGGATTTACGGAGCGGCGCCGGAGTGGAACCGACTGAGCGTGGGGCTGCTACACCGCACAGGTTTGAATTGTGTCCTGTCACGTTTCTCGCGGGAACCGTGACCGATCTGCATCCAAGGAAGGCGCTCCCTGAAAACCGTGGCTCTTTCGACCTTCGGACAGGGTGTTCTAGCCCCCGAGGCTGGCACCCTTCGCCCTTAGCCTTGCCCGTCCCTGCCCGCCGCGTACGACGATGAACCTCGGCGACGGGCTCGTCGAGACCGGGATCTGGGAGACGACGCCGCGAGGTGCGGGCTCTGGGCTTGCCCGCTGACGCTCTCTTGACGGCGATGCGGAGGCTGTGACAGAGTCGCGCCCGCGCGACGACTGCGGACTCGGGGGGTAAGCGATGCGGCTCGGACTTTGGACTCTTGCGCTGCTTGCGGTATCGGCGGTAGCGGCGGCGACGGCAGGCGGAGCAACCAGCGCCACCTCGGATGGGTGGTTGAAAGGGACGATCGTGCTCGAGCAGGACCTGGGAACTCTCTATGGTCAACCCAGGAAGGATCCCTCGTATAGCGGGTCGGTGACGCTTCGGATCGAGATCACCGGGCCCGAGACGGCGAGCTACGACTTCTCCTACAGCGAGGAAGCGATCGGAGATCGCGCTGGGACGCCTTGCTTCGGTCAGATCGAGAGCGCTACGACGGGCTCGCTCAAAACGACCGCGGCGATCACGGTCTTACCGCGAGGCAGCGTGTTTCGCGTCGCGCCCAAGGTAACCCTGCCTGTGACGACCAAGAGAGGCAACTGCCCCGGGAACATCAACCCCGGCGAAACGACGACGAGGAACATCAAGCTCGACTACTTCGAGTTCAGCCCGGGGAAGGGGTCGGCCAGCTTGCGAGGATCTGGAAGGCTCTTCTGTTGCGACCGCTACAGCCCCTTCGTCTTCCCGAAGCCGGGCGAGACAGGCGTTACCTGGAATCTCGCACGGGTGACAGCATCGGGGTCGACAACGAACACGAGTGCGAGCGGCCCGCTCAAGGTCAGCAAGCTGGCGGCCGGGAGTATCTCAAAGTACATCGCGAGCGGCTTCTTCGCAGTGACCCGCGGAGGCGACCCTACCGGCGTGAAAAGCGCCTCCTGCACGGGTAGCTTCAAGGGCGGACCTCGGCTGATCAGCAAGCCAGCGACGACCATGGCCAGCGGCACGGTGAACGCGAAGACCGTGTTGTATTGGCCCGAGCTCAGGCCGCTTAGCGGAAAACCGGTCACCGTCGTTGTGTGCACCTTCGAGCACGACGAGTACACGAAGGCATGCGGCAAGACGTTCCACGTCTCGGTTCGCGTGGTCGCGGACGGCACGAAGCCTCTCACTAGGAGCTCTTCGTTCGTGTGGAAGGCCCCACCCGTGAAGAGGAGCTGCTGATTCATGCCGCGCACGCGTCTGAGGGTCGGCTCGGTCTCCCTGGCCCTCACGGCCGCCGCCGCGGCCACGCTGTTCGCCGTCCCGCAGGGCGGCGCCGCCGACGGGCCGGTACTGCGCCCGCTCGCCGCCTACAAGATCACCGTGACCGGCCAGGTCACCACCCAGAAGATCGGCGACGGCGGCCGGCCCTCCGACAGCGTCCGAGGGACGCTCTCCTGGACGCACACATACCCGCGCGTCACGTTCGAGATGTTCGACGGCGTGGTCTCCATACGTGGCAGCCTCCGCGTGCGCCGCCAGCTGACCGCCGCTGGCACCGCCGTCGCCCACTACGACCACCAGAGCGGCGTTTGCGGCCACGACGAGCTCGGGGCCGTGGCCGGACACGAGAGCGGCACCCTCCGGGGACGCTCGACCCTCGTCTTCGGAGGCATGGTCCCGCTCCATGCGAGAGGCCCGTTCAGGTGGAGCTTCCGCTTCAGGAGCTCGCACCCGCACCTGGGGCACCCGGGTATGGACGGCCCCGCCCCGGCCTGCGAGTACTCGTACGGGTCCGCCTCGGACTCAGGCGGGCTCCTGTCGACCAGCATCAGGGCGCTCAACTACGACGCGAACAACGCCAACCTCTGGTTCTCGGGGACGAAGGGGCGGGGCAAGGCAGGGTTCCCGCTCGACAAGCTGCTCGCGGGGAAGGCGTTCTCGTACTCGAGCCGCGGGACGAACCGGGACTCCCAGCAGGTCCGCGGCGACCTCAGTTACCGCGGCTACGCCTACGTCACGGACGGCTCCATGAAGATCGTCTTCACGCCCGTCCGGTAGCGCCACACGACCGAAAAGGAGCAGACGTGTTCGTTCGCCCGGCCCTCATAGCCCTCACGGTCGCGGTCGCGCTCACGCTGGCCGCCGTCCCCCAGGAAAGCGCCGCGTGGCTCTGACAGAGAGTTTGGCGGCGTGCTGACCGGCTGCGACCGCACCGAGACCACACCGCGGTGGCCATTTCCCCGTACCTAGAAGTCGTAGCAGGTAGCTATGCTCGGGCCTCCCGCCAGGATCTCGAGCGCGAATGGCCGCTTTACGAGTTCTGCCAGCGGAGCGTCGATCAAGGTTTCCGCCAGCCATGGGTCGAAAACGATCTCGTGGCCTGTCTCGACGCGGCGGCAGGTGCCTGGGCGCAGGCGCGCCCACTGGCGTGAACTGCCATATTGCTCAATCCCCCCGACCCAGGTGAAGCTGGTGCGACGACCTGCCTCGACGGAGTCCAGACGGACACGACCTTTGGCGACGTAGCCACCCGCGACGTGCGTCAGCCTCTCGATATCCCGGTGACCGAGGAACCACCCTGTTGGCGGGAGAGGCAGCTTGCCTTTGTGGAATCCGCACGCATACGGCGCCAGCGCGCCAGCGCGTGTCAGCTCTATGACGAAGCTCGAGCGGCTAAGTCGCTTCGCGGATACGTACGAGTGTGAGTAACCACCATCCCCCCGATACAACGGCATCGGCCTCGGCCGCTCGCACGTGCCCCCATGGAGCAGCAACACATCATCAACGGTGAGTTTGGGACGGCCGCGCTCCGAGTCGATCGTGAGAATGCTGGACGGGGGGCCGCAGGGCGTAGCCTTCATCGTCGCAACAACCCGACCCTGGCCGTCAAGCAAGTCGACCATGGTCGTCGGCCCCTTCGCGTCGCGGACGCACAGCGAGCGCGCCGCCGACGGCGAGGCCATCACCGCACCAATCGCGCCACAGAGCATCAGCACCACCACGGCGGTCCAGCCCAGAATGCCGATCCGTCTCACGTGTGCCTCCGGTGATTCGATTTTCTCACGAGCTGACCATGGCCTGGAGCGCTAACAGTCAACTAACCGCGATCGCACTCGCTCCACTCCAGCCGGTCGGCACTTTCCCCCACTTGACAGCGCCGGAGCCGACGTTGATCAGGGCAGGCCGCGCGGCACGGGGGTGGAAGGCGTCAACGACCGCGATCGACCCATCCGCTGTGACAAACGGCCCGGTCGGCCACCCATGGATCACACCCGGCGCGAGCGGCACCGGCCCCGTGCCGCGGTCGACGTTGAACTTTACGAGTCCGACTCGCCTATCCACCCTGTAGACACCGGCGACGATGGTTGCCACATCCGTCCAACGAACCCAACTCACCAGCCACCCCGAAGGATTCGGCAGCCGCCGGAGTCGCGATCCATCAGCGTTTGAGACAAGCACGTGACACCAGGGATCGCCTCCCGGCCCGCTCTCACACTCGCCCGCGTAGGCGACCCTGAGCCCATCGGGTGACCAATCGGCCGAGTTGAACGATCCACGTGCTATGACGCGACGTGCACCGCCGCTAACGCGCACCGCCTCGACGCGTTGGTGCTGCGGGCCGGCGGCTTCGCAGTCGCCCGCGAGGTAGAGCAGCGTCTCGCCGTCCGGCGACCACCGCGGGGCGCACGACGCGCCAGCTACCTTCAGCCGAGTTCGCCGCTGAACGTCGACGACGACGAGGTCGGATGCCGGCCAGGCGATGTACTGCTCGTCTGGTGACCAGGCCGGCTCGTCCCGCTCCGTATACGCCCCGTCGGAAGAGAGACCACTATCGCGACTCACCCTCCGCAGCTTCCAATTCGGCGGCTCGGCAACCAGCAGTTCGGACGAGCGCCGTAGTGAGCGAACGAACGCAAGTCTTCCGCTGACGGACAACGAAGGTGAGTGATCTGCGCGCTGCTCGAGCGATCCAGGTCTCCGAGTGACGTTTCGCCCCGAGCTGCCATCTGTGCGCGCAACTGAGATCCACGAGGGTTGTCTGATCCCCGGATCTGTCCACCCACGATCGTAGGCGACCCACCCCGCTGGCATGCCTGCCTCGGTGCCGCCGTTCGCAACTCCACCAAGCCCCGCGCACGACATGAGGATCGCGACAATCAGCAGGCGGAAGGCGGCCACGGGGGCGAATCGTCGCGGCGGCCCTGGCCAGAGTCAACCCCGCGGCGCGAAGGACCCTCCATCCAGAAGAAATTTCTCAGTCGCCCAACATGACGTGTGAGTACACGTCAAGCGTGAGCGATTTCCGCGAGTGCCCGAGTTGGGCAGCCACCTGCGTCACCGGCACGCCCTCGGCGATCTTCAGCGACGCGTAGCGATGCCTGAGGTCGTGCGGGTGCCGGTGGACGATCCCTGCCGCCTTGCACGCCCTCGCCATGACATTCTTGGCGACATCCGTCGTGAAGCCGACAAACACGGTCCGATCGGTCGTCCGGTCCTCACGCGGGCAGACGGTCGCTACCTCGAACATGAGCCAGTCGGGAACAGCGACCCACCTCCGGGCGGCTGCAGTCTTCCCGGCTTTCACCCGAAAACGGCAGCCGATCTCGTCGACGTCGGCCCAGGTGAGCGCCTGGAGCTCGCCGACGCGCATCCCGGTCTGCTCGAGCACCCGTAGCGGGAGTCGCCAGCGACCGGGCACCGCCGCGATGATCGTGTCGACCTCAAGCCTGGTCGGCGGGTCAACGAGAGTACGTTCGTCGCGAGGCAGCTTCACACGGCCGTCCCTGGCGGGGTTCGGGTCGACCCCGACGAAGTCGAGCACGGCTCGGAGTGTCGCAACGTAGCGACGGATCGAGGACGGCTTGAGGGTCAAGCCCCCGATCCACTCCTGAACGTCAGGCGCGGTGATGGTCGCGGGGTCACGATCCCCGAACGTCGGCAGCATTGACTTGAGGTGCGAGTCGAGGTTCTTCATTGTCTCGTCGGCAAGGTCGACGCGGCTCGCCTTGTATGCCTCTGACCACTCGCAGAACGTGCGTCGCTTCGGGGATCGAGCACGGCTCCAGGCGGGAACCTGCGGCCGGAGCCGCCGAGGGCAGGAAGGCTCAAGTTCGATCGGCGGGGGGCGGCGTGAGCCGCCCCTCCTACCGCCGTGGCCGCGCCGCGATCCTTGCGGCCGCTGGCGAGCTGGGGGTGCGCGAGCAGGTGGACGCGGCCGGCTTGAGGGTTCTCAGGCAGTCCGGGCCGTGGCTGTTCCACCAGTGCCCCAACTACGACGACCATGCCCGCGGCGACCGGCGCCCGTCGGCGCAGTCGAACGTGGAGAGCGGCCACTGGCAGTGCTTCGGCTGCGGCGCGAGCGGCCGCTGGCCGGGCTTCCACGGCCCGGCGGGCGGCGGCCCCCGGCCCGACGACGTCGCGGAGATCGCGCCGGTGGAGCCGTTCGAGCCCGCCCCGACACGGGAGACCCGTTGGGATTACACCGACGAGCTCGGCAACGTGGTGTTCTGGATCCGCCGCGGCGCCGGCAAGGAGTTCCGGCCGCGGCCGTCCTGCAGGGCGTCGTCATACCGGGAAACGACACCAACGTCAGCCGGAAGGTCGCGAGCCACGTCGGCGACTTCGCGCTTCGAGCCAAGGGCGACGTGTGGCGGGCCGAACTACTCACCCGCCTGGAAGTCGCCACTCACGGTCTCTCTCTGTGTGGAGGCGACGAACACCGCAACCCGCTCGAAGTACGACGACGTCTGCTGGTCAAGCTACCACCTGTACGCCACGGCTTCGAGGGAACCCGCTAATCGTTCCGCCGAACCCTGGGGATGATCGCGAACGCCGCATCAGCGCAAGCCTCGACCGATAAGCACCATCCGGGTCCGGATGGGCAGAGGCACCCCGATGCCGCTGACGGCGGCTAGGCGCTCCGGTCGACGAGCGAACGGTGCCG
>CAWGDT010000019.1:0-12975 GCA_963821365.1 uncultured Actinomycetes bacterium
TCCGACCCACGAGCCGCGCGCCATCGAGCGCGACCAGGCGAGCGCGAGGACCGCAAGAACGACGATGAGCCATCCGTTGTTCGGGCCCTGCGTGCCGTTCAGCATCACCGGGCCGTCGGTCAGCCACGTCGTGAAGACGCCGACCAGCACGACCGCGATCGCGATCCACGCGCCGCGCTGCGTCGACGGATGCTCCGCGGCCTGGCGTGTAGCGTCCCCGGGCAATGAGCCGCGACGCTAGCACGGAGGCTCCGCGGCGCCGTGGGCGGACGGCGCTGGGGATCCTCGGGCTCGTGGTCGCCGCCGTGTTCGTGCTCGTCTTCCAGCAGGTGCTCGGGATCACGCAGCGCCCGAGCTGGCCGCCTCCGGCAGACGCCGTCACGTCGGCGGGCGCGGAGGCGGCGACCGAGGCGTTCGCCGCCCGCGAGGGGACGCGACCGCACGACGCGGATCTCGACTTCGCCTGGTCGACCGCCGCGACGATCGAGCCGTGGGTCGAGGGCAGGACCTTCTTCCCGCGGATCTTCGCCGACGTGGAGGCGGCGCAATCGTCCGTCCACATCCTCATGTTCGGCTGGCGCGAGGGCCAGGTCGGGACGGAGATGGCCGACCTGCTCGAGCGGAAGCTCGCGGAGGGTGTCGAGGTGCGGGTGATCGTCGACGCCTTCGGCTCCCGGCCGAACGGCGCTGCGAAGCAGATGTTCACCGGGCTCGCCGACGCGGGTGCGCAGATCGTCGTCAACGACGTGCTGCCGCTCGACCGCGACGGCCTCTACCCGGACCATCGCCATCTCGACTGGCGCCAGGACGAGGTCGGCCGTGCCGACCACCGGAAGCTCTACGTGATCGACGGCGAGGTCGCGTGGACCGGCGGCGCAGGCATCGAGGACCACTTCGAGAACGGCGGCTTCCACGACGTGATGGTTCGCGTCACGGGCGACGTCGTCCGGCAGGCACAAGCCGCCTTCCTCACGAGCTTCCGCGGTCACGGCGCTCCCCTGCCCGACGACCTCGACCCCTACTTCCCCGCGCCGGCCGACTCCGGCGCGAATCCCGATCGCGGTCGCGCAGGTCATCCCCGGCGGGTTCGTCGCCGCCTCGCAGGCGATCCGCGAGCAGATCGACGGCGCGCGCCGGCGGCTCGACGTCATGAACCCCTATCTCACGGACCGCGACATGCTCGAGCGGATCCTGGCGGCCGCCCGACGCGGCGTCCGCGTGCGCATCGTCGTCTCGGAGACGTCGAACAACGCGCAGGCGAGCGCGGCCCTCAGGCATCGCTACGACGACCTGATCGGCGCCGGAGTGGAGATCTGGGAGCTTCCCGGGACGGTCGTCCACGCCAAGGTGGTCGTCGCCGACGACGTCGTCAGCTTCGGCACCGTGAACCTCGACTCGTGGGCGCTCTACCGGAACTCGGAGATCGCGATGATCGCCCGGAGCGCCGACACCGCCGCGCTCTTCGAGGCGCGGCTCTTCGAGCCCGACGTCGGCCGCTCCCACCCCGGCAAGCCGCCGTCGGGCGTCCGCGACGGGCTCGGGAGCTGGCTGTGGGACAAGCTGACCTACTTCCTGTGAGGTCCCTGCCCGCGCGGCAGGAAAAACCGAGACAATCGCCGCATGACGACGTCTCCTGCCACGAGCCGGCGCGAGCTCGAGGCCGCGGTCTCCGCGGTCGCCTCGTCGGTCGACGGCCGGCACTTCACGTTCCAGTGCTCGATCCACGACCTCGCGCTGAAGACCGGCGGCTATGCCTCCATCGACGGGCGCCTCGGTCAGGTGCACGCGATCGAGGCCGCCTGGGTCGAAGGCCCGGAGCTCGTCGCCTCCGTCACCGAGAAGGTCGCCGACGCGTCCCACCTCCGCATCGCCCTCGCCCGCGGCCACGGTGTCGTCCTCGACAGCGACGGGCAACCGTTCCACGAGTCGCCGATCGTGCGGGCGGAGACGGAGTCCGTCGCGGGATGGCTCGACCGGACGCGACCTCGGCGGGCGTCCCTCGACATCGGCGAGCTCATCCTCCGGCCCGGCGTGCGCTTCGGGCTCGACGCCGGCGGGTTCGACCGGCACACGTTCTTCTGCGGACAGTCCGGCTCCGGGAAGACGTACGCCCTCGGCACGATCCTCGAGCAGCTCCTGTTGGAGACGTCGCTGCGGCTGGTCATCCTCGATCCGAACTCGGACTTCGTGCGGCTCGGCGAGATCCGAGAGAGCGCCGGCGAGGACGTGGCCGCCCGCTATCGGGACGTGGCCGACGGCGTCGTCGTCCGCATGATCGGCAGCGGGCCCGATCGTCTCCACGTCCGCTTCCGGGACTTCGATCCAGTGGAGCAGGCGGCGGTCCTTCGTCTCGACCCGATCCGGAACCGCGAGGAGTACGGCGCTCTCGTCGACATCCTCGAGGGCGGCCTGCAGTCGCCCTTTACGACCGCGGGCGAGCTTGCCGAGCGGCTTGCCGCAGCGGATGCCCCGGAGCTCCGCGCCCTCGCGACGCGGATGCGAAACCTCGGCCTTCACCGGTGGCCGATCTGGTCGGTCGGGGACGACGGATCGCTCCAGGATCTCGTGGCGCCGGGTGGGCCACGTGCGCTCGTCGTCGACCTCGGCTCGCTCGACACCGGTGCCGAGAAGGCGATCGCGGCGGAGGCCGTGCTCGCTGCGTTGTGGCGGCGCCGATCCCAGCGCGAGCCGGTCCTCATCGTCATCGACGAGGCGCACAACGTCTGCCCGCGGGAGCCCGGCGACGAGGTCACCGCCCTGGCGACCGAGCACGCCGTCCGCATCGCCGCCGAAGGGCGGAAGTTCGGCCTCTACCTGCTCGTCTCGACCCAGCGACCCCACCGCGTGAACGAGCTCGTCGTCTCCCAGTGTGACAATCTCGTCCTCATGCGGATGACGTCTGTCGGCGACCTCGGCTACGTCGGCGACACGCTCTCGTTCGCGCCGCCGGCGCTGCTGCGCGAGGCGACGTCGTTCCGCATCGGCGAGGCGCTCGTCGCCGGCAAGATCGCCTCGCATCCCGCGTTCGTCCGCTTCGGGCCTCGGATATCGGAGGAGGGCGGCTCGGACGTGCCCGCCACGTGGGCGGGGCTCGGGTCGACGTGACCGACACGACGATGTCCGGCAAGGCGCCGGCGGCCGCGAGCGGTGCGATGGTCGTGCTCTTCACGCTCGCGGCCGGTCAGTTCCTGATGACACTCGACACCTCGGTCATGAACGTCTCGATCGCGACGGTGGCGAAGGACGTCGGCACGACCGTCACCGGGATCCAGGGCGCGATTACGGCGTACACGCTCGTGATGGCGGCGCTGATGATCACGGGGGCGAAGATCGGGGCGATCATCGGGCGCAAGCGGGCGTTCGCGATCGGCTGCGTGATCTACGGCTGCGGCTCGTTCATCACCTCCATCTCGCAGAACCTGCCGACGTTGCTCTTCGGCTGGTCGTTCCTCGAGGGCGTCGGCGCGGCTCTGATCCTTCCGGCGATCGTCGCGCTCGTCGCAGGGAACTTCCCCGCCGAGCGGCGACCCGCCGCCTACGGCCTCGTCGCGGCGGCCGGCGCGATCGCGGTCGCCGTCGGACCGCTCGTGGGGGGCTTCTGCACGACGTACTTCTCCTGGCGCTGGGTCTTCGCCGGCGAGGTCGTCGTCGTGCTCGGCATCCTGCTCATGACGAGACGGATCGCGGACGCGCCGGTCGAGCAGCGCCCCCGCCTCGACGTGGTCGGCGCCGTGCTCTCCGCGCTCGGCCTCGGCCTGCTCGTGTTCGGCGTCCTCCGCTCGAGCGTGTGGGGCTGGATCGAGCCGAAGCCCGACGGCCCGTCGTGGGCGGGCCTCTCGCCGACCGTCTGGCTCATCCTCTCCGGCCTCTTCGTGATCTGGCTCTTCTTCCGCTGGCAGGAGCGCGTCGAGGCGCGTGGCGGCGAGCCGCTCGTCCGTGCGGAGATGCTGCGCAACAGGCAGCTGAACGGCGGCCTGATGATGTTCTTCTTCCAGTTCCTCGCGCAGGCGGGGCTGTTCTTCGTCGTGCCGCTCTACCTCTCGGTGTGCCTCGGGCTCTCCGCGCTCGAGACCGGTGTGCGCCTGCTGCCGCTCTCGCTGACGCTGTTGATCGCCGCGCTCGGCGTTCCGCGCGTGCTCCCGCATGTCTCACCCAGGCTCATCGTGCGAGCAGGCCTCTTCGCGCTCCTCGCGGGCACGGTCGTCCTGCTCGCCGCGCTGGAGGCCGACTCCGGTCCCGAGATCGTCCTCGTGCCGATGCTCCTGATCGGGCTGGGCATCGGCGCGCTCGCCTCGCAACTCGGCGCCATCACGGTGTCCGCGGTCCCGGACGACCAGAGCCCCGAGGTCGGCGGGATCCAGAACACGATGACGAACCTCGGCGCGTCGATGGGCACTGCGCTCGCGGGCTCGATCATGATCGCGGCCGTCGCGTCGTCGTTCCTCGTGGGGATCCAGGAGAGCTCGGCGATCCCGGCGCGGGTGAAGGAGCAGGCGCAGGTCGAGCTCGCCGGCGGCGTGCCGTTCATCTCGGACGCCGACCTCCAGGCGGCGCTCGACGACGCGCATGTGAGCCGGCGGACGACCGACGCGGCGCTGGAGGCATACGGCGCGGCGAGGATCGACGGTCTCCGCTCGGCGCTCGCGATCCTCGCGCTGCTCGACCTCGTCGCGCTGTTCCTCGCGCAGCGCATTCCCACGACGCCGGTGGGGCGAGCACCCGAATAGCGTCCCTTGCGCGGCCGGTGCTCTGGGCAGGTGCGGCAGCAGCCGGATCGTCTTCGTCGTCGTCGGCCCGGTCAGACCCCCACAGGACCTTGGCTCGAGGCGACCTGCGGCTCCCGACTTGTCCGGACGCGCCGGAGCTGTCACCCTCCTCGCGGAACGTCTCCGGTCGAGATCGAGGGAAGGGGCTCACATGACGGCAACGCGCGGCGGCTGGCTCGCCTACGCGGCGGTGATGATGTTCGTGGCCGCAGGCTTCAGCGCCATCTGGGCGGTCAACCTCTGGGCCGACGCCGCATGGCTGGCGAACGTCTCCGAGGGCGTCCTCGGCGACAAGCACTGGCTGTGGGGCGTGGTCGACGCCGCGCTCGCGGTGCTGTTCGTGCTGGCCGGCAAGAGCCTGCTGGACGGACGGTCCTTCGGGCGGTGGGTCGCCATCGTCGCGGCGTCGATCGGCTGCCTGCGGTGGTTCTACTGGATGCCGTTCGCGCCGTTTCTCGCGCTGACGATCATCGCGATGCTCTTCCTCGTTCTCTACGCGGTGCTCGTGACCTGGGAATGAGTGCGCCCGCAGGCGAGCGCGCGGCTCGCCTGCGGACGCCGTCGGGCGAGACGTAGCCGGACGGCGGCGGTCGGCCGGCGGACCGCCGCGGGCAAGATGCGCCGATGCACCTGGAGCTGTACGACGGGCTCGTCGCGCTCGGCCTCATCCTGGCCGTCGCGGCGATGCTCGTGCTCGCGCCGGCGCTTCGCGTGCCGTACCCGATCCTGCTCGTCGTCGGCGGGCTTGCACTGGGGCTCGTCCCGGGGATGCCGGAGCTCGAGCTCCGCCCCGAGCTCGTCTTCTTCGGGGTGCTCCCGCCGCTCCTCTACGGCGCGGCGTTCTTCACCTCCCTCGGCGACCTGCGCGCGAGCGCCCGCCCGATCTCCGCGCTCGCGGTCGGCCTCGTAGTCGCGACGACGGTCGGCGTCGCCGTCGTCGCCCACGCGTTCGTGGACGGGCTCTCGTGGGGAAGCGCGTTCGTGCTCGGCGCGATCGTCTCGCCGACCGACCCCCTCGCGGCGACGTCGATCGCACGCCGCCTCGGGGTGCCCCGCAAGCTCGTCACGATCGTCGAGGGAGAGAGCCTCGTCAACGACGGAACCGGCCTCGTCGCCTACCGGGTCGCCGTCGTGGCGGTCGTCTCCGGGTCGTACTCGGCGGTCGAGGCCGGCGGCCTGTTCGTGCTCAGCGTCGTCGGCGGCGTCGCCGTGGGACTGGCGGTGGGGTGGCTCGTGCGCCAGCTCAGGCGGCGGCTCGACAACCCTCCCGCGGAGATCACGATCTCGCTGCTCACGGGGTACCTCGCGTTCATCCCCGCCGAGCTGATCGGCGTCTCGGCCGTGCTCGCGGCCGTGACCGCCGGCATCTACCTCGGTTGGCACACGCCCGAGCTGACGACGCCGCAGGTGCGCCTCCAGACGTTGGCCGTGTGGGAGATCGTCCAGTACCTCCTGAACGCGCTCCTCTTCGTGCTGATCGGCCTTCAGCTCCCGGTGGTCGTGGACGCGCTGGAGGGCATCTCCGCGGGAGCGCTCCTCGGGTACTCGGCGCTCGTCAGCGTCACGGTGGTCGCGGTGCGGTTCGCGTGGGTGTTCGCCGTCCTGCAGGCGCCGAAGTGGCTCGCCGGCCGCGTGTCGAGCTGGCGCGGGGGCGTCTTCCTGTCGTGGGCGGGGATGCGCGGCGCCGTATCGCTCGCCGCGGCGCTCGCGCTCCCGCTCCGGACCGACGCCGGGGAGCCGTTCCCCGGACGCGACCTCGTCCTCTTCCTCACCTTCGCAGTCATCCTCGTCACCCTCGTCGTGATGGGGCTGACGTTGCCGCTCCTCATCCGCTGGCTCGGCCTCGAGGACGACGGCATCGAGGAGCGAGAGGACGCGAAGGCGCGCATCCAGGGCGCGGAGGCTGCGCTCGCCCGGCTCGAGGAGCTCGTCGAAGAGGACTGGGTGCGCGAGGACACCGCCGAGCGGATGCGCGGCGCGTACCGCTTCCGGACGAACCGCTTCCAGGCGCGCCTCGACGACGGCGACGACGGCGCGATCGAGAACCGCTCGCTGGACTACCAGCGGCTCCGGCGGGAGCTCTTGGACGCCGAGCGACAGGCCCTCTTCGAGCTCCGCCGCGCAGGTGTGATCTCGAACGACGTCTGGCTTCGCGTCGGCCGCGACCTCGACCTCGAGGACGAGCGGCTCGACATCTGAGCCGAGCGCCGCTGCTCAGGCCGACGCCTCGGGCTCCGTGCCGCGGAGCCGAAGCTCTTCCGCGTCGAAGACGCCCGTCTGGTACGCGAGGACGACCGCCTGGACGCGGTCGTGCAGGCCGAGCTTGGAGAGGATGTGGGTGACGTGCGTCTTCACGGTCGTCTCGCCGATGAAGAGCTCCTGCCCGATCTGCGCGTTCGAGAGGCCGAGCGCGATCAGGCGGAACACCTCGCGCTCGCGCCCGCTCAGGTCGTCGAGCTCCTTCGGCGGCGCCGGGCGGGGCATCCGCGCGAACTCGCCGATCACCCGCTTCGTGATCGCGGGCGAGAGGAGCGCGTCCCCCGACGCAACCGTCCGCACGGCCGCGATCAGCTGCTCCGGCGGGTCGTCCTTCAGGACGAACCCGCTCGCGCCCGCGCGAAGCGCCTCGTAGACGTACTCGTCGAGGTCGAAGGTCGTGAGCACGAGGACACGCGCCTCCGGATCGGCCGCGAGGATGCGCCGGGTCGCCTCGAGCCCGTCCAGCTCGGGCATCCGGATGTCCATCAGCACGACGGTGGGATCGAAGCGCGCGGCCTTGTCGACCGCCTCTCGTCCGTTGCTGGCCTCGGCCACGACCTCGATGTCGTTCTCGTCCGAGAGGAGCATGCGGAAGCCGGCCCTGACCATCGACTGGTCGTCGGCGACGAGGACGCGGATCGTCACCGCCCGTCACCGCCGAGGGGAAGCCGTGCGTCGAGGACGAAGCCGCCCGACGCTGCGGCGCCGGCGGTCATCTCGCCTCCGTAGATCTTCACGCGCTCCCGAATCCCGACGAGCCCGTAGCCCGGGCCGTTGCTCTGTGCGCTGTCGCCGGACCCGTCGTCTCGCACCTCGATCCGGAGCTCGTCGGGCGCGTAGCGCAGCGTGACGTCGGCATGCCGCGCGCGCGCGTGCTTGAGCGCGTTGGTCAGAGCCTCCTGCACGATGCGATACGCGGAGAGGTCGATCGCACGCGGGAGCGGGACGGCGTCGCCCTCGACGCGCAGCGTCACGGGGAGGCCGGCGCGCTCGACGTCCGCCACCAGCGAGCCGACGCTGTCGAGCCCGGGCTGGGGGGTGAGCTCGAGATCGTCGCCGTCTTGCCTCATCGCCGCGAGCAGCCGCCGCATCTCGGCAAGCGCTGTGCGACCGGCCTGCTCGACCCCGCGGAGGGCGTCCGCCTCGTCGGCGAGCTCGCCGGGGAGCCTGTGCCGGACGGCGCCGACCTGGAGCACCATCACGCTCACGGCGTGGGCGACGATGTCGTGGAGCTCGCGCGCGATCCGCGTCCGCTCCTCTGCGACGGCGATCCGGGCGGCCGTCTCGCGCTCGCGCTCTGCCTGCGCCGCACGTGCCTCTGCCGCGTCGGCCTGTTCGGCCCGCGCGTTGAGCGCGAAGCCGGCGAGCCAGGCGATCCCGAACAGGAGCGGGATGAAGACGAGCTCACCCGCCGTATGGCCCGGCTGGTTGAGGATGATCGTCGCCATGCTGCCGAGGACGACCGCGAGCCCGACGCGCGCCAGGACGGCGTCGCGCAGGTTCCCGAGCAGGAACGCTGCGAGCACCCCGGCGAGGTACAGGCCGGCCGGGTAGGGGATCAGCCGCCCGTCGCCGAACGAGATCGCAGCGGCGAGGAGCCAGAACGCCGCGGCGGCCCCGAATGGAGAGCGGCGGCGGGCGAGGAGCCCGAGCACGATTGCCGTCGCCGCCGGAATGCAGAACCACAGGGTCGTCTGCGGGGCGTCCTGGTCGTCCCGCCTGATCGCGAGCTCGAGGATGGCGGCGACCGCAAGAAGGGCGATCAGCACGTCGAACCCCCACCCGCGCGCGACGTGCCCAACCCGGCTCATGCGCTGAACGTACTCCTCCCTCGGGCGCGTCGCCTCCTACCCGAGTAGGACACCGGATCGTCGGCGGGTGCGAGCGCGAATCCGGCCTCGCGACGAGGTCACGGAGTGGCCCGGCTCCTAGCGTCGAGTCATCGAGTCAACGGAGTTCGAGCCCCATCACCAGAGACGACGAAGGAGGAACGAGTCATGACCCGCACCAACATCGCAGCCCGCATGGGTCGGTGGAGCGCACATCACTGGAAGACCGCGACGTTCGGCTGGCTCGCGCTGGTCGTCGTCGCCTTCGGGCTCGGCGGCATGGTCGGCACGAAGACCGTCGACGCCAACGCGCCCGGGCCGGGCGAGTCCGGGCGCATGGACAGGATCCTCGACGCCGGGTTCCGGCAGCCCGCCGGCGAGAGCGTGCTGATCCAGAGCGGAACGCTCGAGGTCGACGCGCCGGCGTTCACGTCGGCGGTCGCGGACGTCGTCGCAGGCATGTCCGAGCTCGGCGCCGTCCAGCACGTCCGCTCGCCGCTCGACCCCGCCAACGCAGGCCAGGTCGCTCCGGACGGGCACGCCGCGCTCGTCGAGTTCGACATCCGCGGCGATCCGGACACGGCCGTCGACAGGATCCATCCCGTCCTCGACCGCGTCGAAGCGCTGCAGCAGAAGCATCCGGAGCTCTTCATCGGCGAGTTCGGAGACGCGAGCGCGGTCGACGCGGTCTCCACGGCGTACGCGGACGACCTGGGGAAGGCCGGGCTGCTCTCGCTGCCCGTCACTCTCCTGATCCTCGTGGCGGCGTTCGGCGCCCTGGTGGCGGCGGGCATCCCGCTGCTCCTGGCGCTGACCGCCGTCTTCGCCACGTTCGGCCTGATCGCGCTGCCGAGCGCCATCTTCCCGGTGGCGATGCAGGCGCCGGCGCTGGTGCTCCTCATCGGCCTCGCCGTCGGCGTCGACTACTCGATGTTCTACTTGAAGCGCGAACGCGAGGAGCGGGCCGCGGGGCGGAGCGAGCAGGCGGCGCTCGAGGCCGCGGCGGCGACGTCGGGCCGCTCGGTGCTGATCTCCGGCCTCACCGTGATCGTGGCCATGGCCGGCATGTTCCTGACGGGCGACTCGACGTTCGCCTCGCTCGGCATCGCGGCGATCACGGTGGTCGCGATCGCGATGCTGGGCTCGCTGACCGTGTTGCCGGCGCTGCTCTCGCGGCTCGGCGACCGCGTCGATCGGGCACGCGTCCCGCTCGTCGGCCGACGTCGCAGCGGCGGCGAGAGCCGGGTCTGGGGCGCGATCGTCGACCGCGTCCTGCGCCGGCCGCTCCTGTCGGTCGTCCTGGCAGGCGGCCTTCTCCTCGCGCTGGCCGCCCCGGCGCTCCAGCTGCGGATGGCGATGGCCGGCCCCGACACGTTCCCGCGGTCGCTCCCCGCCGTGCAGGCCTACGTGCGGATGCAGCAGGCGTTCCCGGGAACCGCGCTCCCCGCCAACGTCGTCGTCGAGGCGCCGAACGTGAACGCCCCTGCCGTGCAGGGCGCGATTCGCGAGCTCGAGCAGCGGGCGCTCGCAAGCGGCCGCATGCACGAGCCGATCACGGTGGCCGTCAACCGCGCAGGCACGGTGGCGAACGTCTCGATCCCGATCGACGGCAAGACGACGGACCGGGAATCGGATGCCGCGCTCGCCGCTCTCCGCGACGAGATCGTCCCCGAGACCGTCGGCCGCCTGCCGAACACCGACGCAGGCGTCACCGGGCTCGCGGCCCAGTGGAAGGACTCGACCGACGCCCTTGAGTCCAATCTCCCGCCGGTGGTCGCCTTCGTGCTCGTGATCGCGTTCGGGCTGCTGCTCGTCGCCTTCCGCTCGATCGTCGTCGCCGCGAAGGCAATGCTGCTCAACCTGCTCTCCGTCGCCGCGGCGTACGGGGTGCTCGTGCTGGTCTTCCAGCACGGGATCGGCAAGGGACTGCTCGGCTTCGGCTCCACCGCCGGGATCGACCCGGTCGTGCCGCTCCTTCTCTTCGTGATCCTGTTCGGCCTCTCGATGGACTACCACGTCCTCGTTCTCGGCCGGATCAGGGAGCTGTACGACAGGGGAGAGAGCATGGACGACGCGATCTCGAACGGGATCAAACGCACCGCCGGCGTCGTGACGAGCGCCGCGGTCGTGATGGTGTTCGTGTTCTCGATCTTCGCGACCCTCTCGATGCTCTTCTTCAAGCAGTTCGGCGTCGGGCTCGCGGTCGCGATCCTGATCGACGCGACTATCGTCCGTGCGGTGCTCCTGCCCGCGACCATGAAGCTGCTCGGCGAGTGGAACTGGTACCTGCCGCGGTGGCTCGAGTGGCTGCCGCGCCTCGAGCCGGGCGAGCCGGAGGCCCGGCCCGACACGTCACCGGCGGCGACGTCGGCGTAGTCACTCCGACGAGAGGCCGCCGGCGCGACGTGGTCGAGCCGGCGGCCTCCCGACAGAGACGAGTCGACGCGGAGCTCGTCAGCGGTCGCAGGCGACGTTGACGTAGCCCGAGCGAAACGGCCGCGTCTTCCCCGACTCCGGGTCGTACGTGTGGCGCCAGACGGAGCCCGTGTCGTTCGTGAGCAGATGGAGCGAGACGGACGTCTCGGCGGACGTCGTCCGCACCCTGTGGATGTCGTCGTGCGGCGGCATCAGGACGTAGAAGTCGCCGGAACGGAGCGACGGCGCTCGACCAGCTCGAGCGCGCCCTGCTCGCCCGTGTAGATCTCCTCCTCCTGCGTGCCGCGGTAGAGGCCTACCAGCCCCCAGGCGAGGTGATCGTGGATCGGCGTCTGCGAGGCCGCCGGCACGACGAGCGAGAAGAGCGACAGCGAGCCGTCGCTCGCGCGGTAGAGGAGCCATTGGCCGATGCCGCCGCCCATCCCGCTCTCCGGCGCCGCCGCCTGGGACTCCGGCGGCAGCCAGTCCGGGTCGGCGAGCAGCGCGGCGAAGCGGGGCCTGATCGCCTCGCACGCCGCCTCCGGCGACGATGCGCCCGCGATCGTCGTCTCGACGTCGGCGACGAACGCCCGGACGACCTGTGTGTCGAGGACGAGCTCTCCGGCCATGGTCTTGCCGCTCGCCGTTGGACGTGACCGCGCGGCCCGGTCACCGTACGACGAGTCGCCGTCGGCCGTCAAGCCGGCTCGCAGCCTGGAGGCGCGGCGCGCGACCCCACGCAGGACACCCCGCCTCCCGGTCGAAGGACGTCGGCTCATGGGCTGGCGCGTGGACGAGGTATGGCTGGACGCCGACCTGCTCTGGTTCCGCGAGGAGCCGCAACGCGGGCTCGGGCCGTTCGCGCTCGCGGCGCCGGCGTTCGCCGCGGACGCGCTCGAGCCGACGCTGTTCGCGCCCGTGGCGACGGGGCTCGAGGCCTCGCAGCGGCGGCGGCTGGCCGCGCGCACGCAGCGCAGGCGGCGGCTCGCCACGCGCACGATGCCGGCCGTGGCGCTCGTCCTCGGCTCCGCCACCATGCTGCCCATCGCGGCGATCCGGCACGGCAGCGGCGAGGCGGCGGGCCCGCTGCAGGAGGATCCGCCGAGCCTGAGCTACCCGCTCGACGTCTTCCGTTTCCGGCCTCCCGCGAAACCCACCCGGCCTCGTCCGGAGCCGACGCGAGCGCAGGTGAGGACGAGGGAGCTCGCGGCGATCCGGTGGCACCGCGCCACGTCGGTCGGCCTTCCCTACGCGGGACACCTGGTGCACGGCACGCAGCTTCCCGTCGAGGGAACCGACTGGGCGACGTGGGATCCCGTCACGGACCGCACGCCGAACCTGCCCGACCGGCTCTACGGCAACGAGCACACGATCCGGACGATCGTCTCGGTCGTCGCCGCCTACCGCGCGGCGCACCCGCGTGCGCCCCGCGTCGTCGTCGGCGACATCAGCCGGCGCGACGGCGGCCGGATGGACGAGCACGTCTCGCATCAGAACGGGCTGGACGTCGACGTCTACTACCCGCGGCGCGACGGCCACCTGAGCGCTCCGATCGCCACGAGCCAGATCGACCATCTGCTCGCCCAGGACCTGCTCGATCGCTTCGTCGCTGCCGGAGCGCAAGGGTCGCTTTCGTCGGCTACTGGCCGGCATTGTTCCGGCCCGAGCTGGCGTCGTCGTCCCGTATCCGAACGACGAGACCACAT
>CAWGDT010000020.1:0-47029 GCA_963821365.1 uncultured Actinomycetes bacterium
AAGAGTCGGGTTACGAGCTGTCCGACGGGACCGGGACGGCAACGGCGGCGACGATCCGGGCAAACGGCACGCCCGCGCGCACGTTCGCCTCCGCGACGGCCTCCTCCGAGGCCCCCTCGAACTGACAGAAGCATGCCTCGTCGCCGGGGACGATCGTCGAGCCCAGGTATCGCACAGCCGTGCCTTCGGCGCGGAGCTCCTGCGTCACGTCTCCCAGCTTTCCGAGCATGCGGACGAGCCGGGGCTGGTCGAGGCCCGGGAGGTACCGCTCGACGACGTAGACCACGAATGAAGGCTACGGTCGAGCCGCATCGCGGAAAACCCGGAAGACCCTAGGTTTGGGCGCAGTCACCCATCGAAATGGGCCGACCCGACCCCGCTACAGCTGCAAGGTTTCGTCGACCTCGATCGTCATGCGTCTCGCGAGCTCTGCTCGGCGGACGCCGAGCTTGCGGTACACACGGGAGAGGTGTGCCTCGACCGTGCTCACCCCCATGAAGAGCTCGGCCGCGATCTCCTTGTTGGTGCGGCCCTGCGCCGCCAGCTCGGCGACACGCCGTTCCGTCTCGGTCAGCTCCTCGGACGCAGGCGCACGACCGCTGATCCGCCGCAGCTCCCCCCGCGCTTTCTCTGCCCATAGCCGCGCTCCTAGTTCCTCGAAGATCGCGAGCGCCTGCTCCAGCGCCTCCCGGGCCGCCTTCTTCTGCTGCGCCCGCCTCTGCACCATCCCAAGGCAGAGCAGCGTGCGGCCCCGCTCGAGCGGAAAGATCGCTGCCGCGGTCAGGGAGGCCTCGAAGGCTGCCGTCGCGGCCGGAAGGCTCCCCTCTGCGGCAGCAAGCAGCCCGCGGCAGCGGGCAGCGCCGGTAGCAGCACGGGGGCCTCCCAGACGGTTGGCGTTCGCCTCGAGGTGCTCCAGGTAGGTGCGCGCCAGCTCGAGCTCGCCGAGGGCGATCAGCGTCTCGATCGCGTCCGCCCAGATGGGTTGCGCCGGGTCGTGGTGCCCGCTCGCGAGCAGCCGTCCTGGCAACTCCCGCAGATACTCGGCCGCAGCCTGCAGGTTGCCGAGCGCGAGCTCCAGCCGGCCGAGCACGCCGAGACCGATGACCGCGAAGATCTCCTGTGAGGACGCCTGCGCGGACGCGATGCCTTCCTCGGCGTGGGCGCGTGCCTCCTCGACCAGGCCGAGGTCCGCCTCCACGAGCGCTCTGATGCGGCCCACCCAGACTCCGGGGGTAGGGAACCTCTGCTCGCCGAGTTCTTGGGCTGCTGCAGCGTGGTCAAGCGCCTGCTGCCAATTGCCGGCGAGCCACTCGATCTCGCTCAACGACCAGAGGATCAGAGTGCGCGTCCCCTCGTCGCCGCGTGCCAGCGCCTTCCTTTCCAGTTCCTCGGACATCACGCGAGAGCGCTGGATCTCGCCTAGACGGGTCATCAGTCGGGCGAGCGACACGCTTGGGCTCGTCTGATAATCGAGGGCAAGCCCGAAGCGCTCCTCCATCTCCACGCCCCGCTCGAGCAAGCCAGCTGTGATCTCGACCGCCCACATCTCCATCTGGCCCACCCGTGCGATCGCGCCCGCTATGAGCTCGGCATCGCCAACGTGCTCGGCCTTCTCCAGAGCCATGCGGGCATCGATGAGTGCCGCGCGTGCGTCGGTGCTCATGAAGTGGCTCCACGCTCGAACGGCCAGGATTCGTGACGAGCGAGCATCGTCGTGGGCAGCCTCGGCGAGAGCCTCGTCGGAGAGCTCGAGCAGCGTCGGAAGGTCGGCCTTGAAAGTCCTGACCAACTCAAGAAGCACGTCCGACCGCTCGACGCCGGACGGGACCTCGGTGAGGAGCTGCTCGAGAATTGCGGCTGCGATCTCGCCGTTGCCCGCGAGGCGATGGTACGTCGCCGCTCGCACGCGCCGCTCCCGTGCCAGCGCGGGATCGCCCGGGGTGAGCTCGGCCGCGAGCCCGGAGAGCTCGGCGGCGGCGGAGGGCGCCCCACGTGCAGCCGCGTGCTCGGCGGCGGTATCGAGCTCGGATGCGACCGCGGCGTCTGGACCCTCGGCGGCGAGCCCTAGGTGGCGGGCCCGCTCCTCGGAGTCCGTCACCACGTCTGCGAGCGTGCGATGCACGGCGCGGCGTTTCCAGACCGGCGACTGCCCATACGACAGCGAGGCGAGCAAGGGATGCGCAAAGCGAATGTGCGAGTCGTCGAGCTGGACGATGCCTTCGCGAACGGCCGCCTCCAGCGCCTCCAGCACTCGCTCGCGGTCTCCATACGCCGCCGTGACGAGCTCGACCGTGGGCCTGGCGAGCGCCGCGGCTTGGAGCAAGACATCGCCGGTGTGGGTAGGCAGGCGGTCGAGACGGCCGCCGAGCAGCTCGCGCAGGCTTTCGGGAACGCGCAATGCCTGTCCCGGCGCCGGCCTCGTGTTCGTGCGCACGAGCTCGCGCCCCAGCTCGAGTGCAAAGAACGGATTACCGGCCGTCGCCTCCTGCACGCGGGCGAGCTCTGGTCGCGTCAGCTCGAGCCCGAGCCGCTCCTCGAGCAAACGATGCAGCGCGCCGAGCGTGAGCGGTCCGAGCGAGAGCCGCTCCAGCCGCTCTTCCGGGAAGAAGCGGTCGAGCTCGACGGCACTATCGACCTCGGGCCCCAGCCTGACGGTCGCAAGCAGGCCAATCCGCTCTTCGCGAAGACGCCGAAACGCGATCTGCATGACGCTTGCAGAGGCCGGGTCGAGCCACTGTGCGTCGTCGACAGCGACGAGAACAGGGCCGCCGTGGTCTGCGAGCGCCTGCAGCGCATCGAGCAAGGCAAGCCCGATGACGTGTGCGTCGGGAGCCGCGTCGCCGGGCTCCGCGAGCTGCAGCGCCACCTCGAGCGCACGGCGACGAGGCGGCACGAGCCCCGATGCCACCTCACCGACGACACCGGCCAGCAGCTCGGACAGACCCGCAAAGGCAAACGACGCCTCAGCTTCGACGCCGCGGCAGGTCACGACGCGGCTGAATCGCCCTCGAGCCTCCTCGACGCCCGCCTCCCAGAGGATCGTCTTGCCGATCCCGGCCTCGCCCGAGAGCACCAGCGCGCCCGGACCGCCGCCGACGCAGGAGACGAACGCGCGGACGGCGCCCAGCTCCTCGTCCCGCCCGATGATCTCCGGGGACACGCTCATCTCAGTCCGCGGCCGCCGAATCCAGCGACAGGGCAAGTCGTCCTGCCAGGCCAGCGCGGCGCACGGCGAGCTTGCGGTAGACGTGCGAGAGGTGCGACTCGACCGTGCTCACCCCCATGAACAGCTCCGCCGCGATCTCCTTGTTCGTGCGGCCCTGCGCAGCGAGCTCGGCCACCCGCCGCTCCGTCTCGGTCAGCTCCTCCGACGCAGGAGCACGACCGCTGATCCGGCCCAGCTCCGCGTGCGCCTTCTCCGCCCACAGTCGCGCGCCCAGCTCCTCGAAGATCGCAAGCGCTTGTTCGAGCGCATCGCGTGCAGCCTTCCGCCGCTGCGCCCGCCTTTGCACCACGCCCAGGCAGAGGAGCGTGCGGCCGCGCTCGAGCGGGAAGGGCTGTCCGTCCAACTCGGCGAGGGCGCGCTCGAAGGCGGAGCACGCGCCTGCCACGTCTCCATCGGCGGCGGCGAGCAGGCCACCGCTACGCGCGGCGACGGCGACGGCCCACGGGTCTCCGACGCGAGCGCTGTGTTGCTCATAGGGGCCAAGGTAGTCCCGGGCGTGGTCGAGCTCGCCGAGCGAGACGAGGGTCTCGATCGCATCTCCCCAGAATGGCGCCGTCGGGTCGTTGTATCCGAGCGAGAGCGCCCGGCCGGGGATGTCGCGGAGGTAGGCGCCAGCGGCTTCGAGGTTGCCAAGTACGAACTCGAGTCGCCCGAGCACGCCACTGCACGAGAATATGTTGACCTCATCCGACATCTCCTGCGCAAGCTGGAGGCTTTCCTCCCCCGCGCGCCTCGCTTCCTCGACGAGACCGAGATCCGTCTCGATCAGCGCGGTGACACGGCCCATGAAGATGCGCTGATGCGCGTCCAGTGTCTGCTCCGCGATCTCGAGTGCCGCAGCCGCGTGCTCGAGCGCGCGGTGCCAGCGGCCCATGTACCACTCCATGAGGCTCAGCCGCCAGAGGACCTGACCTCTGCTTCCTTCATCGCCGCGCTCGATCGCTTTCTGCTCGAGCTCCTCGAAAATGGCATGCCCCCGCTCGATCTCCCCCGATCCGCCGAGCATGCGCGCGAGTGCCACACGCGGGCTCTCGTAGTACTCGAGCGAGAGCCCGAGACGCGCCTCGATCTCAGCTCCTCGCTCGACGAGACCGAGCGTCGGCGTCTCCGCGGCCCACACCTCGGCGTGCCCAACCCGTGCGATCGCCACTGCGAGCAGGGTGGGGTTACCGATCTCTTCAGCCCGCTCCAACGCGGCCCTTGCGTCGACCAGTCCCTCCCGAACGTCCGCCTGGAACAGGCGCATGAAACTGCGGAATGCAAGAATCCTCGTCGAGCGCACGTCGTCACTGCCCGCTTCGGCTAGAGCCTCGTTGCAGAGCTCGATGATCCTTGGGGCGTTTGCTTTGCGCGTCAGCGCGAGCTCGAAGAGGAGGTCCGCCCGCTCGACACCGGGCGGAGCCTCCTGCAAGAGCTCGTCGAGCATCGCAACCGCGCGCTCCCCGTCGCCGGCAAGGCGGTGGTAGGTGGCCGAGTGGAGGCGTCGCTGCCGTGCCAGTGTGGGGTCGTCCGGGGTGAGCTCGGCCGCGAGCCCGTAGAGCTCGGCAGCCGCGGCGGGCGCCCCACGTTCGGCCGCGTGCTCGGCGGCCGTCTCCAGCTCGGAGGCAATTCCAGCGTCGGGGCGGTCTGCGGCGAGTGCCAGATGGCGGGCGCGCTCCTCGGCGTCCGTCACAACGTCAGCCAATCTTCGGTGCACAGCTTGGCGCTTCCAGACCGGCGCTTGCTCGTAGCAGATCGAGGCGAGCAACGGATGTGCGAAGCGAATGGAGGAGTCATCGAGCTCGACGACTCCTTCGTCGGCTCCGGCCTCGAGTGCCGAGATGACGCGTTCGCGATCTCCGTGCGCGGCCGCGACCAGATCGACCGTCGGCCGGGCGAGCGCTGCGATCTCGAGGAGGACATCGAGGGTCTGGCCGGGCAGCCGGGCGAGGCGGCCGCCGAGCAGCTCCTGCAAGGTCTCGGGCATCGGCAGGGCTCGGCCGGGGACAGGGCGCGTGTCGGTGCGTACGAGCTCGCGCCCCAGCTCGAGCGCGAAGAAGGGATTGCCCGCCGTCGCCTCCTGCACGCGGGCGAGCTCGGGGCGCGTCAGGTCGAGCCCGAGTCGCTCCTCGAGCAGACGATGCACCGCGGCCAGACTGAGCGGGCCGAGCGAGATCCGCTCGAGCCGCCCGTCCGGGAACGCGCGCTCGAGCTCGAAGGGCTCCCCGAGCTCGGGAGCCTTCCGCACGGTCGCGAGGAGGCCGACCGGCTCGTCGCTCAGTCGTCGAAGCGCGATCTGCAGCACAGCGGCCGAGGCCGGGTCGAGCCACTGCGCATCGTCGAGCGCGACCAGCACCGACCCCTGCTCGGCAAGAACGCGCAGGATGTCGAGCACGGCCAGCCCGATCGCGTGCGGATCCGGTGCCACCTCGCCCGGCTCGGCCAGCAGCAGCGCGATCTCGAGCGCGCGCCGTCGCGGGGGCGCGAGGGACAGCCCCGCCTCCACGAGCACGCTGCCGAGCAGATCGGAGAGCCCGGCGAAGGAGAGCGAGGCCTCGGCCTCGACGCCGTGGCAGATCAACACCCGGTCAAAGCACTCGCGCGCCTCCTCGAGGCCCGCGTTCCAGAGGATCGTCTTGCCGATCCCCGCCTCGCCCGAGAGCACGAGCGCGCCCTGACCGTCGCCGACGCGCGAGACGAACGCGCGGACCGCGCCCAGCTCCTCGTCGCGCCCGATGATCTCCGGGGCCATGCTCATCTCAGTCCGCGGCCGCCGAGCCCAGCGACGGCGCAAGACGTCCTGCCAGGCCGGCGCGACGCACGCCGAGCTTGCGATAGACGTGCGAGAGGTGAGCCTCGACCGTGCTCACCCCCATGTAGAGCTCGGCCGCGATCTCCTTGTTGGTACGGCCACCCGCTGCGAGCTGAGCGACCCGCCGCTCCGTCTCGGTCAGCTCCTCGGACGCGGGCGCACGACCGCTGATCCGCCGCAGCTCCGCCCGCGCCTTCTCTGCCCATAGCCGCGCACCCAGCTCCTCGAAGATCCGAAGCGCCTGCTCGAGCGTCTCCCGGGCAACGCGCCGCTGCTGCGCCCGCCGCTGCACCATCCCCAGACAGAGCAGCGTCCGGCCGCGCTCGAGCGGAAACGGCGCCGCGTCCGCCAGCGAGCGCTCGAACGCCGACAACGCATTCGACGCGTCGTCGTCAGCCGCCAGGAGCAGCCCCCGGCAGCGCGCGGCGCCCGCTCTCGCAAACGGGCTGCTGAGGCGCTCGGCATGCCTTTCGTAGGAGTCGAGATAGGAACGCGCACGTTCCAGCTCGCCGACGGCGACGAGGGCCTCGACAGCGTCCGGCCACACCTGAACGGCAGGGTCATTGATCCCGCCGGCAAGCAGCCGTCCAGGGAGGTCACGCAGGTGATCAGCGGCGGTCTGCGTGTTGCCGAGCTCCAGCTCGAGACGGCCCAGAACGCCGAGCGTCAAGATGGCAAAGACCTCGTACGCCATGTCGTCCGCGAGCGTCATGACCTCCTCGATAGAGGCGCGTGCCTCTTCGACGAGACCGAGATCCGCTTCGAGCAGCGCCTTCGCCCTCCCCACCCAGTGCCGCGCGTGCGCGTGCTGCGTCTGCTCTGTCAGCTCGTAGGCTGCGCCGGCGTGCTCGAGGGCGACGCTCCAACGGCCGGCCATCCATTCCACCAGCGTGAGCGACCAGAGCGCCATCACTCGGGTGATCTCGTCTCCTCGTGACGCCGCAGCCGACTCGACGCCCTCGAAGATGGAGCGAGCGCGGTCGGTCTCGCCGAAGCGGATCAACCGGCGCCCGAGCACGTAGGTCGGGCTGTAGTTCCAGTCGAGCGCCAACCCCAGTCGCTCCTCGATCTCGACGCCGCGTTCGAGGAGCCCCGAGGTTGCCTCACCGTGGTACGTCTCGGCCTGCCCGGCGTACGCGAGCGAGATGGCGAGCACCGTCGGGTCGCCGCCGAGCTCCGCCTTGTCGACGGCGGCATGTGCGTCGGCCAGTGCCCCGACCGCATCTGCCTCCAGCAGACGCACACCGGCTCGAAGGGCGAGGATCCGGGCGGAGCGGGTGTCGTCACCCACCGCGTGCGCCAGTGCCGCGTCGCAGAGCTCGATCGACGCTCGAGGACCCCTCGCCTGCGAGACGGCGAGCTCGAAGAGAATATCCGCGCGCTCGAGACCGGCCGGAGCTTCCCGGAGGAGCTCCTCGAGCATAGTCACGGCTTGCTCGACGTCGCCCGCGTTGCGATGCAGGCACGCTGCCCGGAAGCGCCGCGTTCGCGCCAGGGCGGGATCGTCGACCGTCAGCTCGGCCGCGAGCTCCGCGAGCTCGGCTGCCGCTCCGGGTGCCCCTCGCGCCGCCGCCTGGTCCGACGCGGTCTCGAGATGGGACGCGGCAGCCCGATCCGGGCCGGCCACAGCGAGCGCCATGTGGCGTGCCCGCTCCTCGATGTCCGAGACCGCGCCGGCGAGCGCTCCGTGCACTGCACGGCGCTTCCAGAGAGGCGCGCGGCCGTAGCAGATCGAGCCGAGCAGCGGATGTGTGAATCGCACGGCCGCCTCGTCGAGCTCCACGACGGAGTCGTCCGCCGCCGTCTGCAGCGCTTCGAGAACACGGTCCCGCTCGCCGTACGTCGCCGCAACGAGATCGACCGTCGGTCGTGCGAGCGCCGCGACCAGCAGCAGGACGTCGAGCGTCTCCCCGGGGAGGCGTGCCAGCCGGCCGCCGAGCAGCTCGCTCAGGCTCTCGGGCACGCGCAGCGGTTGGCCCGGCGCCGGTCGCGTGTTCGTTCGGACGAGCTCGCGGCCGAGCTCCAGGGCAAAGAACGGGTTGCCCGCGGTCGCCTCCTGCACGCGGGCGAGCTCGGGCCGCGTCAGCTCGAGCCCCAGCCGCTCCTCGAGCAGGCGGTGCACGGCGGCGAGCGTGAGCGGGCCGACCGTCAGCCGCTCGTTCGGGAACGAGCGCTCGAGCTCGACCGTGCTCGCCACCTCCGGTCCGAGCCTCAACGTGGCCAATAGCCCGATCGGCTCCTCTCGAAGACGCCGGAACGCGATCTGGAGCGCACCCGCCGACGCAGGGTCGAGCCACTGGACGTCGTCGAGGGCGACCAGGACCGGCCCGTGCTCGGCCAACGCGCGCAGCACGTCCAGTACCGCGAGCCCGATCGCGTGCGGATCGGGCGCCGTCTCGCCCGGCTCCGCGAGCAGCAGCGCGACCTCGAGCGCATGCCGCCGTGGCGGCGCGAGCGACGCCCCGACGTCGTCGAGCACGTCGCCGAGGAGCTCCGAGAGCCCGGCGAAGGACAGCGAGGCCTCGGCCTCGACTCCTCTGCACGTCAGGATGGAGCCGAACCGGCCGCGAGCGTTCTCGAGCCCCGCCTCCCAGAGCACGGTCTTGCCGATCCCCGGCTCACCGGAGAGGACGACCGCGCGCGGGCCGAGCTCGGCCTGGGCCAGGAACGCCTCGATCGCGTCCCGCTCCTGCTCCCGCCCGATGACCGTCGCCGCCACTTCGTGTGGATTGTGACGCGTGGAGGCCGCTGCGCCTACGGGACGCCGCGACTCAGAGCCGGTCGAGCAAGTCGGCGACGCTGTCCACCACCGCGTCCGGGCGGCGGCGCTCGGGCACCTGCTCGACCTCGACGGAGGCGCTGATGCCGCTCCGGACGAGGATCGTGCGCGATCCGCCGAGGCGGCCGAGCGCGATGTCCAGGGCGAGGTCGTCGCCGATCACCGCCAGCTCGGCCGCCGGGAAGCCGAGGCGCTCGACGATCGTCCGCACGGCGGCACGCGACGGCTTGCCGACGACGACGGGCCGCCGGCCGGTGACCTTCGCGAGCGCAGCCGTGAGCATCGCCCCGCGGCTGAAGATCGGGCCGTTGGCGCCCGCGTAGGCGGGCACGTAGCTGCCGGTCAGCAGCGGCGCGCCGCCGAGGATCGCCCTGGCGGCACGCTCGAGCGCGCCGAAGTCCACGACGTCCGTGTGCGCGACGAGCACGGCGTCTGCCTGTTCGCGCCCGTCGCCGTCGGCGACCCCGATCCCGCTCGCGGCGAGGTACTCCCGGGCCGCTTCGGTGCCGAACAGGAGCAGCGTGGCGCCGCGGTGCGCGCGAAGGTACACCCGGACGCTCGAGAGCGGCGTCAGCAGCTCGTCGTCCGCGACCTCGAGGCCGGCCTCGCGGAGCCCGGCGGCGAACCCGGCCGGCGGGATGTGGCTGCCGTTGGTGAAGAGCGCGAGCGGGCGCCCGGAGGCGCGAATCCGCTCCAGCACCTCCCGGGCACCGGGGAGGACGTGCACATCCTCCCCGTCGCGGTGCACGAGCGTGCCGTCGACGTCGAGCACGAAGCCCTTGACGTCGTCAAGTCGCACGCCGCCACTCCACGAGCTCGTCGCCTTTCCGCACGCGGAGCTGCGTCACGGACGGCCTCTTCGCGACCTCGCGCAGCAACGTCACGACAGGGTGCCGGGCCCCCGGCGCGGCGTCGCGACTCGTGGCCGGCGGGGCGGCGAGCATCGCGTCCACCTGCTCCGCCGGCATCGTCAGCCGCAGGAGGAGCTCCTCGTCGGAGATGCCGCGCCCGAAGCGTGCGCGGGCGCCTTCCAAATGCAGCGGCTCGAGATCGCGGAGGCCCTCGACCCGGGGCAACGACAGGACGCGCTCGGCCACCTCGGGTGCCACGGGCGCGGCGGGCTCTCCGTAGTGCCCGAGGAAGTACCGGATCGTCTCGTCGGAGACGTTCGACCAGCGCTCGGCGTCGATCACGTTCCGCACCGCCTGCGTGGCGACGAGCTGCGAGACGGGAGTGACGATGATCGGGTAGCCCATCTCGGCGCGCACGCGGCCGACCTCCTCGAGGGCGGCGTCGAAGAGCTCGGGCCGCCGCAGCTCGTCGAGCATCCGGCGCGTCGTCGAGACCATGCCACCCGCCAGCTGGTGGTGGTAGTAGGTCGCGTCGAACTCCTGCGGCGTCCCGAGGGGAAGCCCTCGCTCCTTGCCGATCGCGCCGAAATGTTCCGACATGGCGGCGAGCGCGCCTGCGTCGAGCCGATGGGAGAAGCCCTCGGCCTCCAGGTCGCGGAGCGTCGTCTCGACCGCCGGGTTCGACGTTCCGCGCGCGAGGGGACCCACCGCGGTGTGGAGGACCTGGAACCCCGCGCGCAGGCCCTGCATGTAGACGAACGGGGCGAGGCCGATGGTGCAGTGGCTGTGCAGCTCCACGGGCCGGTCGCCGGCCGCGGCGAGGAAGTGCGGCGCCAGCTCGCGTACGGCGTCCGGCGTGAGAAGCCCGCCGGGGTCCTTGAGGTAGAAGGCGTCCATCTCGGCGCAGTCGGCAAGCGCAGCGGCGCGCTCGGCGTAGTACGCGTGCGTGTGCACGTCGCTGATCGAGTACGTCAGCCCGAGGACGATCTCCTCGACGCCCTCCTGCCGCGCCAGCGTCGCAACGCGGCGCAGCCGCTCCGGGTCGTTGGAGGGGTCGACGACCTGGAAGCGCCGGATCCCGTTGCGCGCGACGCACCGGAACGCGAGCCGCATCACGTCCTCGTCGGCCGGCACCCACGTGACGAAGCGCATCCCCGACGTGATGAAGCTGAGCTTCGTCGTCGGCATCGCGGCGCGGACGAGGCGAAGCCGCTCCCAGGGATCCTCGCGATGGAAGCGGACGGCGACTGCCATGTGCGTGCTCGAGGTGAAGTCGACCGCGCGAAAGCCCACGCGCTCCATCGTCGGGGCGATCGCGAGGATGTCGGCCGTCGTGAGGCCCGTGGCGCTCCAGAGGCTCTGGTTGCCGTCGCGCGTCGTCGTGTCGACGATCTCGACGACCCGGCTCATCCGTCGGGCTCCACCCGGAAGAGCGGCGCGCCGTACTCGACGACCTCCGCGTTCCCCGCGCACACCTCCACGATCGTCCCCGAGACGCCTGCGGGCACGGCGTTCATCATCTTCATCACCTCGATCAAGCCGACCACCGTGGCCTCGTCGACGCGCGTCCCGACGTCGACGAACGGTGTCGCGCCGGGCGCGGGCGCGCGGTAGAAGACGCCGAGCATCGGCGCGGCGATCGGATGCAGCCCGTCGCTGGACGACGTCTCCGCCGGCAGGGCATCGGTCGTCCGAGGGGTTTCGCCCGTCGCCTCCCCGCGTCGGACGTAGAGCGACAGGCCCTCCGTCTCGACGCGGATCTCCTCGACGTCGGACTCGTCGATCAGGCGGAGGATCTCGCGGACGTCGTCGTCGTCGAGCGGCATCGACGTTCAGCCTCGCTCGTTCTTCGCGGACGGGGCGCCGAACGTGCCCAGCACGAGCGAGAGCGCCGAGCCCGAGAGCTTCGGGGCCCGGTCGGGCACGGCGGTCACGGGCCGCGCCTGCAGCACGACGAGCGCGTCCGGGAGCGACCGGCTGCGCGCGATCGCCCATTCCACGTCCTGGTGGGAGCCGAAGTGGCGCTCGACGCGGCGCGCGACGTCGACGAGCGCGGCCAGGTGCTCGCCGTGCAGGCACGATTCGCTCCGCCGCTCCGCGGGCACCTCGACCCGTACGGTCCCGCGACCGGCCGCGTCGGGCACGTACTCGATCTCCTTGGCGTTCACGGTGCGCCGGACCACCTCCCCGGTGACCTTGCTCACCAGGAAGTCGTCGGGGGTCGTCTCGCCGCCGACCACGGCGATCCCGAGCCCCCAGCTCGCCTCGATCGCGACCATGCTCGGGTCGCCGCTCACCGGGTTGCAGGTGAACAGCACGCCGGAGACCTCGGCGTCGACCATCGCCTGCACCGTGACGCCCATGGCCGGCTCCTCGCCGCCTGCGCCGCGCGCCGCCCGGTAGCCGATCGCCCGCGGCGTGTAGAGGCTCGCCCAGCAGTCGCGCACCGCGTCGCAGACGTGCTCGATGCCGCGCACCCAGAGGAAGCTCTCCTGCTGGCCGGCGAAGGTCGCGTCCTCGCCGTCCTCTCCGAGCGCGCTCGACCGCACCGCGACCGGCGGCTCCGTGCCGCTCTCGCGCTCCAGCAGGTCGTAGTGGGAGGCGAGCTCGGCACGGACCGCGTCCGGCAGCGGGGCGAAGCGCATCGCCTCGCCGATCGCCTTCGAGGCGGCGGCTCCGTCCTCGACCGCCCCGCTCGCTGCGCGCGCCGTCGCGCTCGCGATCGTGCCCTCGAGCCCCGTCTCCGCCACGAACGCGCGGAACGCGCTCGCGGCCACGGCAAACCCGGTGGGGACGGGGATCTCGGCCGAGAGGAGCTCCCCCAGGTTCGCGCTCTTGCCGCCGAACTGCGCGGCGTCCGACCGCCGCAGCTCCCGAAGCGGACGAATGTGACCGACGGACACCGCTGGCTAGGCGTCGAGGACGGTGACGACGCCGCTCGTGCCGTCGACGCGGATCGTCTGGCCGGTGCGGATCTCCGAGGTCGCGCGACCGGTGCCGACGACCGCCGGCAGCCCGTACTCGCGGCAGACGATCGCGGCGTGCGACATGACGCCGCCGATGTCGGTGACCACGGCCCTCACGTTCGAGAAGATCGGTGCCCAGGCGGGCGAGGTGATCGGGCAGACGAGGATGTCGCCGTCGCGGACGCGGGCGATCTCCTCGACGTCGATCACGACCCGCGCGACGCCCTCGACGACGCCGGGCGACGCGGCAGCGCCCGTGAGCCGGCCTCCGCCCACTTCCGCGCTCGCCCACTCCTGGACGCGCTGTGTCGTCACGCCCCAGAGCATGATCACGGCCGGGTCGACGATGGCCTCGGGCGTCGTGCCGATCGCGGGCGGCGGCGTCCACTCACCGAGCCGCTCGAGGAGCTCCTTGCGGCGGGCGACGATCGGCGGCCAGTGCGCCGGGCCGAGGGGCGCGCCGCCGGTGGACCACGTCAGGACGAGCTCGTCGAGCGCCTGCGCGACCTCGTGGCGGCCGAGCTGGAAGACGTCCTCGGCGTCCTCCAGGAAGCCGTGCTTCGCGAGGAGCGCGCCGAACTCGCGCACCTTGTTCCACCACCGCGTCAGGAACCAGTAGTCGCAGAAGAACTTGTGCTCCTCAACGTACGGGAAGACCGTTCGGGAGAGCGCGAGCAGCTCCTCGAACGTCCCGCGCGTCTCGTCGTCCAGCAGCGCGCCGTACTCCTCCGCGAGCCGGTCGCGCTCGCGTGCGAGCTGCTCGGTCGGGCGCTCCACCTCCTCCCCGTCCCGGAGCGCCCGCACGTGGCCGACGACGGACGCGTAGGCGATGCTCGGATCGTCGTACCAGCTGCGGTAGAAGTGGTAGAGGCCGTCGCCGGTCGCCATGTTGAACCAGGGGTCCTTGACGCCCTCGAGCTCCTCGAGCCAGGCGCGTCCGGCCTCGCTCTCCGCGAGCTCGGCGTCGATCTCGGCAGGCGTGCGACCCTCGGTGAACGCCCCGTCGACCCCCGAGTCGATCGCCAGCTTCGCGAGCTTGCGCAGCTCCGCGCTCGGCTTGAAGAGCAGCACGTCTATCCCGGCGATCATCTGCGCGACGTGCTGGTCGGGGATGTCCGGGAGCTGGCTCTTGCAGAGCTCGGAGAACGTCATGTACGCGCCGTAGCCGAGGAGCAGGAACTCGAAGTGGTGCTGCCACATCAGGTCGAGGCAGCGGAGCGTCCGGTCGTACGCCGCGAGGACCTCGTAGAACGACGTGTTCAGGTCGTCCTCGAACGCCACCTCGTCGCGCTCGTACTCCGGCAGGTCGGGGACGTGGAGGTCCGTGATCTCGGCGATGAGCGCCTGCATCTTGGCCTTGAACTTCCCGTAGAGCTCGTCCCAGTGCTCGTAGTAGTAGCCCGCGCGCTGCTGGAAGAACCCCGCCCGCTCGGCGATCTTGTCCGGATCCGTGACCGGGTTCCCGGTGATGTACACGTAGCCGTTGACGACGCGGTAGTCGATGCCCATCGCGGGCGGGACCGCGAAGACCCGGTTCTGCCACACGCCGAGCGCCATGTACGGGCTGTCGACACAGGCCATGTCGAAGGCGGGCATCGGCACGGGGAAGTGCATCGAGTTCCAGAACCAGAAGCGGTTCTCGTCGACGTCGCGGCGCGCCTCGTGGAAGAGCGCGTGGTAGGGGTACATCTCCTCCCACCCCTCGCAGCCCGGCGGGGTCTCGATCGCGTACGGGCTCGGGAACGCGGAGGTCGTCTCGGTGGAGCCAGCCATGTTCTCTCCTGCGTCGGCGCTGACCCTGGCCTGTATACAGCACCTGTGACCGCTACGACGATGCGAGCGATCCGCCAGGCGACGCTCGGCGGGCCCGAGGTGCTCGAGCTCGCCGAGGTGGCCCGGCCCGAGCCCGGCCCGACCGAGGTGCTCGTCCGCGTGACCGCGGCCGGCGTCAATCCGGTCGACTGGAAGGTCCGGACGCGGGGCGGCTTTCTCGGAGAGCCGCCGTTCACCGTCGGCTGGGACGTCGCCGGCGTCGTCGAGGGGCTGGGCCTCGGCGTGACGCGCTTCGCGCCGGGCGACCGCGTCTTCGGCATGCCGCGGTTCCCGCGCGAGGCGGCAGCCTACGCGGAGTACGTCACGGCGCCGTCACGCCAGCTGGCCCGGATCCCCGAAGGGCTCGGCGACGTGGAGGCTGCCGCGCTCCCGCTCGCGGGCCTGACGGCCTGGCAGGCCCTCGTCGAGACCGCCGGCGTCGGCGCGGGCACGCGCGTCCTGGTCCTCGCGGCGGCCGGCGGGGTCGGGCACCTCGCTGTGCAGATCGCGAAGGCGCGGGGCGCATACGTGATCGGCACTGCACGCGCGGAGAAGCACGCGTTCCTCGCCTCGATCGGAGTCGACGAGGCGATCGACTACACGACCGGCCCGATTGGAACGCGCGTCCCCGCCATGGACGTCGTGTTCGACCTCGTCGGCGGCGAGGCGGCGGCGGACGCGCTCGCGACCCTGCGCGACGGCGGCGTGTTCGTCACGGTGACCGGCGCGGCCGATCAGCTGCGAGAGCTCGCCGCACGGAACGTCCGGGTCGCCGGCCTGCTCGTCGAGCCGGACCGCCTCGGAATGGAGGCCCTCGCCGCGCTCGTCACCGACGGAGCCCTCCGGCCCCACGTCGCCGCGACCTTCCCGCTCGCCGACGCCGGCCGCGCGCACGAGGCCGGGGAGACGGGCCGGACGCAGGGCAAGCTCGTGCTGACGGTCGGCTGAAAAGAGACCGGGGGGTGCTGCGCCTACGGGCGCGTGTCGTTCGAGCCTCCGCGAAAGACGGTTGTCGCGATCCTGAGCCCGAGCCGGCCGGGAAAGAGCACGATGTCGACGACCTGACCGACCGCGCCCGCAGCCGGAACGCTGTCCGTCACCGCGTCGAGCATCTCCCCGGCCTCCTCGAGGAGCTCGTCGCCCATGCTGTCCGCGAAGGGGACGACGGCGTCCGCGATCTGCGCCGCGGAGGCCGCGGCGACCGCGTCTCCGAATCGGTCGAGCGACGTCCGGACGTCCCTCTCTGCGACGTCCCGTGACGCCTGGAGCTCGGCGATCGCATCGTCCCGGTCGTCGCCGAGGATCCGAACCCAGACCCCGGTCGAGCCCCGCCGGAGCCGGGCGCGCAGGATCGCCGCCAGCACGACGCCGACGACCGCCCACACCGCAGCCAGGACGAGCGCCGCGAGCCAGGTGGGCATCACGGCCGACAGCCCGTCGACGGCCGCCCAGTTCACGAGCGCGAACGCCGTGAGGAACGCAAGCACGATCGCGCCGGCCGTCCCGACGCCGACCGCGACCCGTCGCAGCTGCGGGACGTGCTGCGACGCGCTCAGCGCCGCCTCGTGAGCGGCGAGCCGGCCCGAATCGCGCGCGAGGCGCTCGGTGAGCTCCGCGATCGACGGCTCGTCCGCGCCGTCGGAGCGCTCGGGCTCGTCCGACATGCGCCGGACCCTAGCGCGCGACGACCAGCGAGCCCGGGCCGGGGCGCACCCCACTGCAGGCGCGGAGGCCCGAACGTCAGACTGCCACCGGAGGACGTGGAGAGTGCGCCCCTCGACGACACGCCTGGCGGTGATCGCTGCCGCGCTCGCGGCCGCGACCGGCACGGCCCTCGCAGCCGACATCTCGACGCCGGTCGTCTGCGGATCGAACGGGTGCACGCCCTTGCCGACCTCGACGCTCCAGGGCCTGCTCACCCTCCCGGAGGCGCTCCGACCTGCGCAGCCGCCTCCGGCCCAGCCGTTCCTCGTCTTCCGCGTCGAGGACCTCGACGGGGCGATGCACCAGGTCGTCTACGTCTCGCGCGACGGCGAGGCGCTCCTGGGGTTCGCGGGCAGACCACGGTGGCGTCTCGTCCCGATCGACGATGCGAAGCTCCTCGCCGACGCGGCTGCGGGCGCGACGCCCTACCCGTCCCCGGCCGCCGGCACGCCGCTCGGCGGGCTGTTCGCTGCCCACGAGCAGTCCCGTTGGAAGACCGCCCGGTGGGTTGCGCTCGCCGTGCTGCTCGGCGCCGGCGTGGTAGGAGTCGCGGTGTACGCGCCGGTGACCGTGGCGTCCCGTCGATCCGGGTAGTTCGCCGACCCCGGAATGTCGCGAACTCGCTCGGCTACCCCGGCGTGACTCCGTTCCGGCAGATGAGACGGCCGTGGTCGATGTCGTTCTGCGTCGCCGAGTGAGCCTCGTCGTCCGACTCGAAGACTGCCCACTCCGTGCCTCGGTCGATCGAGTGCTCGAGGAATGCGAAGAGGCGGCTCACGTTCACCTACTGCCGCCCATCCGGCGGACACGCCGTCGGCTATCCCCAGATCCGCCGGGCGACGTCTCCGATCAGACGCAGCTTCGCCTCCTGCTCGGCGGCGGTCATCGCGCCGACCACGCCGGACGCGAACCCGCACTGCGGGCGACGTCGGCGATGAAGTCGTCGGACGTCGGATACGCGAAAGAACGCCTCGTTCGCGGCAAGCCTTTCCTCGCGCGCCGACATGCACACAGCCAATCATCAGTTGCGAAGATGCCGTGACCGCACCGTTCTCAGGCGAGGCACCCGCGGAGCTGCTCCGTCGCTTGTCAGGTCAGGAGAGAGGTGTGGTCGCCCTGGACAACCCTCCGGCGGCGTGCTCGCGGGCGATGAACTCGCACGCCCGAGCGGTCAGCGCCATGATCGTCAGGGCCGGCCCGACGGTGCTGTTCGACACGAAGCACGCACCGTCCGTGACGAACAGATTGGGGATGTCCCATGTCTGGCAGACGCCGTTGACGACGGACGTGCGGGGATCGGCGCCCATGCGGGCCCCGCCGCACTCGTGGATCGCGGCGCCCATCGCAAGGCTGCGCCCGATGCCGCTCCGGAATACCAAGCGGTGGAAGGGGCTCGCGTCCGGGAACACCTTCTTCGAGTCGAGGCCGAGCACCGACCCGATGAAGTTGACCCGGTAGCCGCAGTGCTCGACCATCTCACGCAGGGCCGCGGTCCCCGCGCGGACGACCATCTCGTCGTTCTCGCCGAGCGCGCAGCGGATGTGCGCGATCGGAACGCCCCACGCGTCGGTGCGCTTCGTGTTGAGCGTGACTCGGTTGTCATAGCTCGGGAGCATCTCCCCCGCGGCGCCAATTCCGAAGGACGTCGGGATGTCCTCCGGCACGGGAAAGCGTCCGCCGGCGCCCTGGAAGGAGAAGCCACGCGCGAACGGCTGGTCGTCCTCCGGCCCCATGTTCACCCAGCGCGGGATCAGGACGCCGCCGGACGGCGAATAGAACGGGTCGGGCGGCGCCGAGTCGTCTCGAAGCCAGTACCCCGGATGGTCGGGCACGGCGCAGAAGGCCATGCTCACGGTCTGATCCATGAAGTAGCGGCCCAGCAGACCAGTCGAGTTCCCGAGGCCGCTCGGGTGCTTGGCGGAGCCCGAGTTCAGCATCAGTCGGAGCGACTCGATCGCAGAGGCGCAGAGAAGAACGATGTCCGCATACACGCGGTGCTCGCGCTTCGTCAGGCGGTCGACGAAGATTGCGCCGTCCGCGAGGCCGGTGCGGTCGTCGACGGTGATCCGGCTCACGACCGCGTCGGTGCGGCGTCGTGAGGCGGCCGGTCTCGCGCGCGGCGGCGATTCCGCGTGGGACGCGGCCGAGGTTCGGGGCCGCGTACCGCCAGGAGATCACCTTGCGCTCCGGCCAGCGCTCCTCGACCTTCTGCTTGAACTCCTGCTCGACGTCGGAGAGCCTGGCCGGGCCGATGTACTTGCCGTCGGGAGGGTGCGCGATCCCGTCCTCGTTACCGTAGACCCCGACGAACTCCTCGACCCGGTCGTACGACTGCTCGAGGTCGGCGTAGGAGATCGGCCAGTCTTCGCCCTGCCCGTCGCGGCTCGCGGCTCGGAAGTCGACGTCTGACATCCGCTGAAGGACCCGGCCGTACGCGTTCAGGCGGCCGCCGAGGATGCGGCTGCGGATCCAGAGGTACGGCGCGTCGCGCGGCGTCGAGTACGGGTTCTCGCGGTCGTTGACGAGGAAGCGGTTGGATGTCTCGCTGAAGAACGTCCGCCGCGCCTGGACGTGCTGCCCGGCCAGCGCCGCCTTTGCGCGCAGGTCGAGGTCCATCCCGAGGGGACGAGGCGGCTTCGGCGGCGGCGGAGCGAAGTCCGCTTCGGTGAGGTCGCGGCCGGCCTCGAGGAGCAGCACGTCGAGCCCTCGCTCCGTCAGCTCCTTGACGGCGATGCTGCCACCCGCTCCGGAGCCGATGACGATGGCGTCGAACCGCCGGTCGATGCTCTTCATGGACGCTCCTCCTGCTCTCTTCGAAATCTGTGTTCTCGTTTGGGGCCCGGACTACCGCGGCGGCCCCGGCATATGGCGGAAGAGCAGCATGATCCCGTGTCAAGCGCGCGCCGCGAGCAGGCGGCGCAGCATCGCCTGCTGGCGCCGAACCATTCCGGAGGCGAGGTACAGCTCGCGCGGGCCCTCGTACTCGCTCGAGAGCGATCCGCGATAGCCGCCGGCGACGAGCGCGTCGACGACCCTGTCGTAGGGGGTCTGCGGGTCGGTGAGGTCGTCCGTCATGTCCCAGAACTTCGCGTGCACGTGGATCACGTGCGGCATCAGCTCGACGAGCTCGGCGGGGTCGACCCCGAGCGGCCGCGACATCTCCTCGGCGACCTGCGCCGCGAGCTCCGGCGAAGGGTCCCCGAACGCGATCCGCGTGTCCCCCGCCCCGCCGTCCCCGTCCGTGCGCCGCTCGCTCTGGAAGATGCCGGTGTCGATCAGCAGGCCGAAGTGGCCGGCTCCCTCGTCGTCGGCGAACGAGAGGTAGTCATCGACGATCCGGGAGCGCAGCGGCGTCGGGGCGTGGATCTCAGGCGCGATGCGGACGCCGAGCTCGACGGCGGTCGACAGCACGCGGCGGGTGGCCTCGCGCCACACCGGATCCGGCAGAAGGTCGAGCGAGACGACGCCGAGCTTCGGACGGACGATCGTGAACCCGAGCCGGTGGGCGAGCCGCACGTCCCGCTCGAGGATCGCTGCCGCCTCCTGGGGCGACAGTTCACGGTCGCGATGCAGGCGTGTGTCGAGCCAGGACGAGTAACAGGTCGGCGTCAGCCCGAAGCGCTCGAGCATCGTGTGCCAATCCTCGACCCACGCCGGATCGGGGTCAGGGTAGCCCGGGACGTGCGTGTCGGCGAGAATCTCGACGTCGCTCGCGCCCATGTCCGCGACATCCGCGAGGCAGTCCTCGAGCGTCATCGTCACGAGGAAGTCGCCCCCGTAGGAGTAGAGGGAAACCCCGTAGGTGATCTCCGGCGTGCTCATGCGACCAGCACCAGGCTGCGGCGCGAGGTGCTCGTGCCCGGCTGGAACTCCACCGGGATGTACGACCAGCGCCAGGTGATCGACACCTCGACCTCGTGCAGGCCGGAGGTAAGGCCACCGGGCCGGTCGACGGTGAGGATCGCGGGCTCCTCGAACGCCCAGCGCGCTTCGCTCGCCTGCCCCAGCTCGCTGCTGGCGTACGCGCGACCGCCGAGTGTCCATCGAACGTGCTCGGCACCGTAACGCTCGCCGTCCACTGTCACCTCGGCACCCTCGAGCAGCGACGCCCACATCCCGCGGTAGTACGGGCACCGCACCGCGACCTGGAAGCCGCTCGGAGGCGCTCCGCCCACGTTGCGGAAACCCTTCGCCTGGATCACGTCTCGCTCGAACACGCGGACTCCTCTCTGCGTCAGCTCTCGCCGGCGACGAGCGATGCCTCTGGTCGCCGCCCGACCGGTCGCACGGCCACGCGCCGCCTGCGCACGACGACAACCGCCGTCATCCTGCGACGAGCGCTGCGGAGCGCTCGCTCACCACCTCGAGCGCACGGTCGGGGCCGACGAGGATGTAGGGAACGCGACTTCCGAGCTTCAGGTGCACGTCGACGCGCTCGCCGGTCCGGATGAGCGGCCGCCGAACACGCAGCGTCGCAGGGTCGAGCACGAACCACTCCTCGTCCCATCGCGCGGGCAGCTCGTCGAGCCGGCTCGACGAGCCGTTGACCTCCACCGTGATCTCGTCGCGCGGGATCTCCTCGCCGGCGACCGTCAGCTCGATCGTCGCGACGGACGAGACTGGGAGCGATCGATACCAGTTGAGATGGATGTCGAGCTCGAAGCCACCGTCGAAGGCACGCAGCGCGTCGTCGCCGAGCATGCTGGTGGAGAGACTCACGCCGGCGCCCCCTCCTCGGCCTCCCGGATCGCCTCGAGGAGCACCGACGAGTTGAAGTACTCGCGCCAGAGGCTGATGCGTCCCGCCTCCAGGAGGAAGTAGTGCACGAACTCCTGCGGGTACGGGACGCCGTGGAAGGTCGCACCGGGCGCGAGGCGGCTGGTCGCCCAAACCTCGTTCGGGTTCTGCGACGGGAAGACGCGGACGTCGGCGTGCGCGATGCCCGCGAACCGCCCCGCGTTCTCCGCCGCGTTCCGCTCGAGCTCCGCCCGGCCGCGCCACGCACGCGGCCGGATCGCTCGCGGTGCGAACGGGATCTCCTTGACCCCGTCGTCCGCGAAGAGCTCGAGCCGCCGGGCCTCGAGGGACGGGTCGAAGAACGCCTCGACCGTGCGGAGGTTCGACCTCCGCAGCCCCTCCAGGGCCCCGTCGGCCGGCTGCGTCATTGCCAGCCTCTCATTTAGAATCAAGGTTCGAATTCGGTAATACTAGAGCCCCTGAGCGACGCGGTCAAGACCTCGCCGTGCTCGTTGTCGTGCTCGAGGTGGTCGTGACCCCTCGACGACCAGATGCGCTCGCCGCGACCGCTCAGGCGTCGACCGCGGCGACGCCTGCCTCCCCGAGCACCTCCGCCATCGCCCGGGCGCAGCGGTCGACGACGTCCGTCGGGTCGAGCCCGAGCGCCGGGTCGGGCATCAGCTCGTTGTCGTACGTGCCGCGGTAGCCCGTCGCCTCGATCGCACGGACGATGTCGACGAGCGGCAGCTCGCCTTCCCCCGGGAGGCGGTTCGAGTGGTCGTCGCCGTCGACGGCGTCGTTCAGGTGCACGCCGAAGATGCGACCGGCCGCCCGCTCGATGTCCTCGAGCATCGTGCCCGTGCGCCACAGGTGGAACGAGTCCGGGTACACGCCCAGGTTCGGGTGGTCGACGAGCTCCACGAGCTCCACGGCCTCGCCGAGCGTGTTCAGGTAGTCGCTCTGCCACGCGATGATCGGCTCCACCGCGAGGCGGACGTCGGGCTGCGTCGTGCGCTCGAAGACCTTGCTCAGCGCGCGTGCGGCCAGGTCGCGGGTCTCCTCGTACGATCGCCCTTCGCGCCGCCCTGGGGCGACGACGACGCACGCCGCGTCGAGCCTGGCCGCGACGTCCATCGCGTGGAGCGTGTGGTCGATCCGGTCGGAGAGCTCCGGCAGCGTGTAAAAGCCGGTGAGGACGAGGTGCGAGACGGTGAGGCGCGCCGCCCGGACCTGCTCCGCCGTGGTGGCGACGACCTCGTTCGGGATCCGGGCCTCGGGGATGAAGAACCCCTCGATCGGGCCCCGCTCGAGCTTGTGCAGCCAGAGCCCGATCGCGGCGAAGCCCCGCGCCGCGTATGCCTCGACGTCCTCGGCGACCGTCCAGGAGGGAGTGGCGATCTCACTGAGGCCGCAGCGGCGCAGGATCGCGGGCTCGCTCACCGCGCGAGCTGCTCGAGCGGCAGGGGCTTCGCGACCAGCGCCTCGAGCGGTACGTCCGCCCGCTGGCCAGTGAAGAGCGTCACGGGTCGGTTCATGCGGATCCTCCTTCCACTGCGGCGGTCGCAAGATCCTGCAGCACCTGCCGGCAGAGCGCCTGGTGACGGGCCACCATCTCGAACGCGTCGTTCTCGGTGTTCCAGTGCCAGCCCTCGTATTCGCTGGAGATATAGCCGGTATAGCCGTTGTCGACGAGCACGCGGAGGAGCTTCTCGTGGGGGACGACAGGCTCGCGACCGTCGCGCACATCGAAGAACTTGCCGTGGACGTGCACCACGTGGGGCATGATCTCCTCCCACGCCTCGGGGGCCTGGTGCCCGTGGATCCCCACGGCGAAGACGGCGAGGTTGACCGCGTGGTCCGCGGCCCCCATGCGATGCGCAAGGCCGATGAAGCTCCCGATCTCCTCGTGTGCCTCGAACTGTCGCGTCCCGAGCTCGTCCCAGCGACGCGCGATCTCGTCGAGCAGCTCCTCGGACACCCCCTTTGCGCGGTAGACCTCGTAGACGCTCGGGGAGATCCCGACCGTCGAGGCGCCGAAGTCCGGGATGAACCCCGCGTACGGGGAGTCGAGCCGGTCGTAGAGCTCGCGGAGCGCCATCACCCAGGGCGACCGGACGGTCTCGGGCGCGTGGATCTCCATGCCGAGCTTCACGTCGAGCTCCTCGGCGCGTGGCACGAGGCGCTCGACGACGCGGGGCGTCGCCATGTTCTGGATGCGGAGCACCGGGAACCCGAGCCGGCCGGCGGTCTCGAGCTGTGCGCCCACGTACTCGACGATCTCGTCCTCGTTCAGGAGCCGGTCGGCGCGCACTGCGACGTCGACGTTCGCGTCGAGGCACGAGAGCTCCCAGCCGTGCTCGTCGACGAGCTCCAGAAACCGCCGCTCGATCTCGGCGGGCACGCGGGGGAAGCCGCGGAAGCTCTGGAAGCCGATCACCTCGAGCCCTGGGCCGAAGCCGCGCCTCGCCGCCTCGACGACGAGGTCCTCGAACGCGTAGCGCCCTGCGTGGAAGTCCGGCGTGAAGCTGTAGAGCGTCACCCCGAGGCGCGGCATCCGGCCGGTAGCGGTCACCGGGGGCCCCCGGACGTCTGCTGCTTGACACACCGCTCGCGCATCACAAGCGCGTGTCCGGACTCGACGATGTACGGGATCCGAAGCGCGATCGTGACGTCGAGCTCGTGTACGCCGGCGCCGAGGTTCCCGGCCCACGGGACCCGCACCTCCGCCGCGTCGGCGACGTACCACCAGCGGTCGTGCAGCGGCGGCAGGTCGGTGAGCGCGTAGGCGGCGCCCTCGAGCGAGATGCGAAGCTCATGCGACGGCAACGTCTCACCGTCGAGCGTCACCTCGAGCCCCTCGAGCGAGGAGAGCGGCAGCGACCGGTACCACGGCATCCGTAGGCGGAAGGTGAACCCGCCGTCCGCGCCCGCGAGCGAACCGTCCTCGATGACGTGCTCAGTCAGCATCGCCGGACCTCCGCGCCGCAGCCTCGAGGAGCAGCCGGCGGCACAGGTCGTGCTGGCCCCGACAGACCTCCCACCCGCTCATCTCGTCGGTGTAGGCGTGGCCTTCCCACTCGCTCGAGATGTAGCCGGTGTAGCCGGCCTCGACGAGCACGTCCATGATCGTCGCGTGGTCGATCGACGGCTCCTCGCCGTCCTCGTCGATCCCGTAGAACTTGCCGTGCACGTGCACGACCTGCGGCATCAGCTCCTCCCACCGCCGCGGGGCCATGTTTCCGTGCATGGTGAGCACCATGTTCAGCTTGCCCATGTCACCCGGTGAGGCCCCAAGCGCCTGAGCCTCTTTCGCGAAGCGTCCGAACTTCTCAGGCATCGCCGAGTCGCTGTGCCAGACGTCGGAGACGAGCGCGATCAGCTCCTCGGACATCCCCGAGGCGCGGTGCGCGGCGACGAGGCTCGGCGGCACGTCGTGCATCGAGGCGCTGAAGTCGGGGATGAACCCGAGTCGCGGCGAGCCGACGGCGTCGAACAGCTCCCGGAGCTCTGTGACGTGAGGCGAGTCGACCGACTCCGGGCTGTGGATCTCGACCCCGAAGGTCATGTCGAGCCGCTCCGCGATCCGCGCGAGTCCCTCGACGAATGCCGGGGTCGACTCGATCGCGGACTTGCCGATCGGGAAGCCGAGCTTCTTCGCTGCGACCATCTGCGCCTCGAGGTACGCGAGGCCCTCATCCTCGGTCATCCAGCGGTCACGTCGCTTGGCGACGTCGAGGTTCATGCTCATCGCGGTGGGCACGAGCCCGAGCTCCTCGACGAGCCCGCGGAACCAGCGGACAAAGTCGTCGTCGACGCGCGGCCACCCACGCAGGCTCTGGAAGCCGACGATCTCGAGTCCCGGGCCGAGGTCGAGGTCGGCAACCTTCCGGATCATCCCCTCGAGCGAGTAGTCGGGCCGGCGCATCTCCAGCGTGAGGCTGAAGAGCGTGATTCCGAGCTTTGGGAGGCCCTCTGCGGTCTGGGTCATCGCTCCGTCCTTTCAGCCGCAGACGACGGTCTTGTCGGTCCGGCTCGAGGCGAGCAGCGGCTGCCGCTCCGCGCCTCGCCGGACGATGAGGTACGGGATCGAGAGGCCGAGGTCGAGCTCGACGCGGTGCGACGTGCCGGCGTCTATGCCCTCGCGCGGAACGTGCAGCGTCACGGCATCGGTGGTGAACCACCACTCGTCGTCGAGGCGCTCCAGCTGGGCAAACGGGAAGGTCTTGCCGTTCGCCTCGACCGTGATCGAGGCGTGGTCGACCGGTTCGCCGTCGATCGCGAGATCGACAACTGCAAGCGACGTCAGCGGCAGCGATCGATACCAGTGGGAGTGGATCTCGAGCGCGCAGCCGTCGTCGGCGGCGCGGAGAGCGTCGTCGCGCACCACGTCCTTGTCCAGTGGTCCCACGGCTCCTCCTCCATTTTAGAACCAATGTTCGAATTCATATTGTAGTCAAACCAGAGCGGGAGGCGGCACGGCGTTGGTCAGCGGATCGCCGCACCGGTTTCGAGGTCGAAGAAGTGGGCGCGCTCGACGTTCACCGCGAATGCGTACGGGCCCCGCTGAGGCGTGTCGGACGAGCTGTCGAACCGCGCGCAGACCATCACGAAATGCTCGTCCGCGAGCTCCTCGAGCCGCTCGACCGCCGCCTCGTCGACGTCCTTTGCGATCTCCATGACCTCGTCCGTCACCACCGGCTGCGCCACGACCGATGCGTAGACGAGCCGGTCGGGAGGCAGCGCCTCGGTGAACCTGACGTCGGCTCGAAGCGTCGGAAGCTCGGCGCGCACCGCCGGGTCGAGAAGATGCTCGGGCCGGATGCCGACGGCGACGTCGCGACCTCGATACGACGCGAGCCCCGGACGCGCGTCGAGCAGCCGACCCGGAAGCTCGAGCCGCTGCTCCCCGATGACCAGCGCGCCGTCGTCGAGCCTGGCACAGAGGACGTTCATCGCCGGCGAGCCGATGAAGCCGGCGACGAAGAGGTTCGCCGGCTCGTCGTACAGCAGCTCGGGCGGCCCCTGCTGCTGCAGCACGCCCTTGCGCATCACGACGATCCGGTCTCCCATCGTCATCGCCTCCACCTGGTCGTGCGTGACGAAGATCGTCGTCACGCCGAGCTGCTCCTGCAGGCGCGTGATCTCGGCGCGCATCTGCACGCGGAGCTTCGCGTCGAGGTTCGAGAGTGGCTCGTCCATGAGGAAGACCTGAGGCTGCCGGACGATCGCGCGGCCCATCGCGACGCGCTGCCGCTGGCCGCCCGAGAGGTTCCGCGGCCGGCGCTTCAGGTGCTCGGTGAGACCGAGGAGCTGGGCGGTCTTCGTCACCCGCTCGCGGATCTCGCCCTTCTTGACCTTTTGGCTCTCGAGCGGGTAGGCGATGTTGTCGTACACGCTCATGTGGGGATAGAGGGCGTAGTTCTGGAAGACCATCGCGACGTCGCGCTCCTGCGGCGCGAGGGCGTTGACAACTCGATCGCCGATCCGGAGCTCGCCGTCGGTCACGTCCTCGAGGCCGGCGACCATCCGCAGCGCGGTCGTCTTGCCGCAGCCGGAGGGTCCCACGAAGACGACGAACTCGCCATCGACGATCTCGAGATTGAGATCCGTGACGGCGCGCGTGCCGTCGGGATAGGTCTTTCCGACGTTCGAGAAGGTGACGGTCGCCATGGGTCTCCTAGGTCTTGATGCCACCCGTGAAGCCACGGATCAGCTGTCGCTGCGCGAAGAGAAAGAAGATCATGATTGGCAGGAGCGAGACGATCACCGCCGCGAAGATCAGGTTCCAGCGCGAGGCGAAGGCCCCGACGAACGTGTAGACGGCGACTGGCAGCGGCGTCTTGTTCGTCCCGTTCAGGTAGATCAGCGAGAGGAAGAAGTCGTTCCAGATGAGGAGGCCGGTGAAGATCGCGACGGTGCCCGTCACGGGGCGCAGCAGCGGAAAGACGACCTTCCGGAATGTGCGCATCGACGTCGCGCCGTCGACGCGCGAGGCCTCCTCGTACTCCTTGGGCAGGGCCATGACGAAGCCCGTGTAGAGGAAGACGGAGAACGGCATCCAGATGCCGGTGTAGAGCAAGATGATCCCGAGGTACGAGCCGACGAGCCCGAAGTCGCGCATCACCGCGTACGTCGGCACGAGACCGAGCTGGAACGGGAGGATGATCGCCAGCACGAACAGGAAGTAGAGGGTCGTGCTCATGCGGCCGGGCCGCCGCGCGATCGCGTAGGCGCAGATCGACCCGATCGCGATGAGGCAGAGCACGCTCCCGCCCGTGATGATCAGGCTGTTCGTGAGCGAGCGGCCGAGCGCGCCGTCGTCCCACGCGGTACTGAAGTTGCCGAGATGCAGCTCGTCCGGAAACGTGAGCGGCGACTGGAGCGCCTCGACATCGGGCTTCACGGCGACGATCACGAGGAAGTAGAACGGGATCATCCAGATGATCGCGAAGACGATCAGCGAGGCCTCGCGCAGGAAGGTCCACCCGGTGTAACGGCGCATCTAGAGCCGCCTCTCCCGCGCACGGAGGATCACGAGCTGGGCGACAGCAAGCACGGTGATCAACACCGTCAGCACCAGCGACAGCGCCGTCCCGTAGCCGAACCTGCCGAAGGCGAAGGTCTGCTTGTAGATCTGGGTCGCGAGCGTCTCGGAGGCGTCGACGGGCCCTCCCCCCGTCACGGCCAGGACCTGGTCGAACACGCCGAGGCCGTAGATCGTGCTCAGCGTCACGCTGACGGTGATCGCCGGCGCGAGCAGCGGCAGCGTGATCTTCCGGAAGCGCCGGAACGTCGAGGCTCCGTCGACCGCCGACGCCTCGTCGAGCTCCTCCGGGATGCCCTCGAGGCCGGCCAGGTACATGACCATCGAGAGCCCGACGAACTGCCAGACGAGGACGACGAAGATCGTCCACAACGCCCACGTCGGGTCGCCCGTCCACGGCCGCTTGAGCGACTCGAGCCCGATCGCGTCGAGCAGGCTGTTGAGCGGACCGGTGTAGCTGAAGATGAACTGCCAGACGTACGAGACCGCGAGCGAGCTCATCACGACAGGCAGGAAGAAGATCGCCCGCAGGAGCCCGCGGCTCTTGATCGTCCGCTGCAGCGCGAGCGCGAGCGCGAGGCCGATCGCGTTCGAGACGACCACGAACGTGAGCGCGAGCTCCAGGGTGTGCGTGAGCGCGCCCCGCGACGCCGGGTCATCGAGGATCTTCCGGAAGTTGTCGAGCCCGACCCAATTGGCGTGGCGGCTGATCCCGTCCCAGTCGGTGAACGCGTACCACGTCCCGGCGCCCGTGGCGACGTAGCGAAAGGCGATGACCACGGCGACCGCCGGAAGGACCCACACCCACGGCACCTTCCCCCCGCCCCGTCGACGGCGCGGACGAGCGGGCGCAGCGGGCTCAGACGCGCTCGACATGGCCTCGTTCACCCATCAGGCAACGGTGACCGGAGTCGAACGCGAGGCCGCCTCCGGTCACCGGGTCATGCCGTTGTCCCTACGTGCCCCACGCGGTGTCGAGGTCGGCGAGGGTCTGCGCCACCGTCTTCTGCCCGGTGAGGAGGCCCTGCACGTCCTTGCCCAGCGTCTCGACCACCGCCGGGTTCGGCCAGCTCAGGTTCATCAGCGGGAAGACCTTCGAGTTCACTTTGAGGAACCCGCCGAGCCCGCGGAGCTCGAACAGGATGTGCTTGCCTGTGGCGGCCTGGTAGGGCGACACTGCGCCCGTGAGCGCGGCGTAGCGGCCCGTGGCGGCGGGGGTGGCCATATAGTCGATCAGCTTGAACGCCGCGGCCTTCTGCTGCGACTTCGACCACACGGCAAACGCGTCGGTCGGTGACGCGTTGACGCGCGTGTCCGCGGCGGTCTCGCCGGGCATCGCCATGAAGCTGTACTTCGCCTCCTTGTTGAAGCCCTTCAGCAGCTGAACGATCGAAGACGGCAACGTCCAGCCGACGACCTGGCCCGAGACGAAGCCCGGAGTCGCGGGGATGTTGTCGTTCGCCTCGACGCCGGGCGGGAAGCAGCCGGCGTTCTTCATGTCCACGATGCGCTGGAGCGCGACGCGCCACTGGGGCGTGCCCGCGAACGTCGTCTTGCCGGTGATGCGCTTGAGGTTCCAGCCGGGATCCTTCGCGAGCACGTGGCTCGTGGCGACGACGGTCGCGAAGAGCGAGGAATTCTGCGCCGACGCGCCGGCGAGGTTCAGGAAGTGCTTGCCCTTCGCCTTGGCCGTCCGGCACGCGGCGAGGAACTGGGTCATCGTCTTCGGCACCTCGATCCCCAGATCCGCCATGACGTCCGTGTGGTACATGACGCCGACCGGCACGACGGCGAAGGGCAGCGCGGTCAGCCTGCCCTGGCGCCAGAAGAACGGCCGGTTCGCAGGCGCCAGCGGGAGCGTCTTGACCCACGGCCGCTTCGAGAGGTCGGCGACGTAGCCGGCCTTCGCCAGCGGCAGCACCGACTGGAGGCCGCCCGAGCCGGCCGTGACGTAGAACACGTCGGGGCCGTTGCCCCCCTGGAGTTGCGTGCGCAGGGTGTTCGCGTAGGTCGTGCCGATCGGCAGGTAGGTCGCGTCGATCTTGATGTCCGGGTTCAGCTGCTGGAACCTGTCGAGGATCGCTTGCAGCTGCGGGTTGCCCTGGCCGTTCGACTGGGCGACGAACTTGAGCGTCACCGTGGCGTGGGTGCTAGCGCCCGTGACCGCGCTTGCGACGAGCGCAACCGCCGTGGTCACCACCAGGGCCATCGCGAGCATCGCCGTTCGCGTGCTCGAGGCTCTCTGTCCGATCATCATCGGGATCCTCCTTGACCTACGCGAGGTCGGTTGCATGGACTCATGATCTGAGTGACGTTGGTTGGGCTCATGACGTCAGCGACTCCACCGGAGCTCCGATCAGGCGGCCGAGCAGCCGGTGATGGCGCTGGACGAGCTCGAACGCATCGACGTCGTCGGCGTCGACCCAGGCGCTTCCACCCCACTCGCTTGCGACGACGCCGTCGAAGCCGCCCGTGCGAAGCACCTCGACGAGCGCCGCGTTGTCGACGGTCGGCTCGTCACCGGTCTCGTCGAGCTCCCAGAACTTGGCGTGTGCGTGTGCGACGAACGGGACGAACGGGAGCCACGCCTCGGGGGCCTGGCGGCCGAAGCGGAAGAACCCCGCCCGGGCCTCGTCGTGCGCCGCGGGCGGCGCCGGGGCGTCGGCGATCGCGGCAAGCACCTCGCCCGTCGAAGCGCCGCCCTCCCAGAGCGAGACGATCCGCCCGAGGTCGTCCGCCGCCATGCCGGCACGACGGACGGCGTCGACGAACGTCGCCGGAACGGCCGACATCGAGACGCTGAAGTCGAGGACGAGGGCGATGTGCGGCGATCCGAGGCGCTCGCGGCAGTCGAGAATCGCCGCGACGGCCGGGTCGGCGGGCGCCTGACCGCCCTGGACCTCGGTCGCCAGAACGACGCCGGCGCGCTCGGCCGACGACACGACGCGCTCGAGCGCGCCGACCGGGATGCCGACGTGCAGCCGAATCACCGGGAAACCCAGGCGCGCCGCGGCGGCGATCTGCGCCTGGAGCTCGGCGACGGCCTCGTCCACGGAGAGCGGGTGGCCCGGACGACGAAGGAGGTCGACGTAGCCTCCGATCGCGGCGGGCTCGAATTCAAGCCGGGCGCAGAGCCGCCGGAAGGCGACGATCTCGTCGCGGCCGAGGGCCGGATAGCCGCGCCAGAGCTGGTGGCCGACGACCTCGAGCCCCGGACCGAGCTGGAACGACGCCGCGCGTTCCAGCAGCTCCGCGAGCGCGAAGCGCCGCGTCAGCCACTCGTTCGTGAACGAGAAGGTGCTCGTGCCGAGCCTCATCGTCGCGTCCCGCTCCGTCTCATTGTCGTGCCCCATGGTCTTCGACTCCACCTGAGACAAAAGTTAGAACCAAGGTTCGGATTCGAAACTTATACACGCCTCGTGGAGACCCGTCAAGCCACCGTTGAGGTCGCTACCGCGGAAACACGGCCGCGTAGGCGGAGGGAGCCCCGAGGCTTGCCTCGCCCTCGCTCGTCAGCGGTCGCTTCGTAGGCGGCGGCGCGCGGGCCGACCCCGCTCCGCCAGGAGGTACGCCGCACACGCCTCGGCGACCTCGTCGACCAGGTCCTTCCATGGGATCGGTCGGTCGCTCTCGAACGCGGGCCCGTACATGACCTGCCGTGCGAACGTGCAGTACGCCATGCGGAACGCGACATCGACGGCCCGCTCGGGATCCGGGTGGGTGATCTCGTCCCGGTGATGGAGAATCGGCGTCATGAACTGCCGGCCGAGGTCGATACTCATGTCTGACCCGCGTCGGGCAATGACGTCGTCCACGGCACCGAGGTGCATGAAAGCGCTGAGCAAGCGCTCGTTCGCGCGAAAGATGTCCGCGACCACCCGTACGGCGAGCGTGACCACATCTCGCGCCGGGCGTGTGGGCTGCCCGTCCGCGCTCGCAACGGCATCGTGCTCGGAGCGCATCGACTCCATTGCGTGCCGGTGAACGAGACGGAGGAGCTGGTCCTTGCTTCCGAAGCGCGCGTAGATCGCACCGACAGAGACACGCGAGCGTCGGCTCACCTCCTGGACGGTGAAGGCCTCGAATCCCGCCTCCTCGAGGAGCCGCGTGGAAGTCTCGAGGACGCGGTCGAACGTCTCCTGGCTACGTCTCTGCTTTGGCGGGCGAACAGGCATCTTGGTCAGGGCGCCGCACGACGAAGCGACACCCCGTGCAACATCGTGGCAGGCACGACGGCTCCTACGATACTAGAAGCCGAGTTCGGATTCTGTTACAAACATGCCGTGCCACCTCAACGTCCGTTGCGGCGCGGCCGGTGACGGCCGACGCGATCGAAATCTGGGTGTCACTGCCGTGGGCGGGGCCTGGTGCGTACTACGGCGCGAACGCGCCGGCGACTGCTGCGCGGCTGGAAGCTCTAGGTGTCTCGGGAGTCGTCCAGGGCGACCACCTCTTCCTGCCAGGCGTCCCGGCCGGCGACCCGATTGCTCGAATGGCGGCCGACAGCCTCACGGTACTGACGACCGTCGCGGCGCACTCCGATCGGCTCGGGATCGCCACGCTCGTCGCAAACGTCGGCTTCGGTCATCCGCTTCCGCTGCTCCGACACTTCGCAAACCTCGCGACGATCCACGGCGGGAAGCGTGTCCATGCGGGGTTGGGAGCCGGCTGGTCTCGTCCTGAGTTCGAAGCGCTGGGGATGCCGTTCCCCCCACTCGCCGAGCGGATCGAGCGTCTCGCCGAAGCCGCGCGGCTCGCGCGCGCCCTGTTCGACAAGGGCTGGGCCACTGAGCGCGGCTCGCACGTCGTCGCCGCGGATCTGCCGCTCGCGCCGGCAGCACCCGAGCCACCTCGCCTGCTGCTCGGCGGCGGGTCGAAGGCCATCCTCGAGCTGGCCGGCCGATACGCCGACCACATCGACCTCGGGCCTCCTCCCCGCCCCGGCGCCAACCAGTTCCAGCGGCCGCTCCTCACGAGCACCGACGAATTGGCCGCGTCGGCGCTCACAGCCCGCGCGGGGGCCCGCGCGCTGACCGCCTCGCTCCTGCTGAGCGGACTCGTCGTCTGCGACGCCGGCTCGGTCGATGACGAGGAAGCAGCCCTCTGCGCGCGGGTCGGGCTCACTCCCCGGTCCCTCGACGACTGCCCCTACGTGCTGATCGGGCCGCCGGAACGGCTGGCGGAGCGCGTACGCGATCGACGTGAGCGCCTTGGCCTCGATTGGCTCATCGTCCCGCTTGGTGCCATAGACCGGTTCGCATCGGACGTGATGCCGTTGTTGCATTAGACCGGGCGCATGACCCCGGAGCGACCTTCGCTGGAACAATCCGGACGAGTCGACGCTCGACGCGTCGAACCTCTCCCGGCTAGGCGCGAGCTGGCGGACCGCGATCAGCAACGCGCCCGCAACCGCGCCGGTCGTGGTCGACGGCATCGTGTTCGTCGGCTCAAACGACAGGAACCTTTACGCGCTCGACGCTTCGACCGGCACGATCCCCTGGAGCGCTGCGACCGGCGAAGGCACCTCGAGATCGCCGGCCGTCGCTTACGGCCGCGTCTACGTCGGCTCGGACGACTCGAAGGTCTACGCGTTTCCGACGTCGTGCTCGACCCCGTGCGCGCCGCTATGGGCGACGCCGACCAGCGGCCGAATCAGCTCGGCGCCGCCGTCGCGGACGGAATGGTCTACGTCGGCGCCGGGACCCACGAGGTCCCGCCCCGGAGAGGTGACGCTCCTTCGGCTAGGCGTCGCTGCCGTACGCCTCTTGCAGATGCCCCTCCCGGCCATCGCGGCCGGCGACTGTCGCGGCGAACGCCGCTGGCTTGTCATCGGCCCCGACGATCCGAAGAGCCGCGTGATCTTCACGTCGAACCTGGGGCTCGGCCGCGGGGTCGGCATCGCGCGGGAGTACAGGGTGGCGGATCTCGACGACGGGGAGTGGGTCGTGGGCGACCTCAGCCGACTCGATCCCGTCGGATGCAGTCTGCGCGAGGGACACGGCCCGAACGCCGACGCGCCTGGCCGACCAGACTGCGTTCCTGACGATCGTCCTGACCGTCTCGTGGCTGAGGCCCGCCTGGAAGGCGATCGGCCGGAGCGCCATGCCCGACGCGCTTGCCTCGACCACGGCCTCCTCCAGCTCCAGCTTCGCCGTCGCAAGCGCGGCCCTCTTCTCCGCAACCGTCTGGATCGCCTTCGTGGCAGCGTCCATCTCTCGGCCCTCGGTCACAACAGCCTCCATGAGCTTCGGAATTCCTTTCAAGAGGGTGGTGAGCGGCGGGTTGCCACTCACTCCACACCGTGACGGTACTGTCGCTCAGACGTCCTGTCGGTGACTCAAATAGGTCAACTGGCGCCCTTCGGCCGCAGCCAGACGTGCTCCACGAGCGCCAGACGAACGAAGACGCCGCGCAGGAGAGACTCGCACGTGGGGTACGAGTCCCTCTGCGCAGCGATGCGAGTCCGCCGCAGCCCCGCTGCGTCAGGGGTATGCCGTCGGATACGCCCCTGCCAGGTGGCAAACAGACCACCTTGGTGCGGCGGGGTACTCCGGCATCGGGCTCGCATGGGCCACGGTAGGTGCGGCCGGCGGTGCCGTACAGGACACGATTGGGTCAATCCGGCGGTTGTCGCGCGGGGAGTCCGGTGACATGGTTTCGTGAGTCGTGCGTTTCGTCGCGATCTCCGCGGTAGTTCTCTGCGCTGCGTCGCTCGCGGCAGGATGTGCCGACTCCGACCAGGGAATGGACGCCGCTGACGGGGAGAAGCAACTGACGGTCGAGGATCTCCGGCCGCTGGTCACTCTGTCGCCCGACGCGACCGGCTGGCGCTGGGACGTGGAACCACAGACCCATCTCAGGACACCCCCGCCGCCAAGGCTCGACGAAGCAGAGCCCAGCTACGTCATCCAACAAGCTCTGTTGGACGCCTACACGGAGGCGGGGCTCGTGAAAGCCGCGACCAGCAGCTGGTGGGACAACGCGGACGTGAAGAAAGCGTCCTCGTTCGCCAACCTCGTCGCCACACCCGAGGCGGCAACAGCGGCACTGGAAGCGGAGAACGAGTTCGCCCACCACTGGTTCCCCGAGTTCGAACACCAGGAGATCCGCGATATCGAAGCCGACGGGATCGGTGACGAAAGCTGGGCGGTGCGCGGCGGAACCGACGACGCTGGTTTCGTCGAGATCGGCTGGACCCGGGCGAACGCCACCCTCGCGGTCTACGTCAACTGCCGACCGTGCGACTCAGACCTTGCAGACGCCGCCCGCCGCTGGGCGAGGACCATCGACGACGCGGCCAAGACCGCCGCCGGCTGACCGGCGATCAGCCGAGTGGCGGGCGCGAACGAAGAGTCCGCTTGCTCAGAGCACGACGACCGCCCGGTCGCGATGCGATTTGAGTGCTGCTGTGAAGAGCCGGTGGGTGGCGGCCGCTTCTTCGGGGGTAGCGCAATGGAAAGGCTGGTGCATCCCGCCCATCCCGTGCACGAGCTCGTCGAGGAACGCAGCCCACATCTGGAGGATCGCATCCGAGAATCCGAACTCGAAAATCGCGCCGGTGACATGCCGATACGCCGAGGTGGAGCCGAGATCGACCGTCTGCCACGCCTGCGGCCCGCCCGACCGGTACTCCATCCAGCGCAGCGTCTTCGGGTACTTGCTCGTGTAGGCGATCGAGCCGTCTGTGCCGTCGATCTCCACGGTCCACGTGTTCGTCTCTCCCGGCGCGATGCGCTTCATCTCGACTCGTAGCGGGAACGCGTGGCCCTCGTCCTCGACTTCACACAGCAGCACGGCGTTGTCCCATGTGTCGCACGCGACCGTGCCGCCGCGAGGAGCAGGACGCTCGGAGACGATGTCGGACAGGATCGCGCGGACATTGGCCGGCTCCCAGCCCGCCCGCAGCGGAAGATGGAGCGCGTGGATTCCGAGATCGCCCATACAGCCGTACTCGCCGTTGAGTCGCGCGATCCGCTTCCAGTTGATCGGCTTCGCCGGGTCGAGGTCGCTGCCGTGGAGGAACAGCGCCCGCATCTCGATCGGGCGCCCGAAACGACGCTCGGCGACGAACCGCGCCACCTCCTGGCCGCCGGGATAGAACGGCAGCTCGGACGAGCACCGCACGAGAAGGTCGGGATGCTGCTCGATCTCTACGTTGATGGCGGCGTTCGCCGCGAGGTCTATCCCGAACGGCTTCTCGCCGAGCAGGTGCTTCCCGGACCGAAGACAGGCGACGTAGATCTCCTCGTGGAGGTTGTGCGGCACTGCAACGTAGACGGCGTCAACCGTTTCATCCGCGAGGATCTGGCGGTAGTCCGACAAGAGGCGCGGCCGCGGGTCGAGACGCTCGTACCAGGAAAGGACTTCGGGGTTCGTGTCACAGACGCTGACGATGCGAGGCCGCGCACCGATCGGCTCGAGATGAATCCATCGGGCACAGGCGCTCGCGAACTCGCGGCCCATGAGCCCGCCACCGATCACGCCGAACGAGATGGTCCGCTCAGTCACGCAGGAGACCGAGCGCCTCAGCCGCGGGGACTCCGTCGTGGACGACTGCCATCAGCGACCTGGTCATCGCTGCCGGGTCGGGGTGCTGGATGACGTTTCGTCCGTAGACGATGCCGGCCGCACCCTGCGCCATCACCTCCTCCGTCCGATGCAGGATCGCTTCGTCGGACGCTCGACCGCCGCCGCGAACGAGCACTGGTATGTCCCCGGCGATCTCGATCACGCGGGCATAGTCGCCGAGGTCGTCCGTCGGATCGGCCTTGATCACGTCGGCGCCGAGCTCGACGGCCTGCCGGACGAGCGGCACTATCTTCTCCACGTCGCCGTCGACGCCGTAGGGTCCCTCGCCGCCCGGCTGCATCACGAGGGGCTCGACCATCAGCGGCATGCCAACTGGGTCGCAGGCGGCGCGCAAAGCCGACACGTTGTGGACACATTGGCGGAAGAGCTCGGGCTGGTCCGGGAGCTGCAGCAGGTTGCACACCACGCAGGCGGCATCGAGGCGCAGCGCCAGTTCAACGGCCCCGGCCACTAGCTCGCTGAATAGATGGCGCGGCGTTTTCGACCCGTAGACGTTCGCGACGTCCGTGCGGAGAACGAGCGCGGGCTTCTCCGGCCCCTGGATTCGCTGGAGATAGGGCGCTTGGCCTGGTGACAGTTGGATAGCGTCCGGACCTGCTTCCACGAGTGTCGCGATCGCCCATTCCATGGTCTCGATCCCGGCGAGGAACGTCCCTTCGCCGAAGAGGCCGTGGTCGACCGCGACATCGAAGCACCGGCCGTCGGCGGCAAACAACCGGTTGAGCCGTGCGCTCACGCGCCCGCCGCTCCCTGTCCGCATCGCGGAACTCCACAGAGGCGGCACACCCCTGAACTGGCCGCTTTGCGGCCGACGCGACGGCTGCTCACGCCGCCGTCCCCAGACCCGCGAAGGCCAGAGTCTCGTCGAGGCCGCGGAGGCCCTCGGTTGCACCGACCGCAGTCGTCGCCAAGGCCCCGGCAGCGTTGGCGAGCCGTGCGGCGTCGACGAGCGGCCACCCCGCGAGTCTCCCGTAGAGGATGCCGGCGGCGAACGCGTCCCCCGCTCCGGTGCCGTCGACTGCGCACACCGGAATCGCCGGAACTTCGCCCTCGAACTCCGCGCCCGCGATGTAGCAGCCTTCGGAGCCGAGCGTCAGCGCCACCTCTCTGACACCGCGTGACCTCAGCCAGGCTGCTGCTCTCGCGGGGTCCCGCTCAGTCGTGATCCCCTGCGCCTCGGGAAGGCTCATCGTGAGCAGGTCAAGGTGGGGTAGGCACGGCTCGACCCGCTCCCAACGATCGGTGGCGTCGTAGACGGTGTCGAGCGAGGTGTGGATGCCGCGTCGTCGCGCCTCCACGAGCAGTCCAGCCGTAGGAGCTCCGTCGAGCCCGGGCATCACGAGTGCGCCGGCAACGTGCAGTGACCGGCCCGCAAAGACACTGGCGGGCGAAAGCTCGTCGGCGCTGAGTGTGCCGTTCGCACCAGGCAGGTGGAGAAACGAGCGCTCACCCTCTCGGTCGACGAGCACGACCGTCGCCGAGGTGGGTACCGCTGGCTCGCGCAGAACGCCCTCCGTCTCGAGGTCCCGCTCGGCGAGTAGCCCCACGACGAAGTCGCCGAAAGTGTCGTCGCCGACCTTGCCGACGACGGCGACCGAGAGCCCGAGCCGGCTGAGCCCGGTCGCAGTGTTCAACGCGCAGCCACCGCCGTGGAGGGATACTTCGTCCATCAGGGACACCGCTCCGTGCGGCAACTCGTCGACGGGTCGCGCGATCACGTCGGCGACGAGGATGCCGAGACAGACGACGTCGATCACTAGGCCATGGCGATCTCGACATCGTCAGCGACGCCGCCAAGGATCGTGTAGTCGGTTGATGCGGTCTGCAAGATCGACCCGGGAACGAACTCGGACACCGGGCCGTGCGCGACGAGGCGGGCGATGAAGCGCTGCCAGGAGACGCCGCCGCCCAGGTCTCCGTCGAGCCAGAAGCTCCGGTGCCTCGCGCCAAGGATCTCACGCGGACCGATTGTGTTCGCCTTCGGAGGCACCCATGACCAGTCGCCCCCGAACGAGTGGAGTGCGTTCTGCATGATCGTCATCGGGTGGAGCTCCACCAGGCGGGCGCCTGCCCGCTTGTATGCCTCGATGTCGCCGGCGAACTCCTCTCCGAGATGGGACTCCCAGAACGCTATGTGCCCGCACCAGCCGATCCCCCCGTAGCACACGTCCGCGCCGCCGAGATCCTCGATCCGGCTCGAGTAGTCGGCGAGTGCGTCCGTGGTCGGGAAGTGGATCTGGCTCTCGGGCGGGCGCAGTTCGGGGTCGACGAGTGCGAAGAAGCGTTCGAGCATGGCGCGCTGGAACGAGCCCGGCCACGACACTGGAGCGGTTACACCATCCTCGCTCGCGTACTCGTCCATGTTGAACGTGTGCACGTGCGCCAGTGAGAGATGCTCCTCGTTGATCATGCGCGCCGCGAGCTCATACTGCGGCATCGGCCCAACGGGCAGGATCGCGACGAAGCGGCGACCGTCGTCGCGGGCGGCCCGAATCCGGCCCACGATGTCGTCCGCGAATGCCCGGTAGAACGGAGCCTCCTCGTCGACGATCCGGATCCGGAACTCGGGGTTCGAGTGATGCGCCAGCTCTCGCCGGCGAATCCGTCTGACCCGCTCGCACTCGGACAGGTCGCGGAAGCTGATGAACCGCGCCAGGTCGTACGTGAACTCGGTCTCGGTGGCCAACGATCCTCCCTTCACGGCAGCAGGCGCCGCGTCGTCCCTCGGAGATGTGTCAGGCAAGGAACGAACCCCTCTGCATACGTGACACCGCACTGCTGCCCGCGGAAGCGGCTCACCGTCTTCATCTGCTCGACGATATCGACGTCGTTGTGATCTTTCAGCCACACGAGTTGGCTCTCGTGCGCCTCGAGCATGGCGACCTTCGTGTCGAAGGTATTGGAGATGTCGACGAACTCCAGCGGCTGGAAGCCGTGCCCCATGATCGTCTCGATGAAGTAGATGGGTGTGATCTCGGAGTGGTACGGCTTGCGGGTCTCGTAAAGCGGGAGAGCGGCGTAGAAGCTGCAGTCGAAGACGAGCCGCGAGATCTCGTTGTGGTCGCCCATGTAGTCGCCCTGCGAGTGCGTGAGGATCAGATCGGGTCGCGCGTCTCGAATGACGTCGGTGACGGCGCGTTGCTGGTCGCGATCTGCCGCGTTGATCTCGGCGTCGCTGAAGCCGAGCGTGGCGTACTCGGCGCCGCAGATCTCGGCCGCCCTCCGCGCTTCCCCTCCACGGATGCGTGCGATCTCCTCGGAAGTGTGGACGAAGCTGCCACGATCGCCGCGCGTGGCATGGCACATCACGACCTCGTGACCCTCCAGCACGAAACGGGCCAGCGTCCCGCCGCACAGGATCTCGAGATCGTCCGGGTGAGCGCCGACGGCGAGAACTCTCATACGGCCTCCGTGAGGGCGATGTCGAAGAGACGCTCCTCAACGGCCCGGAGCGCGAGCCGAGCAGCGCCGAGCGCGACCGCCTCGTCTCCGAGGGTCGAGAGAACGACCCGCGGCGGAACGGGCACGAGCGCGGCAATGCTGCGCTCGAGGGGCTCGAGCAGCTTCCCACCAGCCCGTGAGACGCCACCGCCGACGATCACGGTCGACGGATTCAGGACCGTGACCGCGGAAGCGATGCCACGGGCCAGTCTTTGGAGCAGCTCGTCGAGAATACGCTGCGCGGCCTCGTCGCCGCGGTCCGCCGCCGCGAACACGACCTCTGCGTCGATCGCGTCGGAGTGGCCGCCGGCGAGCTCCAGCAGCGTCGGGCTCTCGCCGGCTGCGGCCGCGCGACGGCCGAGGCGGGCAAATGCAGTTCCACCGGCGGCGTGCTCGAATGGTCCGAGCCCGTCCCGCCCTGCATCGTCGTCGAAGATCGGCAGGTAGCCGATCTCGCCGGCCGCCCCCCCGGCTCCCCGGTAGACGTCACCGCCGATGAGGACACCGCCGCCGATGCCGACGCCAACCTGGACATAGAGGGCGTCGTCGATCCCCTGCGCGGAGCCGCGCCACCGTTCGGCCAGGACGGAGAGATGCACCTCGTTGTCGACTAGCACCGAGCAGGGGAACACCGGCTCCAGCCGGCTCGCAAGCCGGATTCCCTCCCAGCCGCCGAGCTGCGGAGCCAGCGTCACTCGTCCCGACACGGGGTCGACGACGCCTGGCGTCCCGACGCCGACGGCCTCGAGACTCGTCCGGTCGAGCCCGGCCGCAGCGAGGACCTCGTCCGTCGCGGCCTCGACGAGACCGAGAAGGCTTTCAGCGCTGTGCCGCTCCTGCGCGCCTGTCAGGCGTCGGGAGGTTCCGAGTACCTCGCCCGTGAGGTCGGCGACGATCGCCAGCACCTTGTTTGCGCCAATGTCGATGCCGAGCACGTACCCGAGATCGCCGCGAAAGCTGAGTAGGCGGGCGCGCGGTCCAGGGCGTCGCGTCGAGGCGTCCACATCGGCAAGGCGTTCGGTGAGGTACCCCGACTCCAGCAGAAGCTCCACGGCGCCGTTCACCGTGGGCTTGGAGAGGCCCGTCAGACGGGACAGCTCCGCGCGTGAGACGGGCCCGCCGGTGCGGATGGCGCGGAGCACCGCCGCAGCGTTCAGGCGGCGGAGGAGTCGTGGTGAGGTGGCCGAGAACTTCTGCGTCATTGACTCAGGTTTCCCGGGATGTTAGAAAGCTTTCCTATCAATTTGCAAGCCCGCTCGAACCTGAATGCTGATGCCACAGTTCGATCGCTCCCGATTCGACCACATCGGTCTCATCACCGATGAGGCGAAGCCGGGCGAGAGTTGGGTCGAGGCGACGCGCGTGTGGGTCACGAGCCCCCGCGAGCACCCGTTCAACGTCGAGTGGCTCCGCTTCGAGCCCGACACACCGGTGACAGGCCCTCTACGCACCGAGCCCCACGTTGCCTACCGCGTCGACGACGTCCAGGCAGCGCTCCCGGGCCTCGACGTGCTGGCGGAGCCGTTCGACGTCGGAGACGGCTTCCTCACTGTCGCGTTCGCCGTCGTCGACGGCGCGGTGGTCGAGTTCATGCAGTATGCGAACCCCGACGAGGAGGGGTGGTTCTGAGCTCCGCCGCCGCGAAATCCAAGATCGAGATCCGTGGCGCGACCAAGGTGTACGAGGCTAAGACGGGTCCGGTTCACGCCCTCCAGGACTTCACCCTCGACATCGAGGACGGAGAGCTCGTCTGCATCGTCGGGCTCAGCGGTTGCGGTAAGACGACGCTCCTGTGGGCCACGGCCGGCCTGCACGCGTTGACGAGCGGCGAGGTCGTCGTCGACGGCACACCCGTGACCGGGCCACGACCCGACGAGATCGGGATGATGTTCCAAGACGCGAATCTGCTTCCCTGGCGGAGCATCCGCAGGAACATCGAGCTGCCGTACGAGATCAAGAAGCAGCCCGTCGACGAGGCTCGGGTGGCGCTGCTGCTCGAGGAGGTGGGCCTCACGGGGTTCGAGAACTCCTTCCCGAGAGAGCTCTCGGGCGGCATGCAGCAGCGGGCGTCGATCGTTCGCGCACTAGCAACCGACCCAGGCCTGCTGTTGATGGACGAGCCATTCGGCGCGCTCGACGCGTTCACTCGCGACGAGATGAACCTGCTGCTGATGAGGCTGTGGAGCGAGACGAGCAAGACGATCGTGTTCGTCACCCACAACATCGGCGAGGCGATCCTCCTTGCCGATCGCATCGTCGTGATGACCCCACGTCCGGGACGGCTGGCCAGGATCTTCGATGTCGACCTCCCCCGTCCGCGCACAGTCGCCATGACGTTCGAGCCGAGCTTCATCGAGCTGATCCACGAGATCAAGGGCGTCGTCGAGCGAGGCGCCCGGCCCGTCGCGGGGGTGCGTTGAGCGAGGTCCCGAAGGAGCTGCAAGACGAGATCCCGTCGTTCGACGAGGAGCCGATCCACCACGATCACGGCCCGGTCGACTGGACCGGGTTGTCGTCGGTTCGGGGTGCGAGGAGCGCACTCGAGGTCGGCACCGTCGTGGCGATCGCGATCTGCGTGTTCTTCGGCCTCGAGGCGATTCTCCGGCTGACCGACACGCCGACATACATCTTCCCGAAGCCAACCGCGGTGGTCCGTGCGCTGACGGACGACTTCTGGCTTCAGTACGGCCAGCACCTCGTTGTGACGCTGGAGGAGTTCTTCATCGGCTTCGCCATCGGGTCGACGATCGGGCTCATCCTCGCAGCCGTGATCACGCAGAAGCCGTTCGTCGAGAAGGTCGTCGCTCCGTACATCATCATCCTCGTCGTCACCCCGATGCTCGCGCTCGTGCCGTTCCTGAGGCTGAGCTTGATCCGGGGCGTCAGCATCTGGCCGATCGTCGCCGCCGTCGCTCTCGCGTCGGGGCCGATGGTGCTGATCAACTCCGCGACCGGGTTCCGTCGTACCGATCTCGCGAAGATCGCTCTGGCCCGCTCCTACGGAGCGAGCACGTTCCAGGTGTTCCGCAAGATCCGTTTTCCGCTCGCCTTGCCGATGATCATCGTCGGGTACATGGTCGGCGCCATCTTCGGGCTGTTGACCGCGATCGGCGGTGAGATGGTCTCGGCCAGCGAGCAGGGGGGCCTCGGCCACCAGCTCATCTACTTCTCGTCACTCATCCGCATGGAGAACTTCGGCGCGGTGCTCCTGATCATCGAGGTTCTTGGACTTTCAATCTACTTCGTGTTCTATTTCATCGGGAAGCGCTGGGCGAGCTGGGAGAGCTAGACGACTTGCGCACCCCGCGAGGCACGACAGCAGGGGAAGGAGGAAAGAGGATGGAGGACACACCCTTCATCGAGGGGTCCGGCGAGAGAGGCATCAGCCGTCGCGAGCTCCTCAAGCGCAGTGCGGTTGCAGGGGTCGGAGTTACGACTCTCGCCGGTCTGGGCGTCGAGACTGCGGGAGCGCTGTCAAGTGCGGTCGACACGGTTCGCTGGGTCTCGCCCCGCGGCAGCCTCGAGGTGATGGACGACTACAACCTGCACGTCCCCACCGTAATGGGCTATTTCAAGCCCCTCAACATCAACGTCAAGCTGAGCGCTGGCGACGCGTCGGGCAACCTACCGCAGGTCGCCGCCGGCCAACAGGACATGGGGTATGCCTCCCCCGGCGTCCTCACAGCGTCGGTCGAGGCCGGGGTTCCCGTGACGTCCGTCTGGGAGATGATCCCCAGCCAGGTGTTCGACTTCGTCCTTCCTGCGGGGAGCAAGATCAAGAATCCGCGGCAGCTGCGGGGGAAGACAATCGCCCTCTACAACATCGGCTGGAAGGCGATCGTCGACCCGATGCTGGCAGAGGTCGGTCTCAACCCGAAGACCGTCAAGTACCGCGAGTTCGGCCCACAGTGGAACCAGGCGGTCGCGTTGAAGCTGGCCGACGCCGGCCTGTCCTGGGAGGGACTCAGGGCGCAGCTCGAAGGCACGGCCGCGTTCTTCGGCTCCGGCAACGCGGGGCTCGAGTTCCTGATCGGCTCGGAATGGGGCTCGAAGGGGCCGTCCAACAGCTACCAGGTTCGGACCGCCGACCTCAAGGACCCGGCAAAGGTGGACATCTATACGCGTCTCCTCGCCGGCTCGGTGATGGGCTTCGAGTTCGCCCGCGTCAACCCACGGGCGGCGGCCCAGATCGTGTACGAGCAGTTCCCGGGCATGCAAAAGGTGATGACGCCCCAGGTTGCGGTCGACTCGATCATGCAGCTCGCAAGCCTCTACCACACCTCAAGGCGGCTGCCGCCGCACCTGTACGGCTACCACTACCCGAACGCGTGGACGAAGTACCTGAACACGGTGTACAAGCTCGGCCAGACGAAGACCAGGCTGACGACCGGCGGCCTGCTCACGAACGACCTGGTGAAGCCCGCGAACGCCAAGGCAGACAAGGCCCGCGCCCGGAGGGACGCCGCCAGGTTCAAGCTGAGCGCGGCGTTCAAGAAGACCACTATCCCCAAGGGCCTGCCCCTCTAACCGTCGAGCAACGGGCGCCTCGCGGTGGCGGGGCGCCCCCGTCTGAAAAGGGAGTTGCCCATGCAGAACCCGCTGGCCGGGCACACGAACTCGTACCACACATACGGCGAGGACGAGGCGCTCGCCGGGATCGCCGCGGCCGGCTATCGCTTCGTGGAGCTATCCGCCGTTCCCGGCTGGACGGAGCACGTCGATCTCGACACGCCGCCGGCCGAGACACGTCGCAAGCTCGAGGCCTACGGGCTGGAGCCGGTGAGTCTGTCGGGTCACTCGGATCTGACGACGCCCGACGGACTCGCCCACGGAGTCAAGGCCGTGCGGTGGGCCGCGGAATACGGCCTTCCGATCGTAAACACGGCGGTCGGTGGCCATCAGTCGGCCGACGAGAACGAAACCGCGTTCCTCGGCAACATCGGGGCGTTGGCGGACGTCGCCGACGCGGAGGGCGTCGTCGTCGCGCTCGAGATCCACGGCGACATCATGGCTTCGAGCGACGTCACCATCCCGCTGCTGGAGAAGATCGGCCGCGACTCGGTCAAGGTCAACTACGACACGGCCAACGTCGAGTTCTACTCGGGCGACAAGGCGGTCGACGACCTGCCGAAGATCACGCCGTATCTCGCGCACGTACACCTGAAGGACACGACGGGCGGTAAGGGCAACTGGAACTTCCCCGGGTGCGGCGACGGCGTCGTCGACTTCGCCCGCGTGCTCGAGATCCTGCGTGACGCCGGTTACGACGGCCCACTCTCGGTCGAGATCGAGTTCGAGGGCGAGCCGTGGCCACCGCTCGACGAGGTCACCAAGGCGATGCGCCGCTCACGCGAGCACCTGACCTCGCTCGGGCTCTCGTAGGAGGCACAGAGGTGTCCGCGTCCGTCTTCATGCCCGAGATGACGAACCTCCAGGTACGCGAGTACCTGGAGGGGGGCGGGCGGCGGGTGATCGTTCCCGTCGGCTCGACCGAGGACCACGGCGACCACGGGCCACTGTGGACGGACGTGTACATCCCGCTCGAGGTCGCGAAGCGTGCGGCTCCCGAGCTCGAGGCGCTCGTCGGGCCGCCGATCCCGTTCGGCATCGCACACGACCACCGGGGCGCGCACGGCCTCGTCCACGTGCGGATCGACACGTTTCTCGACCTCGTGCGAGACGTCTGCCTGTCGTTGACGGACGTTGGCTTCACGAGGATCGTCCTGCTCAACGGGCACTACTGCAACTCGCACGCCCTCGAGTTCGCAGTCGCGCGCTTCCACGACGACCTGCCCGACGAGGCCCGCGTGTACCCGTTCCCGTACTGGGCGGGGATGGCGCCGGACGAGGCGGAGCAGTACCTCTCCGGCACGGCCGGCATCCACGCGAACGTCGGCGAGACCTCGATCGTGCTCGCAATCGACGAGGCGCTGTGTGACATGGAGCGCGTCCGCGACTTCACACCGTCGCTGCCCGAGCTCCGTACCAACGCGCTCGCGCTGCTCGACCCGTTGTTCCTCGCCACGCCCGGATCGTTCTGGTCGCTGCTCGAAGACGGTGGCGGCGTGTGGGGGCGACCGAGCGAATCGACGGCCGAGAAGGGCGAGGAGTTCCTCGCCTGGGCGACACGCGCCGTCGTCAACCTCGTGCGTGACATGGACGACGTGCACGACCAGCTGGAGCCCCGCTACCTCCGCACGCGGAGGCCTCGCGGTGCCTCACGCTGAGCTCGACGGGCGCCGCGTCTTCTACGAGGAGCATGGCTCCGGCGACCCTGTGCTGCTCGTCAACGGTCTCGGCGCCGACCACACGGCCTGGGCGCTCCAGACCGAGTCTCTGCGGGAGTCATTTCGCGTTGTCGTCTTCGACAACCCGGGGGTCGGCCAGACCGAGGGGCCGCGCGGCCCGTACACGACCGCCCTGTTCGCCGACGTCGCCGTCGCGCTGCTCGCTCACCTCCAGATCGAGCGAGCCCACGTCGTCGGAGCCTCCATGGGCGGGCTGACAGCGCAGCAGATCGGTGTCCGCCACCCGGCTGTGGTCCGCTCGCTCGTCATCCACTGCCCGTGGTGGGAGGCGGACCCGTACACGGTCGCGCTGATCCGCAACTGGCAGGCGATCGGACGCGCGACGGGGATGCTCGAGCTGTCGCGCCAGATCTGGCTGTGGGTGTTCACGCCGCGCTACTACGCGGAGCACCCGGAGGCCCTCGTCGAGCTCGAGCGACAGTCGGCCGAAAACCCCCATCCGCAGAGCGTGGACGCGTTTTGCGACCAGGCCGAGGCGGTTCTGGGCCACACAGCGCTGGAGGAGGTGTCCGGCATCGACGCGCCGACCCTGATCACCGTCGGCGACAGGGACATCTTCACGCCGCCGGCACACGCACGGGCGCTCCACCAGCGAATACACGGATCCGTGTTGCACGTCTGGCCGGAGATGGGGCACGCGCCGTTCTGGGAGATCCCCGACGAGTTCAACCGACTCAACCGCGAGTTCCTGGAGGCTCATTGATGATCACAGTCGCGATCCTCGGCAGCGGTTTCATGGGCTCGGCTCACGCCGTGAACTACAAGGCGCTCGGCGAGCGTGTGCGGGTGAAGACGATCGCCTCACGCACAGCAGAGCAGGCCATACGGGTGGCCGAGGTCGTCGGCGCCGACGTGACCGGTGATCTCGACGGCGCGATTCACGATCCGGACGTCGAGGCCGTCGACATCTGCCTACCCACTCCGCTCCACCGCGAGTACGCGGAGCGCGCGCTCGCCGCCGGCAAGAGCGTCTTCCTGGAGAAGCCCATCGCGCTCACGACCGAGGACGCCGAAGCGATCGTCGCCGCCGCGGCCCGGAGCGACGCGGTGCTCATGGTCGGCATGGTGCTGCGCTTCTGGCCCGAGTATGTCGAGCTGCAGCGTCTCGTGGCGGCGGGGCAGCTCGGCCGCCCGTGGGCCGTCTCGACCTGCCGGCTGTCGCCGCCCGCCGACTGGAACGACTGGATGGCCGAGCGCTCGCAGTCTGGCGGAACTCCGGTCGACCTCATGATCCACGACCTCGACCAGATGAACTGGCTTCTCGGCACCCCGCGCAGCGTC
>CAWGDT010000021.1:0-34301 GCA_963821365.1 uncultured Actinomycetes bacterium
GTAGCAAATCTCGTCTCCGTAGTACGTCGGAATGGGCAACTCGACGATTCGATGTTCGGCCAGCAGCATTTGAATGATGATTTCCGTGTCGAAATGAAAATCGTTTGTGTTGAGATCGAAAGGGATGCTCGACAGAGCACCAACGTCGTAAACGCGATACCCGGAGTGGAACTCGGAGAGGTGAGAGCGCATCAGTCTGTTCTGAGCGGTGGTCAACAAACGATTCCCGACGAGCTTGTACACGGGCATGCCACCCTGACGCGCTCCACCACCCAGCATCCGTGAGCCCATCACGAGCTCTGCCTCACCACGAGCGACGGGCTCGACGAGTACCGGGAGACACTCGGGTGCGTATTGGCCGTCGCCGTGGAGGAGCGCGACGATGTCGAACCCGCCTTCGATGGCGTAGTGGAACCCGATCTTCTGGTTGCCCCCGTACCCCTGGTTCTCGGGATTGACGAGAACGGTCACGTCGAAGGGGGCATCCGCCTCGAGCTTTCCCTCGGTCGTGCGCTCGAAGGTTCGATCCTCGGAGGAGTCGTCGATCACCAGAATCTCTCCGTCATAGAGCGCGCCGAGCGAAGCCGGAATGCGGGACAGCACCGAGCCGATGGTCGTCTCGGCGTTGTAGGCGACGATGAATACGAGCAACCTCGGCCGCGAACGTCCAACTCGACTGTCGACAGCGGTCACTTCCTCACCCACGCGTAGTGAAGGGGGCCGTACCGCCTGAGCGCTCTCGTGTCCGCCGGTGGTGACTCGATCAGGCTGATGGGGTCGTACTCGGTTGCTGCGCGCCCGGGAGCGCGGAATCGGGCCGGAGGCTCCGAGAGCAGACGGGGGCGGTCTCGCGCATAGGAGATGAAAACCGTGTTTGCCAGCGTCGCTCCCGGTCGAGCGGTGCGGTCGATTTCTGCGCGTACGGGTTCGCTCACGGGCGAATCGAGGTCATCAGCACTCGTCGAGCGCCGTGGGTGCCATCACCCGGCGATGGTAGTCGGACGGCACGTCGTCGGGGTCAGCCGCGAACGCGTCACGGCTCGTCGACCGTTCGGCGCAAGGGCGTCCTCTCGGGGAAGGTGTTCGAGTACGTCGCGGTCGGGCGGCCGATCCTCGCTGCCGTCCCGCCCGACGGAGCCGCGGCCGAGCTGATCCGGGAGACCGGGGCGGGAGTCGTGGCGCCGCCCGACGACCCGGCCGCGATCCGCGCGGCACTGGAGGAGCTCCATGCGCAGTGGGTCGACGGCGGGCTTCCCGATGTCGAGCTGTCACCCGAGTGGCGCGACCGGCTCTCCCGGAGGACGCGGGTGGAGGAGATGGCGACCGTCCTCCGCGATACTCTCGGCTGACTGGAAGGCGCCCCTTCACGGCGGCTCTCGGGCCTCGGCGGCTTTCGCCGCATGGTGATCGCGTACTGCGCGGCGGTCATGCTCGTGGCGATCGTCGTTCTCTATCCCGACGCGTTCCGCGACGCGAACGAGTCGGCGCGCGCGAACGCGCGGCTGGACCTGCTGGACCGCGAGTTCGGCGGGGGCAACTCGGTCATCCCCGATCAGGGGCTGCTCGTCGAGGCCCGTGGCTGGATTCCCGAGGACGGGACCTTCGCCGTCGCGGTGGGTGAGCGGCAGCCGGGGTGGACCGACCTCACGGCGACGTTCGCGGAGACGTACTCGCGCTACTTCCTCCTGCCTCGCCGGGCCGCGCCGGATGCACCGTGGATCCTCTGCTTCGCCTGCGACCGGAGCGCCTATCCGGGCGCGGAGGTGGTGTGGGAGGGTGACGACGGCCTCTCGCTCCTCCGCCGGGCGTCGTGACGATGCGCGCGATCACGGGCCTGTTCGCCCTGAACGGGGCGTTCGCCGTCATGGGCATGACGATGCTCTGGGCCTTCCGCGGGTTCACGCGTTGGGCGGACGTGCTCCGGCTGGCCGGCCTCGGCTACCTGATCGGTGTCGCCGCCTTCGGGGTCGTCTGGACGCAGCTCCTCGTGGTGGGCGTCCCGTTCGGAGGATGGGCGATCCTCCTCTCTCTGCTCCTCGGGTCGGCGGTCGCCTGTGCGGCCGGAGTGCGCCTGGGACGGCCGCGCCCGGCCGGGTGGAGCGCGGGCCGGGAGGGGTCGACCGCCTCCCTGCTCGTAGCGGCGACGGGGATCGCCCTGGTGGGTCTCCTGCTCGAGGCGTTCTTCCGCTCGGCGCGTCTGCAGAGCCTGCAGGCGTTCGACGCGTGGGCCTTCTGGGTGCCGAAGGCGAAGGCGATCTACTACTTCGGCGGTCTCGACCAGCAGGTGTTCACGACCAGCGCCGGACCGACCTATCCGCCGATCCTCCCGATCCTCGACGCGGCGGCGTTCCACGCGATGGGGACCGTCGACACGATCACGTTCCACCTCCAGTTCTGGTTCCTCGTCACGGGTGCGGTGGCCGCGATCGTCGGCTGCCTGCACCGTCACGCGCCCGCGTGGCTGCTCTGGCCGTCGGTCGTGCTCGTGATGGTCGTCCCCCGCTTCGGCGGACGCCTCCTGATCCCGCAGGCCGACGTCCTCGTCGACGTCCTCTTCGCCGTCGGGGTGCTCCTGCTCGTGCTCTGGCTGCGCGACCGGCGCGGCTGGCGCCTCGCCGCCGTCGCCGTGCTCTTCGCGGGCGCGACGCTGACGAAGCGCGAGGGGCTGCTCTTCGCCGCGATCGCGCTCGGCGTGGCGTTCGCCTCGAGCTGGGGGTCCCGGCGGTCGGCGTGGCCGGCGCTCGGCTGGGTGACGGCAGCCGTCGTCGCGGCGGCGATCCCGTGGCGGCTCTGGTACCGGTCGCACGACCTCACGGGCGAGGCGCCGCCGAGCCTGGGGGCCGGAGCGTCGCTCGACCGCGCGCTCGACTCGCTCCGGCTGTCGGCGGACGTGCTGTTCGACACCTCGCTCTGGTCCGTCGTCCCGTTCGTCCTCCTGATCTCGGTGGCGGCGGCATTCGCGTGGGGCGACCGCCGTCTCGCGACCTTCGCCACCGTGCTCCTGGCGCTCGTCTTCCTCGGGGGGGCGTGGGTCACGTACTCGTATTCGCTGCCGGTCACCGCCGAGGAATCCGTCAACCCGATCGTGCGGTACACGGGGGCGATCGTCGTCCTCGCATCCGTCGTCATGCCGTTGCTGCTCGCGTCCGCGTGGCGCGACCCCCCGGGAGAAGCAGGTTGACCCGCTCCGCAGCGCGCCTGGTCGCGGCGGCGATCGTCGCCGTGCCGTTGATCGGCTACCCCCTCGTCGTGGGGGCGGACGGTGCCCGGTTCCCCTCCCCCGCGGACTGTGTCCGGATCGCCTCTCCGGGAGAGACGGCCGAGCTCGACCTCGTCTTCGGCCGTCGCGACACGATCACCGAGGCCGAGCGCCTGCTGAAGCGCGTCCAGGGCGTCGGCTACGTCGACGCAGAGGTGCGCGGAGACGGCTGCGGGCGGTGGAAGGTCATCTACGACGGGATCGAGTCGTACGATCAAGGCGCGAGCTCGGCCGCCGAGGCGCACGGCGCCGGCCTCGAGGCGTGGCTCGAGATCCAGCCATCCGGCTAGCCCCTACGATTCGCCACCGTGACCGCGATCGCCGTCGACCGTCCGCGCGCCCTCGCGGACCGCGCCCCCGTCGTCGAGGGGCTCTTCTTCGCGACCGTCTTCACGGTCACGTTCGCGAAGCTCCAGTGGGAGGTCGCGGGAACGATGTCCTTCTCGGACGTCGTGACCGCGTTGTTCCTCGTCGCGTTCCTCGTCCACCGGCTCGAGCGGTTCGACGGTCACCTGCCGCGCGCGGCCGTCGTCACGCTCGCGTTCTTCCTCGCCTTTCTCCTCGTCTACCTGATCGGGTGGTTCAACCTCGAGACCGCGGAGTCGCTCGCGCAGTGGACGAAGGGCATGGTCAAGTTCGTCCTGCACTTCCTGTTCCTCATCGCCGGGGTCGCGCTGATCGCGCGGCGGGGGCTGCGCTTCTACTGGCTCACGCTCGCGGCGTTCGTCGGAGGCATTGCAGCGAACGGCGCCTACGGGCTCGCGCAGCTCGGCGTCGCGGAGACGACCGGCGCAAACCTCGACGAGGCGTGGCTCCAGCCGATCACGGGCGGCGCCAGCAAGATCAACATCTTCGGCGCGATCGAAGGGTCGTTCGTCTACCGGGTCAACGCTCTCACCGGCGACCCGAACCATCTCGGCATCGAGGTGGCTGCCGCGATCCTGCTCGTGCTGCCCATCTACCTGCGTCTCGAGCGCGGTCATCGACTGCGCGTGCCGCTCGCGTCCCTCCTGGCCTTCCTCACGATCGTCGACCTCGCGACCCTCTCGCGCAGCGGCCTGCTCGGCCTCGGCTGTGGGTTCCTCGTGCTCGCGGTGCCCTACCGCCGCATGCTGCTGCAGCCGCGGTTCATCGTGCCGCTCGGGCTGCTCCTCGCCGGGCTCACCGTGATCGTGGCGCGTCGCGCCCAGTTCTTCTCGGAGGTGCTCAGCTCGCGCCTCTCGACGGAAGGGCGAGGCGCAGACACCCACTTCATCGTCTACTCGTTCATCCCCGACGTGCTCGCGCAGAACCCGCTCTTCGGCCTCGGCCTCAACACCTTCTCGGTCTACTACGAGTTCCAGACGGGCAAGACGAACTTCGGGCCCCACTCGTTCTACGTCGCGTCGTTCGTCGAGTACGGCCTCGTCGGGACGATTCTCTTCGCCGCGTTCCTCGTCTACCTCTTCCGGCGCGCCGGGCTGACGCGCCGCATCGGCCGGTCTCTCGCCGCCGCCGGCGATCCGCTCGCCGCTCGGATCCGCCCGCTCGGCTGGGGCCTGGCGGCGGCGCTCGTGAGCACGATGGTCTCCAACCTCTTCTACCTCACGATGTCCTTCTACTACTTCTACGTGCTCGCGCTGCTCGCGATCGCGGCGCCGGCCGCGCTGGCGCACCACCTCGGCGAACGCGAGTGAAGGTCGTCGTCCTGACGACGTCGTATCCGCGCGATGCGGACGACGTTGCAGGGACGTTCGTGCGCGACGGGGTGGAGGCGCTCCGCGCCGAGGGCGTCGACGTCCGCGTCGTCTCGCCTGCGGCCTTCCGGCACTACGGGATCGCCTACGGGGCCGGCATCGTCAACAACCTTCGCCGCTCCCCCTGGAAGCTGCTCGTCGTTCCTCTCTTCCTCGCGTCGTTCGCGCGCGCGGCGCGCCGCGCGAGCCGCGACGCGGACGTCGTCCACGCCCACTGGCTCCCGAGCGCCCTGCCGGCCCTCGCCACGGGCAAGCCGATCGTGCTCCAGCTCTGGGGCTCGGACGTCGCCCTCGCGCGCCACGTTCGTCCGCTCGCGCGGTGGCTGCTGCGCCGCGCCCGGATCGTCGTCTGCGCCTCGTCCGCACTCGCCGAGGAGGCGCGCGCGCTCGGGGCGGTCGACGTGCGCCTGATCCCGAGCGGCGTCTCGATCCCCGAAGTGGTCGGGGCGCCGGACGAGCCACCACACGTCCTCTACGTCGGGCGCCTGTCCGAGGAGAAGGGCGTGCGCGAGCTCGCCGAGGCCGCCCGGGGGCTGCCGCTCGTGGTGGTCGGGGACGGGCCGCTCCGTTCGCTCTTCCCGCAGGCCGTCGGCTTCGTCCCGCCGCACGAGCTGGGCGTCGTGGTACGAGCGGGCGGCGGTCGTCGTCGTCCCGTCCCGCCGGGAGGGCTACGGTATGGTTGCCCGCGAGGCGATGGCGTACGGCCGTCCGGTCGTGGCGACCGCGGTCGGTGGGCTCGTCGATGCCGTGGAGGACGGCGTGACGGGTTTCGTCGTTCCTCCCGGGGACATCTCGGCCCTCCGCGGCGGCATCGTGCGGCTCCTCCGCGACCAGGATCTCAGACGAAGCCTCGGGGAGAACGGGAGGCGCCGAGCCGTGCGCCTGTTCTCCGCGGCGACAGCCTGTCGTGGGACGCTAGAGCTCTATGACCACGTCGTGCAAGAAGGGGACGCCGGGGCCAGGCGCTAGCCTGGGCCTCGTGGGGAACGTGGTCGTTGAGCCCCGCGGCAGGGCGGCGGGCTCGGGCGTCGAGGCCGGCGTCGGGAGCCGGGCTTTCCCCACCCTCGCTGAGCAGCTTGAGGAAGCCCCGCGCGGCGATCCTGACCCCGCTTCCCCTCTGGTCGTCCTCGTGGGGCGCCGGAGGGACCTCGAGCCGGTACGCGGAGTCGTTCCACGGTGCTCGCTGGTTATCGACGTCTCGCCCGGCGAACCGGGGCGCGCTGCGCCCGAGCCTGCGAATGAGGGTGCTTCGCACCCGCGCTCAACCAACGATCTCCTCGAGATCGTCCGGGCCAGGAACTGCGATCTGCTCCTCGTTGCCGCGGCCGACCTGCTGACGGCCACGGCTCTCGGATCGCTCCGATCGGCGCTCGTCACCGACTCGGCGTGCGCAACGGTATCCATCGATCAGGAGTCGCTCTCGCCCCCTGCCGGAGTTCCTCCGCCCGGAGTCGTCGTCCCGCGCTCCGGTGTGGTGCTCGTCCGCCGCGATCATCTGCTGCTCGCGCTCGAGGAGGCGGATCTCGTGGGACGTGACGAAATCGGGTTGATCCCACGTTCCCCCGGGGCCGGGATCCTCGCCGACGTCCTCGCCTGCCTCGACCGACCAGGGTTCGTCCACCGAGGGGTGGGGTCGGAGGGGGTCACGGCGACCGTCGCGACGCCGACTCCGTCGAGGTCGTCGAGGATCGCGGACACCGCGCGGATCGTCCTCGACGGTCGCTGCCTCGCGCAGCCGGTCTCCGGCACACAGGTGCAGATGCTCGGACTGCTCGGGGGCCTCGCACGCGCCGGTGCGGACGTTGCCGTGATGGCGCCCAAGGCGTTGCACCCGACGGTGTCCTCCGAGATCGACCGCCTTGGTGACGCCGTCCCGTTCGTCGAGTCCTCGCGCGTCGGACGCCCCGATATCTTTCATCGGCCGTTCCAGGTGCGGTCCTTGCACGAGCTCGCCGACTGTCTTTCGATCGGCGAGCGACTCGTGCTGACGCAACAGGACATGATCGTCGACCGGACGAGGGTGTATGCCAACAGCGACGACGCATGGCACGACCACCGCGTTGCGACATCGGCCGCGCTGGCGTCCGCCGACGAGATCGGGTTCTTCTCTCGACACGCTGCACTCGACGCCGCGAGTGAGGGCACCCTCGAGCCTGACCGCGCCACCGTGGTCACGCTCGGAGTCGACCATCTTTCCCACGTGATCGTCGACGACTCGGTCGTCCGCCCGCTGGGCGGACGACCGTTCCTCCTCGTGATCGGTAACGCCTACTGGCACAAGAACCGGCTGTTCGCGTTCAGGCTTCTCCGTCACCTCGTCGTGGCCCACGGTTGGGACGGCGGGCTCGTGCTCGCGGGCGGCCATCCGGATCGGGGGTCGTCGAGACCGGCCGAGCAGGCATTCCTCGCCGACACGCCTGCGCTGCGGTCCCGCGTAGCCGACCTCGGCCATGTCTCGGAGAACGTGCAGGGCGGGCTCTATCGTGGCGCGCAGCTCGTTCTGTTCCCTTCGTTGTACGAGGGGTTCGGTCTCGTTCCCTTCGAGGCGGCTTCCGTCGGAACCGCTTGCGTGTACACGCACCGAGCGTCGATGCGCGACCTGCTTCCATCCATCGGAGCGCTGCCCTCCTTCGACATCGAGGAAGCGGGCGCGTTCGTCCTCCGTCTGCTGGAGGACGACGCAGCGCGCGCTCGAGTGGTGGCCGGGATCGCCGATGCCGCCAGGCCGCTCACCTGGGATCGCACGGCGGCGGGCTACCTCGAGGTCTATCGTCGGGCGCTCGCCCGGGAACCTCGAGGCGTGAGCCGACTGCTCCTGTCGGTCGGGTCGAAGGCGTCGCCGGTCACGGCGCGCGAGTCGATGGTCGTCGATGTCTACAGAAGGCGGCGTGGGTTTCGGCTTGCGGTCGACGCCGCGCTGCAGACGGGAGCGGTCGGGCTTCGGATCGCCCGTCGACTTCGAGGGGGGAGGAAGCACCCCGGGTGAGGGCCACACGATCCTCGGCGAGACGGCTGGCGAGGCCCGAGTGAGAAGGCCCGAGAGAGCGTGAGGCGCTGGTCGCGCCGGCGGCTGCTCCACGCCGTTCGCCCGCCGAGGCGGGGGCGCCTCCGGCTGTTCGCGCCCGACTGGTACGAGGCGAAGTACGGAATTGCCCACCGTGACGCGGAGTCGCCACTACCTGACCGAGGGCCACCTCCTCGGCTTCGCGCCGACGCCGTTCTTCGACGTCGCGTGGTACCGGGAGCAATACGGCGGAACAGCAGGGCCCACCCTTGGTCGAGTTCGAGCAGGACCCAACGGCGCGCACTCCCAATCGCTGGCTCGATCCCTCGACGCTGGTCGCAGCGGGCGTGGCGGAGGCGGACGTGCGTCGAGCATCTCGCCGCGGCCCGGGTACGTCTGGACGACCCGCGGACGCTCTCACCCCCGGCGAGCGCGATCCTCCGAATGTGGCGTGGTCGTCCCCACGCCGGGGCCACCGGCGAGGCGGTGGTCCTGGCGCACTTCGACGCTCCGGGGGTCGTGGCGCCGTCGTTTCTCGAGCTGCTGGAGTCATTCGTGGCGGCCGGGAGGAGCGTCGTCGTGTGCTCGACCTCGATCGACGAGGGCGCCGGGCTCCACGAGCTTCGCCGCCTCGCGCAATTCGTCTGCGCCGTTCCCAACACGGGGCACGACTGGGGTGCGTACCAGGCGGGGCTGCGCTTTGCTCTCGACGAGATGCAGCCGCGGTCGGTCGTGCTGGCGAACGACAGCGTGTACGTCATCCCGGGGAGGATGACGGGCTTCCTCGAGCGACTCGACGCCCTCGGCGTGGACCTCGCGGGTGCCACGGACAGCCTCGAGCTCACCCCGCACCTCCAGTCGTACCTCCTCCGGCTGGGTCCGGGCGCTCTCTCCGGCCCGCTCGTCGACGAGCTGCTCACGACATACGTTCCGGTCGCGGAGAAGGAGATCGTGATCCACATGTACGAGCTCGGGCTCTCGAGGCGTGCCCGAGCGCACCACTTGAGCCTCGGCGCAGTGCATCCGGTCCGCGAGCTCGCGGAGGCTGCGTTTCAGCGGGGTGCCGCGACCGACAGCGTGCTCCGCAGGATCGACGGCGGCATTCCCGTCACACCGACACTGCACCTGTGGAAGCCCCTGCTCGAGGACGGCTTCCCGTTCGTCAAGCGCCAGCTCCTTCGAGACGGGATGGCGCCGCGCGACACGCTCCTCGGCCTCGTCCCAGCGCGCGTGCTCGCGCTCGCCGACGACGACATTGCGGCACGCGGCACCAACGGCGAGCGCGGGAGCGTCAGCCGAAGCGGCAGCGGATGAGGGTCCTGAGCACTCGAAGCCCGTCGAGTGCGGTCAGCTTCTTGCCCTCCTCACGCGACCGCGCGGTGTAGGAGATCGGCACCTCGTAGATGCGCGCACCCGACCGCAAGACGCGAGCCGCGATCTCCGGCTCGATGGCGAAGCCCCGCTCGCGCAGGCGCAGCGAGCGGAAGAGCTCGGTGCTCATCGCCTTGTGGCACGTCATGACGTCCGAGATCCAGCAGTTGTAGATCACGTTCGTCGCGAAGGTGACGCCCTTGTTGCCCATCACGTACCAGAAGCTGAACGCGGAGTGGCTCGACCACGACCGCGTGCCGAACACGACGCGTGCCTCGCCGTCGAGGAGCGGCTGGAGCAGCGGCGCGAGGTCGGACGCGCGGTACTCGAGATCGGCGTCGAGGACGGCGGAGAACTCGCCGGTCGCATGCTGGAGGCCCGTCTGGAGCGCCGCTCCCTTGCCTTGGTTCCTCTCGTGGAAGACGAGCGTCACGTTGTCCGGCCACTCCCGGCTCTGGAGCAGCTCGCGCGTACCGTCGGTCGACCCGTCGTCGACGATCACGAGCTGGCGGGCATCGACCGGGAGCTCCGCGCCGAGCGCGTCGTCGACCGCCCGCTCGACGGTCGAGAGCTCGTTGAAGACGGGCATCAGGATCGAGAGCGAATGCGTCATGCTGCGGCACCCTATCGGGGCGTGCAGAGGGCATCGGGGTCGCGCCGCCAGAGGGCCCACGGCCGCGAGTGGAGCGCCAGGCGCCAGCCGTCCGCACAGGCGACCGAGTCGGCGAGCACGGCCCAGCTCGCCTGCCCGCGCCCGGCCTCGGCGAGCGTGTCCGCGTAGACGATCCGGTGATCGACGCTCGGCCAGCCGACGTACACGGCCGGAAAGGCCACCTGTTCGCGCGTCACCGCGATCGTCGTGCCAGGCGACGCGTGAGCGTCGACGTACGACGTCACGTGGGCGAGTTCCGGCTTGATGTTCTGGGCCCATGCGCGGGGAAGCGTCCAGACAGAGGCGTGCCGTGCTGACTCGAGCAGTCCGACGCCCGCCGGACGTTCCGCGAAGTCGGCCAGCGTGAGCACGAGGGTCGTCGCAGCTATCGCCACCACGGCCCACGCGACGGCGGGCATCGAGCGCACGAAGCCCCAGGTGGCGGCGGAGAGGGCCACGCCCCCCATGACGTATCGACCGCTGAAGGGGGCGTATCCGGTCGCGACGGCCACGCCGAGCAGGAGGACGATCGGCGCGACGCTGAGAATCGCCGCCACCCACGGGAGGCTTCCGCGGTACGCGCGTCGCGTCACGACGATCGATGCCGCCACGCACAACGAGACGCCCAGGGGGCCGTACCAGGACTGGAGGTTCGAGGCGATGGTCGGGTCGCGGATCGTCCCGTACCGCGTCGCTTCGTCGAAGCCGACCAGCTTCCAGCCGTTCCAGTACACGCGATGGAGACCGTGCTCGGCGCGAAGCGTCAGGACAGGGAGAGCGGCGAGACTTCCGGCCAGGACCGCGGTCGACCAGCGCCCGCGAAGCAGCCAGACGACGAGTGCGATGACTGCGGCCCCGACGAGATAGAGGTCGTTGTTTCGACCGAAGGCCCCGGGAGCCTCGACCGTCTCCACCGCGTAGCGCGAGGCCCGAGCGACGATGCGCGCGAGCCCATCCTGGGCACCGACCAACTCTCCGGTCGTGCCGAGAGCCCCCGTGCCCTGCTTGAGGTTGACGGCGTACCACGCCCCCCCGACCACGGCAGCCGCCATACCGGCCACCAGGAGGGCGGCGAGCCGTCGTCCCCGATGGACGAGGACGGCGATCGCGACGATCACGGGTGCCGCGATGAGGGCGGTCACCTTGGTTCCGACGAGGACAGCCGCGCTCACGCATGCCAGTGCCAGATCTGCGCGCGACCGGCCAAGGACGAAGAAGACCGTCGTCGCGATGAGCGCCGCCACGACGACGTCGTTGAGCGCGGTGGGAGCCTGCATCGCGACGACGGGGAGGGTCGCGAAGACGAGCGCGCCGAACGCCGCGCGGCGCCTGTCGAATCCGATGCGGGACGCGATTCCGTAGACGGCGAGCACCGACACCCCCAGCGCGGCCATCTGGACGAGGCCCGCCCACCGCAGCGATCGCGACAGCAGTACCGTCATTCCCTGCACGATTTCCGCGTTCGGCGGGAGGTCGTTGATCCGCGTGTCCGTCACCCCGGGAATCGGGCCGACCGAGCCCTGCTGGATCCAGAGCACTGCGCGCGTGAGGTGGTAGGTGAGGACGTCGTATTCGGTCGGTGGCGTGAAGAGCGCGAGCGCCAAGAGGTATCCGGCCTCGGCGAGTACCAGCGCGCCCAGGACTGCCACCACGGGATCGCGGAACAGGTCCCGCACGACCGCAGTCCGCCCGAGTGACGGCCACTCCGGTCGGACGACCGCAACCGCGCCCGCCGTCGCGAAGGCGACGAGCGCGAGCGTCACCAGGAACCATCCTCGCTCGTAGATGTCGAAGACAGACAAAGCGTGCGAGATCGCAACGACCTCGGCGAACGAGAGGACGGCGACGGCCAGGGCGAACGCGACGGCTCCGCGAACACGCAGAAGGATCGCGACGGAGATCGTCGCGATGCCGACGAGGATGGAGCCGACCGCGAGCGCGATCACCGCGATGCCGCCTCGATCGTCGTGCAGGGGCCCGCCTCGGCCGTGCGCCGCTGGACGAGCCACCCGCGCGTCGTGCTCACGACGCTCCACGCGCCGCAGCGCTCGACGCGCGATCCCGGCGCGACGACGAGCCACGTCGCGGCGTTCGGCACGCGTCCTCCGTCGATCGGGACGAGGACGCTCCGCCGCCTGCCTTCGGGGTCGAGCAGCGGGTAGACGAGGTCGCCCGGGAGCGGCGCGATCGCGACGGTGGCTCCGCCCGCAGCGGCGTCGAGCAGTCGTCCGACGGGGACGGAGCCGGAACCGGACTGGCGCCACGCGAGGAGCTCCGGCCGCGACTCGCTCCAGACCGAGCGGTCCTGGTCGAGCCAGCCGAAGCCCGCCGGCCTCCCGTAGGTGTCGAGGAGGGCGAGTGGGAGCGTGACGAGCGCGATGGCGACGGTGCCCCAGGCGAGCCACCGGTGCGGGAGCGCCAGGCCCCAGGTTGCGGCGGAGAGCAGGATCGAGAAGACGAGGAACCGTCCCCGCCACGGGTCCCACGTCACCGTCAGGGCAAGGATCGCGACGAGGACGAGCGGCGCGGAGGCGAGCACGACCGTCGTCCACCCTGTCGACCGGCGGCGCAGTCCCACCACGGCGAGGACGAGCGCCGCGCCGACGAGGATCGCACCCAGCGGCCCGTACCACGAGAGGCCGGCGTCCGACGCCGTCTGGGGCTGCCACGACGCATCGGCGTCCGCGATGTCGCGGCGCCCGAGCACGACCCAGGCCTTGACCCAGCCGCGCATGCCCAGGTCGGCCACCTCGACGAGCGCGCGCGGGAGGAACGCGACCGCCGCGGCGCCGAGCGCCAGGAGCACCGCCCGCCGGCTCCTCCCCCGGGCCGCCGCGACGAGCCCGACCGCGAGGACCGCGAGAGCGGTGATCCCGAAGAGCGCGGTGAGGCCGACCGACCGCATCCCCGAGAAGTCCAGGAGCGCGTAGAGGTGCCGGCGAAGGGTCGTCGCGACCTCGAGCAGGGCGAGCGGCTGTCGCTGGTCGGCGTCCTCCGACAGCCCGCCGTCGAGCTTCCCGGTCTCGACGAGGTTGATCACGTACCAGGTGGAGCCGAGCGCGAGCCCGCAGGCGCCGGACACCAGGAGCGCTGCCCGGCGCGACCGCGGGGCACCGACGGCGGCCAGCAGCACGAGGAGCGGGAGGGCGACGATTGCGGTGAGCTTGGTCGTGAGCGCGAGGCCGAGCGAGAGGGCCAGCAGCACGAGGTCGGCGCGTGTGCGTCCCAGGGCTGCGTAGGCGGCAGTGGCGAGGAACGCCGCGACGACGAGGTCGTTGTACGCCGTCGCCGCCTGCACCGCGACGACCGGCAGGGTGGCGACGAGCAGCGCGCCGAAGAGCGCCTGGCCCCGGTCGAGGCCGATCCGCCGCGCGGTCCCGAGCGTCGCGAGGCAGCACGTGCCGAGCGCGACGAGCTGCGGCAGCGCGACGAACCGGTCGCCGCCCCACAGGACCAGCGTGGCGAGGACGCCCAGCTCCGCGCCCGGCGGGTTCCCGTCGAGCCGCGGGTCGCTGGCACCCGCGATGTAGCCGACTGCATGCTCCTGCCTCCAGAGCGCTGCACGAGGAAGGTGGTAGAGAAGCGCGTCGAAGTCGAGCGGAGGCGTCGCGAACGCGAGCGCGACCACGTACGCCGTGCCGGCGGCGACGAGAGCGGCGACCACCGCCAGCGCGGGGTCGTCGCGAACGACGCCGCCCGCGACTCTCAGCGCGGCCGAGAGCGAGGGAGCGCGTGGGCGCCCCCGCGCGTGCCAGACCGCGGCCGAGGCCACGACGTAGACCGCGAGCCCGGCCATCAGCCACCCGCGCGTCACGAGCTCCGGGATCGAGAGCACCACCAGGATCACCGCCAGCGCGGCCCAGCCGACCGTCACCGCAGCCAGCAGGAAGGCGACGGGCCCCTGCGGACCAAGGCAAGGGGCGAGGAGCACCGAGCCGAGCCCGAGCAGGCCGAGGCCGAGGAGGAGAGCGGCCGTCGCGCCCAAGGCTGCCGCAGGATATCTCCCGTCTCGGCGGGGCCGCGGCACGCCCCGCGAGGGGTACCATCGCCCCCGTGCGCGAGCTGGTCATCGACGGCCGCCGGATCGACGACGACACCGGCTGCTTCGTCATCGCGGAGATCGGTCACAACCACCAGGGGAGCGTCGAGCAGGCGCGGGAGCTGTTCGCGCTCGCGAAGCAGTGCGGCGTCGACGCCGTGAAGCTCCAGAAGCGCGACAACCGCGGGCTCTTCACGCGCGCGCTCTACGACAGCCCGTACGACAACGAGAACAGCTTCGGTGCGACCTACGGTGCGCACCGCGAAGCGCTCGAGCTCGATCGTGCCGCCTATGCCGAGCTGCGCGACTGCGCGGACGAGCTCGGCCTCGTCTTCTTCGCGACGGCGTTCGACGAGGCGAGCGCGGACCTGCTGGAGGAGCTCGACCTGCCTGCGTACAAGATCGCGTCGGGCGACCTCCGGAACACTCCGCTCCTCCGCCACGTCGCGTCGTTCGGCAAGCCGCTCCTCGTCTCCACGGGCGGGGCGACGATCGAGGACGTGGACCGCGCAGTCGAGGCGGTCACTGCGATCAACCCACGGCTCTGCCTGCTCCAGTGCACCGCGGCGTACCCCGCCGCGGTCGAGGAGCTGAACCTCGGCGTGATCACTACCTATCGCGAGCGCTACCCCGACGTCGTGGTCGGGCTGTCGGACCACCAGGACGGCATCGCGATGGCACCGGTCGCGTACATGCTCGGCGCCCGCGTGATCGAGAAGCACTTCACGCTCAGCCACTCCGCGAAGGGCACCGACCACGCGTTCTCCCTGATGCCCGAGGGCATGCGCAAGCTCGTCCGCGACCTGCGGCGCGTGCCCGCAGCGATCGGCGACGGCGTGAAGCGGCCGCTCCCGAGCGAGGAGAAGCCGCTCCAGAAGATGGGGAAGAAGCTCGTTGCCGCGCGCGCGCTGCCGGCCGGCCACGTCGTCTCCGACGGTGACCTCGTCGCGAAGTCGCCTGCCGACGGCGGCCTGGCGCCCTACGCGCTCGACGTGCTGGTCGGACGGCCGCTCACGCGCGCGCTCGCCGAGGAGGAGACAATCCTCCCCGGCGACGTGGGCGAGCCCGCACGTGCCGCGGTGCCGCAGGCGGACGCCTCGCCCGCGACGGCCGCCGCGCCGTGACCCCACCCACCGACGACGAGCTCCGTTCGGTCGGGCTCGTCGTCCTCGACTTCGACGGCGTCTTCACGGACAACCGCGTCTGGGTGAGCGAGACCGGCGAGGAGTCGGTCGCGTGCTGGCGCGGCGACGGGATCGGCCTGCGACGCCTCGACGAGGTCGGCGTGCCGTACGTGATCGTCTCGACCGAGGCGAACCCGGTCGTCGCCCGTCGGGCCGAGAAGCTCCGCACGCGCTGCGTCCACGGGGTCGACGACAAGCTCGCCGTCGTCCGCGACGAAGCAGCGCGCGCCGGAGTTGGTCTCGGCGCCGTCGCCTACGTGGGAAACGACGTCAACGACGGGTCGTGCCTCGAGGCAGTGGGCTTTCCCGTCGTCCCCGCGGACGCCTGGCCGGAGGTCGTCCCGCTCGCTCGCTGGGTGCTCGACCGCCCGGGCGGGCAGGGGTGTGTGCGCGAGCTCTGCGACGCGGTCTGGCTGGCCCACCGCTAGGCCAACCGCTAGGCACTTGTCTCGCTGCTCGGGCGTCGCGGCCGGAGTCCGCGCGTCAGACCCGTCCGACGCCCAGGATCGACTGCCCGAAGGGAGGCTCGCGACGGCGCTCCAGCGCCCGTGTGGACGGCACCACGAAGCGGTCCCACACCTCCAGCGCGCGGCCGCTGGTCGGCCGCTTTCCGAGCAGGCGCATCCAGAGGAGCCACGCCGCGAGGCCGGGCGCGTTGACGTAGCGGACGGACTCGGGCACTAGCCCTGCTGCGACGAGCGCCCCTCGCAATGTTGTTCGCGTGTAGCGGCGGTGATGCCCGAGCTCCCGATCGAATCGGCTCATGGCGATCGGGAACGCCGGGACGAAGACGACGACCTTTCCGCCCGGTCGGACGAGGTTCGCCGCGCCTTCGAGCGCGCCGACATCGTCGGCCACGTGCTCCAGCACGTTGACGGCGTATGCCGCGGAATGGTCGGCCTCCGGCGGATCCGTGACGTCGATCAACCTGCAGGCGACGCGATCGTCGTCGGCGAACCGCTCCGCGAGCGCGGTGACGGCACCCAGGGTCGGCTCGCTCACCGTCGCCTGCGGCAGCCCCGCCTCGAGCAGGAGCTCCGTCTGGTAGCCGAGCCCGCTCCCGAGCTCGACCGGATCGTCACCCAGGTGCGAGAAGATGAGCGAGGTGATCCAGCGGTTGTAGTTCCGCGCCCCCTCGAGGACCTCGAGCACTCCCCGCTGGAGCGTGTCGCGCGACGCCCTTGCCGACGGGCGCGCCAACGGTGATCGGGCTGACAGGGGGCGGACGTTGGTCATTCTTGGAAGCCTGGAGTGGGACATCCGATGGACGCGAGAGGAGTACCCACACGTCGCCTCGTTGAACCACCACCGGTTGAGGCGCCCCCGGAGCCGGCATCGGCCCGATGACTGGACACCTGCCGCACACCCGGCGTGCGGCGCTTTGGAGTCATCAGTCTACACCGACCGGTCGCGCACACGCCGGACCACCGAGGCCGACGCGATCGGCGTCTCGCTAGAGGAGCGTCGCCTCCGCTCCGCAGGTGTCCGGGGCGACCCGCCGCAGCAGTCGCCAGTGGTACTCGTCCTCGCTGAAGACCGTCGTCCACGCGCCGGCGCACCCCACTGCGCGGGCCGGCGGGTGCATGACGATCCATCCCGCGTCCCCGGGAACCCGTGCGCCGTCCTTCACGAGCCGCAGTGTGCGCGAGAGATGCGAGCCTGCGAGCGGCGCGAGGAACGCGTCGACGGGCGTCGCCACGGCCACCCGGGCGTTCTGCGGGACGAGGCTTTCGACGGCGCGCAAGAGACCTGGAGTGCCGTCGTAGTCGCGGATCACGGTCAGCGTGTCGATCCGGTCGCGATGCCACACCGAGCGCGAGATCGCAGGTTCCAGGAGCCCGAGCCCCGACGGCTTCGTGTACGAGTGGACGAGCGACAGCGCGAGCGTCGTGACGCAGAGCACGGCAGTCCCGGCGGACAGCCATCGGACCCGGAGCGTCCAGCCCCAGGCCGCGCAAGCGAGGCCGGCGCCGAACATCAGGAGCCGCCCGCGCCACGGGTCGTAGACGATCGTGAGCGCGAACGTCGCCACGAGGACGAGCGGGGCGAGAGCGAACAGGAGCGAGGGTCGTCGCAGCTCGCCGCGGCGAACGCCCAGGAATGCGGCGACGACCCCGCCGACGATCACGACCGCCCCGGCCGCCCCGTACCACGACAGGGACGTGTCCGGGACGCTCAGCACCTTCCAGGCGTCCCCGTGGTCGAGGGCGATGTCCCGCTGCCCGATCTTGAACCAGAAGTGCTTCCACAACCACTCCGTGGGAGTCGCGATGGAGCGGAGGACGAGCGGCACCAGGGCGACGACGAGCCCGGCGTAGACGAGCGTTCGCGCCGTCGTGAGCCGGCCGCGCGCACGGACGAGACCGACGAGGGCGAGCGCGGCGCCCACCGCGACCGCCACGTAGAGCTCCGAGCGCCACAGTCCCGACGTGTCGACGACGTCGAACGTCAGCGCGCGGAAGGTCCCGACGATCCCCCGGAACGAGTGGTCGGCGGCCTGTCCGGTCGTGTCGCCCAGGTCGCCGTCGGGCGAGCCCGTCTCGACGACGTTGAGCGCGTACCACGGCGACCCGAGGAGCACGCCCGCCCCGCATGCGAGCGCCGACACCCCCCGTCGCTCTCTGGGCACGCCGGCGAGCACGACGGCTATCAGCAGCGGGAGAGCGAGCACGGCGTTGAACTTCGTCGACAGCGCGAGGCCGAGGGCGAGGCTGCCGACCGCCAGCTCCGTCCTGCTGCGACCGAGGAGGAAGACGACCGCCGCGAGCAGGAACGACGCGACCACGACGTCGTTCAGGATCGACGCGCCGTGGAGGACGACGATCGGAAGCGTCGCGAAGACCAGCCCGCCGTATGCGGCCGCGGGCCGGGAGAGGCCGAGACGCCGTGCCGCGAGCACGACGGCGAGCAGGCTCGCCCAGAGCGCTAGGTACTGCGGCAGCGCGGCGAAGCGCTCCGAGCGCGGCAGCATCAGGGCCAGGTAGAGGCCGATCTCCGAGACCGGCGGGTTCCCGTCGAGTCGGGGATCGTTCCCCGACGGGACGTAGCCGAGGCCGTCCTGCTGATCCCACAGCAACGCCCGGGTCTCGTGGTACGTCAGGCCGTCCCAGTCGTTCGGCGTGGTGAGAACGGCCAGCGCGCCGAGGTAGACGCCCGCGGCGAGCACGGCGAGCGCGAGGACCCGAACCACCGGGTCGCGCAGCGCCTCCCGCCAGCCGGGACCGAGCGAGGCCGCCGACGGCTCTCCCTGCCGGAGCCGGACGGCCAACGCGACACCGGCCAGCGCAGCGAGGAAGAGCGTGAGCGACCAGCGGCTCAGCAGGGCCGGGAAGGACAGGAGCACCGTCGCGACGACGAGCCCCGACCAGCCGACCACGTATGCGGCCAGGCCGCGCAGGGGAAGCGCGTCGATTCCGACGATCGCCGCGGCGAGCCAGCCCCAGCACGCGAGGCAGCCGACGGCAGCCGCGAGGAGGAGGGCGCCGCCCATGCCCCGCGAGCGTACTCCGGAGATCGGCCCGCGTCCGCCCCCCGACCGATGTCCGCGACTACGATCGACCGCGATGAGCGACCCGCTGTTCGACCTCGCCGGGCGCGCCGCCGTCGTCACGGGCGGGATGGGGCAGCTCGGGGCCGAGCTGTCGGTCGCGCTCGCCGCCCGCGGCATGCGCGTCGCGATCCTCGACCTCGAGACGGAGCCCCGGGCAGGCGCCGCCGGGCTGCGCACCGGCCTCGACGACGGGACGATCCGCGTCCACGAGTGCGACGTGACCGACAGGGGCGAGGTCGAGGCCGCGCTGGCCCTCGTGGAGGTCGACTGGGGCGTCCCCCACCTGCTCGTCAACGCGGCCGCCGTCGACGCGCCGCCGGACGCCCCCGCCTCCGAGGTCGGGCCGTTCGAGGACGTGCCGCTCGCGTCGCTCGAGCGGGTGGTGCACGTCAACGTCCTCGGCGTCGTCGTGCCGTGCCAGGTGATCGGCGGCGCGATGGCGCGGGCCGGCCGCGGCTCGATCGTCAACGTCGGCTCGGTCTACGGGCTGCTCTCGCCCGACCAGGGGCTCTACGACTTCCGCCGCGCCTCCGGCGAGTCGTTCTTCAAGCCGGTCGCGTACTCGGTCTCGAAGTCGGCGCTCCTGAACCTCACGCGCTATCTCGCGACGTACTGGGGGCGGGCCGGCGTCCGCGTCAACACGCTGACCCCGCACGGAATCGAGAACGGGCAGCCGGCGCCGTTCGTCGAGGCCTTCGCTGCGCGCTCGCCGCTCGGGCGCCTGATGGATGTCTCGGAGGCGGTCGGCGCCGTCGTCTTCCTCGCCTCGGACGCCTCGTCCTACGTCACCGGGGCGAACCTCGTCGTCGACGGCGGCTGGTCGGCCTGGTGATCCCCGCGGAGGTGCCGAACCTCGTCGCGGGCGAGGAGCGGCCCCCGGCGACCGGGGCGTGGCTCGACAAGGTACGGCCGGCCGACGGATCCGTGCTGTGCCGCGTGGCGCGGTCCGGCTCCGACGACGCGGCGGCGGCGGTCGCGGCCGCCCGGGAGGCCCAGCCGGGGTGGGCGGCGCGCACGGCGGTCGAGCGCGGCGACATCGTCCGTTCGATCGCCGAGCTGCTGCGCGAGCGGCGTGGGGAGGCGAGCGAGCTCGTCGCGGCCGAGACGGGCAAGTCGTCCGAGCTCGCTCGAGGGGAGACCGAGGCGGCGATCGAGATGGGGCACTTCGTCGCGGGCGAGGGGCGCCGCTCGTACGGGCGCACGACGACCGCCTCGATGCCGCACCGCACGGTGCTCACCGTCCGCCGGCCCGTCGGCGTCGCCGCGCTCCTGATCTCGTTCAACACGCCGCTCCCGAACGTCGCGTGGAAGGCCTTCCCGGCGATCTTCTGCGGGAACGGCGCCGTCCTGAAGCCGTCCGAGCATGCGCCGCTCTCGGCATGGTGGTTCGGCCGGCTCTGTCTCGAAGCGGGCCTGCCGCAGGGTGTCCTGAACGTCGTCCATGGTTCAGGGCCGGAGGCGGGGATGCCGCTCGTCGAGAATCCCGGTGTCGACCTCGTCAGCTTCACCGGGTCGGCGGCCACCGGGCGCGCGGTCGCAGAGGCTGCGGGTCGCCGCCTCGCAAAGTCCTGCATGGAGCTGGGCGGCAAGAACGCGCTCGTCGTCTGCGACGACGCGGACCTCGGGCGTGCTGTCGAGTGGACGCTGGCCTCGGCGTTCTCGAACGCCGGGCAGCGGTGCGCCGCGGCGAGCCGCATCGTCGTCTTCGACGCCGTCTACGACGCGTTCAGAGAACGGCTGCTCGCCGCCGTCGAGCGGCTCGGCGACGTGGGCCCCGTGGTCAGCGAGCAGAGCATGGAGCGGATCCTCGACGCGGTCGAGGATGCCCGGCGCGGTGGCGCGACGGTGCTCGCCGGGGGAACGCGCATCGGGGAGCGCGGCTGGCACGTCGCGCCGACGGTCGTCGAGGGCGTCGCGCCCGACGCCCCGCTGTCGTGCGAGGAGCTCTTCGGGCCCGTCGCCGCCCTGTACCGGGTGCGGGGGTTCGAGGAGGCGGTCGCCCTCGTGAACGACTCGTCGTACGGGCTCACGGCCGCGATCCACACGGCGAGCGTCCATCGGGCGATGCGCTTCGCCGAGCGCGTCGCGGCGGGGGTCGTGGTCGTCAACGCCGGAACGCACGGCAGCGAGCCGCACATGGGGTTCGGCGGCGTCCGGCAGTCGGGGACGGGATGGAAGGAGGCGGGTGTCGAGGCGCTCGACGTGTACTCCGACACCCAGTACGTCAACCTCGTCGTCGACCCCGAGCTGACGTGAGCGCAAGAGGCGGACCGGGCATCCGGCCGGACAGCGGATCCTGCACCGGGCGGGGACGGTGACACGCGAGCCCGTCGCCGTGCTCGGCCTCGGCGGCGTCGGGGGGATGCTGGCTGCACGCACCGGAGCGCTTTGCGTCGGGACGGAGCGCACCGTGTCGGCGATCCGCGACCGCGGCCTGACGCTGGCCCACGGCGCCCATACGGACGTTGCACGCCCGGAGGCGGTCGAAAGGCTCGACCGGCCGGTGTCCCTGCTCGTGGTCGCCGTCAAGGCATACGACCTCGAGGCGGCGCTCGACCGAGTCGCCCCCGGGGGCCTCGCCGGCACTATCGTCCTCCCGCTCCTCAACGGTCTCGAGCACTGCGGGTCGATCCGGACCTGGCTCGCGAGGCCCCGCGGTGATGCACCACGAGCCCTCGTGCACGTCGCCGCCGGGTCGATCGGGCGGGTCGAGGCCTTCTCGCCGGAGCCCGGGCTCGTCGTGCAGCGGACGCAGGGGTCTGCGGCGATCACGGTCGCCTCGGCAGAGGTCGACGCCGAGGTCCTCGACGCGGCCCTGGAGCCGCTCCGCGTACCCGGAGTCGAGGTCGTGGTGGCCGGTGACGAGCGCGGTGTGCTCTGGGAGAAGGCCGCTCGTCTCGCCGTCCTCGCTGCGGCCACGGTCGCCTCCGGCGAGCCCGTGGGCGCGCTCCGTGCCGACGCGGCCTGGCGACCCCGCCTCGAGCTCGCGCTCGCCGAGGCGTGCGCCGTCGCGGCGGCGGACGGCGTCCGGCTCGATCCCGCCGGGCAATGGGCGATCATCGAGGGGTTGCCGTACGACCTCACCACCTCCGCTGCCCGCGACGCGGCGGCCGGACGTCCGACCGAGCTCGACGCGATCACCGGGTCCGTCGTGCGGGCGGGACGGCGTCTCGGGATCGCGGCGCCCGCCCTCGAGGGGCTCCTCGACGAGGCACGGGCCCGGCTGGGCGCGGCCGCATGACGTCGACGTCCGTCCCCGACGTGCGCCCGCGTCCACCGGTCGAGGTTCCGTCCGTTGCCGGGCGATGGAGCTCGGAGCGGCTCGTCGGCCGCGTCGTCGTCGGCGCGTCCGTCGCGTACGCCCTCGCCGTCGGCACGCTCTCGTTGCTCCGGTACGCGTCCTTCGCCTCGGACTTCGACCACGGGATCTTCTCGCAGTACGTCTGGCTGCTCGGGCATCTCCACGAGCCGTTCAACACGGTCAACCTGCGCACGCTGCTCGGCGACCACGTCGAGCCCGGCATCGCGCTGCTCGCCCCGCTCGGGACGCTCGGCGTGGGCGCGCCGGGCATCCTCGTCGTGCAGACGCTCGCGCTCGCCGCGACGGCTCCGCTCCTCTACCTGCTCGCGCGTGCGCGCGGAGCCCACGGCTGGATCGCAGCCGTGCCGGCGCTCCTGTGGTGCGCGTCGCCCGTCGTCCTCCGCCCCGCTCTGCACGACTTTCATCCGGAGGCCCTCGTCCCGGTGCTGCTGGTCGGCGGCCTCCTCGCACTGGAGCGGGAGCGCACCGCCTGGTTCCTGGTGACCGCGGTCGTCGCATGCTCGATGAAGGAGGACATCGGCCTCACCTACGCCGCGCTGGGGCTCGTCCTGGTGTGGGAGGGCCGGCGGCGCCTCGGCGCAGCCCTCGCCGTGGGTGCCGCGGCCTGGTCGGCGCTCGCCGTGTACGTCGTTCTTCCCGCGTTCGGCAACGCGGCGACGGAGGAGTTCGGCCCCCGCTTCGCCGGCGACCGGGGGGACTCGTTCTCGGACGTCGTGCGCCACGGCCTGCTGCACCCGTTCAGCACCGTCGACCGAGCGCTCACCCCGACCGACGTCGGCATCCTGGCGATGCTCGTCCTGACGACCGGAGGGCTCTGCCTGCTCGCGCCCCGGTGGCTCGTCGTCGTCGTCCCGGCCGCCGCGCTCAACCTGCTCTCCGCCTACGACCTGCAGCACACGATCCAGTACCACTACTGGATCGTCGCGGCGGCCGCGGCGTCGGCCGCCGGAGCGGTCGGCGCGGCGCGGGTGCGCGCGCCGGCAGCCACGACCTGGCTTCGGTGGGCGGCCGGCGCGGGCATCGTGCTGCTCGTTCTCTCGCTGCAGTGGGTCGGCGCGATCAGCCGGCAGATCCACGCCGAGTGGCCGCGCCGCGCCGACCGCCAGGCCGTCCTCGACGCGATCCCGGCGGGGGCGAGCGTCGCCGCTCCGATGCACGCGCTCTCGCACCTCGCCGAGCGCAGGCACATCTTCGTCGTGCCCGAGCCGATGATCCCCGTCCGTGTCGGCGTGAAGAGCGGGGTCGACCGGGAGCGCCTGACACGGGAGCTCGAGTACGTCGTCTTCGACCCCGAGATGCGGTTCTGGGGCGCGCCGACGGTCGCACAGGTCGCGGCCGAGATCGAGCGGCTCGGGTTCCGGGAGGTCATGCGCCGCGGAGGGACGGTCCTGTACCGAAAGCAGCCGACCCCGTGACCCCAACCGCGATCGCCCTCATCGGCGCCCGGGCCGGCTCGGAGCGCGTCCCGGGGAAGAACGTGCGGCGCCTCGGGGGCCACCCGCTCCTGGCGTACGCGATCGAGACGGCGCGGCAGGCGGAGGTGTTCGACCGCATCGTCGTCTCGACGGACAGCGAGCGGATCGCGCAGGTCGCGCGGTGGTACGGCGCCGACGTCCCCTTCCTCCGGCCGGCGGAGTACGCGACGGCGACCTCGCCCGACATCGAGTGGATCGCCTGGACGCTGCCCCGCCTCGAGGAGCACTACGACCTGTTCGCGATCGTTCGCGCGACGAACCCGTTTCGCGGGCCCGACGTGATCCGGCGCGGCCTGGAGCAGCTGCTCGCGACGCCGGACGCCGATTCGATCAGGGCCGTCGAGCTCGTCAAGCAGCACCCCGGGAAGATGTGGGTGCTGGACGAGGTCGGCCGGCTGATGCGGCCGCTGCTCGACCAGTCGCACCTCGACGTCGCGTGGCACGCGGGCCAGTACCAGGCGCTACCCCCCGTGTACGTGCAGAACAGCGCGCTCGAGATCGCGTGGACGCGGGTCGTCGAGGCGACCGGGACGCGCGAGGGGCGGATGCTCGCGCCCTACCTCACCGAGGGGTACGAGGGCCTGAACATCGACGACGAGGACGACTTCGCGCGCGCGGAGCAGCTGATCGCCGAGGGGCGCGCGTCGCTCGTCCCCGTCACGCGCGAGCCGTATCCTGCCGCCTCGTGAAGCTCGCCTCGCTCGAGACGCTGACGTGCGACGCCGGCTGGCGGCCGTGGCTGTTCGTCAAGGCGACGACCGAGGACGGGCTCGTCGGCTGGTCGGAGGTGACCGACTCGCACGGCTCGCCCACCGGCCTCGCAGGCGTGGTCTCCGACCTGGCGCCCCTCGTCGTCGGCCGCGACCCACGCGCGGTCGAGGCGATCCACTGGGACCTCTACCGCCGGACCCGCCAGAGCCCGGGCTCGATCGTGCAGAAGGCGATCGGCGGGATCGAGAACGCCCTCCTCGACCTCAAGGGCAAGGCGCTCGGCGTCTCGGTCGCGGAGCTCTATGGCGGCCCGACGCGGGACACGATCCCGCTCTACTGGTCGCACTGCGGCACGACGCGCGCGCGCGCGTGGGAGGTGACGGGCACGCCGAAGCTCGACTCCTACGACGCGGTCACGGCGCTCGGCCGCGAGGTCGTCGAGCGCGGCTTCACGGCCTTCAAGACGAACATCGTCGTCCCGGGAGCCGACCCGCGGGTGCTGATGCCCGGCTTCGGGCGCGACGGCGGGATCGACCGGAACCCGACGCCCGAGCTGCTCGGCGGCCCTCGAGCGGCTGCTCGAGGCGTTCCGGGACGGGACGGCCGGCAAGGCGCAGCCGATCGTCGACCTCAACTTCAACCTCACGACCGAGGGGATCGTCCGGGTGGCCCGTGCCCTCGAGCCGTACGACCTCGCATGGCTCGAGGTGGACTCGTACGACGCGGCGGCGCTGGCCCACGCGCGACGCCGGTCGCCGATCCCGCTCTGCTCGGGCGAGAACCTCTACACGCTGCGCGGCTTCCGGCCGTACCTCGAGGCCGGCGCGATGGACGTCGCCTCCGTCGACGTGATCTGGAACGGGTTCGCGCAGTCGCTCAAGATCGCGGCCCTCGCCGAGACCCACGAGGTGGCGTGCGCTCCGCACAACTACTACAGCCACCTGGCGACGTTCATCGCCGCCCAGTGGTGCGCGGCGATCCCGAACGTGCGCCTGCTCGAGATCGACGTCGACGACGTCCCGTGGCGCGAGGAGCTGACGACCGCGGTTCCCGACGTCGAGGACGGCGCGCTCGTCGTGCCCTCGGGACCGGGGTGGGGCTGCGACGTCCGCGAGGACGTCCTCCGCGCCCACCCGGTCGCGTAGCCGGAGGGGCGCGTGAAGTCGCACTTCGAGCTCTCGCCCGCCGAGTACGAGCGGAAGCGGCAGGGTCACCTGCATCGACGGCGCATCGAGATCGTCTCCCGCGACGTCGACGCGCACGCCCGCCGGGGCGACCTCGTGCTCGAGATCGGGTGCGGCCCCGGTGACGTCCTGGCCGCCGTCGCGGCGACGCGGCCCGACGTCGAGTTCCTCGGCGTCGACGTCGACGAGGCGATGGTCGAGCACGCGCGGTCGGCCCACGGTGCGGCGAACGTCGCCTTCGAGCTCGTCGACCTCTCCGTCACGCCGCTCCACCGGCACGCGCGCGTCGCGTTCGCGATCGACGTCCTCCACCACGTCCACGACCTCCCGGGGCTCGTGCACGCCGTGCGGGAGGTGCTCCGGCCGGACGGCACCTGGACCGTGATCGAGCCGAACAGCCGCAACCCGTACATCTGGCTCCATCAGGAGCGGATGCGCCGCGCCGGGCTCGACGAGCACCACTTTCGGCCGGACGCGTTCGAGCGCGAGCTCGCGCGCTCGGGGCTCAGGGTCGTCTCGCGCTCGACCGCGTTCGTGATCCCCGGGGCGGTTCGCTCCGTCCCGCGCGCGGTCGCCCGCCTGGAGCGGGCCCTCGAGGGCGTGCCCGTCCTCGGGGGAAGCGTCGTCTACCGGGTCGGATCCGTGTAGCTCTGCAGGACGAGCTCGAGCGAGCGCTCGAGCCGCAGCTCGTCCGCGTGGTCGGCGAACCACTGCAGGGTCGCCTCGCGCAGCGCGGCGCCACCCTCGACGACCTCCACGATCGCCGCTCCGATCGACTCGGGCGTCGGCCGGCTCGCGACGACGCCGTTCGCGCCGCTCTCGACGAGCTCGGCCGCGGCGTTCTCGTCGCCCGCGACCACGACGCTGGGGGTTCCCCGCGCGGCCGCCTCGACGACGATCAGCCCGTACCCCTCGCGCTCGGAGGCCGTGGCGACGCACGAGGCCCGCGAGAGCGCCGCCTCGAGCTCCTCCTGAGGGCGCCGGCCGCGGACGGAGGCGCGATCCGACAGCCCGAGGCCGCGAATGCGTGCCTCGACGGCCGGGCGTTCCGGCCCGTCGCCGTACAGCTCGAGCCGGAGCGAGGGGAGCTTCCGCGCGGCGTGGGCGAAGGCGTCGACGAGGAGCGGGACGCGCTTCTCCCGCACGTGGCGGCCGGCGTAGACGACGAGCGGCTCGACGGCGGTGGCGGGGGTGGGGTCCACCGGCCCGGCGTAGAGCCCCGGAAGGACCGCGTGCCGGCCCTCGAAGCCCTCCTCCAGCAGCCTGCGCTCGGTGTGCCGGGAGTTGCAGAAGGCGTCGTGCCTCACGTGGACGCACGCGCGCTGGACGAGCCAGCCCGCCGAGCCGGCGAGCGTCCCGGCGTAGCGGCGCCAGTAGCCCCTCGTCCAGACCTCGAACCAGTCGCCGACGAGACGAAAGCGACCGCGGCGGCGTGCGAGCGACGCCGCGAGCAGCGGGAAGTACGGGAACGCGGCGGTGTGCACGACGTCGAACCGGTGCCCGTGACGCAGGAGGTACCTGCCCACGGCGATCCCGAAGCGCAGGGGCGGCCCCAGCGACCGGCGGCCCTCGGCGTACACCGTCCCTGCCGGGGTCAGCCCGACGACGGCGACGCCCGGAAGCTCGGGCGGGTCGCCGTCCCAGTGGCGCATCGTGAGGTAGGTGACGTCGTGACCCGCGCGCGCGAGGGCCAGGGCGAGGTCGTGCAGCCAGCGCTCGCCGCCTCCGACGGTCGCGGGGTAGAGATGGTCGTAGACGAGGCAGACCCGCACGGCGGGGTCAGCCGCGGACGACCGTCGGGCGGTCCAGGCCGGCGCTCCCCGTGGGCTCGACCAGGGTCGCGCGCGAGGGCTCGGTCGTTCGCATCGTCAACAGCCCGAGGAAGAACGAGCCGAGGATCACCTGCGCCCCGACCGCCACGAGCGTGAAGCCGATGGCCGTCGCGTACTCGTGGGCCAGCTCCCCGAAGCCGTCGATCGCCCAGCCGACGAAGATCACGGCGAGCGTGACGAGACCCGCGAGGAGCACCAGGCCGCCGAGCCCCAGGCCGTGCTCGAGCGTCAGCCGTCCTCGTGCCCGCTCGATGAGCCCGTCCGTCTCCCCGAGATGGGTCGCGGCGAAGGCACGGGCGAAGACACCGAGCTGGACGATCTGCGTGCCGAGCAGGATCGCAGCGATGCACGCGAAGAGGGTGTGGATCTGCCACGTGCGCCCGAGGATCGTGACCGGGCCCGTCGCGAGGGCGATCGCTCCGAGGATCCCGAGGAACACGAGCACCAGGCCAGGGACGAAGTAGAGCCAGCTCGGGCTGTACAGCAGCATGAACTTCACGTGCCGCCAGGCGTCCCCGAAGCGGTTGAGCTTCGACTCTCCGACACGCGGGTAGTAGTCGATCGGGATCTCGCTCACGCGCAGCTTGCGGCGAAACGCCTTGAACACCATCTCGGACGCGAACTCCATCCCGGTCGAGTGGAGGTCGAGCGTCTCGAGCGCGTCGCGCCGCACCGCCCGCATCCCGCAGTGGGCGTCCGAGACCTTCACCCCGAAGAGGAGGTTCAGGAGCCCCGTGAGGATGGGGTTCCCGACATGGCGGTTGAGCCACGGCATCGCCTCGCCGTGGATCGTCCCCTCGAAGCGGGAGCCCATCACGAGGTCGTCCCCGGCGGCGAGGCGCTCGACGAAGGGCGCGAGGTCGCGCATCGGGTAGGTCTCGTCGGCGTCGCCCATCACGATGAACTCGCCGCGCGCGACCGCGAGGCCGGCGAGATACGCGCTCCCGTAGCCCGGCCGCTCCTCCCGGACGACGGTCGCTCCGTGCGCGGCCGCGACGTCCGCGGACCGGTCGGTCGACGCGTTGTCCACGACGATCACCTCGCCGGTGCGCCCCGAGCGCTCGATCCCCTCGAAGGCCTGGTCGACGACTGCGCCGACGGCGTCCTCCTCGTTCAGGCAGGGGATCACGACCGAGATCTGCGGCGGCGCCACGGTGGCATTATCGGCCACCCTGCGGCCGCCTGACCGGCGGTCGACGGAGGGCGGTGTCAGACACCGAATTGTGTCAAGGGCGCACGCTGTGCCGACTTGGTGCCGATCGCTCCACAGCGGTGGCCAGCGCGGTTGTGGACTGACCGTTCACACGTCAGCGCCCGCCGGCGCTGATTCGGTCGCCGAACCCGTCAGCCCTCTCGCACGCGGTCTCCGGGCTGCACGACGAGCTCCGACCCCCTGTGGACGAGTTGGCACCAAATCGGCGCACGCCGAGCCTTGACAGAAAACGGTGTCTGACACCGTCGCCCTGCCGCCCGCGTGTCCCCTCGGGCGCGTCCAGTACATTCCGGCGTCGTGACGCGTCGCGAGGTCGAGCGGTGAGGATCCCGGCCCGAGCGCGGGCGCTCGGCTGGCGAACGGGCAAGCGCGCCGTCGACTGGAGCGCGAAGCGGCTCAAGCTCGCGAGCTACGTCCCGCTGTACGACTATCGCGAGCAGCTGGACGCCAAGACGACGCTGACGCAGGACGGCCGGCTCATTCGCGACAAGCGCGACTCGACCGTCTCCGCGGACGACGTCGATCTCACGCTGACGCTGGAGGGGCTGGCGGACGTCGTGGCCGGGAGGGACTGGTCGGGCCTGCGGATGCTCGAGGTAGGCCCGAAGTACGGGATCCACACCCGCTGGGTCGACACCCACCTGTCCCCGTCGTTCCTCGCCTTCTCCGACTTCGAGGAGGACCGTCACCTGCACGAGGCCTGGGAAGGCGAGCTCCGTGCGCCGCACGCCTGGGTGTTCGGCGACCTGCGCCGCGCGGAGGCGCTGCGCGAGCATGGCCCCTTCGACCTGGTCTTCTTCCTCGGCGTCCTCTACCACAGCGCCTTCCACCTGGAGCTGCTCGGGATGCTCAACCGCCTGACACTGCTCGGGGGCGAGATGCTGCTCGAGACGACCACCGACGCGCGGCCCGACTCGGCGCTCCGCGTCCGCTGGCAGCCCGGCACCGGCAAGGCGAAGATGGTGCCCACGTTCGACGCCCTCCGGATCGAGCTCGCGTGGACGGGCTGGCGGGACGTGACCGTGTTCACGGACTACCGGCCGGGGTCGAACGAGGTGCTCCTTCTCTGCCGGAAGACGGACGAGCTCGGTGACGGTGCCGACGTCGCCGACGTCGTCCGCCCGCAGCGCGGCAGCGCCGGCGCCGCGTGAGCCCGCGCGTCGCGGCAGCGCTCACCCTCGTCGGGATCGTCCTCGCCGCGGTCGCCGTCTGGGGCGTGCTCGGTCAGCAGATCGAGGTGCCGACGGTCTTCGGGGACGAGCTGATCCACTGGGACGCGTCGCGCTCGCTCGCCGCGGGAGACGGCCTGCGCGTCCGCGACGGCGGCTACGGCTTCGGGCCCGTGTATCCGGCGCTCCTCGCTCCCGTCCACCTGCTGGCCGCCGACGACCTCGCGGCGTACCGGTGGGCGCGCCTCCTGAACGCAGTCCTCTTCGCGCTGGCGGCGGTGCCGGCATTCTTCCTCGCGCGGCGCCTGCTCCAGCCCGGATGGAGCCTTGCCTGCGCCGCGCTCGCCGTGGCCATCCCCTCGGCGCTGTACACCGGCTTCGTCATGACGGAGGGCGCAGCGTATGCCGCGTGCACCGTCGCGCTGCTCGCCTTCGCGCGCTGCCTGGAACGCCCGACGGCGGACGCCCAGTTCCTGGCGCTCGCCGCGCTCTTGGTCGCGGCCGGCGTTCGGCTGCAGCTCGCCACGCTCGGCCTCGCCTTCGCCGCGGCGCTCGTCGTGCGCGCGCTGCTGACACGGGGCGTGCGCCTGCCGGCCCGGCGCGATCTCGCCCGGCTCTGGCCGCTTCTCCTCGTCCTGGGCGGGGGCGCTGTCGTCCTCGCCGTGCGCGCGGCGCTCGGGAACCCGCTCGAGGGCTACGGGGACCTCTGGCGCACGTACGACGTCGTCGAGGTCGCGCGCTGGACGTGGCGCTCGCTCGCCGGCCTGGGCCTGTACCTCGCGCTCGTCCCGCTCGTCGTGATCCCGTCGGTGCTCGCCGCGCTGGGGCGCGAAGCGCGCGCGGGCGGCCGAGCCGCCGCGTCGTTCGTCTCACTCTTCGTGTGCGTGAACGCCGTCCTGCTGCTGGTGGTGGGGGCGTTCTCCAGCACGGAGTTCGGCATCGGCTTCCTCCACGACCGCTACCTGTTCTACGTCGCGCCGCTCTGGATCGTCTCGACCGCCGTCTGGGCCGAGCGGCGCCTTCCCATCCGTCCGGTCGGTCTCGCGATCGGCGCGCTGCTGGTGCTCCTCCCGCTGGCGACCCTCCCGACCTACCTCCTGAACCCGGACGGGGGGCGGCGCTTCGACGCGATCGCCGCCGGGCTTCCCGCGGAGGTGGCGGTGCGGGCCGGCCTGCCCGAGCCCCGGCGCTGGTGGCTGATCCTCGCGGCCCTCGGCGCGGCGGCGTTGGTGGTCGCGCTGACCCGCCTCCCGCGCTGGCTCGTGCTCGTCCCGGTCGCCGCGGTGTTTGCGCTCGACGCCGGCCTCGCCTGGGACCTGCGCATCGAGGCGGCCCGGAACGTCACGTTCACCTCGATGAGCCCCGCGCGCGTCTCATGGGTCGACGACGCGGTGCCCGGAGGGGCAGACGTCGCGATGCTGGCCGGGGCCGTGCCGGTCGAGACACGCGACGCGCTCAGGCTGACAGAGTTCTTCAACGGCTCGATCGGCCCGGCGTACGCCCTCGGCGCAGGCTACGCGCCGACGCTCGCGGCAGGTGCGGTGCGTGTCGCGGACGACGGGCTCGTCGTCTCGGACGATGGTGCCGTCCGCGCGGAGTGGGCCGTGACACCACGCGACTTCGAGCTCGACGGGGAGGTCGCCGCGGAGGGGACGGTCGCCGGGCTCCGCCTGTGGCACCTGCGCGGCCCGGTCCGTGTCGTGGGCGGAGCGCGGCCGTGAAGCGGTTGGCGCGCCGCGTGTGGGCCGGGGCGACCGAGCTCGCCGGCACGCGGCAGGGCGCCGTCCTGCTCGTCGCCGCGGCGCTCGTCGTCTTCACGATCCAGAGCCTCGGGTGGCCGGTCGCGCCGGGGCGCGACCTCGAGTCGTACCTCGCCGTCTACGCAGACTTCTGGCACACGGATGCCGTGTTCCCGTGGGAGATGCTGTCGCGCACCCCGGTCACGCCCCTCGCGATCGGCGGCCTCCTCGACCTCGGCAGCCCCTTCGTCGTCGAGCTCGTCTCGGCGCTCCTCTTCGCAGGCTCGATCTTCCTCTACGCGCGGACGGCGCTCCTCTTCGGCCGCGGGCCAGCCGTGCTCGTGTCCGTCGCGCTCCTGCTCTACCCGGGCTACGGCGTCGTGTTCCACGAGCTCGCCAGCGAGATCGTCTTCGCCGCGGGCTTCGCGGTCTGGACGGCGGTCGTCGTGCGCGCCGCCCTGTTCCCGTCGGCATGGAGGTTCGCGGCGGCGGGCGGCGCGACGGCGCTCATCGCGCTCACGCGTCCGGCGAACCAGGTGTTCCTGGTGGTCGCGGTGCTCCCGCTCGCCCTGCCCGGCCCGTGGCGGGCGCGTCTCGGCCGGACGGCTGCCTTCGCCGGGGTCGGGGTGGTGCTTGCTCGCCTCGTGGGCCGCCACGAACCTGTGGCGCTACGACGACCTCGCCGTCACGCGCGGCGGACAGGCGAGCCTGCCGTTCTTCCGGTCGTTCATCGTCGACCACACGGTCCGGCCGGAGAACGGACCCGCGTCGCGGGAGCTCGCCGAGGCGGTCGAGCGGCATCTGCTCACGAAGGAGCCGTACCGCTCGTACGGGATCGACCTCGAGACGTTCTTCTCGCGCGGAAGCCCGCGGGAGCAGGAGGACCTGATCAGCCTCTCCGACCGGCTCTGGGGCTGGGACTCCGACTACGGGATCCTCGGTCGCGCGGCCCGGGAGGCCGTGAGAACGCACCCGGGGACATTCGGTCGCGCCGTTCTCGGCGACTTCGTGAAGGAGCTCTCGAAGCCGCTCTTCGCAGGACGGACGGCACCCGTTTCGGCGTCGAGCACGACGGGGTCCTCTGCCGCCGCCCCGACTGCGGGCGCGACGGTGGTCGTCGACGGCCGTGAGCTTCCAGCCCCGACCGAGGGCGAGCCGATCCCGTCCGAGTACCAGAGCGCGCAGATCTCGACCCCGGACGGGAGCATCCGGGAGGTGTGGACGTCGCCGACCGAGCACCACGTCGTGTTCGACGACCCGGCCAAGGAGGCGCGGTGGAAGGCGAACGACCGCCGCGTGGCCGGGTTGTACGAGGCGTTCCCCGACCACTGGTGGAGCCCGTGGCTGGGTCTGCAGATGGACCGCTCGTCGAGGCTCTACCCGCCGCCGCTCCTCTGGCTCCTCGCCGGCGTCGTCGGCGTCGCCCTGCGCCGGCCGCGGTCGTGGTGGGCCACCGCCGCGCCCCGTCGGCGGGGCGCTCGCGATGCTGCTGGCGACCGTGATGGCCGTGTGGGCGGAGCCCGCCTACGCCGTCCCCGTCGCGCCCGCCTTCATCCTGTTCGCGGCGGTCGGGTTGCTCGGCGACCGGGACCGGTTCGTCCGCGGCGCCGCGAGCACCACCAGCACGGCGAGCAGCAGCGCGTTCCGGGCGAGCAGGTAGGCGGTCTCGGGGGCGCCCCGCTCGTTCACGTAGTCGCGATAGAGGTCGGGAAACCAGAGCTGCGTCGCGACCAGCGCGAGGACGAGCAGGACGCCGGCGGCGCGCCCCCGGCGACCGGCGACGAGCGGGACGAGCGGGACGAGCCAGAGGACGAACTGCGGAGAGAGCACGCGGCCCAGCGCGAGCTGCGCGGCGACGACTGCCGCGCAGTCGCGGACGAGGCGCGCGGGCGACCCGTCGGGCCGTCGCCAGGCCGCGACCCAGATCGCCACGAAGACGGCGATCGCGGCGAGGCCCCCGAGCGTCCCGAGGACCTGGCCGAGCGTCCCCGTCACATCGGCGCTCCGCACCTCGCCGGTGCCGCCCTCCGCGACCCCCGTGCCGAGCGCGCCGAGGCCGATCCTGTCGGCGGCGACCCCGAGCGCGGTCGCGAGGCTTCCCGGCAGGCTCTCGACCTGCACGCCCCGGGTGAGCTGGGCACGGATCGAGAACCACGCCTCGCCGGGAGCGAGCGCGACGAAAGGCAGCACGACCGCCGCGAAGGCCGCCGCGGCGATCCCGACGGAGAGGATCGCCTCGCGCCGGCCGAGGCGGCGATGGACGTAGATCGCGACGAGCGGCAGGAGGAGCAGCGGATAGAGCTTGGCCGCGACGGCGAGGCCGAGCGCGAGGCCTGCGAGGCGGGGGCGCCCGTGGAGGAGCCCGGCGACACACGCCGCCGTCAGCGCGACCGGCAGAGCGTCGAACCGGGTGAGCGCGAGCTCGCCGAGGAAGAGCGGCGTCGCGCCGACGAGGGCCAGCGCGGCGGCGGCATGGCCGACCGTCGCCCGGAGAGCCGCGAGCGACAAGGCCACGCAGAGGACGGTGGCGGCGAGCAGCGCGGTCATCAGGGCCGCGAAGGCACGCGCGTAGCCGCGCGCGGCGTCGTTCAGCTCCGGCTCGTAGACCGGGTCGCCGCCCGGCGCGATCAGCGAGGGCAGCAGGAAGGCCGGCAGCGCCCCCGGCGGGTACTCGACCCGGAAGTCGCGGTAGGGGACGGCGCCGTCCGCCATCCGGTCGCCGAAGGACTGGTACAGCGGCACGTCCCACGACGAGGCGTCGTCCGCCCGGGACCACGTGAGCGCGGCCGTCAGGACGAGCAGAGCGAGCGCGGCGGCCGCGAGCAGTACGAGGTCGCGCCCCGTCGCCGTCCTCCGCATGG